>CAVPHL010000010.1:0-99358 GCA_963704225.1 uncultured Actinomycetota bacterium
ATGTCGTTCTCGCCCACGCTCGGCACCGGCATCGCGCTGGGCCTGCTCCACCGGTCGGTGACCGTCGGCGCGTACCGTCGAGGTGCTGGTCCGCAACCGGGCCGAGCCGTTCGCGGTCGTCCGGCTCCCGTTCGTGGAGCCCCGGCGTCCGCGAAGGCTGAGTCCTGGCGTCGTCGCCGGCCGCGCCTCCGCACCGGGCCGGGCGGCGGCTGCGGCCCCGGGGAAGCCGCCGGGCCTAGGCTGCGAGGCATGAAGACCTTCACCCTGCCGGGCACGACCGCTCACCGTCCCCGACGTCGTCCTCGGGCATGATGCGCATCGACGACAAGTCCGACGACGAGATCCGCGCGCTCGTCGACGCCGCGCGGGACGCCGGGATCAACTTCTTCGACCACGCCGACATCTACGGCGGCGAGCTGCACGGGTGCGAGCGGCGGTTCGCCGAGGCGCTGCGGCTCGACCCCGCGGAGCGCGCCGAGATCGTGCTCCAGACCAAGGGCGGCATCGTGCCGGACGGGCCGTACTTCGACTTCTCCTACGAGCACATCGATCGAGGCCGGTCGAGGGCTCGCTGCGCGGCGCTGGACACCGACTACATCGACATCCTGCTGCTGCACCGGCCCGACGCCCTGGTCGAGCCGGAGGAGGTGGCGCGGGCGTTCGACGAGCTCGAGGCCGCCGGCAAGGTCCGCGCGTTCGGCGTCTCCAACCACACGCCCGGCCAGATCGAGCTGCTGCACGAAGTTCGTGCGCCAGCCGCTCGTGGCCAACCAGGTGCAGCTGTCGATCACGCACGCGCCGATCATCGCCCAGGGCGTCGCGGCGAACATGCACGGCGCTCGGACCAGTCGATCGACCGCGACGACGGCATCCTCGACTACTGCCGGCTGCACGACATCACCGTCCAGGCCTGGTCGCCGTTCCAGGCGGGGTTCTTCACCGGCGTCTTCCTCGGCGACCGCCGACTACCCGGAGCTCAACGCGGTGATCGACCGGCTGGCGGCGGCGTACGACGTCCCGCCGATCGCGATCGCGACCGCCTGGATCACCCGGCACCCCGCGCAGATGCAGGTGGTGCTGGGCACGACGACACCGGAGCGGGTGATCGGCTGCGGCGCAGGGCTCGGACCTCGCGCTGACCCGGCCGGAGTGGTACGAGCTGTTCCGCGCGGCCGGGCACCTGGTGCCCTGACCCGGGTGCCCAAGTCCCGGGTGCCGTGCTGGTGGTGCGCGCCCTGACCGCGGGCGGCGGGACGTCGGTGCTCAGGCCTCCAGGCTCATCGGGCCGTACACCAACCGGTCGGCCTCGTACAGCGAGACCTCATGGACGCCGGCGAGGGCGAGGTCGGCATAGCTGACGGTCAGCCAGGCCTCGGCCCGGGACTGGTCCTCGAACTCCACGGCAAGGCCGAGGCCGGCGGCCACCTCCTCCAGCGGCTCGGGGGTCGCGGCCCAGTAGTAGCCCATGGCTCAGATCTTGTCGCCGGGCTTCACCCGCGGCGCGGGCAGGCGCAGCCTGCGGAGGTTGATCGACCGGTTGAGCAGGTAGGCCAGCAGGCCCTTGAGCGGCACGTTGGGCAGTCGCTCGGCGTGCAGCCGCTTGTACCGGCGCCACATCAGGAACACGTCCAGCGCGATGAACAGGAACAGCGAGTAGGTGAAGCCGGTGACCACGAAGGCGATCTCGGTACTGACCGAGCTCGCCGCGAGCGAGATCGCCAGCATCCCCATCAGCGCCGGCATCGACCATTGGGCCACGCCGCGGTGGGCGTCGACGAAGTCCCGCATCAAGACTTTGCCCGGGGTGGACTCGGTCTTGACGAATTGCTCGTCGCGGCGCGAGCTCCGCGCGGCCCGCTCACGGGCTCTCAGCTCCTTCTTCGACAGCGACGGGTTCAGCCTTTCCCGGCGCGCGGCCTCGGCCTCACGCCGGGTGGGCGTGGGTGTGGCCTTGCCCGCCGACCTCGGGGTGTCGGCGGTCTTCGGGGTGTCGGCGGTGTTCGGGGTCGGCTCGGTGGAGTCGGCCCCGGGCCGCTCGTAGGGGCGGAACAATCCCACGTCGGATCCTCGATCGGTGCGAATATGACAACGCACATCGTAGGTCACCCGGCAGCCGCCGCCACCAGGAGGAGGGGACGTGGTCGACGCCGACCCCCGGCTCACCGCTCGATTGGCCTACCAGCGCGCCCTGGCGGCGCTGCACGATGCCCGCGCCGACCTGGCCGACCTGGCCGCAGCCCGGCGCCGGCTCGCCTACCAGCGGACCCGCCTGGATCCGGCGGACGCTGCGGCCCGGGACGCCGAACTGGCCGACCGGCATGACGCGCTCGCCGCCGCCGCCGAGCGACTCCGGATGCAGGCCTCGGAGTTGCGCGTCGCCCTGCGCCGCTTCAGCGACGATTCGGCGGAGCCGCCCGATCTCAGGCCGGACGGGGCGCCGGACGGGTTCGAGCAGCCGCCGTTCGGGGAGTCGGAGCGGTGAACGTGCTGCGCGTCGCCGTGGTCACCGGACGGGTCGGCGAGCTCGACCCGGCCCGGGCCGCGGCCGCCCTGGCGGACGGCTTCGCGCGTACCGCCCAGGTCGCGGCAGTGCCGGTGGCGGCGGGCGGCCCCGACCTCGCCGCGGCTGTGGCTGCCCTCTGGGGGGTGGAGCCCGGGTTCTGGTTCCGGCACCCCGGCCCGATCCCGTCCGCGGACCGGCCCGCGACCCCGGACCGTTGGGTCGTCCGGGCACCGGGGAGGCTCCTGGTGGGCCTGGCCCAACCTGCCGCCCCGCCCTGGGCCCCGGAAGCCACGACCACCGATCTCGGCCGGTGGGTGGCCGAGACCGTCGGCCCGGGCGACGAGGAGGTGGTGCTCGACCTGACCGGCGTCACCGCACATGACGCGGGCGCCGGACTGCTCGAGGCCGTGGGTGGGGTGCTGGCCGGCCGGGACCTGACCGCCGTGGTGCCGGCCGACGAACTGGCCCTGCCCGCCACCGGGATCGGCGGGGGCCTCGCGCGCCGCGCGTTCGCGGCGAAGCTCGACGTCGCCGAGCTGCTCGCTGCCGACGCCCTGCTCGCGGCCCGCGTCCGCACCCTCGGCGATGGCCTGGCCACCGCGCCCGGCGGGGGCGCCGCCGGAGGCTGCGGTCTGGCCGTGCTCGCGTCCGGTGGTCGGCTGGTGGCGGCTACGCAGTTTTGCCACTCGGAGGCGGGCCTGGAACCGACCCTGAGGCTGGCCGACCTGGTGGTCACCGGCTGCACCGAGCTGTCCGCGCTGGACCGGGGCGGGCCGGTCGTCAGTGCGGTCGCGGGCTGGGCGGAGCAGGCGGAGCGACCGTGCCTGCTGGTCACCGGCGGTTCCGGTCTGGCCCGCCGGGAGCTTCGCACCCTGGGCATCGAGGCCGCCCACCTGCTGCCCGCCGGGCCGGTCACCCCCGAGGCGCTCGCCGACGTGGCGAACCGGATCGGCACCGGCTGGGTGTCTGGCCGCGCCGGCGCTCGCATAGACTGACCGGACTGTCGGAATACCGGTCCGACAGCGGCGGTTGCATTGTGCGGCAGTCCAATTCCGGAAGGGAATCCACAGATATGACGGTTGAAACTGAGCGTCAAGACCGACGGGCTCGCGCTCACCGAGGCGGCTGCGGGCAAGGTGAAGGACCTGATCGCGACCGAGGAGGTGGCGGACCTCTCGCTGCGCATCTCCGTCGCGCCGGGTGGCTGCTCCGGCCTGAGGTACCAGCTGCAGCTCGACGACCGCCAGCTCGACGGCGACGTCGTGGCTGCCTGGCACGGCGTCCAGGTCGTGACCGACCGGATGAGTGCCCCCTACCTGGTGGGTGCCACCATCGACTTCGTCGACACCATCGAGCAGCAGGGTTTCACGATCGACAACCCCAACGCCCAGGGCTCCTGCGCCTGCGGGGACTCCTTCCACTGATCGGCGTGCCCGGCTAGGGTGCGGGCATTCCCAGCAAACAGCACACGACAGCGGAAGGCGCCCTGTGGGTCGAGAATCAAGCCCGGCGAAGGCGCTGAAAGCCGCGGCGATCGGGGTCGGGGCGATCGCCCTCACCGGGTGCAGCGCCGACACGCTCGCCCAGTGGGGACGGTTCGGCCTGCCCGAGTCGGCCAGCGACCGGGCGCCGTTGATCGAGAACCTGTGGGTCGGGTCGTGGATCGCGGCGATGGCGGTCGGCGTCTTCGTCTGGGGCCTGATCTTCTGGGTGATGGTCCGGTACCGGAAGAAGAGCGAGGGGCACCTTCCCGCGCAGAAGCAGTACAACCTCCCGCTGGAGTTGCTCTACACCCTCGTGCCGTTCCTGATCATCGCGGTGCTGTTCTTCTACACCGTCCAGGCCCAGAACGGTGTCCAGGCGAAGGTGACCGACCAACCGGTCCACACCGTCAACGTGATCGGCCAGAAGTGGTCGTGGACGTTCAACTACATGGAGGCCGACAATCCCGCCGTCGGCGCGGTCGTGCACCAGGTCGGCACGGTGGACCGGATCCCGGACCTGTACCTGCCGGTGGACAAGCCGGTGCGGTTCAACCTCGCCTCCGCCGACGTGATCCACTCTTTCTGGATCCCGGCGTTCTACTACAAGCTGGACGTGATCCCGGGCCGGGTGAACTCCTTCGACGTGACCCCGGACAAGGTCGGCACCTATTCCGGCAAGTGCGCCGAGCTGTGCGGCACCTACCATGCCGCGATGCTCTTCACCGTCCACGTGGTCAGCGAGCCCGAGTACGTCGCCTACCTCAACACCCTGAAGGCCGCGGGCCAGACCGGTGAGATCACCGCGCCCGCCTACCCGAACACGGTGCCGAGCGTGCCCGCAGCGGAGGAGCAGGAATGACCGCCACACGGGAGGTCGTGGCCCAGGTGGAGGTCCACCCGGTCGTGGAACGCCGGCGCTGGGGTGCGCTGGCCATGAAGCTGCTCACCACCACCGACCACAAGGTGATCGGCAACATGTACTTCGTCACCTCCCTGGTGTTCTTCGTGTTTGGCCGGGGTGCTGGCGCTGGTGATCCGGGCCGAGCTGGCCTTCCCGGGCCTCCAGATCGTCGATACGAGACCTACAACCAGTTCTTCACGATGCACGGCAGCGTGATGCTGCTGCTGTTCGCCGTCCCCGATGTTCGTCGCGTTCGCCAACTCCATCGTGCCGCTGCAGATCGGCGCGCCCGACATGGCCTTCCCGCGCCTCAACGCGTTCTCGTACTGGCTCTACCTGTTCGGCTGGCCGTCATCGCTGTCTCGGCTTCCTGACCGCCGAGCGGCGCCGGCGTCGCTTCGGCTGGTTCGCCTACGTGCCGCTCTCGGACGCGGTCAACTCGCCCCGGCCTCGGCGCCGACCTGTGGATCATGGTCCTGTACGTGACGGGCCTGTCGGCACCATCCTCGCCGCGGTGAACTTCGTCGCCACGATCATCACCCTGCGAGCCCCGGGCATGACGATGTTCCGGATGCCGATCTTCACCTGGAACATCCTGGTCACCTCGATCATGGTGCTGATCGCGTTCCCGGTGCTGGCCGCCGGCGCTGCTGGTGCTGGAGTCGGACCGCCAACTCGGCACTGCACATCTTCGACCCGTCCACCGGCGGTGCGATCCTGTGGCAGCACCTGTTCTGGTTCTTCGGGCACCCCGAGGTGTACATCATCGCGCTGCCCTTCTTCGGGGTCGTCACCGAGGTGCTCCCGGTGTTCAGCCGCAAGCCGGTGTTCGGCTACACGGGCTGGTCGTCGCCACGCTGGCGATCGGCGCCCTGTCGATCGCGGTGTGGGCCCACCACATGTTCGTCACCGGCGCGGTGAACCTGCCGTTCTTCTCGTTCATGACCTTCCTGATCGCGGTGCCCACCGGGGTGAAGTTCTTCAACTGGATCGGCACCATGTGGGGCGGGTCGCTCAGCTTCGACACGCCCATGATCTTCGCGATCGGCTTCCTGATCACCTTCCTGTTCGGCGGCCTCACCGGCGTCATGCTCGCCTCGCCGCCGTTCGACTTCCAGGTGTCCGACACGTACTTCGTGGTGGCCCACTTCCACTACGTCCTGTTCGGCACCGTGGTGTTCGCCATGTTCGCCGGGATCTACTTCTGGTGGCCGAAGGTCACCGGACGGATGCTGGACGAACGGCTCGGCAAGGTGCACTTCTGGCTGCTGTTCATCGGCTTCCACCTGACCTTCCTGGTGCAGCACTGGTTGGGCGTGGACGGCATGCCGCGCCGGGTCGCCGACTACCTGCCCGGTGAGGGCTTCACCTTCCTCAACCAGGTGTCCACGGTCGGGGCGTTCCTGCTGGGAGTCTCGTTCCTGCCGTTCGTGTGGAACGTCTGGGTGAGCCGCAATGCGCCGCTGGTGCGAGTCCGATGACCCGTGGGGCTGGGGTCGGTCCCTGGAGTGGGCCACCTCCTCCCCGCCGCCGCGGTTCAACTTCGACAAGGTGCCCCGGATCCGGTCGTTCTCCCCGGCCTACGACCTGCACCACCCGGCCGGGGCGACCCCTACTCCGGACCGGGCCGCGCTCGACCCCGCGACCAGCCGCGAGCCGGAGGAGCACCGATGAAGGCCGAACGGCTGGTCTTCGGCCTGATCGCGGCCTTCTTCGTCGTGGTTGCGCCGGTCTACTGGTTCATGAGCGGGGAGATCATCGGGACGGTGGTGCTGCTGCTGACCCTGGCGTTCGCCGGCATGCTGGCCGCGTACTTCGCCCTCCAGGTGCGCAGGATCGACCCGCGCCCGGAGGACCGCAACGACGGCGAGATCGTGGAGGGGGCCGGCGAGGTCGGCTTCTTCCCGTCCCGGAGCCTGTGGCCGTTCTGGTCCGCGCTCGCCGTCACGATCATCGCCCTCGGCCCGGTTTTCGGCTGGTGGCTGTCGTTGCTCGGGGCGGGCTTCGGCATCTGGGCGGTCGCCGGTTGGACCTACCAGTACTACCGGGGCGAATACCAGCACTGACCCGGTTCGACGCGCGTCCCCGCCTCCCGGACACCAGCCCGCCCACGCCACCCACTCCAGACGCCACCGAAACCGGCAGACGCCACCGAAATTTCGATGGCGTCCGCCGGTTTCGGTGGCGTCCGGGTGGCGGCGGACCTCCGGGGGCACCGCCACAGGGGCTGGGGCCCGCGCTTCCCGCCTCGGACCGTCGACCGCACCCGGGCTCCGGGCAGGCGTAGCGTAGGGGTGTGGCTGGTCGCCGGAAGTCCCCCTGGCCGGTGCTGCTGCCGGTGCTGGGGATCCTGGCCCTGCCGGTGGTGCTGCTGGTCACCCCGCTCGCCGACCCCGACCTGACCGCGCGACCAGGGCCGGCGCCGGACTACGCCGAGGCGTCCGCCGCGATCGACCGGGTGCGGTCGGAGGAGGCGTCGCTGTCGCTGATTCCGAACGGCGGCAGCCTGGCGCTGCTCACCGGGGCACGCACGCCGACCGCCGTGCTGCTCTTCCATGGGTACACCAACACCCCGTACGCGTTCCGGCTGGTGGCCCGGGCCTATCGTGACCAGGGGCTGAACGTCTGGGTGCCCCGGATGCCCCACCACAGCCCTGCGGACAAGCTGAGCGACGGGTTCTCCCGACTGAACTCCGCCGAACTCCGCGACTTCGCCGACCGGGCGGTCGACGTGGCGTCCGGGCTGGGCGACACGGTGCTGGTGATCGGCCTCTCCGGTGGCGGGGCGCTCGCCACCTGGGCCGCGGTCGAGCGCGCGGAGGTGTCCCGGACGATCCTGTTCTCGCCGCTGCTGAACCCGGGCGGCTACGCCCCCGTGCTGGTGCCCCCGATGGTCCGCGCCCTGCGCCTGTGGCCGATCGACAGCTACAGCTGGTGGGATCCGGAGAAGGGCGCGGACAACGTCGCCGGGATGGTCTACCCGCGCTATTCCCTGAAGGGCATCGCGGCCTACCTCGGCTTCCGGTTGTGGGCGGAGCGGAAGCCGGCCGGCAGCGTGCCGGGCACCGTCCTGCTCGTGCACAACGCGGGTGACCCGAGCATCGACGCCGACTTCAACGAGCGGCTGGTGCGACGGCTCGTGCCCGCCGGCCGGGTCGAGGTCCACCAGATCCCGGCAGCGGCCGGGCTGCCGCACGACTACATCTGCCCCGACCCGGAGTTCGGGCCCGACGACCAGGTGATCGAGGGGTACCGGAGGCTCACCGAGATCCTCGGCCTCCCGATGCCCGACCCGCTGGCCACCCGGTAGACGTGCCGCCGGCACCGTAGCCCTGCCGGCGCGTCACGGGCCACCGGTTCCGCTGCTGCCGCTCCCCGAGGCGACGCCGGGGCCCGGTGGCCGCTACCAGCTGGAGTGCAGCGGGCGTCCCTCGTTGTAGCCCGACGCCGACTGGACGCCGATGATGGCCTGGGAGGCGAACTCGGTGAGGGTCCGCGCGCCGGCGTAGGTGCAGGACGACCGCACGCCGGACACGATGAAGTCCAGCAGGTCCTCCACTCCGGGGCGGGCCGGGTCGAGGTACATCCGGGAGGAGGAGATCCCTTCCTCGAACAGCGCCGCCCGGGCCCGGTCGAACGCCGACTGGGTGCGGGTGCGCGCCCGCACCGCTCGGGCCGACGCCATTCCGAACGACTCCTTGTAGGGCCGTCCGTCGGAGGCGAACAGCAGCTCGCCCGGGGACTCGTGCGTCCCGGCGAACCAGGAGCCGATCATCACCGCGCCGGCTCCGGCGGCCAGGGCGAGGGCGACGTCGCGGGGGTGCCGGACGCCGCCGTCGGCCCAGACGCTCTTCCCGGAGTCCGCGGCCTCCTGGGCGCACTCCAGAACCGCCGAGAACTGCGGGCGACCCACACCGGTCTGCATCCGCGTGGTGCACATGGCACCGGGACCGACCCCGACCTTGACCACGTCCGCGCCGGCCTCGATCAGGTCGGCCGTACCGTCCGCGGTGACCACGTTGCCGGCGACGATCGGGACGCGGTGGCCCAGGTCGGACACCACCGCCCGGCAGCGCTGCACCGCGGCGACCATCCGCTCCTGGTGGCCGTGGGCGGTGTCCATCACCAGCACGTCGGCGCCGGCCTCCAGCAGCGACTCCGCGCGGCGCTCGACGTCGCCGGAGATGCCGACGGCGGCGCCGATCTTCAGCCTCCCCGCGTCGTCCAGGGCCGGGCTGTACAGGGCGGCCCGCAGGGCGCCCTTGACGGTCATCAGGCCGACCAGGCGGCCGTCCGCGACGGCCAGGGCGGCCTTGTGGCGGCGGGCGGTCAGCTCGTCGAAGACCTCGGTGGGGGTGGCCTCCGGGGACATGACGGTGAGATCGGTGACCATCGCCTCGTGGACCTGTGCGAACCGGTCCAGCCCGACGGCCTCCGCCTCGGAGATGGTGCCCAGCGGGGCGCCGGCGTCGTCCACCACGACGACCAGGCCGTGGGCGCGTTTCGGAAGCAGCAGCAGGGCCGCGCCGATGGTGGCGTGCGGGCCGATCGTGAGGGCCGTCTCGAACCCGGTCGGTGCGGCCTTCACCTTCGCGATCGCCCCGGCCACGATGTCGACCGGCAGGTCCTGGGGGATCACGGCGATGCCGCCGCGGCGGGCGACGGTCTCGGCCATCCGTCGCCCCGCGATCGCGGTCATGTTGGCCACCACCAGCGGCAGCGGCAGGCCGAGGCCGTCGGCGCTGGTCAGGTCGACGTCGAGCCGGGAGGTGACCGAAGAGCGACGCGGCACCATGAAGACGTCGTCGTAGGTCAGATCATGTTCGGGCTTGCCGGTGAGGAAACGCACCGGTCAAGCGTACCGGCGTCCGGGCGCGGACCCCGCAGCGGGTGCCTCCGGATCGGCCACGACGTCACCGACCTGGCCGCGACGCCTCCGGCGCGGGCCCTCAGCCGTGGATCAGGACCAGCCCGGGCGAACCGTCGGGCGCCTCCGGGCCGCGGGTGAGCGGGCGGTAGCCCATCCGGGTGAACAGCCGGCGGGCGGGAGTGTCGAGGTCCGGCACGACCAGCCAGTGCACCGGAGCTCCGGAGGCGACCATCACCCGCTTGAGCAGGTCGAAGCCGAGCCCCTGCCGGGTGAACGACGGGTGCACGGCCAGCAGTTGGACGGCGAAGGAGTCCTCAAGTCGCCCGGCGGCCTGGTCCAGTCGCTCGGCGAGGTCCTGCGACCACTCGTCGGGCTGCTCGGCCCACACCCAGCGGTGGCCGTAGCCGAACCCGATCAGCTCGCCCACCTCCCTGGCGGTCACCGCGACCAGGTCGGTGCGGTCCAGGGAGAGGTCGTACAGGCCCGCGTACAGCTCGGCGGTGTCCCCCGGCCCCGCCTGGCCGGCCCCGGACGGGGTGGCGGATGCGAGCGCGACCAGCTGTTCGACCTCGGCCGGCGTCGGTTGGGCGGGGCCGCCGCGGGCCACCTCCACGACCGCGTTCAGCGCTGGTCCCCGGTTTCGGCGCCCTCCAGGGCGGAGGCGTCCCTACTGCCGGCTTCCAGGGCGTGCCCGGAGCCGCCGATGGCGGCATGGTGCTCGGCGGCGACGATCTCGGCCGCGGTGGGCTTGCGCACCTGCCCGTCGGCGTACCAGGCCGACAGCCGTCGCCGGAGCCTGCCCATCCGCTTCCCGTCGGGCAGGAGCGCCTCGGGCTGCGGGTGCATGGTGAGCTCGTAGGCCTCGGCCCGGGAGATCGGCTGATGCGCCTCGCTGAACCCGCCCTCGGGGTTTCGGACGATGACGCCCGATTCCGAACCGTGCAGCACCCGCTCCCGGTCGGCCCGCTGCAGCGACAGGCAGATCCGTTTGGTGACGATGAACGCCAGCACCGGCATCACGAACACCGCGACCCTCATGAAATAGGTCACCGCGTTCAGCGACAGGCTGAATTGGGTGGCGATGATGTCGTTGCCGCCGGCCAGCCAGAACATGCCGTAGGCGGTCATTCCGGCGACGCCGATCCCGGTGCGGGTCGGTGCGTTCCGGGGCCGGTCCAGCAGGTGGTGCTCCCGGGTGTCACCGGTGATCCACGCCTCGATGAACGGGTACAGCGCGAGCCCGGTGAACAGCAGACCCATCAGGCCCACGCCGGGCAGGAAGACGTTCCACGACCAGGTGGTGCCCAGGATCGCCGACTCCCAGTTCGGGATGATCCGGATGGCGCCCTCGACGAAGCCCATGTACCAGTCAGGCTGGGAGCCGGCCGTGACCTGGGCGGGGTTGTAGGGGCCGTACAGCCAGACCGGGTTGATCTGCATGAAGGCGCCCATCAGGATGGTGACGCCGAACACGATGAAGAAGAAGCCGCCGGCCTTCGCCACGTAGATCGGGAAGAACGGGTAGCCCTGGATGTTCCGCTGGGTGCGTCCCGGAGCCGGCCACTGGGTGTGCTTGTGGTAGACCAGCAGCGCCATGTGGGCGCTGATCAGGCCGAGCAACAGGCCGGGGATCAACAGGATGTGCACCATGTAGAGGCGTGGGATGACCAGTTCGCCGGGGAACTCGCCGCCGAAGATGAAGAACTCCGCCCAGGTGCCGATCAGCGGGATCGAACGGATCAGACCGTCGACGAACCGCAGGCCGGTGCCGGACAGCAGGTCGTCGGGCAGGGAGTAGCCGGCGAAGCCCTCCACCAGGCCCATCGAGAACAGCCCGACGCCGATGATCCAGTTCAGTTCCCGCGGCTTGCGGAACGCGCCGGTGAAGAACACCCGCAGCATGTGGACGGTCATCGCCGCCACGAACAGCATCGCCGCCCAGTGGTGGATCTGGCGGACCAGCAGGCCGCCGCGGATGTCGAAACTGATACTCAGGGTGGACGCGAACGCCTCCGACATCGGGATGCCGCGCATCAGCTCGTAGGCGCCGGCGTACTCGATCTCGGCCATCGACGGCTTGTACCAGATGGTCAGGAACACCCCCGTGAGCAGCAGGATCACGAACGAGTACAGGGCGATCTCACCGAGCAGGAACGACCAGTGGTCGGGGAACACCTTGCGGATGTTGCCGGCCAGCTTGGCCAGGCCGATCCGGTCGTCCACCCAGGTGGTCGGACCGGCCAGCTTGGACGCGCCGGCCTCCGGCCTGGGCGGGGTGCGGGTCTGCAGGGCGGGGGACTCGGCCTTGACTTCGGCAGGCTTGGCCATCAGCGATCACCTTCCTTGAAGTCCTTCGAGGAATCCCGTTCGAAGTAGCTCGGCCCGACCGGTACGTCGAAACCGCTGCGGGCCACCAGGTAGCCGTCGGCGTCGGTGGTGATCGGCAGCTGCGGCAGCGACCGGGCGGCGGGGCCGAACACCACCACACCGGAGTTGGCCAGGTCGAAGGTCGACTGGTGGCACGGGCACAGCAGGTGGTGGGTCTGCTGCTCCCACAGGCTGATCGGGCAGCCGACGTGGGTGCAGATCTTGGAGTAGCAGAGGATCCCGTCCACCTGCCAGTCCTGACGCGACTCCGGGATCTTGATGCTGTTGGGGTCCATCCGGACCACGATGATCGACGATTTCGCCTTCGCCTGCTGGTAGGGCGTCCCGTGGAGCTCCTTGAGCGTCTCGGGCTGGGCGTTGACGAGCTGGCCGATCTCGAGCTCGTCGGCCTTCAACCGGGTGTAGGTGACGTCGTTGACCAGGTGTACGCCCTCGGCCCAGATCGTCGTCTCGATCGTCTTTGCACGCAGGTCGGCGGTCGGCCACGGTCCGAGGTCGGCGAGACTGACCACGGCCGGCACCACCATGAGGCCCAGCGCGCTCGCCATGCCGGTGCCGAGCAGTTTGCGGCGCCGGATCCCGGAGGCCTCGATGCCGGTCTCCAGGTCGGCCAGCACCCGGGCCCTGGCCTCCGGCGGCGACGCTGCGCCGTGGCGCTCGCCGACGATCTCCTCATCGCTCATCAGCAGCCGGGCCCACTGGATCGCAGCGACCCCGATCAGCAACGCGGCGAGGCCCGAGGTGAGGCCGAGCAGAGTGCTCTGCAACACCATGGTGGCGCCGAACAACCCGAACTCCGCCTCCTTGGGGACGGCGAAATACACCACCAGGAACCCGACGACCAGCACCGGGACCGCCGCGAGCATGCCGACGACCTGGCGGTAGGCGCGATCGGCGGCGGCCTCGTCGACGTCGGTGAACCGCTCGGGGTGCTCCTGGAGTCCCGGGTCTGGCAGGGGGAGGTCCGCGTCGCTGCGGTCGAGGTCGGCGTGCGAACTCATGCCCTGGCCCCCCTGGCCGCGATCCAGATGGCGAACAGCACCAGCGACCCGATCCCGGCCACCCAGGCCCAGAAGCCCTCGGCCACCGGGCCGAGCCCGCCGAGGTTGAGTCCGGCGGCGGGAACCTCGTTCACCTGCTCGACGTAGCCGATCATCGCCTTCACGTCCTCGTCGGGGATGGCGCCCGCTGCGAACACCGGCATCTGCCCGGGCCCGGTCCGCAGTGCCTCCCACAGTTCGATCGGTTCGCTGTCCGCGAGGCTGGGCGCGACCCGACCGTCGGGCAGGGCGCCGCCGGAGCCCTTGAAGTTGTGGCACGCCGAGCAGTTCGTCCGGAACAGCTCCCCACCCTTGGCGATGTCCTCGGCGGTCAGCCCGCTCGGGGAGTACTGGTCCTCGGTGGGGATCGCCGGGCCGTTCCCGAGGCTGCCCACCCAGGCGGCCAGCGCGGCGATCTCGTCCTCGGTGAAGGTGTTCTCCTTGCTCGGGGCCTGCACCAGCGGGTTGGCCATCGGCATCCGCCCGGTGCGCACCTGGAAGTCGACCGAGGCGGCACCGGCATTGGTCAGCGACGGTGCGCCCTCCTGGGCGAGGCCCTCGGCATTCAGGCCGTGGCAGGACGCGCAGTTCACCGCGAACAGGTTCTTGCCGGCCGCGACCAGCTGTTCGGTCGGGGCCCCCTCCGCCGAGGAGGTCGTCGCCGGCGTCACCGCGGCGTACAGCCCCCCGACCAGGCACAGGCTCAGCAGCAGCAGGACCGGGCGCGCCGCGCGGCGCCGCCGCCAGGGCAGGCCCGGCTTGGCCGTGCCAGCTCCGCGATTCCGGAAGTTCATCGGGTTCTCCTCGGTCGTCGGCTCAGCGCAACAGGTAGAGCACGCCGAAGAGCACGACCCACACCGCGTCGACGAAATGCCAGTAGTAGGAAGTAACAATGGCGTGTACGGCCTGCTCGTGGGTGAACCGACGGGAAACATAGGTGCGGCCCAACATGAGCAAAAATGCCACCAGTCCGCCGATCACGTGGAGCCCGTGGAAGCCGGTTGCCAGAAAGAAGGCCGACGTGTAGCCGTTCACCGACGGGACGAATCCCTCCGCGGCGAGGTTGGCGTACTCGTAGGCCTGGCCGCCGATGAAGATCGCGCCCATCACGAAGGTGAGCGTGTACCACTCGCGCAGGCCCCAGCCACTGAGCTTCAGCAGCGAGCCGGTCCGGCCCACCTGACCCTTCTCGGCGGCGTGAACGCCGAGCTGGCAGGTCACCGAGGAGAGCACCAGGATCAGGGTGTTGATCGTGGCGAACCACGGGAACGAGATCCCGAACCAGTCGTTGACAAGGAAACTCGAGCCCCACTCCCACATCGGGCTGGCGCCGGTGCGGGCCGCCGCGGCGTTGGTCGTCTCCCGCAGGGAGAAGTAGGCGGCGAAGAGCGCGGCGAAGAACATCAGTTCACTGGCGAGCCAGACCACGACGCCGATGGCGAGGGCGTCCGGGCGGCCGCGCACCCCGCTCAACCGACTCGGAGCGACCGGATGGAGGGCTCCGTGCGGGACAGCGTTCGTCGCACTCAGCGGCGTCGTGTGGGCCATTGGACCATTATGCCGACCGGTTCCGGTACGGAGTACCACCCGTGGTGGCGATAATTGGCCCATGGGAATAGCCGGGCTGGTGCCGTTGCACGCGGATCCGGCGAACCAGCCGCCGCCGCTGACCTGGGTGCAGTTCTTCACCGAATGGAAGTTCGACCCGCTCTTCGTGGTGCCCGCCCTCCTCGGCCTGTTCCTCTACCTGTGGGGCGTGCGGAGGTTGCGTCTCCGGGGGGACCGGTGGCCGGCCGGCCGCACCTGGTCGTGGTGCCTGGGCGGCATCGGCACCGCGACGATCGCCGGCACCAGCGTCCTGGGTGCCTACGACACCGTGCTGTTCAGCGTCCACATGGTCCAACACATGATGCTCACCATGATCACCCCGGTGTTCATGGCGATCGGGGCTCCCCTCACGCTGCTGCTGCGCAACCTCGGCGGCACGGGGCGCCGCCGGGTGACCCGGGTGCTGCACTCCTGGCCGTTGAGGCTGCTGCTCTTCCCCCCGCTCGCCACGGCCCTGCTGATCACCACGCCGTTCGCGCTCTACCTGACCGAGATCTATCCGTTCACGCTCAGCGTCGGCTGGGCGCACGACCTGCTGCACCTGTACATGGTGGCGGTCGGCTGCCTGTTCTTCTTCCCGATGCTCGGCAACGACCCGATGCCGAACCGGCTGCCCCACCCGGTACGGATGCTGCTGCTGTTCATCACCATGCCCGCCCAGGCGTTCCTGGGCACCACCATCATGGGTTCGACGAAGCTGATCGCCGAGGACTGGTACCTGGCCTTCAACCGGGCCTGGCCGCCGAGCCCGCTCGACGACCAGTACTACGCCGGAGCGATCATGTGGGCGACCGGGGACCTCACGATGGGGGTGATCATGGCGGTGTTCCTGGCGCAGTGGTACGCCGACAGCCGCCGTGAAGCCGCCCGGGAGGACCGGCGGCTGGACCGGGAGGAGTCCCTCGCTGCGCGGCGGGCAGCCGCCGGGGCGGGGGACGGGAACCGTTACGATGACGCCGTAGGCGGGCGCGGGGCAGCGCCGCCGGATGAGGAAGACGAATGAGGACCACCGCGCGGGTGCTGCTGTACTCCGATGACCGGATCACCCGGGAGCAGGTGCGCCTGGCCCTGGGCAAGCGCCTGGCGGCCGACCTGCCCGAGCTGGACGTGTACGAGGTGGCCACCCAGCCGGTGGTGCTGCAGGCGCTGGACGCCGGTGGCATCGACCTGGTGATCCTGGACGGCGAAGCGACCCCGTCCGGTGGCATCGGCCTTTGCCACCAGCTGAAGAACGAGATCCTCGACTGCCCGCCGGTGCTGCTGCTGGTGGCGCGGGCGGCCGACGCCTGGCTGGCCGCCTGGTCCGAAGCCGACGCGATCACCCCCTATCCCCTCGACCCGGTACGCCTGCCGGCCGCCGCCGCCGAACTCCTGCGGGCCCGCCTGGCGGCGGAGGCGACCACGTGAGTTTCACCTGGGCGGGGGTGCTCTCCGACCTGATCCGGGGCCGGGACCTCGACCCGGAGGCCGCGGGCTGGGCAATGGACGAGATCCTGGCCGGCGACGCCACGCCGGTGCAGGTGGCGGGCTTCGCCGTGGCGCTGCGGGCCAAGGGTGAGACGGTCGCGGAGCTGACCGGGCTCGCCGGGGCCATGCTCGACCGGGCCACGCCGATCCAGCTGCCGTCGGAGGCGGTGGACGTGGTCGGCACCGGTGGCGACCGGGCCTTCACCGTGAACGTGTCCACGATGGCCGCGATCGTCGCGGCGGCGTGCGGGGTTCCGGTCGTGAAGCACGGCAACCGGGCGGCGTCCAGTGCCTCGGGGACGGCGGACTGCCTGGAGGCCCTCGGCGTCGCCATCGACGTTCCCCCGGCCGCGCAGGCGGGAGTGCTCGGGCAGTCCGGGATCGTCTTCCTGTTCGCCGCGATGTACCACCCCTCGCTCCGTTTCGCCGCGACGGCGCGCAAGGAACTGGGCGTGCCGACCACCTTCAACTTCCTCGGTCCACTGGCCAACCCCGCCCGCCCGGCCGCCCAGGCCGTCGGTGTGGCGGACGCACGGATGGCGCCGCTCGTGGCGGGCGTGATCGCCGGGCGCGGGCAGCGCGGCCTGGTGTTCCACGGCGACGACGGGCTGGACGAGCTGACCACCACCAGTGCGTCCGACGTCTGGCTGGTCGCCGACGGACGGGTCGTGCAGACCCGGCTCGACCCGACCGAACTCGGCGTGCTGCCGGTGTCCGGGCAGGATCTGGTCGGTGGCGACCCCGCGCACAACGCGGCCGTGGTGCGTGCGGTGCTGGCGGGGCGGCCCGGTGCCGTCCGGGACATCGTGGCCCTGAACGCCGCCGCGGCCCAGCTGGCTTTCGCCGGTCCCGACCTCAACGCCCCGCTGGCCGGGCAGCTCGGGGCGCTGCTGCAGCGCGCCTATGACGCGATCGACTCCGGCGCAGCCGCCCGGGTTCTCGACGCCTGGGTCGAGGCCACCCAGGCCGCGAAGCGAACCTGAGCGGGGGGTAGTTCAGGCGCCACCGGCCGCGGCACGCACCGCCAGTGCGAGGAACGGACCCAGCAGGAGGGCCGGGCCGTAGGGGAACTCCGCCTCGGCGCCGCGCCGGATCCGCACGACCACGGCCCAGACCGCGCCGACCGCCGTGCCCAGCAGCACCGACCAGAACAGCAGGACCACGCCGCTGCTGCCGGCGACCACCCCGATCAGGCCGGCGAGACGCACGTCCCCGAAGCCCATCCGGCCTCCGCTGAATCGCCACACCGACCAGAACAGGGCCGTGGCGCCCAGCCCGCCGGCGGCGGCCCCGAGCAGCGGCTGCCAGCTGGCCATCAGCCAGGCGGTCAGGCCCACTCCCGGCACGACGAGGGCCAGCGTGAGGTAGTGCAGCCGCAACGGCAGATAGGTGGTGCGCAGATCGATCAGGCCGAGCAGTGCGCCGAACGAGGCCAGCGGCACCCAGCTGATCCAGGTGGCCGCTGGGGTGAGGGCCAGCGCGGCCAGGCAGCCGGCGGTGCTGCCGACGCCGAAGACCGCCCAGCGGAACCGGGGAGTGTCGAGCTCGCTGAACGGGGGCAGGTCCTCCGTTTCCGGCGGCAGCGGCAGCCAGCGCAGCAGGTTGGGGACCAGCAGGGCCACGACGCCGGAGAGCGCCACGGAAAGCAGGCAGGCGACGAGCGGGGCGGGCACCTGCTCAGCCTAGAGGGGCGGGGCGGGGCGTGGGTCGGCGGCCGGTCAGCCGTCGTGCCGGAGCCGGGCCAGCCTGAGCAGCTGTCCTTCGTCCAGGGCGAGGAGCCGGCGGGCACAGTCGCTGGGGATCCGCCCGGGCACCCGGCCGTCGCGACCGAAGAGCAACCGGTGCACGACCGCCGGGGGGACGTGGGCCTGCCGCGCGAGCACCGGCCACGGCAGCCCGGTGAGGTCGATCAGCCGCCCGACGAGGGCGCGGAAGGGTGCGGCCTGCACCCAGTAGTGATTCTCGAGCACACCCCGGTAGGTCGGTTTTCCGGTGGTCTTTGTGAGGCCCTGCCGCGAGTTCTCAGGGAACTATCAGGCTCAGGGCCCGGCGCGCCCGGGTCGGACCCGGGGACGACGAGGATCGAGCCCGGACCCGGCGGTGGCCGGGCCGGGCTCGACCGGTCGGCTCAGCGTTGCGCGCGGACGAAGCCGGCGGCCTGGGCCGCCTCCTCGCTGTTGAACCACACCTCGGCGATCGTGCGTTCGTACGCGGCGCTGCCCTGGACGTGGTACTTCATCGAGCGGTCGTTGCCCTTGATGTCGTAGCCGGCCGGCGGCTCGTCGCCGACGTAGGAGCCCTCGCCGTAAGGGTTACTCGCGAAAGGGGAGGCATCGCCCCCCTCGGCCTCGTCGGCCTCGTCGGCCAGCTTGGCGAGCTTCTCCTCGATGTCCTCGGCGGCACCGGTCACGGCGTCCCCGGCGTCGGCGGCAACCTCGGTGGCCGCTTCCTTGGCGTCGGCGACCTTGTCCTTCATCTCCTCGACCAGGTCGGCGGCACCCTGCTTGAGGTCCGCTGCGGTCTCGGTGATGTCCTCGGCCACGTCGGCGACCGGGTCGGCCACATAGGCGGTCCGCGGGGTGTGGGTCTCCCAGCCGGTGCTCGGCTCAGCGAGCAGCTTCTTCAGTGCGACCACGACGCCGCCGAGCACGGCGCCGGCGAGCACGACCTTTCCGAAGACCCGCCAGCCGGAACGCTTCGGCTTCGACACCTTGTCCAGTTCCTGGGCCAGCGCGGCGGACGCGGCCGCGACCCGCAGTTCGCGGGCCAACGGCTCGCGGGCGAGGTCACGCAGCACCTCGGCCACGCGCGGCAGGTAGTCGGACTGCACCTTCTCCCGGGCATGGTCGACGGTCGGCGGGATCCGCTGCAGCACGTCGTCCACGGCGGGCTTCACGACCTTCACCGTCGCGTCCACGGCCGGGGAGACACGGTCGAGGGCGTCGTCGATCGCCGGGTGCACCCGATCGAAGGTGTCCGCGGCCAACCGGGCGCCCCGGATGCGGGCGTCGGTGAGCACCGGCCGGATCCGGGTGTAGGTCTGGTCGGCCAGTTCGCCGCCCTCTCGCAGGGCCTGCTCGACGTACGGCGAGAGGTACTCGGCCGCGGTGTGGGCGCCGTCTTCGACAGCCCTGAGCAACTTCTTCGTCTTCACTGTGCCTCCCCGGGTGCTCGGTTGGCTCCACCGTACCCGTAGCGAAGCCGGGAAATACACCGATCTGTCAGGATGGGGCGACCGCAGACGAAAGGAAGGCCAGATGGCCCAGGCAACCCTGCACACCAACCACGGCGACATCGTGATCACCCTGTTCGGCGACCACGCGCCCAAGACCGTCGCGAACTTCGTCGGCCTGGCGACCGGCACCAAGGAGTACCGCGACCCCAGGACCGGGCAGGCCACCACCGGCCGGTTCTACGACGGGCTCGGCTTCCATCGGCTGATCCCCGGGTTCATGATCCAGGGTGGCTGCCCCCTGGGCACCGGCACCGGCGGCCCGGGCTACTCCTTCGCCGACGAGTTCCACCCCGACCTGGCGTTCGGCAAGCCCTATCTGCTGGCAATGGCCAACTCGGGCCCCGGCACCAACGGTTCACAGTTCTTCGTCACGGTGGCTGCCACGCCCTGGCTGAACCGCAAGCACACGATCTTCGGTGAGGTGGCCGATGAGGCGTCCCGCAAGGTCGTGGACGCGATCGCGGCAGCGCCGACCGGCCGGATGGACCGTCCGGTGAAACCGGTCGTGATCTCCTCGGTGGAGATCACCGAGGACTGACGCGTCCTGGCGGGCATTGGGGCCCGGTCGCTCCCTTCGCGGAGTGACCGGGCCTGCCGCTACCCGGCGCCGATGGCGAAGGCCGATTCGAGGTCGTGGGTGGAGTAGGCGCGGAACGCGATGTGCGTCTCGGTGGCCTGCACGCCCGGCACCTTGTTGAGCTCATCGGCCACGGTGGTGGCCACCTCATCGACGGTGCGGACGCGGACCATGGCGATCAGGTCGATGGTGCCGGTGACCGAATACACCTCGGAGACCCCGGCGAGATCGGCGATCCGCTCGGCGACCTCGGGAATCCGGGCCACGTCGGCCTTGACGAACACAATCGCGGTGACCATGCCCCCGATCCTACGGCCGCGCGGTCACCGGCCGATCCGGATCCGCGCCGATGCGGTCGGGCCGATCCGGGTCGGCCAGCACCAGTCGCCCTCCACCTCGATCAGGCGGACGCCGGGGCGCTCCAGCCAGTCGGCGATCCGTTCGGTCTCCTCGACGATCGCGGCCGGGGCCGGGCCGGGCGGGGGAGCCACCCACTCGGCGACCGAGACCGCGTCCCTGGCGACCCGCTGGGGCACCTCGCCCGGCCGGGCGAGCGCTGCCGCCGCGAGCCGGCCGTGGCGGATCACGTGGATCTCCCAGCCCGGGTCGGTGCGGTACGCGGCCACGATCTGCGGGCAGCCGGCGAGGCTGGCGAGCCGGTGGTGCCGCAGGGCGGCCCGGGTGAATCCCTCCAGCCGGTCGGTGAGCAGGGCCGCATCCTCGAACCGCTCCGACCGCACAAGTTGCCGCAGCCGGGGTTCGGCACCGCGGACCACCGGGCCCGGGTCCCTGGTCAGGCAGTCGCGCACGCCGACGGTGAGCCCGGCGTACTGCTCCGGCGTGACGGCCAGCTCGCAGGGCGCGCAGCAGCGGCCCATTCCGGCCAGCGCGCACGAACTGGTCGCCCGCCGCGGCGACAGCCTGGCCGTGCACTGCCGGAGCGGGAACGCCTCGTACACCGCGAGCATGGCCTGCTCCGCGGCGGCCCGGCGGCGGAACGGGCCGAAGTAGAGCCCCCCGTCGTCGGTGACCGCCCGCACGATCGACAGCCGCGGGTAGGGCTCGCGGGTGAGCTTGAGCCAGAGTTGCCGCTCGGGGAACTTCGAGCGCCGGTTGTACCGGGGGGAGTGGGCGGCGATCAGTCGCAGTTCCAGCACGTCCGCCTCCAGGGGGGTGCGGCACACCGTGATCTCGACCCCGGTGGCGATCCGCACCATCTCGTCGATCCGCGGGCGGGTCTCGGCGGCGGTGAAGTAGCTGGCCACCCGACGGCGCAGGTTCCGGCTCTTGCCGACATAGAGCACCTGGCGGCGAACCGTTCCCTCGGGGCCGGCGAGGTCGGCGACGAACTGGTACACCCCGGGCGCCTGTGGCAGCCCCTTGGCCAGACCCCGCTTCGCCCGTCGCTCCGGCGACACCCGGCGGGTGAACTCCAACAGGTCCTCCAGCGTCTGGCAGCCGAGGTTGCCGACCCGTTCAAGAAGCCCGTGCAGCACGTCAACGGTGGCTCGGGCGTCGGCCAGCGCGCGGTGGTTGGGCGTGGTGGACGCCCGGAAGTGCGCCGCGAGCGTGGCCAGCTTCACGTTGGGAACCTCGTCGCGGAGCAGCACCTGCCGGGCCAGCGGCACCGTGTCGACCACGTCGGGGCCGGGCCAGGGATGGCCGTGGGTCTCGCAGGCCCGCCGGAGGAAGCCGGTGTCGAAGCCGGCGTTGTGGGCGACCAGTACGCACCCGGCGGAGAACTCCAGGAACCCGGGCAGGACGGCCCCGAGTCTCGGTGCCCCGGCAACCAGGCTGTCGGTGATGCCGGTCAGCACGGCCACCAGCGCCGGGATGTGGGTGTTCGGGTTGACCAGGGTCTGGAACTCGCCCAGCACCTCGCCACCGCGCACCTTCACCGCCCCGATCTCGGTGATCGTGTCCTCGCCGGTGCTGCCGGTGGTCTCCAGGTCGACGACGCAGAAGGTGACCTCGGACAGCGGCCTGCCCAGATCCTCGAAGCTCGGCTGGAGCAGGGCGGCGGTGGTCACAGCACGGACGCTAGACCGTGCCCCTGACAGGCGTCACGGGCGGACGGCCGGGCGGGTGGGCCGCAGTCCGGATCCGGCGGCCCGGTGCGGCCCGGCCGTGACCCGGTGCCGGTCGGGCGCACCGGGTGCGTCGCCGGGGCCGGACCGGGCGGAGCGGACCGGGGTCACCGCTGTCAGAGGCAGCGGCCACGATGGGCCCATGGACGTACTGCAAGTGGATTGCGGCAGTTGCCGGGCGCGTGGCCCGGCCTGCGCCGACTGTGTGGTGTCGGTGCTCCTCGGGCCCCTGCCCGAGACCCTGGTGCTCGACGACGAGGAGCAGGCCGCGCTGCGGGCCATGGCGGCGTCCGGGCTGCTGCCACCGCTGCGCCTGGTCCGTTCCGAGCCGCCCTCCGGCTTCGGCGGCTTCTCAGAGACGGGGTGACCGGCGTGGAGTTGCCGGTCGGGCCGAACGGGCTCCCTGCCGGGGATCAGGGCTTGTCAGCGGGACTATGCAGGTCCGGCGAGGATGGCCCAGGCAGACGCCTGAGGTGCCTGCTCGCGGCAGGCTAGTTGCGTTCGCCCGCACCCTCCCTTAGGATTTTCTCAGGTTTGCTTCAGAGGGAGGGTGTGAATGGGGGCTCGGCAGCACGTACGCGGCGCCATTGCGGTGGCGGTGGCGACCATTGTGCTGCTCGGCGGCCAGGCCGTCACCCCGGCCGGAGCCGTGCCCACGCCCACGCCCACGCCGTCCCCCTCACCCACCTCGTCCACCGCCGCCAAGCTCGCCGACGCCAAGAAGCGCGTCCAGGAGCTCGAGGAGGAGACCAGCCGGGTCGGTGAGGACTACGAGGAGTCCCTCCAGGCCCTCGAGGAGAGCAAGCGGCGGCTCGGCGTGGTCCGGACCGATCTCGCTGCGCAGCAGGCCATGGTCGACGACCTCGCCCAGCAGGTCCGCGCGATCGCGCTGCTCGAGTTCCGTAACCGTGAGGTTGACGCCACGGTCCAGATCTTCACCAGCGGTGACCCGGACACCCTCCTGGACCGGCTGTCAACGGTGGACAAGCTCGACCAGGACCGCGAGAACGTGCTGTCCCGGCACCAGGCCGAACAGGCCAACCTGAACGACCTGCGCCGCACCGAGGCCGCCGAATCCGCCGCCCTTGGTGATGAGGAGCGTCGGCTGGCCGGGCTGAAGACCGAGCTCCAGGAGAAGGTGGACCAGGCCCAGGCGCTGGTGTTGCAACTGACCAACCAGCAGATCGAGGAGCTCAACGCCGCCGACGGTGGCTCCACCGGCTGGAGTCTCAACGACCTCGACGGTGTCACCGCGAACGCCAAAGCCCTCGGTGCGATCAAGTATGCGGTGTCCAAGGTGAAGGGCAGCCAGTACGTGTGGGGCGCCGCCGGTCCGAACAGCTTCGACTGCTCCGGGCTGATGCTGGCCGCGTACCGCTCGGTCGGGATCAACCTGCCGCACTCGTCCCGGTCACAGTTCGGGCTGGGCCGGCCGGTGTCGCGGAGCGAACTGCGACCCGGCGACCTGATCTTCTGGTACAGCCCGGTGCACCACGTCGGCATGTACATCGGGAACGGCAAGATCGTGCACGCCCGCAATACCCGCACCGACCTGGTCATCCAGACCCTCGCCTCCTACCCGGCGCCCTACTCCGGCGCCCGACGGATCGTCGGCTGAGGCTCCACGCCCTCCTCATCGCCGCCCTGCTGCTGGCAGGGTGCTCGGCCGCGCCCGGCTCCCCGGAACCGGCCGCGCAGGTCCTGCCGGAGACGGTGGTGGCGCGCGGGCTCACCGGTGCCCTGGCCGCCGGTTCCGAACCGGATTTCCTCGCCTACTTCGCCGCCGGCGCGCAACGCCCCGGGGGTGGCCTGGTACGGCGTGCTGCGCAGCGTGGAGACACAGTTCCGCGCGGGCCCGTCAGGGCTCAGGGTGACGACCCGGCTTCCCGGTGACCGGCGCGCGACGACCGGGACCCTCACCCTGCGGCTGGCGCCCGGCAAGCCGGTGATCGAGGCGGTGGTGGCCACGCCGGGCACCCCGCTGTGGGCGCTGCGCCCTAGCGACCTGACCGTCTCCCGGGTCGGCAGTGTGCTGTCCGCGGGCCAGGACGACGCGACGCGCGCCCGCTGGGCCGATCGGCTCGACCGGGCGGCGGAGGCCGTCGGTCGCCTCGGAGTGCCGGGGAGCGAAGGCTGGTCCGGAGGACTGGTCGTGGAGGTTCCCTCCGATGACGCTGCCTTCGAGGCCCTGACCGGCTCGTCGGCGACGACCGCGTCCGCGATCACCACCTGCGCCGCAGGCACGCCGCGGGTGGTGGTGAGCCCCCGGTCGTTCTCGTTGGACGCCGGCTGGCTGGACGCCACCCTGGTCCACGAGACCGTCCACGTCGCCACCGACTCGGCCTGTACCGGGGGCGGGCTCGGATGGGTCGTCGAAGGGCTGGCCGAGTCGGTGGCCGCCCCGGATCGACCCGGCGACAGCCGCCGGAACCGGGGCCTGGTGCGCTCCCACCTGCGTGGGCATGGCATTCCCGACGCGCTGCCGGATCGGCTGGAGACCACCACCGACTACGCGCTTGCCCAACTGGCGGTGGACCAGGTGCGGGCCCGCGGCAAGGGCTCGGCCGGCGACTTCCTCGGTCGCGCCCTCCGCGAGCCGGCTGCGGTCACGCCCTCGGAACTGCGGCGGGCGACCCGGTGGTACCGGGCGGCGCTGGAGCGCCTGGCCGGCTGACCGGGCGGCCCCACCTGCGTTCGTTCGTCGATCGTCGAGGTCAGCCGGATCCGGCCCGGCCCGGCCGTTGCCGGGGAGCATTAGGCGCAGCCCGTCGGGCCGTGAGTCAATGGGGGCATGGACGACTTGTACACCCGAAGCGGACGACTGCTCCAGCGGCTGGGGGACCACCTCTACTCGCGGTCGGGAACCTACCTGGGCCAGCTCAGGAACGGAAAGGTGTACGACCCCGACGGCCGGTACTGCGGCACCATCACCGGCGACCGGGTGGTGTACCGCACCATCGACAGCGCGGCCCGCGGTCCGGCCTCCGTCGCCGGGGCGTGTGCGGCGACCACCCGCGCCAATCGCAACGGCTGCTCCCTGTGGGGCGTCGAACCGCCGTTCGCGGACTGACTCGCACGCCCGGCGCCGCGCCGCGGCAACCGGCGCGCGGGCGCGGCACGCCGGACCGGCGCGCCCCCTTCAGCCCGGGTGGGCGGCGAAGAACTGCAGCGACTCGCGGAAGACCCGCTCCTTGTCGTGGTCCATGGTGGCGACGTGGTAGCTGCGCTCCAGGACCCGCTCGGTGATCTGGTCGCTGGACACATGGCTGAGCACGAAGGCCGAAGAGGCGGCCGGCACGACATGGTCGGTGGCCGAGCGGAACAGCAGCAACGGGCAGTTGACCAGGTCGAGACAGGCGCGCACCTCCATCCACAGCTGCATCATCGAGTGCGCCGCGTCCAGCGGCGTCCGATCGTAGGCGTGCTCGGTCACCCCGGGTGCGGCGATGTCGGAGCCGACCGCCTTCGCCGTGGCGACGAACCGGCGCAGCAGGGGCACCGCCAGCATCTTCGGCTGGCCCAGCACGGCCGGGTTCACCAGCACCAGCCCGGCGACCTCCTCGGGGTACTCCTCGGCCAGGCGCAGCGCCAGGGCGCCGCCCATGCTGAGGCCGGCGACGAACACGGTGTCGCACTTCGCGCGCAACTCCAGGAAGGCCCGCTCCACCTCTGCGTACCAGTCCCGCCAGCTGGTCAGGTTCAGTTCCTGCCAGGTGGTGCCGTGGCCCGGAAGCCGTGGCAGTGACACCCGGTAGCCCGCGTCGGCGGTCCAGGCGGCCCACTCCCGCAGCGACCAGGGCGAGCCGGTGAACCCGTGGCAGAACAACACCCCCACCCGGCTGCTCCCGGCGTGGAAGGGCTGGGCGTGATCGCTGACCGGCATGGGCTCATCGTAGGCTGTCCGCGTGTGGTATCTCTTCTTCAAGAACCTGATCTTCCACCCGGTGGTGCGGTTCGGGTTCCGGGCCCGGATCCGGGGTGAGGAGAACATCCCGGCCAGCGGGGGCGCGATCCTCGCCAGCAACCACATCGCGGCCGGGGACACGTTCGTGCTCCCGGCGATGATGCGCCGCCCGCTGACCTTCCCGGCCAAGGCCGAGCTCTTCTCGGGCCGTGGCGGGTTCCTCGCCAAGGCCATCGCCTGGTTCCTGAAGGCCGTCGGGCAGGTGCCCCTGGACCGCTCCGGGGGGCGGGTGAGCCTCGACGGCCTCGCCCCGGTGCTGAAAGTCCTCACCGACGGCGGCCTGGTCGGAATCTACCCGGAGGGCACCCGCTCGCCGGACGGCCGGCTCTACAAGGGACGTACGGGCGTGGCCCGGCTGGCGCTGACCGCGGGCGTCCCGGTCATCCCCGTCGCCGTCTTCGACACCGCAATGGTGCGGACCCGGCTCGGCGTCCGGTGGATCCGGCGGCCCCGGGTCGTGATCGGCGAGCCGCTCGACTTCACTGCCTACGCGGCCCTCGCCGAGGACCGGGACGGGCTGCGCTGGGTGACCGACCAGGTGATGGCCGCCATCCAGGACCTGTCCGGCCAGGCCTACGTCGACGCGTACGGCACCTCCGTGAAGAGCGGCTCACTGTCGGCCGCCGAGGCCGAACGGCGGGTGCTGTCGCGTCCCGGCCTGGGATCGGTGCCGCCGCACCTGCCCGCGGGAGGGCTATCCTGACCGCCGTGTTGGATCCGATCCCGTCCCTGGCCGAACTCCACCGTCTGGGCGCCGCCCAGCAGCCGGTCTACCCCGACGCGGACGACCTCGCCCGGGTGCTGTCCGAGCTGCGCCGGCGCCCGCCGCTGGTGTTCGCGGGGGAGTGCGACGAGTTGCGCGGAAAGGTGGCCGAGGTGGCCGCCGGCCGGTCGTTCATGCTTCAGGGCGGCGACTGTGCCGAGACCTTCGACAGTGTGACCGCCGCCAACATCCGCGGCAAGCTGCGGGTGCTGCTGAGCATGGCGGTGGTGCTCACCTACGCCGCGCAGGTACCGGTCCTCAAGGTGGGCCGGATCGCCGGCCAGTACGCCAAGCCACGCAGCCGCGACCTCGAGACCCGTGGCGCCACCACCCTGCCCGCCTACCGCGGGGACGCGGTGAACGCGCTCGAATTCTCGTTGACCGCCCGCACCCCGGACCCGCAGCGGCTGATCGAGGTGTACAACCACTCCGCCGCCACGCTGAACCTGTTGCGGGCGTTCGTGAAGGGCGGGTTCGCCGACCTGCGTGCGGTGCACTCCTGGAACTCCGACTTCGTCCGCAGCTCCAACGCGGAGCAGCGCTACGAGCAGCTGGCCGCCGAGATCGAGCGGGCCCTGGCGTTCATGGTCGCCTGCGGCGTCGACAACCACGTCGTTCCGGACCGTGGACTTCTACTCCAGTCACGAGGCACTGCTGCTGGAGTTCGAGCACGCCCTGACCCGGATCGATTCGCGCACCGACACGCCGTACAACGTCAGTGCCCACTGGTCTGGATCGGCGAGCGCACCCGGCAGCTCGACGGGGCCCATGTGGAGTACCTCCGCCACCTGCGCAACCCGATCGGGGTCAAACTCGGCCCCTCCGCCACCCCCGGCGACACCCTCGCCCTGCTGGAGCGGCTCGACCCCGACCAGGAACCGGGACGGCTCACCGTCGATCACCCGGATGGGCGCCGACACGTGTCCGGGACCTGCTGCCGCCGGTCATCGAGGCCGTCGAGCGACACCGGCCGGCAGGTCGCCTGGGTCTGCGACCCGATGCACGGCAACACCTTCGAGTCCTCGACCGGCTACAAGACCCGGGCCTTCGCCAGGTGGCCGACGAGCTGCACGGCTTCTTCGACGTGCACCAGGCGCTGGGCACCTGGCCGGGCGGGGTGCACGTCGAGCTCACCGGCGACGACGTCACCGAGTGCGTGGGCGGGGTCGGCGAGCTGGCCGAGGCCGACCTCTCCAACCGGTACGAGACCGCCTGCGACCCGCGGCTGAACCGCGACCAGTCGCTGGAGCTGGCGTTCCTGATCGCCGAGCGGCTCACCGACGGGCGGATCCGCCGGGTGAACCCCGTGCAGGAGTACTCTGCCGAGGATTTCTAGGCGAAGGATTCCGCAGTGATCGACCTGCGCAGTGACACCCTGACCCGGCCCACGCCCGGCATGCTGGCGGCGATGGCGTCCGCGGCGGTCGGCGACGACGTGTACGCCGAGGACCCGACCGTGAACGCCCTCCAGGAGCGGGTGGCGGGGATGCTGGGCCAGGAGGCCGGCCTGTTCTGCACCACCGGCTCGCTGGCGAACCTGCTCGGCGTGTGGTGCCTGGCGCGGCCGGGCCAGGAGGTGGTCTGCGACGCCCGCGCCCACATCGCCCGGGCCGAGATGGGAGCGCATGCGGCGCTCCACGGCCTCACCATGCGCACCTGGGACTCCCCGGACGGGGTGACCGACGCCGCCACGGTCGCGGGCCTGATCACCCCGGACGCCGGCCCCTACCTGGTCTCCACGGCCGCGGTGGCGCTGGAGAACACCCACAACTTCGGCGGGGGCACCGTCCAGCCCTACGACCATCTCGTCGAGGTGTCGCAGTTGTGTCGTGACGCCGGCGTCGGGCTGCACCTCGACGGCGCCCGGCTGTGGAACGCCCACGCGGCCACCGGGGTCGACCTCGCCGACTACGGGAAGCTCTTCGACACGGTCACCGTGTGCTTCTCCAAGGGACTCGGCGCGCCGGTCGGCTCGATGCTGGTCTCCTCGGCGGAGAACATCACGCGTGCCCGGGTGCAGCGCAAGCGGCTCGGGTCGGGGTGGCGCCAGGCCGGCGTGCTCGCCGCGGCCGCCGGCTATGCGCTCGACCACCACTTGTCCCGGCTGGGGGAGGACCACACGGCGGCAGCCGTCTTCGCCGCCGAGGTCGCCGCGCTCGCCCCGGACGCGGTGTCGCCGGCGAGGGTGGCCACCAACATCGTCGTGCTCGACACCGGCCCCCGGCCCGCGACCGAGGTGGCGGCGAGGGCCGCGGACGCCGGGGTGAAGGTGTCCGCGCTCGGCCGGCACATGGTGCGGGCGGTGACCCACCAGGAGGTGTCGCTGAGGGACGCGGCCGAGGCCGGTCAGGTGGTCGGCAGCCTGCTCGCCGCTGTGCCGGCGGCGTGAGGACGTCCCGGTGAAGGCCGCGGTCCTGGGCTCGCCGATCGCCCACTCGCTGTCTCCGGTGCTGCACCGGGCCGGCTACGCCGCGCTCGGACTGGACAACTGGAGTTACCGGCGCCACGAGCTCCTCGCTGCCGGGCTGCCCGGTTTCCTTGCCGGTCTCGACGACGACTGGCGTGGCCTCAGTCTGACCATGCCGTTGAAGGAGGCCTGTCTGGCGGTGGCGGCCGAGGTGACGCCGCTGGCTGCCCGTGCCGGTGCCGGCAACACGCTCCTGCGGCGTCCCGACGGCGGCTGGCTGGCCGACAACACCGATGTGCCCGGGCTGGTGGATGCGCTTGGTCCGGCCTGGGACCCGTCCTGGCGGCAGGCGGCCGTGCTGGGCGCCGGGGCGACCGCGCGCTCGGCCCTGCTGGCGCTCGCCGCACTCGGCGTCGACGCGGTGACCGTGTACGCCCGGCGTCCCGCGGCGGCCGGAGTCCTCCGGGGGTGGGCGGCCGGCGCAGTGCCGCAACTGGCGGTCACGACCGCCGACCTCGCCACCTGGCCCGCCGGTGCCGAGCCGGCTGTGCTGTCCACCTTGCCAGGGGGCGCCGCGGACGGCTTCACCCTGCCCGGCCCGCGCGCGGGGCTGCTGTTCGACGCCGTCTACGCCGGGTGGCCCACGCCACTGGCCGGCACCGCGACCGCCGCGGGCCTGACCGTCGTGGGCGGCCTCGACCTGCTCGTGCACCAGGCCGGACGCCAGTTCCAGCTGTTCACCGGGCACCCGGCCCCGCGGGAGGCCATGTTCGCCGCCGGGCGCGCCGCGCTGGCGGCCGTCGCCCCACCGTCATCCCGGCGAACCCCGGGAACTCCCGGCACGGTGGCGGAGGACCGATCGTGATCGTCCTGGTGGGGTTCATGGGGGCCGGCAAGACAACCGTGGGTCGGCTGCTGGCCGAACGCCTCGCGGTGCCGTTCGTGGACGCGGACGAGGCGGTCGTGGCGGCGGAGGGCCGCAGCATCGCCGACATCTTCGCCACGGAGGGTGAACCCGGTTTCCGTCGCGTCGAGGCCGCCCTGATCGCCGGGCTGCTCGCCGGCCCGGAGGTGGTGCTGGCCCTCGGCGGGGGAGCGCTCGGCACCCCGGCGGTGCGCGACGCGGTCGGCGGGCACACGGTGGTGCTGCTCGAGGTGTCGCTGGCGGAGGCGCTGGCGCGGGTGGGTGCGGACCCGTCCCGGCCGATGCTCGGCCACCCCGACCTTCCGGGCCTGTACGCCAGCCGCCGGGAGGCCTACCGCGCCGTGGCGTCGGCCGTGGTAGCCGTGGCCGGGCGCACTCCCGCCGAGGTCGCCACCGACGTGCTGGCCGCGCTGGCGGAGCGTGGCGTGGGAGAGTAGCCCCATGGACGTGCTGGTCATCAACGGGCCCAACCTGAACACCCTCGGCAGCCGGGAGCCGGAGATCTACGGCGCCACCACGCTGGCCGACATCGAGGCCGGGCTGCGCGCCCAGGCCGAGGCCGGCGGGCTCACCCTCGACACCTACCAGTCCAACCACGAGGGGGCCATCGTCGACCGCCTGCACGCCGCGCGCACCGACGGCACCCGGTTCGTGATCATCAACCCGGGCGCGTTCACTCACACCTCCGTCGCGATCAGGGACGCTTTCGCGGCGGTCGCGATCCCGTTCTGCGAGGTGCACATCTCCAACGTCCACGCCCGGGAGGAGTTCCGCCGGCACTCCTACCTGTCCGACCTGGCCGTCGGCGTCCTCACCGGTTTCGGGGCGTTCGGGTACACGATGGCCATGAGCTACGCGATCGGCCGGTTGAAGGAGGACTGACATGCAGATCACCCACCTGGGGCACTCCGCCGTCCTGGTCGAGGTGGACGGCACGCGCATCCTGATCGACCCGGGCAACTTCTCCCAGGGGTGGCGCTCCCTGAGCGACCTGGACGCGATCCTGGTCACCCACGCCCACCCCGACCACATCGATCCCGAGCACGCCCCGGCGCTGGTGCGGGCCAACCCGCAGGCTCGGGTCCTGGTGGAGCCGGGAGTGCTCCAGGCCGTGCCGCTGGATCGCGTCGAGCCGATCACCGCCGATACCAGCGTCGACCTGGGCGGGGTGAGGGTTGCCGCGGTCGGCGGCCTGCACGCGGTCATTCACCGTGACATCCCCCGGATCGGGAACGTGGGCCTGGTGATCTCCGCCGAGGGCGAGCCCACCTTCTTCCACCCCGGCGACAGCCTGGCCGCCGTCCCCGCCGGGGTGGACGTGCTGGCCGTCCCCGCCTACGGACCGTGGGCGGCGATGAAGGAGACCGTCGACTTCGCCCGCGAGGTGGCCGCCCCGCAGGGCTTCGCCATCCACGACGGCCTGCTGAACGAGCGCGGCTGGTCGCTGGTGTTCCACCGGGTCACCGAGCTGACGCCCTGCCGGCTGGTCGACCTGCGCGGAACAGGCCCCTGGACGCCGGCCTGACCCGGGACCGATCGCGCGGGATCCACCCACTCCACCTTTGCCGCGGTGGGTGCCCTCAGACCACGAAGATGGTGACGGTCGACCCCTTCGGGGCCTGGCTGCCCTCGGCCGGGTCGCTGTTGGTGACGCGGTCCAGGAACCGCGAGCGGTACTCCACCTTGACCGCGAAGCCGGCCTCCTTGAGCGCCTTCCGCGCGGCCGCGACCGAGGAGCCGCGAACGGCGGGGACGGTGACCATTTCGGGGCCCTTAGAGACGGTGAGGGTGATCGTCCCACCCCGCTCGACGGTGCCGGACTTCGGGTCCGAGGAGAGCACGTTGCCCGCGGCGATCGTGGCGTGGAACCTGTCCGTGCCCCGTTGCACCACCAGGCCCGCCTGCTCGTAGAAGGTCTTGGCCTCGTCGAACGACTTGTCCCTGTAACTGACGATCTTCACCGGCGCCGGGCCCTTGGAGACGTTCAGGGTGACCTCCGTGCCGGGCTTCACCATCTTCCCCGGGTCGATCGAGCCGCCCACCACGATGCCGGCGGCGAAGGTCTCGCTGTAGACCTCCTTGTCCTTGCCCCGGACGAGTTTGGCCTCGATGAGCAGCGTCTCGGCCTCCTGGGGCGTGCGTCCCGACAGCGACGGCACCGGGTAACGCTCGGGCCCCATGGACAGGTAGGCGGTGACGGTGCCGCCGCGCAGCACCCGGTCGCCGACGGCCGGATCGGTGCGCACCACCTTGTTCACCGGGACGCTCTCGCTGTACTCCTGCTCCCAGCGCAGGCGCAGGCCGTGCTCGGTGGCCAGCGCCGCGGCCCGCTCCTGGCCGAGGTTGTCGAAATCAGGGGTGGTCGTGAACCTGCCGGCCAGCAGGTACCACGCACCCACGCCGAGCACCGCGGTGACCATCAGCAGCATCACCAGCGACCACGCGCCGCGGCGGCGCTTGCGGTCGCGGCGCTGTCGCAGCGGGACGGCGGCCGGGCTGGGTAGCGGCAGGCTGTCGTAGTAGGGCATCCCGTCGGCCGCGCCCGGGTGGCTGGGGCTGATCGGCGTCGACGGGGTGAACCGGAGCGTCGCGGTTCGCTGCACCTCCTCCTGCCGGGGCAGGAACGCGAGCCCCGGAACCTGTTCGGTGAGCTGGGTGGCGGAGTCCAGGCTGGTCTCGCGCATCCGGGCGGTGAGCAGCGGGTCGTCCGCCACACCGCGTTCGATCGCCTCGCGGGCCTGCCGCAGGTGGTCCAGCAGCACCTTCGCGTCCGCGGGACGGTCAGCCGGCTGCCGGGCTGCCGCCGCCATGACAAGGGCGTCCAGGTAGGGCGGGATGCCGGAGCGGGTGTCGCGCCACTGCGCCGGAGCGCTCGCCGACGGCGCGGTGATCTCGTTGTGCACGTGGCTGTAGGCCACCTGGATCGGGCTATCCCCGGTGTGCGGCTTCTTGCCGGTGAGCAGCTCGAAGGCCAGGATGCCGAGCGCGTACACGTCGCAGCGGGTGTCCGCCCGTCCGTGGGTGACCAGTTCGGGCGCGATGTAGGAGACCGTGCCGATCAGCATCCCCTGGGCGGTGGCGGTGTGCGCGGTGACCGCGCGGGCGAGGCCGAAGTCGGCCACCTTGATCTGGCCGCGGACCGAGATCAGGACATTCTCCGGTTTCAGGTCGCGGTGGATGATCCCGCCCTCGTGGGCGGCGGCCACGGCGGCGGTCACCGGGATCAGCAGGTCGAGCGCCCGCTGGGGCTCCATGGGCGCCTCGCGGGAGATCAGGTTCCGCAGGGTGGACCCCTCGACGTACTCCATCACCATGTAGGGGCGGCCGCCGTCGATGCCCTGGTCGAAGACCGAGACCACGTTGGGGTGGGAAAGCCGGGCCGCGGCGCGGGCCTCCCGGTCGAAGCGGCTGACGAAGTCCTGGTCGCTGCCAAGGTTGTCGTGCATCACCTTGACCGCGACGGTGCGGGTGAGCCGGCGGTCGGTGGCGAGGTAGACCGTCGCCATGCCGCCGCGGGCGAGCTTGCGGAGAATCTCGTACCGACCGTCGAGAACGTGCCCCAGGAGGGGGTCGCCGTTGCTCATGGTCGTCACGTGTGGCTCCGGACAAGTCGGGGAAGTAGGCCGTCCAGACCTAAGGGCGATTGTAGGAGGGTGGGGCAACCGGATCGCGGTCAACGCGCCGTCGGTCGTAGGCTGGCCCAATGACAGCGCTTCTGGGACTGGCGACGCGCCTGGGGCTGGCCCGCCTGCTGCTGATCACGGGCACCCGCTCCGGCGAGGGCGATCTCGCCGAGTTCGTCGACGCCGGCTTCGCCGGCGGCGTCGACATCATGCAGTTGCGGGACCCTCGCGCCGATCAGGGGGGCCTGCTGGCCGCACTGGTCACGATGCGGGCGTCGGCCCAGCGGTACCAGGGTCTGGTCAGCGTCTACGAGTCGGGACCGCTGGCGCAGGAGTTCGGGGCCGACCTGCTGCACCTGCCGGAACGGGGTGAGCCGGCCAGGGAGGCCCGCCGCCACCTGCACCAGTGGGCTCTGGTCGGACGGTCCTGCCATTCGGTCGAACAGGTCGACGACGCCGTGGCCGACCCGGAGGTGAACTACCTCACCGTGGGACCGGTGTTCGCCGGGGCCACGCCGGACGCCGGCCTCGAACTGGTCCGTTACGCCGTGTCGGTCGCGCCGCCCGGCGACCCGGCCGCCAAGCCGTGGTTCGCGGTCGGCGGGATCACCGCCGCCACCCTGGACAAGGTGCTCGACGCGGGCGCAATGCGGATCGCGGTATCCCGGGCCGTGACCAGCGCTCAGGACCCGGAGGCGGCCGCGATCGCGCTCAAGGACCGGCTGCGCTACGCCTGGCACGCCAACCCGGCGATGCAGGCACTCACCCTGGAGGTCTTCCGGCACTGACCGGTGCCGCCCTCGGCGGGGCTGCGATCGCCGGTCAGGCGTCCCGCCGGGTGGCGAGGTCGACCAGTCCCGCGAGCCCGGCCCGTGCCGGCCCGGCGACCATGGCCAGCGAGGCCACCGACTCGGCCGCAGCCGCGGCGATCTCCGCCTCGACGTCCGCCAGGGCGCCCGACCGGGTGATCAGGGCTCGGGCCTGCTCCACCTCGGCCGGGGTGAGCGGGCCGCCGAGGAGGGCGGCCAGGCGGACCGCGTCGGCCTCCGCCAGGCCGGCCATGGCGTGGGCGACCAGCACCGTGAGCTTGCCCTCGCGCAGGTCGTCGCCGGCCGGTTTGCCGGTGACCGCCTCGTCGCCGAACACACCGAGCACGTCGTCGCGGTACTGGAACGCCCGCCCCAGGGGCGACCCGAAGCCGGCCAGCGCGTCGAGCAGTTCCGGGCCGGCACCGCCCAGCGCGGCGCCGAGCTGGAGCGGCCGGACGACCGTGTAGCGGGCGGTCTTGTACTCCACCACCCGCCGCACCTGGGCCAGCACCGACCCGGGGTCACGGCGGGCATCCAGGGGCGAGCGGGTCTGTGCCGCGATGTCGAGGTACTGCCCGCCGGTCACTTCGGTGCGGACGGCGGCGAGCAGTGGGCGGGCCGCGGCCAGCGCGTCCGGCGGGGCGCCACAGGTGTCGAACAGCTCCACCGACCACATCAGCAGCAGGTCTCCCAGCAGGATCGCCCCGGCCCTGCCGTAGGCGTCCGACCCGCCCCGACCTGCCCGGGACGCATGGACTGCGGCGAGCTGGACGTGCGCGGCCGGCACCCCGCGGCGGGTGTCGGAGGCGTCCATCACGTCGTCGTGGACCAGGGCGCTGACATGCAGCAGGTCGAGGCTGGCGGCCGCCCGCACGAGCCACGCCGGAACCTCCGAGCCGCCCGCGGCGGCCAGGTAGCCCCAGCAGCAGAACGCCGGGCGCAGCCGCTTGCCCCCGGCCGTGAACGCGCCGGCCAGGCCGAGCAGGTCGGCGGTTTCCGGCCCGAGTCCGAGCAGGCTGCTCCCGCGTGCATCCAGGAAGCGGGACAGCTCGGTGCCCACGGCGTCCCGCAGTTCGGCCGACAGCGGGTCGGCGGCGTCGAGGTTGACCACCCTCCGAGCCTAGACCGACACTGGCTCGCCGCCAGTCCCGACGACCACTACCCTTGCGCCGTGCCCGCGCCCCGAACCATTGCCGACCTGCTCGCGTCCGGGGGCCGCCCCACGATGTCGTTCGAGTTCTTTCCGCCCAAGGACGATGCCGGCCAGGCCCAGCTGCTGGACGCGATCGGCGGACTCGACCCGCTGCACCCCGACTTCGTGTCGGTCACCTACGGCGCCAGCGGATCCACCCGGGCCCGCACCGTGGCTGCGGCCCGGTTGGTGCGCACCCGCACCAGCGCCGTCACCATGGGCCACCTCACCTGCGTGAGCCAGTCGGTGGGCGAACTCGAGGGTGCGGTGGCGGCCTACGCCGGGGCCGGGATCGACCACATCCTGGCAGTACGCGGCGACCCTCCGGGCGGGCCGACGGCGCCGTGGGTGCGGCATCCCGAGGGGCTGGACCACGCCGTCGAGCTGGTCCGGCTGGTCAAGGCCGCCGGCGACTACTGCGTGGGTGTGGGCGCCTTCCCCGATGGACACCCCGAGCACTTCGATCTCGACCTGGACGCCCGGGTGCTTGCGGAGAAGGAGCAGGCGGGGGCGGAATTCGCGATCACCCAGCTCTTCTTCGACGCCGACGCGTACTTCCGGCTGGTCGAGCGGATCGACCGGCTCGGCTGCCGGCTGCCGGTGATCGCCGGGATCATGCCGGTGACCAACCTGGGCCAGATCGAGCGGTTCGCCGCGCTGTCCGGCGCGGCGTTGCCGGAGCCGATGGTCGCCCGGCTGCGGGCGGTCGCCGACGATCCGGCAGCCGTGCGCGCCGTGGGGCTGGGGCTCGCCACCCAGCTGTGTGACCGGCTGTTGGCCGGTGGCGCCCCAGGGCTGCACTTCTTCACCCACAACCGGTCGAAGGCGACCGTGGAGATCCTCGAGGCGCTCCGGCAGATACCGCCCCACCACTCCTGAGGTGCCGGGGCCCGGGCCCGGGCCCCGGCACCGAATCGGTTCCGGCTTTCAGTCCAGGCCGGCGCGCCAGGCGCGGGAGCCACCGACGTCGATCGTGACCAGCCGCTGGGTGGGCCGGGTGAGTGCGACGTAGAGCACCCGCACGCCGCCGGGCGACTCCGCCACGATCTCGTCCGGACCGACCACGACGACCGCGTCGTACTCCAGTCCCTTCGCATCCAGCGGGCTCAGGAACGACACCTGGCCGTCGCGGACGCTGCCGGGGGGCAGTGCCGCGGTCAGGCCAGGCAGCCGGGACGGGGCGGCGATGACGCCGATCGTCCCGTCGACGAGCCCGGACAACTCGGTCAGCATCCGGTCGAGCCCGGCCGCCAGGTCGGCCTCGGGGAGCTCCAGCAGTTGCGGCTCCACCCCGGTGGAGCGCACGGCGACCGGCAGGTCGGCCCCGGGGAAGTCGCGGCTCACCACGGCGGCGGCCAGCGCGAACACCTCCGCCGGGCTTCGGTAGTTCGTCGACAGCCGGAACCTGCGGTGCGGGGCCGAGCCGATCAGGTCGGCCATCGCCCGTTCCGATTCCTCGAGGTCGGGCCAGCTGCTCTGGGCGGGATCGCCGACGATCGTCCAGCTCGACTGCGAACCACGGCGGCGCAGCATCCGCCACTGCATCGGGCTGAGGTCCTGCGCCTCGTCCACCAGCAGATGGGCAAAGGTGTCGTGCGGGTCGGCCTGCCGATCGACCTCGCGGGGGCCGGAAAGCCGGTCGGCGGTCGTGACCACCTCGGTCATCTCCGAACCGTCGGGCAGGAACAGCATCGGCTCGTCGCTGTCGTCGGGCTCGATCGGCCCCAGCATCGCGACGAGTTCGTCGAGCAGCGCGGTGTCGGCCACCGACCAGTCGTCGGCGTCGTAGGACCCGGCCAGGACCGTCTGCTCGGCGGCGTCCAGGATGCCTTCGCCCACCTGGGCCGCCACCGGCGGGGAGGCCAGCCGGCGGAGGACGTCGGCGGCGGTGAGATCGGGCCACCACGACTTCAGGAACATCCGGTAGGCCGCCGAGTCGGTGACCAGTTCGTCGACCACGTCCTTGTCCAGGTCCAGCTCTTCGGGCAGGCGGGCGTACAGCGCGTCGAGCACAGCCGCCTCGGCGGCACCCCGCCCGGCATTGGCCCGCATCCGGGTGAGCACGTCGCGCCGGATCCGGGAGAGGGTGGCCGCGTCCAGACTCAGCGCCTCACCCTTCACCGTCACCCGCAACGGGGCCTGCTCCGGGCCGGTGTCCAGCAGCGGCAGGTTCACCAGCCGCTTCAGCAACGGGACCATCCGCAGGCTGCCCTTGATCGCCGCGGCGGCGGCCGGGTCGGTGCGGGTCGCGACGAACCCGAGCGTGTCCACCGCCACCCCGCCGATCGGACGCAGCGTGACCGAGTCCTCGCCCAGGGACGGCAGCACCCGCTCGATGTAGTCCATGAACAGCGACGACGGCCCGACCACGAGAATGCCGCCGCGTTCGTAGCGGCGGCGGTTCGCGTAGAGCAGGTAGGCCGCGCGGTGCAGCGCCACCACCGTCTTCCCGGTGCCCGGGCCGCCGGAGATCACCGTCACCCCGGTGTGTTCGGCGCGGATCGCCTCGTCCTGCTCGGCCTGGATGGTCGCGACGATGTCGCGCATGTGGGCGCCCCGGGCCCGCTTCAGCGCGGCCATCAGGGCACCGTCCCCGATGATCACCAGGTCGTCACGGCCGTGGTCGTCGGCGAGCAGGTCGTCCTCGATGCCGGTCACGACGTCGTTGCGGCAACGCAGTACCCGGCGTCGCACGACGTCCATCGGATCGGTGGGGGTTGCCCGGTAGAAGGGCTCGGCCGCCCGGGCGCGCCAGTCGATCACCAGCGGCTCGTAGTCGGCGTCCCGGACCCCGATCCGGCCGATGTAGCGGATCTCGCCGTCGGTGTGGTCCAGCCGGCCGAATACCAGCCCCTCGTGCTCGGCGTCGAGGACGGCCAGGCGCCGGGCGGCCTGGAACGCGAAGGCGTCCCGCTCGAACATGGCGGTGCCGTCCTCCTCGCGCATCCAGGTCCCCCGATCCGAGCGGTACAGCGCCCGCCCCTGGGAGGCGACCCGACGGGCCGATCGCGTGGCCTGGGCGAGGTGCTCGTAGACGAGGTCCACATGCGCCTGCTCGACGGCCAGTTCGCGATCGAGCGCGGTGGGGGGTGTCCGGTGCGAATCCACGTAGTTCCCTTCGGGAGGTGCGCGACGGACAATCCTACGCCTTCCCGGCAATTCCCGCCGACCGTGCCCGCAGTACAGGCGGGGTCGTCAGGCGCCGGTCAGTCCACGTTCAGCACGATCTTCCCGTTCGCTCGCCGGGACTCGCTGAGGACGTGGGCCGCGGCCGCCTCCGCCAGCGGGTAGGTCGCGGCGACGTGGACCGTGTACCGCCCGGCCACGATCAGGCCGGTGATCGCGGTCAGCGCGGCAACGTCGTCCCCGCCGCCGGAGGAGAAACGGACGCCCCGCTCCCGGGCCGCGCCGTTGGCGATCGTGACCACCCGCTCGGGTCCTCCCGCGATCGCGATCAGGTCCTCCAACTGGCTCCCCGCGGTGTCGAGCACACCGGCGACTCCACCGGGTGCCAGGGCGGCCACCCGTTCCCGCAGCCCGTCGCCGTAGGTGACCGGCTCGGCCCCCCGTTCGCGAAGCAGGTCGTGGTTGCGGGGGCTCGCCGTGCCGATCACCCGCAGGCCCGCTTCCCGGGCCAGCTGGACGGCGGCCTGCCCGACGCCGCCGGCCGCACCGTGGACCAGCAGCGCCGCACCCCGGGGCAGGCCCAGTTGGCCGAGCGTGCGGGTGGCGGTGCAGACCGCGACCGGGAGCCCGGCGGCCTGGGCGAACGGCAGGCCGGCCGGCTTGGGTGCCCAGGCGCGGAGCACCGCGTACTCGGCGTAGCCGCTCCTGGCCAGGCCGAACACGTCGTCGCCGACCGCCACCCCGGTGACGCCGGCCCCCAACCGGTCGACCACCCCGGCGGCTTCCAGTCCGGGGATCACCGGGGTCTCCAGCGCCGCGCCGCGCGCGACCTGCCCCGATCGCTGCTTGTGGTCCCACGGGTTCACCCCGGCCGCCCGGACCCGGATCCGGATCTCGCCGGGCCCCGGGGTTGGTTCGGGGACCTCGGTGAGGTGGAGCACGTCGGGGCCGCCGTAGCTTTCGAACCGAATCGCGCGCATGAATCCGTCCTCAGGTGGCTGGCTCTTCAGCCCGATTCAACCCGCAGCCCGCCCCGAATAGTCCCGATTTGGGCGGCCCGGCGCCCTTGGCGTACAGTTGACCCTTGCATGACCTGTGCGTGCAGGCGCGTGCGTCCACACACCTCAACGATTGGGAGTAATGGCGAAGAAGGAAGGCGCCCTCGAACTCGAGGGAACCGTCGTCGAAGCCCTGCCCAACGCCATGTTCCGGGTGGAACTGGCAAACGGGCACAAGGTTCTGGCGACCATCAGCGGCAAGATGAGGCAGCACTACATCCGCATCATCCCTGCCGACCGGGTGGTCGTTGAGCTGTCGCCCTACGACCTGAGCCGTGGCCGTATCGTCTTCCGGCACCGGTAGCACCGCAAGAAATCCACCACCAGTCCGATCCAGGGGGACCCCTGCGCTCGGCGATGATCGAGGAGTTGCTCGATGAAGGTCCAGCCGAGCGTCAAGAAGATCTGCGACAAGTGCAAGGTGATTCGCCGGCACGGTCGTGTGATGGTGATCTGCGACAACCCGCGCCACAAGCAGCGCCAGGGCTGACACCTGTCATCCGGGCCCCGCGACCGCGGGAAGCGGAACACCGGCCTTCTGGCCACAACCACAACTGAATACCTCACGAAAACGTGATCGCAACACCGGGACGCAGTGCCGGTGGCCACCCCCGGACGGAGGCCGGGGCCCATGCCAACAGGCAGGGGAACGCATCACGCCAGACACCTCCGCGGGCCGGCCGGACCGGCTCGAAACCTGAAAGGTAACTGCCTGATGGCACGCCTCATCGGGGTGGATCTCCCGCGCGAGAAGCGGCTGGAGATCGCACTCACCTACGTGTACGGCATTGGCCGTACCCGCGCCAAGGAGACCCTGGCAGCCACTGGGATCAGTGGCGACATCCGTGTCCACCAACTCACCGACGATCAGCTGGTTGCCCTTCGCGACCACATCGAGGCCAAGTACGAGACCGAGGGTGACCTTCGTCGTTCCGTGGCCGCAGACATCCGTCGCAAGATCGAGATCGGCTCCTACCAGGGCCGTCGTCATCGCATGGGCCTGCCGGTCCGGGGTCAGCGCACCCGGACCAACGCCCGCACCCGCAAGGGCAAGAAGAAGGCTGTCGCCGGGAAGAAGAAGGTCCGCTGACCGCGGCCTGACACAGGGATCCAGGAGTAACTGAATTGGCAACTGCAGGCCGTACCGCGAGCCAGAAGGCCGCGAAGACCAAGCTTCGCCGCAAGGAGAAGAAGAACGTCGTCGCCGGACAGGCGCACATCAAGAGCACGTTCAACAACACGATCATCACGATCACCGATCCCACCGGTGCGGTGATCTCATGGGCCTCCGCCGGCACCGTCGGCTTCAAGGGCTCCCGGAAGTCAACCCCGTTCGCCGCCCAGATGGCCGCTGAGGCCGCGGGTCGCCGCGCCATGGAGCACGGCATGAAAAGGGTTGACGTCTTCGTCAAGGGTCCCGGCTCCGGCCGCGAGACCGCGATCCGTTCGCTCGGCGCCGTCGGCCTGGAGATCGGTCCGATCTCCGATGTCACCCCGGTGCCGCACAACGGTTGCCGTCCGCCGAAGCGCCGTCGCGTCTAGTCCCGAGCCGAAGAGGAGTTAAACCATGGCCCGTTACACCGGCCCCATCACCAAGAAGTCCCGCCGGCTCGGCACCGACCTGGTCGGCAACGACAAGGCGTTCGAGCACCGGCCCTACCCGCCGGGCATGCACGGCCGCGGCCGCATCAAGGAGAGCGAATACCTGCTGCAGCTCAGGGAGAAGCAGAAGGCCCGCTACGCCTACGGGGTGCTCGAGAAGCAGTTCCGTCGCTACTACGAGGAGGCAGTGCGCGTTTCCGGCAAGACCGGTGACAACCTGCTGGTCATCCTCGAGTCGCGCCTGGACAACGTCGTCTACCGGTCCGGCCTCGCGTCGACCCGGCGCCAGGCCCGGCAGTTGGTCGTCCACGGCCACTTCCTGGTCAACGGCAAGAAGGTGAACGTCCCCAGCTACCGGGTGGGCGCCTACGACGTGATCGACGTCCGGCCGAAGTCGATGAACCTGTACCCGCTGGTCGTGGCCCGCGAGACGTACAACGAGAAGGTCGTGCCGGGCTGGCTCACCGTCCGCCCCAACAAGGGCCGGATCCTGGTGCACCAGCTGCCCGTCCGCGAGCAGATCACCATCGACGTCTCCGAGCAGCTGATCGTCGAGCTCTACTCCAAGTAGTACCCGGGTTCTCCTCCTCGCCGTGCGGCGGGGAGGAGAACGCGCATCAACCCGCACCGGGCAGGTCGCCCGGCGCAGAGTCATCACCGTCAAATTGCGGGCGGTGGAGAGGGAGAAACCAAGAATGCTCATCGCACAGCGTCCGATCCTCACCGAGGATGTCGTCGACGAATTCCGTTCCCGGTTCGTCATCGAGCCGTTGGAGCCCGGGTTCGGCTACACCCTCGGCAACTCGCTGCGCCGCACCCTGCTGTCGTCCATCCCGGGCGCCGCGGTCACCAGCATCAAGATCGAGGGGAACCAGCACGAGTTCTCCACCGTTGCCGGAGTCGTCGAGGACGTCACCGAGATCATCCTCAACCTGAAGTCGCTCGTGCTTTCCTCGGAGGAGGACGAGCCGGTTGTGATGTACCTGCGCAAGTCCGGCGCCGGCGCGGTCACCGCGGCCGACATCGCCCCGCCGGCCGGCGTCGAGGTGCACAACCCCGACCTGCACATCGCGACCCTGAACGAGACCGGCAAGATCGAGATGGAGCTGGTCGTGGAGCGTGGCCGCGGCTACGTCTCCGCCGTCCAGAACAAGAACCCCGACGCCGAGATCGGCCGGATCCCGGTCGATTCGATCTACTCCCCGGTGCTCAAGGTCACCTACAAGGTGGAGGCCACCCGCGTCGAGCAGCGCACCGACTTCGACAAGCTCGTCGTCGACGTCGAGACCAAGCAGTCGATCAAGCCCGCGCGACGCCATGGCCTCGGCCGGTCGGACGCTGGTCGAGCTGTTCGGCCTTGCCCGGGAGCTGAACGTCGACGCCGAGGGCATCGAGATCGGCCCGTCGCCGGTCGACGAGCAACTGGCGGCCGACCTGGCGCTGCCGGTGGAGGAGCTGAAGCTCACCGTGCGCAGCTACAACTGCCTCAAGCGCGAGGGCATCCACACCGTCAGCGAGCTGGTTTCCCGCTCGGAGCAGGACCTGCTCGACATCCGCAACTTCGGCTCCAAGTCGATCGAGGAGGTCAAGTTGCGGCTGCACGAGATGGGCCTCGCGCTCAAGGACAGCTCCCCGGGCTTCGACCCGCTGAGCGCCCTGTCCCACTACGACACCGACGTCGACTACGACGACTCGTACTGATCCCAGCCATACAGGAGATAGCGAACAATGCCCAAGCCGACCAAGGGCCCCCGTTTCGGCGGTAGCCCGGCCCACCAGCGGATCATCCTGGCCAACCTGGCCACCCAGCTGTTCCAGCATGGCAAGATCACCACGACCGAGGCCAAGGCCAAGCGCGTCCGGCCGTTGGCCGAGCCGCCTGATCACCAAGGCCAAGCGGGGCGACCTGCACAACCGCCGGCTGGTCCTGCAGACCGTGACGCGACAAGGGCGTGGTGCACGTCCTGTTCACCGAGATCGCCCCGAAGCTCGCCGAGCGCGAGGGTGGCTACACCCGGATCACCAAGATCGGTCCCCGCAAGGGCGACAACGCCCCGATGGCCGTGATCGAGATCGTGACCGAGACGGTCGAGGAGTCCCGCAAGGCCAAGGCGAAGGCGTCGGCCCGGAAGGCTGAGCCGGCCAAGGCCGCTCCTGCGGCGGAGAAGAAGGCGCCGGCGAAGAAGGCCGAGGAGAAGGCCGAGGAAGCCGCCGTCGAGGAGACCGCCACGGACGAGGTCGAGGTGAACGCGACCGAGACCGTCGCCGCGGGCGACCTCAAGAAGGACACCGACGAGGCCTGACCCCAGGCCCGTCCGACGAGCCGCCCGTTCCCGTTCCGGGGACGGGCGGTTCTGCGTTCTCGGGGAAGCCCGTCCCGGCCGGCGCGCCCCGGGCGTGGACGCTACCGTGGTCGCGGCACGGCCACCGTGGTCGCGGCACGGCCACCGGCGGCGGCGCCGCCCACTGCCCGCCTCGGGCTTGCCGGGGAGAAGCGGCAGCGGGCCCGGGGGAGACCGAACGGGGAACCGGGAACGGCCCGGAGGGGGAACCGGGAGCCAGCAACGGCCCCGGAGAGCTCAGGGGGAGGAGGCTCTCCGGGGCCGTTGGCCGGGGGTGACGGTGTGTGCCGGGAGGGGGTCTCAGGCACACGACCAGGGTCTGGTTCCGGCGACAGCGTAGTACCGGTTGGCCACGGTGATCTGCTCGGCGCGGCTGGCGTGGTGCGGATAGGCGGCGAAGTCGCGGCCGCCCATCGCGTTCCACGATGCCCGGGCGAACTGCAGCCCGCCGTAGTAGCCGTTCCCGGTGTTGATCTTCCAGTTGCCGCCCGATTCGCAGCGGGCGATGCGGTCCCACATCGCGGCGCGGGCGAGGTTGATGCCCACACCGTTGCTGGTGGTCTTGGTGCCCACCTCCAGGACCTGGGCGGTGGGCTTGGTGAGGATGGTCTCGGCGACGACGACCCGCTTGTCGACCTCGCCGTTCAGCACCGTGATCCGGTAGGTGCGCCGGGCCTTGCCGGCCTTCCCCGCGGTGACCACCCGGGACTCGCCCTTCCACAGGCCGGCGTTGTTCTTGCGCACGACCTTGAACCCGACGCGCTCGGTCCGGGTCCTGGTCTTGAGCACGACCCGGTCGAGGATGATCTTCTGGCCCTCGACGATCGTGGTGTCGGCATCGTGGGAGAGCCGGTCGGTCGACGAGGCGACCAGCCCCTGCTCGCTGAGCAGGTCGGACACGGTCGGGGCTGTCGTGGTCAGGGCCTTCTTCTTGCCGCCGACGCTGAGCGTGACCTGCTTGGGGGTGGTCACCTCGACGGTGACGCCCGAGCGGGGCAGGGGGCTGGACAGGGAGGTCGCGAACCGGGCATCGCCAAGCTCGGCACTGTCGCTGTTCGCCGCGAGCTGGGTGGGCCGGGCCAGCGCCTCGCTCAGGGTGGCCGCGGTGGTGAGGAAGGTGTGTCGGGTGCCGTCGACCTCCAGCGTCACCCGCTTGCGGTAGCGGACGGTGACCGTGGTGCCGTTGGTCACCGTGGTGTTCGGGGCCGGAACCACCTCGTCCCCCTCGGTGAGGGTGACGCCGCGGGCGGCCAGGACGTCGGCAACGGTGAGGGCGAAAGCGTCGGCTTCCTGCACCTGCCCGTCGATCACCAACTCCACGTCCTTGTACAGGGCGCTTGCAGTGGTGGCTCCGCCGGCGGCCAGTGCGGCCGACAGGACGGTGGCGGTGATCGCCTTGTTCAAAACCCAGACCCCCGAGGTCTCGTGGACGTTCCTGAGAAGACTCTGCCCTATTCTGAGAAACAGGTCAAGTTTTTCTCAGAATGGGATCTGCTCGGGGGAGCGCTGGCCGCCGGGCGGAACCGTTTCGGACAGCGGCGGGGCGGCGGACCGAAGACGACGAGCCCCCGGCGGAGGCCGGGGGCTCGGTCAGCGGCGGACGGTGCGGCGGGTCAGAGGATGTCCGCGGCCCGTGCCTTCGCCAGCCGGGCGGCGACATCGGTCCAGTTGACCACGTTCCACCAGGCCTTCACGTAGTCGGCCTTCACGTTCTTGTACTGCAGGTAGAAGGCGTGCTCCCACATGTCCAGCTGGAGCACCGGGAGCTGCCCGACCGGCAGGTTGCCCTGCTGGTCGTAGAGCTGGTTGATGTTCAGCCGTTGCCCCAGCGGGTCCCAGACCAGCATCGCCCAGCCCGAACCCTGCAGCGAATTGGCCGCCGCCTCGAACTGGCCACGGAAGCCGGTGAACGAGCCGAAGAACTCCTCGATCGCTGCCGCGACGTCCCCGTCGGGCTCGCCGCCGCCCGCAGGCGCCATGTTCTTCCAGAACACCGAGTGGTTGATGTGGCCGCCGAGGTGGAAGGCGAGGTCCTTCTCCAGCTTTGGAATACTGCCGAAGTCAGCCTTGTCGCGTGCCTCGGCCAGCTTGTCCAGGGCGGTGTTGGCGCCGGCCACGTAGGCCGCGTGGTGCTTGCCGTGGTGGAGCTCCATGATCTCGGGCGCGATGTGTGGGGCGAGGGCGCCGTAGTCGTAGTCGAGATCGGGCAGCGTGTAGGCCATCAGGTTTCCCTTCGTTAGGCGGTTGGCTTTCACCTACCCACAACTTGCCCCCTGATGCCCCTATTCCGCCAGTGCCGCGGGCTGTGCGGATGGTACGAATTGCGCCCGGCGGGCCGATCGCCGGAACAACCGCAGCAGGGGGACGCCGAGGACGGCGATCACGACCGCGTTGGTGAGGGCTCGGCCCAGGTTCCAGCCCATCGAGGTTGCGACGTTGTAGAGCACGAACCGGTGCAGGTTCTCCGCCGGGCCCAGGTTCGGGTCGAACGAGAGCTGGGTGTCCGATCCGATCCCGAACGGCCAGAACGAGAAGTCCATCACCCAGCCGTAGGCGAACGCCGACACCATCCCGTAGCCGGCCAGCAGCACGATCTCCGCCCGTCCCCTCGCCCGGGGCAGCAGCCCGGCGAACAGCCCGACGAACCCCGCGGAGAGCATCTGGTAGGGCAGCCACGGGCCCACCCCGGAGGTGATCAGGGCCGAGGTGAACAGCGTGACCGCGCCGAGGGCGAAACCGAAGCCGGCCCCGAACACCCGCCCGGCGAGGATCAGCAGGAAGAAGACCAGCTCGAAGCCCGCCGTCCCGGCACTCAACGGACGCAGGATCGTCCCGACGGCCGCCAGCACGCCCAGCATGGCCAGCGCCCGGGCGTCCATCCGGCCGCCGGCGACCTCGCCGAGCACGACCGCCAGCACCAGCGGCAACACCAGGGCGAACAGCACCGGCGCCTGGGTGGCGGACATCCCGGACTCCGGCCGCAGGAACAGTGGCCACCCGAAGGCGACCGCGCCGATCAGCAGCGCCACCACCACGGCCACGGTCGTGCGCCCACTCTGGCGGTTCATGCCAGCCCCCGGGCGACGTCCTCGGGGGTGAGCACCGGGACCGGCGCGAACACCTTGGCCATCTGCGGGGCGTAAGCCGGCGAGGACACCAGCAGTTCGTGGGTGGGCCCATCGGCGACCACCTCGCCGTCGGCCATCAGCAGTGTCCGGCGGCTGGTCGCGGCGGCGAACTCCACGTCGTGGGTGGCGATCATCACCGCCGTACCGGTGGCGGCGAGGGCGCCGACGATCCGGCGCAGCTCCGCCTTCGCCTGGTAGTCCAGGCCGCGGGTGGGCTCGTCGAGCAGCAGGACCGGCGGGCGGGCGGCCAGCTGGATCGCCAGTACCAGCGCCAGCCGCTGTCCCTCTGACAGGTCGCGCGGGTCGCGGTCCCCCGGCAGGTCCATTCCCAGCGACGCCAGCAGGGCCGCCGTCGTGCCGGTGGCCGCGCCGCTCTCCGCGTCCGCCTGGGCGCACTCGGCTGCGACGGTCGGCAGGTAGAGCAGGTCGGCGGCGGTCTGGGGCACCAGCGTGACCAGCCTGCGGGCCTCGGCGGCAGGGAGGCGCCGCGGGTCCCGTCCGGCCACCACCAGGCCGCCGGCACAGGTGAGCGCGCCCTGCAGCGCCCACAGCAGGGAGGACTTGCCGGCACCGTTGCGCCCGAGGACGGCAACGACCGACCCCTCCCGCAGGTCGAGGTCGACGCCGGCGACCGCGACCAGTGCGCCGAAGCGCACCTCCAGGGACCGGGCGGTGAGCACCACCGGCCCGGTGTCGGCAGGCACCGGAGGAGGGCCGGCCGGGCTGAGGTCCTCCACCAGCGCCCGGCGGCGTGCCTCACGGACGCTCAGCGGCACCTCGGCCCAGCCGAGGATCCGCGCCAGCTCGACCAGGGGTGGGGTGATCGTGGTCCGGCCGAGCACCTCCTGGGGCGGTCCGGCGTCGACGCTGCCGTCTCCGGGCAGCCAGAGAACGGAGTCGGCGGCCTGCATCACCCGTTCGAGCCGGTGCTCGGCCAGCACCACGCTCAGCCCGACATCGTGCACCAGCGTGGTGATCGCAGCGAGCACGTCCTGGGCGGCGGTGGGGTCGAGGGCGGAGGTCGGCTCGTCCAGGACGAGGACGCGCGGCTGCGCCGCGAGGACGGCGGCGATGGCCACGCGCTGCTGCTGGCCGCCGGAGAGCTGGGCCAGGGGACGCCGGCGGAGGTCGGCGATGCCCATCAGGTCCAGGGTCTCCTCCACCCGCTTGCGCATCGCCGCCGGGTCGATGCCGAGCTGCTCCATGCCGTAGGCGACCTCGTCCTCGACGGTGTCGGTGACGAAGCCGCGAACCGGGTCCTGGCCGACCCAGCCGACCACGTCGGCGAGGTCGCGGGGACGGTGGCGCGCGGTGTCGCGCCCGTCGACCAGCACCCGACCGCGCACCGTCCCGCCGGTGAAGTGGGGGACCAGGCCGTTGATCGCGCCCAGCAGGGTGGACTTCCCCGAACCGGTGGCCCCGACCACGAGGCACAGGTCGCCCTCGGGCACCTCGAAGCTGACCCGGTCGAGGGTGGGTGCGTCCGCGTCCGGCCAGGTCACCGACACCCGGTCGAAGTGGATCACCGGGTCACCAGTTCGGGTACGGGGGCCGTCTGCGGCCGTAGCGACCTGACCCGGGTGTCGTTCCGGGTGGAGGCGACCGTGGTCGGCCGTCGCGACCGGGTGAACGGCAACGGCAACAGGACCAGGGCGGTGACCGTCAGCATCGGCAGGCTCAGCTGCGGCCAGGACAGGGGGTTCGTGGTGGGCGCCAGGGCGGCGGGGTCGAGCAGAGCGGCCACCCCTGCGGGGAGGGCCCCCGGGTCGAGCCAGCCCAGCCACAGCACGAGCACGGCCGCGAGGACGCCGCTGGCCGCGACCAGGGTGTCGCGGGTGCGCCACGGGTGGGGGCGGTAGCTGGTGACCTGGAGGCTCCGGCCGGCGGTGCGCAGGCCCAGGCCGGCACCGGCGAGCCCGGCCAGCAGCAGCGCCGCGGCCAGTTGCCAGTGACTGGTGCTGAGCAGCAGGAACACGCCGGTGGTGGCGGTCATCGACGCCAGCAGCATCAGCGGCAGCGTGCCCTTCACCGGCAGGCCGCGGGTCCGCGCGAACCCGCGGGCCTCCATCCCCGCGGCCAGGTCCATCGACCGCTCGATGGCGTCGGACAGTACCGGGAGGGCGACGCCACCGAGGGCCCGCAGGCCGCGGGAGGTGTCCCCGCGCAACCGTCGGGCCCGCCGTACCCGCTGCACGCTCTCCACCAGTTGGGGCGCGACGCTCAGCGCGATCACGACGGCCACCGACGCCTCGTACAGGGCTGCCGGGACCGAGCGCAACGCCTGACGGGGGTTGGCGAGGGCGTTGGCCGCCCCGATGCAGAGCAGCATCACGGCCAATCGCAACGCGTCGTAGAGCGTGCCGAGCAACGCCTCGGCGGTCACCGGGCCGCCCAACCGGATTCCGGCGGCCCATTCCGGGAGCGGAAGCTGGGGGAGCGCGAACAGGACCGTCTCGCCGTGGCCGCCACCGAGCAGGACCTGGAAGAACAGCCGCATGCCGATCACGAACAGGCTGAGCAGCAGGTAGGCCCGCACCGACCGCGCCCACGGGGCGTCACTGCGGCGCAGCATCACCACCGCCACCATGGAGGTGGCGATCAGCGCGAGCAGCAACGGGTTGGTGGTGCCGCTCACGGCGATCCCGATGCCGATCGCCCAGCACCACCAGGCCCACGGGTGCAGTGAGGTCAGGGTCTGCGTCCTCTCCATAGCCACCATCCGCCGAGGCCGCCGCCGGCCAGGACCACGGCAACGCTGGCGACGATCAGCCCGACCGGGCTGCCGCCCCCCGGGTCCGGGGGAGCCTCAGTGACCTGGTCGGCACCGAACGGGGTCGCGTCCGTCCCGGCCACGGTGGCGGACGGGGTCTGGCTCGCGGTCGTCGCCGCGGGCGTGGCCGAGGCGCTGGCCGAATCGGTCGCGGTGGCGGTCTTCTTCGTCGTGGCGGACTTCGTCGCGGTGGTGGTGGCGGATGCGGTCTTCGTCGCGGTCTTGCTCGGCTTCGTGGTGGACTGCTTGCTGCTCGTCCGGGTGGGCTTCGGAGTCGGGGTGGTGGCCGGGGTCACCGGGGGCGAGGCACCCGGCGGCACCTTGCCGTCGGACAGCTTCTGGTACCGCCAGCCCTCGGCGTTGCCCCTGGTGGGGTGGTAGGCATCGGCTCCGAGGCTGGAGTAGTTCCAGTCGGAGTAGGTGCCGTCGCCGGCCTTCGTGGCGTGCCAGTACGACCAGTACTCGGTGTTGGTGTCGGGGTTGCCCGGTTTGCCGTTGACCTTGAGCACGAAGCCCCCGTCGGCGACCACGCTGAAGCCCGCGCTCCGCAGCGCCTTGGTGCCGGTGCCGTAGCTGGTGGCGCACTTCGTGCTGGTGCCGCCCAGTGAACCGTAGTCCACCACCACCCAGACCCCGCTGCAGGTGGTGGCCTGAGGCAGCGGGGTGGCCTGGGTGGGGGCGGTCGCGGCCGCGCCGGCGGCGAGGATCGCCGTCAGCGCAGCCCCGAGCAGGAAACGTCTCACCGGCGTCGGATCTTCCTGGTCCCGGCGGACAGGATGGACACGGTCTGCAGGCCGTCGCCCCGAACGGTCACCTTGACGGTGATCCGCTTGCCCTTGTCGGCCTTCTTCAGCTTGTGGGTCTTGGACGTGGCGCCCTTGATCGAGTTGCCGTTGCGGAACCACCGGTAGGAGTACTTGTCGGGGGACGGCAGCCAGGCGCCCCGGATCGCGGTCAGCTTCTTGCCCACCTTGCGCTTGCCGGAGATCGTGGGCTTGACCGTCTTGGAGTAGCCGGCCGGGGGATTCACCGTCGGGGTCTCGCCCCACGCGCTGTAGACCCACGCCTCGGCCGATCCCGACCGGGGGGCGGAGTCGGCCCCGCCCACCTGGTAGGAGACCCAGTCGCCCCAGGTGCCGTCGCTGTTCGGTTCCGCGTACCAGTAGTTCCAGAACTTCGACCAGGTGGTGTCGATCACCGCGGGATAGCCGTTGATCCGGTTCAGGAAGCCGTCCTCGGTCCCCATCTGCATCCCGGCGCTCGCCAGGGCTTCGAACCCGGTGGCGTGCACAGTGGCGCAGCGGACGGTGGCGTCCCCTGCCTCCCGGTACACGACCACCCACACTCCGTCACAGCTACTGGTGGAGTCGGGCAGCGGGGACGGGCAGGCGCCCAGGTCCAGGGTCGCGGTGAGCAGGGTGTTGCCGGTCAGCAGGTACATCGCCTCGGCCGTCGCCATCAGGTCGGCGGCGCTGCCGTCGCGGACGTTGGAGAAGGCGCCGCTGGCGAGCTGCTGGCCCTCCAGCCACGAGAGCGCCGCCGCGCTGTCCTGTCCCACCGACGCCAGCGCCGAACCGAGCAGGCCGGTGGAGTCGACCGGCGACAGTTCGGTGCCGGAGAACTCTGCCGCCCAGGAGCCGTCGACCGCCTGGGCCCCGGCCGCCCAGCTGACCGCCTCGTCGATCGCCGCGGACTGCCCGCCGGCCGCCTTCAGGGCGAGGATGGCCACCGCGGTGGTGTCCGGATCGGGGTCGACGGAGGGTGACCACGCGAAGCCGCCGTCGGCCTGCTGGTAGCTGAGCAGCTTGGTCATCGTGCTCGCCGGCAGATCGGCCTCCGCACGGGCGAGGGCGATGATCGCCAGGGCCTGGGAGAAGCCGTTCGACCCCGTTCCCACCTGCCCGTCGGAGGTGACGGCGTCGGTGATGACCGAGATCAGGTCCATGCCCGCGAAGTCGGCCGGGTCGTCCCCGATGCTCATCGCCGCGATGGCCGCCTTGGCCGCCTTCACCCCGTCCGACCCCACGTAGCCCGGGGTCAGCGATTCAAGTTGCGTCTGCAGGGTGCCCAGGGCGCTGGAGTAGTCACAGTCCCCGGTGCTGGCCAGGCCCAGGGTGGCCTGGTAGGTCTTGTCGAAGCCGGCCTTGCTGTTCGGCAGGTGCCCGGCGAGGTAGGTGGCGGCGTTGGTGGCGGCGGACGGTGACCCGGCGGCACTGGCGGCGGAGGCGGGGCCCAGGCCGAAGAGGGCGATGGTGGACGCAGTCCCGACGGCCATCCACCGCTTGAAGGTGGGGTTCATCTGGTTCCTTTCGCGCGCGGCACTCCGGGAAGGGAACGGGGCCAACGACGCGCGTCCAGCTCCCCCGCATGCCACGACGGGTTGTCAATGAGCCAGAACTTGTGCAGGCAGTCCGACTCGGCCGGCTCTCGCCGTCCTCACGGTTGCGGGTCAGTCCCGGACTTGCACCGGGTTCCCCTGCAAAGGTTCAGGTGTCGCTCAGGGTAACCCACAAGGGTGACCCGCTGGCAACAGCGGAGTGCGGGGTGGACCAGAAAGTGCAGCGGGGCGCCCGAATTGGGCACCCCGCTGTGGCGCTGGGTCGATCAGGCGGAGGGCGCCGGCGGATCGGCCCGCGGCTTGTCCCCGTCCACGAGGTCCTTCGCCTTGTCAACAGCCTCTCCGGCGAGCTTCTGCGCCTCCCCGGCGAACTTCTGGGCCTGCTCGGGGAGGTCCTCGGCGAAGTCCTTGACCGCGGTGGTGGCGTCTCCGGCGAACTTCTGGGCGTGCTCGGGCAGGTCCTCGGCGAAGTCCTTCACCTTGTCGACGGCGTCGGTGGTGAAGTCCTTGGCCGTCTCGAAGGCGTCCCCGGCGACGTCCCTCGCCTTGGCGCCGAGGTCCTTGGCCTTGTCGAGCAGGCCGCCCAGGAAGCCCTCGGCCTCGTCCTTGATGTTCTTGTCGTCAGTCATCGCTGCCCTCTTCTGTCGGTGGGACGAACGCTTAGAGCCTAGCCTCGCCCGCGGCCGGGAGGACGGTCAGCGGGACGGATCGCTGCGGACCGCGAGGACGCGGAACCCCTTGGCGCTGGCCACCCGCTCGGTCGGGAAGCCCGAGGTGTTCAGCCAGGCCTGGAGCGAGTCGGCACCCAGGTTCTTGCCGACCACCAGCCGTGCGGTGCCGCCGGGGGCGAGCCGCGGCAGCCACGCCAGCAACAGTTCGTGCAGGGCCTGCTTGCCGATCCGGATCGGCGGGTTGGACCAGATCTGGTCGTAGCGGGCGGTCGGATCGGCGTCCTCGGGCCGCAACGCCCGAACCCGGTCGGCAACCCCGTGCGCGGTGGCGTTGGCGACGCACAGTTCCCGCGCCCGATCGTTGGGGTCGACGGCGTCGACCACCGCGTCCGGGCAGGCGGACGCGAGCGCGACCGCGATCACCCCGTAGCCGCAGCCCAGGTCGAGCAGGCGGGTGGCGCCGGCCGGGGGCACCGACTCCCGCAGCAGGACGGCCGTGCCGAGGTCGAGCCCGTCGGCGGAGAACACTCCGGCGGCGGTGGTGAACTCCCAGTCGGTGTCCCAGAACCGCATCCTCACCTGCCGGCGGTGCTCGGCGCCGGTGGGGGTGTGGAAGTAGTGGCTCACGGCTGCTCCTCGAGGCTGCGGCGGGCCCGGGCCTCGCGGGCGCGGGCGGCGAGCTGGTCCGCCGGGGGGTAGCCGACCTCCTCCAGCGTCAATCCGTGGGCGGGCAGCACCGGGACGTCGCCGGAGCGGGCCGGGGCGTCCCGCAGCCCGGCCAGCCAGGCCGGCTCCCGGCGTCCGGCGCCCACCTCCACCAGCGCCCCGACCAGGGAACGGACCATGGAGTGGCAGAACGCGTCGGCCCGCACCCCCACCTCGACCCGGCCGTCGGGGAGGCGGGCGGCGTGGAGCCACTGCAGTTCCCTGATGGTGGTGGCGCCCGCCCGGGCCCGGCAGAAGGCCGCGAAGTCGTGCAGGCCGAGCAGCGCCGAACCGGCGTCGTTGAGCCGGTCGATGTCGAGCCCGCTACGGATCGCGGTGGTGGTGTGCCGGTGCAGCGGGTCGGCCGCGCGGTCGGCCATCCGGTAGGCGTAGCGACGCCAGATCGCGGCGAACCGGGCATCGAACCCGTCCGGGGCGAGGCTCACCTTGCGCACCACGACGTCGTCGGGCAGGGCCCGGCGCAGCCGGCGGGCGAGGGTGCCGGCCACCTCGTCGGGGTCGGCCAGGGCGAGGTCGACGTGGGCCACCTGGCCGCGGGCGTGGACGCCGGCGTCGGTGCGGCCCGCGCAGGTGAGCCCCGGGGGCGCCGGCAACCGGAGGACCCGGCCGATCCAGGTCTCCAGTTCGCCCTGCACCGTGCGCAGGCCGGTCTGGGCGGCCCAGCCGTGGAATGCCGTCCCGTCGTAGCCGATGTCGAGCCGGAACCGGTGCGGACCCATTCCGGTGGCGATCATGCCGGGCCCCCGGCAGTGGGTGTGGTTGCGCCGTCCCCATCCCGGTCCGGCCGGTCCCCGGGGCGGGCCCGCCGGTACGCGAGGTCGCGGATCACCCGTCCCGCCTCCAGGCCACGGCGCTCGTACTTGGTCAGCGGGCGCAACGGGAACCGCGGTGCCCAGCCGTGGTGACAGTTGACCAGGCCGGGTTCTGCGTCCAGCACCTCGCGCATGGCCTCGGCGTAGTCGGGCCAGTCGGTGGCCAGCCGCCAGACCCCGTCCGCGGTCAGTCGGGATGCGACCAGGTGGGCGAAGGCGGGACTGACCAGGCGTCGCTTGTGGTGCCGGGCCTTGTGCCAGGGGTCGGGGAAGAACGTCCACAGCTCGCTCACGGTGCCCTCGGCGAACACCGTGGCCAGGGCCTGGGCGCCGTCGGCGATCACCAGCCGCACGTTGGGCACCCGGTGCTGGACGAGCCGGCCGACGGTGGAGGCCGCGGCGGGGGTGAACACCTCGAAGGCGACCAGGTTCGCTGTGGGCATCGCCGCGGCGAGGGCGGCGATCGCGTGGCCGGAGCCGGAGCCGATCTCGACCTTCAGCGGCGCTTCCCGGCCGAAGACCGCCGCCCAGTCCACCCGGGCGCCGGGGGAGACCGAGGTGCTGCGCTCCCCGGCGGGCAGGTCGAGGACGAACGTGGCCTGGTGGGCATCCCAGGCCCGTTGTTGGGCCTGGTTCATTCGCCCGCTGCGCCTCACGTACGACACCACGTCGCGGCGGATCGGTGCGGTCGCGGGCATGGCGGCAACTCTAGGGCAGGTCGTTTGCGGGCCCGATCAGGGTCGGATCAGGGTGTCGCGGGGCGCGTTCGGCGAGTTCTGCCCGGTTACATGGAGGGGTGACGACGACGGGAGAACGATGCGTACCCTGCTCAACCTGATCTGGCTGGTCTTCGGCGGCCTCTGGCTGGCCATCGGCTATGTCTTCGCGGGCATCCTCGCCTGCGTGCTGATCGTCACGTTCCCGTTCGGGATCGCGTCGTTCCGGATGGCCGGGTACGCCCTGTGGCCGTTCGGCCGGGCGGTGGTCGCCAAGCCCTCGGCGGGGGTCGGCTCGGCGTTGGGCAACGTGGTGTGGTTCGTGGTTGCGGGCGTGTGGCTGGCTGTCGGCCACGTCACGACCGCGTTCGCCCAGGCGGTGACGATCATCGGCATCCCGCTGGCCATCGCGAACCTGAAGATGATCCCGGTCACCTGCTTCCCGTTCGGCAAGGACATCGTGGACGCCGGGCTGCTGCCGGCCGGCGCGCGTCCGCTGCACAGCATCTGACCGCCCCGCCGCCGAGGTTGCTGCGGGGTACCGGACCGGCGAGGGGGCACGCCCTCGCCCCGGGGACCGATTCGGCGCCCGGCCGGGCCCAGCCCTAGGCTGGGCCGGTGGGCCCGCTCTTCGACATCGACCTCTTCCTGACCACAGCCGTGACGCTGTTCGTGATCGTCGATCCGCCGGGGCTGCTGCCGGTCTTCCTGGCTCTGACCGGCTCCCTGGACGCGCGGCAGCGCCGACGTGCCGGCGAGCGGGCGTCCCTGGTCGCGTTCGGTGTGATCGCGGTGTTCGCCCTCTTCGGCCGGCAGATCCTGGACTACCTGTCGGTGTCGGTGCCGGCGCTGCAGGTTTCCGGAGGGCTGCTGCTGCTCCTGATCGCCCTCGAACTGCTGATGGGCAAGGACGGCGACCCGGTGATCCACAGCGGGGTGAACGTCGCCATCGTGCCGCTCGGCACCCCGCTGATGGCTGGACCGGGCGCGATCGTCGCGACCATGCTGGCCGTCCAGCGCGTCCCCGGGCCGGCCGGGTATCTGACCGTCGGGCTGGCGCTGGTGGCGGTGATGGGCCTGGTCTGGCTGTTCCTGCGCTACGCCGGCATGCTCCGTGCGCTGTTGCGCGAGTCGGGAACGGCGCTGGCGTCCCGGATCGCGGGCCTGCTGCTGTCCGCGATCGCGGTCCAGATGGTGGCGGACGGGGTGTTCGGCTTCATCGCCGCGCCCCGGTGACGGCGGGATGCCCGACCCCCCGTCACCGCCGGCCGACGGTGCGGCCCCGACTCAGTTGGCCTTGGCGTACTTCTCCATCAGGTTCTGCGGCAGCAGTTCGTAGCCGTGGAACTCGCGGCTGAAGGTGCCGGTGCCGTGGGCGATGCCGCGCAGGTCGATCGCGTAGCGGGACAGCTCGGACTGGGGCACCAGCGCCCGGACGATCGCCTTGTGGTTCTCCGCATCCGAACCCAGCAGCTGCCCACGGCGTCCGGAAAGATCGGTCATCACCGCACCGAGGTACTCCTCGCCGGCGGTCACCACCACCAGGTCGATCGGTTCGAGCAGGGCGACGGTCTTCGGGCCGGCCGCCTCCTTGATCGCCAGTGACCCGGCGAGCTGGAAGGCCATGTCGGAGGAGTCCACCGAGTGCGACTTCCCGTCGAGCAGGGTGACCCGGACGTCCACCATCGGGTAGCCGGCGAAGACGCCCTTCTCCAGCTGGTTGCGGACACCCTTCTCCACGCTCGGGATGAACTGCCGGGGGACGGCGCCGCCGACCACCTTGTCGACGAACTCGAACCCGCCGCCGCGGGGGAGCGGCTCCACCTCGATGTTGCACACCGCGTACTGGCCGTGGCCACCCGACTGCTTGACGTGCCGGCCCAGGGCGGTGGTCTTGGCGACGAAGGTCTCGCGCAGCGGGATCTTCAGTTCCTCCTGCTCGACCCTGACGCCGTAGCGCTCCACCAGGCGGGCGATCAGCAGGTCCGCGTGCGCCTGGCCGGTGGTCCACAGCACGAGTTGGTCGTTGCCGCCGCGGTCGAGCCGCACGGTCGTGTCCTCCACCGCGAGTCGCTGCAGGGCGCCGGCCAGCTTGTCCTCGTCGTTGCGGGTGGCCGCCCGGATCGCCAACGGCAGCAGCGGCTCAGGCAGGTCCCACGGGGCGATCACGGCGGGCCGCTCCTTCGCCGACAAGGTGTCCCCGGTCTCCGCCGTGGTGAGCTTGGGCACCATCACGATCTCGCCGGCGATCGCGCTCGGCCGTGGCTTGAGCTCGGTGCCGACCGCCGCCTGGATCAGGCCGACCCGCTCGTCGTTGTCGTGGCCGGGGTGGCTGCCGTCGGCCATCTCCCGGCGCCCGGCCACATGCACCAGGTCGTCGGCCTTCAGGGTGCCGGAGAAGATCCGGACCATCGAAAGCCGGCCCGCGAAGGGGTCGGTCGTGGTGCGGATCACCTGGGCCACCAGGGGCTCGGACGGGTCGGTGGCCGGGCTCGGGAGGTCCTGGCCGTCCGGCGTGGCGGCCGCGGGGTTCGGGTGCAGTGACGGGGTGGGGAAGCCGTGCTGGATCAGCCGGAGGAGCTCCTCCACGCCCACGCCGGTATTGGACGAGACCGGCACCACCGGGAACAGGTTGGCGGTGGCCACCGCCTTCATCAGGTCGTCGAGCAGGTACTCGGTGTCGAGCTCCTCCCCGGACAGGTAGCGGTCCATCAGCGAGTCGTCCTCTGCCTCCTGGATGATCGCCTCGATCAGCGGTCCGCGATAGGCCTCGACGTGGGAGTCGTCGGCGGTCAGCTTGCGGTTCACCACCGCGCCGGCGGAGTAGTCGTGCTCCTCCAGGCTGAGCAGCCCGATGTTGCCGATGATCCCGTCGGGGCCGATGGTCGGCACGTGGGTGGGCAGGACACCCTCGCCGAACCTGTCCTGGGCGTCGGCGACGCTGGTGTCGAAGTCGGCGTGCCCCGCGTCCAGCTTGGTCAGGGCGATGATCCGGGGCAGGCGGGCGGCCGTGCACTCGTCCCAGAGCGCCTGCGCGGCGCCGTCGATGCCGTCTGCGGCGGAGGTCACGAAGATGGCCGCGTCGGCGGCCCGGATGCCGGCCCGCAACTCGCCGACGAAGTCGGGGTGGCCCGGGGCGTCGAGGAGGTTGACCAGCACCTCGCCGGTGACGACCGAGGCGAGGTAGAGCTGGGCGGCGCGCTCGGCGTCCTCCTTCTCGCCGCGATAGCCGACGAGCCGGGCCTTGAGCAGCTGCTCGAACAACGAGGTCTTCCCCGAGCCGGCGTTTCCGATCAGCACCACGTTGCGGACGTCGTCGGGACTGGTCACCTGCAGCGAGGCAGCGCTCAACTTTGAACTCATGGGGTCTACCTAACTACGAGGGTGGTACCCCTGCAACCGACTTTCCAGGATTGCCCCCAACTCGTTCACCGGGCGCTGACAAGGCATCGCGGGAACGGGTGGCTGCGTCCGGGCTCGGGCGCGGTGCCGATCCCGGGGGTCGTCCGGCCGCGGCTCAGCCGCGCTCCTCCATGGTCACGTAGTCGCGGGTCGGGTAGCCGGTGTAGACCTGCTTGGGTCGCATGATCTTCTGCTCCGGGTCGGTGATGAACTCCTGGTACTGGGCGGCCCAGCCCGACGTCCGGGGCACCGCGAACAGCACCGTGAACATCTCGGGCGGGAAGCCGAGTGCCTCGTAGATCAGCCCGGAGTAGAAGTCGACGTTCGGGTACAGCCGGCGCTTCACGAAGTACTCGTCGGTGAGCCCGTATTTCTCCAGTTCCTGGGCGACCTGCAGCAACGGGTTCACTCCGGTCACCTCGAAGACGTCCTCCACCGACCTCTTGATGATCTTCGCCCGCGGGTCGTAGTTCTTGTAGACGCGGTGACCGAAGCCCATCATCCGGACCTTGCCGGCCTTCACCCCCTCGATGAACTCGGGCACCCGTTCGACCGTCCCGATCTCGCGCAGCATCTTCAGAACCGCCTCGTTGGCGCCGCCGTGCAGGGGGCCGTGCAGCGCTCCGATGCCGGCCGAACAGGAGGTGTAGAGATCGTTGCCGGAACTGGCGACCGAGCGGACGGCGTTGGTCGAGCAGTTCTGCTCGTGGTCGGCGTGAAGGATGAACAGCACCTCCATCGCCCGGATCAGGCGCGGGTCGGCGACGTAGCGTCGCTCGGCCTGCTTGAACAGCATGGCCAGGAAGTTGTGGCAGTAGCCGTAGGAGTCGTCCGGGTTGACGTACGGCCTGGCCTTGCCCTTGCGGTAGGCGAACGCGGCCAGGGTGGGCATCTTCGCGATCAGCCGGGCGATGTTCAGGTCGCGGGCCTGGGGGTCCTCGATGTTCTGGGCGTCGGGGTAGAAGGAGTAGAAGGCCGCCACCGAGGCCATCAGGATCGTCATCGGGTGGGCGTCGTGCGGGAACCCGGCCAGCACCGTCTTCAGCTTGTCGGGCAGCGTGCGGTGGACGGTGATCAGCGACTCCCACCCGGCCAGCTCGGTGGGAGTCGGCAGTTCCCCGTGGAGCAGCAGGTAGGCCACCTCCAGGTAGGTGGAGTGCTCGGCGAGCTGCTCGATCGGGTAGCCGCGGTACTCCAGGATGCCGGCGTCGCCGTCGATGTAGGTGACCGAGGAGTGACAGACGGCGGTGTTCATGAAGCCCGGGTCGAAGGTGGCCAACGGTTCACCGTCGATGTCGAACTGGCGCAGGTCGGTGGCCCGGATCGTGGCCTCCGTGATCGCGAGTTCGGCCTCGGCGCCGCTGGTGGGGCGCCGGACCTGGAGGATGTCTGCCATGGGCGAACCCTAGGTTCATCCGTCGGGTCAGCCCCGCCCGTCTCGCCCCGAGCCGGGCCAGGGCCACCGGGGCCGGGGGTTCGGGATGCGTCCGCACCGGTCCTTCCCACCCGTCCCAGAACATCGGGTGGTGCCTGCCCCGGGGCGGCGTGCGGTGCACCCCGACGCCCGGCCCGGCGTGGTCGCCGGACCGTTTTGACCCCCTCCCCGGGGCACGGTAACCTAAACCGCTGTTGCGCTGTGGTCTGCCCCGGGCGGATCCCGCACCCAACGACAGAGCTACAACACATGGAAGCAGGTCGAAGACCCGTGTCTACGTACAGCCCCAAGCCTGGCGAGATCACCAGGAACTGGCTCGTGATCGACGCCCAGGACGTTGTCCTCGGGCGGCTGGCGGTCACCGCGGCGACCCTGCTGCGGGGCAAGCACAAGCCGCAGTTCGCCCCGCACGTCGACACCGGCGACTTCGTGGTCGTGGTCAACGCTTCCAAGATCGCCCTGACCGGCAGCAAGGCCACCGACAAGCTGGCCTACCGCCACTCCGGTCGTCCCGGCGGCCTGCGGTCGGTGCCCTACGGCGAACTGCTCGCGTCCGACCCCCGCAAGGCGGTGGAGCGCGCCGTGTGGGGCATGCTCCCCAAGAACAAGCTGAGCCGTCAGCTGATCAAGAAGCTCAAGGTCTACAGCGGTCCTGAGCATCCCCACACCGCGCAGAAGCCGCAGCCCTTCCAGATCACCCAGATCGCTCAGTGAGCCGAGGAACCACCGTGACCGAGACTGTCGAAGAGACACCAGCCGAAGAGGTCGTCCCGTTCGTTGAGGACGATCGGGAGATCGCCTACCGCGCCGAGGCCCAGGCCAGCGCCGCGCTGCCGGGGGGACGTCCGGCCCTGGTCGCGCCCGCCGGTGCCACCGGCCGGCGCAAGGAGGCCATCGCCCGCGTCCGGATCATGCCGGGCAGCGGCACGTTCTCGATCAACGGGCGCTCGCTGGAGGACTACTTCCCCAACAAGCTGCACCAGCAGACGGTCAACGAGCCCTTCGTGACCGCCGCGGTGGTCGGCTCCTACGACGTGATCGCGACGATCGTCGGCGGGGGCGTGACCGGGCAGGCCGGTGCGCTGCGCCTGGGGATCGCCCGTGCGCTGAACGCCGTGGATGTCGAAGCCAGCCGTCCGGCCCTGAAGAAGGCTGGTCTGCTGACCCGCGACGCCCGGGTCAAGGAGCGCAAGAAGGCCGGCCTGAAGAAGGCCCGCAAGGCTCCGCAGTACAGCAAGCGCTGATCCGGGGTCGGGCCATGGCTCGACTTTTCGGGACGGACGGCGTTCGCGGCACCGCGAACGTCGAACTGACCGCCGAGGTCGCTCTCGAGTTGTCCGTTGCGGCCGCCCACGTGCTGGGCGAGGCCGGGGCGTTCGGCCGACGGCGACCTTTCGCGCTGGTCGGGCGGGACACCCGCGCCAGCGGGGAGTTCCTTGAGGCCGCAGTGGTGGCCGGGCTGGCGTCCGCCGGGGTGGACGTGGTCCGCCTCGGGGTGATCCCCACCCCCGGAGTGGCCCACCTGGTCGCCCAACGCGACGCCGACCTCGGCGTGATGCTGTCGGCGAGCCACAACCCGATGCCCGACAACGGGATCAAGTTCTTCACCCGGGGCGGGGTCAAGCTCGACGACGACCTCGAGGACGCCATCGAACAGCGGATGGGCGAGGTGTGGCTGCGTCCCACCGGCGCGGCCGTGGGCCGGGTGGGGAGCGACCGGGGCGCGATCGAGGCCTACGTCGCGCACCTGGTGGCGAGCCTGGGCGCCAACGCGAGCCTGGAGGGCCTGAAGGTCGTCGTCGACTGTGCCAACGGTGCCGCCCACCTGACGGCCCCGGCCGCCTTCGACGCCCAGGGCGCAGCCGCGGTGCCGCTGCACGCCGACCCGGACGGGTTGAACATCAACGACGACTGCGGCTCCACCCATCTGGCCTCACTCCAGGCGGCAGTGGTGGAGCAGGGCGCCGACCTCGGGATCGCCCTCGACGGTGACGCCGACCGATGCCTGGCCGTGGATCACACCGGTGAGGTGGTGGACGGCGACCAGATCCTGGCGATCCTGGCCCTGGCGATGCGGGAAGAAGGGACGCTGCACAGCGACACCGTCGTGGCGACGGTGATGAGCAACCTCGGCTTCCTGAATGCGATGGCGGATGCCGGAATCCAGGTCGACCAGACGAAGGTGGGCGACCGGTACGTGCTGGAGGCGATGAACGCCAACGGATTCACCCTCGGCGGCGAGCAGTCCGGGCACGTGATCATGAGCGAGTTCGCCACCACCGGGGACGGGGTGCTCACGGCGCTGCACCTGGCCGCCCGAATGGCGCGGACCGGGCGGACCCTGCGGGAACTGGCCGCGGTGATGTCCCGGTTGCCACAGGTGCTGCTCAACGTGCCGGGGGTGAACAAGTCCCGGGCGGGCATCGATCCGGTGGTGAACGCCGCCGTGTCGGCAGAGGCCAAGGCGCTCGGGCGCAACGGCCGGGTGCTGCTGCGTCCGTCCGGCACCGAGCCGCTGGTGCGGGTGATGGTGGAGGCCGCGACGGCCGAGCGTGCCCAGGAGGTCGCCGAGCGGCTGGCCGCGGTCGTCCGCGACCGGCTCAGCCTGGACCCCCTGCGCTGACCCCGGACCGAGCGCCCGCCTCCGGTGCCGAACGCCAGCCCCTGATGCTGGCGCTCGGTCGAAGTGGGTGGCTCTCGGCGGGGCGGGCCGCGGTCGGTGGCTCGACCCTCACACCTTCCGGATCCGCACCCAGCTCACCTGGTGATCCGGGCCCTTGCGCAGGATCGCGGTGGCCCGCGCCCGGGTGGGCCGGATGTTCAGCTCCAGGTTCGGCCCGTTGATCCGGTCCCAGATGTCGATCGCCACCCCGGTGGCCTCGGCCTCAGACAGCTGCCCGAAGCGGACGAAGTAGGAGTCGGGGTCCCGGAAGGCGGTCTCCCGCAGCCGCAGGAAGCGGGAGACGTACCAGTTGCGGATGTCGGAGTGGGCCGCATCGACGTAGACCGAGAAGTCGAAGAAGTCGCTCACCGCCAGCCCGGTGGTCCCGTCGGAGCGGCGCCGGGCCGGTTGCAGCACGTTGAGGCCCTCCACGATCAGCACATCGGGTTGGGAGAGGGTGATCACTTCGTCGGGCACGATGTCGTAGACCAGATGGGAGTAGACCGGGGCCGTCACCTGGGGGGCGCCCGACTTCACGTCCATCACGAACTGCACCAGCCGACGCCGGTCATAGGACTCGGGGAACCCCTTGCGGTCGGCCAGCCCCATCCGTTGCAGGCGCTTGTTGGGGTACAGGAACCCGTCGGTGGTGACCAGGTCCACCCGCGGTGCCGACGGCAGCCGCGAGATCAGTTCCTTCAGCAGGCGGGACACCGTCGACTTGCCGACCGCCACCGAGCCGGCCACCCCGATCACGAACGGCGTCCGGCGCCCGGACAGGCCGAGGAACTGGTGGCTGGCCGAGAACAGGTCGCCGGTCCGCTCCATGTACAGGCTGAGCAGGTCGCTCAGGGGCAGGTAGACCTCCCGGACCTCGGCGGCGTTCGTCGGGTCGCCGATGCCGCGCAGCCGCTCCAGGGTCGGGTCGTCGAGCGCGCTGGGGCGCGCTGCCGCCAGGGCGGCCCAGTGCTCCCGGTCCAGGGTGAGGTACGGGCCGTAGGGGTTGTCCTCGGGTGCGTCCACGTCTTCCGGGACGCCGATCGCTGCTGCCATTGCCACCTCTGCTCGTGCCTGGTTCGCCTGCGGGCTGCGCGCCCAAGTATGGGCGAACCCACCGGTACAGTGGCCGCTATGTGCGGAATTATCGGCTATACGGGCCCTCGTGTCGCTCGGGACGTGGTCGTGGCGGGCCTGCGGCGGATGGAGTACCGGGGGTACGACTCGGCCGGGGTGGCGGTGGTTTCGGACGGCCGGATCGACTACCGGAAGAAGGCCGGGAAGATCACCAACCTGGACGCCGAACTCGCCGCCAATCCGATGCCAGACTCGGGGCTCGGTATCGGGCACACCCGCTGGGCCACCCACGGCGGGCCGACCGACGCCAACGCGCACCCGCACGTCTCCGCCGGCGGCCGCGTGGCCCTGATCCACAACGGGATCATCGAGAACTTCGCGGTGCTGCGCGCCGAGCTCGAGGCCGGCGGCATCGCCTTCACCTCCCAGACCGACAGCGAGGCCGCGGCCCAGCTTCTGGGCCGGGAGGTCCAGGCCGGCACCGACCTGGCCGAGGCGATGCGTCGGGTCTGTGGCCGCCTGGAGGGCGCTTTCACCCTGGTCGCTGTGGACGCTGCGCAGCCCCACCGGATGGTCGCCGCCCGCCGCAACTCCCCGCTGGTGGTGGGGGTCGGCGAGGGTGAGAACTTCGTGGCCTCCGACGTCGCCGCGTTCATCGAGTTCACCCGGTTCGCTATCGAGCTCGGCCAGGACCAGGTTGTCGACGTCACGCCCGAGGCGATCACGGTCACCGACTTCGCCGGCCGGCCGGCCCCGACCCATCCGTTCGAGGTCACCTGGGACCTCTCGGCCGCCGAGAAGGCCGGCTACGACTGGTTCATGCGCAAGGAGATCTACGAGCAGCCGCGGGCCGTGGCCGACACCCTGCTCGGCCGGTTCACCCCCGACGGCGCGCTCAAGCTCGACGAGCTGCACATCCCGGAGGCGGAGCTGCGCCGGATCGACAAGATCATCATCGTCGCCTGTGGGACCGCGTACTACGCGGGCCTGGTGGCCAAGTATGCGATCGAGCACTGGACGCGGGTCGCCTGCGAGGTGGAGATCGCCAGCGAATTCCGCTACCGCGACCCGATCATCACCGGCTCGACCCTGGTGGTGACGCTCAGCCAGTCGGGCGAGACCGCCGACACCCTGATGGCCATCCGGCACGCCCGGGAACAGGGGGCCAAGGTGATCGCGATCTGCAACACCAACGGCGCGACGATCCCGCGGGAGTCGGACGCGGTGATCTACACCCACGCCGGCCCAGAGATCGGGGTGGCGTCCACCAAGGGGTTCCTCACCCAGGTCGCGGCCTGCTACCTGCTCGGCCTCTACCTCGCCCAGGTGCGGGGGGCCATGTACGACGACGAGATCCACGCCGTGATGAACGAGCTCGCCGCCACCCCGCCGCTGATCCAGAAGGTGCTCGACGAACTCGGTCCGATCAAGGAGCTCGCCCAGCGGTTCGTGAACGAGGAATCGGTGCTGTTCCTCGGTCGCCACGTCGGCTACCCGGTGGCGCTGGAGGGCGCCCTGAAGCTGAAGGAGATCGCCTACCTGCACGCCGAGGGGTTCCCGGCCGGCGAGCTCAAGCACGGGCCGATCGCGCTGGTCGAGGAGGGCCTGCCGATCTTCGTGGTGGTGCCGCCACAGGGTCGCGACCAGCTGCACGACAAGGTGGTGTCCAACATCCAGGAGGTGCGCGCGCGGGGTGCCCTCACGGTGGTCCTCGCCGAGGAGGGCGACCACGAGGTCGAGCCGTACGCGGACGTCCTGTTCCGGCTGCCCAAGGTCTCCACCCTGCTGCAGCCCCTGGTCGCCACCGTCCCGCTGCAGATGTTCGCCTGCGAGTTGGCGACGCTGAAGGGCTACGACGTGGATCAGCCCCGCAACCTCGCCAAGAGCGTCACGGTCGAGTAGCCATGATCGTCGGCGTCGGCATCGACGTGACCCAGGTCTCCCGCTTCAGCGAGGCGCTGGCCCGGACCCCGGGCCTGCTGGACAAGGTCTTCACCCCGGCCGAGCACGACACCTCGACCCAGCGGATGGCCGGCCGGTTCGCGGCCAAGGAGGCGTTCGCCAAGGCGCTCGGCGCCCCCACCGGACTGGTCTGGACCGACGTCGAGGTGCGCAAGGACGACGACGGCAAGCCGTTCTTCGCCTGCGCCGGGACCGTGGCCGCCCTGGTGGCCGCGCGGGGGATCGCCTCGATCCACCTCTCGATCACCCATGACGCCGGGATCGCCGCGGCGGTGGTGGTCTGCGAGGCCTGAGATGCTGCACGGCTACACGGTCGCCCAGATCCGGCAGGCGGAGGCGCAGGCCTTCACCCGCGTCGGCCCGGACGCGCTGATGCAGCGGGCCGCCACCGCGCTGGCCGCGGTGATCCTGAGGCGGCTGCGGGGGCCGGAGGGCTGGTCGAGGTCGTCGGGTCCGGTCGCGACGCATCGACAGGCTCGGCCACCGGGTGTGGGCCGCGCCTACGGCGCCCGGGTGCTGCTGGCGGTCGGGTCGGGCAACAACGGTGGGGACGCGTTGCTGGCCGGCGCGATCCTGGCCCGGCGGGGCGTGCGGGTCACCGCCTGGCGCACCGGCTCCGGCGTCCATCGGGGCGGTTGGACGGCGTTCCTGGCGGCCGGTGGCCGCGAGGTGGACGCCGCCACCGCGCTGCGGGACCTCGCCCGGCAGCGGTGGGTGGTGGACGGGGTGGCCGGACTCGGCTCCCGCCCCGGGCTGGCGCCGGAGGTGGCCAGGCTCGCGTCCGCCTGCCGGGCGCAGGGCGTGCCGGTGGTCGCGGTCGACCTTCCGTCCGGCCTGCCCCCGGAGCCGCCGTTCGTCGCGTCCGACCACTTCCGGAGCGCGCTCACCGTGACCTTCGGTGGTCTCAAGCTGTGCCAGCTCCTGGAGCCGGCCCGCTCGGCGTGCGGCACCGTGGAACTGGTGGACCTCGGCCTGGACCTGCCCGGGCCGGTGGTGTCGCAAGGGGAGGTGGCCGACCTGGTCGCGGCCTGGCCCGTCCCGGACGCCCGCAGCGACAAGTACTCCCGCGGCGTTGTCGGGCTGGACACCGGCTCGGCCCGCTACCCCGGTGCCGCGGTGCTCACCGCCGCCGGTGCGGTGGGGGCGGGAGCGGGCATGGTGCGCTACCTGGGTCCGGCCGAGGTCGCCGGGCGGGTGCTCGACCGGTTCCCGAACGTGGTGGCCGCACCCGGGCGCGTGCAGGCCCTGGTGCTCGGCAGCGGGTGGGGGGACCGGGACGACGCCGGCGCGGTGGCCCGGGCGGTCGCCTCCGGCACTGCGGTGGTCGTGGACGCCGATGGCCTGCGCCACCTGCCGGAGCGGGGTCATCCCGGGGTGTTGCTCACCCCCCACGCCGGTGAACTGGCCCGACTGCTGGGCTCGCGACGCGGGCAGGTGGAGGCTGACCCGCTGGCCGCGGTCCGGGCGGCGGTGGCCGGAACGGGGTGCACGGTGCTGCTGAAAGGCGCCACCCAGTATGTGGCCACGCCCGGCGACGACCGGGTCTGGCTCGCCGTCCCTGGCCCGGCCTGGACGGCACAGGCGGGCTCGGGGGATGTGCTCGCCGGCATCTGCGGCACCCTGCTCGCGGCCGGCCTCGGCCCCGGCGCCGCGGCCCTCGCCGGGGCCGGCAGCCAGGCCCTGGCCGCCGGCCGGCACCCGGGGCCGGTGCCCCCTCAGGACCTCGCCCGGCAGATCTGCCCAGCCGTCGAAGAACTTGCCCAGAATTCATGCCGGACCGACGACACCAACCCACGCTGACCCGGGTTCTGGGTTAGCCTGCGATGGACGGGCAGCATTCCTCCGCCGGGATCGGGCCGCGGCAGTGGGACGGGGGTTCGGGACGCTCCGCTCCCGCGGAAGCTGCCGTAGTCCTTCCGCCCCTGCGGAAACCGCCGTGGTTGAGGCGCCCGCCAGGGCTCGCCATGATGGAAGCAGGGAGGGCATCGATGAGGATCTTGGCGGTGTGCGCTTCGGGCGCTGCGCAGGTGGCCCACGGTGCCTGGTCGACCAACGCCGACGTCCTTGGTGATCTGGATGGTTCGGGGGTGTTGGCCCGGATCGGGGTGTTGTTGCCTGGCGATGAGGGTGGGCGGGCTGTTTCTGTTACTTGACTATCTCGGCGGGTCCGCACGGATGCGGGGTGCCCGGGTTTGATCAACGAGAGGAATCGGATTATGACTGCAACGACTGTTGGGGCTCCCGCGAAGGGGGGTGCGCGGGTCGCCGTTCAACGGTTCGGCACTTTCTTGTCGAACATGGTGATGCCGAACATTGCCGCGTTCATTGCGTGGGGTTTGATCACGGCTGTTTTCATCCAGGTGGGGTGGATCAACATTTTGTCGCCGCAGCCCGAGGATGGGTGGGTGGCTGCTCTGGGTGGTTGGGGCGAGTTCGCGGGTATGGGGATCGTGGGTCCGACGATCACGTACCTGTTGCCGGTCCTGATCGGTTACACCGGCGGCAAGATCGTCTATGACACCCGTGGTGGTGTGGTGGGTGCGATCGCGACGATGGGTGTGATCACGGGTACGACGATCCCGATGTTCATGGGCGCGATGATCATGGGCCCGTTGGGCGGCTGGACGATGAAGAAGTTGGACGCCTTGTGGGAGCACCGGATCCGGCCGGGGTTCGAGATGTTGGTGAACAATTTCTCGGCGGGTATCTGGTCGGGTCTGTTGGCGGTGTTCGGGTTCTTCGTGATGAGCCCGATCGTGACGGCGTTCTCGACGGCGGCCGGTAACGCGGTCGGGTTCCTGGTGAACTCGGGGTTGTTGCCGTTGACGTCGATCCTGATCGAGCCGGCGAAGGTGTTGTTCTTGAACAATGCGATCAACCACGGGATCCTGACGCCGTTGGGGACGCAGCAGGTGATCGAGACCGGGAAGTCGGTGTTGTTCCTGCTGGAGGCCAACCCGGGTCCGGGTCTGGGTTTGTTGCTGGCGTACACGGTGTTCGGCAAGGGTGTGGCGAAGGCGTCGGCTCCGGGTGCGGCGATCATCCATTTCCTGGGTGGTATCCACGAGATCTACTTCCCGTACGTGTTGATGCGTCCGATCCTGTTGCTGGCGATGATCGCCGGTGGGATGACGGGTGTGTTCGTGAACGTGCTGTTCGGGGTGGGGTTGCGGGCGCCGGCTGCGCCGGGTTCGATCTTCGCGGTGTACATCCAGACGGCGTCGGACAGTTATCTGGGGGTCACCCTGGCGGTGCTGGCTTCGGCGGCGGTGACCATGGTGGTGGCGGCGTTGCTGCTCGGTTTCGGCAAGGACAAGGGTGCCGAGGATGACCTGGCTGCGGCGACGGCGGAGATGGAGTCGTTGAAGGGCAAGAAGTCCTCGGTGTCGGGGATGCTGACCGGTGCTGCGGCCGGGCCGATCAAGACGATCGTGTTCGCCTGTGATGCCGGTATGGGTTCCTCGGCGATGGGTGCTTCGGTGCTGCGCAAGAAGATCCAGGCGCTGGGCTTCACCGAGGTGATCGTGGTCAACAAGGCGATCGCGAACCTTGAGGACACGTTCGACATCGTGGTCTCCCACCAGGACCTGATCGACCGGGCCCGGCAGAAGACCCCGTCCGCGATCCATGTCTCGGTCGACAACTTCATGGCCAGCCCGAAGTACGACGACGTGGCCGAAATGGTCAGGGAGGTCAACAGCGACCCGAAAAAAGCTGAGCCCGCCACAGTAGCGGCCGCGGTGGCTGCTCCGGCGGCAGCAGCGGCAGCCCCCGTCCGCGCGATCGTGGAGGAACCGGCCGCACGGCCGATGGCTGCCGAACCGGTCGTCGACGAGTCGTCCGAGGGAGTGCTCAAGCTCTCCTCGATCGTGCTCGCCGGCAAGGCAACCGACCAGTCCTCGGCGATCGAGGAAGCAGGCCAGCTGCTGGTCGCAGCCGGGGCGGTCGACGCCGGGTACGTCGGTTCCATGCATGATCGGGAGAAGTCGGTGTCCACCTACATGGGCAACCTGCTCGCGATCCCGCACGGCACCAACGAGGCCAAGGGGCTGATCAAGGAATCGGCCATCTCGGTGGTGCGGTACCCCGGCGGCATCGACTGGAACGGCAATCCGGTCAAGTTCGTGATCGGCATCGCCGGTGCGAACGACGAGCACCTGGACCTGCTCAGCAGGATCGCCGAGGTCTTCCTCGATTCCGATGCGGTGGCGGCGCTGGAGACGGCCGACACCCGTGAGGACATCGCCAACACATTCAAGAAGGTGAGTGGATAAATGAAGGCAGTGCACTTCGGAGCAGGGAACATCGGTCGCGGATTTGTCGGCCTGCTGCTGAACAACGCCGGGTACGAGCTGGTGTTCGCCGACGTCGCCGACGCGCTGATCCAGCGCCTCAAGGACGCCGACAGCTACGTGGTGCACGAAGTCGGGGAGGATCCGCGGACCCTTGAGGTCCGCGGGTTCTCCGCCCTGAACTCGGCAGCGGAGCCGGAAGCGCTGACCGCCGCCATCGCGTCCGCCGACGTGGTCACCACGGCCGTGGGCGCGCACATCCTGAAGTTCGTCGCCCCGGCGATCGCAGCGGGTATCGCCGCTCGTCGGTCTGGCATGCCGAAGGTGGCGGTGATGGCGTGCGAGAACGCCATCAACGGCACCGACATCCTGGCCGGCGAGGTGCGCAAGGCCTACGCCGGCGACGACCTCGATGACCGGGTGGTTTTCGCCAACACGGCGGTGGACCGGATCGTCCCCAACCAGGACCCGGAGGCGGGCCTGGACGTCACCGTGGAGAACTTCTTCGAATGGGCCATCGAGACCGGCCCGTTCGGCGACGCCCACCCCGACATCCCGGGCGTCACCTGGGTGCCCGACCTGGAGCCCTACATCGAGCGGAAGCTGTTCACGGTCAACACCGGCCACGCAACCAGCGCGTGGTTCGGCCACGCGGCCGGCATCGAGAAGATCTCCGACGCGCTCGCCGACCCGGGAGTGGCGTTGAAGGTGGCGTCGGTGCTCGGCGAGACCGCGTCGCTGATCGTCGCCAAGCACGGCGTGCCCGCCGACGTCCAGGCCGCCTACGTGAAGAAGATCCTCACGCGTTTCGCCAATCCCTACCTGCCCGACACCACGTTGCGCGTCGGTCGGGCGCCGCTGCGCAAGCTCAGCCGCAATGAACGCTTCATCAGCCCGGCCTCGCAACTGGCCGAGCGCGGAATGGACCGGTCGGCCCTGCTCGACGCGATCGGGGCCGGGCTGCGGTTCGACACCCCGGACGACCCGGAGGCGGTCGAGCTGCAGGAACTCCTCGCCACGGCGAGCGCGGCCGAGGTGGTCGAGAAGGTGACCGGGCTCACCCCCGAGCACCCGCTCCATGCCGACGTCCTCGCGGTGGTCCAGGCAAGGCAGGCGGGCTGACCCCGCCTTGGTAGGATCAGGCGGTTCCACCGCAGCCGCCGGCCGCCAGGAGGGTTGAATGCAGCAAACCGTACTCGCCGAGACGTTGCTCGGCGACGGCAGGGTGCTGCGCATCGTCGAGCCCACCGACGCCGACGCCGACGCCATCGCCGGGCTGATCCTCGAGGCCTTCGGCAACCGGCCTCCGGTCGATCCGCCGCCGCCGGCGCTCTCGGAGACCGCTGGCGGGGTGTTGGCCGCGCTGGCGGAGGGCTTCGGGGTGCTGGCACGGGTGGATGGCGAACCTGCCGGGGTGGTGATGGTCAGCCTCGACGGACCGATCGCCGGCATCCACCGGGTCTCGGTCCGCCCGGGCTTCCAGCGGCAGGGCATCGCGTCGGCGCTCGTCGAGGTCTCCCTCGAACTGCTCACGGCCAGGGGGGCGACGGCCGTCGAGTTGATCGCCCGGGAGGAATTCCCGAAGGTGGTCGCCTGGTGGCGCCGGCACGGCTTCGTCGAGACCCGCCGCGAGGGAACCAGCCTGACGCTGGCCCGCGGGCTGCCGGTGCGGCGGGCCGCGCCGACCGCGGAGGACACCCAGGCCGTCGGACGCCGGCTGGCCGGGGTGGTGCGCGCGGGCGATGTGATCATCGCCTCCGGCGACCTCGGTGCGGGCAAGACCACGTTCACCCAGGGCCTGGGCGCCGGGATGCGGGTGGCGGGCGCCATCATCTCGCCGACGTTCGTGTTGTCCCGGGTCCACCCCTCGACCGTGGGCGGACCCGCCCTGGTGCACGTGGACGCCTACCGGCTCGGCTCCGCCGCGGAGCTGGAGGACCTCGATCTGGATCTGTCGCTGGACGACTCGGTGACCCTCGTCGAGTGGGGGGCCGGGATCGCAGAGGGCCTCGCCGCGGACCACCTGGAGGTGGACATCCGGCGCAGCATCGACCCCGAGGACGACACCCGCTGGATCTTCCTCACCCCGATCGGGCCACGCTGGAACACGGCCCGCGCCGAACTGGAGGCCCTGTGACCGGCCCGCACCCGGACCCGACGGCGAATCCGCCCGCCGCGTCCGCCCCCGACGGAGGCGCTCGGGTCACCCCGGCGCTGGTCCTGGGGATCGACACGGCCACCGACGTCCGGGTCGGGGTCGCCCGGGACGGCGTCGTGGTGGCGACCGGGGTGGTGGCCGACCGCCGGGCGCACGCCGAACAGCTGCTGCCCCTGGTGCGCCGGGTGCTCGCCGAAGCGGGCGCCGCACCGGCCGACCTCACCGGGATCATCGTCGGCGTCGGACCAGGCCCGTTCACCGGTCTGCGGGTGGGGGTCGCGGCGGCGATCACCCTGGCCGAGGTGCTCGGCGTCGACGTCCGGGGGGTCTGCAGCCTCGATGTGGTCGCCCTGGAATGGGCCGGGCGTCCCGACGCGCCCGCCGGGGGTTTCGCCGTGGTCGCCGACGCCCGCCGCAAGGAGGTCTACTGGGCCCGCTACGCCCCCGATGGCACCCGGGTCGAGGGGCCCTTCGTCACCCCGCCCGAGGCGGTGCCAGCCGTTCCGCTGGCCGGTCCCGGCGCCGTCCTCACCGGCCGGGAGTGCGCCGGCCCGGACGCCATCGACGCGGGCCTGCTGGCCGCGTCGGCGTCACTGCTGGCCGATGCCGGCACGGTTCCGCTCTACCTGCGACGGCCGGACGCCGAAGTGGCCACCACCCGGAAGTCGACCCTCTTGGCGCCACGCCTGGCAAGGATGGGGACGCGATGATCATCACCCACGCACGGAGCACCGACCTGCCCGCCATCGTCGACCTCGAGCGCCTCGGCTTCGAGACCGGCGAACAGTGGTCCGAGGCGGCCTGGGCCGAGGAACTCGCCTCGTCCGACCGGTACGTGCTGGCCCGGCTCGACCGCGACGCGCGGGTGCTGGGGGTGGCGACCTTCAGCTGCGTGGGCGACCTGGCGGACCTGCTCCGGGTGGTCGTGAGCCCGGAGGCCCGTGGCCGCGGTGTGGGCGCCTCCCTGGTGCGGGCGGGGCTGGAATGGGCGTCGGCGGTCGGTGCCCGGCGGATGCTGCTGGAGGTGCGTCCCGACAACGGCACAGCGGTGTCGCTGTACCGCCGTCTGGGCTTCGAGCCGGTGAGCACCCGGCGGGACTACTACGGTCCCTCCCGCGACGCGCTGGTGATGCAGTGTGGGCTCGCCGGTGATCAGGGGAACGAGGAGTGCGCATGAGTGACCTGCTGGGCCCGTCGGTGGGGGGCCCGCTGATCCTCGGGATCGAATCCTCCTGCGACGAGACCGGCGTCGGCATCGTCCGGGGCCACGAACTGCTGGCCAACGAGGTCGCCTCCTCGGTGTCCGAACACGTCCGTTTCGGCGGCGTGGTGCCGGAGGTGGCCAGCCGGGCCCACCTGCAGGCGCTGGTGCCCACCCTGAGACGGGCGTGCGCCAAGGCCGACATCGACCTGTCCGAGGTGGACGCTATCGCCGTCACCGCCGGCCCCGGCCTGGTCGGGGCCCTGGTGGTGGGGCTGGCCGCCGCCAAGTCCCTGGCCGTGGCGCTGGACAAGCCGCTGTACGGGGTCAACCATCTGGTTGGCCACGTCGCGGTCGACCTGCTCGACCACGGACCGCTGCCCCAGCCCTGCGCAGCCCTGCTGGTCTCCGGCGGGCACACCTCGCTGTTGGCCATCAACGACATCACGCGAGATATCGCCGAGCTCGGAGCGACCATCGACGACGCCGCCGGCGAGGCCTACGACAAGGTGGCCCGGCTGCTCGGCCTGTCCTACCCGGGGGGTCCGGTCATCGACCGGGCCGCAGCCGACGGCGACCCTTCGGCGATCGCCTTCCCGCGGGGACTCACTGCCGGCAAGGACCAGGCCAGGCACCGTTTCAACTACTCGTTCTCCGGTCTGAAGACCGCGGTCTCCCGCTGGGTGGAGACCCGCCGGCGGGACGGGCTGGACGTGCCGATCGCCGACGTCGCCGCGTCGCTTCCAGGAGGCCGTCTGCGACGTGCTCACCGCGAAGGCCGTGGACGCCTGCGAGCACCTGGGTACCACCGACCTCCTGCTCGGCGGAGGGGTGGCGGCGAACTCGCGACTCCGCGCCCTGCTCCAGGAGCGCACCGCCGCCGCCGGGATCACGCTGCGCCGGCCGCGTCCGGCCCTGTGCACCGACAACGGCGCCATGATCGCGGTGCTCGGCGCCGAGGTGGTCAACGCAGGGTTGCCGCCGTCCTGCCTGGACATCGGCGCCGACTCGGGGCTGCCGGTGAGCACCGTCCTGGTCGGTTCCCCCGGCCGGGCCCACCCGCCTCGCCGGGACTGATGTACACCCCGATCATCGGTGTGCTCGGCTACGTGCTGAGCCCCGACGGCGGTCGGGTGCTGCTGGTCCACCGCAGCCGTGAGGGCGACCCTCACGCCGGCAAGTGGAACGGGCTGGGCGGCAAGCTCGAGGCCGACGAGGACGTCTACAGCTGCCTGTGCCGCGAACTGCGGGAGGAGGCCGGGATCACGGTCGCCGACGCGCGACTCCGCGGCACGATCTCGTGGCCGGGCTTCGGTGCCGGCGGTGAGGACTGGTTCGGTTTCGTCTTCGTCGTGGACCGCCACGAGGGGACCCCGCCCCCCGCCAACGAGGACGGGCCCCTGGCCTGGCACGACATCGACCGGCTGGACCGGTTGCCGATGTGGCCGGGTGACCGCTACTGGCTACCGCTGGTGTTCGGGGACGGGCCGGCCTTCCACGGGGTGATGCCCTATGTGGATGCGAACCCGGCCGGCTGGCGGTACAGCCAACCCTGAGTGCCGGGGGGAGCGGGCCTGGGGACCCTTGCTCGGGCCCGGAGCCGGTTTCAGCGGGGAGTGGCCGGCGGCCGGGGTGCGGGCGCCGGCTTGCGGGGCCGACCGATCCCGATGCCGGTCAGGAAGCCGCCCAGCAGCAGGCCGACGCCGCCGATCAGGAGCGGCAGGACCGCCGATTCCACATCCGCGCTGCGCAGGGCGTCCAGGGCCAGCCACTGGCGGTAGGCGATCCAGCCGGCCCACACCGAACCCACCAGGCCGGCCAGAACCAGCAGCAGCCCGAACACGACGCTGACCACGGACATCACCTTCATGTGTTGATCATAGGAGGGTGAGGCGCAGCCGGTCGGTGCGGGCTAGGTTTCTGCTCGTGGACCCACGACTCGCGCGCTGGCTGGTCTCCCCGGAGGCCGCACCCGCGCTGGCCGCGGCCGCCGCCCAGGCCGACCCGGATTCGCTGGCGGCCGCGTCGGCGCTGCGCCGGCAGTGGCCCGCCGACCAGGCCGCCGCGGTGCTCACCCAGGTGGCCCTGCGCCGTCGGGCAACGGCGAAGTTCGGCGAGCGTGCCTCCGCCCTCTTCCTCACCCGGGACGGCCTGGAGCAGGCGACCCGAGGCGACGTGGCCCGCTGGCGGGCCGGCCGGTTCGCGGCGGCCGGGGTCCGTCAGGTGGTCGACCTGGGCTGCGGCCTCGGCGCCGACGCGGTGGCCCTGCTCGACGCCGGCATCGGCGTGGTGGCGGTGGAGGCCGACCCCGCCACCGCGATCCTCGCCCGGGCCAACCTCGGCGACCGGGCCACCGTTCGGTGCGGGGATGCCGTCGAGCTCGCCGGTGACCTGCTCGCCGGCGAGGCCGCCGTGTTCGCCGACCCGGCCCGGCGGACCAGTGCCGGCCGCACCTGGCGGGTCTCGGACTTCTCCCCGCCGTGGGAGTTCGTCACCGGGCTGCTGGCGGGCCGCACGGGTTGTGTGAAAGCGGCCCCGGGGTTGCCGTCCACCCTCATCCCCGCCCACGTCGCCACCACCTGGGTGAGCCACCGCGGCGACCTGGTGGAGGCTTCGCTGTGGGCGGGGCCTGCCTGGCCGGCCGGCTCCCGAACCGCCGTCCTGCTGCCCGGCGGCGAGCAACTCGACGCCGGGGAGCGCGGCGACCCGCCGGTCGGGCCGATCGGGCGATACCTCTACGAACCCGACCCGGCCGTGGTCCGCTCCGGAGGCCTCAGAGCCCTCGCCGGACATCTGGGTGCCCGCTGCCCCCAGTCAGGGATCGCCTACCTGTTCGCCGACGTCCACGCCACGACGCCGTTCGCCACCGCTTTCGAGGTGCTGGAGGAGCTGCCTTTCGACGAGCGCGCCCTACGGTCGTGGGTGCACGACCGGAGGGCCGGGGTGCTCGAGATCAAGGTCCGCGGCCTGGAGGTCGACCCGAGCGCGCTGCGCCGACAGCTCAAGCCGAAGGGTCCCGCGTCCGCCACCCTGGTGCTGACCCCGACGCCGGCGGGTGCCAGGGTGCTGGTGGCCAGACGCGTGGCGCAGACCTGACGACTGCCCGGTTGGCCCGATCCGGTCCGGCCCGCAGGCGGTCTTGGGCCACCCGGGACGCCACGCACTGGCACTCGGCTTGATCGAGTGCTAAGCCCGCGATAGATTCGCTTTAGCACTCTCACCCTGAGGGTGCCAATCAGCCTCCGGCGGCACCGCGACGACGCCGAGGCCCACCACACTGACCGAACAGGGCAGACGCCCTACCCGAACGAAAGGGTTTTGACGTGGCAGTCACGATCAAGCCGCTCGAGGACCGGATCCTCGTTCAGCCGCTGGAGGCCGAGCAGACCACCGCTTCCGGTCTGGTCATCCCGGACACCGCCAAGGAGAAGCCGCAGGAGGGCAAGGTGCTCGCCACCGGCCCCGGTCGCGTCGACGACAACGGCAACCGCATCCCGCTCGACGTCGCCGAGGGTGACGTGGTCATCTTCAGCAAGTACGGCGGCACCGAGGTGAAGTACGACGGGCAGGAGTACCTGCTGCTCAACGCCCGCGACATCCTCGCCATCGTTACCAAGTAAGGAACCGATCCATGCCGAAGATCCTCCAGTTTGACGAGGAGGCCCGTCGTTCGCTCGAACGCGGCGTCGACATCCTCGCCAACACCGTGAAGGTCACCCTGGGCCCGAAGGGACGCTACGTCGTCCTCGACAAGAAGTGGGGTGCTCCGACCATCACCAACGACGGTGTGACCGTCGCCAAGGAGGTGGAGCTCTCCGACCCGTTCGAGAACCTCGGCGCCCAGCTCGCCAAGGAGGTGGCCACCAAGACCAACGACGTCGCCGGTGACGGCACCACCACGGCCACCGTGCTCGCCCAGGCCCTCGTCCACGAGGGCATGCGCGCGGTGGCGTCCGGCGCCAGCCCGATCAGCCTCAAGCGGGGCATCGACAAGGCGGTGGAGGCGGTCGAGGCAGAGCTGCAAGCGTATTGCCCGTGACGTCGAGACCACCGACGACATGGCCCACGTCGCCACGATCTCCGCCCGCGACGAGCAGATCGGCGAGCTCATCGCCGACGCGTTCGACAAGGTCGGCAAGGACGGCGTGATCACGGTCGACGAGTCGCAGACCTTCGGCACGGAGCTGGAGTTCACCGAGGGCATGCAGTTCGACAAGGGCTACCTGTCCCCGTACTTCGTCACCGACCCGGAGCGGATGGAGGCGATCCTCGACGACCCGTACGTCCTGATCAACCAGGGCAAGATCTCCTCGATGAACGACCTGCTGCCGCTGCTGGAGAAGGTCATCGGCGTCGGTGGCACCTTGTTCATCGTGGCCGAGGACGTGGACGGCGAGGCGCTCTCCACCCTCGTGGTGAACAAGATCCGCGGCACCTTCACCTCGGTCGCGCGTCAAGGCTCCGGCCTTCGGCGACCGACGCAAGGCCATGCTCGAGGACATCGCGATCCTCACCGGCGGCCGGGTCGTCGCCCCCGAGGTCGGGCTCAAGCTCGACCAGGTCGGTCTCGAGGTGCTCGGCCGGGCGCGGCGGATCGTGGTGACGAAGGACAACACCACGATCGTCGAGGGCGCCGGGCACGCCGAGGAGGTCGGCCGGTCGGGTCGCGCAGCTGCGCGCCGAGATCGAGCGCACCGACTCGGACTGGGACCGCGAGAAGCTGCAGGAGCGGGTCGCCAAGCTCGCCGGTGGCGTCTGCGTGATCAAGGTCGGCGCCGCCACCGAGGTGGAGCTGAAGGAGAAGAAGCACCGGATCGAGGACGCCGTGTCCGCGACCCGTGCGGCCATCGAGGAGGGCATCGTCGCCGGTGGCGGCTCCGCCCTCGTCCACGCCGCCCGGGTGCTGGCCGACGGACTGGGCCTGAGCGGGGACGAGAAGACCGGCGTCCAGATCGTCGCCAAGGCTGTCGGTGAGCCGCTCCGCTGGATCGCCGAGAACGGTGGCGAGCCGGGCCTGGTCGATCGTCTCCAAGGTTGCCGAACTGGAGCCGGGGCACGGCTACAACGCCGCCACCGGCACCTACGGCGACCTGTTCGCGCAGGGCGTCATCGACCCGGTCAAGGTCACCCGCTCCGCGCTGGCCAACGCCGCCTCGATCGCGTCCCTGCTGCTCACCACCGAAACCTCGGTGGTGGAGAAGCCGGCCGACGAGACCGACGACGACCACGGTCACAGCCACTGAGCTGGTCCCGCACAGGCCCCCACCCGACCGGGTGGGGGCCTGTGCCGTTCCCGGGCGGAGAACCGCGTCGGGGACCGCCGCAGCAGCCGGCGCCGGGGAACTGCTGGACCCGGGTTCGCTGAGGTGTGCCCGGCCCTGTCGACCGGCATCGGGACCCTGGCGGATGGGGGCCGGAGAACCCGCGAAACGACCAGACCTGCCCTACGGCGGCCGGGGCAAGGACCACCTCCCGGCGGCGTCGGCCGCGACCGGGTGCACGGGCAGGCCGGCCGTGACCTGATCGAGGGCGGGGCGGTGCGGGCCGTCCGGGGGTCGGCCGCCCGGGCCTACTCCTCGTCCTCCTGCTGGAGTTCCTTGCGCAGCAGGGCTCGCCAGCCGAGCAGCAGCACGCCGAGGACGACCGTGGTCGTGAGCACGAAGGACAGCTCCGCCGAGCCTCCGCTGACCAGGCGCAACAGGATCCCGCCGGCGGTGGTGATCAGCCAGGCGATCAGCCCCTGGACCCACCACCGGCCACCGCGCCAGGTCGATACCAGCGAGCCGACGATCGTGGCCATCAGGAAGGGCCAGGCCGTTGCCCCGAGCAGGGACAGCCCCTCGCCGTGGGCCAGCCGGCCCCCGGCCGCGAACAGGAACACCAGGACGATGTCGTAGGTGAGCGCGCGCAGGGTCCGCATGGAGCGAGACTAGCGAAATCCTCCGCCAGGAGGACACGATCGGACCGCGGGGATGACGATTTGCCGGTCGCCCCGCCCCTAGGTTGGCCCCATGAACGAGCCCCAGCGCGACGGCGTCCCACGCCCGCCCGGCATCGAGGCGATCGGCCTGAAACGCGCCTTCGGCACCGTGCGGGCGGTCGACGGCGCCACCTTCATCGCCCCGGCGGGTGCCGTGACCGCCCTGATCGGCCCCAACGGCTCGGGAAAGACCACCCTGCTGTTGCTGCTCTCCGGGCTGCTGCGGCCCGACGCCGGCCGCGCCAACCTGGCCGGCCACGATGTCGGTGCCGCGAACCTGGAGGTGCGCTCGCGGGTGGGCTGGATGCCGGACGTCTTCGGAACCTGGGACGCGTTGACCTGCACCGAGATCCTGACCACGTTCGCCCACGCCTACGGCATCGACCGCCGGGCCAGTGGGGCGAGGGTGGCCGCCCTGCTCGACCAGGTACACCTGGGCGAGTTCGCCCACAGCCCGGCACGGGTGCTGAGCCGCGGCCAGAAGCAGCGCCTCGGGCTGGCCCGGGCGCTGGTCCACGACCCGGAGGTGCTGCTGCTGGACGAGCCGGCGTCCGGCCTCGACCCGAGGTCCCGGATCGAGTTGCGGGACCTGCTGCGCTCGCTGGCGGCCGACGGCAGGACGGTCCTGGTCAGTTCGCACGTGCTGTCGGAGCTGGAGGAGGTGTACGACCACGCGGTGTTCATCTCCCGGGGGCGGACCATCGACGACGTCGACACCGCGGCCAGGCCGGTGCAGCGCGGCTGGCGCCTGGCCGCGCTGGACCCGGTGGGCCTGCGCACCTTCCTCGACCACTCCGGCATCCCCTGGGCCGGACAGGCCAATGGTGAGGTGATCGTCCAGCTCGGCGGCTACGAGTCGGCCCGGGAACTGGTCCGGGCCGCCGTCGCCGCAGACGTCCCGCTGCACACCGTCACGCCGGTGTCCGGGCGGCTCGAGGAGACCTACCTGTCGCTGGACGAGGAGCGGACATGAACGCCTGGCGACTGTCCTGGGATGGCCTGCGCACCGTCACCGAACTGGAACTGAAGCAGCGGATCCGGTCTCGCCGGTGGTCCTGGGCGCTGGTGGTCTGGTTCGTCTTCATCGGTGCCATCTCCAGCCTGATGATGCTGGCCACGAACAGGCTGTTCGAAGACGCGGGGAGCCCGGAAGGCGGCGCCGGGCCGGTGGCCTTCGCGATCATCACCTACCTGATCCTCGGGATGGGCCTGCTGATCGCGCCCACGTTCACCGCCACGTCCATCAACGGCGACCGCATCTCCGGCACCCTGGCGACCCTCCAGGCCACCCGGCTCAGCGCGCTGGAACTCGCCACGGGCAAGCTGCTGGCAGCGTGGCTCACCTCCGCGGTCTTCCTGGTGGTCGCCCTGCCGTTCCTGGCGTGGTCGATGATCCTGGGCAACATCTCGCTGCTCCAGGTGGTGGTCTGCTTCGCGGTGGTGTTCGTCGAGGTCGCCGTGGTCTGCGCGATCGGGCTCGGCTGGTCGGCCCTGTTGTCCCGCCAGGCCGGCTCCACCGTCCTCACCTACCTCAGCGTGGCCGGCCTCAGCATCATCCTCACCGGGGTGATGGGGCTGCTGGTGCCGCTGGTGCAGGAGGACGCGACGATTCGGGTCTGGGGGCTGTCGGCTGCCGACCAGGCCGCCTACGACAGCCAGGTCGACGCCTACTGGGCGCAGAACCCCGACGGTGACGGGTCCGGCGCCCCGGCGCCGCCGATCGGGAAATGCGCCTGGCAGGAGGTCACCGAGCCGGTGATCCACACCGACCGGATCTGGTGGATCACGGTGGCCAACCCGTTCGTGATCGTGTCCGACGCCGCCCCGCTGCCGCCGGAGACGGCGGATGAGCCCGGCGCGCAGGCGGCCTCCCCGCTGGGCGCGATCAGCTACGGGGTGCGCTGGATCAGCCAGCCGCCGCGAACCGAACGTGACGAGTGCATCCAGCTTTATGCCTACAGCTCCGCCTACGAATTCAGCTACGACCCCGCCGGCAACCCGACGGTGACGACGGCGTCGGGGACCCCGGTGAACGTCGAGAGCCCGGTGAAGCAGCACGTGGTCGACACCTCGACGCCGATCTGGCCCTGGGGTCTGGCCGTGAACGTGCTGCTCGGCGCCCTCTTCTTCTGGGTGGCCGTCCGCCGGCTGAGCGTCCCCTACGGCGCCCTGCCCAAGGGCACCAGGGTGGCGTGAGGAACTCCCGCCGGGCTCAGCCGCCGTTGCGCGGGCCGGCGAGACCGGTCTCGTAGGCGACCACGACGGCCTGGACCCGATCCCGGACCCCCAGCTTGGCCAGCACCCGGCTCACGTGGGTCTTCACCGTCGTCTCCGACAGGAACAGCTGCCCGGAGATCTCCGCGTTCGACAGGCCGCGCGCGATCAGCTCCAGCACCTCGCGTTCCCGGTCGGTCAGGCTCGCCAGCCGCGGGTCGACCCCGGCGGGCGGCGGCCGCGTCCGCGCCGGTCGCGAGCCGTGCCGAGCAGCCTGCGGGTGGCGGACGGGGCGATCACCGCATCCCCGGTGTGCACGGTCCGGACGGCGGCGAGCAGGTCGGCCGGCCGCGCGTTCTTGAGCAGGAACCCCGACGCCCCGGCCCGGATCGCCTCCAGCAGGTACTCGTCCAGGTCGTAGGTGGTGAGCATCACCACCCGGGGCGGGTCGGCGGCGGCGGCGTCCGCGGCGGCGAGGATCCGCCGGGTGGCCTCCAGGCCGTCCATGCCCGGCATCCGCACGTCCATCAGCACCACGTCGCACGGCGTTCGGCCGACCAGCTCGACCGCCTCGGCGCCGGCGCCGGCCTGGCCGACCACGATCATGTCGGGCTGGCCGCCGACCACCATCGCCAGCCCGGCCCGGACGAGCTGCTGGTCGTCGACCAGGACGACCCGGATCGGTTCAGGCACCGAGCTCCACCTCCTCCACCGCGGGCGCGGGGCGGGATCGTGGCCCGTACCCGGAAACCGTCCTCCGTCGGGCCGGCCTCCAGGGTGCCGCCCACGAGTTCGGCCCGCTCCCGCATGCCGATCAGGCCCAACCCGAGGCCGGCGAGCGGTTCGGCGGCGCCGGGCGGCAGCGCCACCGGCCCCCGGCCGCCGCGGTCGGTCACGGTCAGCATCACCTCGCTGCCCGACCAGCTGAGCGCCACCACGGACTGGGCGCCCTCCCCGGCGTGCTTGATCACGTTGGTCAGCGCCTCCTGGCAGATCCGGTACAGGGCAAGGCGCGAGCCGGACGGCAACGGACCGTCCTCACCGACCCGGATCAGGGCGACCGGGAGTCCCGCCTGCCGGGCCTGGTCGGCCAGCTCCTCCAGCGGCGCCCGGTCGGGTACGGGGGAGAGGTCCGGTCCGCCGCCGACGCGCAGCATGCCGAGGATCCGCCGGGTGTCGGTGAGCGCCGCACGGCCGGTCTCGGCGATGGTCCAGAAGGCCCGGCGGGACGCCGCGGCATCGGCCACCACATAGCTGCCGCCGTCGGCCTGCGCGATCATGATCGCCAGCGAGTGGGCGATCACGTCGTGCATCTCCCGCAGGATCCGCATCCGTTCGGCCGCGACCGCCAGTTCGGCGGCGCGGAGCTGGGCGTCCACCGCACTGGCGCGGGCGGCGAGAGCCGCGTCCCGCTCCCGGCGGACCCGGCGGTGGGCGACGCGGAGGAGGACACAGCCGGCGGCCAGTGCGGCGACCAGCGCCAGCAGGGCGATCTCGAGCGGGGTCATGGTCGGCTCAGGCGTGGACGACGACCTCGACCCGCTGGAACTCCTTGAGGTCGGTGTAGCCGGTGGTGGCCATCGCCCGGCGCAGCGCGCCGACGAGGTTCATCGTGCCGTCGGCGACGTGTGGACGGGCCCAAGCAGGATCTCCTCCAACGTGCCGACCGGTACCGAAGCTCGACCCGCTCGCCGCGCGGCAGCGTCGGGTGCCGCGCCTCGGGGCCCCAGTGGTAGCCACGGCCCGGCGCCTCGTCCGCCCGCGCCAGCGGCGAGCCGACCATCACCGCGTCGGCCCCGCAGGCGATCGCCTTGGCGATGTCGCCGGACGGCCCACGCCGCCGTCGGCGATCACGTGGACGTAGCGGCCGCCGGACTCGTCGAGGTAGTCCCGGCGCGCCGCGGCCACGTCGGCCACGGCCGATGGCCATCGGCACGCGCGACGCCCAGCACGTCGCGCGGTGCGTGTGGTCGGCGCCGCCGCCGAAGCCCGACCAGGACGCCCGGCCGCGCCGGTGCGCATCAGGTGCAGCGCCGCCTGGTAGGTGGCGCAGCCGCCGACGATGACCGGCACGTCGAGGTCGTAGATGAACTCCTTGAGGTTCAGCGGCTCGGCCACCGTCGAGACGTGCTCGGCGCGAGACCGTGGTGCCGCGGATCACGAAGAGGTCGACACCGGCTCGACGACCACGCCGCGCGAACTCCGCGCGGTGCGCTGCGGCGACAGCGACGCCGGCGACCGGTGACGCCCGGCCTCGCGGATCTCCGCGATCCGCTCGGTCGATCAGCTCGGCCTCGATCGGCTCGGCGTAGAGCTCCTGCATCCGCCGGGTGGCCTCGACCTGGTCGTCGATGCCGGCGATCTCGTCGAGCAGCGGCTCGGGGTCGTCGTACCGGGTCCACAGACCTTCGAGGTTCAGCACGCCCAGGCCGCCGAGCCGGCCCATGCGCGATCGCGGTCGCCGGCGACATCACCGAGTCCATCGGGGCGGCCATGATCGGGAAGTCGAAGGGGTAGGCGTCGATCTGCCAGCGACAGGTTCACCTCCTCGGGGTCGCGGGTGCGTCGGCTCGGGCACGATGGCGATGTCGTCGAAGGCGTAGCCCGGCGGGCGCGCTTGGCCCGGCCGATCTCGATCTCGGTCACGAGCTCCGCCTTGCTCGAGGACGCGGTCAGCGGCGCGTGGTAGTTCGGCGCCTCGACGGTCATCTGGATGTCGTGCGGGTGCGACTCTCCTGCAGCCCGGCCGCGGTGATCCGCACGAACCGGCCCTTGCGCCTGCAGCTCGGCGATGGTGCCGGCGCCGGCGTAGAACATCGACTGCCGCAGGCCGCCGACGAGCTGGTGGGCGACGGCCGCGAGCGGGCCGCGGTAGGGCGACCTGGCCCTCGATGCCCTCGGGGACCAGCTTGTCGTCGGTGAGCACGTCGTCCTGGAAGTAGCGGTCCTTGGAGTAGGACGTCGCCTGGCCGCGGGACTGCATCGCGCCGAGCGAGCCCATGCCGCGGTACGACTTGTACTGCTTGCCGTTGACGAAGACCAGGTCGCCCGGGGCTCTCCTCGCAGCCGGCCAGCAGCGAGCCGAGCATGACGGTGTCGGCGCCGGCGACGAGCGCCTTGGCGATGTCGCCGGAGTACTGCAGGCCGCCGTCGCCGATCACCGGGACGCCGGCCGGGCGGCAGGCCAGGGCGGCCTCGTAGATCGCGGTGACCTGCGGCACGCCGACACCGGCGACGACGCGGGTGGTGCAGATCGAGCCCGGGCCCGACGCCGACCTTGACGCCGTCGGCACCGGCGTCGACCAGCGCCTGGGCGCCCGCGCGGGTGGCGACGTTGCCGCCGACGATGTCGACCTCGGCGGCGGCCGGGTCGGCCTTGAGCCGGCGGACCATGTCGAGCACGCCCGCGGGAGTGGCCGTGGGCGGTGTCGACGACGATGACGTCGACGCCGGCCTCGACCAGCGTCATCGCCCGCTTGCCAGGCGTCACCGAAGAAGCCGACCGCCGCGCCGACCCGCAGCCGGCCCTGCGTCGTCCTTGGTGGCGTAGCGGGTACTGCTCGGTCTTGACGAAGTCCTTGACGCGTGATCAGGCCGCGCAGCCGCCCGTCGTCGTCGACCAGCGGCAGCTTCTCGATCTTGTGCTGCGCGCAGCAGCGCGCAGCGCCTCGTCCGGGCGGATGCCCGACCGAGCCGGTGACCAGCGGCATCGGGGTCATCACGTCGCCGACCGGGCGGCGCGGGTCGTCCTCGAAGCGCATGTCGCGGTTGGTGACGATGCCGACCAGCTTGCCGTCGTCGTCGACGACCGGCACGCCCGGAGATCCGGTAACTGGCCGCACAGCTCGTCGACCTCGCCGATGGTGGCGTCCGGGCGTGATGGTGATCGGGTTGGTCGATCATGCCCGGCCTCGGAGCGCTTCACCAGGTCGACCTGGGCGGCCTGATCCTCGATCGACAGGTTGCGGTGCAGGATCGCCGATGCCGCCCTGGCGGGCCATGGCGATCGCCATCCGCGCCTCGGTCACGGTGTCCATCGCGGAGCTGACAGCAGCGGGATCCGCAGCTCGATCCGCTCGGGTCACCCGGGTGGTGGTGTCGACGTCCGAGGGGATCACGTCGCTCTCGCTGGGCTGGAGCAGGACGTCGTCGAAGGTCAGGCCGAGGGCGGCGAACTGCTCCGGGACTCCGGACGGGGTGAGCGGACTCGTCACTGGTCACCTATCTGTCGCGCGATGGAGCCGACAGTGTATCCCCGGCCGGGACGGCGTCCGGTGCGGGCTCCACCGGGCCGGGCTCAGGTCTGGAGAGCCGCCAGCGCCTGCGCCAGGGTCGGGTGCTCGAAGGCGAAACCGGCTTCGAGCAGGCGGGCCGGCCTGACCCGTTGGCTGGCCAGCAGGGCCTCGGTGACGAAGTCGCGGCCGAACACCGCGCCGACCGCGGCAAGCGGGAGCGGCAACAGGGTGGGCCGGTTCAGGGAGCGACCGAAGGCGCGGGTGAACTCGGCGTTGCTGACCGGGTTCGGCGACACGACGTTCACCGGGCCGGTCAGGTCATCGGTCAGCAGGAACGCCGTCGCCCGGACGTGGTCGGCCAGGCTGATCCAGGACAGGAACTGACGGCCACTGCCCACCCGGCCGCCGAGGCCGAGCGCGAAGGCCGGGCGCTGCAGCGCGAGGAAGCCGCCCTCCCGGGCGAGCACCTGCCCGGTCCGCAGGATCGCGGTGGACACCGGGGAATGGCCGGCCGCAGCCTCCCAGTCGGCGACCACATCGGCCAGGAACCCGCGACCGGCCCGCATCGACTCGTCCACGATCTCCGTGCCGGTGTCGCCGTAGTAGCCGACAGCCGACCCGTTCAGCAGCCGCTGGCAGCGACCGTCGGGGGCGAGATTGGTGACGATGGTCAGGGTGGCGGTGACCCGGGAGCGCCGGATCTCGGCCCGGTGTTCCTTCGTCCAGCGGGCCCCCGCGATCGGCGCCCCGGCGAGGTTCACCACGGCGTCCACATCGGTCAGTCCCGGGGCTGAGATCCGACCGCCGTCGGGATCCCAGTGCCGCTGGTCGGAGGCGGTCACCCGGCCGCGGACCAGCCTGACCACCTCATGGTCGGCAGCGAGCAGGTGGCGGGCCAGGGCGGTGCCGATCAGCCCGGTGCTGCCACTGATCGCTACCCGCATGCCGACGATCCTGCCACGACGTGCCAAGCCGCGGGTGGCGATGGCCGGTCCGCGGTCTCAGTTCAGGCCGTGCCACACCGCCGTCTGCACCGCGTTCCACACGCAGAAGGCGATCGCGAAGCCGAACACCCAGTACCGCTGCCGGCGGGTGAGCGGTACCAGGGCGAGCAGCGCCAGGCTCCACGGCAGGTACCAGGGGTGCAGCGCCTGGCCGAGGACCGCCACCGCCAGCGATCCCCAGGCAACCAGGCTCAGCGGCCGGTCTGCGAACCGCACCCCGATCCAGACCAGCACGAGCAGCAGGATCACCGTTCCCACCCGGCCGGCGACGATCAGGAAGCCGGTGAAGGAGCCACCGGCGCCCGCCCACAGGATCGCGCCACCCTTGCCGAGCAGGGCCAGCGGCGCCGGGGTGTTCGCCAGGCCCATCAGGTCGAGCCACTCCACCCACCCGTTGCCGAGGCCGGCGGCGAGACTGGCCGCGACGAAGCCCGTCACGGCGACCGCCGTGGTCACGAGGGTCCGCCAGCCCAGCAGCACCAGCCGCCGCGACAGCGGCAGCCGGGCCAGTTCCGCGGCCACCGGCAGCCCGGCGACGGCGATGACGGCCAGTCCTCCCTGTTGCTTGAACGCCATCGCGAGTCCGACCAGCAGCGGCCCGGCCAGGAACGCGCTCCACCATTCGGGCCACCGCAGCACCACCCAGATCGCCGCGAGCGTGGTGGCCACCATCGGCGCGTCGTTGTGGGCGGCGCCGAGGAAGTGCAGCACCAGCAGGGGGTTCAGTACGCCCAGCCAGACCGTCCCGCGCCGGTGCAGGCCGAGCCGGGTGGCGATTCTCGGCACCAGCCACAGCATGGCGGCCACCGCCAGCAGGGACGGCACGCGCATCGCAACCACCGACCAGTAGGGGTGTGCCCCGGCGGCCATGACCACCAGTTGCGCCACCCGCAGGGTCAGCGGCGGATAGGCCACTCCGCTGCCCGCCCAGAGCGGGTCGACCTGGGCCGCGAACGGCCCACCCGTTGTGGCCAGGCCGACGTCGTAGGGATTGGCCCCGCTCCCGACCGTCCAGCCGAGGTCGGCGTACAGCACCGCGTCCGGGCTGAGCACCGGGGGCACGAGCAGCAACGGCAGCGCCCACAACCCCAAGGTGAGCCCGGCGTGCACCGGTGGCCGTTTCCGGGTGGGCCGGACGTGCCACCAGGCCCAGGTGAGGGCCACCGCGCCGGTCACCAGGACCACCCGGTTCCAGGGCAGCGGCGCCGCCAGTCCGATCGCGTTCACCCACCCGGCGGCCCAGCCGTCGGGGGAGAAGGTGAACTCGGGGTGGCAACTGCCCCAGGCGACCAGCAGCGTGCCGACCAGACCGACCCACACCCCGACCGACCGCAGCGCGGTCGAGGGTGCCACGGGCATGGGCGCTCCTTCGGCAGGGTCGGGACGTCCAGTCTAGGACTCGTCGCGGTGCCGGCCCGGGGTGGAGGCGTGGCGGGTGGGAAGGTCGGGCTGGCCGGGTCACGCCACCCGGAGGCCCTAGCCTTGGTCCCGTGCGTACCACCACCGAGAGCCTGCCCGGGCTGACCCTGACCTCGCTTGTCCTCGAGGCCCCTCGGGACCACTCCGTTCCGTCGGCCGGCACGATCGAGGTGTTCGCCCGGGTCGTGACCGCCGACGGCGGCGGGTCCCGGCCCTATCTGGTCTTCCTTCAGGGCGGGCCCGGCCACGAGGCCCCCCGTCCCTCCCTCCCTGGCAGCCCGCCGTGGCTGGCCCGCGCCCTCCAGGACTACCAGGTGGTCCTGCTCGACCAGCGGGGCACCGGCCGGTCAACCCCGGTCGGTTCCCGCGTCCGTACCACCGACGGTCGCAGGGACTCAGAGGTCACCGGGGCGCTCGCAGGCCTGGACGCGGCGGCGCAGGCCGACTATCTCTCCCACTTCCGCGCCGACGGGATCGTCAACGACTGCGAACTGGTCCGGGAGGCCCTGGGCGTGCCGCGGTGGACGGTGCTGGGCCAGTCCTTCGGCGGCTTCACCGCGCTGAACTACCTCTCGGTGCACCCGGAGTCGTTGGCGGGGGCCGTGATCACCGGCGGCCTCAGCGCGGTCGGCCGCCCGGTGGACGACGTGTACGCCACCACCTGGCAGATCATGATCGCCAAGAGCGAGGCCCACTACCGGCGCTTCCCCGACGATCGGGGCCGGGTGCGGGAACTGAGCGCGCTGTGTGCCCAGGGCCGGATCGTTCTGCCCAACGGCGACGCGGTCTCCCCCGACCGGTTCCGCACCATCGGCGGGCGGCTGGGTGTTCAGGGCGGTTCCGAGCAGTTGCACTACCTGCTGGAGCTCGATCCTGCGTCGCCCGCGTTCGGGTACGACCTGGCGGCCGCGCTGCCGTTCAACGGCCGGAACCCGATCTACGCGGTGCTGCACGAGTCCAGCTATGCCGACGGCGTGCCCACCCGCTGGTCCGCCGACCGGACGATGCCCGACCGGGCGCGGGCCGACGTCACCGTTCTGGGCGGGGAACACCTGCACCGGACGCTGTTCGCCGAGGACACCGGGTTGGCCCCGTTCGCCGCGGTGGCCGACCTGTTGGCCGAACGGGAATGGAACCGGCTCTACGACGCGTCGCGGCTGGCGCAGGCCGAGGTGCCGGTCGCGGCCGCGGTGTACCACGGCGACGCGTTCGTCCCCTCGGTGTACTCGCTGGAGACGGCGGCCCTGCTCCCGGACTGCCGGACCTGGGTGACCAGCGAGTACGAGCACAACGGGCTGCGTGCGGACACCGCCGTGCTGGACCACCTGCTCGGCCTGCTCCACGGTCGCCGCTGGCTGTAGGGCGACGGTGGACGGAGCCGGCCGGGTGCCCGGCCCGTCCCGCAGCCGCAGGTCAGGGCGCCGCGGGCGACGGCCGTGGCGGTATCCCCGCCGCGATCGCCTCGTGGTGTCGCACCACCTCGGCCACGACGAAGTTCAGCCACTTCTCGGCGAACTCGGGGTCGAGATTGGCCTGCTGGGCGAGGTCGCGCAAGCGTTCGATCTGCTCCACCTCACGCTCGGGATCGGCGGGGGCGAGGCCCTTGCGCCGCTTCAGCAGGCCGACCTGCTGGGTGACCTTGAATCGTTCGGCGAGCAGGCAGATGATCGCGGTGTCCAGGTTGTCGATCGACCCGCGCAGCCGTTCGAGTTCGGGGTCGCTCTGCACGGCGGCAGCCTACCCCCGGCCGAGGAAGCCCTGGGGGAGGATCTCCAGGGTGGTCAACGCCCAGGCCAGCACGGCGCCCACCACCAGGCCCACACCCAGCCCCGACACCGGCCTCGCCCAGGCGGCCTGGACGAACCTGAGCCCGAGGACGAGGACGGCACCGGCGATGCCCGCGGCCAGGGCAAAGCCGGCGGACACCAGGCCGGCGACCAGGCCGACGGCCAGGCCGGCGACCGTCAAGGTCGCCGCCGGTCCGGCGACGACCGACTTCGGGTCGTAGGCGAGCGGGCTCATGGCCTCACTCTAGGGCCGCGGTCCGGGGCGGTCAGGCGATCACGTCGCCCGCGGTCGTGTTGGCGGGGATGCCGGTCACCACCGAGTTCGGCGGCACGTCCTTGACCACCACGGCGTTCGCGCCGATCTGCGTCGCCGTCGCCGATCGTGATCGGGCCGAGGATCTTCGCGCCCGCGCCGAGCAGCACGCGGTCGCCGATCGTCGGGTGGCGCTTGCCGTGGCCACGGCTGCGTCCGCCCAGGGTGACGCCGTGGTAGAGCAGCACGTCGTCGCCGACCTCGGCGGTCTCGCCGATCACCACGCCCATGCCGTGGTCGATGAAGAAGCGGCGTCCGATCGCGCGCGCCGGGGTGGATCTCGATCCCGGTGACAGCCGCGGGACCACTGTGAGAGCACCCGCGCCAGCGGCCGCAGGACGGGCTCGTGGTCCACAGCCGGTGGCGCAGCCGGTGGACCCAGATCGCGTGCAGCCCGGGTAGGTGAGCGCGACCAGGATCGTCGAGGTCGGCGGCCGGGTCTCGCCGCATCGCGCGCCTCGAGGTCCTCCCGGATGCCGCGCCCAGGCGCGCCGGGCGCAGGTTCGGTGTCAGTCAGTCCAGGAGGTCGTCGTAGAGCACCGTGGACAGGTAGCGCTCGCCGAAGCGACGGGATGATCACGACGATCGTCTTGCCCGGCGTTCTCCGGCGCTGGCCGCGACCTGCGTCGGCGGCGGCCAGCGCGGCCCCGGACGAGATGCCCGACGAGCAGGCCCTCCTCGCGTGGCGGCCCGTCGGGCCCAGTCGACGGCCGTCTCGGCGTTCGACGTCGATGACCTCGTCGTAGACCGCCGTGTCGAGGATCTCGGGGACGAAGTTCGCGCCGATGCCCTGGATCTTGTGCGGGCCGGGCTGCGCCGCCGTTGAGGATCGGCGACTCCGCGGGCTCGACGGCGACGATCTGCACGCTCCGGCTTGCGCTCCTTGAGCACCTGGCCGACACCGGTGATGGTGCCGCCGGTGCCGATGCCGGCGACGAGGATGTCGACCTCGCCGTCGGTGTCGGCCCAGATCTCCTCGGCGGTGGTGCTGCGGTGGATCGTCGGGGTTGGCCTCGTTGGCGAACTGGCGGGCCAGGACGGCGCCCCGGGGTCTCGGCGGCGATCTCCTCGGCCTGGCTGACCGCGCCCTTCATGCCCTCCGGTCCCGGGGTGAGCACGAGCTCGGCACCGAAGGCGCGCAGCAGGGCGCGGCGCTCCTTGGACATCGTCTCGGGCATCGTGAGGACCACCTTGTAGCCGCGGGCCGCGCCGACCATCGCCAGCGCGATGCCGGTGTTGCCGGAGGTGCGCCTCGACGATGGTGCCGCCCGGCTTGAGCTCCCCGGACGCCTCCGCGGCGTCGACGATCGCGACGCCGATGCGGTCCTTGACCGAGCTCGCCGGGTTGTAGAACTCGAGCTTGGCCAGCACGATCGCCTGGCGTCGCCGTCGATGAGCCGGTTGATCCGCACCAGCGGGGTGTTGCCGATCAGCTGGGTCACGTCGTCGAAGTACGCCATGGTCGTTGTCTCTTCCTGTTCTGGTGGGTCGTGGGCGGTCAGATGCGTGCAAGCGCCTGGTCGAGGTCGGCGATCAGGTCGGCGAGGTGTTCGATCCCGACGCTGAGCCGCACCATTTCCGGGGCGACACCGGCGGCGACGAGTTCGTCCTCGGTCAACTGAGAGTGTGTCGTGGTGGCGTTGTGAATGGCCAGGGACTTGGCGTCCCCGATGTTGGCCAGGTGGGAGAACAACTCCAGGCTTTCGATGAACGTGGAGCCGGCCTCGCGGCCGGCCTTCAGCCCGAAGGCAAGGATGCCGCCGTAGCCACGGCCGGTGAACACCCGGTCGGCGATGGCCTTGTGCGGCGAGGAGTCAAGGCCGGGGTAGTTCACCCAGGCCACCTTGTCGTGGCCCTCGAGGTACCTCGCCACCGCCAGCGCGTTGGCGGAGTGGCGTTCGATCCGCAGGTGCAGCGTCTCCAGTCCCTGCAGGAACAGCCAGGAGTTGAACGGCGAGACCGCCGCACCGGTGTTGCGCAGCAGCACCGTCCGGGCCCGGATGATGTAGGCGGCCGGGCCCGCGGCGTCGGTCCAGACCACACCGTGGTAGGCGGCGTCCGGCTTGGTCAGGCCGGGGAAACGGTCGGAGTGCGCGGTCCAGTCGAACTTCCCCGAGTCGACGATGATTCCGCCGACGGAGGTGCCGTGGCCGCCGATGTACTTCGTGGCGGAATGCACCACGACGTCCACCCCGTGCCCGAACACCTGGGCGAGAATGGGGGTGGTCACGGTCGCGTCGACGATGAACGGGAGGCCGTGGGCATGGGCGGCAGCCGACCAGGCGTCGAGGTCGATCACATTGATCGCCGGGTTGCCGATGGTCTCGCCGAAGACCAGCCTGGTCTTCTCGTCGACCAGGCCGGCCAGGTCCTCGGGCCGGGCGGGGTCGACGAAGCGCACCTCGATGCCGTATTGCGGCAGGGTGTGGGCGAACAGCGCGTAGGTGCCGCCGTAGAGGGTGGACAGGGCGACGATGTTGTCCCCGGCATAGGTGAGGTTCAGCACGGCATAGGTGATCGCGGCCGAGCCGGACGCGGTGGCCAGGGCCCCGACCCCGCCCTCCAGCGCGTTCACGCGGGTCTCGAACACCGACTGGGTGGGATTCATGATCCGGGTGTAGATGTTGCCCGGCACCTTCAGGGCGAACAGGTCGGCGGCATGCTGGGTGTCGTCGAACACGTACGACGTGGTCTGGTAGATCGGCACGGCGCGGGAATTGGTGGCCGGGTCGGCCGTCTCCTGGCCGGCGTGGACGGTGAGGGTGTCGGGATGGTGGGACATGTCACTCCTGTGTGGTGCGTGGCCTGCGGGATGTAATGCGGAGCGGCTTACGCCCAGGGCAGGGTCGTGAGCGCAGGAATCGGTGATCCGCAAGGGACCCGATGGGGCTGTCGTCGGTTCTAGGGTGCGCGGGGATCAGCGCATTCGACAACAGGCCATCGACGGCGCGCAACAGCAACACATGGTCGCGAGGCTCGTCGAGGTCATGGCCGGAGAGTAGTCCGGAGTCCGTTGAACGGTCAACCGGATCTTGGAATGCGGGCAGCTTCAGGGCCAATAGACTCCCTGCCATGAGCGCTGAACACGACCTGGTGCTGGTCGTCGACTACGGGGCCCAGTACGCCCAGCTGATCGCCAGGCGGGTCCGGGAGGCTCGGGTCTACTCCGAGATCGTGCCGCACACCACCCCGGTGGCCGACCTGCTGGCCCGCCGCCCGCAGGCGATCGTCCTGTCCGGGGGGCCGAGTTCGGTGTACGAGCCCGGCGCACCCCAGCTGGACCGGGCACTGCTGGAAGCCGGCCTGCCGGTGTTCGGCATCTGCTACGGCTTCATGGCGATGGCCCAGGCGCTCGGCGGCACGGTCGCCCGCACCGGCCAGCGTGAGTACGGGCGCACCACGGTCGAGGTGCTGGCGCCGGGACGGCTGCTCGACGGACTGCCGGCGTCCCTGTCGTCGTGGATGTCGCACGGGGACGAGGTGACGGTGGCGCCGCAGGGGTTCGTGGTGAACGCCCGGTCGCCACGGGCCACCGTTGCGGCTTTCGAGGACCCCGACCGGCGGTTCGCCGGCGTCCAGTGGCACCCGGAGGTACTGCACTCCGAGCACGGACAGGCCGTGCTGGAGAACTTCCTGTTCGACATCGCCGGCTGCCGGCCCACCTGGACCAGCGCGAACATCGCCGAGGAACAGGTGCGGCGGGTCCGCGACGAGGTGGGGGACGCCCGGGTGATGTGCGGGCTCTCCGGGGGCGTCGATTCGGCCGTCGCCGCGGCGATCGTGCAGCGCGCCGTCGGCGACCAGCTGACCTGCGTCTTCGTCGACCACGGGCTGCTGCGGGAGGGTGAGGCCGAGCAGGTGGAGCGCGACTACGTGGCGTCCACCGGGGTGCGGCTCGTCGTGGCCGATGACGCAGGACCAGTTCCTGTCCGCGCTGGCCGGCGTGAGCGACCCGGAGACCAAGCGCAAGATCATCGGCCGGGAGTTCATCCGGACGTTCGAGGACGAGGCCCGCAAGATCGACGCGGACGGGCCCGATCGAGTTCCTCGTGCAGGGCACGCTGTACCCCGACGTGGTGGAGTCCGGTGGCGGCGAGGGCACGGCCAACATCAAGAGCCACCACAACGTGGGTGGGCTGCCCGACGACCTGCAGTTCACGCTGGTCGAGCCGCTGCGCACGCTGTTCAAGGACGAGGTGCGTGCAGGTCGGGCCGCGAGCTCGGCCTGCCCGAGGCACATCGTCGGGCGCCAGCCGTTCCCGGGCCCGGGCTCGGCATCCGCATCGTCGGCGAGGTCGACGCCGAGCGGCTCGACCTCCTGCGGGCCGCCGACGCGATCGTGCGCGCCGAGACTCACGGCCGCCGGCCTGGACGACGAGATCTGGCAGTGCCCCGTCGTGCTGCTGGCCGACGTGCGCTCGGTCGGCGTGCAGGGGGACGGGCGCACCTACGGCCACCCGATCGTGCTGCGGCCGGTCTCCAGCGAGGACGCCATGACCGCCGACTGGAGCCGCCTGCCCTACGAGTTGCTCGCACGGATCTCGCACCCGGATCACCAACGAGGTGCCCGAGGTGAACCGGGTGGTGCTGGACGTCACGAGCAAGCCACCGGGCACCATCGAGTGGGAATGACCCACGCGGGTCGGGTCAGCGGTAGTCCTCGCCGTTGCCGGAGCTGCCGCCACCGAACATCTTCTTGAGGTCGTCGAAACCGGTCGGGCCGCCCTCCTCGAGCGGGAGCACCAGCCACAGCGCGGCGTAGAGCACGACCACCACGCCGAAGAAGAACGACGCCACGACGGCGATGATCCGGACCAGGCCGGAGTCGATGCCGAAGGACCGTGCGATCCCGCCGCAGACGCCGCCGATGAACTTGTCCGATGCGGACCGGGTGAGGGGCTGCTTCATGATTGTTTCCTTTCTCGAAACTCAGTGGTGCCTGCCGGACAGCAGCAGGACGCCGATGCCGGTGACGACCATCGCCACCGGGACAAGTACGCCGACCGGCCGCCAGTCGACCTCGCCGTAGGCGGCCCAGAGGGCCAGGGCGGCCAGGGCCAGGGACAGGAAGCCGAAAGCGAAGGCGGACCGGTCACGGCTCATCGGGTCACCGCCAGCTCGCCCAGGTCCACGCTGGCCGTCACCCGCAGGACCGGTGCCCCCTCGACCTCGGCCGGGTAGAAGGTGCTGCCCGCCAGATCGAGGCCGGCCTGGCCCTCGCTGACCGGGCCGCCGCTGGCACTCACTTCGCCGGCCTTCACCAGCCAGACCACCTCGGTGGTGACGTCGCGGGGCACCTGGAGGGTCAGTTGGCCTGCTCCCAGGCGCAGCTCCAGGGCCTGGTCGTCGGCCAGGGTGAGACCACGGAGGTCGACGGCCAGTTCCCCGGCCGACAGGTCCAGCCGCGGGGGCAGTTCGGTGCCGGTGGCGAACCGGTACTGCTTCTCGCCCACCGAGGGCAGGGTGAGCCCGGCGGTGGTGAACAGCAGGTTTCCGGTGACGAGGGCGGCGATCAGGGTGGCCGGCAGCAGCAGTGCCGGACGACCGCGCCGGGTGGCCGCCAGCAGGGTGGCTCCGAGACCGGCCAGGACCGCGGCCGCGTACGCCAGAGGGGTCGCGGGCAAGCCGGCCGCGCCGAGCAGGGTCACCGTGACGATCCCGGCCCCGACCAGTGCCAGTGCCAGCCACCACAGCGCCCAGCGCCGTGGCCGCAACGGCGCCGGAACCACGACAGGCAGGTCGTGGTCGCTGACCGCAAGATCCTTCGCCGGGTTCGTGTAGGGCTGCTCCCAGCGCTGTTCGGCCGTCTCCGGGAGGAGCGTCCCGGCGTATCCCGGGGCCTGTTGCTCCACCAGGCGCTGCCGCCAGTGTTCGGCGGCCCGCTCGTAGGGCGTGGGCTCCGGTGGCGCGGCAGGGTTCCGGCCGTTGGCCGCGCCGCGTCCCCGGAATCCGAAGAACCAGATGCCGAAGATCAGCAGTACCGGGCCCAGGCCGATGCCCTGGGAGGCGACGATCCCCGCCAGCCCGATGGCGACGCCGATCGTGACCGCCACGACGGCGCCCGTCGACCACCGCCGGGTGAAGGGGAGCAGCCGCCGGACCGGCGGCTCCCCGGCATCCTCCCGCGGCATCAGCAGCATCCCGGTCGCATAGGCGAGCAGGCCCAGGCCGCTGAACAGGGACAGCACCACGACGGCGATCCGGAGCAGCGCCGGATCGACCCGCCAACGTCGGGCCAGGCCCGCGCACACGCCGCCGAGCATCGCACCGTCGCGGGGACGGCTCGGGACGGGCAGGTTGGTGGGCACAGATCCATTCAACGCGCAGCCCGGCGGCCAGGCCATGAGGGAACACCCTGAGGCCTCCCCCCATCCTTGCCCGGGACCGCCCGGGGAGGTCGTCGAAGGTCACGGTTTGGTCACACATCTTGACGATGAGAGCGCTTCCATTGTTCACTGGAGGGAGTCCTGGGAACGCTCTCAGCGTCCGGGATCCAGCTGATGGCAAGGTCGACGGGGCCCGCCCGTCGCAGACGAAGGAGTCCAATGCGCTCATCCCTGATCAGGGGGGCCGCCGCGGCTGCAGGGTTCGCCCTGCTGTTCGCCGGCTGCACCTCCGCTACCCCCGCTCCGTCGTCGGTGGCGGGTGACGAGAAGGTCACGTTGTCGGTGGCCACGTTCAACGAGTTCGGCTACGACGACCTGTATGCCGAGTACATGGCGGCGAATCCGAATGTGACGATTGTGCCGAAGAAGGCGGCGACGTCGAATGAGGCGCGGGAGAATTATTTCTCCAAGTTGGCTGCGGGTTCGGGGTTGAGTGATATTGAGGCGATCGAGGTGGATTGGTTGCCGGATGTGATGCAGACCTCGGACAAGTTGTTTGATCTGACGGGTGATGATGTGGCGGGCCGCTGGTTGGAGTGGAAGGCGGCGGCGGCGACCACGGTGGACGGGAAGCTGGTCGGGTTCGGTACCGATATCGGTCCGGAGGCGGTGTGTTACCGGGCGGACCTGTTCGAGAAGGCGGGTTTGCCGACCGATCGCGACGAGGTTGCGGCGGCGATGGGCACGACCTGGGAGGACTATTACAACCTGGGTAAGCAGTTCGTGGCGAAGTCGGGCGGGGTGGCCTGGTTCGATTCGGCGGATGCGATCCTGCAGGGCCAGATGAACCAGTTGCCGAACGCGTTCTCGTCTTCGGACACCGAGGAGGTGTTGATCCCGTTGGATCAGAACCAGCCGGTGAAGGACATGTACACCTCGATCCTGGCGGCGTCGGTGGATGACGGGTTGTCGGCGCATCTGCAGCAGTGGCAGACGGACTGGACGAACGCGTTCCAGAAGGGTTCGTTCGCGACCATGTTGTGCCCGGGCTGGATGCTGGGGGTCATCGAGGGCAACGCGGAGGGTGTCCAGGGTTGGGACATCGCGAACACGTTCCCCGGTGGTGGCGGGAACTGGGGCGGGTCGTACCTGACCGTGCCGGCGCAGGGCGCGAACCCGGAGGCGGCGCGTGCCCTGGCGGCGTGCGTTGACCGCGCCGGAGCAGCAGATCAAGGCGTTCAAGGCCAAGGGCACGTTCCCCAGCCAGGTGGAGGCGTTGTCCAGTGAGGACCTGTTGGGGGTGACCAACGAGTTCTTCAACGATGCCCCGACCGGCCAGATCCTGGCGGAGCGGGCGCAGGCGGTCACGGTGAACCCGTTCAAGGGCCCGCAGTACTTCGCGGTCCGTCAGGTCATCTCCGATGCGATGAACCGGGTCGATGTGACCAGGAAGCAGTCCGCGGAGGAGTCCTGGGCGCAGGCGGTCCAGGAGTTCAACGCCCTGGGCTGACGCCCTCGGGTTGGCTGTGGGCGGGGCGGCGGTGGTCCGCCGTCCCGCCCGACGGCCCACCCTCCCTGTTGGCCGTACCCGCGCGGTGGACGGTCGGTTCACCCTGAAGGTTGAGCCGGCTACCCGGGCCCCCGTCGGTCTCGTTCCCCGCTACCGTGCACTGTCGAACGGGTTGCCCGTCTGTCGGATCCCGTCTGGAGGAAACCCCTGATGTCGACCTGGCGTCAGCGTTTGAGCCGGTGGGACGTGAAGAGCGCCCCTACCTGTACATCGCCCCGTTCTTCGTGTTGTTCGCGCTGGTCGGGCTGTTCCCGTTGCTGTACACCGGCTGGGTCGCGGTCAGCAAGTGGAGCCTGGTCGTCGGTAACCAGGGCCTGACCGGGATGGACAACTTCGGCTACGTGCTGGTCCAGCCCCGGTTCTGGGACGCGGTGGCGAACACGTTGAGCATCTTCTTGTTGTCCTCGGTGCCCACAGATCATCCTGGCGATCGGGATCGCTTCGGACCTGGACGCCAACCTGCGCGCCAAAACGTTTTGGCGGATGGCGTCCTGGTCCCCGTTCGTCGTCGCCCCGGTCGCGGTCGCGCTGGTCTTCGGCCAACTGTTCGCCGACCAGTCCGGGGTGATCGACACCCTGCTCACCTCGATCGGGCTCGACCCGGTCGGCTGGCACTCCGACCGGCTCGCCCTCCACGTCGCGATCGCCACCATGGTCAACTTCCGCTGGACCGGCTACAACACTTGATCTTCCTGGCCGCGATGCAAGCCATCCCCCGCGACGTCATCGAAGCCGCCGTCGTCGACGGCGCCAACCGGTGGCGGACCTTCCTCAACGTCACCGTCCCGATGCTGCGCCCCACCATCATCTTCGTGGTCATCACCTCCACCATCGGCGGCCTGCAAATCTTCGACGAGACCCGCATGTACGACAACTTCGGGCTCGGCGGCCCCGACCCGGAATGGATGACACGTCACGATGTACCTGCTACGAATTCGGCTGGGCGCAGCAACGCGACCTCGGCCGGTCCGCCGCCGTCGCCTGGGGGCTGTTCCTGATCATCGTCGCGTTCGCCCTGATCAACTACACCATCACCCGACGCATCTCCAGCAGCGAGGCCACCCCACCAAAACCCGGCCCGCCAGAACCAGGAAGGCGGTCGACCCGATGGCACCTCGGTCGCCACCACCGCCAACTCGCCGGCACCGGCGCCGCCACACCGCCGCCCGCAAACGCGACCAGTCCGAAGGCG
>CAVPHL010000011.1:0-366114 GCA_963704225.1 uncultured Actinomycetota bacterium
ACACTTCGCCCCAGCGGCCGAACGGCTTGTTGGAGGTGACGATCAGGGAGGCGCGTTCGTAGCGGTTGGAGACGAGCTGGAAGAACAGGTTCGCTGCTTCGGGTTCGAACGGGATGTAGCCGACCTCATCGACCACCAGGAGTGGGTATCGGCCCAGCCTGATCAGCTCGTCTTGGAGCCGGCCGGTGTGGTGGGCGGCGGCGAGTCGGTCGACCCAGCCGCTGCGCGGTGCTCGCACCATGCGGCGTGTCTGGACTGCTATCTACTTCCCGATCGTGTGCGCCGTCACGTGGTTCGATGCTCCGGACGCAACCCGGGCCGTCCTGGCGTGGGTGTTCTGGGCGGTTGCGTTCGGCGTCTTGTGGGTGATCGGGAACGTCTACGCCGCTACCGTGGCCGCGCAGCAGGAGGCACGAGCTGCGGAACTCCTCAAGCAGCGCCAAGCCCTCGCGAGAGGGCTGCACGACACGGTCGCCAGATCCCTCACTCGAGTGACGATGGCGGCCGAACGTGCTCGCTTGCGCGGCACCGCGTCGGACGCAGACATGGCCGTCATCTCCGACGCCGCCGCGAGTGCCGCAGAAGAGCTCCGGTGGGTCATGGTTCTTCTTCGCGAACCGGTGTCCGAACCGAAAGAACTCGCGCCCACATCGATACGGCAGGCGCTCGCGGAGGCAGAAGCCAGCCTCACCAGGCATGGCTTCCTGGTCACTCTCACCATCGAGGGAGACGCGAACGGACTTGCCACCGCCCAGGAGGAGGCCCTGACTGCGGCGATCGCCGAAGCGGCCATGAACGTCGTCAAGCATGGCGAGCCGGACAGCGCGTGCGGGATCTTCGTCGGAATCGGTCACGCCGAAGCTGAACTGGTGTTTGCGAATCGTCGCCGGCGCAACGCCGAGCAGCGAGATGGAACCCGGTCGATGGGCCTGGACAACGTGCGTCAGTCGCTCGCGCCGGTGGAGGGACAGCTTCTGATCGAGAACAATCCGGAGGAGTGGATCACCCGGGTCCGAGTGCCGATCAGCCGCGGTCTGTCATCTCTGAAGGCTTCTCGTGACTGAGCAGGGAACCGGGCGGATCACGGTCCTGATCGTGGACGACGACCTCTATGTGCGCGAATCCCTCTCCGACTTCCTCGCGGCCGCGCCCGACATTCGCGTGCTCGACACCTGCGCAGACGGGGCGGTCGCGGTGGCAAGGGTGAGGGAGTCCGCGCCAGATGTTGTCCTGATGGACATCCACATGCCGATCATGGACGGGGCGGAAGCAACCCGCCTCATCATGCAGATCGATCCGGCGGTGCGGGTTCTGGCCTTGTCATCGTTCGGCGACGATGAAGCGGTTGCGGACATGCTGGAGAGCGGTGCCGCCGGCTTCCTGATCAAGACCACCCGCCCACACGTCCTCGTCGACGCCCTCCGGAGCGCCCACAACGGCCTCACCATCGTCCCGTCTGAAACCCTTCGCCGGTGGACACCCGGGACGAGCAGGAGGCCCGCCATTGCCTTGACCGAGCGCGAGCTGCGTGTCCTGCATCTCCTCGCCGATGGTCTCAACAACCGGCAGATCGGTGCGGCGATGTTCCTGTCTGGCTCGACCGTCAAATCCCACCTCAGCGACCTCATGCGAAAGCTCGACGCACGCACTCGAACGGGGGTCGTCTCCCGGGCACACGAACTCGGCCTCCTCACACCGCATCTCCGGTGAGGCTATGGCTCTCGAGGTGCCGCCGGATCCAGCCAAGTGGTCGAACGAGGGCCAATCGAGTGGCCGAGTGGGCAGAAGCCGCGGTCCGGCCACGGCCGGCGAAGCTGCGGCCGACAGACTTGACGCGTCCCACCCAGGAGGCAAGCACGCTCGCAGGGCTGCGGTTGCGGGGGCGACGGGCTGGCATCCTCCGTGTCGACCCCTCGCCGTCGCGGCCGTGCCGCGGGCCGATCTGCTCGGGTTTCGCTGCCACACGGGCCTGGATGGCTACGATGCAACTCGGGGGTCGGCGCGCTCCTGGGGGTGGGAAGATGCGCCGACTTCCGCTCGAGGGCGCATCTCAGCGTGACGGAATGGGCAGACTCGCGTCGAGTCGCCGGGCGTGGACTCCGACACCAGGGCAGTACCGCGATTGACGTTCCCCGTGACCGGTAGGCGATGACTCGCTGGTGGATGCCCGGGGTCACGCAGCCCGTCAACGCAGTTGGCCGGATTGCTTGGTGCACGAATGGTGCACGAGGGGAGCGGAGCCAGGGCCTCACGTAAAGCGAATTACCTTGTCAGCAAGCCGAAAGCCGATGGCTCCCCCGCCTGGACTCGAACCAGGAACCTACGGATTAACAGTCCGACGCTCTGCCAATTGAGCTACAGGGGATCGCGCTGGGCGCGGATCGGTACGTTACCAGAAGTTCAGCCGGGCTCGAACTCGGCCTTCAGTCGAGCCAGCTCCCCGGCCACCCGGGGATCATCGGTCACCCGTTCGGTGGACGCCTCCGGGCCCGGGGTCACCCGCCACACCAGGGGGGCGTCCGGCTCGCCGAGGTTCCGCCGGGCGGTCACCAGCGCCGTCCCGGAACCGGGCAGCTCGATCGTTCGCACGCACACGACACTCGCCGTCACGCGCTCGTTGAACAGGTCCGGCAGCAGCCCGGACTCGGTGAGCTCCAGGGCGTCCTCCCGTCCGTCGACGGTACGCCAGCGCAGCGAACGGGCCTGGCCGTCCCAGCCACCCCGCTCCACCTCGTGCCAGGCGATCTCGACAGCGCCGGCGGCGCTGCGGTACGCCAGCGAGCCGACCATGCCCACCACCTGGCCGTGCCGGCAGCGTCCGGCCGCGAGCACCCGGCGGCGCCCGACCAGCCGAGCCAGTTCCGGATCGTCGATGGCGGTGCGTCCGAACAGCTTCATGCCACCATTGTGGGGCCCGGCGTGAAGGTGGCGGACGCCAGCTTCCGGACCGCCGGCAGATCGGGAGCGGCCCAGGTGAGCCAGCCCAGCCGATGACGCGCGAACCAGCACACCTGGTCGTGGTCGGTGCTCGCCGCCGGCGGCTCGCCGAGGACCCGGACGAAGTAGCAGGACAACGTGATCAGCGTGCCGGCCACCACGGTGGCGCTGCGGTCCAGCAGTTCACCCACCTCGATCTCGATGCCGAGTTCCTCCGCGATCTCCCGTTCCAGCGCTCGCTCGGGCGGCTCGCCGGGTTCGATCTTGCCGCCGGGGAACTCCCAGCACCCCGCGGCGGGCAGGTCGGCGCGACGCCGGCAGCCGAGCACCCGATCGCCATCGGTGAAGACCGCCGCCACGACCTCCATCGTCACCGTGCCCACCCCGGGACGGTGAGACTTCGCGCGTCGATCGCCACCTGGGGGCCGGGACCCGCCGTCAGCTTCCGCACGACGCGATCATCCCACCCCCGGGCCGGGCGGCGGCGCCGTCCCGTCGGCCACGGCCGGTGACCCCTCCCACTCCACGTCGGCGGGAGTGAGATCCGGACGCCACCGGTGCCACACCGGAGCCCGCAGCCGGTCGGTGGCGGTCCGCTCGGTGAACGACACCTCGGCCACCAGCTGCGGTTCCACCCAGCGGGCGTCCTTCGCGTCCTCGCGTGGAACCTCGGCGAACGGGCAGGTCGGCCGGGTGAGCGGTTCGAGCAGCCGCTGGGCCTCGGCCAGCCCGGCGTCGGTGAAGCCTGAACCCACCCGGCCCACGTAGGCGAGGCCGGGCACCGCCCGGGACCCCCAGCATCAGGGCGCCGACCCTCGCCGCCCGGTTGCCCCGGCCCGTCCGCCAGCCACCGACCACGACCGCCTGGACGTGGCGGTGCTTGATCTTCAGCCAGTCCGGGGACCGGCGTCCCGGCTCGTAGATCGAGCCCCGCCGTTTCGCCACCACGCCCTCCAGCCGGAACGCCTCGCTCGCGTCCAGGGCTGCGGAGAGGTCGCCGTCGAACGCGGCGGGCACCTGCACCCGGGAGCCGGCCGGCGGATCCAGGCTCTCCAGCAGCTCGCGGCGCACCTGGTACGGCTGGGTCACCAGGGAGCGCCCGTTGAGGCTCAGCAGGTCGAACAGCATCACCTGGGCGGGCGCGGACGCGGCCGCGGCGGCGATGTCGGCGGCCCGGGTGAGGTTGATCCGCGGCTGGAGCATCCCGAAGCTCGGTGCGCCGCCCGGATCGACCACCACGATCTCGCCGTCGAGGACGGCCCGGTCGCAGGGGAGCGCGGCCAGGTCAGCGACCACGTCGGGGTAGCGCGCGGTCTCATCGCGCCCCCGACGCCCGCGCAGGGTGACCTTTCCGTGGTCCAGCTCGGCGATGATCCGTACCCCGTCCCACTTCATCTCGAACGCCCAGTCGCCGTCGTCCCCGAGGCTCGACGGGGACGCGAGCGTCGCCAGCATCGGTGTGAGGTCCATCAGCGGTGCGGCGGGATCGGGCGCCGGGCTGGTCGGGACGCGGCTGGTGGGCTCGGCCGGCTCGGTCGGCGGGGAGGGCTCGGCCGGGGGAGTGGGTCGGCCGGCGGGGTGGGTTCGTCCGGCGGGGTGGGTTCGTCCGGCGGGGTGAGCGGTCCCTTCAGGGCCATCCGGTGCATCAGCCAGGTCTCGCCGGTCCGGATCAGCGCGAACCGCGCCGGGCGCCCACCCAGGCCCCCGTCCGGCCTGCCGTGGAGGGTGACGATCACCTCGCCGTCGCGCCACTTCTCCAGCTCGTAGCGTGCCGGCGTCCCAGATCGGTCACCGTGCCGCCGCCGTACTCGCCCTGCGGGATCGAGCCCTCGAAGCTGCCGTACTCCAGCGGGTGGTCCTCGGTCTGCACGGCGAGGTGGTTGCGCTTCGGGTCCGTCGGCAGGCCCTTGGGCACCGCCCAGCTGACCAGCACGCCGTCGTGCTCGAGCCGGAAGTCGTAGTGCAGCGCGGCGGGCGTGGTGCTCCTGGATGACGAACGATCGTGCCGTCGCGTCGCCGCTCGGGGGCGCTCGGCGGGCACCGGTTCGGGGGTCTGCGCCGGATCGCGCATGCCGCGGTACGTGGCGAGCCGGTCCCGCGCCGGCCGGGCGGCAGCCCGTCCCGACGATTCCGCGAGATCGCGACCACCGGTGCAGCGCGGCGATCGGGTCGCCCCGCTCCGGACCCGCGCCAGCACCTCGGCGAACTCGAGGTGGCGCAGGTCGGGCTCGTCGAGCTCCGTCCCAGGTGCGCGGCGCGGCGACCGTCGGGCCGCGTCCGGCCGCGCAGCGAGTACGGGCGCGATCGTGGTCTTGTTGCCGTTGTTCTGGCTCCAGTCGATGAAGCACCTTGCCCGGCCGCGCAGCGGCCTTCTTCATGTCGCTCACGACGAGGTCGGGGTGGTCGGCCTCGAGCGCGCGGGCGAGCTCGTGGGCGACGGCCGAGACCGCGTCGCGGTCGTGCTCGCCCGTCGAGCGCCGCGTACAGGTGGATGCCCTTGCTGCCGCTCGTCACCGGGAACGGCGTCGAGCCCGATGCCCGCCGCAGGATCGCCGCGCCCAGCCGCGCGACCTCGGCGCACTCGGCCAGGCCCGCGCCGCTCGCCGGGGTCGAGGTCGAGCACGAGCCGGTCCGGGTCGCAGCGGACGCCCGTCGCGCGCGCGAACCGCCACTGCGGCACGTGCAGCTCGAGGGCCGCCATCTGCGCCAGCCAGACGAGGGTCGGCGACGTCGTTGACGAGCGGGTAGTCGTTGACGCCGTCGGAGTGCGCGATCGGGACGCGGCGGACCCAGTCCGGCGTCGCCCGTTCGGCAGGTTCTTCTCGAAGAACACTCCGTGCTCGTCGGTGCCCACGCCGTCCGGCCAGCGCTTGCGGGTCACCGGACGGCTCGCCGCAGTGCGGCACGAGCACGGGCCGCGACCTCGGCGTAGTAGGCGATCACCTCGGCCTTGGTGGTGCCGGTCGCGGGGTAGAGCACCTTGTCGAGGTTGGTCAGCGCCAGCGTGCGTCCGTCGACGCTCACCTGCTGGCCGGCCGGGGCCGCCATGCGGCCATCCTGCCCGAGCCCACCGCCGAGGGCCACCCTCTCGCGTCGTCAGCCAACCGCTGGGGCTGGCGGTCAATGCGAGCGGGTGGCCCTCGGCGGTCGTGGTGGCGGACGGCGGTGGCGGTGGGAGCGGTGGCGGTGGCGGTGGCGGACGGGGGTGGCGGTGGGAGCGGTGGCGGTGGCGGTGGCGGACGGGGGTGGAGGCTGGTGGTGGCGGGACCGTGGGTCGGCTCAGGCTGGAACGGCGGCGCCCAGCGCCTCGCCGATCGGCTCGCGGACCACCAGGGTGGCCAGGTGGTCGTAGTCGGTGGGTTCGCGGTTGATCAGCACCAGCCGGTCACCGGTGAAGTAGCGCACCAGCCCGGCGGCCGGGTAGACCACCAGCGACGTGCCGCCCACGATCAGGGTGTCGGCGTGGGAGAGGCGGTCCAGCGCTGCCTCCATCACGTCGGGGTCCAGCGCCTCCTCGTACAGCACCACCTCGGGACGCACCATGCCGCCACAGGCGCAGGTGGGCACGCCGGAGGTGCCCAGGACGGCGTCCAGTCCGTGCGCGCGGCCGCACCGGACACAGGCGTTGCGGTGGACGCTGCCGTGCAGTTCGAGCACCATCCGGGAGCCCGCCGCCTGGTGCAGGCCGTCGATGTTCTGGGTGATCACGGCGCTGAGCTGTTGTCGTTCCTCCAGTCGGGCCAGCGCGAGGTGGGCGGGGTTGGGGCGGGCTTCGGGATGGAGCAGGTGGCTGCGGTAGTAGGCGAAGAACTCCTCCGGGTGCTGGGCGAGGAAGCTGTGGCTGAGCACTTGTTCCGGCGGGACCCGCGTCCCCGAACCGCGGCGATACAGCCCGCCGCCGGAACGGAAGTCGGGGATGCCGCTCTCGGTGGACACCCCCGCGCCACCGAAGAACACGATCCGGCGGCTCGCCTCGAGAACCTCGCGCAACAGGTCAGGCACGTCCAGCGACCCTACTCCGGATCGGGCAACTCCGGCCCCAACCTCAAACGAAGGCCCCTGGTGCCCGCCCGACCATCGCCGCAGCCTCCGGCCCTCTGCCCCAGCCCTCCGCCGAGGGCCACCCTCTGGCGTTGATGGCCAGCCCCAGAGGTTGGCCCTCGGTGCGAGAGGGTGGCCCTCGGCGGCGGCGGCGGGGCGGGAGGGAAGGGCGGCTGGCGGGGCGGGAGGGTGACCCTCGGCGGCAGTCAGGCCAGCAGGTCGAGAACGGTGCGCCCGACGCCGTCCGCGTCGTTGCCGGGCACCACGGTGATGCCCGCACCCAGCAGGCTGCGGTGGCCGTTGGCGACCACATACCCGCGTCCGGCCCACGCCAGCATGGCCAGGTCGTTCGGCATGTCGCCGAACGCCACCACGTCGGCCGCCGCCACGCCCAGCTCGGCACACAGCAGGGCGAGCGTGCTGGCCTTCGTCACCCCCGGGGCGCTGATCTCGACCAGTCCGTAGGAACGACCGACGAACGAATGGGTGAGGGTGAGCCGCCCGCCGACCACTCCGGAGGCCCGCTCCGCCAGTTCATCGCTGTCCAGCTCTCGGGAGTAGCCCAGCAGCTTGATCGCCGGCCCGACGATCCCGGCGAGCGCCGCGAGGTCGGGGGCGACGACGCCCGCGGACTCCCGCTCGGCGGACGGGCAGGCGGCCTCGCAACCGAAGCCGGTTGCGGTCTCGAACCCGAACGTGATCCCCGGCACGGCGGCGCGGAGGGACTCGGCCACCTCGACGGCCACCGTGGTGTCGAGCGGGAAGCTGCGCACCAGCGTCCGGCTGGCCAGGTCGAACACCGCGGCACCGTTGCTCGCGATCACCCTGGAGTGCGCCTCGGCGAGGTCGTCGAGGATGCCCAGCCAGCGCAGCGGACGCCCGGTCGCGACCACGAACGGCACTCCCAGCTCCGCGGCCCGGCGGGCCGCGGCGAGGTTCGTCTCCGACACCCGGTGGTCGGACCCGAGAAAGGTGCCGTCGAGATCGGTGGCGATCAGCCGGGGACGCCCGGACGCCTCGGTCACAGCCGTGAGTTCGGGGTGGGCGATCCGGGGCCGGACGGCGACCCCGACGCCGGCGATGGCGAACCCGATTGGGGGGACGGCGAAGCCGACGCCGGGGACGGGGAACCCGACTGGGGCGACGGCGAGGCCGACTCCGGCGACGGCGAGCCCGACTGCGGAGGCGGTGAACCCGATGCACTGTTCGGCACCGGCGGGGGTGGGGCGACCGGGGGCGCCTGCTGGAAGATGAGGATCGCGATCAGCACGGCCAGCGCGGCCAGCAGCAGCATCAGCAGCCAGGAGACGAGGATCGACAGCGCCCCCGCGCGGTCGTGGCGACCGGGCCAGGGCAGCGGCCAGAGCCTCACGATGCCGGGCTGGATCCGGTCGATCCAGTGCAGCTGGTAGTTCGGGCCGGCCGGACTGCCCAGCAGGGGCACGTCGACCAGGGACACCTCGGCGAGGATGCGGGACGCCTCGGCCACCGAAGCAGGGGACGCGTCGTAGGCCAGCGCCACCCAGGGGGTGGCGGGGGAGTCCTCCCCGACCTCCGGATCGTCGTGGGTGCCGTCCATCCAGCGCCGGCCGAGCCGGCCGTCCGCCTGACCGTGGCCCCCCCGCGCCTGCACGGTGTCGATGTGCAACTGGTTGATCGTCCCGGCGAACCGGTCCCGTGCTCCCGCGTCCGCCGCCGCGCCCTCCGACAGCAGAATCAGCATGGACGTCGCATTGGCCTGGTCGTGCGCCACGTAGGCGACCCCGGACGGGGCTGCCACCAGCCGGGCATCGAGCCAGAAGTCGCCCACCTTGGGCGGGTCGGAGGGGAGCAACGGGTACAGCACGGGCGGCTCGCCGCCCGGCTCCGGTTCCGTGTGGTTCATCTCGCCCCATCGTGTGTGGGCCCGCCCGGCCCGCCGTGACCCCATTCTGCCCCACCGGTTCCAGCCGCCCGCCCCGCCCCTCCGCCGAGGCGTCGCGCCCGCGACCCGGGCGGCAGGGGTGGGGTTGGGCAGCACGGCGCGCGGCGTGCACAGGGAAGGCACAATCCCAGCCGGTATCGTTGGCACCCGGCAGCGAACACCGTGCGACGGCAGGAGCAACCTCGTGACCTACCCGAACCAGCCCAGCGCTGAGACCACCCCCGCCCCCAAGCCGGACGCGGCGAAGGCGGCCAAGGTGCTCGGTGAGGCGATCGCCCAGGTGCAGCGGGTCATCGTCGGCCAGGAGCACATGGTCGAGCAGCTGATGGTCGGGCTGCTGGCCAAGGGGCACTGCCTGCTCGAAGGCGTGCCGGGCGTGGCCAAGACGCTGGCCGTGCGCTCGCTTCGCCACGGTGGTCGGCGGCGACTTCGCCCGGATCCAGTTCACCCCGGACCTGGTGCCCTCCGACATCGTCGGCACCCGGATCTACACGGCGGCCAGGAGAGCTTCGACGTCGAGCTCGGTCCGGTGTTCGTGAACTTCGTGCTGGCCGACGAGATCAACCGGGCCCCGGCCAAGGTGCAGTCGGCGATGCTGGAGCTGATGGCCGAGAAGCAGGTCTCGATCGGCGGCCAGACCTACCCGATGCCGCGAGCCGTTCATCGTGATCGCCACCCAGAACCCGATCGAGTCCGAGGGCGTCTACCCGCTGCCCGAGGCGCAGCGCGACCGGTTCCTGCTGAAGGTCGACGTGCCCTACCCGCGGGGCAACGAGGAGTTCGAGATCCTGCGCCGGATGAGCGTGCGTCCGCCGACGTCGCGAGCCGGTGCTCGACCCGCGAGGTGGTGCTGCCGCTGCAGGAGCAGGCCGCCGACGTGTTCGTGCACAACCTGGTCGCGGAGTACATCGTCCGGCTGGTGCTGGCCACCCGGACGCCGGCGGAGTTCGGCCTGCCCGACCTGACCTCGGTGATCCAGGTCGGCTGCAGCCCGCGCGCCACGCTCGGTCTGGTCGCCGCGGCCCGCGCGCTCGCCCTGATCCACGGCCGCGACTACGTGCTGCCCACCGACGTCCAGTCCGTCGCCCAGGACGTGATGGCGCACCGGATCGTGCTCGGCTTCGACGCGGTCGCCGACAACATCCAGCCGCGGCCCAGGTGGTCGACCGGATCCTCGCCATGGTGCCGCCGCCCACCCCGGTGTGGAACGGCGGCCAGTCCCAGCAGCCGGGGCAGCGCGCTCCGCAGCGGCAGGCGGCGCAGCGGCTCAGCGCCATGTCGCCGCCGGTTACCGCCCCGTCCAGGCCCCGGCCGTGCCGTCCCGGCAGCCCGGCTTACCCGCCGCCCGCGGGACCGCGTCCCGCCGCCGAGCAGCACCGTCATGGCCGCGCCGGACCGGCAACCTACGGCGCGCTGTCGTCGGTGCTCGGTGAGCCGATCCGCCGACCATCCCGCTGCACAAGCTCGCCCCCGAGGCGGCCCTGCGCCGCCTCGAGCTGACCATCGTGCGCCGCCTGGAGGGGTTCCTGCACGGCGACCACCACGGCCTGCTGCCCGGCCCGGGCTCGGAGACGAACGAGGCCCGCGTCGTACCAGCCCGGGCAGGACGACGTCCGCCGGATCGACTGGGCGGTGACGGCGCGGACCAACGGTGCCCCACGTCCGCGACACCATCTCCGACCGGGAGCTGGAGGTCTGGGCGCTGCTCGACGTCACGCCGTCGATGAACTGGGGCACCGAGGGCGTCACCAAGCGCGACCTGGGCATCGCCGCCGTCGCCACCATCGGCTTCCTCAGCCAGCGGATGGGCGACCGGTTCGGCGGCTACGTCATGCGACCCGACGGATCCGGCGGTTGCCCGCGCGTGTCCGGACGGTCCGCCCTGTACGGCGCTGCTGCGGCGGATGCTCACCGAGCCGTTCGTGCCCGACCACGCCACCGGGCCGATGTCGCTGGCCGCCGCGTCGAGCAGCTGTCCCGCACCGCAACGGCGCCGCGGCCTGCGGGTGGTGGTGTCGGACTTCCTCACCCCCGGCGACCACGAGCTCGACCCGAACGTCGCGCCGGAGTGGGAGCGCCGATGCGGCGACTGGCGGTCCGCAACCAGGTGCTCGCCGTCGAGGTGGTCGACCGGCACGAGGTCGAGTTCGCCGACGTCGGCGACATGCTGATCCGCGACCCCGAGACCGACTTCGAGCGCTACGTCAACACCTCCGACCCGGCCGCCCGGGCACGAATGGACGCCGCGCAGCGCCGCCCAGCGGGAACGAATCCGGATCGCGCTTCGTCGTGCTGGTGTCGGGCACATCCAGCTGCGCACCGACCGCGACTGGGTGCAGGACATCGCCCGGTTCGTGCTGGCCTACCGCCGCGTCGCCAGCATGCTGCACGCGCCGCCGCAGGGGGTGACGAAGTGATCCCGCTGCCGTCAGCTTCCTCTCGCCGGACCGGCTGTGGATCCTGCTCGTGATCCCGCTGCTGATCGCCGGCGTACGTGTTCGGCGACCCGGCGCAAGAACCGCCGCGGCATGCGGTTCACCAACACCTCGATGCTGGACGTCGGTGGTGCCCGAAGCAGTCCCAGTGGCGACGGCACCTCGCGGTCGCGCTGTCGCTGCTGCACTGGTCACGCTGACCGCCGCGTTCGCCCAGCCGAGCACGCAGATCGACGTGCCGCGGGAGCGGGCCACGGTGGTGATCGTGATCGACGCCTCGCTAGTCGATGCAGGCCACCGACGTGGCCCCGAACCGGCTGGACGCGGCCAAGGAGGCCGCGATCGCGTTCGTCGAGAGCATCCCGGACAAGTACAACGTGGCCGGTGGTCTCGATGGCCGGCAACTCCGTCGATACTGGTGCCGCCGACCACTGGCCCACAACACCGTCGAGAACGCGATCAACGGCATCCAGCTGCAGGACTCGACCGCGATCGGGGAGGGCGATCTACACCGCGCTGCGCGCGCTGCAGCAGGCCCCGAAGGACCCGAACAATCCCGACTCGGTCGCCCCGGGCGCGATCGTGCTGCTCACGGACGGCTCCAACACCGCCGGCCGCGCGCCCGATGCAGGCGGCGGCGGCGGCCCGCAACGCGAAGGTGCCCGATCTACACGATCGCGTACGGCACCGAGAACGGCTACGTCGACCTCGACGGCAAGCGTGAGCCGCGTGCCGGTCGACCACGAGCTGATGAAGCAGATCGCCCAGGCGTCCGGCGGCCAGTACTTCGCCGCCGCCACCCTCGACCAGCTGAACAGGGTCTACACCAACATCCGCACCGAGGTGGGCTACGAGAAGGCCGACGTGAAGGAGACCACCGCGGTTCGCCGGCTACGGCCTGGCGTTCGCGGTCGCTGGCCGCCCTGGCGCGATCTCCCTGGGGGCGAGGTGGCCGTGATCGGTCTGGCCCCTGGAGTTCATGCGTCCGGAGCGGCTGTGGTGCTGCTGGTCCTGATCCCGCTGCTGATCGGGCTGTACGTGTTCCTGCTGTCGCGGCGCCGGCGGAGGTCGCCGTCCGACGGGTCGCACCATGTTCGACCTGGTGCATCCCCAAGGACCAGGCTGGATGCGACACGTGGCGGTCGGCGCTGTCGATCCTCAGTCGCTGGCCGCCTGACCGTGGCCTTCGCCAAGCCGAAGGACCAGGTCTGGAGGGCCGCGCGAGCGGGCCACGATCGTGGTCACCATCGACGTCTCCCGTCGATGCAGGCCGCGGACGTCGACCCGAACAGGTTGGTCGCGGCGAAGGCGGCGGCGCAGGACTTCGTCGAGTTGCTGCCGCCGGGCTTCAACGTGGCGCTGGTGAGCTTCGCCGGCACCTCGGCCGTGCTCGTCCCGCCGACCATCGACCGGGGGGTCGTCTCGGCGGCGATCGACAACCTGCAGGTGGCCCCGTCCACCGCGATCGGGGAGGGCATCTTCTCCTCGCTGGACGCGATCGCGCAGGCGCCGCCCGATCCCGACGATCCCGAGAGCGTGGCCCCCGGTGCGGTCGTGCTGCTCAGCGACGGCTCCACCAACGTCGGGCGACCCTCGGACGTGGCCGCGCAGGAGGCGCGCGGGCAGGGCATCCCGATCCACACGATCGCCTACGGCACCAACGAAGGCTACGTGGAGAGCGAGGGACGCCGGGAGCGCGTCCCGGTGAACCGGGCAGAGCTCGCCGAGATCTCCCGGCTGTCCGCCGGCAAGGCGTTCACGGCCGGCTCGTCGGGGGAGCTGAAGGAGGTCTACTCCTCGATCGCCCGCCAGATCGGCTACATGAAGGTCGATCAGGAGGTCACCGAGCAGTACGCCGGCTTCGCGCTCGGCTTCGCCATACTGGCTGCGATCGCCGTCATCTCGCTGGGCGCCCGCTGGCCGTAGCCCCCGGTTCCCGGCGGTCAGCCGCCGGCGGTGGCGGGGGCCCGGGCACCGAAGATCGCGGTGCCGATCCGCACCTCGGTGGCGCCGTGGGCGATTGCGAGCTCGAAGTCGGCCGAGGTGCCCATCGACAGCACCGAACAGTCCTGGCCATCGATCGCGGCGTCCTGCAGGCGGGACTGGGCGGCCCGCATCCGCTCGAAGCAGGCCGCCACCCTGACCGGGTCGGGGGAGGGCAGGGCGAGGGTCATCAGGCCGCGCACGCGGAGCGCGTCGAAGCCGGCGAGCTCCCGGGCGAACGCGACCACGCCGTCGGGGTCCAGGCCGAACTTGGACGCCTCACCAGAGGAGTTCAGCTCGATCAGCACATCGAGGCGGCGGCCCTCCGCCCGCAGCCGGCGATCCAGCTCCGCGGCCAGGGGAAGCGAGTCCAGCGCCTGGAACTCGGTCGCGAATCGCGCCACCAGTTTCGCCTTGTTCGACTGCAGGTGTCCGATCATCACCCACTCCAGCCCGGGCACCGCGTCGAGCTCGCGGGCCTTCGCCAGCGCCTCCTGGGCCTTGTTCTCCCCGAACCTGGTGCAGCCGGCGGCGTGGGCGGTGAGCACGGCGGCGGCCGGACGGGTCTTGCTCACCGGCAGCAGCCGCACCGATCCGGGAGGACGTCCGGCGCCGACGCAGGCGGCGTCGATCCGCTCCCGGACGGCCGCCAGGTTCGCGGTGATCTGCTGCATGTGGCCAGTCAACCAGAACGACCCGGGCCGCCCCGTACCGCGACCCGCCGGTCCGCTCCCGCGACCCGGTCGGCGGTCGTGATCGCGGGCGCCTCCCGGCCCGCGGGCTCCCTTCGGTGGCCTGATCCCGATCCCGACCGCTACCGGCAGCAGGTCCGGCGGCGCCGGGGGTTGGTGCGCCCGGGACGAGTGGGGCAGAATGGGCGCGTCCCCTGATGGGCTGAGGTGGCTGGGGAAGGCACATCTCAGCAAAGGGGGACCGATGTCCAGTACGCGTGGGATCATCCTGATCCATTCCGCGCCGGCCGCGCTGTGCCCGCACCTGGAGTGGGCAGTGGGCGCGGTGTTCGGCGCACCCGCGGAGTTCACCTGGACCCCCCAGCCGGCCGAGCCGCGCAGCCTGCGGGCCGAGTACCCCTGGCACGGGCGGGTCGGCACCGGCGCCCAGCTGGCCAGCGCGCTGCGCGGCTGCGCCCGGGCACGCTTCGAGGTGACCGAAGAGCCTTCCGCGGGGCAGGAGGGCATGCGGTGGGCCTACACCCCCCGGTTGGGGATCTTCGCCGCCTCCATCGGCATCCACGGCGACATCATGGTTCACGAGGACCGGCTGAAGCAGGCGATCCTCGCCGATGCGCTCGGACGCCGACCGCTGGCCGAGGGCGTCGCCGAACTGATCGGAGCCGGCTGGGACGCCGAACTCGAGGCGTTCCGCCAGGCCGGCGAGGGGGCTCCGGTCCGCTGGCTGCACCAGGTGGGGTAGCCGCCTGGCGGCTCCCGTCGGCCGGTTCCCGGCGCTCCACCGGTGGCGGGCAGGTCGAGCCCGTCACCACCGGCCCCAGCCGGCCCCACCAGCGTGAGCCCGACCAGGGTCAGCCACCAGCGACGGGTCAGCCCCCCAGCGACGGGCCAGCCCCACCAGCGGGTGAGCTCAGCCGGTGGTCACAGCGGGATGTTGGTGTGCGGACCGCGGACGCCGGTGTCGGCCTCGCGGATGGCTGCGGCGAGGGCGGACCGGGTCGCTGCGGGGCTGATGATCTCGTCGACCACGCCGATCTCGACGGCCTTGTCCACGCCGCCGGCGATCCGCTCGTGCTCGGCCGCCAGCTCGGCCTCGACCTGCGGCCGGCATGTCCCGGGGCGACCTCGGCGAGCTTGCGGCGGTGCAGGATCCGGACCGCGGCGACCGGCCCCATCACGGCGACCTCCGCGCGCGGGCCAGGCGAACACCTTGGTCGCGCCGAGGGAGCGGGAGTTCATCGCGATGTAGGCGCCGCCGTAGGTCTTGCGGGTCACCAGGGTCACCCGGGGCACGGACGCACTCGGCGAAGGCGTGCAGCAGCTTGGCGCCGCGGCGCACCACGCCGTCCCACTCCTGGCCGACGCCGGGCAGGTAGCCGGGGACGTCGACCAGCACGATCAGCGGCACGCCGAAGGCGTCGCACATGCGGACGAAGCGGGCGGCCTTCTCCGCGCTGAGCGAGTCCAGGCAGCCGCCCAGGCGCAGCGGGTTGTTGGCGACCACGCCGACGGTGCGGCCCGCGAGGCGACCCAGCGCGATGGTGATGTTGGGAGCCCAGCGGGCGTGCAGCTCGCACCGAGCCATCGTCGAGCAGCCCTTCGACCAGCGGGTGCACGTCGTAGGCACGCTTCGGGCCGACTCCGGCAGCAGCGCGGCCAGGTCGTCGTCGTCCACGTCGGTCGCCACGCCGCCCTGGGCCGCCAGCAGGCCGGTCACCGAGCGGGCCCGGGCCAGCGCGTCCGCCTCGGAGTCGGCGACGACGTGCACCACGCCCGAGCTGCCGCTCGTGCGTGCTCGGGACCGCCCAGGCGCAGCATGTCGACGTCCTCGCCGGTGACCGAGCGGACGACGTCCGGGCCGGTCACGAAGATGCGTCCCTCGGGGCCGAGGATCACGATGTCGGTGAGCGCCGGGCCGTAGGCGGCGCCGCCGGCGGCCGCCCCCAGCACGACCGAGATCTGCGGGACCTTGCCGGAGGCCTGGGTCATCGACGTGGAAGATCCGGCCCACCGCGTGCAGGCTGAGCACGCCCTCGGCCAGGCGGGCGCCGCCGGAGTGCCAGATGCCGATGATCGGGACGCGGTCCACCATCGCCCGGCGGTAGGCCTGGACGACGACCTCACAGCCGTCCAGCCCCATGGCGCCGCCCATCACGGTGGCGTCGGAACAGAACGCGACGACCGGAGAGCCGTTGATCGTCCCGATCGCGGCGAGCATGCCGGAGTCGTCGTCGGGACTGATCAGGTTCAGGGTGCCCTCGTCGAGCAGGGCGGCGAGCCGGAAGTTCGGGTTGCGCGGGTCCTCCTCGCGGGGCAGCCGGGCGGGCTTGGCGGGAGTGGTGGATGTGGTCATGCGGACCTCCTGGTTGACGCCCCGCTCTTCGTGACCTCCCGTGATTCCGCGGGAGGCTCCTCAGGGGCCGTGGTGGAGAAGGGCCTCACCGGGGAGGCCCGTCAGGGGCGGCGGGACGTCCTGCGGTGGCCCCGCCCGGCTCCGTCCTCGCCGGGCGGTATCGCCGGAGTCGTCGCGCGGTCAGGCGGTGGCGTTCATGTTCGTGACCGCGATCGCCACGTTGTGGCCGCCGAAGCCGAACGAGTTGTTGACCGCGGCCAGGTCGCCGGTGGCGGCCAGGGGCCGGGCCACGTTGGCGGCGATGTCGATGCCGAGGTCGGGTTCGGGGTCGACGAGGTTGATCGTCGGCGGCACCATCCGGTTCCGAAGAGCCAGCACGGTGGCGATCGTCTCCAGGGCGCCGGCCCCGCCGAGCAGGTGGCCGGTCATCGACTTGGTCGAGGTGACCACCACGTGGTCGGTGTCCACACCGAGCGCCGCCCGGATCGAGCCGGCCTCGGTCACGTCGCCCTGCGGGGTGGACGTGCCGTGTGCGTTCACGTGGACGATGTCGGCCGGTGTCAGGTCGGCGTCGGCGAGCGCTTTCACCATCGCACCGGACTGGCCCTCGCCGGACGGGTCGGGCTGGACGATGTCGTGGCTGTCGGCGGTGATGCCCGCTCCGGCCAGCGTGGCGTAGATCCTCGCCCCACGGGCGCGGGCGTGCTCGAGGGTCTCGATCACCATGATCGCGGAGCCCTCACCCATCACGAAGCCGTCGCGGCCCCGGTCCCAGGGACGTGAGGCGCCCTCGGGGTCGTCGTTGCGGCGGCTGACGGCCTGCATCTGGCTGAACGCGGCGATCGGGAGCGGGTGGATGGTCGCCTCGGTGCCGCCGACCACCGCGATGTCGGCGCGGCCGAGCCGCAGCTGGTCGAGGGCGAGGGCGATGGCCTCGTTGGACGAGGCGCACGCCGACACCGGCGCGTGCACGCCGGCCTTGGCGTGGACGGCCAGGCCCACGTTCGCGGCGGGTGCGTTCGCCATCAGCATCGGGATGGTGAACGGGCTGACCCGACGGTAGCCCTTGTCCCGGTGCGCGTCCCAGTTGTTCAGCAGCGAGTGCAGGCCGCCGATGCCGCTGGCGACGGAGACACTGAGCCGTTGCGGGTCGACCTCCCCCTCGGACTCCCAGGTGAAGCCGGCGTCCTGCCAGGCCTCACGCGCGGCGATCAGCGCCAGCTGCGTGGACCGGTCGAGCCGGCGGGCCTTCACCCGGTCGATCACCTCCGAGGGATCGACCTTCACGTAGGCGGCGATCTTCACCGGAAGCTCTTCGGCCCACGCCTCGGTGATGGCGCGGACGCCGGAGGTGCCGGCGAGCAGGCCGGCCCAGGTGGAAGCCAGGTCGCCGCCGAGGGGCGTGCTGGCGCCGAGGCCGGTGATGACGATCTCAGTCATTTCTCTCCGAGGTTCGAAGCGTGCGCCGATCGAGCTTGTCGAGACCACGGGAGCGATCTCGACAGGCTCGATCAGCGATGGATGGTGCGGGCTGGTCGGGCGGGCCCGACCAGCGGTGGTGCTGGCTGGTCTCGCCGGGGCGCGACCAGCCGGGTGAGGCAGGGTCAGCTGTGGGCTTCGATGTAGGCCACGGCGTCGCCGACGGTCTTGAGGTTCTTGGACTCCTCGTCGGGGATGGTGACGCCGAACTTCTCCTCGCAGCCGACGAGGATCTCGACCATTGCGAGGCTGTCGACGTCGAGGTCGTCGACGAAGGACTTGTCGAGCTGCACGTCCTCGACCGGGACGCCGGCGACGTCGTTGACGAGCTCGGCGAGCTGGGCGCGGATCTCTTCGGTGGTTGCCATGTGATTCTCCTTGGTGGTTGGGGCATTCAATCCGGACGGGGCCGGGGATTCAGGGGAGGGTGATGACCTGGCCGGCGTAGACCAGGCCGGCGCCGAAGCCGATGACGAGGGCGGTGTCGCCGCTCTTCGCCTCGCCGCTGGACAGCAGGGCGTCCATGGCCATCGGGATCGTGGCTGCCGAGTTGTTGCCGAGCTGGCGGATGGTCCGGGCGACCACCACGTTCTCGGGCAGCTTCAGGTAGCGCAGCAGGGTGTCGGTGATCCGGTCGTTCGCCTGGTGCGGGATGAACACGTCCAGCTGGTCGGGGGTGATGCCGGCGTCGTCGATCGCCTGCCGGGCCGCCCGGGCGATGAAGCCCGTCGCCCACTTGAACACCGCCTGGCCGTCCATCGCGAGCCGCGGCCAGCTGCCTTCGGCCACCGCGTCCTGCCAGCTCTTCGTCTGCCAGATCGCGTCGGCCTGGGCTCCGTCGGACCCCCAGACCACCGGCCCGATGCCGTTGGTGTCGCTGGGGCCGACCACGACCGCGCCCGCGCCGTCCCCGAACAGGAAGGCGGTGCCGCGGTCGGTGAGGTCGGTGATCTCGCTGATCGTCTCGCCGGCGACCAGCAGCACGTGCCGGGCCTGCCCGGTCCGGACCATCGCCTCGGCCTGCGCGAGGCCGTAGCTGAACCCGGCACACGCCGCCGAGATGTCATACGCGGCCGCGTCCGGGATGCCCAGCTTGGTGGCCAGCTGCGGGGCCAACGCCGGGGTCTGGTGGTAGTGCGAGATGGTGGACAGGATCAGCGCGTCGATCTGGTCGACCCCGATCCCGGAACGCTCGATCGCACTCCGCGCCGCTTCCAGCGAGAGGGTCTCGATCGATTCGTCCTCAGCGATCCAGCGGCGCTCCCGGATGCCGGTGCGCTTGGTGATCCACTCGTCGGAGGAATCGATGTACTGGAGCAGGTACTCGTTGTCGATCACCCGGGACGGGGTCGCCGACCCCACGCCGTAAATGCGCGCGTACGCCGGTCCCGTGCTGGCCTTGATCTCGGTCATGTCCGCCTTCAGTCCTGGTTCGGGTAGAGGCGCAGCAGGGGTTGGCCGGGCGACACCGGGTCGCCGTCCTCCACCAGCCACTCGGTGACCGTGCCGCCATGGGCGCTGGTCACCGTGGTGTCGCCGCGCAGGTTCGCGACGGTTCCGATCGGTGCACCGGCCACGACGAGGGTGTCGGCGGTGACGTCGGAGGCCTTGTGGAACTCGCCCTTGCCGGGGGACACCACGAGCATCCAGGCGGGCGTGCTCGCCAGGGGTGAGGCCCAGCTGGTGTCGCCGTGCTTCCCCACGAACTCCCGGGCGGCCGGAACCTGGTCGGGGGTGTTCAGGCTGAACAGCTCCACGCCCTTCAGGTTGCGCTTGGCGATGCCGGTGAGGGTGCCGGCCGGGGGCAGCTCGAGCAGGCCGGTGACGCCCAGGTCGGCCATGGCCTGCAGGCACAGGTCCCAGCGGACGGGATTGGCAACCTGCTTCACCAGCCGTGCCAGGTAGTCGCGACCGGACTGCACGACCTGGCCGTCGGCGTTCGACAGCAGCCGGGTGCGCGGGTCGTGGGTCGTGATCGCCCGGGCCAGGCGCTCGAGGTGGGCGACCGCGGGCTCCATGTGGACGGTGTGGAAGGCGCCGGCCACGCTCAGCTGGATCAGCCGCGCCTTGGCCGGCGGGTTGGCCTGCAGGTCGGCGAGCTGCTCGACGGTGCCGGCAGCCACGACCTGGCCGGAGCCGTTGTTGTTGGCGGCGGTGAGGCCGGCTGCCGCGACGGCGGCGGCGACCTCGTCGGGGTCCCCCCCGATCACGGCCATCATCGAGGTGGGCCGGGCCGCGCTGGCCAGCGCCATCTGCTGGCCGCGTTCCCGGACGAACACCATGGCCTGCTCGGCGGACAGGACGCCGGTGGCGGCTGCCGCGGTGATCTCGCCGACGCTGTGGCCGGCGGCGATGCCGGTGCGGCGGAAGCCGTCGGCCGGGCTCGGGAACAGCGCCAGGGCGGTGACCAGGCCCGCGGCGACCAGCAGCGGCTGGGCCACGGCGGTGTCACGGATGGTCTCGGCGTCGGCCTGCGTCCCGTAGTGGGCGAGGTCGAGGCCGGCCACCGAGCTCAGCCAGTTCAGCCGATCGGCGAACGCGGCGTCTTCGAGCCAGGGGGAGAGGAAACCGGGTGTCTGGGCGCCCTGTCCGGGCGCAACGATTGCGAGCACCTCTCTACCATCCCGAATCGGAGGCGCCGGACCGGCGTCCTTCGCAACGAAATTGTCACGGCCTGAATTGTAGGAAACCTACAAACCGCTGTGCCGCAGGGCGTGTCGGGTGCCGTCTTGGGTTGTCGGGTTCGTAGGGTGACCCTCTTCGAGCCGCCGCCGTTTCAGCCGAGCAGCCGCCCCAGGGTGAGCGCAAGCCGAAGCGCGTAGCCACCCCGGGGGTCGAGCGGGGAGTACCCCGTGATCTCGTGGATCCGGCGCAGCCGGTAGCGCACCGTGTTGGGGTGGACGTACTGGGCGCGCGCGGTGGCCTCGATCGAGCCGCCGGACTCGAAGAACGTCGCCAGGGTGTCGGCGAGGTCCCGTCCGGCTTCCAGCAGGGGTCGGTACAGGTTGTCGGCGAGAGTGCGGCGCGCGTGCCCGTCGCCGGCCAGCGCACGTTCCGGCAGCAGTTCCTCGGCCGCGACCGGCCGTGGCGCCTCCGGCCACGCCCGGGCAGCCCGGATGCCCGACAGGGCGGCCCGGGCGCTGCGGGCGGCCTCGACAAGGTCGGACACGACCGGACCCACCACCACCTGGCCGTCACCGAACTGGTCACAGAAGTCGGCGACCTGGCCGACCAATTCGTCGCGGGTGCCGAGCCGGCCGCCGACCACCAGGACCAGCCGGTCGCCCTGGGGTGCGGCGAGCAGGTCGAACCCGTGCCGGGCCGCGAGCTGCCGGATCGCCTCCACCGCGGCTCCGGGGTCCGCCGGGGCCGCGCCGACCACGACGGCGATCGCCGGCGGGGAGGCCCATCCCAGGGTGGACGCCCGGGAGAGCACGGACTCGTCGGCCTCGCCGCGGATCACCGCGTCCACCACGAGGGCTTCCAGCCGGGCGTCCCAGGCGCCGCGCATCTCTGCCGCCTTCGCGTAGACCCGGGCGGCAGCGAACGCCACTTCCCGGGAGTAGCGAAGGACGCCGGTGCGGGCCGACTCCCGTTCCTCGGGATTCAGGCCGGTGATGCTGTGCTCGACCGTGTCGATCGTGGTGCGGACCAGGTCGACGGTCTGGTCGAGGGTGATCCGCCGGGCCAGCGCCCGGGGAGCCGCATCGAAGATGGACGCCGGCGTGGTGTCGGCACCGCCGGAGGCGAACCAGGCCAGGAAGCCATCGATGCCGGAGCGGGCCACCAGGGTGATCCAGGAGCGGTTCTCGGCGTCCAGCTCGGCGAACCACGGGTGCTCGTCGGCGATCCGGGCAAGGGCAGCCGTGGTCATCTCCGACGCCGACGCGCCCAGCCGGGCGGCGATCGCCGCGCGCGCCGCCGGCGTCGGCCAGCCGGCCTCCTCCACTGCCATGAGCCGCATCCTAGGCCCGCCGGATCACCTTCACCCGCCGGCGGAGGTGGGCGCCAGTGGGCGGTCGATGGACGGCCTGCCTAGGCTGGAGCGCGTGGACCCGGTCGTGGCACTGCGGGAGATCGCCTACCTGATGGAACGGGTGCTCGCCGACCCGCGGCGGGTACGGGCGTTCCGGGCGGCGGCTGACGTGGTGGAGGCACTGGGCCCCGAGGAACGGGCGCGCCACGAGCGGGCCGGCAGCTGGCGGGAGCTGCCCGGGGTGGGGGAGAGCACCGCCACGGTGATCGCGCAGGCGGTGGCCGGGCGGGTGCCGGAGCGGCTGGAGGGCCTGCGGGCCGGGGCGGGTCCGCTGGCCACCGGGGGGGAGGAGTTGCTGTCCGCGTTGCGCGGCGACCTGCACTCCCACACCGACGCCTCGGACGGAAGTTCGCCGGTCGCCCACAGCAGGGCGGCCGCCACCGCGCTGGGACACGAGTACCTGGCGATCACCGACCACTCCCCGCGGCTCACCGTCGCGAACGGGCTGAGCCCGGAGCGGCTGCGGCGGCAGCTCGACCAGCTCGCCGAGCTCAACGACTCCGACGGCTGCCGGCTGCTGTCGGGCATCGAGGTCGACATCCTGCCCGGCGGTGGCCTCGACCAGCAGCCGGACCTGCTCGGCCGGCTCGACGTGGTGGTCGCCAGCGTCCACTCCGAGCTGCGGATGGACGCCGACGCGATGACCCGGCGGATGGTCGCCGCCGTCGCCAACCCGGCCACGAACGTGCTCGGGCACTGCACCGGCCGGCTGATCGCCGGGGGTCGGGGCACCCGGCCGCCGAGCGTGTTCGACGCCGAGGTGGTGTTCGAGGCGTGCCGTCGGTTCGGGGTCGCGGTGGAGATCAACTCCCGCCCGGAGCGGGCCGACCCGCCCGACGACCTGCTCGCGCTCGCCCTGGGTACCGGCTGCCTGTTCGCGATCGACTCCGACGCGCACGCCGCCGGCCAGCTCGAGTTCCCCGCCTACGGCGCGGCGCGGGCTGCCGCGGCGGGTGTACCGGCGGACCGGATCGTGAACACCTGGCCGGTGGACGACCTGCTCGCGTGGAGCCGAAAGTGACCAGATCGGGGGCTCCCGGGTGGTGCCCACCCCGGAGGGGGCGGGTAATGTCACTCCTGCGCAACGATCTTGTGCGGCAATGTCAGGAAGGGCAGCAGCTGTGGCAACTCGCGATTCCGTCGGTCCGATCCTCAACGGGTTGCCGACCAACCTGCCGGACATCGACCCGGAGGAGACCGCCGAGTGGCTCGAGTCGCTGGACGGGATGATCGACAAGCACGGGCGCAAGCGCGCCCGCTACATCATGCTGCGCCTGCTGGAGCGTGCCCGTGACCAGCACCTGGGCGTGCCCACGCTGACCGCGACCGACTACATCAACACGATCCCGCCCGAGAACGAGCCGTAGTTCCCCGGCGACGAGGACCTCGAGCGCAGCTACCGCCGGCTGGATCCGCTGGAACGCCGCGGTCATGGTGCACCGCGCGCAGCGCCCCGGCATCGGCGTCGGCGGTCACATCTCGACCTACGCCTCCTCGGCGACGCTCTACGAGGTCGGCTTCAACCACTTCTTCCGCGGCAAGGACCACCCCGGCGGCGGCGACCAGATCTTCTTCCAGGGCCACGCCTGCCCCGGCATGTACGCCCGCGCCTTCCTCGAGGGCCGGCTCGAGCGAGGATGAGCTCGACGGCTTCCGGCAGGAGGGAGCACTCGTCGACGGCCGCGTCCGGGCGCTGCCGTCCTACCCGCACCCGCGCCTCATGCCGGACTTCTGGGAGTTCCCGACCGTGTCGATGGGCCTCGGCCCGATCAACGCGATCTACCAGGCGCAGTTCAACAGGTACCTGCACAACCGCGGCATCAAGGACACCTCCGAGCAGCACGTCTGGGCGTTCCTCGGCGACGGCGAGATGGACGAGGTCGAGAGCCGCGGCGCGCTCCAGCTGGCCGCCAACGAGGAGCTCGACAACCTCACCTTCGTCGTCAACTGCAACCTGCAGCGCCTCGACGGCCCGGTGCGCGGCAACGGCAAGATCATCCAGGAGCTCGAGAGCTTCTTCCGCGGCGCCGGCTGGAACGTCATCAAGGTCGTCTGGGGCCGCGAGTGGGACCCGCTGCTCGCCGCCGACCGGGACGGCGCGCTCGTCAACCTGATGAACACCACCCCCGACGGCGACTACCAGACCTTCAAGGCCGAGGACGGCGCCTACGTCCGCGAGAACTTCTTCGGCCGCGACCCGCGCACCGCGCAGATCGTCGAGGACTGGTCCGACGACGAGATCTGGAAGCCTCAAGCGCGGCGGCCACGACTACCGCAAGGTCTACGCGGCCTATCAGGCGGCGACCGAGACACCGGGGCAGCCGACCGTCATCCTCGCCAAGACCATCAAGGGCTACGGCCTCGGCACCCACTTCGAGGGCCGCAACGCGACCCACCAGATGAAGAAGCTGACGCTCGACGACCTCAAGCAGTTCCGCGACCGGCTGCGACATCCCGATCACCGACGCGCAGCTCGAGGACGAACCCGTACCAGCCGCCGTACTACAACCCGGGTGCCGACGACGAGCGGATCCAGTACCTGCTGGAGCGCCGCCGCGCGCTCGGCGGCCCGGTGCCCGAGCGCCGCGACCGGCCACGTCCGCTCAAGCTGCCCGACGACTCGGCCTACGCCGCGGCTGAAGAAGGGCTCGGGCAAGCAGGAGGTCGCCACGACGATGGCGTTCGTCCGGCTGCTCAAGGACCTGATGCGGGACAAGGAGTTCGCGCCGCACGTCGTGCCGATCATCCCCGACGAGGCCCGCACGTTCGGCATGGACTCGTTCTTCCCGACGGCCAAGATCTACAACCCGCACGGCCAGAACTACACCTCGGTCGACCGCGAGCTGATGCTCGCCTACAAGGAGTCCCCGCAGGGCCAGATCATGCACGTCGGCATCAACGAGGCCGGCTCGGCGGCAGCGTTCACGGCGGTCGGCACCTCGTACGCCACGCACGGCGAGCCGCTGGTCCCGGTCTACGTCTTCTACTCGATGTTCGGGTTCCAGCGCACCGGCGACGCGATCTGGGCCGCCGGCGACCAGATGGCCCGCGGCTTCATCATCGGCGCGACCGCCGGCCGCACCACGCTCACCGGCGAGGGCACTCCAGCACGCCGACGGCCACTCGCCACCTGCTCGCCGCGACCAACCCGGCCGTCGTCGCCTACGACCCGGCCTACGGCTACGAGATCGCGCCACATCGTCGGGACGGCCTGCGCGGATGTACGGCGAGAACCCCGAGGACGTCATGTACTACCTCACGGTCTACAACGAGCCGATCGTCCAGCCGGCCGAGCCGGAGGACGTCGACGTCGAGGGCATCCTCCGCGGCATCTACCTGCTGAAGGAGGGCAGCTTCGAGGGGGTGGGCGAGGACGCCCGCCGGGCGCAGCTGCTCGCCTCCGGCGTCGGGGTGCCGTGGGCGCTGGAGGCCCAGGAGCTGCTCGCGCGCGACTGGGGCGTCGCCGCGGACGTCTGGACCGTCACCAGCTGGAACGAGCTGCGCCGCGACGGCCTGCGCTGCGACGAGCAGACCTTCCTGCACCCGGGCGAGGGCAACGCCGGTGCCGTACGTCACCCAGAAGCTCCGGGACGCCCGGGCCCGGTCGTCGCGGTCAGCGACTACATGCGCGCGGTGCCGGACCAGATCCGCCAGTGGGTGCCGCAGCGACGTTCGCCTCGCTCGGCGCCGACGGCTTCGGCTTCTCCGACACCCGGGCCGCGGCCCGCCGGTTCTTCAAGATCGACGGACCGTCGATCGTGGTCCGCACGCTCCAGCAGCTGGCCGCCGCGGCGAGGTCGACCCGAGCTGGCCGGCCCAGGCGGTCGAGAAGTACCGGCTCCACGATGTCACGGCGGGCACGACCGGTTCGGCCGGCGGCGACGCCTGAACCGCTGCGAGCCACGTATGCTGTGGGGCAGTCTGATCGCTTGGCCAAGGCAGTGTTTTCGAGCATGGGGGAGGAGCGGGTGAGTACCGCACCCGGGTCGACGCCCGCGTCGTCGGCGATGTCCGCGCTGGGCGTGAGCCCGGGGCTCGCAGTCCAGGAACTCGGCTGGGACGAGGACGTCGACGAGGAGTTGCGCTCCGCCGTCCTCGACGTGATCGGCGAGGATTTCGTCTACGACGCCATCGAGGCGGTGGACGTCGTGCTGCTGTGGTGGCGCGACGAGGACGGCGACCTCGCCGACGGCATCGTCGATGCACTGACCGACCTGACCAGCCGTGGCCACATCTGGCTGCTCACCCCGCGGATCGGCAGGGACGGCTACGTCGACCCCGCCGACCTGCCGGAGGCGGCGCTCACCGCCGGGCTGGCGCTGGCGAACTCCGCCTCGGTGTCGAAGCACTGGGAGGCGCACAAGCTGGTGCGGCCCAAGGGAGTGCGTCGTTAGTCCGCGGTCGCCGCTCCGTGGGGTCACCGCCCTGGCGACCGCCGTCCTGATCGGCCTGTCTTGCGCGGGCTGCTCGGCCGCGACCGACCAGCCCGGCGTCCCGACCGCGGCGACCGCGACGAGCCCGGCCGGCGCAGGTTCGGCAACCCCGTCGGCAGCCGCGCCCACCCGTCCCCCTTCGGCGGGCCCGACGACGGGCAGCGCGCCGGGACTCGAGCTGGCCTCGGTCGGCAACTTCCGTGACGTCGCCGGCGACGGCATCGTGCTGCCGGACGGTGCCCGGATGGCCACGGGGGTGGTCTACCGGTCGGCGAAGCTGGCCACCGCGTCCCGCGCGGACGTGGCCCGGCTGGGCCGGGCCGGGATCGGCCTGGTGATCGACCTGCGCACCGACGCCGTGGCTGCACGGACGCCCGATCCGGCGATCCGCGGCGCCGACTACGTGTTGGTGAACATCTACGCGGAGTACAGCACGCCTCCGGCGAACCCTGGCACGGTGGCCGCGGCCGAGGCGTACCTGCGCCGGATGAACACCCGCTTCGTGTCGGTGCCGGCACAACGGGCGAAGGTCGCCCAGGCCCTGAGGCTGATTGCGGAGGCCAGGGACCCGGTCGTGGTGCACTGCACGGAGGGCAAGGATCGGGCCGGCTGGATCTCGGCGATGCTCCAGCTGATCGTCGGTGCCGATCGTGACCAGGTGATGGCCGAGTACCTGAAGTCGAACGAGTACCGCGCCGAGACCCTGAAGGACGCCTACCGCTCGACCCTGGCCTCCAGCGGACGGACCGCGGCCCGGATCCAGCAGGCCCGGTACCGCGTGCAGCCCGGCTACCTGAACGCCGGCCTGGCCGAGATGGACCGCCGGTTCGGCGGGCTGGACGGCTACCTGGTCGAGGGCCTGGGGTTGTCGACGGCGACGATCGCCGCGCTGCGCGAACGCCTCACCGCCTGACCGCGGCAGCCGTCGGGCGCCGGCGGGCTGGTCGGCCAGCCTGTCTCCGATCGTCCGAAACCGGCCGGGCAGGCCCGATCCGGTCCGCTCGTCGCCAGCCGGGCGAGCACCCGTAGGGGCCACCCCTAAGATGTTCCCCCGGGGCGCATAGCTCAGCTGGTTAGAGCACCTCCCTTACAAGGAGGGGGTCGGGGGTTCGAGTCCCTCTGCGCCCACCCGCCGCAAAGTGCACCTGACTAGCAGTTATGGCCGCGTCTTGGTCACTTGCCGAGACCGTCGTGCACTACACGTGCATTATCGCGAGGCCCCCTTATGGTGCTAATTGGGCCGCTTGGCGACGTGGTCAACGCGCTCGGCTACGCGCCCAGAAGGGAGCCAGAAGCCGGTGGTCATGCCGCCCCGGCTTTGCGTTCGGTGGGTGTCGGATGGATCTCGTTCTCACGCGTGAGGGCACGACAGTGGTCGCGACGAGCTGCCAGGTCCGGCTCCTTCGGCTCTCTGAAACCAGGGTAGAGGTCACGCTGCCCGGCGTTCTCGACACCGTTGCCCTGCGCTACCCGACTTTGGGTCCCGTCGGCGACCTCCTCCCGAGCAGGTGGGAACCCTGCAGCAACTCCCACAGCTACCAGCCCCCGCTGGAGGTCAGCTACACAACGGGCCAGGACGGCACGATTACAGCCGTCGCCACCCGGGACCTTGCCAACCTGCAGGACCACACCCTGCTGAGTCTCATGCTTTCAGCCGCGATTCTCTTCCTGGTCCCAGCCATTGTCTGGGCGATCCTGGCTTGGTGGATCCTCCGACAACCTGACTAGAACTCTCGGCGGCAATTGAGGGCGGTTGCGCTCGGGTGGCAGCCAGCCGAAAGGCTACCCTCGCGCACCGCGGCATGATCGGATATTCCGCTTGGCTTCGGAGGTGAGCTCGGAAGAAGGTTTCCCAGATTCCCTGCACCGCGCGTCGCCATTTAGGAGACACGGCGAGCTTCCAGGCCCGCTTCTCCTCAGCAGCGCGTTCGTCAAGCTGGCGGAGTCGGTCCTCAGCCCATGAGGTGGAGGGTACGAGCCCTGTTGGCCAATGAACTGCTCGCCGCATCATGGACGCCGTCCAGTCGGGAGTCAGCCGAGCCGAGCAGCCTGCTTCGAAGGCGGCCAGCTCCTTGGGGGTCGCCATCTGGGGCAGCAGGTAGCCCCATCGGCCGGCCTCTTGTGGATCGCCAGCACTGCGGTCGTCGACAACACCAATTCGGCTCTCGCCGCGACGCAGTCCGGGATATCGACTAGGTGGCCACGCAGGCGACGAGTCGCCGCCCGCCAGTCACCCGACGCGAGATCAGCCTTCGCTCGCTCCATAACCGCGTCTGAGTGGCTGGCCATGTCCGGAGCTTAGGGCCGGCGGTTCCGGTTGCACGTGCGAACAGCATCAATCGCATCTGACGCCGTCATCGCTGCTCCGTCTCATGCGATCGAACGCACCCAGCGCGGCAATTGAGGGCGGTCGTGCTCGGGAGGCCGAAGCCGAAGGCCACCCTCGCACACCGCGCCATGAGCGTGACTGCATCGTCTCGTGCCTGAGCCCACCGCGGCCGCTTCCTCGCGCGTTCCGGGTTATCAATCAGGTCAGCAGTAATGTCAATCCTGTAGACTCTTCTCTCAATATGGACGATTATGGACCCTGGGTCCTCATCTGGGCTCTTTCTCTTGGCGCATGCATTCGGTTTGGAATCGGCAAGATCGGTAAATGGTGTCTAGCGCAGCCATGGCTCACTCTTGTCCGCCTACTGGGCATCACGGGGCTCCTGCTGGTCTTCTTTGACGCCGACTGGATGAAGCTGGCCTCCTTGATGTTGCTATTAGCAGCGGCGTTCATAGGGGCAATCGGGATGGTGCTCACATACCCCCGACGGACGCGTCCACGCAGGTGAAGAGGAGATTTGCCGGCAGAAGCGCGTACTTGACGATCGAATGACGGGCTATCGATAGGTTCGCTCTCGAATCGCCCGACTCCTTCGGAGCCTGCCAGACACCCCTCGTTCAAGACCAGCCAGCACGCGGGCCAGCAGCGCCGACAACTGATCAGAACCCGACATAGGGTCCAATGCAGGACAGTCCTGAACAGCAGCCGAACCGCGCCAGTCATCGTCACCGAACATCCTGAACTCAAGCATGTGCGCGCGAATCTGAACGACCTACGCCCGCCTGCGCCAGGAAGGGCGAACCGTCGGGATGGGGCGGAACATGTGCTCGAGGTCTTCGGTGCGGACTCGGATGAGTCGGTTGCCGAAGCGGGAGGCAGGGAGTTGGCCGTGGGCGATTCGGCGGCGGAGTGTGTCGACGCTGATGCCGTAGATGGTGGCTGCTTGTTGCAGGGATAGCCATTCGGGGCTGGGTCGTCCCCAGCCATTGGGGTTGGCATAGCTGGTCATGTCGGGTGCCTCTCTAGGTGGTCGGGTCAGATGCCGATGCCGTGGTCGCGGCGGTGTTCGTGGCTGGGTGGGAGGTGGTGTTCGGGGTCCCGGGTGATGTGTGCGGGTGGAGTGACGGTTTCCCAGGGTGGGGGGTTGCCTGCGGTCTTGAGGATGCGCGTGATGCGGTAGCTGAGCGCGTCGGCGGGGTGGTCGACGGGCAGTGGTCCTCGTGCGACGGCTTGTTCGAGGAGGTCGTCGATGTCTGGCCGGGTGCGGGCGAGGTAGGCCAGGCGGTGGGCGAGGGCGGGCAGGCGCGGGTCGGTGGCCGCGGCGGGCGCGGTGGCGCGGACGGCGTCGGTCCAGTAGCGGGTGTCGGTGTTGGCGTTCTGGATCTCGTGGTCGAGCTGGCGCTGGACTTTGGCTTCTGCGGTGGAGTGTGCGGGGGGTCCGGTGGGCCGCAGGTCGGTGTCGGGGATGTGGTGGGCGGCTCGCCATAGTTGGATATCGGCGATGGTGTCGCCGTTCAGTTCGGGAAGCTCGGCTGCCCAGCGGGGGGTGTCGGTGTCCTCTTGCGCTTGCTGGTGGGTGTCCTCGGCGAGTTGACGGGTGAGGGTGTAGCGGGCGGATAGGTAGGTCTTCCAGTAGGGGTCGTCAAGCAGTTCGGTGGGTATGCCGGGCAGCCATGGCAGCGGTCCGCGTGTCCGGCCCTGGGAGGCTTGGGTGAGGTCGAGCCGGCTGTCGATGACGGCGGCGGGATCTCGGGCGCCCTGGAGGCCACCGAGAACGATCGCCTGGTTGAGGGCGGTGGCGGGGTTGTGGCCGTTGGCGGCGATCAGGATGAGGTGGGCCCGCAGGGCGGGCCACGCGTCGGCATCAGTGAGGTGGTGGCGGTCGCCGGCGGTGTCGATGAGGTCCTTGAGCACCGGGTGGACGTGGTGCTCGGCGGCGAAGCCGATCGCGTCGAGGTAGGTCGTGACGGCCGGTCCGAGGAGCCGGTCGGGCTGGTCGGCCTGGGCGAGCAGGGTGGTGGCCGAGGCGGGCGCGTCGTCGCGAGCGATCACGGCCTCGAGAAGCTCGACGGCAGTGTGCGGTTCGACGAGTTCCTGCGATGCCGGGGCGACGTCAGGCTGCGACGGGTTGATCTGGATCCAGGCGTGGTTGGCGTGCCGACCTCTGGTGAGCATGGTGTAGGCGAGCTGGCGGGACTCGGCGCCGGTGAGGAGGCCGTGGCAGGTGTCGGCGGTGACCCCTTGGGCGGTGTGGATGGTGGTGGCGTAGCCAAGCTCGACGCAGTCGGCCACATAAGCCGCCGGGAGGGTGAGCCGGTTGTGGTTACGCAGGTGCTGGACGTCGAGGCTGCCGTCGCGGTGTACGGCGGTGACCTTCCAGCGGTCACCGTTACGGACCCAGGCGGTGTCGCCGCTCGCGAGGTTCCGGTTGTTCCGGCGGGTCAACACGATGTCACCGGTCGAGGCACGGTTCCCGTCCGACAGTTCGACTTCCCGGCCGGGGCGGTGGCCGGCGAGCCGGGCGGTGCGTGCAGCGGCGTTGAGTTGGGCGACCTGGTCTCTGGTGGGGGCGAGCATGAGCGCGTCCCGCCCAGCGGTCCGGTCGGCCTGCCATGCCTGGAGGAGGTGGGTGGTGGCGGTGTCGGGGTCGACAGCATGCACGCGGCCCTGATCGAGGTAGAACCCCAGAGCACCGGCGTCACCGGCTCGGAGGGCGAGGGAGGCGGCGGCTTCGGCGGGGTCGGTGAATCGCATCACCGCATCGAGGTGGAGGGTGCCGTGGGTGTGGGCGATGTCGCGCAGGACGCCGCCGGCGCCGATCGCTCCCAGTTGCTGGTCGTCGCCGACGAGCCGGACGGAGGCGCCTTGGTCGAGGCACCAGGTGACGAGGTGGTCGAGGGTGAGGGTGTCTGCCATGCCGGCCTCATCAATGATAACCAATGTGTTTGGTCCGACGGTCTCGGCGAGCGGCTCGTGGTGCTGGATGGCCCAGACGAGTTTGGCCAGGTTGTCGGCCACGGCATGGTTGCCGAGCTGTTGGCGTAGCTGTTCGGCGGCGGCCGCGGATGGTGCGAGGCCGAGGATGGTGCCGCCGCTGTTGGTCCAGGCGGAGGCGAGTGCCCGCATGGCAGTGGTCTTTCCGGTCCCGGCCGGGGCGATGGCGAGCTGGAGCCGGAGCCCGGAAGTGGCCATCCCACGGACCAGGGCTTGTTGGGCGGGGTTAAGGGGTTCGCGGTTGGCCATGGATTGGAGCAGGGCGAGGGTGACGGAGTTGTGGTCGGCGACCCGGCCACCGGTGCGGCCGGCGGTGTCGACGAGGCGTCGTTCGGCGAACAGGATGCGCTGGCTGGTGTAGCGGGTGGCGGCGGGCTCCTCATAGACGGGGGTGCCGTCGGGGCGCAGCAGCAGGTCTGGTTCGACCGGCACGGTGCGGGTGGTCCGGATCGGCACCGACATGTGGGCGGACAGAGCGTGTTCGACGACCTGGTCCACCACAACAGTGGTCTGGTCGAGGGGGATAGCGGCGGCGCGGACCTGCCGGAGGGCCTCGGAGCGCACATTCCACGCCGTCCACGACGCCCGCTCGCCTTCCACGATGGAGATCACCCGCTGCGCAGCTCGGGCGACCCAGACCGAGTCGACCACAGGCGGTGCGACGGCCGGCTGCCCCCAGATCCGGGTCAGCATGCTGTCGATGGTGTGGCCGGGTCCGTGGGCCCAGTGCAGCACCGTGTCGGCCGCAGCTGCCCAGGTGCGGCGTTGTTCGGCCTCGGAGCGGGGCTGGTGTTTCGCCGGCCGGGTCTCGAGGGTGGCTTGTTGGGACAGGTCGAGCTTCTCGGTCGGGGTCGGGGGCCGTTCGTGGTCGGCTTCGAACCGGGACACCAGTTCGGCGGTGCGGCCTTCCACGTCGCGGCGCCGGGACGACCAGTGCGCCAGCAGTTGCGGGTCGACGCCGGCGATCTCATAGACGGGACGCTTCCCGTCCTTCCCGACCGGCACCATGGCCAGTCCGAGGTCGCGGAGGCGGGCGGTGAGGCTGGTGAGGTACACCTCCGACAAGGTGACCTTGGCCGCATACAGCACGCTGGCGTCAATCGCCTTCCAGTCACCGGCCATCGTTTGTACCTTGTTGGCGATCGCCACATGGGTGTGCAGGTCCGGATCGCCGGCGCGGGAATCACGGTGGTCGAACCGGGCGGCGACCATGCCCCGCACAGCGACGTGGCGGGCGCCTTGGTGGCCCTCCCGGGTGAACAACACCCGACGTTCGGCCTCGCCCAGCGCGTCGTTCACCGCCGCGCTGTGGATCGCCCGGATCGCCGCGGCCAGGTCGGGGCCGGCGATCGCCCACAGGGCCGACACCGACTTCGGCGGGGACAAGGTCAGGTCGAACCCGGCCACCGGGGTACGCGGCCGCGACCTGGCCTTGGTGATGAAGGCGTGCAGTTCTTGAGGCCCGGCCGGTGGTCGGCCGTGACGGGCGGTGAACCACTCCACCCCCAACCCGGTGCGCAGCTGCCCCCGCACCCGGCTCGGCACGACAGCTACTGCCGGGTGCTCCTGCAGCCAGGTGGTGCTGCGGCGGTCGAGCTCGGCCTCGAACGGCGAAGGCTGGTTGGTGAACACCGAGTAGGCCCGGCCCAGCTTCTCCCCGGTGGCCGGGTGCAGGCCGGCGCCGAACAGCAGCTTCATCTGTTCGGCGGTCACGGTGTCGCCGGGCTTCAGGCCGAGGCTGGGCAGGCCGGCGCCCCACCACTGGCCCGGCGATTCGCCGCGGGCACTGTAGTAGTCCGCCAACGAGGTGTGGCCGCGGCCGGTGACGTCCAGCGCGGCGACCTGCCGGGTCAGGTACTCATAGCCCGACCCGGCCGACAGCTTGGTCAACCCGATCGCCACCACTCACCTCCCTCCACGGGCGAAGACCCTCTCGCTATCCCTAGGCCAACAAAGCCGCCGATCGGGACACCCCGACGGCCAGTGATCAAAACCGCCTCCCATCTACTAGGCCGATCAGCCGACCCCGATTCCGACAAACCGGCCCAGAATCCGGGTCTGGTACTTCCTTAAGCCTCGAAACCTGCCCAGTTCGGACACCCGACCGGCCACGAATTTCGCCCGCCACCTTCCGTAAGCCCGGACCGAGCGCCAGACGGACCTTCGCTGCGAAGATCTACGCATCCGTAGACCGGCCCGCGCACGTCCCAGCCAGCAGAGCGCACCGGCGTTACCGAGAACGTTCCCCCAGACCCGGTTCCATACCGATCCAGCAGACCGTGCAGCAGCGGACAGGCTTGTCAGGGCTGCGTTCCCCACGTTCCCCCAGATCGTCACCACGTTCCGGTTGAACGGCGCCGACAGCAAGGCGCAGCAGACGTCGCGCAATCGTGTGCCGCACGCCCTTGCGCGCCACGCCCGCAACCATCGACGTTGCGGACATCACCATGCGCTGAGTCGCACGAGCCGACCACTCCTCACCGCAGGCGTTACATGTAACATTGAGGAATGGCGGTCAGGGATCGAGTGAGTGAGTACCGGCGCCGGATGCGGGAACGTGGCTACCGTCCGGTCCAGGTGTGGGTGCCCGACGTCCGTACCGCCCAGTTCGCCGCCGAAGCCCACCGCCAAGCCGCGCTCGTCGCCCTCGCCGACCAAGCTGGCGACGACCAGTCGTTCGTCGAGGCCATCACCGCGCCGTGGGACGAGCAGGAGTGAACCGCGGCGAGCTGTGGACCGTCGCCGGCGGCGTCTATGCCAGCAAGCCGCGGCCCGCACTGATCCTCCAGGACGACCTGTTCGACGCCACCGACTCGGTCACCGTCGCCCCCCTCACCACCACCCTGACCGAGGCGCCGCTGCTCCGCGTCCGCGTCCCCGCCGGCGGGCTGGCCGGGCTCGACCGGGACAGCGACATCATGATCGACAAGACCACCACCGTCCGACGCGCCAACCTCGGCCACCGGATCGGACGACTCGCCACCGACCAGCTAGCCGAGGTCGAACGAGCCCTCATGACCTTCCTCGGCCTCGCCCGCTAACCCCTGGCCTCGCCCCTAACCCCGGGCCCCAGCCATCAGAATCGGAATCCCTGCCCTGCTGGCAACCCGCAGCGGACCACCTCAAGCCCCATGTGCCACACACCCGGTGCATCTCTGGTTTCCGGCCCGCGGAGTGGTGCGATCAGAGCGGGTTCGTGGCCGAAACGCACCATCATGCCGATGAGAGCGAAGCTCGCCATGAACCTCAATAGGCTCGCTGGGCGGGACTCGGCACAACTGCAGCCGGAGCCACGCGCCCGCAGAGACCGACGTGCTGACTCTCGGGGTAGACCTCGCCCTACTCTGCCACCTCACCAATGCTTGCGCGGTGGCGTTGACTACCTACCGTTGGGCGCAGTTCGAACCAGATGCGGATCTAATGGCCACCCGTCAGGGCCGGCGTACGACTCTGGACTGTTTAGGTTGAATTGGCCTGATCGAAACCGCTGCCAGCGAAAGGTCGGTGGGACGCACTCGTACCATCCAATTTGGAAATGACGCCGAAACTGCAATTGCATGCCCCTCGCGACCAAGTCGCATAGCACGCGAGGGCCTTTGCAGGTTTGCTCGACTTACCAGGAGTGGGCGGAGAACAGCAAGTCGACGGCATAGCGGCGCTCTTCGAAACTGGGGTTGGCCTCGCGCATATCCAGCACTATCGTTCTCCACCGCCTTCCTTGGTCACCCAAAACGGTGGCCCAGTGTTCCGCTTGGCCCTCGGAATCGAAGCGCAGGAAGTCGCCATAGTCGGTTCGCCAGCCTTCGGAGCAGCCGAGCTCGCCGCACAGCTGAGCGGTCGCTTCGGTGGGGTTCACTCGTTGGTCGGCGGAAATCAGGTCCTCTACGGTTCGGGCCTGAAAGGCCCCCGCCCCTCCGAGCAACCACCAACCTGACATCGCCGCGAACGCGATCAGAGCGATCCCGCCGATGATCCAGGCCCAGAGCCGGGTCGCCTGAGGTGAAGCTACGTTCATCGGATCTCCTAGTAGCGGGTGGCCGTGGTCCAATTGCAATGATGGACGCCAACGCCATATGACCAATGGACGGTCCGGTTGGGCCGGAACTTCTCCAAGTTCCACTGGCCCGCGAAGAGCGCCCCCAAAGCATGGCATTCGAACTGCTGGCGCTGACTTGGCTTGTCGAGTGCTGAGCGTACAGTGCCACCCTTACCCCAGGCTTCGCTCCAACCCGAGCTGTTAAGGATCGCTTGGCCAGCTGCAACTCCAACGAGCCCACCGCCTTGGGCTGCGCCCGAGTAGACGGCCCACCCCCAGGCACTTAGGTCAAGGTCCACCTTTGGCTTCGACTGGTAACTGGACACTTTGATGGAGCCAAACAGGTTGAAGCCCAGCCACGGATCGGCCACCACAGGGTAGGCGTACCGACCGTTGTGGTCGACCACTTGAGTGACGGTCGTGCCGTCGATCTCGTATCGGGTCGGGACATCCCGCCCAGCGGCATCCTGCGCCCAGGCCGGTGCTAGCCCGGCGACCAACTTCCCCTTGTTCACGAACAGCAACGTCCCACCGGCTGTCTCGATCGTGGTGCCCTCGGGCAAGTCCAGCTCGTAGGCGTACCGCGTCGGTGCTTCGGGTGAGGCAATGACCGTGTTCACCTGAATGCTGCCATCCTCCCGGACGACTGGAACCGTGGCCGAGCCGTTGCCGTTGTCGTAGACAACGATTCCCGGCTGAGCTGCTTCCGCTGCCGACGCGTCATCGGCGTAGGGGAGGCCCAGGTTGATCAGACCGGCGTCACCTTCCAGCGATATGCCGGCGCCGGCATCGGTCGGAACCCCAATCCTTACTCCCCTAATTGAAGTGTCGATGGCGACATCTCCGAACTCGTCGGTTGAGATGTTTGCCGCGGCGTCGATCAGGGCGCCATCGACATCTTGGATGGCTTCAACGGCCACGGCGGCAGTGGCGTTTTGGGTGGCGTCACCGGCACCGTCGGCCCTTGCGGCTGTCTGGGGAACAATCAGGAGGACCCCAGCTGCGATCGCGCAGATGGATGCAGTTAACCGGCTTAGCATCAGGGTGCTCACTTCCATAGGTGGTATGCAGAATAGTATGGCTCGCGGGATGATCATTTGGGATTGGGATGATCCCGTACGCATTCGTACACCGAGGAGGGGTTGCGGAGTGCCGGAAGGAAAGGCAGTCGTGCCGCCCGACTGGTTGACGTTCTCTCCCGTGGCGGCAGGCCGAGTTGAACCTGATATCGCCGGAGCGACTAACCCTTGAGCTCTGGTGGAGCAGCCATGAACACAAGCACCCTTTCGCTAGCCGCCCGCGTCCGCCGGTGAGTCCTGTTCTGCCGCATCCAGGGGGATCGCATGCACCAGGTTCCCGATTTCGCGGATCGGGGCGGCTGAGGTCGACGGCTACCTTTCCGAAGGAATATCGAGACGGGCGATTGATCGAAGGACGCCGGCGAGATGGTCGGCTTCGTGCCAGATGCTCACGAACTCGGAACCATCGTGGGAGAGGAACTCGCGCACCGACTCGGTGTCGTCCACAACTGATCCCATGTCGAGTTTGGGGCCGTGATTGATCTCGGTCGCCTCGCCGAACGGGACGTTCCAGTAGAAGTCCTCCGGGAATCGGAGCTCGGGACCGAACTGGGCTTCGACCGGCGTCGAGCAGCTTGGTGATCGCCGTGCGGAGGTCGGTGACCGTGACGTCTGCGGTAGCGGCGGGCGCGGCAAGCGCCTGCGCTGCCTTGTGGTCTTTGAATCGGCGCCTTCGCCCTAACCAACTATTCACGGCCAACAGCATGCCAGCGCTTGATGCCGAGCAGCACCTGAGGTGGTCGGCCGTCCTCAGCGACGGGCGGCAGTGACGCGCATGGAGGCAAGCCGTGTCGCCTCGAACTCGGCCCGGCGCCACGAACACGCACTGCCGTGGTGAGTGCGGTCGATCCTGCCGACCTGTGGATGTTGCCAGCTCGAGATAAGCGACCACGGCGGAACTTGCGCACGCTCAAGCCAAGGAAGTTGCTTCGCCTGATTCCGGTTTCCGCCGACGGCATGCCCCTGCCTGTATCGCTGCTAAGCGTTTGGCTTCCCGAGAAAGGTGCCCCCTTCGCGGGCGGAAGCGCCTAGATCAATCTGGCGGACGTCCGAGGCGGGTGCCGCCGCTAGGGTTCAGGGGTGAGTCACGGGACTGATGACCGCGGTGCAGCGAGCCGCATGCTCGATGACGTGGCTGTGAGCGCCTTATCGGTCGACGGGATTGTCTTCAAGCGAAGCCTAGACGTGGGCCTAACGACGTTCTCGATTCTGGCCAGTCCTAGCGGATTGCCTGTCATCCTCGGGCACTCACATGAGGTTCATCTGTGGCTGGAGGTCGACGGGATGTGGAGAGTCGATACCGTCGATGATGAACTTGAGGCACTACTCGATGAATGGCGCGACCTGATTCGCTTGGGACAGCGGATAGCAGGCGGTGTAGAGGCGCCGAGCGCGGATGTCGATGAGAAGATCTGGGTGGCGTCGAATGACTACGTCCTTAGGCGTATCGGCAACGATGAACCCCTCCATACGCTCCATGACTGGCTTCGTCGCATGGGACTGCCGCACCAGTAAGTCGAGTAGAGCGCTGGACGCCACCGATGCACCCGCCGAGGAGAAAACGTCGTTCAGTCGCGCGAAGCGTCGCCTGCGGCTCGACGGCTGAGGCGCTCGGCCAGCTGTTTGTCCCGCTCGCTTGCAGCATGTTGATAGATCATCGCCGCTGCGGGGGTCGTGTGACCCAGTCGGGCCTGCAGCTCGGCCAGCGTGGCTCCCTCTTGCGCCGCGAGGACAGCGCCGGTGTGGCGCAGGTCATGGAAGCGGAGGTCGGGCCGCCCAGCGGACAGTCTGGCCTTCCGCCAGGGCTTGAAGAAGCTTGACGGGCTGATCGGGCCGCCCGACTGGGACGGGAACAACAGGCCGTCCTTTCCCCACTGTGCATAGGTCGCCAGGTGCTCACAGATGGTCGGGGCAAGATGCGGTGGGAAGGCTACGTCGCGGGCACCGGCTGCTGTCTTCGGAGGTCCAGCGAGTGTTCTGCCCTTGAGCCACACGGCGCCTCGCCGAACCTTGATGACCCCACGGTCGAAGTCAATGTCGGATCGGCGCAACTCGGCCATCTCCCCGTAGCGCAGAGCGCACCAGCAGCCCAGCAGGACAGCGAGTCGCAAGCGTTCGGGCATGGCCTCGGTGATCGCCGCGAGCTGGGGGAGCGTTGCTGGCTCGATCGACCGCCGGCGCTTGCTCACGCCGGCACCTCGGATCAACACCGGGTTAGCAGCAATGAGCTCTTCGTCGACCGCAGTCGCCCCGATCGTCCGCAACAAGGCATAGGCCTTGGCCTTGGTCCTGGGTTTGGATGCGTCGAGCGTGGCCCACCATCGACGCACGTCCGCTCGCGTGAGGTCATGCAGCCTGAGGTCTCCCAGCTTGGGAAGGATGACGTCCTCGATGAGGTGGCGATAGTCCTTCTGTGTGTTCGGCCGGAGAACTCGACCAGCGAGCCACTGCGCGGCGTACACCCTGAGGGTGAGCGTCTCGTCGAGCACTTTGGCGGCCTCACGGGCGGCGGGCGCGGTCCACTCCTCGAGCTGGATGAGTCGGCGCTCCTCCTCGAGCCACCGCTCCGCATATCCGCGGGCATCGAAGGTGAACGGCGCGCTGTGTCGGCCCAGATCCGGCCCGACATAGGTAGCCTGGAAGCGTCCTGAGGGCAGCTTTCTGATCGTGCCAAAGCCCCTGCGTGGGCGGCGCTTCCCGGCTGCGGCCATCGTCCCTCCCAAGGAACACTTAGCACTGGCGTGCACTATACGTGCATTATCTCGGCCGATTCTAGCCCTGCCATGCATAGGCAGTATCGCTCTGACTACGGCAAACCTTATGCGACAAGGGGTCGCGAGCTGGTTCGAGTCCCTCTGCGCCCACCGTTCCCCCGACGTCGCCCGGGTGGCCGGTGTCGGGGCCGGGGCCTACCCTGCTGGGGTGGAGAACCTCGAGGCGGAAGCCCTGGCCGTGCTGCGCCGCCTGGTGGGCCGGGAGGACGCGAGCTTCCACGACGGCCAGTTCGAGGCGATCGCCGCCCTCGTCCGCGACCGCCGGCGGGCCCTGGTCGTGCAGCGCACCGGGTGGGGCAAGTCCGCGGTCTACTTCGTGGCCACGGCCCTGCTGCGTGCCGCCGGTGCCGGCCCGACGGTGATCGTGTCGCCCCTGCTCGCCCTGATGCGGGACCAGATCGCCGCGGCCACCCGGGCCGGCGTCCGGGCCGTGACGATCAACACCGCCAACGCCACCGAGTGGGGGGAGGTGTACGGCCTGCTGGAGGCCGACGCCGTCGACCTGCTGCTGGTCAGCCCGGAGCGGTTGAACAACCCGACGTTCCGCGACCAGCAGTTGCCCGCGTTGGCCGGCCGCTGCGGCCTGCTGGTGGTCGACGAAGCACACTGCATCAGCGACTGGGGCCACGACTTCCGGCCCGACTACCGGCGCATCCGCGACCTGCTGACCACCCTGCCCGACGCCGTGCCGGTGTTGGCGACCACGGCGACGGCGAACGCGCGCGTGGTCGAGGACGTCTCCGAGCAGCTCGGTGCGGGCGGCCACGACGTGCTCACCATCCGCGGCACCCTCGCCCGCGGGTCGCTCCGGCTGGGCGTGCTCAGCCTGCCGCACGAGGAGACCAGGGTGGCGTGGCTGGTGTCCCACCTCGACGACTTCGTCGGCAGCGGCATCGTCTACACCCTCACCGTCTCCCAGGCCGAGGACCTGGCTGCACTGCTGGGCCGTCACGGCCACCGGGTGGCCGCCTACACCGGACGTACCGAGCCGGCCGAACGCGAAGAGCTGGAGGCGCGGCTGCGCGCCAACGAGGTGAAGGCGCTGGTCGCCACGTCCGCCCTCGGCATGGGGTTCGACAAGCCCGACCTCGGCTTCGTGGTGCACCTGGGGGCACCCAGCTCGCCGGTCGCCTACTACCAGCAGGTGGGCCGTGCCGGACGCGCGGTCGCCACCGCCGACGTCCTGCTGCTGCCCACTCCTGCCGACCGGGACATCTGGCACTACTTCGCGACCGCCTCGATGCCCGAGGAGGGTGCGGCCCGTGCGGCCCTGAACGCGCTCGCCGACGCGGCAGGGCCGTTGTCGACCAGCGCGCTGGAGGCGATCGTCGACCTGCGGCGCGCCCGGCTGGAACTGCTGCTCAAGGTGCTCGACGTCGACGGGGCCGTGACCCGGGTGCGGGGCGGCTGGCTGGCGACCGGTCAACCCTGGGCGTACGACGCCGAGCGCTACGGGCGCGTGGCCGAGTCCCGCCGCCGGGAGCAGGGCCTGATGCGGGAGTACCAGTCCGGCGACGGGTGCCGGATGGCGTTCCTGCAGCGGGTGCTCGACGACCCGACCCCGGAACCGTGCGGGCGGTGTGACCGGTGCGCCGGGCCCTGGTACGAGCCCGGCGTGGGGGAGGCCGCGGTGTCCACGGCCCGCCTCGACCTCGACCGGGTCGGAGTGGAACTGGCACCGCGCAGCCTGTGGCCGTCCGGCATGGCGCGACTCGACGTTCCGGTAACAGGCCGGATCGCCGCCGGGCATGCCGCCGCCCCCGGCCGCGTGCTGGCCCGGTTCACCGACCTGGGCCTCGGCCAGCGCCTGCGCGACCTGCTCGCCGGCCCGGACGCGCCGGTGTCCGAGGAGCTGCTGGCTGCCTGCTTCCGGGTGCTCCGCGAGTGGCCGTGGGAGCAGCGTCCGGCCGCCGTCGTGGCGGTTCCGGCGCTGCGCCGACCGCTCCTGGTCGGGTCGCTGGCCGCCGAACTGGCCCGCCGGGGACGGCTCGTCGACCTGGGCAGCCTGGAGTTCGACCCGGGCGCACCCCCGGTCGAGGCGGCCGGCAACAGCGCCTACCGGTTGCGCCAGGTGTGGGGCCGCTTCGGCCTGACCGGGACGCAACGGGAGTGGCTGGCGGAGGCCCCGGGCCCGGTCCTGCTGGTCGACGACCTGGTCGACTCCCGCTGGACGATGACCGTCGCCGCGCGGTTGCTCCGTGACGGCGGGTCGCCGGCGGTGCTCCCGTTCGCACTCGCCGCAGTGGGCTGACCAGGCCGCCGCAGGAGGGTGTTGCCCCTCGCGGGTACGTTTCCGGGAAAGGGAAGGTGCCCGCCACGAACCGAAGCTCTGCGGGCACTGCCGGGGGCAGCTGACCGGCTCGGGGGGAACCGGCTGGTGAGGCGGGGACTCGGGGGAAACCTCGTCTCACTGAGTACTTTAGCCGCACACCACACCCCAATTGCAAGACCCAGGAAGATATTTCCTGAACCATTTCTTGAGACTTTTCCGAGTCCCCCGAAATGGGGACAAAGCCTAGTCACCCGCACAGGTGACAGAGTTCTGTCCCCCGAAGTGGGGACAAATGCAGGCATTTCCGAAACTGTTTGGAAAAGGCCCGCCCGGGAAGGACGGCGCGACCCGGGAGGGCACCGGCAGGCGCAGCGCCCCGGTGGCGTAGAGTTGGTCGCTGTGACTGCCGCTGACCTTCAGGCCGATCTGGCCGGACTCGACCGCACGCTGATCTCGATCGAGGCGGTGCTCGATCCTGCAGCCAAGCGGGCGGAGATCGCCGCCCTGCAGGAGCAGGTGTCCGCCCCCGACCTGTGGGACGACCAGGTTCACGCCCAGGACGTCACCTCCCGGCTCTCCCGGCTGCAGGCCGAGGTGGATCGGACCGCCGCGCTGCGCAGCCGGGTCGACGACCTCGGCGTGCTGATCCAGCTCGCGGTAGAGGAGGACGACGCCGGCACCCTCGCCGAGGCGCACAAGGAGTTCCGGGCGCTGGCGGCCGACCTCGAGGCGCTGGAGATCCGGACGCTGCTGTCCGGCGAGTACGACCAGCGGGAGGCGCTGGTGACGATCCGTTCCGAGGCCGGCGGCGTGGACGCGGCCGACTTCGCCGCGATGCTGCTGCGCATGTACCTGCGCTGGGCCGAGCGCCACGGTTACCAGACCGAGGTGTACGACACCTCCTTCGCGGAGGAGGCGGGGATCAAGTCGGCCACCTTCACGGTGAAGGAGCCGTTCGCCTACGGGATGCTGTCGGTGGAGCAGGGCACACACCGGTTGGTCCGGATCAGCCCGTTCGACAACCAGGGCCGGCGGCAGACCTCCTTCGCCGGTGTCGACGTGCTGCCGGTGACCGAGGAGACCGACCACATCGACGTTCCCGAGGCCGACATCCGGGTGGACGTGTTCCGCTCGTCGGGCCCCGGCGGGCAGAGCGTGAACACCACCGACTCCGCCGTGCGGATCACCCACCTGCCGAGCGGACTGGTGGTGTCCTGCCAGAACGAGAAGTCCCAGCTGCAGAACAAGGCTGCAGCCCTGCGCGTCCTCCAGTCACGGCTGCTCGAGCGCGCCCGGGCGGAGAAGGAAGCCGAGATGCGGGAGCTGAAGGGTGACGGCGGCAACTCCTGGGGGTCGCAGATGCGTTCCTATGTCCTGCACCCTTACCAGATGGTGAAGGACCTGCGCACCGACTTCGAGGTGGGCAACCCCGAGGGGGTGTTCGACGGCGACCTCGACGGATTCCTGGACGCCGGCGTCCGCTGGCGGCGCCAGACCGGAGCGAGGTAAAGGGAGGCGACCCGCTCGTTCCGGAGCCGATTTCACGGCCTCGTCGAGCGGAGCGAGGCCGGCGGGGCGCCGCTGACACGCCGGAGGATGGGCTGGGAGCCCGCAGCGATGTCGCCTATGCTGCGACGAGGTCCGGCCTTAGCTGCGGTTAAGGAAACTTCCCCACTGCCTACCCGGTCCGACCCTCACCGTGATCAGATTCGAAGACGTCTCCAAGACCTATGACGGTCAGTCCCGGCCTGCCCTGAACCGGGTGAGCGTCGAGATCGAGAAGGGCGAATTCGCGTTCCTGGTCGGCTCGTCCGGGTCGGGCAAGTCGACGTTCCTGCGGCTGATCCTGCGCGAGTACCTGCCGACCAGCGGCCACCTCCATGTCGCCGGAAAGGACCTGGCCAGGCTGCACAGCTGGAAGGTGCCCGCGCTTCGCCGCCAGATCGGAACCGTGTTCCAGGACTTCCGGCTGTTGCCGGGCAAGACGGTGACCGAGAACGTCGCCTTCGCGATGCAGGTGATCGGTCGGCCCGCCTCCCTGATCCGGAAGGTGGTGCCGGAGACCCTCGAACTGGTTGGCCTGGAGGGCAAGGGTGACCGGCTGCCGGACGAGCTGTCCGGCGGCGAGCAGCAGCGGGTGGCGATCGCCCGCGCGTTCGTGAACCGGCCGGCGATCCTGATCGCCGACGAGCCCACCGGCAACCTCGACCCGAACACCAGCATCGGGATCATGAAACTGCTCGACCGGATCAACCGGTCGGACACGACGGTGATCATGGCCACCCACGACGCCACGATCGTCGACCAGATGCGAAAGCGGGTGATCGAGCTGTCCGGCGGCGAGCTCATCCGCGACCAGAGCAAGGGCGTCTATGGCTACCAGTGACCGGCGCGGCCGCAAGGGGGTCGCCCGATGAGGCACACGCTCACCGAGATGTGGTCGGGGCTGCGACGCAACGCGTCCATGACCCTGGCCGTGGTGATGACCATGTGGGTGTCGCTGACCCTGTTCGGGGCCGGACTGCTGGTCGCCCAACAGGTGGAGCGGCTGAAGGACGACTGGTACGACAAGGTCGAGGTCAGCGTCTTCCTCTGCGTGGCCGACTCCAACGGCGCCAACTGCACCGAGGGCGAGGCGGCGACCGACGCCCAGCGGGACACGGTCGAGCAGACCCTGCGCAGCAACCCTGAGGTCGCCGAGGTGTTCTACGAGACCCGCGAAGAGGCCTACCAGAAGTTCCGCGAGTTCTACGCCGACAACGACCCGATCCTCGCCTCGACCACAGTCGACATGCTGCAGGACTCGTTCCGGGTGAAGCTGAAGAACCCCCAGGAGTTCGAGGGCGTGGTGTCGGCGGCGAGCGGGCTGCCCGGGGTCGAACAGGTGCAGGACCTGCGCAAGATCCTCGACCCGATGTTCGCCTGGCTGAACCTGGCCCGGTGGTCCACCGTGGGGCTGAGCGCGCTGCTGCTGCTGGCCGCGGCCCTCCAGATCGGCAACACCATCCGGATGGCGGCCTACTCGCGGCGGCGGGAGATCGGCATCATGCGGTTGGTCGGCGCGTCCAACTGGTACATCATGCTGCCGTTCCTGCTGGAATCGCTGGTCGCGGCAGTCGGCGGAGCGCTGCTGGCCTGCCTCACCCTCGCCGGCGTACAGCAGTTCGTCGTCGTCGGCCGGGCCGAAGCCGAGATCCAGACCGTCCGCTGGATCGACTGGGGCGACGTCGGCTGGGCCATGGCGAGCATCGCCGGGGTGGCCGTCGCCCTGTCCATCATTCCAACCTTGATCGCGACCCGCAGGTTCCTCCGGGTCTGACCGCACCGAGAGATTGGGGCACAAACGTGCAGGTGACTTCCCCCACCTCACGCGGCACCCGGGGTAGGCGTCCCGGGCCGTTGTCGGCTGCCGCCCGCCCGGTGCTCGTCGCCGCGCTGCTGCTCGGCCTGCTGTTCGGGCTCAGCCCGTCCGCCGCCGCCGAGGACCTCAAGGACGACCGCGACAAGGTGCGCGAGTCGCTGGTCGAGGCCAAGCAGGAGATCGCCGCCGACAAGCAGGCGGTCGCCGCGGCCGAGCAGGAGCTTGAGTCGTCGGAGTCGGCGCTGGACAAGGCCCGCTCCGAGCTGGCCTACGCCAAGCGCAAGCTGGCCGAGACCAGGGACGCGGACGCGGCCGTGGCCGCAGACCTTGCGCGAGCGGAGGAGGAATTCGACGACGCCGCAGCCGCCGCGCTCGCGGCACAGGCCGACGTCGAGCGGCAACGGTCCCTGGTGGGGGCGGTGGTCCGGACCAACTACCAGCAGCACAGCGACCTGCAGGGGCTGGGGCTCGTGCTGGGCGCCAGCTCGGCGGCCGAACTCGCCCAGCGGGCGCAATGGGCAGCCACGATCTTCGACAGCACCACTTCCCAACTCGACCGCCTGGAACGGCTGGAGTCGCAGCTCGTCGCCGCCCGGACCGAGCTGGCCGACGCCGAGGGGGAGCTGATCCGCAAGCGGGAGGCCAGCGCCGCCCAGCTGCGCCGGGTCCGCGAACTGACCGCCGACATCGCCGCCCGTGAGGCGAAGCTGGCCGGGATGGTGGCGGCGAACCGCAAGCAGAAGGCGGAGGCGAGCGACGAACTGGCAGCCAGCCAGCAGGAGTACGAAGCGCTGGAGCGGCAGGAGGCCAGGATCACCGCGCTGCTCCGGAAGGATCGCTACAACGCCTCGAACGACGGCGGGTTCATCAAGCCGGTCGACGCCCCGGCCGGCTCGCCGTTCGGGATGCGCTACCACCCGATCCTGCACTACTGGCGGATGCACTGGGGCACCGACTTCGGTGCCTCCTGCGGCGCGCCGCTACGGGCGATGGCCGACGGCAAGGTGGTCTCGGCGGGCTGGACCACGTCCGGCTTCGGTAACTACACGATCATCAGCTACGGGCGCATGTTCGGCGCCCAGCTGGCCAGCGGGTACGCCCACCAGTCGAGGATCACCGTGAAGGCCGGGCAGAAGGTGGAACAGGGCCAGATCGTCGGCTACGTCGGCACCACCGGCCTGAGCACCGGGTGTCACCTGCACCTGCAGATGTACCGCAACGGCGTCCGGGTGAACCCGATGCGCTACCTGTGACCTGATTCCGGCCGGGCCTGATTGGTAGGGTTGGCCGCCGGACGCGTCCGCCAGGAAGGGAGGCCGGGATGCCGCGACCACAGGGTCGGATCATGGTTGCCCAGAACCGCAAGGCGCACCACGACTACCACCTGCACGAGAAGTTCGAAGCAGGCATGGTGCTGACCGGCACCGAGGTGAAATCGCTGCGGGCCGGACGCGCGTCGCTGGTGGACGCCTTCGCGACGGTCGACGACGGCGAGGTGTGGTTGCGCAACATGCACATCCCGGAGTACGCCTTCGGCACCTGGAAGAACCACGCCACCAAGCGCAACCGGAAGCTGCTGCTGCACCGCAAGGAGATCGCCAAGCTCGACCGCGAGACCACGGCTTCGGGCAAGACCATCGTGCCGCTGGCGATCTACTTCTCCGACGGCTACGCCAAGGTGGAGTTGGCGATCGCCACCGGCAAGCGCGACTGGGACAAGCGCCAGACCATCGCCGAGCGGGACGCGAACCGGGAGGCCGAGCGGGAGCTGTCCGCCCGCCGCCGCGGCGGGCGATGAACCTGCGGGAACACACCCGCCGGCTGCTGGCGTTCGGCGCCCTGCTGCTCCCCGCCGGACTCTTCCTGGCAATGGGGACCCCAGCGCACGCGGCGGCTTCGGACACCTTCGAGAGGTTCGATGTCGTCGCCACTCTGGACGCGACGGGCCAGGTCACCGTCACCGAGACCATCGAGCTGCGGTTCGGCGCTTCGTCGGGGCGTCACGGGCTCGAGCGCACCCTGATCACCCGGGAACCGGACGGGGACGACCACGACGTGGTCTACCGGATCGAGCAGATCTCGGTGACCAGCCCGGACCCGGTGTCGACCGAACTGGACACCGCTGATCTGGGCAGCGGACGCAAGACCTACCTGCGGATCCGGGTGGGCTCGGCGGACCGCACGATCCCCACGCCCACGGCGACCTACGTGCTGACCTACCGGGTGGCCGGGCTGATCCGGACCTCCGGGAGCTACGACGAGTTGTACTGGGACGTCTCCGGTGCCTCGATGCCGACGATCACGCGGGCGTCGGCACGGATCACCGTCCCCGGTGGCGCCCAGGGCGTCTTCTGTTCGGTGGCCACCCCGGGGAGCCGGGGTGAGTGCGACACGGCCCGGACCAACGGTGCGGACGCGGTCTTCGCGGCGCGGGACATCCCTGTCGGCGAGGTGATGACGGTCTCGGTGAAGCTCACGCCCGGCCTGATAGCCGACAACACCCCGATCAGGGTGGAGAACGCCGACACCGAGTCGGCCCGCCTCGGTTCCTGGCTGCTCGGCGGCTCGGTCGGCAGCGCGGCGCTGGTGCCGTTCGCCGGCTGGTGGTATGTCCGGAAACGCTCCCGGGACTACCGGTACGCCGGGATGCCGCCGGGCACGATCCCGCCGGCGGGCGCTCCGCTGGTCGAGATCCCTTCGGACCCGAGGATGGAGATCCCGGTCTCGTTCGCGCCGCCGCGGATCCCGGTCGCGGAGGCGGGCCTGCTGATCGACGGCGAGACCCACGTCCGCGACACCACGGCGACCCTGGTGGGTCTCGCCGTCGCGGGCGCCATCCAGCTGCGCAGCGAGGGGCAGGTACACCGGGTGCGGTTGGTCTCCCGGGAGAGCGCACCGGACCGCCCGAGCAAGCGTGCGCTCAAGGCCATCTTCACCAAGGAAGCCGAGCCCGGCGCCGAGGTCGACCTCGGGGCTGCCGGCACCCTGACCCAGGCCCACGCCCAGGTGGCGGAGGCCGTGCGCACGCGTTCGGAGGAGCAGGGCTGGTTCCTGCGGCTGCCCGGTGGTTCCGGGGCGCCCTCGGGGCTGGGCCGGATGCTCTTCCCGGTGCTCACCGCCGGCATCGTCGGGGTGGTCTTCCTGGGTCCGGCCCTGCTGGTGGTGGCGCCGCTGGCACTCGCCGCGGCACTCACCTGGGCGATGGCCCGATCCAGGCTGCGCCGGGGCCAGCGCAGCGCCCTCGGCCGGGCCCTCACCGACCAGGTGGAGGGGTTCCGCACCTATCTGGCCACGGCCGAGGCCGACCAGCTTCAGTTCGAGGAGGGCGAGGACATCTTCAGTCGCTACCTGCCCTGGGCGATCATGTTCGACCTCACCGACCGGTGGACGAAGGTCTGCCAGCGTCTGGTCGAACTCGGCCGCCTGCCGGCGCTGGCGCCCACCTGGTACTACGGCTCGAGCTGGGACCTGGGCGACTTCGGCGGGCAGCTCGACTCGTTCGGCAACTCGGTGTCCAGCTCGATCGCGACACCGGCCCCGGCGATGAGCGAGTCGGGCTTCGGCAGCAGCGGCTCGGCGTTCGGCGGCGGTGGCTCCTCGGGTGGGGGCTTCTCCGGTGGTGGTGGTGGCGGCGGGGGCGGCGGCAGCTGGTAGCGTCCGCCACACCCTCGTCGACCACACCCTCGGGCGGGGAGTGGGGCTACTTCACGCCCACCAGGTCGCACACGAAGATCAGGGTCTCTCCCGGGCCGATGGCGCCGCCGGCGCCCCGGTCGCCATAGGCGAGGTGCGGGGGGATCACCAGCCGGCGACGCCCGCCGACCTTCATCCCGACCAGGCCGTTGTCCCAACCCGAGATCACCCGGCGCGCCCCGAGCGGGAACACCAGGGGCTGGCCGCGGTCGTAGCTGGAGTCGAACTCCTCGCCGGAGGAGAACGCGACTCCCACGTAGTGCACAGCGACAGACTTTCCGGGGACGGCCTCGGGGCCGAGTCCCACCTCCAGGTCGATGATCTCCAGATCGGCGGGCGCGGGACCCTCGGGCGGGTCGACGAACGGTTTCTCCATGGCCGGAACCCTACCCAATCGGCAGGCCCGCCCGCGGTGCTGCGCCCGGCCGGGGGAGCGCCTATACTGGAGTGCTGGTCGGGAGTGATCCCGTCCGGTGCACAACTCAACAGGGGGTGACTGGTTTCGACTTGGGACGGTAGTTCCAGGAGAAGCGGGCCGAGGATCCGGGGACATCTCGTTAACGACTCCCGGAAACCAATAAGTGCCAACACACAGCGCACTGACTTCGCTCTCGCTGCCTGAGCAGTGACCGAAGGGTCAGCCCGGATGCGCCTTCCGTCCGGATCCTGGCCTCATTCAGAAGGCTTACCGTTCCGACTTCGTTCCAGGGTCGGTGCGGGAAATTCATGGGACTGGGCTTGTTCACCACGTGCTGACGTGAGGGTGAGAGCCAAGTAGAACGACTAGTCAGCTGCGCCCGGAGAAGTCCTGGGTCACCTCTTGAGGACGCGGGTTCGATTCCCGCCACCTCCACCCCTTCCGGCGCCCCTGGGGCGACGGCATGGCGCCCTGCGGGCCCGCTTCCGGGCCTCCGCGGGGCGTTTTGTGCGTGTCCCGGAGGGGGCGGGGCCCAGGGCCGGCCCCCGCCGGCGAAACGAGGGTGCCTCAGGTATCACCCGACTGGCCGACGGGCGGCCGTCGGGCGGCCGTCGGGGCAGGCCGGGGTGACGATCATTACCATGGGGAGATCCCTTCTCCCAGGAGCTGCCGTGGACCCGCTCGCCAGCGTCTTCATCACCCTGGCTCTGGCCTTCTACTCGGTCGGGGTGTGGGGGGAACGCGTCATCGGCCGGCTCAGGTGGTGGAACCTGGTGTTCTTCGTCCTCGGCCTGATCTGCGACACGGTGGGAACCGGCATGATGTTCGACTTCGTCGGCGGGATGACCTATGACCTGCACGGCATCTCCGGGCTCCTCGCCATCCTGCTCATGTTCCTGCATGCGGCCTGGGCGCTGGTCGTCCTGCGCAAGCAGGACGAGGCCGCCCTCAGCAGCTTCCACAGGTTCAGCCTGTTCGTGTGGCTCGTCTGGCTGATCCCCTATTTCAGCCCGATGGTCTCCGCCATGGCCCAATGACCACCCACAGCGTCGCCTGGCCTGCACCCCGTCCACCGGGTGCCGCAGCACCGGGAATCAGCTGCTCCCGGGCTGTGCGCGTCCACCCGGACGATCGCCGGCGAACCCGGCCGTGGTGCCAGACTGGGCCCGGGAGGTGCAATGACGACGCTTCGGGTGGGCGCCCTGGTGGTGGCGGGGATCACGATCAGCGACGGCGTGTTCGACGGGACCGTGGTGTTGCTGCTGGACGCCGATGAGTCCGGCACCCTGGGGGTGGTGCTCAACAAGGTGACCGAGCTGGACCTTTCCGGTGCGCTGCCGGCGTGGGCACGGCTGGTCAGCGAACCGCAGGCGCTGTTCGACGGCGGTCCGGTGTCCCAGCAGGGGGCGATCTGCCTGGCCGAACCCTGGTCGGACACCGACGAACCGCCCGGATGGCGCCCGGTGACCGGCCGGATCGGGCTACTGGACCTCGACACGCCGGTGGAGATCGCCGAGGGTACCTACCGCAACCTGCGCGTGTTCGCCGGCTATGCGGGCTGGGACGCCGGCCAGCTCGAGCGCGAACTCGAGTTCGAGATGTGGCACGTCGTGCCGGCCCTTCCGTCGGACCCGTTCGACCCCGAGCCGGAGACCCTGTGGCGACGCGTGCTGCGGCGGCAGGGCGGAGAGCTCGGCCTGCTCTCCACCTGGACCGCGTCCGCCGAACTGAACTGAGCGGCCGGCCTCGTCAGGGGCGTCTGTTCCTCGGTCGGCTGGCGCCGACCTCGTCAAGACTCCTCGCTCCGAGTCGCTCGTCGTCTGTTCCTCGGTCGGCTGGCGCCGACCTCGTCAAGACTCCTCGCTCCGAGTCGCTCGTCGTCTGTTCCTCGGTCGGCTGGCGCCGACCTCGTCAAGACTCCTCGCTCCGAGTCGCTACCGCGACTCGGAAGCTCGTCGTCTACTATCGATACACCGGCTACCAAGGGAGGAAAGAAGGTGTCTGAAGCTCCCCGGAGCGCGGGGCCGCGCATCCTGGTGGTGGACGATGACGAGGCCCTGGCCGAGATGCTGCACCTCGTGCTCGGCTCGGAAGGTTTCGACGCCCGGCTGTGCCACACCGGCGACGCCGCCCTGGACACCTTCCGCGACTACCGTCCCGACCTGGTCCTGCTCGACCTGATGCTGCCCGGCCGGGATGGCGTGGACGTGTGCCGCGACATCCGGGCGGAGTCCGGGGTTCCGGTGGTGATGCTGACCGCCAAGAGCGACACCATCGACGTGGTCGACGGACTGTCGGCCGGCGCCGACGACTACGTGGCGAAGCCGTTCAAGACCCAGGAGCTGATCGCCCGGATCAAGACCCGGTTGCGGCGACACGTCACCCCCGGCCCGGAGGTCGACAACCTGCGGATCGGCGACCTGGTGATCCGGGTCAACGAGCACACCGTGCGCCGCGGCGACACCGAGATCACCCTCACCCCGCTGGAGTTCGACCTGTTGCTGGCCCTCGCCCGGCGGCCTCGGCAGGCGTTCACCCGCGAACTCCTCCTGGAAGAGGTCTGGGGCTACCGCCACGCCAGCGACACCCGGCTGGTGAACGTGCACGTGCAGCGGCTGCGTTCCAAGATCGAGAGGGACCCCGAGCGGCCCGAGATCATCGTGACCGTTCGTGGCGTCGGCTATCGGGCCGGTGAGCCGAAGCCGGACTGATGAGAGGCCTGGCCCGTTTCGCTCCGTTCCGGCTCTGGGCGCGTTCGCTGCCGTTCCGGGTGGTCACCACCACCCTCGCCGCGGCCATCGTGATCCTGGTCGCCACCGGCTGGTTCCTGATGGACCAGTCCCGTCGCGGCATCCTGGCCGGCAAGACGCAGGCGAGCGTGGCCGAGGCGTCCGCCGTGGTCAGCAGCATGCAGCGGGACCTGCTCACCACCGACCTGCGCACCACCTCTGTCAGTGAACGGATCAGCCGGCTCGCCCGGGAGGCAGCGAACCGCGGCCAGGCGGGCAACCAGTACTTCGTGGTGGTCGACACCCCGATCTCGCAGATCGGCACCGCCGGGCTCGCCCGGGGCAGCATTCCCGACCGCATCCAGGCCGCGATGGGGAGCGGGGACGGACTGTGGAGCACGCCGACGCTGATCCGGTTCACCGACTCCCGTGAGGACGAACCCGGGCTGGTCGTCGCGTCCCGGCTGGCCGTGCCCGGGCAGCCGGCCTACCCGATCTACTTCCTGTTCTCCACCAGCGCGGAGGAGCGCACCCTCGCCGTGGTGCAGCAGGCGACGCTGGCCACCGGCGTGTTCCTGTTGGCCGGGCTGACGCTCACGGTGTACCTGGTCTCGCTACAGGTGCTGCGGCCGGTGCGTGCCGCCCGCCTCGCCGCCGAACGGTTGGCTGCCGGCCACCTTGAGGACCGCATGGACGTGGTCGGCACCGAAGACCTGGCCGGGCTCGCCCGTTCGATGAACCACATGGCCGAAGAGCTGGACAAGAAGATCACCCAGTTGCAGAACCTGTCGCTGGTGCAGCAGCGGTTCGTTTCCGACGTGTCCCACGAGTTGCGGACGCCCCTGACCACCATCCGGATGGCCGCGGAGGTGCTGCACGCCCACCGGACCGCCTTCGACGCGGTGTCCGCGCGCTCCAGCGAGCTGCTGTCAGCCGAGCTGGACCGGTTCGAGGCGTTGCTCACCGACCTGCTGGAGATCTCGCGTTTTGACGCCGGCGCCGCCGAACTCGCCCTCGACGATGTCGACCTGGTCGGCCTGGTCGGCGAGGAGATGGCGGCCCTGCAGCGCCTCGCCGCGGGCGCCGGCAGCGTGATGACCCTGGACGACGGAGTTGCCTGCGTCGCCGAAGTGGACAGCCGCCGGATCCGGCGCATCCTGCGCAACCTCCTCACCAACGCCATCGAGCACGGGGAGGGCCGGCCGATCAACGTGTACGTGCGCGGCGACGAGCAGTCCGTCGCGATCGCGGTCCGTGACCATGGGGTGGGCTTCACCGCGCTGGAATCCGGGCAGGTGTTCAACCGCTTCTGGCGGGCGGACCCGTCCCGGGGAAGGCGGGTGGGCGGCACCGGGTTGGGGCTGTCGATCGCGCTGGAGGACGCCCGCCTGCACGGCGGGCGGCTGGACGCGTGGGGCCGGCCTGCGCTCGGCGCGCAGTTCTGCCTCGTCCTGCCCCGGCACGCGGGACGGACGGTGACCGGATCGCCGTGGCCGCTGGTCCCCCCGGACGTGAAGGAGCGGACCCGTGCGTCGCTGTCGTGACCTCCGCGCCGGACTACTCGCCGGACTGCTCGCCGTCGTGCTCGCGGCCGGCGGCTGCGCCACAGTACCCACCAGCGGCCCGGTCGAGCGGCACACGCCGCAGGCCGCCGGCGCCGACTCCGGCGTCCGGATCGACGCCCTGCCCCCCGCCGACGGGGCGAGCCGGCAGCTCGTCGTCGAGGGTTTTCTGCACGCGATGAGCGTCTACCAGCCCGACTACCACGTCGCCCGCGAATACCTCACCGAGGCAGCCAGCAGGGACTGGCGCCCGGAGTCGGGCGTCCAGATCTACGCCGACGGCTATCCGCCCACCGAGTACGAACAGACCGTGGCGCTCGCAGCGCCACTGTCGGGGCGGCTGGACGGGACCGGCCGCTACTCCCCGGCCGCGGGGGAGTCCGGCTCCGGCGGGTCCGGCACGGTGCCGGCCAACTTCACCCTGGTCCAGGACGACGAGGGCCAGTGGCGGATCTCCAATCCCCCGGACGGCCTGCTGGTGTCGCGGTACGTGTTCGCCACCGGCTTCGTGCCGGTGAACCTCCATTTCCTCGACACCACCGGCACCGTCCTGGTGCCTGACCGGCGGTTCTTCGCCGCCGGCGACCAGGCCGCGGAGTTCGCGCTCCGGGCACAACTCGCAGGGCCGTCGGCGTGGCTGGCCCCCTCGGTGCGGGCGTCCGACACCGACGGGGTGGAGGTCGACGACGTCGAGCTGGGCGATGACGGCACCGTCGACGTCGAACTCGGCGGGACTGCGGACCAGTTGCCGCTCGACCAGCAACGCACCCTGCTCGCCGAGCTCGCGTTCACCCTCGCCGGTTTCGGTGGGGTCAGCGCTGTGCGGGTGGCAGCGGCCGGCACGCCCTGGCGGACCGAGTCGGGCCAGGTGCTGGTCCGCCCTGCCAGCTTCGCCCAGCTGTCCCCGACCGGGGCGATGCCACGCACCTTGTTCGTCGTCCGTGACGGCAAGGTCCAACGGTTGGCGGATGCGGCGGTCTGGAGCGACTTCACCGAGGTCGAGGTCCCGGTTGCCAGGCCGGGGCAGCTGGCCGTGAACGACGACCTGACCAGTTTCGCCGTCACCGACGGAACCCGACTCCAACTGGCCGAGGCGGGCGCGGAGAAGGCGACCACGGTGCGCTCCGCCGACGACCTGCTGCCGCCGTTCTTCTCCCGGGGTGGCGAGCTGTGGTCCGCGGTGGGAGCCGGGCTGGCCCGCCTGCAGGTGTTCGACGGCGACCGTCGCCTCGAGGTGGCCGTGGAGGCCTCCGAGCAGTACCCTCAGCCGGCCCAGGTACCGCTGGTCGCGCTCGCCCTTTCGCCGGACGGTGCCAGGCTGGCGGCGATCTTCCGCCGGGGACGGAGTACCCAGGTCGCGCTGGCCCGGGTCGAGCGGGGCGAGGGGAGCGTCATGATCGGCGGCTGGCGGACCCTCGATGTGGCCGCCACCACCGGCGCGACGGGTCGGGCCCTCGACCTGGGGTGGTTCTCCGCCACCGAACTCCTGGTGCTCCAGTCCGGCGACGACGGGAACAGCAGCGTGGTGCGGCTCAGCGAGGACGGCGCGACTGCCACCGACATCGGCCCGAACGAGTCCGACAACCTGACCCGGCTGGCGGTCTCACCGGGCCGCGCGGTTGCGCTGGGCGCGGACGGCGGCCTGTACCGCTTCGACAGCGAGTTCAGCTGGAACCTCGCGATCCGGGCTGTGGACGCCGCAGCCTGGTCGGGCTGACCTGTGGACGGCTGACCGGTCCGGTGCCCCGGCTGCCGAGGATGGCCGGTGTGGGGACCCGACGGCTGCTCGACACGGCCGCGAGCCTGCTGCTGGGTGCCTGCTGCGCGGGCTGCGGCCGGCCGGGCCTCGGCGCCTGCCCGTCCTGTGTCGCGGCGATCTCGGGCCGGCGCCCGTTCCCGGTGCCGGGACTGCCTCCCGGTTCGCCGCCGGTGTTCGCCGCAGGGGTCTACGACGCCGAGTTGCGGCGGCTGATCCTCGCGGCGAAGGAACGACAGGCCCTTGGCCTTGCCCCGCTGCTCGCCGGCCGGCTGGCCGCGTCGGTGGCGGCGTGGGCACTCCTCGACGGCGGGTCGGCACCGCTCGCGCTGGTGCCGGTGCCCACGGAGCGGGCCCGGGTCGCCGAACGTGGCCAGGACCTGCCGCTGACCCTGGCCCGGCTGGCCGCCGGGAGGCTGCGCCGGGAGGGTCTGGCGGTGACGGTGTGGCCGGGCCTGCGACTCGTCCGGCGTCCACGGGACCAGTCCGAGCTGGGCCGCGACGATCGACTGGTCAACCTGGCCGGTGCCCTCGCGTCGTCCCGGCGGCGGCCGGCGGGACGGCTGGTGGTGGTGGACGACATCGTCACCACCGGAGCCACCCTGGTCGAAGCCGGACGCGCGCTGGCGGCGTCCGGCCCGCCCGCGGTGGCGGCAGCGACGGTCGCCGCCACCCGCCGCCGGACAGCAGGAGGGGCGCCCGGTGATACCGGACGCCCCTCCTGGTGAGGTTGCCTACGCTCAGATCGCGGTGGCGCCGCTCTCCCCGGTGCGGACCCGCACGACGGTGTCGACCGGAACGATCCACACCTTGCCGTCGCCCACCTGCCCGGTGCGGGCCGCCTGGACGATCACGCCCACCAGGGCCTCGGCCTCGGCCTCCTCCACCAGGACCTCGAGGCGGACCTTGGTGATGAAGTCGATCGTGTACTCCTCGCCACGGTAGACCTCGACGTGACCGCGCTGGCGGCCGTAGCCGGACACCTCGCTGATGGTCATCCCGCCCACGCCGTGGCGCACCAGGGCCTTCTGAACCGTTTCCAGCTGTTCGGGCTGGATGATCGCGGTTACCAGCTTCACTTCGAAGCTCCCTTCGTCGTGGTCTGCGGCATGTCGTCCTTGGTCAGGACGAGGGTGCGCTGGACCTTGTTCGTGTAGTACACCGGGCTGAGGTCATAGCCGGCCTCGGAGTGCTCGGCGAGGTCGATGCCGCTGACCTCGTCGGTCGAGCTGATCCGCCACCCGATGGTGGCCTTGATGATCAGGGCGATGAGGTAGGTGACCACTGCGGAGTAGGCCATCACTGCGAAGGCGCCGATCGCCTGCTTGCCCAGCTGGTCGAAACCGCCACCGTAGAACAGGCCCGCCGCTCCGGGCTCCCCGCCCTCGACGGAGGTCGCGGCCACCGGGCTGGCGAAGAAGCCGATCAGCAGGGTGCCGACCAGGCCACCGACCAGGTGGACGCCCACCACGTCGAGGGAATCGTCATAGCCGAACTTGTACTTCAGGCCCACGGCGTAGGCGCAGGCGATCCCGGCGATCACGCCGATCGCCACGGCACCCAGCGGATCGACCGAACCGCAGGCCGGGGTGATCGCGACCAGGCCGGCCACGATGCCCGAGGCGGCGCCCAGCGAGGTCGGGTGGCCGTCACGGAACCTCTCCACGAGCAGCCAGCCGAGCATCGCGGCTGCGGTGGCGGCCAGGGTGTTCACCCAGGCGAGGCTGGCCAGACCGTTGGCCCCGATCGCCGACCCGGCGTTGAAGCCGAACCAGCCGAACCACAGCAGGCCGGCGCCGAGCATGACCAGCGTCATGTTGTGCGGCCGCATCGGCTTGGTGCCGAAGCCGATCCGCGGGCCGATGACCAGGGCGAGCACCAGCGCCGCGGTACCGGCGTTGATGTGGATCGCGGTGCCACCGGCGAAGTCCAGGGCCCCGACCACGTTGGCGATCCAGCCGCCGACCACGGCGCCGTCGGCGCTGCTGAACGCGAAGACCCAGTGGGCCACCGGGAAGTACACCAGGATGCCCCACAGGATCGTGAACAGGGTCCAGGCCCCGAAGGACGCCCGATCGGCGACCGCACCGGACACCAGGGCGACCGTGATGATCGCGAAGCAGGCCTGGAAGGCGACGAACGCCAGGGCCGGCAACGAGGCGTCCGGGCTGTAGGTGATCAGGTTCAGGAGCCCCGCGAACTCGAACGGATCGCCGATCAGGCCGAGGCCACCGACCGAGTTGCCGAACGCCATCGAGTACCCGAAGAGGACCCAGAGGACACCGATGACGCCCATCGAAATGAAGCTCATCATCATCATGTTCAGGACGCTCTTGGCCCTGACCATGCCACCGTAGAAGAATGCGAGACCGGGGGTCATCAGGAGCACCAGTGCGGCGCTGACCAGGACCCAGGCGGTGTCGCCTGCGCTGATTTCCAACATCATGCGAACAGGGTGCGGGAAGCCTGTTACGCGGGCGTACGGTCGGCGTTACAGCGAGGTTGCCTGGTGTTACAGGCTGGTTTCATCGACGCCGGCTGAGCCGGCGGCGAGCGGGAGCGCAGCGACGGCCAGGGCAGAACACGCCCCCCGAACCGGTGGAAAAGCGACCCTGCCCCGACTACGTTGGGGATATGGCACCGGCGCCACCACCCAGCCCTTCGGGACGGGGAGACGGGCGGGTGCCTTCGTTGTCCACGCGGGGCCCGGGAGGGCGCTGCACACGACCTAGGAGGTACATATGGACGTCCTGGTGACTGGCCGGCATTGCCAGATCCCCGACGATTTCCGGACGCGGGTCGAGGAGAAGATCGCCTCGATCGAGAAGCTGAAGGACCGGGTGATCCGGGTCGAGGTGCAGGTGTCCGCCTACGGGTACAAACGTCAGCCCGACCAGTCCACGCGCGTCGAGATCACCTTGCGCAGTCGCGGTCCGGTGGTCCGCGCGGAGGCGTCCGCGGACGACAAGGTGGTTGCCTTCGACCACGCCCTTGACCGGCTCAAGTCGCAGCTGCGGCGGGCGTCCGACCGACGAAAGACCCACCGTGGGCTGCGGGAGAACGCCAGCTTGGTCGAGGGCGAGTTGGTGTCCCTGCCGACCGAGGTCGCCGACGAAGTGCGTCCAGAGATCCGCAAGATCGCCGGGCTGGAGGTCCACGGCGACGGCCCGCTGGTGGTGCGGGAGAAGTACTTCCCCGCCGTGCCCCTGACGCTCGCCCAGGCGCTGGACGAGATGGAGCTGGTCGGGCACGACTTCTTCCTCTACGTCGACGCCGAGACGGGCTCGCCCAGCGCCGTCTACCGCCGCAAGGCCTACGACTACGGAGTGATCCACCTGAGCATGGAGGCCGCAGAGGAGGCCTCCGCCTGAGCGCCGCCGTCGAACTGGCGAGACCCCTGCCCGCAGCGCGGGCAGGGGTCTCGCGGTTCCGCCGCAAGCGGCCGGAGCGACTCCTCGTCTAGGCTGCCCGCCGTGACGGGAAGACTCACCGGTGCGCAGGCGCGCCGGATCGCGCTGGTGGCGCAGGGGCTGGGGCGCAGGCCGGTCGGCGAGCCGTCCGTGCGGGCGCTCCAACGGGTGCTGGACCGGGTCGGGCAGTTCCAGATCGACTCGGTGAGCGTCTGCGTCCGGGCGCACTACATGCCGCTGTACGCCCGGCTCGGCGGCTACGATCGCGGCCTGCTGGAGCGGGCCGGCGACACCGCGCCGCGACGGCTCTACGAATTCTGGGGACACGCCGCCTGCCTGATCGACGTCCAGCTCGAGCCGGCGCTGCGCTGGCGGGCCGAGGCCCACCGGCAGCGCCCCTGGCAGGCGATGCAACGGGTGCTGTCCGAGCATCCCGACCTGCTGGACAAGGTGTACGGCCAGGTCGCCGGGCGCGGGCCGCTGACCGCCCGTGAGGTGGAGCACGAGGAGGAACGGACGGCCGGAGGCTGGTGGAACTGGTCGGCGGTGAAGTCCGCGCTGGAGTGGCTGTTCTACATCGGCGTACTGACCAGCGCCGGCAGGAACGCGGCGTTCGAGCGCCGCTACGACCTCCCCGAGCGGGTGCTGCCGCCCGAGGTGTTCGCCGCCGCCACGCCGAGCGAGGAGGAGGCCCGGCTCACCCTGGCCCGGCGCGCCGCGTCCGCGTTGGGGGTGTTCACCGCCGCCGGGCTGGCCGAGTACTTCTACACCGAGCGACCAGCCACCACCGCAGCCCTGAACAGCCTGGTGGCGGCGGGGGAGGTCGAGGCGGTGACGGTGACGGGCTGGACCTCCCCGGCCTATCTCTGGACGGCGGCGGACCGGCCGCGAAAGGTCAGCATGGACGCGCTGGTGTCGCCGTTCGACACCCTGGTCTTCGACCGTACGCGGCTGCGGGAGACCTTCGGCACCCACTACCGGATCGGTCTCTACACCCCGACGGCGGACCGGGTCCACGGCTACTACGTGTACCTGTTCGTGATGGACGAGCTGATCGCGGCCAGGGTCGACCTCAAGGCCGCCCGGAAGGCGTCGGCCCTGCTGGTGCAGTCGGCCTGGCTCGAGGACGGCGCACCGGAGGCCGAAACCGCCGTCCGGCTGGCCGCGGAGCTGCGCCGGATGGCCGACTGGCTCGGCCTGGCCGACGTGGTGGTCACCGGGGCTGGAACGCTCGCCACGCCGCTCGCCGCCGTCACCGCCTGACTCGCGCCGACAATCAGCCCGGCCGGCGCTGAGGGGGACGGAAGCCGGGCGGCAGGCCGCGCTTGGCGTCCGTGCGAACCCGGTGCCGCTCGGCGTAGGCCAGGTCCTCGTCGCCGGCGTGCACGTGGGTCGGATCCAGCACCCGGGCCAGGAAGGTGCGGGTGCGTTCCTCGCTCGGGTTGCCGATGACGTCGGCCGGGGGGCCCTCCTCCACGACCACGCCGCCGTCCATGAAGATCACCCGGTCGGCGACCTCCCGCGCGAACGCCATCTCGTGGGTGACCACCATCATGGTCATGCCACCCTGGGCGAGGTCGCGCATGACCGACAGCACGTCGCCGACCAGCTCGGGATCGAGGGCGGAGGTGGGCTCGTCGAAGAGCATCATCTCCGGATCCATGCTGAGTGCCCGGGCGATCGCCACCCGCTGCTGCTGACCGCCCGACATCTGCATGGGGTAGGAGTCGCCCCGGTCGCCGAGCCCGACCTTCTCCAGGTTCTCCTGGGCGATCCGGCGGGCATCGGCGGGGTCCTTCTTCAGCACCCGGATCAGGGCGATCGCGCAGTTCTCCAACGCGGTGAGGTGCGGGAACAGATTGAACGACTGGAACACCATGCCCATCTGGGTGCGCAGCCGGTCGATGTCGGCGTCAGGGTCGGTGATCTCCTCGTTCAGGATGAAGATCCGGCCCTTCGTGGGCTGCTCCAGCAGGTTCACGCAGCGGAGCAGGGTGGACTTCCCGGAGCCGGAGGGGCCGATCACACAGACCACCTCGCCTCGCCGGACGGTGGTGGTGATGCCCTTGAGCACCTCCAGGTCTCCGAAGCTCTTGTGCAGGTCGTAGATCTGGATCTCGTCCTCGCGGTTGCCCGTGGGCATGGTCTGGGTCATGGCGGTCACCGGGTCTTCCTCTGGCTGGCTTCCATCTGCCGCACGAGCAGGGTGAGCGGGAGCGTGATCAGCAGGTAGCAGAAGCCGGCGACGATCAGCGGCGTCAGGTTGCCCGACGTGCTCGACAGTTCCCGGCCGTACTTGGTGAGCTCGAACGCCCCCGTGGTGAGGCCGAGCACGTACACCAGCGAGGAGTCCTTGACCAGCAGGATCAACTCGTTGGTGAGCGGCGGGGTGACGATCCGGAAGGCCTGCGGCATGACGATGTGGCGGGTGGACATGCCCGGGGTCATGCCCATCGACCGGGCCGCCTCGACCTGCCCCTTCGGCACCGCCTGAATGCCCGCCCGGATGGTCTCGGCCATGTAGGCCGCCGACACCATGCCCAGCGCGGTCCAGACCGTGCCGTACGGCGCCAGCGGGAAGCGCAGCCCCGGGAACGCGATGCCGAGCAGGCCGAAGGCGAGCAGCACGATGATCGCGGGAACTCCGCGGAAGAACTCGATGTAGATGGTGGCCAGCCAGCGGTACGGGCCGATCTGGGAGAGCTTCATCAGGGCGAGCACGGTGCCCAGGACGAGGCCGACCACGAACGCGCCGATGCTGTAGGCCACCGTGTTCAGCAGGGCGCCGAACAGGCTGGGTCCGAGCGCCCGGGCGATCAGGTCGGGCCGGAAGAACACGTTGACGATCTGCCGGCCGTCGGCCAGCAGCACGGCCCCGAGCACGAGCAGGCCGAGGGCGGCGTACTGGAGGATCCGGATCCGCTGCGCCCGCTTCCGTGGGGACAGCTTCTTGCGGGGGGTGCCGATGGCCGTCGTAGCGCTCATGAGGGTTCCTTACAGCCTTGGCGCCGGCCACCCGTTGCGCGGGTGGCCGGCGGCCGGTGGATCACTGGGGTGCGTCGACGCCGAACCACTTCTTGTAGATCGTGTTGTAGGTGCCGTCGGCCTTGGCCTCGGCCAGTGCCTCGTTGACCGCAGCCAGCAGGGCGGGGTTGTCCTTGGACACGTTGAACCCGTAGTTCTCGCCGGTGGCGAACTCCGCAACGACCTCGGTGTCCGGGTTGGCCTTGGCGAAGTCGAACATCACGCCATTGTCGTTGATCGCGGCGTCGGCGGCACCACTCAGGACGGCGTTGGCGCCGGTGGGCATGTCGTCGAAGACCTTGATCTCGTAGCCGTTGGCTTCGGCGTTCTCCTCGGCGTAGATCTTGCCGGTGGTGTCGACCTGGACGGCGAGCACCATGCCCTTCAGGCTGGCCAGGTCAGTGATGGCCGACCCCTTCTTGACCAGCAGGGCCTGGGTGGCGGCGAAGTACGGATCGGAGAACGGGGCGGCGGCCTGGCGCTCCTCGGTGATGGTGATCGCGGCCGCACCGACGTCGCAGGTCTTCGCCGCGAAGACCGCACCGGAGGTGATCTGGCCGAAGTCGATGTCGACGATCTCCTGGGTCACGCCGAGCTTCTTGGCCACCACGTCGATCAGGTCGACGTCGAAGCCGACGATCGAGTTCGTCGCGTCGTCCTTGAACTGGAACGGCGGGTAGGACAGGTGGGTGCAGGCGGTGAGCTTGCCCTCGGCGACGAGCGCCGGGGCGTCGGCGGCCGCGCCGGTCGCGGACGGCTCGGTGTAGTTCGCGCAGCCGGAGAGCGTGAGGGCCAGGGCCGCCGCAGCCGCGGCGAAGTAGTTCAGGCGCTTCATGCAAGTCCTTTCTCAGATTGTGATTACCCGAATCCTGCCACCTGTTTGTTACGGCGGTGCGTCCGGTCCCGACCCGCAGACGGCAGCGGCAAGCCCCTGACGGGCTGTCCGGGCGGTGGCAGGCCCCTAAGATGGAGCGGGTGCGCCGCGAGGGTGGCACCGTCGAACCCGACACAAGGAAGCACGGTCGCCGTGGGTCTACTGGACAAGATGCTGCACATGGGCGAGGGCCGGCAGCTGAAGAAGCTGAAGGTCGTCTCCGCGCAGGTCAACTCGATCGAACCCGACTTCGTGGCGATGTCCGACGAGGAGTTGCGGGGCCAGACCGCGGTGTTCCGGGAGCGGCTGGCCAGCGGTGAGTCCCTGGACGAGCTGATGCCCGAAGCGTTCGCCACCGTCCGGGAAGCGTCGGTCCGGGTGCTGGGGAAGCGCCACTTCGACGTCCAGATCGAAGGCGCGGCCGCGCTGCACTGGTGCAACATCGCCGAGATGAAGACCGGTGAGGGCAAGACCCTGGTCGCCGTTCTCGCCTCCTACCTCAACGCGCTGACCGGCGACGGCGTCCACGTCGTCACCGTCAACGACTACCTGGCGCAGTTCCAGTCCGAGCAGATGGGCCGCATCCACCACTTCCTGGGACTTCGGGTGGGCGCGATCCTTTCCCAGATGACGCCCGCGGAGCGGCGCGAGGCCTACGCCTGCGACATCACCTACGGCACCAACAACGAGTTCGGCTTCGACTACCTGCGCGACAACATGGCGCTGAGCCTCGACGACTGCGTCCAGCGCGGACACCACTACGCGATCGTCGACGAGGTCGACTCGATCCTGGTCGACGAGGCCCGCACCCCGCTGATCATCTCCGGCCCGTCGGAGGACAACTCCGTGTGGTACCCCGAGTTCGCGTCCCTGGTGCGCGGGCTCTACCGCGACCTCCACTACGAGGTGGACGAGAAGAAGCGGACGGTCTCGGTGCTGGAGGACGGCATCACCGCCGTGGAGGACCGGCTCGGCATCGAGAACCTCTACGAGTCTGTGAACACCCCGCTGATCTCCTACCTGAACAACGCGATCAAGGCCAAGGAGCTGTTCAAGCGCGACAAGGACTACGTGATCATGGACGGCGAGGTGCTGATCGTCGACGAGCACACCGGGCGCACCCTGATCGGCCGGCGCTACAACGAGGGCCTGCACCAGGCGCTGGAGGCCAAGGAGGGTGTGGAGATCAAGGACGAGTACCAGACCCTCGCCACGATCACCCTGCAGAACTACTTCCGGATGTACACCAAGCTCGCCGGCATGACCGGCACGGCCAAGACCGAGGAATCGGAGTTCCAGAAGATCTACGGCCTCGGCGTGCTGCCGATCGACACCAACCAGCCGATGATCCGCAAGGATCAGGCCGACCTGATCTACCGCACCGAGGAGGCGAAGTTCGCTGCGGTCGTGGAGGATGTGGTCCCGCGGCACGAACTGGGCCAGCCGATCCTGATCGGCACCGCCAGCGTGGCCAAGTCGGAGACGATCGCCCGGTTGCTGAAGCGGGCCGGGGTCAAGCACGAGGTGCTGAACGCGAAGAACCACGCCCGGGAGGCCGCGATCGTCGCCCTCGCCGGACGCCGGGGCGCGGTCACCGTGGCCACCAACATGGCCGGCCGGGGCACCGACATCATCCTCGGCGGCAACTCCGAGTTCCTCGCCGACCAGGTCCTGCGGGGACGGGGGCTCGACCCGGTCGAGCACCCCGACGAGTACGAGGCCGCCTGGCCGGAGGCACTGAAGGCGATCGAGCAGCAGGTGGCCGACGAGCACGACGAGGTCGTGGCGCTGGGCGGGCTGTACGTGATCGGTTCGGAACGGCACGAGTCGCGGCGGATCGACAACCAGTTGCGTGGTCGCTCCGGACGCCAGGGAGACCCCGGCGAGAGCCGGTTCTACCTGTCGCTGGGGGACGACCTGATGCGGCTGTTCAAGTCCGACATCATCGAATGGGTGCTGCAGACCCTCAAGGTGCCCGACGACATGCCGATCGAGAACAACCGGGTCAGCAAGTCGGTGCAGCAGGCGCAGGAGCAGGTCGAGGCGATGAACTTCGAGATGCGCAAGAACGTGCTGAAGTACGACGACGTGATGAACCGCCAGCGGCACGCCATCTACGGCGACCGGCGCCGGGTCCTGGAGGGTGCCGACGTCGAGGAACAGCTGCGCGGCACGGTGGACGCCGTGGTGGAGCAGTACGTGCGCAGCCTCGCCGAGGGCTTCGTCGAGGACTGGGACCTGGACGCGCTGTGGACGCAGTTGCGCACGCTCTACCCGGTCACCCTTGACATCGACGACTACGTCGACCGTGACGACCTCACCGTCGAACAGCTGGTGGAGGAGTTCCAGGCCGACGCCCAGACGGCCTACGACGCCCGCACCGAGGCGCTCGGCGCCGAGACCATGCGGGAGTTCGAACGGCAGGTGCTGCTCACCGTGCTGGACCGCAAGTGGCGCGAACATCTTTACGAGATGGACTACCTGCGGGAGGGCATCGGGCTGCGGGCGATGGCGCAGCGCGACCCGCTGGTGGAGTACCAGCGGGAGGGCGGAGACATGTTCACCGCCATGATGGAGGCCTTCATGGAGGAGGTTGTCGGCTACCTGTTCAACCTGCAGGTTCAGGTCGAGCCCGCCGCCCCACAGGTCGGCCTGGTGCGGGGTGCCGGAGGGCGTCCGGTCACCGCCGGGGACCTGGTGGCGTCCGGCCCCGACGATGATGTCCCCGATCTCGGGACGACGAGCGTCGAGCAGCGCCGCCTGCCGATGCCCGAGGCGACGCCGGAGCTGATCAAGCGTCCGGCACTGAAGGCGAAGGGGCTGGCGCCACGAGCCGCCCGGCCGATGGCGTACTCCGCGCCGGGGGAGTCGGGCGAGGCCCAGCAGTCCGGCGTCAAGGTCGAGGATCCCTACGCGGGGGTGGGCCGCAACGCGCCCTGCCCGTGTGGTTCGGGCAAGAAGTTCAAGATGTGCCACGGACGGACCGCCTGACCCGACGGGATCAGTCGCCGAACGGATTGACCCAGCCGGCCCGGTGGACAACCCCCGGGCGCAGGGCGATCGCCAGGTGAGTGGCCACCCAGCGGCCGCGGCGCTGCCCGATCCGGAGCGCCGCGGCACGGGACTCCCCGCCCAGGGTGAGGTGTGCCGCCACCTCCAGTGCGGTCTCGCTGGGTGCCTGCACCCGCACCGACCGCAACCGGAGCCCTTCGCCGCGCCGGGCACGACGAAGGTGCTCCAGCAGGCTCAACAGGTCGGGCGCCACCCACAGCTCCAGCTGCAGCGCCGACCGCCGTCCGGCGAGGACCTCGACCACGGCCGACATCAGGGTGACGGCGACCTGCCGCAGCCCGGCGTCGAGGGGGGTGTCGGCCATCACGACCTCAGGGACGACTGTCCAGGGCAGGACCGGTTGGTCGGGCCCACCGAAGCGGACCGGTTCGAGCAGCGGCACCGCCGGCGGCCGGGACGGCGGGGCCGGCCGGCAACGGGCGAAGGCAGGATCCATGGCTCCTCCCGGGGTGAGGACGCCAATCTGCCCGGCACGCCGCGGTCGCACCAGTCCTTCGGGAACATCTGTGGACAACTCGGCGGATCGGCGGGCCGGAGGCCCGCGGAGAAGGTGGGTGACCGGTCCGTGCGGCGCCTGCGATTCGGCCGCGGCGCCGGAACGGCTCGCCTAGCCTTGGGGGAGTCTTGGGAGGGGGAGGGGTGCCCGACAACGCGTGGGTCTGGGTGGGATCGGCGCTGCTGGTCGCCGCTGCCGTCGGCGCGGTCCTCTGGGTGCGGCGGCGGCGCTACCTCGGGGAGGTGCGGGCCCTCGGCTGGTCCCACGACGCCCGCCCGTCCCTGGCCGCTGTCGCCGACCTCCAGGCGCCACCGTTCGGCCTGGGTCTGCACCGCTCCGTCGACGAGCTGGTCAGCGGCACGACCCCCGGCGGCGCCGACTTCCGGGTGTTCGAGTACCGCTACTCCGGTGCCGGCCGGGCCTTCTCGGAGCGGATGGCGGCACTGCAACTGCCGTTCGGGCTGGCCGACGCGTTCCTGTGCCCTCCCGGCGAGGCGCGGGTCGGCATCGGCGCCGGCGGACGACAGCTGGTGCAGGCCGGCACGGGCGACTTCCGGGCGATCAGCACCGACGCCGGCCTCGCTGCCGACCTGGTGGCGGCGGTCGGCGGGGCGGCCCAGGAGTTCGGGAGGGCGACGGGGAACCTGGACCTCGCGATCGACGGCAGCAAGCTGGTGGCGTCCGGGGCACCGAAGGACCCGCAGCGGCTGGCCTCTTTCCTGGCTGCGCTCGATCCGGTGGCGCAGGCGGTCGCCGGAAGTGCGGCGCTGCGGACCCGACAGCGGGCGCCCGCTCCCCGCGCACACTTCTACGGCCACCCCGACTGGACCCTCCTCGGCAGCGACGACGCGGTCCTGGGCCTCTACCCGGTGAACACCGTCGGGTACGGGCACCGCACCGAGGACCTGGTCCGCGGGCTGAGGGACGGGATCAGGCTCGACGCGTTCATCCACCGCTGGAAGACCGACCGCACGGTGACCGAGACCGACGCGCAGGGCCGCCACCACACCCGGACGGTCACCGACGACCACGACCAGGCGGTGTGCGGCTTCCTGCTGCCGTTCCGGCTCCCCCCGATCTCGGTCAACGGGGCGCGGGTCGGCGCCAGGGTGGCGTTCGAGAGCTCGGACTTCAACGACGCCTTCACGGTGCGCACCGAGGCGGCGAAGTTCGCCTCGGACGTGACCCATCCGCGGATGATGGAGTGGCTGCTGGCGGAGCGTCCGCCGGGCTGGACCGTGCACGGCAGCGTGGTGACCTTCGACGTCGACGTCCACGACCTGCTGGTGGTCGACACGTGTGAGGCGGTCCTGCGGGCGTGGCTGGCCCGGTTCCCCCGCTTCGTCTGGCAGGACCTGGGCATGCCGGAGCCGCCCCATCCCTTCGGGTGAGCCCGGGCTGAGGTCGGCGGATCGGACCCGGGCGGAGCCCACGGCCGCCGGGCCCGGTCCCGACTCGTGCCCGGACTGACCCGCGCCTGAGTAGGGTGGTTGCGTGAGTGACCCGGTGACGGTGACGGAGGCCGCCCTGCTGGCGCGCGACCAGGAGTCGCAGCCCTGGCAGCAGGCCGTCGTGGCGGTGCTCTCCGGTCCGATCGACCGGCAGGAACTGATCGATCGGGTGGCGGAACGGATCGGGTACTCCCCGCGGTTCCGCCGGCTCGTGGACGGCTGGCCGTTGCCCGGATGGGTGGACGACCCCAACTTCACCGTCAGCGGGCACGTGCGCGAGGCGGCCCTCGTACCCGGGCAGCGGCTGGAGGACTGGCTGTCGCAGCGCCTGGCGATGCCGCTGGATCGAACCCACCCCCTGTGGGAGGCCACCCTGGTGCACGGGGTCGGCCCGGACCGGCAGGCGCTGGTGGTGCGGATCCAGCCCGCCCTGGTCGACGGCTACGACCACGTGCACCTGCTCCAGGAGCTGTTCGACACCGAACCCGCCGACCTCCCCGGCGCTGCCGAGGACTGGCAGCCGGCGCCGAGCCGTCCGCTGGGCGTGGCCGGCCTGCTGGGCGGGCTGGACGACCCGCTGGCGGCAGTGGCAGGTGCCGCCACCGGCCTGCTCGGCATGGTCGAGAACGCGGTCCGGACCTTCGCCGCCAGCCCCCGTCCCCAGCACGTCGGCGGGGTCGAGGTCGACCTGGACGTGCTCGCCGAGGTGCGGGACGCGTTCGCCTGCACCACCCACGACGTGCTGCTGTGCCTGGCGACGGCCGGTGTCCGGGGCTGGCTGATCGACCACGGCCGCGAACTCGACGACCCGGTGGCGCTGGTGCCGCTGGCGGTGCAGGAGCCGGCCGTGCTGGAGAGCGCGATCGGGTGCCGGATCGCCCCGTCCTGGCTGGGCCTGCCGGTGGGGGTGGTCTCGGCGGCGGAACGGTTGCGCACGATCGCGACCCTGACCCGGGCGCGCACCGACACCGGGTTGAGCGTCCCGGCCCGGGACCTGGTCGAACTCGCCGGGTTCGCACCCCGACCCTGCACGCCGTCGCCGCCGGCACGGTCGCCGCAGGCCGGCCGCACACCGTCGTGGTGTGCAACGTGCCCGGGCCCGACCAGGTCCGCTACCTCGGTCGCGCCCGGTTGCGGCAGGTCTACGCGCTCACCGCCACCACCGACGACCAGTTGCTGAACGTCTCGATCAGCAGCTACCGCGGCCGGGTGACCTTCGGCGCCACGGCCGTGGCGCCCCTTCGACGGTGGGCCCGGGACGTGTCCGCGGAACTCGGCGCGCTGCGGACCGGGCAGTGATGGCCCTGGTCTTCGTCCCGGTGGACCCCGATCGCCTCGCCGACTGGGCCCGCGGCGGCGGGCTCCCGGGGCCGCGGCCGGGCCACGCCGTCACTCCGGGCCTGGTCGCGGCGTTCTCGCCGACCGATCCGGAGGAGGCCGAACGCATCGCCCTGCTGGTGGCGTCGGTGTCCTGCCTGGCGCGTTCCGGACGGAGGCTGGTGGCCGTGGCCGAGGCCGAGTGTCGTCCAGACCCTGCCGGGGACGCCGACTTCGGCGAGGTCCTGGTCGCCGACCTGCCCTACCGTGCGGTGCAGAGCCTGTTCACCGATGAGCCGGACGCGCCCGGGCTCGCGGCGGCGGCGACGGCGGCGGCGGGCGGTCCGCTGGCCCGGGCCTGGGAGGAGCCCGCGGTGGTCGCACTGCTGGCCACGGCCGACCTGCTCTGGCACGGCTCGGGGGAATGGCAGCAGCTGGCAACGGGTTGAGCAGTTAGCCACCGGTGCGCACAGCTCCGTCGTGGGGAGGAGGACGTGATGCCGAGGTCGGTCTGGAAGGGTGCGGTGTCCTTCGGTCTGGTCACCATCCCGGTCAAGGTGTACGGCGCCACCGAGGAGAAGGACATCGGGTTCCGGCAGGTGCACGCCGCCGACGCCGGGCGGATCCGCTACAAGCGGGTCTGCGAGGTGTGCGGTGAGGAGGTGCCGTTCGCCGAGATCCGCAAGGGCTACGAGGCGGCGGACGGCCGGCTGGCCGTGCTGGAGCCGGACGACTTCGCCGGCCTGCCCGCCGCAGAGGGCCGGACGGTGGACGTCGTGCAGTTCGTCGACGTGGACTCCGTCGACCCCACCTACTTCGACCGCACCTACTTCCTGGAGGCCGAGAAGGTCGGCACCAAGCCGTACGTCCTGCTTCGCGAGGCCCTGGCCGAGACCGGCAAGGCAGCGGTGGTGAAGGTCGCGCTGCGCTCGCGGGAGACCCTCGCCCTGATCCGGCCGGACGGGGACGTGCTGCGGATGCACACCATGCTGTGGCCGGACGAACTTCGCGACGGTTCCTTCGCCGCCCCCGCCGACGACGTGCAGGTGAGCGACGCCGAGGTGGGGATGGCCCGGATGTTCATCGATCAATTGTCCGGGGGATTTCGACCCGGCGAGCTACACCGACGACTACCGCTCGGCCCTGGAGAAGGTGATCGAGGCCAGGCTGGAGGGTGTCGAGGCTCCCGAGGCCGAGACCGCGGCTCCCGGGGGCAGCCAGGTGGTCGACCTGGTGGCCGCGTTGCGGGCCTCGGTGGAGGCCGCGAAGGCCCGTCGTGCGCAGGCCGCAGCCAGCTGACCCACCCACCTCCTGGCGGCGGTAGAGTCGCATCTCGTGGATGCGATCACCTCTGTGCCCCTTCCGGTCAACGAGCCGGTCCGCGGCTACGCCCCGGGTAGCCCCGAGCGGGCCGGCCTGAAGCGGGAGCTCGCACTCCTCGCCGGGGAGCCGCTCGACGTGTTCGGCACCATCGGGGACGGCTGGACGCCGCGCCCGGGCGGTACGGTGCTCGAGGTGCGGATGCCGTCCGACCACTCCACCCTCCTGGCCAGGGTGCACCAGACCACGGCCGCGGACGCGGCGAAGGCGGTCGGCGCCGCGCAGGCCGCGAAGGCAGACTGGGCAGCCGCGCCGTTCGACCAGCGGGCCGCGGTGTTCCTGCGGGCCGCCGAGCTGTTGGCGGGACCGCGGCGCGACCTGATCAACGCCGCCACCATGCTGGGCCAGGGCAAGACGGCGCAGCAGGCCGAGATCGACTCCGCCTGCGAGCTGATCGACTTCCTCCGGTTCAACGTCGCCTTCGCCCGGGAGCTGTACGCCAACCAGCCGATCAGTTCCCCCGGGGTGTGGAACCGGATGGACTACCGGCCGCTGGACGGGTTCGTCTATGCGATCACCCCGTTCAACTTCACCGCCATCGCCGGCAACCTGCCGACCGCTCCGGCCCTGATGGGCAACACCGTGATCTGGAAGCCGGCGCTCACCCAGACCTTCGCCGCCCACCTGTGGATGCAGCTGCTGCTCGAGGCCGGGTTGCCCGACGGCGTGATCAACCTGCTGCCGGGCCACGGCGCGGAGGTGTCGGAGGTGGCGCTGAAGCACCCCGACCTGGCCGGGATCCACTTCACCGGCTCCACCCGGGTCTTCCAGAGCCTGTGGGGTGAGGTGGGGGCGAACATCGCCGGCTACCACGCCTACCCGCGGCTGGTGGGGGAGACCGGGGGCAAGGACTTCGTGGTCGCCCATCCCTCCGCGGATCCCGCGGCGGTCACGACCGCGCTGGTCCGGGGGGCCTTCGAGTACTCCGGCCAGAAGTGCTCGGCGGCCTCACGGGCCTACCTTCCGCGCACGCTCTGGAACGGAATCAGGGACGACCTGATCGCCCAGGTCGAGATGCTGCCCGTCGGTGACGTCCGCGACTTCGCCAACTTCACCTCCGCGGTGATCGACGGGCGCGCCTTCGACAAGCTGTCGGGAGCGATCGAGCGGGCCCGGGCCTCCTCGGACGCCGAGATCATCGCGGGCGGCAGCTGCGACCGCAGCGAGGGCTGGTTCGTGCGCCCCACGCTGGTGCTCTCCGACAACCCGCACCAGGATGTGTTCACCACCGAGTACTTCGGGCCGCTGCTGTCGATCTTCGTCTACGAGGACTCGAAGTATGACGAAGTACTACGACTTGTGGATGGCACCTCCTCCTACGCCCTCACCGGGGCCGTGTTCGCCACCGACCGGGGCGCTGTGGCCACCGCCCAGAGGGTGCTGCGGCACGCGGCCGGCAACTTCTACATCAACGACAAGCCGACCGGTGCGGTGGTCGGCCAGCAGCCGTTCGGTGGCAGTCGGGCGTCCGGCACCAACGACAAGGCCGGCTCGCTGTGGAACCTGATGCGCTGGGTGAGCCCGCGGTCGATCAAGGAGACCCTGGTTCCGCCCACCTCGACCGGCTACCCGCACATGTTGCCGGAGGCCTGAGGGTCGCTCGGCTCCACCGGGTTTCTGCCCGCGTTTCGGCGCGTCGCGCGCGGACCGACCACGATTCGAGACAATGGGACCCGTGGCCGTTCGGGGGGATGGCCTTGAGGGGGGCCGCGTGAACACCGATGATGAGGACGTCCTGCGTCGCCTGTTCGAGGCGTACCTGCCCGCGCCACCGCGGGCGGAGTCGATCCAGGGTCCGCGTCCGATCGATCCGGGGAAGGGTCGCCTCGCGATCTGGGAGGCGCTCGACGACTACCAGCGGGTGTTCTTCGCCGACGGGGCGACGATGGCGTTCGTCGAGGCCGTCACCGCACCCTGGCGCAGGACCGGACTGTCGGCGGGGAGGTCCGGCAGTGGCTCGACGCCGGAGTGTCCGCCGACGAGCCCGAACTGGCCGCGGCCCTGGCCGGTGCGGGATTCGATCCGCGCGAGGCGCGGTCGACGACGATCCGCTACCGCTCCGACAGTGAGCTGCTGAACGTGATCAGCGCCGTCCGTGGCCGGGAGGAACAGGCCGCCTGGGCCGTCGAGCTGCGGAATCGACTGCACCGGGTCGGCGTTCCGGGCCGGGGGCGGGACGCCGGCTGAAGTCCGGCCGGGCCGCCCAGGGTGACGGCGTGGCGTCTGCGACGTTCGCGCGGCGCTTGACGAAATCGAACAAAGGTTCGATCATCGACAGGTGAGGCGCGCACCGGACACCACGATCCCCCGGGGGAACTGCTGGAGCGGCTGCGCGCCCAGGTCGCTGCCAAGGAGGCGCGCGTCCGGCCGGTTCCCTACCCCGCGCCCGACGGCATCGCCGCAGCCCTGGACGGTGGCCTGAAACCCGGTGCGGCCTACTCCCTGGCCACGGGCGGAGCCTTGCTGCTTGCCCTGCTCGCCCCACCGTCGAGGGACGGCCACTGGTGTGGCGTCGTCGGCATCCCCGAGTTCGGTGCGGAGGCAGCCCGGCTGGCCGGGGTCGCACTCGACCGCCTCGCCCTGGTGCCCGAACCGGGGGAACAGTGGCTCGCCGCCACCGCCGCCCTGGTGGAGGCGCTGCCCGTCGTCGCCGTCCGTCCCTCCGGGCGGGTGCGGGAGGCGGACGCCGCCCGGCTCGGCTCCCGGCTGCGGGACCGGGGGTCGGTGCTGCTCGTGCACGGACCCTGGCCGCGGGCGGAGGCACTGCTGTCCCTCGACGACGCTCTCTGGGCAGGACTGGGCGCCGGCTACGGCTGCCTCACCGAGCGGGAGGTGACGGTGACGGTCAGCACCCGACACCTTCGGGTTCCACGGGAGGTACGGCTCGTCCTTCCCGGGCCCGACGGGCGGCTGGCACCGGTGGCTGCGCCGGCCTCGCCGGAGGTGCCTGCCGGGCTGAGGGCGGTGGGCTGAGTTGGTGACGTCCGCTGTCGTGCACCCTCCGGCAGGCGAAGGCCGGGCCTCCCATCGGGAGTACGTGCGCTCCGCCATGGGCAGCGCCGCCCCGGAGACGCCGGAGATCCCGGGACGGGCCGGCGACCGGTGCCTGGTGCTGTGGTTCCCCGGCTGGCCGGTGACCGCGTGGGCGCTCGCCGAGGGGGCGGACCCGGCCCGGCCGGTCGCCGTGGTGGCCGCCAACCGGGTGCTGGCCTGCTCGCCGGAGGCCACCACGGAGGGGGTGGCTCCGGGCCAGCGCCGCCGGGAAGCACAGTCCCGATGCGCCACGCTGCTGGTGCTGCCCGCAGACGAGTCCCGGGAGGCGCGTGAGTTCTCCCGCGTGGTGGACGTGGTGGAACGGCTCGCGCCGGGGGTGCAGGTGGTGCGGCCAGGGGTGTGCGCGTTGCGTTCCCGGGGGCTCGCCCGCTACGTCGGCAGTGAGGCTGAAGCGGCGGAGGTGCTGCTGGAGGCCGTCACCGACCTCGGCATCGCCACCGGGCGGGCGGGAGTGGCGGACGGGCTGTTCGCCGCCCTCCTGGCCGCGCATGCCGGCGACCCGGTGCGGGTCGTGCCCCCCGGAGCCTCGGCCGGCTTCCTCGCCCCGCTGCCGGTCGCCCGGCTCGGCGACGAGGCGCTGGCCGCCCTGCTGCCGCGGCTGGGGGTGCACACCCTCGGCGACTTCGCCGCGCTCGGGGCGGCTGCGGTCCGGGACCGGTTCGGCCGGCACGGCGAGCGGCTGCACGCGCTGGCCCGCGGATCCGACCCCAGCGTGGTGCAACCGCGGATCCCCCCGCCGGAACTGGTGCGCACGATCGACTTCGAACCTCCCCTCACCCTGGTCGACCAGGTCGCGTTCACCGCGCGGGCGACGGTGGAGGGGTTCATCGATGCGCTCGCGTCCGCAGGGTTGGCCTGCACCGAGCTCAGGGTGGAGTTCACCGGGGACCAGGGGGAGCTGGTCACCCGCACCTGGGCACCCCCGGGGTGTTCGACGCCCCGGCCGTGGTCGACCGGATCCGCTGGCAGTTGCAGGCAGCCGCCCACGAAGTGCTGCACAGCGGGGTCACCGGCCTGCGGCTGGAGCCGGTGGCGGTTGATGCGCTGGCGTTCCACGTCCCCGGCCTGTTCGGCACCGGCCCGGACGAACGGGTCCACCACGTGCTCTCCCGGGTGCAGGCCATGCTCGGCCACGAGAGCGTGTTCACCCCGCGGGTCGGCGGGGGCCGGTGGCTGGCCGAACGCCAGGTGCTGGTGCCGTGGGGACGCGCCCGACCCCGCCGCCCCGGCCGACCGCCCCTGGCCCGGGCGCCCGCCGGACCCGCTGCCGGCGACGGTGTTCGCCGAGCACCGGCCGGTGCGGGTGCTGGACGCGGAGGGCCGCAGCGTCACCGTCGACGACCGCGGCAGGCTGCGCGGCGTTCCCACCGTCCTCCGGGACGGCGAGGACCGGCGCACCGTGATCGGCTGGGCGGGCCCGTGGCCGGTCGAAGAGCGCGCCTGGGACCCGGTCCGCCGTCGTGGCGCCAACCGGTTCCAGGTGGTCGACGGCACCGGCACGGCCTGGCTGCTGGTGCTCCAGGCCGGGCAGTGGCGGGCGGAGGGGCGGTACGACTGATGGGCTTCGACAACCCGCCGGTGCCCTGGCGGACCCTGGAACGGACGCTGAGCGCACCGCCCTCGGGAGGCCCCGCCCGGTCCGGGACGTCCCCACCTCCTGGCGACGAGGGCCCTACGTGCCGCCGCCGATCACCCGTCCCGACGACGCGGTGCCCTACGCCGAGCTGCACGCGCACTCCTCCTTCAGCTTCCTCGACGGGGCGTCCGGCCCGAGCCGAGCTGGTCGAGGAGGCCGAGCGGCTGGGCCTGCACGCCCTGGCGCTCACCGACCACGACGGGTTCTACGGCATCGTCCGGTTCGCCGAGGCGGCGGAGACGCTGCAGCTGAAGACGGTCTTCGGCGCCGAGCTGTCGCTCGGCCTTCCCGGCCCGCAGAACGGCGATCGCCCGACCCGGAGGGCACCCACCTGCTGGTGCTGGCGCGCGGCGAGGAGGGCTACCACCGGCTGGCCGCGGCGATCACCGCACGCGCAGCTGGCGGGCGACGAGAAGGGCCGCCCGGTCTACGACCTCGACGAGCTCGCCGAGCGCGCGGGCGGGCACTGGGCCGATGCTCACCGGATGCCGCAAGGGCGCGGTCCGGCAGGCGCTCGCTCGGCGGGGGCGCCGCGGCGGCCGGAGCCGAGCTCGACCGGCTGGTGCGCGCTGTTCGGGCGCGAGCGACGTGTTCGTCGAGCTGATCGACCACGGCGACCCGCTCGACTCCGCGCCACAACGACGCGCTCGCGGCGCTCGCCGCCGACCGCGGGCTGCCGACGCTCGCCACCGGCAACGTGCACTACGCCACGCCCGAGCGCAGCACCGGCTGGCGCAGGCGATCGCGGCGGTGCGGGCCCACCGCAGCCTCGACGAGCTGGACGGCTGGCTGCCGGCCGCCGGCGCCGCGCACCTGCGCTCGGGCGCGGAGATGGCCGCGCGGTTCGCGCCGCTACCCGGGCGCGGTCGCGCGCACCGTCGACGCTCGCCGACGAGCTGGCGTTCCCGCTGCGCCGGGCGAAGCCCGCGCTGCCGAAGCAGGAGGTGCCCGACGGGCACACCCCGATGACGCTGGCTGCGCCACCTGGTGTGGCAGGCGGTGCCGCGCAAGCTACCCCGAACTGTCGACGGCGGACGACCGCGCGCGCATCGAGCGCGAGCTGGCGGTGATCGAGGCAGAAGGACTTCCCCGGCTACTTCCTGATCGTGCACGACATCGTGGCCGAGGCGCGGCGCCGCGGCATCCTGTGCCAGGGCCGCGGCTCGGCGGCCAACTCGCGCCGTCTGCTACCTGCTCGACATCACCGCGGTCGACTCGATCTTCTACGAGCTGCCGTTCGAGCGGTTCCTCTCGGCGCTGCGCGACGAGGAGCCCGACATCGACGTCGACTTCGACTCCGACCGGCGCGAGGAGGTCATCCAGTGGGTCTTCCAGCGGTACGGGCGCGAGCGCGCCGCGCAGGTCGCCAACGTCATCCAGTACCGGCCGAAGAACGCGGTGCGCGACATGGCCAAGGCGCTCGGGCACTCGCCCGGGCCAGCAGGATGCCTGGTCGAAGCAGGTGGAGCGGTGGGGCGCGTCGCTGGCCGCGCCGGAGCACGACATCCCCGAGCCCGGTGGTCGAGCTCGCCGAGCGAGCTGCTGAAGGCGCCGCGGCACCTCGGCATCCACTCCGGCGGCATGGTGCTCACCGAGCGGCCGGTCGGCGAGGTGGTGCCGATCGAGCACGCCCGCATGGAGAACCGCACGGTGCTCCAGTGGGACAAGGACGACGGCGCGTGGATGGGGCTGGTGAAGTTCGACCTGCTCGGGCCTCGGCATGCTGGCGGCCCTCCAGTACAGCTTCGACCTGGTCGCGCGACGCCACCGGCGAGGAGTGGGAGCTCGCGACGATCCCGAAGGAGGAGCCGGCGGTCTACGACATGCTCTGCCGGGCCGACTCGATCGGGGTGTTCCAGGTCGAGTCCCGCGCCCAGATGGGGCTGCTGCCGCGGCTGCAGCCGCGGCGGTTCTACGACCTCGTGATCGAGATCGCGCTGATCCGTCCCGGGCCGATCCAGGGCGGCGCGGTGCACCCGTACGTGCGGCGCAAGCTCGGGCAGGAGACCGGTCACCTACGCGCACCCGAAGCTCGAGCCGGTGCTGGAGCGCACGCTCGGCGTCCCGCTCTTCCAGGAGCAGCTGATGCAGATGGCGATGGCGGTCGGCGACTGCACGCGGCGAGGACGCCGACCTGCTGCGCCGGGCGATGGGGTCCAAGCGCGGGATCGAGCGGATCGAGTCGCTGCAGGCGAAGCTCTACGCCGGCATGGCCGCGCAACGGGCTCGTCGGGCGAGGCCGCCGACGACATCTACGCGCAAGATCCAGGCGTTCGCGAACTTCGGCTTCGCCGAGAGCCACTCGCTGTCGCTTCGCGCTGCTCGTCTACGCGTCGCTCGTGGTTCAAGCTGCACTACCCGGCGGCGTTCCTCGCCGCGCTGCTGCGCGCCCAGCCGATGGGGTTCTACTCGCCGGCCACGCTGGTCGCCGACGCCCGCCGCCACGGCGTCGAGGTGCGGCGGCCCGACCTGCACGTCGTCGGGGGTGGACGCGGTCCTGGAACCGGTCGAGGCCGACGAGCTCCGGGCGGGTTCGTCGAGCCCTGACCCGGCTGACCCCGGGTCGAGTCCTGATCCCACGGATCGAGGGTCGAACTCGCCCAGACCCGGGCAACCGGGGCCCGCGGTGCGGCCACCGACCGGACCGGCCTCCTGCCTCGACCGACACCAACCGCCGGTCGGGGAGTTCGACCCGACCACGCCTGACGCCCACCACGACGCACCGCAGGGATACAGCCTTCGCGGTGCGGCTCGGTCTCGCCGGCGTCCGCGGGATCGGGCGTGCGGTGGCCGAACGGGTCGTCGCCGAACGGGCCGGGAACGGGCCGTTCCGCTCGATGGAGGACCTCGTTCGGCGCACCGGGCTGGCCGCGGAACACCTCGAGGCGCTGGCGACGGCGGGGGCGCTGGAGTGTCTCGGCCTGACCCGGCGGCAGGCTTTGTGGCGTGCCGGGAGCGCGGCGCGGGACGTGCCGGGTTCGCTGCCGGGCACCCTGGGTGACGTCCCAGCCGCCGCTGTTCGAGGAGCCGACGCCGGTCGAGGTGCTGGCCGACGACCTGTGGGCGACCGGGGTGAGCACCGACGACCACCCGATCGGTCAACTGCGCGCGGAACTGGAAGGGCGCGGGGTGCTCAGTACGTCCGCGCTGGGCACGGCCGAGCCGGACCGGCGGGTGGAGGTGGCGGGCCTGGTCACCCACCGGCAGCGCCCGGCCACCGCGTCCGGGATCACCTTCCTCAACCTCGAGGACGAGCACGGGTTGGTGAACGTGGTCTGCTCGGTCGGGGTCTGGCAGCGCTACCGCCGGGTCGCCCGATCCTCGTCCGCGCTGGTGGTGCGGGGAAAGCTGGAACGCTCACCCGAAGGTGTGGTGAACGTGGTTGCCGACCGGCTGGAGCCGCTGCCGATCATGGTGATTCATCGGTCCCGCGACTTCCACTGAGCGGCGCGCGGACCGCGCCCGGACCGGATCCCGCGGTCATCGACTCCGGGGACCTGGACCGTCACGCCCCCCGCGTCGCTCGGGAGTGTGGCTGCACTTCGCAGATGGGAGAGGTCCTTGAGCGCTGAGCTTTCAGACAACCCGGCGCTCGAAGCCGGCGATCGACCATTTCGGTCCGTGGTGCTCCATGACGAGGTGCAGCCCTTCACGTTCAAGGATCTCGACCATGGCAGTGGGGTTGTGCAGGTAGGCACGGAACTCCCGGCCGCGAACGACGTTCGACCAGTTCTCCATCCTCAGCCTGAGCCGGGTCAACGAGTTCCACGTGGGATAGCTCAGGACCAGGAGCGAGCGCGCATGGCTGCCGGCGGCGGACAGCAGGCCTGCGCAGTCCGGGTAGCAGCAGACCACCCGGTTCAGGACGACCACATCGGCCGGGTCCACGGCGGCCGGGTTCCGCGCGATGTCCAGCTGCAGTCGGGTCAGGCGGTCAGCGAGCCCGTAGCGGCTCGCCAACGTGCGCGCTTCCTCCTCGTAGTTCGGCGACAGGTCCAGGGTGGTGGCCGCCGCGGCCCCCCGACGAAGCAGCTCCACACAGAGATAGCCGACTCCGCCACCGATCTCGAGCAAGGAGGCGCCAGCAATTCCCCTCTTCTCGAGGAAGTCGACCATGCGACGGGCCAACCTGGTGAGTCCGCGACGCAGATAGCGTTGCGCGGTCGTTCGGGCGTAGTCGCGGGAGAACTCGACCTCGTAGGCGTTCCCGCCGGGGCAACAATCCATCTCCGACCCTCGCTCCCGATCAGACAGCCTACTTCCGTCCCGCCGCTCAGCGGCAGGGCCAACCGGGTCCAGGCACCAAACCGATGAACCGCGGACGCCTCGACGACGGCGCGCCGCCGTGTTCACGTTCTGGACCAGCGGCACGACCGGACACGCGGCTCCGACCACTTCACGTGCCGGCCCGCAGGAACGTCGAAAGCCCGGGTTCACACACAGGACAGGTACCCTGTGTGGGACGACGCACGGACGACCCTTTCCCGGCCACCGGCCGACCGTGCCCGGAAGGACCCCAATGAGCCCGACGCCCCCGCCCAAGAGGCGCCGCCCCCACCGCACCCTCGCCGTCCTGGCTGTCGCCTCGGCGATCCTCGCCACCGGGTGCGCGCGTACTCCCGTCGGCCCGACCCAGGGCGTGTTCGGCAGCGATGCCGGGGTGTCGCCGGCACCCCGTGCGTCCGTGTCGACGCCCCCCACCGTTGCGCCCGCACCGTCGATCCCGACCCCGACCCCGACCCCGACGCCCACTCCCACGGACCCCTGGGACACGCTCAGCAAGAAGACCAGGAAGGTGTTCAAGGGCTGCATCACCACCACGGTCGGGCCGGGCTCGTCCGGGAAGTGCGCCCTGCTGGTGATCAAGAAGCTCAAGGCTGCCAAGTTCCATCCCTGGGCGACGACCAGCCGGATCAACGCCACCAGCGGCGCGAACGCGATCCTCAACTACCAACGCTCTCGCGGCCTGAACGCGACCGGCTACGTGAAGAAGAACACCTGGCTGGCGCTGGCGACCAAGGCACCCGCCCTGCCGGTGGACCTGCCGAAGAGGTGCCGGGCCGACGGCATCGTGATCTGCGTCGACCAGGCCCATCGCAAGCTGTTCTGGCTCAAGAACGGCAAGATCAGGAAAACCGTCAAGGTGCGGCTGGGTGGCTACACCTACCTGAAGAAGAAGGACCAGAAGAAGGGCGAGTGGCGGGTGTTCGGGACCGCCAACGGCACCTGGCGGGTCTTCGACAAGCAGGTCGACCCGAAGTCGGAGAACTACGGGTCCGGAGCGATGCCGTACAGCGTGATGTTCCATCCCGACATGTACGTGCACTACTCACCCGGCTTCCACAGCCAGGGCTACCAGGGTTCCAGCCACGGCTGCGTGAACGTGGGCACGCTCTCCGAGGCGACCTGGATCTTCAGGCGCACCCCGATCGGGACCAAGGTGCACGTGTTCTCGCCGAAGGCGTGAGCGGGGACACTCCTGCGTATGGTCGAGGATCCCCCTCCTCGCTAGCCTGAGGGCCGTCCACCTACCCCGGAGGTCCACTGGATGGCTGCCACGTCGCGGCTCCGTCTCGTCCTGCCGACGCTGCTGCTCGCCTCGACAATCCCGGCGGTGACGCCGGCACCGGCAGCCGTGGCGGACGAGCCGGCGTACACCGTCACCCCCGTCGTCACCGGGTTGTCGATCCCTTGGGACGTCACCTGGGCCGGCGACCTGATGCTCTTCAACGAACGGGCCGGCCGGGTGTGGTCGAAGCGGGGGAACGCCGAGGCCCAGGCGGTCGACCTGCCGCTGCCACCCCTGTTCGTCCGCTCCGAGGGCGGGCTGCTGGGCATGGTCGCCGATCCGGACGCCGCCGCCAACGGCTACTTCTACACCTGCCTGTCCGTGGCGAGGACCTCCGGGGCGGCGTCCGACGTCCAGGTCTGGAAATGGCAGCTGACCAGCGACACCACCGCCGTGAAGGTGAAGACGCTGGTCAGGGGCATCCCGATCGGGAACGGCCGCCACAACGGCTGCCGGCTGCGGTTCCGGTCGGCCGGGATGCTCTACATCGGTACCGGGGACGCGGCCAGGGGTTCCACCCCGCAGAACCGGTACTCGCTGGGCGGCAAGGTGCTGCGCGTGCGCAGCGACGGCACGATCCCGAGGACCAACCCGTTCCACCGCAAGGGCGGCAGGGCCCGCTACGTCTGGAACTACGGGCACCGCAACATCCAGGGTCTCGCCCTGCAGCCGGGCACCTCCACGATGTGGTCGGTCGAGCACGGCCCGAGCCGCGACGACGAGGTGAACCCCGTGCGGAAACGCCGCAACTACGGCTGGAGCCCCACGCCGGGCTACAACGAGAAGCGGTCGATGACCGATCGCAAGCGCTTCCCGAAGGCGGTCAGGGCGGCGTGGCGCTCCGGCACCCCGACCGTGGCCACCAGCGGGGCGACCTTCCTGTCCGGATCGCAGTGGGCAGAGTGGGACGGTCTCCTCGCGGTCGCCCAGCTGAAGGGCGCGGGCATCCTGCTGTTCGAGGTGGACGCGGGCAGGCTCACGAAGCTGGGCGAACTGGACACCGGCCACGGCCGGGTCCGCACGGTGGAGTTGGGCCCGGACGGGGCGCTGTACTTCACGACCTCCAACGGCACCGGGGACGGGGTGTACCGGCTGGTCCGGGCCTGACCTGCCCCCGGCTCCGGCACCGGGGGAAATGTGCGCCGGGCACCCGTCCACCGGCCGGGGGAGTGCAACGGGCCCGCGAGGTGGGCCAGACTGGCGGGGTGGAGATCGACATCAGCGGGGAGGCGATCCGGCTGGGGCAGTTGCTCAAGTACGCCGGTATCGTCATGGACGGCGGCGAGGCGAAGGCGCTGATCGGCTCAGGCCGGGTGAGGGTCGACGGCGAACCCGAGACCCGGCGCGGACGCCAGGTCGCCGTCGGGTCGCGGGTCGAGGTCGACCTGCCGCAGGGACGGCAGCAGCTGCGCGTGGTGCGGCAGGGGACCGTCCCCGGCTCCTGAACCGCCCGGCCAGGCCGGGGTTCGGCCGGACCGGGGCCCGGGCCCGGTCCGGGGCGCGCCGCGCAGCCCGCCGCTCAGCGGGCCAGGTACTCCTCGCCGACCCGCTGCTGGATCTCCAGGGCCTCCAGCAGCAGCGGAGCGGCCTGCTTCGCCAGTCCGGGGCCCAGTACGGGTACCCGGACGGTCAGCTCCCCGGTGTAGTCGAGCATGGTGCCGCGTCCCCCGGCCCGCAGGATGACGGTGCCCCGCAGTTCGGCCGGCATGCCCTCGACCGTGATGTGCGCGGTGCCCCGGCGTCCGGCGTCCGCCGCCGCGATCCCCCACACGATCTCCTCGACCACGGCCATCGTCGGTCCGGCGAACCTGCTCACCGCCGACGGGGTCGGCACCACCCGCCGGGTGGCCGTGCGCAGCCCGTCCACCACGACGTCGTGGTCCAGCGGGTCGGAGGCCAGGCAGACCGCCCGGAGGAAGGCCCGGTCGGTGAGCATCGCGAACACCTCGTGGATCGGGGCGGCGAAGTCATTGGTGGCGCGTATCTGCATGCCGCCCATTGTTGCGTGGATAGGCTGGACGGAGCTTCATCAACGCTGAGGAGCAGTCGTGTCCAGTGTCGTACCCGGTAGTTCGGCCGGCTCCCGGGCTTCGCTCTGGTCGGCCACCACGGCCGCCGGGAGCCTCGATGCCGACGCCCAGGAACTCCTGACCGACTACCTCGCCCCGGTACCGGATCCCGACCTCGCCGGGGTGGACCCCGAGACCCTGGCCGCGACGCTGCACGCCCACCTCGAACTGGGCCGCACCCGGGCGCAGGGAGAGCACCGGTTGCGGCTGCTCACCGGGCGGCTTCCCGGTGCTCCGGCGGGCCGGGCCACCCTGCTGCTGGTCACCGACGACCGGCCGTTCCTAGTGGACACGGTCACCATGGAACTGACCCGTCAAGGGTGGAGCCTGAGTCGCCTGTACCACCCCCAGCTCCGGGTGGCGCGAGACGCGTCCGGTGCCCTCACCGACCTGGGCCGGGGGGGCGAGGGGTTGCCGGAGTCGTGGATCTCGGTCGAGGCGGGCCCACCGCTCGGGGAAGCCGCCGAATCCCTGGCCGACACCCTGGTCTCGGGGCTGCGCGGCGCCCTGGACACTCTTGCGGCCGTGGTCAACGACTGGCAGCCGATGGTGGCCAGGTCGCGGGCGGCCGCCACCGAGTTGCGCGGGGACGACCCGGCCGGGACGACGGAGGCGGTAGCGCTGCTGGACTGGCTGGCGGCCGGGAATTTCGTGTTCCTGGGCTGCGCCGATTACACCCTGAGCGACGGTCGGCTCCACCCGCTGGCCGGCAGCGGTCTCGGCATCCTCAGCGGTGTGACCGAGCCGGACCCGGACACCGTTCCGGGTCCCGGCGAGCGCGACCCGCTCGTGCTGGTGCGCGACCCGCACCGATCCCCGGTTCACCGGCCCATCTATGTCGAGCGGGTGGCCGCCCGCCGTTACACCGCTGAAGGCGAGCTCCTCGTCGAGCACCGCTTCCTCGGACTGCTCGCCGCGTCGGCCTACACCGATTCGGTGGAGAACATCCCGGTGTTGGCGGCGAAGGCCGACCGGCTGCTGGACGACTCCGGGTTCGAGCCGAACTCGCACGGCTGGAACGCGGTGCGGCAGGTCGTGGCCACCTACCCGCGCGACGAGCTGTTCGAGGCGGGGGTCGAGGAGCTCGCGCCGATCGTCGCCGGGGTCGCCGCCCTCCGTGAGCGCCGCCAGACCCGGGTGTTCCTGCGCCGGGCCCGGTACGGGCGCTTCGCCACCGCGCTGGTGTACCTGCCCCGCGACCGCTACAACACCGCCAGCCGGCTGCGGATCCAGGACGTCCTGCTCGACCGGCTGGGCGGGGTGGAGGTCGAGTTCACCACCCTGGTGTCGGAATCGGTGCTGACCCGGCTGTTCTTCGTCGTCCGGCTCGGCCCGGACGCACCCGCTGACCCCGACGCCGAACTGCTCGCCGCCGAGGTCGCGACGGCCACCCGAAGCTGGGAGGACGACTTCGCCGACCTGTCGGACGCGTTGCCGAGCGAGCAGCGCGGGGTGGAGTTCAGCGAGGCCTACATCGCCGATTACCCGCCCTCGGTCGCGATCGCCGACCTGGGGCTGGCCAACCACCTGACCGGGCCCGACGACCTGCGGCTGGCGATCACCGCGCCGCTGGAGGAGGTCGACCACTCCGACGTGCGGCTGAAGGTGGTCACCCGACGGGAGATGTCGCTGACCGAGGTGATGCCTCACCTGGCCGTGCTCGGCGTCGACGTGGTCGACGAGCGGCCCTACAGCTGGGACCTACGCGGCACCCGCGTGCTGGTCTACGACTTCGGCCTGGAACTGCCGGCCGACCTCGTCGCGCGGGGCGGCGAACCCGGACTGCGGCGCCGGTTCGCCGAGGCGTTCGTGGCGTCCCTGACCGGGCGCTGCGAGGCCGACGACCTGAACCGGCTGGTGCTGACCGCCGGCCTGGACTGGCGGCAGGTCTCCTGGCTTCGGGCGATCTCCCGGTACCTGCAGCAGGCCGGGGTGCCGTTCAGCCAGCCGTACCTGGCGACCGCCCTGAACGCCAACCCGGCGATCACCGCCCTGCTGGCGGAGGTGTTCGCGGTCAAGTTCGACCCCGACGCGTACCCCGACCCGGGTGAACGCGACGCCGCGATCGCGGCGCTGCGCGACCAGCTCGCCGGGCAGCTGGACGCAGTGGCCAGCCTCGACCATGACCGGATCCTGCGGGCCTTCCTGGGCGTCGTGGACGCCTGCGTCCGCACGAACGCCTACACCGGCACCGAGGTGTTGGCGTTGAAGCTGCTGCCCGACCGGCTGCGGCTGCTGCCCGAACCGCGGCCCGCGTTCGAAGTCTTCGTGTACGCCCCCCGCCTGCAGGGCGTCCACCTGCGTTTCGGGGCGGTGGCCCGGGGCGGTATCCGCTGGTCGGACCGGCCCGAGGATTTCCGCACCGAGGTGCTCGGCCTGGTCAAGGCCCAGCTGGTGAAGAACACCGTGATCGTGCCCAGCGGGGCCAAGGGCGGCTTCGTGCCCCAGCAGTTGCCCGCGCCGTCCGACCGGGCGGCGTGGCTGGCCGAAGGTCGGGAGTGCTACCGGCTGTTCGTGGACGCGCTGCTCAGCGTCACCGACAACATCGTGGCGGCCGGGGAGGTGCGGCCGCCGGACCGGGTGCTCCGCTACGACGGCGACGACCCGTACCTGGTGGTGGCCGCCGACAAGGGCACCGCCGCTTTCAGCGACCTGGCCAACCAGGTGTCGGTGGGCCGCGGCTTCTGGCTGGGCGACGCGTTCGCATCCGGCGGGTCGAGCGGCTACGACCACAAGGCGATGGGCATCACCGCGCGCGGCGCCTGGGAGTCGGTGAAGCGGCACTTCGCCGAACTCGGCCTCGACCCGGCCACTGACGCCTTCACCGGCGTCGGCATCGGTGACATGGCCGGCGATGTCTTCGGCAACGGCATGCTGCTGTCGGACCGGATCCGGCTGGTGGCGGCGTTCAACCACGCGCACGTGTTCCTCGACCCCGATCCCGACCCCGGCGCGGCCTACGCCGAGCGGCAGCGGCTGTTCGCGAAGCCCGGGTCGACCTGGGCCGACTACGACCCGGCCGTGATCTCGGCCGGCGGGGGGGTGTACCGCCGGGACGCGAAGTCGGTGCCACTGTCGGCGGCGGCGGCGGCCGCGCTCGGGTTGCCCGCCGACACCGGACGGCTGACCCCCAACGAGCTGGTCAGCGGGATCCTCCGTGCCCCGGTCGACCTGCTCTTCAACGGCGGGGTCGGCACCTTCGTGAAGGCATCCACCCAGACCCACGCCGAGGCGGGCGACAAGGCGAACGACGCGGTGCGCGTGGACGGCCGCCAGGTCCGGGCGCGGTGCGTGGCCGAGGGCGGCAACCTCGGGTTCACCCAGCCCGGCCGGGTCGAGTACGCCCAGGCGGGCGGACGGATCAACACCGACTTCATCGACAACTCCGCCGGCGTGGACACCTCCGACCACGAGGTGAACATCAAGATCCTGCTGGCGCCGGAGGTGGCGTCCGGGCGGCTGGGGGAGGGGGACCGCCGGGAGTTGCTCGCGTCCATGACCGACGAGGTGGCGCGACTGGTGCTGGCCCACAACCTCGACCAGAACCTGGCTCTGGCCAACGCGATGTCGCGCCGGACGGTCCTGGCCGGGCAGCAGGAGGGTTGGATGCGCACCCTGGAGAGTGAAGGCCTGCTGGACCGGCGGCTGGAGCACCTGCCGTCCACCGAGGAGCTGGCCGCGCGGATCGCCGTCGGCGAAGGGCTCACGAGGCCCGAGTTGGCGGTCCTGCTGTCGTACACCAAGATCGCCCTCGACCGGTGGGTGCTCGCCTCCGACCTGCCCGACGACCCGTACCTGGCTGACCGGCTGGTGCAGTACTTCCCGGAGGCCTTGCGCGAGCGGTACGCCGACCGGATGCCCGGGCACCGGCTGGCCAGGGAGATCATCGCCACGGTCGCGGTGAACCGGTTCGTGAACAGCCAGGGGATCACCGCCCACCACCGGCTCTCCAGCGAGACCGGGGCGGGTGTCGCCGACATCATCCGGGCCCAGCTCGCCTCCCGGGCGATCTTCGCGGTGGGTCTGGACGAGGTTCGGCTGCGGCGGGACCCGGGCCTGGCCGCCGCCACGGCCACCGAGTTGCGGGTGACGCTACGCCGGATGGTCGAACGGGCCACCCGCTGGCTGCTGCAACACCGGCGCGGATCGCTCGACGTGGGCGCTGCCATCGCCGAGTACGGCTCCGACGTGACCTTGTTGCGCCCCGAACTGGGCGGGCTGCTCGGGGGCACAGCCGCCGAGGCGGCGTGGGCGGCGCAGGAGCGGTGGCGGGACGCCGGCGTGGCCGAGCCGCTGGCGGGCACGATGGCCACCGCCGGCCAGGCCCACACCCTGCTCAGCGTCGTCGAGGTGGCCCACCGGCTAGGGATCGAGCCGCTGCGGGTGGCGCGGGTGCACTACCGGCTGGCGACGGCGGTGGGGCTGGACCTCCTTGCCGCCGGCGTGGACGGGTTGCCCCGCCAGGACCGGTGGGACGCGATGGCCAGGGCGGCGCTGCGGGACGAACTGGTTGCGGCCCACGCCGGGCTCACCGCCGTGGTGCTGTCGTCCGCCGGTCCCGGGGTGGATCCCGAGCGGGCCGTCGCCGACTGGTTGTCGTCGGATCCGTCGCTGGACACCCGGGTGGCGACGATCCGCCTGCTCTCCGATGGACGGGCCGACATCGCCCGGATGAACGTGGGCCTGAGCCAGGTGCGGGCGATGCTCGCCTGACCCGGCGGGTCGAGGGTGCGGGCGGGATGGGGCCTTCAGGCAGGATGGGGCCATGCTGATCGACCTGCACACCCACAGCTCGGTGTCGGACGGCACCGACACCCCCGCCGACCTGGTCGCCGCGGCGGCGCGGGCGGGGGTGGGCGTGATCGGGCTGTGCGACCACGACACCTTCGACGGGCTCGCCGAAGCCGGCGTGGCCGGGGCGCGGCACGGCGTCCGGGTGCTGCCCGGCCTGGAGTTCTCCGCCGAGCTCAACGGCACCTCGGTGCACGTGCTGGGCTACGGCTGCCGCACCGACGACCCCGCGCTGACGGCCGAGCTCGCCCGGGTACGGCAGGGACGCAACGGCCGGATCCCGGCGATGCTGGCCCGGCTGGCGGCGGCGGGGATGCCGATCGATGACGTGCTGCCAGGGGTGGTCGGGGACAGTCCCTCGGTGGGTCGGCCCCACGTCGCCGACGCCATGGTCGCCCGGGGCTACGTCGCCGACCGGCGGGAGGCCTTCGACCGCTACCTCGCCGACGGCGGCCCGATGTTCGTCCCGCGCTACGCCACCGCCCTGGAGCGTGCTCTGGACCTGGTGCGGGCCGCCGGTGGCGTCGCGGTGATCGCCCACCCATGGGGCCGGGTGAGCCGTCCCGAACTGGGCCCTGACCTGCTGGCCGGGTTCGCGGGGCGGGGGCTCCTGGACGGCCTCGAGGTCGATCACCAGGACCACGACGACGCGACCCGGGACGAGCTGCGGGCGCTTGCCACCCGGGTGGGGCTGCTGGTCACCGGTTCGTCGGATTACCACGGCCTCGGCAAGTTCGACCACGGACTGGGCTGCAACACCACCGCCGAGGAGGTCCTCGCCGAGATCGCCGGTCGGGTGGCCGGGCGTGGCGGGCGGCTCGCCATCTGAACCCGGCGGCCGGTGTAGAGTCTCCACCCGGTTCAACTCGTTTCGGGAGAAGGCAGTGCACTGATGACCGACCAGGCCCTCGACGCCGGCGAACAGCTCGCGGCCTCCACCTCGGAGGCGTCACTGCGACGGACCGAGGCCCGCAGCGCCGAGATCGAGGCACAGATCGCGAAGGACCCGTCCGGCTTCCGGGTGATGACCGGTGACCGTCCGACCGGCAACCTGCACCTGGGCCACTACTTCGGCTCCCTGGCGAACCGGGTCCGGCTCCAGGACGCCGGGGTGGAGACGTTCATCCTGATCGCCGACTACCAGGTGATCACCGATCGCGACGGCACCGGACCGATCCGCAAGCGGGTGCTGGGGATGCTCGCGGACTACCTCTCGATCGGGCTCGACCCGACGCGCACCACCATCTACGCCCATTCCGCGGTGCCGGCGCTCAACCAGTTGCTGCTGCCGTTCCTCTCGCTGGTCACCGAGGCCGAACTCCGCCGCAACCCGACGGTGAAGGCCGAGCTGGAAGCCACCGGCGACCGGCCGATGTCGGGCCTGTTGCTCACCTACCCGGTGCACCAGGCCGCCGACATCCTGTTCTGCAAGGCCAACCTGGTGCCGGTCGGCAAGGACCAGTTGCCGCACCTGGAGCAGACCCGGGTGGTCGCCCGCCGGTTCGACGAGCGCTACGGCCGGGTCGACCCCGCCCGCCCGATCTTCCCGCAGGCCGACGCGCTCCTCAGCAGGGCTTCGACCGTGCTCGGGCTGGACGGCACCAAGATGAGCAAGTCCAAGGGCAACGTGATCGAGATCGGCATGGACGCCGATACAACCGCCAGGTTGATCAAGAAGGCGGTCACCGACTCCGACCGGAGCATCACCTTCGACCCGGTGAACCGCCCCGAGGTCTCCAACCTGCTGCTGCTGGCATCACTGTGCACCGGTCAGGACCCGGCCACGATCGCCGGGAGGATCGGCGACGGCGGCGGCGGCGGATTGAAGAAGCTGGTCACCGAAGCGGTGAACGAGTTCTTCGCGCCGATCCGGGCCCGGCGGGTCGAACTCGCCGCGGACCCCGGCCACCTGCTGGACGTGCTCCGCCGGGGCAACGCCCACGCCAACGAGGTGGGCGAGGCCACCCTCGCCGAGGTGCGTGCGGCCATGAACATGACCTACTGAAGCAGGCAGAACCCGCACGGGTCGCGCACCGCAAAGGTTGTCGGCCGCAGCAAGGTGTCGGCCGTCGGGCGTCCGGGGCGGCGCCTGGTCGGGGGCGGACGCCCGGTGATCGTCACCCGGACGCAGAAGCCCCGCGGCCGGCTGCACCGCGGGGCGACTGAGAGCCGTGACTCACAGCCGGTGGGCCGCAGGGCTCCCTGACGCCGACCCTGACGACCGGTGGCGCGGGCTCAGGCCTGCGCGTCAGCGGGCACTGCGGCGGCGGGCGCCGCGTCCGCGGGCACTGCGGCGCCGGACCCGCCGCGGGAGCCGCGACGGCGGCGTCGCGCCGGCCGGTCGGCCGACGCACCGGGGGCCGCGTCCTGCGACGGTCCGGTGGTGTCGGTGACCACGGCAGCGCCTTCGACCGGCTCGCCGTTGCGCAGCCGGCGCCGGCTGCGCTCGCGCGCCGGCCGGTCCTTGTGCTCCTTGTGGTCCTTGTGGTCCTTGTGGTGGTGGCCGTCCTTGTGGTGGCCGTCCTTGCGGTCGAGCCGCTCGCGGGGGGCCGCGTCCTTGAGCCGTCCCCTCGTGCCCTCGGCGATCCCGAGGTCCTCGAACAGGTGCGGGGAGGTCGAGTACGTCTCCAGCAACTCCGGGTAGTGCAGGTCGAGCGTCCGGTTGATCATCTTCCAGCGGGTGAGGTCGGCCCAGTCGACGAAGGTCACCGCGGTGCCCTTGGCGCCGGCGCGGCCGGTGCGGCCGATCCGGTGCACATAGGTCATCTCCGAGTCGGGGCACTCGTAGTTGACCACGTGGCTGACCTCGGTGATGTCGATGCCGCGCGCCGCCACGTCGGTGGCGACCAGCACCGCAACCTTGCCGTCACGGAATCGCTTCAGTGCCTTCTCCCGCGCCACCTGGTTCAGGTCGCCGTGGATCGAGGTGGCGTTGAAGCCGCGGTCCTCCAGTTCGTCGGACAGCCGCTGCGCTGCGCGCTTGGTGCGGGTGAAGATGATGGTCCGGGTGCAGAGGGGGGACTGCAGCAGCCGTCCCACGATCTCCGGCTTGTCCAGGTCATGGGTCTGGTACACCCACTGGGTGGTGTCCGGCACGGTCAGCTGGGAGTCGGCCGTCTCGGCGCGCACATTCACCGGCTGGTTCAGGTGCATCCGGGACAGGGCGACGATCGCCGAGGGCATCGTGGCCGAGAACAGCAGCGTCTGCCGGGTCTTGGGGGTCCTGCCGATCAGCCGCTCGACGTCGGGCAGGAAGCCCAGGTCGAGCATCTCGTCGGCCTCGTCCAGCACCAGCACCTGCACCTTCGACAGGTCGAGGGAACGCCGGTTGGCCAGGTCCAGCAGCCGGCCCGGGGTGCCGACCACGACATCGACACCGTCGGAAAGGCTGCCCAGCTGGGCGTCGTAGCCGACCCCGCCGTAGACGGTGAGGACCCGGGCGTGGCGAACGGTGGACGCATCGGCGAGGTCGCGGGCGACCTGCAGGGCCAGTTCTCGGGTCGGGCACATCACCAGCGCCTGCGGCAGACCGGGTGACTTCAGGTCGGCGTAGCCGGGGTCGGTGGGGACGGTGATCCGCTGCAGCAGGCTGATCCCGAAGGCCAGGGTCTTGCCGGTGCCGGTGCGCGCCTGCCCGATCATGTCGGTGCCGCCGATCGCGATCGGGATGGCCATGGACTGGATCGGGAAAGGGTTCACGATGCCCAGCCTGGCGAGGGCCTCGGAGATCTCGGGGATCACGCCCAGGTCGGCAAAGGTGCGCTGTTCTTCGACCGTGGGCAGGTCGGTGTCGATGTCGGTCAGGGTCTTGCCTTATCTGTCACTGCGGCCGGGCTCGGCGCAGAAGTACGGACCGCCGGCGGCGCGTGGGGCCGCTCGAGGCAGGCGCGCACTTTGGTGTGCGGCGACCCCAGTCTAGCGTGCCGGGCGCCGGGCAGCGGGGCAGGCTCCGGCGGGCACCGCGATCCGGCGCTCGGTACGCCCGCCCGGGTACCGACCGGCGCGGCCCCGGAACCGGCGGCCGGCGGCTCAGAGGGAGCCGAAACCGACCGTGCGCGTCTTCTCCTGGCCGAGGTCGATGTAGGCGACCTTGTCGGCCGGCACCAGCACCCGGCGGCCCTTCTCGTCGGTGATGACGAGCAACGTCCCGTCGGTGAGGGCCTTTCGCAGGCTGGCCTCCACCTCGGCCGCTGTGGACTCGGTCTCCACCGTCAGCTCGCGGGCGACGTGCTGAAACCCGATCTTGATCTCCACCGTTCCTCCTTGTTGGACGCGTGGCCAAGCTACCAGCGTCGGCCGGACGGTCGGGTCTCCGTACGCCCACAGCGCAAACGCGACGGGGTGCGTCGACCGGCCCGCGCCGCAGCGGCGGGGTGTCAGCCGGCGAAGGCTTCCTTCTCGTCCTCGGTGGCGCGCCGGACCACGATCCGGGTCCAGGCGCCGACGTAGATCCGCTGGCCGGGAACCAGCTCCACCCGGCCCCGCGGGATCGGCATCGCGGGCAGCGGCCCGGCGGCGGCGCCGACGAAGGTGCCGTTGGCCGAGTCGAGATCCTCCACCCACCAGCGGGTGCCGTCAGTGGTCAGCATGGCATGCCGGCGGCTACAGCCGGTGTCGAGCTCGCAGTCCACATCGGGGAAGATGCCACGGCTGTGCGACACCCGTCCGATCAGGTTGCTCTCCTTCACCAGCGTGGCGATGTCGGGCAACCCGGGCGAGGGCAGCGGGTCGCTGGAGCCCTGCGCGGAGTACCAGTCGGGGTCGATCCACAGCTCCGCGACCCATTCCACGGCCTGGCGTGCCGGCGGGGTGATCGCGGCGGGAGCAACGCCGGCGGGCTGGGTGGCCCCGGCGGCGGAAGCCGGGGGTTCGGGGTGGCCCTCGTCGCCGCCCTCCGGCGTGAGGCCCGGGGCGGGCCCGTCCGGGACCACCGGCAGGACACCGGTGGTGAAGTCGTAGCCGCAGGCCTCGCAGAACAGTGCTTCGGCGACATTGGGCGTCCGGCAGTGCGGGCAGATCACCGGCAGCCCCGTGATCGGGGCGGCGGGCGACGCGACCGGGTCGGTGGAGGTCACCGGCAGCCCGCAGACATCACAGAAATCGGTCTGGGTGGTCTGGTGCCCGGCCGGACAGCTCGGCATGTCAGCCCCTGATCCTCGTGGTCTTCGTGGAGGCCGTGTCGAGGGCCATCTCGTCGGCCTTGTCGACACTGCCTTCTTGAGGCGCACCGTACCCGTCCGCGCGTCGTCGATGTCGACGACCTTGCGCAGCTTGGAGGTGGCCTCGTCGTTGCCGGTCTCGGTGGCCAGCTGGACGGCGCGGCCGAGCTTGGTGGTCGCGGTCGCCTCGTCGCCGGCGGCCTTCGCGGCCAGCCCCTCCTGGATCACCACGGCGAGCTCGGTCTGCCCGGTGTAGTGGGCGACCTCCGGGTTGATCCGGGTGGTGAGCTCATGTCGTCGGACCACTTGGCCTTGACCAGGCCCTGGGTGACCACGTCGTCGCCGACGGCCAGCTGCACCCGGGCGGCGAGCTGCTCCTGGCCCGACCGACTTCGCCGCCAGCCGCACGGCGACGTGGTAGTCGCGGGACTCGTCGGCCCAGGCGCCGGTCGGGTAGCTCATCGGTCAGCGGGTTCACCGGCGTGCCCCGGCGGGTGAGGTCCTCGACCGTGGGGGAGACCTGGCGGACGAACAGCACCTGCGCGCCCTGGGGGGTCCAGACCCGCAGCTCGCGCGTTCGGCCACGCCCCGGGCCATCGAGCTGCGCATCAGCTCGGCGAACACGGCGTCCATCTGGCGCGGGTCGCGCGATGATGTCGACGGTGCCCAGCAGCGCCTGGGCGATCTGGCGCATCTCGGCGCACCTTCCAGTCGACGCCGACGCCGCGGGCAGTCGCACTGGAAGTCGCCCGGTGACCGCTGGCGATCGCCTGGTCGAGCTGGGCGGTGGTCTCGTTGTGGTTCTCGCCGTCGGTGAGCAGGATCGCGTGCTTCTGGGCGAGCCGGCCGATCGAGGCGAACAGCCGCCGGCCAGCTGCAGCCAGGTCCCCATCGCGGTGCCGCCGTCGGCAGCGGAAGAAGCTGATCGCGCGTCGCGCCTCGGCCCGGGTCCGGGCGTCCATCCGCACCATGCCGGCACCGGTCTGCACCATCGGGTAGGCCAGGTAGGCCTTGTGGTTGCCGGCGATGACAGCGAACTAGGTGCCGTCGAGGATCTGGTCGAGGGCGACCATCGCCGCCTGCTTGGCGGCGTTCATGTTCGCCACGCCCCATCGAGCCGGAGGTGTCGACGATGACGATCTCGCCGGCGTCGCCGCTCCCGGTGCGGCCGGCAGCCCCGGCCCCGGTGCAGCGGATGGTGACGATCGCGTGGACGTCGGTGCCGCCGTCGGGCAGGAACTCGTTCTGGTAGACGGCAGCGGTGAACTCAGCCATGCTCTTTGCGCGCTCCGTTCTGGTGGTCGGGGGAGGTCTCGTTCAGCGTAGCCGCCGGCCCCGTCGCGGCGGGTGGTGGCGGTGCCGGGACGCGGGCCAGAGCCACGGTCACATTGTCCTGGCCACCGCGGGAGTTGGCCCAGTCCACCAGCCGCTGGGCGACGGCGACCGGGTCGGTGTCCGCCGCGGTGGCCGCAGCGAGCCGGCCGTCCAGTTCCTCGGGAGCGGACGCGTAGTTCCACAGCCCGTCGGAGCAGACCACGAGCCAGCCGGGCTCCGGCACCCTCAGCACCCCGGTGCGCGGCACGATGTCATGGGCGTCGCGGCCCAGCCACTTGGTGATCGCGTGGGCCCGGGGCATCGCCTCCGCCTCCTGCCGGGGCATCCCCTCGGCGATGAACGCCTGGGCCATCGAGTCGTCGAGGCTGAGCAGCAGTCGCTGGCTGCCGCCCAGGAAGTACACCCGCGAGTCGCCGAGGCTGGCGAAGTGGACGCGATCCCCGACGACCACGGCCGCGGCGAAAGTGGCGGACGCGGCGTTGGCGCTGTCCTGCGCGGTGGTCGCCACCACGGCGGCGTTGGCGGCCGCAGCGGCCGCCACCAGCGCCGCGGCCATGGCGTCGTCGGAGTCCTGTCCGGGGTGGCCGCCGCCCACCCGGTCGGCGAGCACGGTCCTGGCCTGTTCGGCCGCGGCGAGGGCGGCCACGTCGGAGTCGACACTGGTCGAGACCCCGTCGCAGACCACCAGCACGGCCCGGTCGGCCTGCGCCCACAACGCCATCGCATCCTCGTTGCGGGCGTGCTGCAGGCCGCGGTCACAGACCCCACCCACCCACCCGGCGGCGGCGGCACTGAAGTGGTCGCGGGCGCTGGGCGCCTTGGCCCCACAGGTCTGGCAGTAACCGTCGGCGCCGACGGTGCCGCCACAGGACCGGCAGGACAGGACCTCGCTGGCCCGCACCCCGAGCCGCCGGGTCTGGGCAGAGGGCGCGTCCGCCGACGGCCCCGGGGGCGCCGCAGGGGCGGCCGCCGTGGGGACCAGCGGACTGCCGCAGGACTCGCAGAACCGGGCCGCCGGGTCCACCGGCAGGCCGCACCCCGGGCAGGTCGGCCGCGGGACGGCCCCGGCCGGGTCGGGGGTGGCGGGTGAGGTGCGCGGACCATCGGTCACAGCAGGCTCCAGGGACGTAGGGAATTCGCCAGGTCGACATACCCGGCCCGCAGCGGTGGTTCCTCGGCGAGCCGGCCGAGCTCCCGGTAGGCCCCGGCGAGCCGGTCACGGAGCATGGCCGCGGAGAGCGTCTCACCACCCAGCCGGAGTGACCCGGCGCCGGCCAGGCTCACGGCCCGGCGGAACAGCAAGGCCTGGTACTGGGCCTCCGCCTGCGGGTCGAGCCTGGCCTGCGCGATCGCGGTGAACGCCTCATCCAGGCCGCGGGGGTCGGTCGCCAGCGTGACCAGGTGTCGCGCCTTCAGCCGCTGCGACTCCGGGTAGCCGCGCGACGTGCTCGGCACCAGCTCGAGCGCGGCCAGCGAGCCGGGCAGGTCGCCGCGGGCCGCCCGCACCCGGGCCAGCCCGAACGCAGCCGGGGTGACGTAGGACGCGTCAGTGCCGGCGCAGATGCGGTAGAGGCTCTCGGCGATGTCCAGCTCGCCGCCCAACTCACAGGCCAGGGCCAGCGCCAGCTTGGGAGCCAGTTCGCCGGGAACCTGCCCGTAGACCGCGTTGAACGACGGTCTGGGCGGTCTGGTGGTCGCGGGCCTTCAGGGCGCCCAGTCCGCTCAGCCAGACCGCCCGCCACTCCCAGGGGTCGCCGGGCCAGCAACTGCCTGACGCACTCGTCCAGGATCCTGGAGTTGCCCGCGTCCAGCGCCGCATGGCCACGGGCGAGCAGCACCTCCGCGGACACCGCCGGGGGTGCGGCCAGGGCGGCCAGGCGCTGCACCGGGTCCTCGGCGCTGATCCGCGACAGCCAGGTGGCCTGCGGGTCGGACGGGTCCGGCCGCAGCCGCGGCAGTTGCCGGTGGCTGAAGCGGTCGGTGGCCACGGTGGGCGCCTCGAACAGCACCGATGTCGCCGAGGAGGTGGCCACGCCCGGGGTGGCGGTGGCGACCACCTCGCGCAGCACGCCGAGCAGCTGCACGCCGCAGCTCGTCGGCGGAGGTGAAGCGGTCGTTCGGGTCCGGGGCGCAGGCCTTGAGCAGCAGCCGGTAGAGGGAGTCGTGCGCTGGAACAGCGGGCAGCAGGTCCGCGGGCGGCAGCTTGTGCTACGTACGTCGGTCTGGTAGCCGCGGAACTCCGCGCTGAGCACCATCAGGGTACGTCCGATCGGTGTAGATGTCGGAGGCGATCGAGGGGCCGAGGGTGGCCACCTCCGGTGCCTGGTAGCCGACGTGCCGTAGATGGCGGAATCCTCGTCGCCGGCGTGCCGGACTCCGCCGAGGTCGATCAGCTTGAGCGCGTCGCCGACCTGGATGACGTTGTCGGGCTTGAAGTCGCAGTAGAGCAGGCCGAGGTCGTGCAGGTACCCGAAGGCCGGCAGGATCTCGAGCAGAACGCGAGCGCCTGGTCCACCGGGAGCGGGTCGTAGCCTCGCCGCCGTTCGCGCTCATCCGCTGCTTGAGCAACTGCTTCAGCGACCGGCCGCCGACGTACTCCATGACGATGTAGCCGGCGTCGTCGTGGGTGACGAAGTTGTAGATCTCGACGATCAGCGGGTGCTCGACCTGGGCCAGGAACTGCTGCTCGCCGATCGCGGCGGCCAGCGCGTCCGGGTCGCCGGAGTTCAGCAGGCCCTTCAGCACGACCCAGCGGTCGGACACGTTCCGGTCCTGGGCGAGGTAGATCCAGCCCAGGCCGCCGTGGGCCAGCGCCCCGATCACCTCGTACTGGTGGCCGACCAGGTCGCCGGCGTGCAGCTTCACGGTGAACGAGTACGGGGCCCCGCACCCCGGGCAGAAGCCTTCCGAGCGTGACTCCACCTTGTCCGCGCCCTGCCCGACCTTCCGGCCGCAACGGGCGCAGACCCGGGAGCCCAGCGGCACCTCGGCGCGGGCCAGCACCGCCTTTCCGGGGTCGATGGCCGGCGCGGGCGGCACCCGGGTCAGCCCGGCACCGATCCGGCCGGTGGTGAGCCGGTCATTGTTGGACTGCCGCTTCGGCCGGCCACCGAAGGAGGTCGCGCGGGCCGAACCCAACGCCGTCGACCCCAGGTGGATCGAGGTTCGGGTGACCGTGGAACCTGGGGAGGCCGGCGCGGACGGCAGGCCCGGCGGGGCGTCCGGCGCGCCACACACGTCGCAGTAACCGTCGACGATCCGGCCGGCGCAGCCCGGCTGCCGGCAGGCTCCGGTCGGCCTGGTGGACGGTCGGCTGCCCGGCACCCCGCGGCCGGCCGGGGCGACGGCGCCGGGCATCCCGCAGACGTCGCAGTAGCCGTCCACGATGGTGCCGGTGCAGCCCGGCTGGGTGCACCTCATCGGGCGCTCCCGGACAGGTGGTCGAGCTGGGCGGAGTACGCGTTCAGGAGCTGCTGCACCACCGGCAGCGCCACCGGCTCCGCGGCCAGCCCCGTCCCGACCAGCTCCGACACCGTGCCGAGAACCGGGTCTGCGGCGTGACCCAGGGCGGCCGCCTTCGCCTGCAGCGCCGACAGCAGGGACGCGGCCGCGTCCCGGTCCTCCAGCGCCCGGACGAGCACCGCCTGCGCCTCGTTCAGCTGCCCGTCCAGTCGGCGGAGTTCCTCGACATAGCCGACCAGGGCGTCGCGGGTGTTCGGCACCGGTCCCAGGTCGGCCACGGCCGGGACGACGACGGTGGGCGCCGGCCGCACCGAGGCCGTGACCCGTGCGGCGAGGGCCCGGACCGCCAGCTCGCGGGCATTCGCCCCGGCCAGCGACTCCCGCGCCCTGGTCAGCAGGTCACGGGCCTCGCGACGTTGGGCGGCCCCCACGATCAGGTCCCGCTCCATCCGGGCGGCGTCGATCTCCAGGGTGCCCAGCAGCCCGCCGATGTCGCCGCCGCGGCTGCGCTTCTCCGCGAGTTCCGCGGTGCGGGTCGCCAGGGCGTCCAGCCCGGCCGCTGCCCGCGGCGCCAGCGCCGGCGGTTCGAGGGCGATCTGGTCGCGGATCCGCTCCAGCTGTGCGCGCAGCTCCCGGATCCGGATCTGCTGCTGTTGGGCGTTCGGATCGGTGTTGAGCCGGGTACGGAGCTGCGCCACCAGCGCGTCGCACAGCCGCCCGGCCTCGGGCAGCGACACCGCCATCGACTGCAGCGAGGCCACCGGGCTGCCGGTGGTGTCCAGGCGGCCCCAGATCAGCGCCGAGAGTCGTTCCAGCTCCTCACGTCCGACCCTTCCGGAGTCCCAGGTGGTCAGGAGCAGGTTCTGCCGGGTTCTGGCCGCCTGCCACAGCGCCAGCGCCAGAGCCATGTCACCGGTCAGCTCCGCCTGCCGGCCGGTCGAGACGATCTGCTCGTCGAGGGCGTCGAGCTCGGCCCTGCGACCCAGCAGCCACGCGTCCAGCTGGCCGAGGTAGTCCAGGAGCTCGGTCGGGCGGGCAGCCACCCCGAGCTGGCCGGGGGCGACGGGCGAGACGGAGCTCATCGGTACTCCTGCCGCCGCCGGTCCAGTCCCAGCACGCCGAGCGCGGCACCGGCCAGCGCGAGCACGATCACCAGCACCAGCTGGCTCACCATGCCGGCCCGGGCCGTTTCCGGGTTGGTGGCCGCTTCCGCTGCGGCATCGGCCACGACCGCGTCGGCCCGGGTGCGGAAGCCCTCGGCGAGGGCGTCCAGGGCGTCGTCACCGTCGGACTGCAGGGCCGTGGCGGCTGCCTTCCACGAGCCCTCCGCCAGGAGATCGATCACCGCGGTGGCGGCCGTGCCGAAGGCATTCACCCCGGCCAGGTCCTCGCGGGAGGCGGCCTCCTGGGAAGCCTCGAGGGCGGCACGGTAGTCCGCGTCCCGGTCCGCGCTCCACAGCTGCGCCAACACGGCCGCGGTGAGCACCCGGTGCGCGCCCTGCAGTTCGGTGACGGCGTTGGTCGAGTTGGCGACGTGGCCGAACTGGGTGCCGCGGCTGGACTGGGAGGCCTCCGCGGCAGCGGTCTGGGCCGTGGCGGTGACGATCAGCCCGAGCACCAGGGCGAGTGCCGCCGAGACCAGGCCGAGGTTCAGTACCCGACGGCTGAGCCGGGCCACCACCCAACCCGCCCAGGCCAGGCAGCCGATCATCGCCAGGGTGACCAGGAGCGGAATCGCGAGGCCCTGGCTCCAGGGCCGCTCCGACGCCTCCGTGGAAAGGGTCGCCTGGAGGCCGGCGAGGTCGGCGGACAGGGCGTCGAGGTTCCCGTCGGCGCGGGCGAGCAGCGGGATCGCCTCGGCGCGCGGCTTCCCGGCCGCGTAGGTGAGGGCGGCGGTGTACCGGGAGAGGTCCTGGCTGAGCGCCGACAGCGCGGCCGCGTCCTGGGGCCGGTCCCGGACCGCCTCGACCAGCAGGCCTGCCGCGAGGGCGAGCTGTTCGGTGCTCTCCTCGGCCAGCGGGCCGTCGGTAGCCTCACCGGAGATCGCGTGTCGGTCGGCGAGGACGGCCGCGCGGTTCAGGTTGTGCTGCACCTGGCCGAGCCGGGCGTACTGCTGGGCAAGTTCGGGGGCCGAGGCGAGGTCGCTGCGAAGGTCGATGAGCACCCAGGCCCACGCGACGCCGGCGAGCAGCGCGGCGAGCGCCACCAGCACCTGGAGGCGTCGCAGCAGTTGGGGGCTCCGCGACGGGCTCGGTGCCGGGAACTCGGACTCCAGGGCGGCCGGAACGACGTCGCCGGGCAGGCCGGTGGCCGGAGCCGGGAGGGACGGAGGCGGGGTGCCGCCAGCCACGGTGCCGGTCACCGGTGGGGAGCTCACGGCTGCCCCGTGGCCGGCGCGGGGAACTCGACCGGGCCGACCGGTGCGGCGTCCACCGGGGGGGTGAGGTCGGCCAGTTCCGGGGGGTTGGCCGCGGGGGAGTCCTCGCGCAGGTCCTCGGGGAGCAGCGTGCGCAACTCCGCCAGGGTGGGGTCGTCGACCTCCCGCAGGCGCCAGGCGTGGTGACCGATGGCGGCCTCCAGCAGGTTGCGGGCGTAGCGGCCGTTGCCGAACATCTCGTCACGGGCCTGGATGGCCAGCTGGCGGTCGAACTCCCCGATCACGCCCTCACCGAGGTCGTAGTCGGACTTGGCGGCCATCCGGGTGAAGATCTGGCGCAGTTCGTCGTCGGTGTAGTCGTCGAAGCCGATCGTGGTGCGGAACCGGCTGGCCAGGCCCGGGTTGTTGGAGATGAAACCCTCCATCGGCGCGGTGTAGCCGGCCACGATCACCACCAGGTCGTCGCGATGGTCCTCCATCTCCTTGACCAGGGTGTTGACCGCCTCCTCGCCGTACTGGTCGCCGTTGAGCGAGTAGGCCTCGTCGATGAACAGGACCCCGCCGTAGGCCTTCGCCGCCACCTCGGCGGTCTTGATCGCGGTCTGGCCGAGGTAGCCGGCGACCAGTTCGGAGCGGTCGACCTCGACCAGCTGTCCCTTGGTGAGCAGGCCGAGCGCCTTGTAGATGCCGGCCACCAGGCGGGCGACCGTGGTCTTGCCGGTGCCGGGGTTGCCGGTGAAGACCAGGTGCCGGGTGATCGTGGGGCTCTTCAGGCCGGCTTTGGTGCGCAGCGCGTCCACCCGCAGGATCGCGGTCTGGCGGTGGATCTCGGCCTTCACCCGGCCCAGCCCGACCAGCTCGTCGAGCTCGGCCAGCCAGTTCCTCGACGGTCTTCTCCGGCTCGTCCGGTTCGGCCTCGGCGTCGGCCGGGCCCGGCTCCGGTGGCGCCGGGACCGCGGCCGGGGCCGGCGCGGGGCCGGACGAAGCCGGGTCGCCGGGGGCCGGCACCGCGGGTGGGGCCGCCGGGGCGGCGGCCCGGGTCGGGGCGGGGAAGGCGACCCCGCCCAGGCCGGGGAAGGCGCCCCCCGCGGCGGGGTCCAGCCGGGTGACGTCGAGCAGGCGGTCCTGGCTCTGGTGCAGCCGCGCCAGGACGTCGGTGAGGATCGCGGGCGCGTGCCGGACGAACTCACGTTGTGCCGCGTCGTCGCTCGCCGGCGCCGGGCCGGGCCGACGGGTGCTGCCGGGAAGCTGGGCGGCAGCGGCGAGGCTGGCGGCACCGAGGGCCGACGGCCCGGGCTCGCCGAGGGTGGCGGCGGCGTGGCACACCTCGGCCAGGGCCTGGGCGTAGCCCGCCGCATGGGGGCCGCCGGTCGCCGCCTGGCTCGCCAGCGGGGTCGGGTGGCCGCGGTAGCGCCGGCCGCGGACGGCGGCGTCCATGAACGACTGCGCCGAGACCGGGACGCCGACCTCGCGGCACCACTCCGCGAACGCCCCCCGGTTGGACTCCGCGACCGCTGCGGACAGCAGCAGGCCCTCCTCGGCGGCAGCTCGCGGGTCCAGGCCCGCGGCGGACGCGGCGGTGGTGAGGGCGGCGAGGGCGGCGGACAGGGTGCGGGTGCTCATGCAGGGTCCTGGTCGGTGGTCCTGGTCCTGGCCTCCGGGGCCGGGCTCGCGGCTTCGGGCTCGCCCGGGACCGCGCTGGGCAGGACGTCCCACGACGGCTCTGCCGGTGCGGGCGCGGAGGTCGGCACGGACAGGTTCAGCTCGGGTGCCTGGGCGTGGCCGAAGCGGGCCTTCAGGAACATCCCGTGCCGCACCAGCGACGCCGCGTCGGTGGTGTTGGCCGCGTCGTAGATGGCGTCCATCGTCGCGGCCAGCAGGTCGAGCTGGTCGATCAGCAGCATCAGCGACGTCTTGCCCCCCTCGACCGGACGGGTGTCCGCCCAGTCGCGGGGCAGCCGCAGGTAGGCGCCGATCGCCTCCGGCAGGTAGTCGGTCGCGGTAGCCACCACCGAGTAGGCGTCGTAGCTGCCCAGCCCGAGGAGGTCGAGCCGGGGCAGGGTCCGGCGGACGGTGCCGGTGATCCCGAGCGCACGTGCCCGGACCACGCCGGGCACCACCGGCTCGGCGACCAGCCGCTCCACGCCGTCGAGCGCGGCGTTGATGTCGGCAGCCGTCGGCGCGGTTGCGGTCGGCTCCCCGTCGGCCGACCCGGCCGGCGGGTCGTCCCGCCCCAGTACCCGGTCCCAGAACCCCATCGGCGTCGGCTACCGGTCGATCGAGAGGGCGGGCGAGCCGGAGGCCGAGCGGGTGTCCTGCTGCGAGACCCGGTCCAGGTAGGCCTTGCTCTTTGTCGACCTCGGTCTCGAGGGTGCCGATGGTGGCGGCCATCGTGTCCAGCGCCTTCAGCTTGAACTGCGTCGATCGAGTCCATCGTCGCGTAGATGTTGGCGAACGCGGCCTGCAGCTGCTCGATCCCGATCGTCGAGGACGCCGCCTGCTCCTGGATCTGCGCCGAGTTGTCCTTCAGCATCTCCGAGGTGCGCTGGATCATCTCCGACGTGGTCGTGTTCAGCGCGGTGATCTGGTCGAGCACCAGCTTCTGGTTGCCCAGCGCCTGGGCCACGATGACCGCGGTGCGCAGCGCCGACACCGTCGTGGTGGACGCACGGTCGACGCCCTTGATCAGCTCGATGTTGTTCTTGATGATGATGTCGATCGCCAGGTAGCTCTGGATCGACACCGCCAGCTGGGTGAGCAGGTCCTGGTGCTTCTGCCGGACGTAGAACAGGACGTCCTGGTGGAGCGACTTCGCCTTCTCCGGGTCGGAGAGCTCCAGCTCGGCGATCTGGGCGGCCAGGCGGGCGTCGAGCCGCTCGGCGATGTAGACGTACTGGTTGAGCCGGCCCATCACGGTCCACAGGTTCTGCTTCTCCATGTTGAGGGCGGCGTTGTCCTTGGTCAGCTCGTCCTGGCCCGATGCGCAGTGCGTGCAGGATGCCGTTCAGGTGCTGCTGGGCGGACTGGTACTTGCGGAAGTAGTCGGTGACCTGTCGCCGAGCGGCAGCTTCCGGAAGAAGCCCTTGCCGCCCTGTGGCCTGGCGGGGTCGAGGTCCTCGACCGTGCGGCGCAGTTCCAGCAGCGTCTTGCCGACCTTGGAGGTCTCGGCGAGCCCGCCGTACTCGAGCGCCCGGACCGGCGTCTGCAGCAACCGGTTGGAGGTCTCGGCCGCCTTGCGGATGTCGGCGTCGCCCATGCTGCGCACGCGTCGGCCTGGGCGGCGAACGTCGGCGAGTTGGCCTCGGCGGAGTTCAGCGCGGTGAGGAACTCATCGACCTTCGCGTCGAGGACCGGCACCTGGGCTGCGTCGACCTGCGGGGCCATCGCCGGCGCCTGGGTGTCGGCGACCGCGGCGGGCGGGGCGGGCGCGGTGAGGGTGAGCATCGCGGGCGGGGCCAGCTGGGCGGCCTGGCCTTGGGACGGCTGCGCGGGTGTGGTCATGGACCGACCTCTCGACTCGTTTGCGTTCGCCCCCAATCTAGCGGCCACCCACCGTCGGGGAACGGTCTGCCGGAGTGGTTCAGCGGACAGGTTGGGGGTCCGGCCCGGGGCAACCCCGAGCCCGGTGTCGGACCGGGGTGGTTGCATGTACCCCGTGACCGGATCCCGTTCCCCCGCGCTGCCGCCGCCCAGCGAGGGACAGGCCGCCGTTCTCGCCGGCTGGAGCGGCCCGTCGCTGGTGCTGGGAGGGCCTGGGACCGGGAAGACCACGCTGCTCGCCCACGCCGCGGTGGCGCGCTGCCGGGCGGGCGGGCCCGACCCGCTGCTGCTCGCCGGTGGACGCACCGCCGCCAGCGCCCTGCGCAACCAGGTGGCCGCAGCCCTGGGCGAGGGGTCCTGGCAGCCCTCGGTGACCACCGTCCATGCGCTGTGCCGGACGCTGTGGCAACGCTTCGCCGGGCGCCCCGACCTGAGGCTGCTGGCTGCGCCCGAGCAGGAGTTCCGGGTGCGCGAACTGCTGGCCGGGGCCGGTCCGGGCGCGTGGCCGGACGGGCTGCGGCATGCGCTGGGCACGCGCGGGTTCGCCGCGCAGGTGCGGGCGGCCCTGGCCCGGGCCCGCCAGCTCGGACTGGAGCCGGACGACCTGGTTGCTTTCGGCGACGGGGCGGGGCGGCCCGAATGGTCGGCCCTGGGCACCTTCTTCGCCGAGTACCTCGATGTGCTCGACGCCGAGGGGGTGCTCGACTACGCCGAGCTGGTGCACCGGGTGCGGTTGCTGCTCACCGACCCGGAGGTCCTCGCCACGGTGTCGGCCGGGATCGGCGCGGTGCTGGTCGACGACTATGCCGAGCTGGACCCCGCCCAGCTCGGTCTGGTGGCCACCCTCGCCGGCGACGTGCCGTTGCTCGCCGTGGCCGACCCGGACAGTGTGGCGTCCACGTTCCGCGGCGCGAGTCCGCGGGCGGTGGCCGACTTCGAGCGGTTGTTCTCCCGGCCCGACGCCCCGGCTCGCCGGGTGGAGCTGGTCGCCGCCCACCGCTACGGCGCGGGGATCAGCGCCGCCCTGGCCGGGGTACGGGCGCGCCTGCCGCGCCCGTCCGGAACGGCTGCCCCCGTGCCCGCAACCCACCCGGCACGCCCCGGTCCCGGGGCGGACCGGGGCGAGGTCCGGGTGCTCACCTGCGCAGGCGAGGCCGACCAGGCCGCCGCGATCGCGGCGGAGCTGCGGCGGGCGCGGGTGGTGGCGGGTGTCGCCTACGGCGACATGGCGGTGCTGGTGCGTTCGGGCCGCCGTCAGCTCGGCCCGATCGTACGGTCGCTGGTCGCGGCCGGGGTCCCGGTGGAGGTGGCCGGGGACGAGATCCCGCTGGCCCAGGCCCCGGCGGTCCGTCCGCTGCTGCTGGCGCTCACCGTGACGGCGGCCGGCACGATCGCCCCCGACGAGGCCGTGCGGCTGTTGACCTCGCCGCTGGCCGGGTTCGACGCGCTCGGCCTGCGCCGGCTCGCGAGGCAATGGCGGCAGGGCGACCCGGGGACGGTGCCGGTCACGCTGGCCGAGCAGGTGGCCGCGGCCGTGAACGAGCCTGCCTGGCTCGATCCGGCCGCACCGTCCCCGGAGGTGGTCCGGCTGCGCAGCCTGCTGGCTGTGCTCACCGCCGCCCGGCGGGCGGTGTCCGCCGGGGAACCCGTCGACGTGGTGGCATGGGAGCTGTGGCGGGGCACCGACTGGCCCGAGCAGCTGCGCCGGGAGGCGGCGGCCGGCGGGGCTGCCGGGAGCCGTGCTGATGCCGACCTCGATGCGGTCTGTGCCTTCTTCGACACCGCTGCCGAGGCTGACCGGCGCGGTGGCGTGGCGGGCGTCCGGGCGTTCCTCGCCGAGCTGACCGGCCAGCAGATCCCCGCGGACCACGAGCGGGAGTCGCGGTTGCGGCGGCGCGGAGTCCAGGTGCTCACCGCCCACCGGGCGCGTGGTCGGGAGTGGAGCCTGGTGGTGGTGGCCGGGGTCCAGGAGGGGGTGTGGCCGCTCGGCCGGCGGGTGAGCACGGTGCTGGACGCGGCAGCGCTCACCTCCTCGGGTCTGGCCGGCGCCACCGACCACCGGGACCTGCTCGCTGCCGAGCGGCGGCTCTTCCACCTGGCCTGCTCGCGGGCCCGGGATCGGCTGGTGGTGACCGCGGCGGCGGGCACCGAGGGCGAGGCGGACACACCGTCCCGGTTCCTCGCGGAACTGGGGGTTCCGGCCCGTGAGCCCGACCGGGGACGCACGGCCCTGACGCTGCCGGCACTGGTCGCGGAGCTGCGCCGGTGGGCCGGCGATCCCGCCACGCCACCGGAGCTGCGGCGGGCGGCCACCGTCGAGCTCGCCCGGCTGGCCGACGCGGCCGACGACGCCGGGCGTCCGCTCGCCCCCGCCGCGGACCCGATCACGTGGTGGGGGGTGCGGGAGCTGAGCAGCCGTCCCGACCCGCTGGAGGCGGGGGTGGCGGTGCGGCTGAGCCCCAGCCAGCTCTCCGGTGTGCTCAGCTGCCCCCGTCGCTACTTCCTCGCCCGGGAGGCCCGCGGGGAGGGGGAGCCGGGGGCGGCGGCAACGTTGGGGTCGCTGGTGCACCTGCTCGTCCAGCAGGCCGTGGAGGAGGACTGGGGGCTGCCGGAGCTGCGCGACCAGCTGGACGCGGTGTGGCACCGCCTGCGGTTCGAGGCGGCCTGGCTGTCGGCCACGGAGCGGGTCGACGTGGAACTGGGCCTGGCCCGGTTCCTGGCCTGGCGGCAGCTGCGGGGGGCCGACCTGGTCGGCGTGGAGGTCCCCTTCGAAGTGGCCCTCGAGGTGGACGGCCTGCAGGTCGTCCTCGCCGGCAAGGTCGACTGGCTGGAGGCGACCCCGGGCGGCCTGCGGGTGGTCGACTTCAAGACCTCGCGGACGGCGCCGACCAGGGCCGCGGTCGCCGGCATGGAGCAGCTCGGCGTCTACCAGCTGGCCGTCGCCGGCGGCGGGTTCGAGGCGGCCGCGCCCGGCCATGCCCGCCCGGACGGCGCGGCAGCGGTCTACCTGCGCCAGGCCGGACGGCCGGAGGACCTGCCGCGGGAATTCGGTCAGGAGTCGCTGGGGGCCGTGCCCCACCTGGGCACGGACCCGGCCGAGGAGGCGTACCCGACCTGGGTGCACCAGCGGGTGGCGTCGGCCGCCCGGGTGGTGGCCGAGGGCCGCTTCCCGGCCACGCCGGGCGGGCACTGCCGCAGCTGCGCGTTCGCCACCAGCTGTCCGGCGTCGGGGCGGGGCGGGCAGGTGCTGCGATGAGACTCACCGACCCGTCACAGCTCGGCGCGGCGCTCGGCATCGCGTTCTCCGACCAGCAACTGGCGGCGATCACCGCGCCCCTGGCGCCGGCCGTCGTGATCGCCGGCGCCGGCTCCGGCAAGACCACCGTGATGGCCGCCCGGGTGGTGTGGCTGGTCGGGTCGGGCCAGGTGCGGCCCGAGCAGGTGCTGGGACTCACGTTCACGCGCAAGGCCGCCGGTGAGCTCGCCGGCCGGGTGCGGATCGCCCTGCGTCAGGCGGGCGTGCTCGCCGGGGACGTCGAGGCGGGGGAGGAACTGGTCCTCACCTACGACGCCTTCGCCGGCCGGCTGGTGGCAGAGCACGGGCTGATGCTCGGCATCGAGGCTGATGCCCGGATGATCACCGGGGCCGCCCGCTACCGGCTGGCGGCCCGCGTCGTGGCCGACACCCCTGGGCTCACCCAGCTGTCCCGGTTGCGGCCGGCCACGGTCACCCAACGGCTGCTGGAGCTGTCCGGGGAACTGCGCTCCCACCTGGTCGACCCGGTCCGGCTCGCCGACCATGCCGGCGGTTTCGCCGCCGCGCTGGAGCACGCTCCCCGCAACCCGCGGGGACAGGCCTACGCGGCGGTCCAGACCGCCGAGGCGGCACTCGCCGAGCGCCTCGAACTCGCGACCCTGGTGGTCCGGTACGAGGAGTTGAAGGCCGAGCTGGGCTACGTGGAGTTCGCCGACCAGATGGCCGCCGCGGCCCGCCTCGCCACGGAGGTGCCGGCGGTGCCGGAAGCGCTGCGGCGGGAGTTCGCGGTGGTGCTGCTCGACGAGTACCAGGACACCTCGGCCGCGCAGGCGACCCTGCTGCGCGGGCTCTTCTCCGGTCCGGACCCGGCATCGGGACGTGGCCACCCGGTCACCGCGGTGGGCGACCCCTGCCAGGCGATCTACGGCTGGCGGGGCGCGGCGGCCAGCAACATCCTCGACTTCGCCCGGCACTTCCCGACCACGACCGGCGAACCGGCGACCAGCTACGCCCTCACCGTGAACCGGCGCAGCGGCCAGCTCGTGCTGGACGCGGCGAACCGACTGGCCGGTCCGGTGCGCGCCGAGCCGGCGCTGGCCGCGCACGGCCTGGACCTGGACCTGGTGGCGCCCCCGGAGACCCCGCCCGGTCGGGTCGAAGCGTCGGCCCACGCCACCTGGCCCGACGAGGTGGCCGCCCTCGCCGACCGGATCGCCGGGCTGCACGACACCGGCGCGGCGACGGCCTGGTCGAGCATCGCGGTGCTCGCCCGACGGAACAGCCAGGTGGCCGACGTCTACGCGGAACTGGCCGCCCGCGACATCCCGGCGGAGATCGTCGGCTTGGGTGGCCTGCTGGAGCTGCCGGCGATCGCCGACGTGGTGGCGACGCTGACGCTGCTGGACGACGCCACAGCGAACCCGTCGGTGCTGCGATTGCTCACCTCACCGCGATGGGCGATCGGGATCCCCGACCTGGCGTTGCTGGGGCGCCGCGCCCGGGAACTGGCCGACGACCGGGACCCCCGTTCGCGGTCGGCGGCCGGCGATGAGGCCCGCAACGGGCTGGAGGCGCTGGTGGGCACCGATCCGGCCGCGGTGCCCAGCCTGCTGGAGGCGCTGGCCGACCCGGGAGGGTGGCCCTACCACTCCGACGCGAGGAGTCGGTTCGCGATGTTCACCGCCGAGCTGGGCCTGCTGCGCCGTCACGCCGGGGACGCGGTCACCGAGCTGGTGCAGCGGGTGATCGCGGTGCTCGGCGTGGCGGTCGAGCTGGAGACGCTGAACGCGGGCGGCAGCGCCCCCCTGGCCACGTTCACCCAGGCCGTGGCCGACTACACCGACATCGACGCCGACGCCTCCCTCGCCGGGCTGCTCGCCTACCTGGAGGCCGAACGCGAGTACGGCACCGGGCTGGAACAGGCGGTGGTCTCCGCGGCCGACTCGGTGAAGGTCCTCACCGTGCACAAGGCGAAGGGCCTGGAGTGGGACGTGGTGTTCGTGCCGGGGCTGGCGACCGACGTGTTCCCGACCGACCGGGTGACCGGGAACTGGCTGCGCAGCGCCTCGACGTTGCCCTATCCGCTGCGCGGCGACGCGAACGCGCTGCCGCAGCTGGGTCACGTCGACCACCAGTCGATGGCTGGTTTCGCCGAGGCGCTCACCGTGCAGCAGCGCCGCGGCGAGGACCGGCTCGCCTACGTTGCCGTCACCCGGGCCCGCCGGCTGCTGCTGGTGAGCACCCACACCTGGGGTCCGGGCCTGGTCCGGCCGCGGGCCGCGTCCGACTACTTCACGGTGGTTGCCGACGGGGCCCAGTCGGTGCACCGGGCGGCCGAGGTGCCGGCGGAGAACCCGCTGCGGGGCGGCGACGCGGGCGCCGCCTGGCCGGAGGTCGGCGACACCGAGGGGTGGCGGGCCCGGCGAGGTGCCGCGGACGGGGTGATCCGGACCCGGCTGCGCCGGGCCGAGTCAGAGCAGCTACGAGGACCCCGAGGTCCCCACCCTCGACCAGCTGGAGTTGGTCGGGGACTGGCGGGCCAGGGTGGACGCGCTGCTGGCGGTGGAGCGGGAAGCTGCCCGCGATCGGACCGCCGCCCGCCTGCCCGACTACCTGTCGGCGACCGGGCTCGGACGCCTGGCCCGCGACCCGGACGCGTTCGCCGCCGAGCTTCGCCGGCCGATGCCGCGGCTGGTGAGCCAGGCCCAGCGGTGGGGGATCGGTTTCCACGGCTGGCTGGAGCACCAATTCCGGACCCAATCGCCGCTGCTGGACGGTGCCCCGGAAGCCGACGTGTCCGGGGCGGAGTTCGAACAGCTCCGCGCCGGGTTCGAGGCGGGCCCGTTTGCCGCGGCGGTACCGCTGGCGGTGGAGGCGCCCTTCACGCTGGTGCTCGCCGGGCGGCTGGTCCGGGGGCGGATCGACGCGGTCTTCCGCGCCGCCGACGGCCGGCCACAGGTGGTGGACTGGAAGACCGGGGACGCGCGTCGCTCCGACCCGCTCCAGCTGGCCTGCTACCGGTTGGCCTGGGCGGAGCTGCACCAGCTCACCGTCGACGAGGTGGACGCGGTCTTCTACGACCTGCACGCCGCGGAGGTGGTGCGGCCGGTGGGCCTGCCCGACCGGGCCGGACTGGAGGAGGTCCTGACGCGGGCCGGGCTCGGTTAGCCTGTCGTCGTGAGTGGCTGGCAGGTCGACAGTGTGCTGGACCGGGTGGCGGTGCAGCGCACCGACCCGCACTGGGTTCAGGCGGCCTGGGAACGTGCCGACGCCGTGCTGCTGGGTGTGGGCGATGCGGCCGTTGCCACCGACCCGGACGGCACCCTGCGGGCCGTGCCCACCAGCGGGGAGTTCGACCCGGAGCGGCACTTCCTTCTCGGTCTGGTCCAGGACGTGCCGTGGTTCGCCACGGCGACCGACCCGGGCACGCTGACCTCGCTGCGCACGATCATGGACGGCCTGCCGGCCGGGCAGCTGCAGGCGGCCTTCGCCGCGGCCGGGCTCGGAACCTGGCATGCCCACGCCCGGTTCTGCGGCCGTTGCGGCGGTGCCACGAGGGTGGTCCACGGCGGGCAGTCGCGGCGGTGCACCGGCTGCGGGCGAGAGCTGTACCCGCGCACCGATCCGGCGGTGATCGTGGCGATCCTCGACCACGACGGCCGGCTGCTGCTGGGCCGTCAGCCCACCTGGGCCTCCGGGCGGGTGTCGGTGTTCGCCGGCTTTGTGGAGATGGGCGAGTCGCTGGAGCAGGCCGTGCACCGCGAGATGGCCGAGGAGGTCGGGCTGGCACTGTCCGGGCTCACCTACCTCGGCTCGCAACCGTGGCCGTTCCCCCGGTCGCTGATGGTCGGGTTCCTGGCCCGGGCCGCGCACCCCGGCTTCACCGCGGCCGAGGGCGAGATCGAGCACGCCCGCTGGTACACGGTCCCGCAGTTGCGGCAGGCCCTGGCCTCCGGTGCGGTGACCCTGCCGCCACCCACCTCGATCGCCCGGCGGATGATCGGGAGCTGGCTCGCGGGTCGCCTCCCCGGCTGAGTGCCGCGGCGCGGTCCCACCGCACAAGTCGGGCCCGCCGGCCGGGTCGGTCCACGGGTCCGGTGGGCCCGCCCGCCGTCGGTCCGCGGCCCTACAGTGTGCCGGTGAGCATCCCCGAGCACTCAGCCGAGCTGTTGCGGCGGATCCGCGAGTCGGTGATCGGTGACGACCAGGTGATGCCGGGACCCTACGGTCCGCGACGGGTCACCTACGCCGACTACACCGCCTCCGGCCGCAGCCTCTCCTTCCTGGAGGACTTCATCCGCGACGAGGTGTTGCCCCGCTACGCGAACACCCACACCGAGGCGTCCGGCACCGGCCTGCAGACCACCCGGCTGCGCGAGGACGCCCGGCGGATCATCCTGGACTCCGTCGGCGGGGACGAGGACACGGCGGTGATCTTCACCGGTTCGGGCTCGACCGCGGCGATCTCGAAGCTCGTCGGCATCCTCGGACTCAGGATCCCCTCCGCCCTCGACGACCGCTACCACTTCTCGGCCCGGATTCCGCCGCAGGAGCGCCCGGTGGTGTTCATCGGCCCGTTCGAGCACCACTCCAACGAGCTGCCCTGGCGGGAATCGGTGGCCGAGGTGGTCACCATCCCCGAAGACGCCGACGGCCACATCGACCAGGCCTGCCTGCGGTCGCAGTTGGAGCGGTTCGCCGACCGTCCGCTGAAGATCGGCTCGTTCTCCGCCGCCTCCAACGTCACCGGGATCAGGTCCGACATCCGCGGAATCGCCTCCCTGCTGCATGGGCACGGGGCGCTGAGCCTGTGGGACTTCGCTGCCTGTGCCCCCTACGTCCCGATCGACATGGGGGCCGAGCCCGGCCGTCCCGACAGCTACCTCGACGCGATCTTCGTCAGCCCGCACAAGTTCATCGGCGGCCCGGGAACGCCCGGACTGCTGGTGGCCCGCCGGGCACTGCTGCACAACCGGGTGCCGGAGATGCCCGGCGGCGGCACGGTGATGTACGTCAACCCGTCCGAGCACCGCTACCTCGACGACCCGATCCTCCGCGAGGAGGGAGGTACCCCGGCGATCATCGAGTCGATCCGGGCCGGCCTGGTCTTCCAGCTCAAGAACGCCGTCGGGGCCGACGTGATCAAGGCCCACGAGGACGACCTGCTGGAGCGGGTCCTCACCGTCTGGCGGGACGAGCCGAACCTGGAGATCCTCGGCAACCTGGAGGCGGAACGGCTCTCGATCGTGTCGTTCGTGATCCGCGACCCGGCCGGACAGTTCCTGCACCACAACTACGTCGTCGCCCTGCTCAACGACCTGTTCGGCATCCAGACCCGGGGCGGGTGCTCCTGCGCCGGACCGTACGGCCACCGCCTGCTCGGGATCGACCTGGTGCGATCGCACGCCTTCGAGCGCCAGATCGCGGCCGGCTGGGAGGGGATCAAGCCTGGTTGGGTACGGGTGAACCTCAACTACTTCGTCGACCCCGCCGTCACCGACTACATCATCGAGGCGGTCCGGCTGGTCGCGCGGGACGGCTGGCGGCTGCTCGCCGACTACCGATTCGACCCGGTGTCGGGCCTGTGGCGGCACCGCGACGGGCCGGCGGAGCCGCCGCTGCGGCTGTCCGAGGTGGGTTATGCCGGCGACGGGACGATGACCTACCCGCGCCACGACAGCACAGCGCCGGTGGAGGCACTGCAGGACTACCTGGCGGAGGCCCGACGGATCCTCGCGGCGGCCCCGGGCCCGTTGCCGGACCCAGCGCGGCTGTCGGCGGACTTCGACGAGCTGCGGTGGTTCCCGCTCCCCGGCGCCTGCCTGCGGTAACGGGGCCGCAGCGGGTGGCCGCCGTCCCCGCAGCGTCCGGACGGCGAACGGGAGGCCTACAGCCGGTTACGCAGCCCCGACGCCCGTCGGGCCCGCTGCCGCACGGCCAGCTTCAGCGACTCCGGTGAGCCGATCAGGGTGACGTCGGTTCTCGCCCGGGTGATCGCGGTGTAGAGCAGCTCGGAGGTGAGCAGCGGTGAGTCGGGCGTGGGCAGTACGACCGTGACCCGGTCGAACTGGCTGCCCTGCGCCTTGTGCACGGTCATCGCGTGGATGGTCTGCACGCCCTCCAGCAGGAAGGGCGACACCTGGTGAACCCGGCGGCCGCGGGCGAAGCACGCCTGGAGCTGGCCGGCGAGGTCGACCACGACGCCGGTGTCGCCGTTGTAGAGGCCCAGGTCGGGGGAGTTCTGGGTGACCAGGAGGGGGCGTCCGGCGTACCAGCTCGGGGTCGGGTCGAAGTCGGGTACGGCGGCGGCCAGCCACTCCTCGACCTGACGCGACCACATCGCGACCCCGTAGGGCCCCCGCCGGTGCGCGCAGAGCAGCCGGTGCTCGCCCAGGGCGCGGAGGGCGTCGTTCACGCGGCCGGCGCGGGCCGCCCCCACCAGCTCGGCGCCGGTGCGCACCACCCGCTCCCGCAGGTCGGTGCCGGCGGCTGTGGGGGCGAACCGGACGCCGGGGGTGCCGCGGGTGGCCAGGTCGAGCACCAGGTCGGCGTCCCCGGCGAGCACCGCGGCTGCCAGTTCGGCGATGCCGGGCACCGAACGGTAGTTGTGCCGCAGCCGCACGACCGGCCCGGACGCCGGCAGCCCCAGCCCGGCCAGTGCGTCGGCCAGCGGCGCGCTTGCGGGTGCCGGGGCGGCCACGATGTCGGCCAGCACCGCGCCGGCCTCCACCGGCGCGAGCTGGTCGGGGTCGCCCACCAGCACCAGCCGCGCCTGGGGACGCAGCGCGTCCAGCAACCGTGCCATCAGGGTCACGTTCACCATCGACGCCTCGTCGACCACGACCACGTCGTGCGGCAACGGGTTGGCCGCGTGGTGGGCGAAGCGGTTGCGGGCATCGGGCAGCCACCCCAGGAGCCGGTGGATGGTGCTCGCCTCGAGGCCGCCGAGGGCGTCGGCCAGGTCGGTCGGCAGCGGCGACTGCGGGTCGGCGAGAGCCTGCGACAGCGCCTCCTGCATGCGCATCGCCGCCTTGCCCGTGGGCGCGGCCAGAGCGATCAGGGGCGGTTTCGGCAGCGTGCGGTGCAGGACGCCCAGCAGCCGGGACAGCGTGTGGGTCTTGCCGGTGCCCGGGCCGCCGGCGACCACCGTCACCCCGGCCAGCGCGGGCACCACGGCCGCGACGGCCTGGTCGGCGTCATCGGCAGTGAGCAGCTCGTCGCGGGCGGAACGCAATGCTGCCAGGGGGACCGGTTCGGGCAGCCGGTCGCGCCGGGAGGTGAGCTGCGCGGCGACGATCGTCTCCTCCCGCCAGTACCGCTCGAGGTAGAGGAGGTCGCCCACCAGCCGCAACGGGCGATCGCCACCGCCCGCCGCCCCGACGGTGACCAGGCGGCTCGCCCCGATCGCGGCTCGCCATTCGCCCGCCTCGGGCCACAACTCGGCGGGCACACCGACCGTCTCCTCGTCGGCCTCCAGCCGGTCGCGCCCGACGGCGGACAGCTCGAGGCAGGTCGAGCCCGCCCGCAGTGCCCGCACGGCGAGTGCGAGCGCCAGCTGGACCCGCTGGTCGGTCTCGGAGTAGAGGAACGACACCTTCTGGGCGACATGGACGTCTGCCCACGACAGCGCGCCGGTGGCGTGCACGTCGGCCAGCAGGCCGGGCACCAGGCTGGTGGCGAGGTCGGTCATCCAGCCCTCCGGTCCGCCAGCAGCTCGGAGAGTTCGGCCACCAGCCCGGCGGGGGGGAACCAGTCGAACACGCCGGTGGTGGTGCCGTCCGCGCCGGGCCGGGCGTCGCGTCCGCCCATGCCCCGGACGAACAGGTAGCCGACCCCGCCGAGGTGGCGCTCGGGGTCGTAACCGGCGAGTCGGGACGCGAGGAACCGGTGCAGTGCGACCTCGTACAGGATCGCCTGCAGCGGGTAGTGGGTCCGGACCATCTCGGTGACCATCGCGGCACGTTCGTAGTGGCCGAGGGTGAGGTCGGCGGGACCGAGCCGGTTGGTCTTGTAGTCGACCACCACGAACCGCGGCCCGTTCGCTCCCGGGACGCGCAGGACGGAGTCGATGCTGCCGGTCAGGAAGCCCCGCAACACCTGGTCGCCGAGCTGCGGGTGTGCCAGTTCGGCGGGGTAGCCGGCGAGCGGGTCATCGGGCGCCAGCCAGCGTTCCAGCAGGGACGCGACCTCGCCCAGGGTGGTGCGGGACGCCCGGTGGCCGAGAGCGAACTCGAAGCTGAGCTCGCTGACCCGATCAGCCACGGGCACCGCGGCCAGCGGCAGGCCGCCGGTGAGCGGACCGAGCGGGGTCAGCAGGCTGGGCAGCATGGCTTTCGACAGCGCCCCGGGGGAGACTCCGGCCACCGGGAACCGCTGGGCTGCGGCGGTGGTCTCTGCCAGCAGGCGTTCAGCCAGCGCGGGTTCGTCGGCGGCAGCCGGGGCGTACCAGTCGAGGTTTTCCAGCACCTGGTGGACCAGGCTGCCGAACGCGGTGCCGCCGGGCAGGTCGGCCATCGGCGACGGGGTCCCGTCCGGGCCCGCGGGGGTGGGGGCAGGGGCTACCTCGCCGGTGGCGGGTTCGTCGTCGACCACGCCCTCCGCGGCGAGTCCGACCGGTGGACGGGCATGGACGGCCTCGGTCAACCCGGAGTAGGAGGTGCGCCGCCACACCTCGTCGATGCCGCGGGGGAACGCCTCCACTCGCAGCGGGCGCGCCTCGGTGGCCCGGCGAGGAAGCCGGCCCGCCGGGGCCGGCAGGCAGTCCTCGACGCGGATCCCCGCTTCGGCCAGCCAGCCCAGGTCGCGAGGGTGGCCGTCGCCGGGCGGCTCGTCCAGCGGGTAGGCGGCCTCGGGCGGTCCGAGGCGGTCCCGGCGTCGGAACAGCAGCCGGTGCAGCGGGGAGGCGGCGGTGGTGGCGATCGTGCGCGCCCACCACACAGTCAGCTGCGACTGGGCGCGGGTGGCGGCGACGTAGAGGCCGCGCAGCCGGTCCTCTGCCTCCTCGCCGGCGAAACGGGCGTAGCGCTCCGCACGCCCGGGCGCGGCGCTGCCACCGAGGTCGAGCATGCGGGTGCCGTCGGCATGGAAGGCGAGCGCATGGTCGGAGTCGTCGTCGGGCACCCACAGGTCGGCGGCCTCCGGCAGTAGCACCACCGGGAACTGCAGGCCCTTCGCTTTGTGCACCGTCATGATCTGGACGGCGTCCCGGTCGGTCTCGAGCCGTCGCACCCGGTCGGACGTGGCGGCGCCGCGTTCGAGTTCCTCGGCGAGCCAGGCCACGAGCGCCTGGCCGCGCACACCGTCGCTGGACCGCGCGTGCAGGATCTCGGCGAGGTGCCGGTAGTCGGTCAGGTCGCGCTCGCCCCGGGGACGGCGCAGCACCCGCTCGGCCAGCCCGCCCGCACCGGGCCCGCCGTCGGCCTGCACCGCGGCGAACAGGGCTGCGACGCCGTGCCCGTCGAGCACCCGGGACCATCCCTGCAGCAGCCCGGCCCAGCCGGTGAGTTGCTCGTCGGACGCGGTGGCGAGGTCGGTGAGATCGGCACCCACGAAATCGGTGAGGATCGCGGCCCGTACCGCGGCCCGGCGGGGCTGTTCGAGGGCCTGCAGCAGGGTGAGCCAGTCGCGCGCGGCGTGGGTGGCAAAGATCGAGTCGGCGCCGGAGAACGCCACCGGGACGCCGGCGACGGTGAGGGCGTCGGCGATCGCCCGTCCCCGGTCGTTGCGGCTGACCAGGATCGCGATGTGAGCCGCCGTCAGCGCACCAGGCCCTTCCGGTCCCACCACCTCGGCGCCGCAGGTGAGCAGCCCGACCACTTCCGCGACCAGATCCTCGACGATCCTCTCCCGCGCGTCACCGGCCCGGACGGGGTGGTCGGGGGCGAGGCAGCGCAGCCGGGCCGGGGCGGCCCATGGCGATCCCGCCGGCACCCGCAGCCGTGACCCCTCGTGGCTGGCCGTGACCGGGGGCACCGCGATGCCCTCGCCGAGGGTGGCATTGTGGAACAGCGCGTTCACGGCCCGCACGACCGGGGCGTCGGAGCGGTGGTTGTGGCCGAGGGAGTACCGCTGGTCCGCGACCGAGACCGCCCCGGTGTAGGCGACCACGTCGGCGCCACGGAAGGCGTAGATCGACTGCTTCGGGTCGCCGATCAGCACCAGCGGCACGTGTCCGCTGAAGGCGGTGCGCAGGATCTCCCACTGCACGGGATCGGTGTCCTGGAATTCGTCCACCAGCACCACCTGGCAGCGCCGGCGCAGCCGTTCCAGCCCGGCCTGTCCGGCCGGGCCGCGCAGGGAGTCCCGGAGGCGGGTCAGCTGGTCGTCGAAGGAGTACAGGCCCAGGCGCCGCTTGCGCCGGGCGAGTTCGCCACGGGCCGCGGCGGCGAAGGCGAGTCGCTCGGCGCCGCGCCCGGGCAGTCCCTGTGGCACGAGCGGGGCCTCGGTGCGCTCGACCGCCTCCCTTGCCAGTGCGCGGGCGTCGCTGAGGTCGAACGGCGGTGCGGTGTCCGCCTGGGCGTAGCGGGACAGGTAGAGGTCGTCGACCACCTGGTCGAGCAGCGGGGTGAGGTCTTCGGCGAGGGACGCCTGGGGGTCCTGCTCGGCGAGCACGCCCAGCTCGTCGAGCATCGCCTGACAGAACTGGTGGATGGTCATGATGCTGGCGGCGTCGAGCCCGGAGATGGCCCGGTTCAGGCGCATCAGCCGCCGGCCGACCTCGGGGGCGGGGGCGTCGAGCAGCAGCGCATCGGTGGGGTCGGGGGCCACTTCCAGGGTGCCGGACAGGTGCCGGGTGAGGGTGGTCACGGTGCTGCGCAGGCGGTCCCGGACGCGGGAGCGCAGCTCGGCGGACGCGATCCGGCTGAAGCTGATCACGGTGAGTCGATCGGCCGGAACCACCCCCTCGGCGAGGTAACGGGCGGCGAGGGCGGCGATCGCGTAGGTCTTGCCGGTGCCCGCGCTGGCCTCCAGCACCGCGGTGCCCTGCGGCAGGGGTCCGGTCGGGTCGAAGGAGATCATCCCGGCACCTCCGCGTCCATCACTGGCCCCCAGATGCTGCTGGACAGGGCGCCGACCAGCGTCTGCTCCGACGGATGGGCGCCGGGCACCGTGAGGCCGGCGGCGGGCAACGCGAGCAGCCCGGGGTAGGCGAAGAACGCCTTCCAGGACGCGTCGGAGTCGTACTCCCAGCAGCGGGCGAAGTTCTTGCCGCTGACCAGCCGGTCCTCGGGATCCCGCCGGCTCACCCGGTACTCGGCCCAGGCGAAGCCGAGCCGGGGCAGCGCCGGCAGCGGGCGGGTCAGCCCGAGCGCGTAGAGCTGCAGGTAGCGTCCCAGCAGCGCGGACGCCGCAGCACGCGGCGGCGCCTCGTAGACCACCACGCGCCCCTTGCCCACCACGCGGGCGCGCCACCGCCCGTCCTCGGCCGCCGCCAGCGCCAGCAGGCGCAGCCAGGCGGCCAGCCGGTGCCGGGGCTGCAGGCCGGAGAACTCCACCTGCAGCAGTTCGCCGGCGTGGGTGGTGACCCGCCCGACCAGCGGCACGGTGCCGTGGCCCGCCACGTCGACGGCCAGGGCCAGATCGTGCAGGCTCGCCTCCGGCAGGTGGGCGGGCACCTGACGTACCGACCGCCCGGCCTCGGCCATCACCCGGTCGATCAGGGTCCGGCCGAGCGCGAACGGGGGCAGCTCACCGCGCAGCCACTCGGCCCGCACCACGGCGTCCGGGTCGTGCCCGGCCCGAAGCCGCTGCAGCACCCGGTTGCCGATCTGCCAGCGGCCCAGTCCGCCGGGCTCGATCGGGATTTCGTCCCCCGCCTCGGGGCTGTCGGCCAGGCTGACGCCGGCCCGCACCCGCAGCAGCGAGCGCGCCGGGTGCACGAAGAAGCCGACCAGGTCGTCGAGGCTGACGCCACGGCCGAGATCGGGCTCGGGCAGGGGCTCGAGCAGGTAGCGACCGCGGGGCTGCACCGGGTCGGCGAGGATCGCCCGTGCCGCGTGGAACGCCAGCCGGTCGGCACTGCGCAACTCGGGACGCGTGTCGCTGAAGTAGCCGGGGTCGAACGGCTGCAGCGGGTGGCGAACGGTGATCGCAGACGCCGCCGGGGTGCCGTCCGACGTGGCCGCGGTGAGGTCGAGCGCCTCCAGCAGTTCGACCAGCGGCGCGGCCAACGGCACATCCTCGTTGGTGGCCTCGCTGCGTCCCTGCGCGACGACCACCAGTTGCTCCCGGGCCGCGTGGACGGCGTCCAGAAGCACCTGCCGGTCGGCCATTGCCGCCGACGGGTCGCCGACCAGCGGCTCGAGTCCGAGCAGGTCGTCCCCGTGCCGGCGTGCCGTGCGTGGGTAGCGGGCGGCGTCCCAGCCGAGGAGGACGATCACCCGGTGCGGTACGTGCCGCAGCGAGCCGAGCCCGCAGACCACCAGCGCGCCGTTACCGAAGCCGCCACGCGCCGGCGAGCCGGTGAACTCGTGTTCCAGCGCACGCAGGACGGCGTGCCGGGGGAGCAGCGAGCCGGTGGTGCCGCCACGTTCGGCGAGCCGGGCCAGGCCGGCCCAGACGTCCGCGAGCTGCCAGTCCTGGCCGGAGGGAAGCTGGACGAGGTCTTCCAGCCCGGACCGGCAGCGGGCCGCCCAGTCGGCGAGCGTGGCAGGTCTGACGAACTCCGCGATCAGCCGGGACAACCGTCCCACCAGTTCGGTGAGCCCCCCGACCAGCTCGACGTCGGAGGACTCCACGTCGTCGAGCGGCAGCACCGTGCCGGCCGAGACGAGGTCGGTCTCCGGCAGCGCCACGCCGAGCAGCATCCGCTGCAGCCCGGCGACCCAGGTGTTCTGCGGGAAGCCACCGAGGCCGAACGCCTCGCGCTGGGCCGCCGACAACCCCCATCGGATCCCGGCGCGCTCGACCAGGTCGGCGAGCCGCTCCCGCGAGTCGGTGCCGAAGCCGAACCGCTGGGCGATGGCGGGCTGGGCGCAGAGTTCAAGCAGCGTGGACGCCTCGACCCTTCCGTCGGGCAGCCGGAGCAGGTCGAGCAGGAGGCCGGCCATGGGGTTGACCTGGGCCACAGACCGGTCGGCAACCTGCACCCGGAACCGCTGGGCGGGGTGGTTCGGAGTGCCCGCAGGGGCGCTGAACGCCGCCGCGAGCAGCGGCGCGAAGGCGTCCACGTCGGGAGTGAGGACGGCGATCTCGCGCGGCTCCAGGGTGGGATCGTCGGCCAGCACCGACGTGAGTACCTCGCGCAGCACCTCCACCTGCCGGTCGCGTCCGTGGGACAGGTGCACCTGCACGGACCGGTCGGAGCGGCGCAGCACCCGACGGACGGGATGCTGGGGGTCGGCGGCGAGGTCGGCCTGCAGCCACCCGAGCAGGTTGTCCGCGGCCGCCGGGGGGAAGGAGGGGGTCCCGGCGCGCTCACCGGATGCCTCGCCGGCGCTGGCGACCAGCAGCGCGGCCTCGTCGGCGACCGCCCCGAGTGCCTCGTTCAGGGGGTGGCCGGGCGGGCGGGTGAACTCGGCCCGGCGCAGCCCCGGGGCGCCGGGTGCGGGTCTGCGCGCGAGGGAGTGGGTGAGCAGCAGCACGTCGAGCCGGTGATGGGTGCCCAGCGCCGCCAGCAGTTCGAGGGTGGCCGGATCGAGGCGCCGGGGCGCGAGCACGGCGACCCGCCCGGGCAACCCGCCGACCGGGGCCCCGGAGAGTCTCTCGAGGAGGGCGGCGCGGCGTTCCACCGGGCTGGCGCCGAGTTCGGCGACGAGCCGCCGGTAGAGGTGGGCCTGCCAGGCGTTCTCGGCGAGCGGGCCTCCGTCCGGGCCGGTGTCCTCGCCGTCGGCCCAGGCCTGGAGCATCGCCGGACGGTGACGCGCGTAGCCGGCGAACTGGCCCGCGATCCGCCGGCCTGCGCTGTAGGTCTCCCGGGAGGCGCCGAGGTGGCGCCGCAGCACTTCCAGCTCCGGCTCAGCAGCGGTCGGCGCCAGCTGTTGCACCAGCCAGGCGAGCCGCTCCGGTCGCCACGGGTCTTCGGGTCCCTCCAGGCGGCGCTCGAGCGCGTCGAGGGAGGTGAACCCCACCCCGGCGCACACGCCGGGCTGGTCGCCGTCGGTAGCCAGTTGCTGGGAGAGCCAGCGCTGGAAGCCCGGGCCCGGCACGACCGCCAGGTCGAAGGCGAACGGGTCCGCCGGCGACTCGGCCCACAACGCGCGGAGGCGCTCGACCAGCCCGTCGGCGGTGTGGGAGTGGTGGAACTGCATGGTGCGTCCCACCCTATTGGCGCCCACTGACAGCAGTGTCGGATTCACTGCCTATGGTGTTCCCGTGATCGCCGAACCTGTCGTGCTGCTCGCCGGCCTCGACCCTGAGCAGCAACAGGTCGCGACCAGCTTCGGTGCGCCGGTGGTGGTGATCGCCGGCGCGGGTACCGGCAAGACCCGTGCGCTCACCCACCGGATCGCCTACGGGGTGGCCACCGGGGCCTACACTGCCGGCGCCGTCCTGGCCGTCACCTTCACCACCCGTGCCGCCGGCGAGCTACGGTCGCGGCTGCGCGGGCTGGGCGTCCCCACCGTGCAGGCTCGCACCTTTCACTCCGCGGCGCTGCGCCAGGCCCAGTACTTCTGGCCGCGGGCCTACGGCTCCTCGCTGCCGCCGGTGAGTGACGAGCGGATGGGGATGGTGGCGGAGGCCGCCCGCCGGCTGCGGCTACGCCCGGACGCGTCCACCCTGCGCGACCTGCTCACGGAGGTGTCCTGGGCGAAGGTGAGCAATGTCGCCCCGGCTGACTACGCCGGCTTCGCGCCGGGCGTCGGCCGGGAGGTTGCCGGGCTGGACGAGGCCCAGGTGGGCCGGGTCCTCGGCCGCTACGAGCAGGTCAAGGCCGACCGCGGGGTGATCGACTTCGACGACATCCTGCTGTGCGCGTCCGCCCTCCTGGGCGAACACGCGGACATCGCCGAGGAGGTTCGAACCAGCTACCGCCACCTCGTCGTGGACGAGTACCAGGACGTCAACCCGGTGCAGCAGACCCTGCTCGACCTGTGGTGGGGCAGCGGGCGCGACCATTGCGTCGTGGGCGACCCGGCCCAGACCATCCACTCCTTTGCCGGAGCCACCCCTGCCTACCTGACCGGCTTTCCCGGCCGCTTCCCGGACGCCACGGTCGTGCGGCTGGTGCGGGACTACCGGTCCAGCCCGCAAGTCGTCGAACTGGCCAACACCGTCGCCCGTAACACGCGGCTCGGCACCGTGGTGCTCGAATCGCAGTGCGAGCCGGGTCCGGCCCCCCGAGTGCTGCCCTGCGCCAGCGAAGCCGACGAGGCCGCGGCCGCCGCCCGCTGGCTGGTCGAGCAGCATGAGGCGGGGGTGCCGTGGCGGGACCAGGCCGTGCTCTACCGGGTGCACGCCCAGTCGCCGCTGTTCGAGTCTGCCCTGGCGCAGGTCGGCGTCCCGTTCACCGTCCGGGGCGGGGAGGGCTTCTACGACCGCCCGGAGGTGCGCCAGGTGATCGGCACCCTCACCGAGCGTGCCCGGCGCGATCCGGGACGGCCCTGCATCGATGCCTGCCGGGACGTGCTCACCCGGCTCGGCTGGACCGAGCAGCCGCCGTCCGGCCAGGGTCGGGTCCGGGAGCGCTGGGAGTCCCTGGCCGCGGTGTTCGCGCTCGCCGAGGACGTCGCCGCGGCACAGGCGGACGCGGGGCGGGGCTCGGCCGACCTGGCAGCCCTCGTCGCCGAGCTCACCGCCCGGGCCCAGGCCGAGCACCCGCTCAGTTCCGACGGCGTGACGCTGTCCACGTTGCACGCGGCGAAAGGACTGGAGTGGACGGCGGTGGCGCTGGTCGGCGTCCAGGAGGGCACTCTGCCCCTGTCCCTGGCCGCGGGTCCCGAACAGGTGGCCGAGGAGGCCCGGCTGTTCTACGTCGGCATCACCCGGGCCAGACGGGCCCTGCTGATCAGCTGGTCGCGGTCGCGGCGGGGCGGCGGCCCGGGCCGCAAGCCGTCCCGGTTCCTCGACGGGATCGGCCCCCGCCCGGCCTCAGCACCGGCCCGCGCCGTCCGGCGTCCGAAGCCCACCTCGGCACTCAGCGCGACCTGCCGGGTGTGCGGCGCGGCGCTGCACAGCGGGGCCGAGCGCAAGGTGCGCCGACACGCCGACTGCCCGCCGGGCTACGACGAGGGCACGTACACCCGTCTCGTCGCCTGGCGCCAGGCGCTGTCGAAGGAGCGGTCGGTGCCGGCCTACGTGATCTTCACCGACGCCACCCTGATGGCGATCGCCGAGGAGCGTCCGGCCGATGCCGCCGGCCTGCTCGGCGTTCCCGGCGTCGGCCGGCTGAAGTGTGAGCAGTACGCCGACGACGTCCTCGAGATCCTGGCCGCCGAGTAGCGGACAGCAGACCGGGCGGGTTCGACGGCTCCTCTAGGCCTGGCCTACTTCCGGTGCGCAGCCCTCCCGCCATGACCGTTGAGCGCGTCCGCCGCCCGGACGAGGGCGAGGTGCGACAGCGCCTGGGGCACGTTGCCGGCCTGGTGGCCGGAAACCGTGTCGTACTCCTCCGCCAGCAGGCCGAGGTCGTTGGCTGCTCCGCACGCACGGTCCCTGAGCGTCGCGGCGTCGTGGGTGCGTCCGCTCATCGCGTACTGCTCGACGAGCCAGAAGCTGCAGGCCAGGAAGGCGTTCTCCCCGCCCTGGAGGCCGTCGGTGCCCAGGTTCGTGCGGTACCGGTGCACGAGGCCGTCCTCCAGGAGGTCCTGCTCGATCCGCCGGACCGTGGCCAGCATCCTCGGATCGTCACCTCGTCGTGGTGCGGACCGGAATGATCGATCTGGTCGACCCGGTCCCGCCACCAGGCCCGGGTGCGTGCCAGCGCGGCCTCGACGTCGAGCGGCCCCGGGTCGTCAGTGTGGGACGGGTGCCACGACAAGACGAGGTCGACGACTTCTCCTTCGGCGACGGTGCAGGTGCCATGGTGGGAATGCCCCACTGGAGTGAGTTCGATGCCGCGGACGAGTACGGCGTCCGGTCCGGCGGTCGCCTCCAGGGCCGGGTGGTCGGGGGTGCCGACCTGCCGCACCCACGGGATCGCCCGCGCATAGTCGAAGCGCATGGTCAGCCGGGTCTCGAACTCGACCCGTCCGCGGATTCCGACCAGCCGGCGCACGATGTCGAGGCGCACGTCGTCGATCGGCATCAGGTCGTGCACCTCTGCCACGCCCGTGCGGGTCATCCAGCGCGTGACCAGGGTGAGGGTGTCTCCGTCGTAGTGCCGGGTGACGGTCGCGTCCGCCGCTGCCGGGCATAGCGCCCAGCGGCCGTGGTCCTCGTCACCGAGCAGCGCCCCGAACACCGAGGCCGAGTCGAACCGCGGCGGGCTGAACCAGTCGATGCTTCCGCGCCGGGAGACCAGGGCGCCGGTGCGGCAGTCACTCAGCAGGCCGTAGTCCTCGATGGGATGGCTCATGTCTCGATTGTTCGTCATGGCTGATCAACGCCGTGTCGGGGTCTGGAAGCGGGCGTGCTGGCGTGGGTGCTGGGCCACCAGGGCGCGGATGATCGCGGCCCGAGCGGCTGGGGTGGCCGGTGCGCCCAAACGGTCGACAGCATCCCTGCCGCCCACAACACAGCCCCGACGACTACGCCAGGAGGCAAGCAGCGATCCAATCCGGAGAGGAGGATGAGCCTGGAAGCTCGCCAGCCCGGCAACGTGAACAGAAAAACGATCTCGGCTCACGGGATGCGATGTGAATGATGGCTGGCAGCTAACCGCCCGCCGTGGACGGCCCGCCCGGCATGCGGCGAGGGCTTCCCGGAGGCCGGGTCGTTCGCGGTTGGTGCCGGTCAGGCCGTGGTTGACGTAGATCCGCTTAGCCTTGACGCCAATGGCGAGCAGGGCGTCGCGCTGGGCGGTGAGGTCTTGTTGGTCGGTGGAGCATCGGGGGTACCCGATGAGCAGGGCGCTCATAGCGCACCTCCAAGGGTGGGCCCGGTCGGACCGCGGGATGCGCCGACTCGAGCATCGGGCAATGCCCGACACAATCAGCAAGACGCCCCCGGCCCGCAGCTGCAAGCACGGCAGATCGGTACCCAGACCTCTCTGGGTCGCGCGACCTTCGTCGGACTACCACGAGGTCTAGTTTTGCCCGATCTTCTGGCTACACTGAGTTCATGACTGCCGTACCCCTTGGCGACGCGCGAGACCGGCTCTCCGAGTATGTCTCGGAGGTCGAACGCACCCACCAACGCGTGACCATCACCCGCCACGGCCACCCGGCAGCAGTCCTCATCTCCGCCGTCGACCTCGCCGCCATCGAGGAGACCCTCGAGATCCTCGGAACGCACGGCGCAACCGAAGCCATCCATGAGGGCCTAGCAGACGCCGCCGCAGGACGCTTCGCCGACAACGACGCACTCACGTCCCGCTACGGGATCGCCTGAGTGGAGGAGCGCTACTCGATCCGAGTCACGGCCCGAGCCGAACGCGACCTGCAGCGGCTACCAGAGAAGATCGCCACAGCCTGCGTCGAGTTCATCTTCGGGCCACTCGCTGACAACCCACACCGAGTCGGCAAGCCCCTCCGCGGAGAGCTTGTCGGCCTGCACTCTGCCCGCCGAGGCGACTACCGAGTGATCTACGGCGTCGTCGAGAACACCCGCACGGTAGAGATCGTGCACATCGGCCGACGCAGCGACATCTACAGACAGTGAAGGTCCCCTCCGTCGTTCCGTTCACCGATCGGCAGGCGGAGCGTGCCACAGCGGGATGCCCGGGTTCTCGCGGTGGTGGTCACGGACCTATGAGAAAGCCTGTTGACTTCCCTGGGCGTTGGCCCGAAGTGCCGGAGCAACTGTTCTCCAGATGCGAGAGGACCGTGGATCCCCCCTGACCCCCGGCCGCGGGCGCTGGCAATCGCTCCTGATGAGACCGCGGCGCCGCACGTGGACCAGGACGCGTGCAGGGATCCGATCGCGGCCAGCAACTCGCCGTCCGTCCGCTGCTCGAACCCTGCCTCCATGGTGCAACGCTAGAGGCCGCCCCTAACCTTTCCCGACCCGCCGAACTGGTTATCCACAAGGCCTTCTAGACCCCGAAGTTATCCACCTTTTCGCCCGAACCATTGACAGCAGGGCGATCCGCGGCCTCTCGCGACGCTGACCCCCGTCCCTCGAGACGGCTCCTCGGGGACCGTCCCGGGAGTCTCGACAAGCCCGACCGGGCGAAGGAGGGACGCAACGACGCTTCACGGCGCGGCCAGTGGCCGTCGGCTCCCGCGGGGGTGCCCGACCGCCCCTTGCCACACGGCCTAGGGTGCCGGCATGGACTACCTCCAGGTGAACCGGGCGAACTGGGACAGCCGCGCACCCATCCACGTGGTCGGCTACGACATCGGCGCTCTGTTGGCGGACCCGTCCGCCCTGAGCGGAGTGGTGCGCTTCGACCTGCCTCGGCTGGGTGACCTCAACGGCCTGGCCGTCTTGCACCTGCAGTGTCACATCGGGACGGACACGCTCAGCCTGCACCGGCTCGGCGGCAACCTGACCGGGCTCGACCTCTCCCCGGTGTCGCTGGCCGAGGCCAGGGCACTTGCCGAGCGGGCCGGAGCGGCGATCGACTACGTGGAGTCCGATGTCTACTCGGCTCCGCAGGCACTGGCCGGACGCGCCTTCGACCTCGTCTACACCGGCATCGGCGCCATCTGCTGGCTGCCCGACATCGCCCGCTGGGCACGCACCGTCGCCGGCCTGCTGCGTCCCGGCGGCCGGCTGTTCATCCGTGACGGGCATCCGGTGCTGAACTCGTTGTCCCCGGTGGTGGTCGGCGCTGAGCCGGTCGACCGCGACCAGCAACCGTGGATCAGCGGTCCGGGCACGGCCTCCCTGGCGCTGGAGTTCCCCTACTACGAGCAGCGTGAGCCGATGGTGTGGCGCGACCCGGTCACCTACGCCGGGGACGGCGAGGTCGGCTCGCCGGAGTCGGTGGAGTGGAACCACGGCATCGGTGAGGTCGTCACCGCCGTGCTGGACGCCGGGCTCCGGCTCACCTCGCTCACCGAGCACGACAGCGCGCCCTGGGAGGCGTTCGACGGACTGATGGCGTTCGACGGGGCCACGGGGGAATACCGCCTGCGCGACCGGCCCGAGCGTCTCCCCGCGACCTTCACCCTCACGGCCCTGAAGCCCTGAAGAGGGCGCAGAGTCACGCGGCTGCCAGGCGGACTCGCGCCCCGGTTCAAGCCCTCGACGGCGTCGTGACCATGGCGGAGACACACGCTGGAGCTCGGCCAGCACCTCGGTCACCCAGATCTCTGCGGGTGTTTGGTGTTCGTGCTGGATTGATCTGCACCAGGCCCTGGCGGTGTAGCTGATGGCTGTTTCAGACCGTTTCTGAATGCCCGGGCCGAGCTCGGCGCCCCTCCAGGACACGCCTGCGGTGGGGGTGCGTGGCCTAGCTTCCGTCCGGGCTTGCCTGGGACGGAAGCCAAGCCCACATCACCTGTTGCCGGTCACGCCCAGTGGGTGAGGAGAGTCGAGCGCTTCGCGAACCGAACAGCCGACCCCGGCGACACATCGAGGGGTAGCCCGCCGCGGTGGGTCTCAGCAGAGGCGTCGTGTAGCGCGTCCGGCCTCCAGGTGGGGTCGCGCGGGCCGGCCGGCGAGGGCGCGCTCGGCCATCCAGGCTGCCTCCCGGGGCTCGATCGTCACTGGCGCCGGACAGCCGCGATCCCGCAGGACGCGGAAAGCATCGCGAAGCGAGGGTGCCGCGGGTAGCGTCGTCGCATGATCTCCAGCGACGACGTCGACGGTTCCGGACCCACCTCGCGGCCCCGGACGGCGCGGGAGCGGATGCTTGCCGGCGAGCTCTGCCTCGTTGGTGACCCCGACCCCGAGCTGGGGGTCCTGTGGGTTCGCGCCCGTACGCTCGTGGCGGCCTACAACCAGGCGTCCGCCCTCGACGGGGACGGCCTGCGGAACATCCTCACGCAGCTCCTCGGCTCGGTCGGCGAGGGGGCCGAGATCCGCCAGCCGCTGTACGTCGACTTCGGCGCCCACATCACCATCGGCGCCCGCAGCTTCGCCAACACCGGCTTCACGGCGCTCGACGTCGGGCCGATCACCATCGGTGAGGACGTCAGACTCGGGCCGCACGTCCAGCTGCTCGCGGTCACCCACCCCTTGGAGCCGCAGGCGCGCAGGGAGGGCTGGCAGACCGGACTGCCGATCACCATCGGGGACAACGTGTGGCTCGCCGGAGGCGTCATCGTCGGGCCCGGCGTGACGATCGGCGAGAACACCGTGGTCGGTGCGGGCTCGGTCGTCACCAGGAACCTGCCGGCCGGCGTGCTCGCCGCCGGTAGCCCGGCACGGGTGATCCGTCAGCTCTAGATCGGCGCGCCACCGCACCCGCGGTTCGGAACCACGCCACCGACGTGGAGCGGGCGCGCGCTCTCTCCGGATGCAACCGATCAGGCGCAGCGATCCACCAAGGGTCCTTGCGCCTTCGACTTCCCTGCGGTTGACCATGAGCCGAGCCCGGACGTGGACTGCGCCCCGGGTCGGAGGTTGCCGACGGGAAACTGCCAGCTCGTCGCCGGCCCGGCCGAAACACGGCTTGGTGACCTGGCCGAGGCCAGGCCCTGCTACTGCGCGAACCCCGGCATCCAGTCGCGCAGCACCTTCGCGAAGTTGGCCCGCACGTCGAGCTGGGAGAGCACCGCGATTCCGCCCATCCAGACCCGGTAGATCAGCCCGTACTCGGGCGGGATGTTCAGGCTGGTGGCGACCGCATCGTGGCCCAGGTTGGAGTGGACGCGGGCGAACTGGGCACGGGCCCATTCCCGGTTGAACGCGAAGTCCTCCACACTGGCCGGCTCGACGAACGGGGCGAGGTAGTCCAGCGCGTCGCCGGAGGTCATGTCCCGACCGACGAACCCCTCCTCGGCGAGCCCGGCGAGCATTTCGTCGGCCCGGCCGTCGAGGGCGTGCCGGATCAGGCGGCCCATGGCCGGGGGCAGGCCGTTGGGCATCCGGGAGACGAGACCGAAGTCCACCACCGCCAGGCGGCCGTCCGGGGTGAGCAGGAAATTCCCGGGGTGCGGATCCCCGTGCAGGATCCCGGCCAGCGCGGGCCCGGCGAACAGGAAGGTGACGTAGTCCAACGCGCCACGGTTACGCTCCTCGTCGGGCCGGCCGATCAGCCCGGTGAGCTTGGCCCCGTCGACCCAGTCACTGACCAGCACCCGCCGGGTGGCGGCGTGCACGTTCGGCACCAGGAACCGGGGGTGGCCAGCGAGCGCGGTGGCCACCTGCTGTTGGGCGGCGCCCTCGAGGGTGTAGTCGACCTCTTCGCTGACCCGCGCGGCGAGCTCGCGGGTCAGCGCCACCACGTCCAGCCCGCCGGCGAGCGGTGACACGGCGCCGGCGAGGCGCCGGATCTGGCGCAGGTCGCTGGACAGGGCGACATCCGCCCCGGGGTACTGGATCTTGACCGCCACCGGGCGCCCGTCGGCGAGCCGCCCGCGGTGAACCTGGCCGATCGAGGCGGCCGCGGCCGGGCGCGGGTCGAGTTCGGCGAGGGTACGCCGCCAGCCTGGGCCGAGCTCGGCGCGAACCACGGCCTGCGCCCTGGACGCCGGCATCGGCGGCGCGGCGTCCTGCAACCGGCGCAGCTGGTCGCGGAACGGCCCCGCCACGTCCTCGGGCAACATCGCCTCGAACAGGCTGAGTGCCTGCCCGAACTTCATCGCCCCGCCCTTCAGTTCGCCCAGCACCTGGAACAGCTGGTCGGCCGCCGCGTCACGCAGGGCGGCGTCCACCTCCTCGGCGGGCGCGCCGAGCAGCCGGCGGCCCATCCCCACGCCGGCGCGGGCAGCGGCGCCGAGCGGCAGGCTGAGCAGGCGGGCGCTGCGGCCGATGGTCGATTCGGGCAGCACCCGCGCCTGGGCAGTACGGGCGGGTTCCTCGGCGGTCACCTCCACAGTCTGCCCGGGCACTCAACCGGGCGGCAGCAGGCAGCCGCACCCCGGGTGGGCCGGCCAGCTGCGCCGGCGCAACCGGAAGTCCGGCAGGCTCAGCTCCACCGACGCCCCGCCGGTCTCCGGGGCGCCGCCCGCCAGCCACGCCCGCACCTGCACGGTGGCGGTCGCCGCCGCCCACGCGAGCAGGCCGGGTGCCGGTGCCACGGGTTCACGGCACAGTTGGGCCAACAGGTGCGGCCACGCGGGGTCGAGCCGGACCCGGGACAGGTCCTGGCAGCGGACGCAGGGGGTGGCGCCGGGGAGCACCAGGGGGCCGACGACGGCGCGATCGGGTTCGAGCCGCACGACCAGGTGGGTGCGACCCTCCCGGAACAGCGTGTCGGTGAGGGCCCGGTCCGGTTCGGCGGCCGAACCGGCGAGCACCACCAGTTCAGGATCTTCCGATGCCGGGGGCAGGACGACGAAGCCTGCCGGGTCGAGCAGGGTCGCGGGAACCTGCTGGCTGCGGAGGCTCTCGGCGACCGCGGCGCCGAGTCCACCGGCCCCGACGACCCGGACCGTTGCCCGCTGGTCCGACCGGGCCGCAACCAGCAGGCCGGCGTCAGTGAGGCGGTCGAGCAGCCAGCTGAGCCAGCGCGGGTCCAGCCGGGGCAGCAACGTGCCCAGTTCGTCCGCCGTGCGCGGTCGGGCGAGCAGGGCCACGACCTCGGCCAGGTCGTGCGGGACGGCCTCGAGAACCAGCGCGGGGGAGTCCAGCCCGACCTGGAGCACTCCCGGGGAACGCCACAGCGTGAGCGCTGGACGGTTGAGCTGGAGCCGAGGAGGGGCCGGCGGGGTCACAGCCAGAAGGCTGCGCCCGGATCAGGCGCCGGGCAAGGTCACGGCCTCGATTGACAACACCTCACCGATCCCGGCAACACCGACGCCCGCCGCGGTCGACGAAGCCACCCGGAGCGGCCATCAGGGTCCGGGACCGACGAAGCGCCGGCCATCGGGCCGGCGCTTCGTCAGTGTGGTTTCAGGCCTTGGGCAGGAACCGCGTCAGATTGGTCGAGCAGACGGGGCATTTCGCCTTGGCGATCCGGGTGCCCTTCTCGTTGACCACGACATCGCCGGTCGCCTCCCGGTGATCCTTGCATTTCACGCAGTAGAACGAACCGCTGTAGGTGTCCTCGGCCACGTCTTCCTCCTGTAATCGGCGTCGCCCCCGGTTGGGGCTCGGCAGCGGGCTGCCGGTCAGTCTATGCCCTGCGCGCGCCTCGCGGCGGTGCGCCGGGCGCCCGGCGTGCGAGACCCCCAGGCCGGTGTTCCGCTTGCCTTCCCCTGCGAGCGGACCGGCACTGGGGGCCCCGCGACTAGAACGTAGTGCCGACCCCGCCCACGGTCAACTCGATGTCGGTGGTGTGTCGTAGCGTGTCGGCCATGGCAGAACCCGAAGTCGAGGTGCGTCGGAGCGCGCGACGACGCCGCACGCTCACGGTTTACCGGGAGCGGGGGCGGCTGGTCGCGCTGGTGCCCGCCCGGCTCTCCCTGGTTCAGGAGCGGACGCTGCTGCCGCCGCTGGTGGAGCGGTTCCTGCGCCGGGAAGCGGCCCGGGTGCTGCCGTTGCCCGGCGATGAGCTCGCCGCCCGGGCCCGCGACCTGTTCGACCGCCACCTCGCCGACCGTGCGCCGGCGCCGCTGCCACCGTTCAGCATCAGTTGGGTCGACAACCAGCAGCGACGCTGGGGGTCGTGCACAGCCGCGGACGGCAGCATCCGGCTGTCCTCGCGGTTGCGGACGATGCCCAGCTGGGTCAGCGACTACGTGGTCTTGCACGAACTCGCCCACCTGTTCGAGCCCAACCACTCCCGCGCGTTCCACGATTTGCTGGCCGGCTACCCCCATGTCGAGCGCGCCCGTGCCTTCCTGCAGGGGTTCCAGCACGCGGTCGATGGTGGCGCTGCGGGGGAGCCGGTCGACGCCGACTGACCAGCGTTCGGCGTCCGAGCCCCGGGCCTGCTTGCGACAGGTCCTCAGCCGGCGGCCGGGCCGCGGCCTTCCTCGTCGAGCAGCCGGGCGATCTCGGCGTCCAACTCGTCGGGGACGGTAGGCCGGTGGCCGGTCTCGGCGAACCCCAGCGGATCGGCCAGATCGGCGGGGCCGGGGAGCAGGTCGGGGTGGTCCCAGGTTGCGTCCCGGGTCTCCGGGCCCCGTGCCGCCCGCGTCGCGGCCCACAGGTTCGCCGCGTCCCGGGTCCGACGTGGCCGCAACTCCAGGCCCACCAGGGAACGAAGGGCCGACTCGGCCGGGCCGCCCGCGCCCCGCCGCCGCCGCAGGGTTTCGGTCAGGGCCGGGGTGGCCGGCATCCGGGACCCGGCAACCCGGGCAACGACGTCGTCCACCCAGCCCTCGATGAGCGCCAGCAGCGTCTCCAGACGCTCCAGCACCTCGCGCTGTTCCTCGCTCACCTGCGGTGCGAACAGTGAGCCGGCGAGGGCCTCACCGGCGCTCTCGAGTTCGCCCGCCGTCATCGCCGAGGTGAGCTGTTCCTCGATCGCCCGGCTGAGCGCGTCGCCGTCGATCTGGATCTCGCGCGCGTAGTGCTCCACCAGGGCCAGCAGTTGCGGCCCCAGCCATCCGACGGCACCGAACAAGCGCTGCCGGGCGGCCTCCCGCACGGCCAGGAACAGCAGTACATCTGCCGGGTCTGCCTCCAGCCCGTCGGCGAACGCCGCCATGTTGGTCGGCAGCAGGGCCACCCGCGGCCGTTCGGTGAGCGGCAACCCGATGTCGCCGGCGCTGACCACGGTGCCGGCGAGGCTGGCCAGCGATTGCCCGACCTGGGAGGCGAACATCCCCGCCAGGGCCATCCGCAGCATCGGCTCGGCCACCTTCGCCTCGCCGGGGGCGTCGATCAGGCCACGAAGGGCCGCCGACAGCTGGCCGACCACGGGACGCACAAGTTGCTGCCAGGTGCCCCAGGTCTGGGACACCCATTCGGCGCGGGTCCACGCCACCACGGGCGCGCTCAACCGCGGAAAGCTGATCTCCTCGTCCAACCAGAGGTCGGCGAGGGCGACCGCGTCCCGGATCCGGGACACCTCGACCGCGCCGGGTTCGGGGTCGGGGCCCGCCGCAGCGGTGAGTCGGCGCACGATGTCGAGGGTGAACCCCCAGTTCATGCCGCTGGCGTCGGACTTGCCGAAGCTGGCCATCTGCGTCGTGAAGGCTCCCATCATGCCCTGCATGCGGGTCAACAGTTGCTCCAGGTCGAGTCGGCCGTCCGGTCCCGGAGTGACCCCGAACTGGGCCAGGAAGCGCAGCAGCGCCTCCTCCTCGCCGTCCGGTCCGGGACGGTCGGCACCTGCCGGGTCGGTCATTCGGGCCTCCTCCTCGCGTGGCTGCACCCCATTGTCCCGCAGCCGCCAAGCCGGAGTGGTCGGCACGCGGTAGGGTCGTCGGCGGAACACGGGAGGGTGATCGGGTGACCAGGCAGACGTGGACGGCGACGGTTTCGGCCGTGCTGTTCGTCCTGCTCGCCGCCGTGATCGCCCTGGTGCCGGTGCCGTACGTGACCTGGTCGCCGGGAGGCACCCACGACCTGCTGGCCCGCACCGACGCCGGCGAGGCGATCGCCGTGTCGGGCGCCCGCACCTACCCGACCACCGGCCAGATGCGGATGACCACCGTCGCGGTCACCGGCCCGGACAGCACCCTCAGCCTGCCGGAGGTCCTCTTCTCCTACTGGCTGCCGTCGCGGGAGGTGCTGCCGCGCACCTCGGTGTACCAGGTGGGACAGGACCCGACGGAGATCAGCGAGGGTGAGACCCAGCTGATGCGCGACGCCCAGTCGGAGGCGGTCGTGGCCGCCTTGCGCCAGGCCGACATCCAGGTGATCAGTTGGCCGATGGTGAAATCGGTGGTCAAGTCGGGACCGGCTGCCGGGCTGCTCGCCGTCGGTGACCTGATCCAGGCCGTGGACGGGCGGACGACCACGTCGCTTCAGGACGTTCTGGACGCGATCCAGGACAACCATGTGGGTGAGGAGGTGACGTTCCTCGTGATGCGGGACGGCCAGATCCTCCGCCCCGTCGTCAGTACCCGCGCCACCTCGGCCGAGCCCGAAAAGCCGATCGTGGGCATCACCCTCGACCGGGGCTACACCTACGAGCCGAGGGTGACCTTCGCCCTTGACCCGGCGGTGGGCGGTTCCAGTGCCGGGCTGATGCTGGGCCTCGCCCTCACCGACCGCCTGACCAAGGGTGACCTGACCGGTGGCCGGGTGGTCGCCGGTTCCGGCACCCTGGCCGCCGACGGGAAGGTCGGCCCGGTCGGCGGGATCCAGGAGAAGATCGCGGGCGCCGCCCGCGACGGTGCCGCCGTGTTCCTGCTGCCGGTGGCGAACTGCAACGACGTCGACCGGGTACCCGAAGGAATGCAGATGTTCGCCGTGGAGACCCTCGGCGCCGCGGCGGACGTGTTGGCCCGGTCGCTGGAGGGACCGCCGTACCTCTCCGTGGTGGGGTGCGGGTGAGCGACGACGCCCTGGTCGCGGCCCTGGTCGAGGTGGAGCGGCATGTGGGCCGGCTCGGCTGGGACCAGCCGGCCCGCCTCTTCGCGCTGGTGCCCACCGCCCAGCTGTTGGCCGCCGAGCCGAGCCTGGCCGAGCACCTTTCCCCGTCGGTCCCCGACGGCTTCTCCTCGATCGAGCAGGACGGATTCCGCCCCGGCACCGACCTGGCTGACTCCCTCGCCCGGATCGGCTGGCCGGACCCGGTGGCCGGGTGCGTACTGGCCGTGGAGCGCGCCTTCCTGCCCGGAGACGCGGACACCGATCTCCCTGCGGATCCCGACGCGGCCGCCCGCGCCGTCGCCGGGCACCCACGCCGGCTGGACCTGCGGGTCGTAGTGGGTGTGACCAGGGACGGGCTGCGCCACGGGGTGGCGCGCGTCCGTGGCAGTGAGGGTGAGTTGCTCGGCGGCACCGATCTGGTGCCGGCCCTGGCTGAGGCCCTGGCAGCTACATTGGAGTGACCGTGGCACCGGCCGCCGTTGATCGATGAGGAGTTACTTGTGACGATGGCATCACAGTTCACCCGGCGTGGTCCGCTGGTACCCACCGTGCTGGTGCTGGCCGGGCTGGTCACGGCGTTCGTGATCTTCACCGCCCTGTGGACCACCAAGTTCTTGGTTCGACGCCGTGGCATTCCCCACGGTGTTCAGCATCCAGCTGTGGGCCCAGGTGTTGCTCTTCACTGTGTTCTTCGTCGCGATGGTGTTGGCCGTCGGGGTCAACATGTATCTCGCCTACCGGGTCTGGCCCTCCGCGCGGCGCACCGGCCAGAGCGCCATCCTCGACCGTTACCGCGACCTGCTGGAGGACAATGTACGGCTGGCGCTCGCGGTTCCGGCGCTGGTGCTGGACTGCTCGCCGGAGTATCGGCGATCGCCCGGGCACCGGAGTACCTTGCCTGGTGGAACCGGGTGCCCTTCGGCGAGACCGACCCCTACTTCGGGCTCGACGCCGGCTTCTACGTGTTCGAGTTCCCGGTCCTGCAGGACCTGCTGTCGTTCTCGATGAGCGCACTGTTCTTCGGGCTGCTGGGGGCTGCGGCCGTCCACTTCGCGGTCGGCGGGCTGGTCTCCGCCCGCGGCCGGGCCGTCACCAGCGCTGCCCGGATCCACCTGTCGCTGCTGGCCGGACTGATCCTGGTCGGGTACGGCCTGCAGAACCTGCTCGACCGCTACGGCTTCCTGCTCGACGAGGGGACGCTGTTCACCGGCCTGCACTACACCGACGACCGCTCCCGGTTGACCGCGAAGCTGGTCATGGCCGTGATCGTGTTCCTGTGCGCGGGGATCCTGTTCGCCAGCGGCTTCCTGAAGCGTTGGACCCTGGCGGTCATCTCGCTGGCGCTGATGCTGGTGTCGGGGCTGGTGCTCAGCGTGGCCTACCCGCTGGTCGTGCAGAGTTTCCAGGTGAGGCCGAACGAACCGGTACTGGAGTCGAGCTACGTCGCCCGGCACATCGAGGCCACCCGGAACGCCTACGGGATCGAGGACACCGAGATCGAGCCGTACACCGCGGAGACGACGGTCAGCTCCGGGCAGCTGAAGGAGGACGCCGAGACCCTTCCCGGCATCCGGCTGATCGACCCGGCCGTGGTGGCGCCGACCTTCGAGAACCAGCAGCAGTTGCGCGGCTGGTACTCGTTCCCGGCCACCCTTGACGTGGACCGGTACGTGATCGACGGCACCGAGACCGACGCGGTGGTGGCGGCGCGGGAGATCAATTACGACAACCTGCCCGACCAGAACTGGAACAACGTGCACACCGTGTACACCCATGGGTACGGCCTGGTGGCGGCGTTCGGCAACCGGCGCAGCTCTTCGGGTGACCCGGTCTGGATCGAGAAGAACCTGCCGCCGGTAGGCCTGCTTCCCGACTACGAGGGCCGGATCTACTTCGGCGAGAACACCTCGGCCTTCGCCATCGTCGGACGGATGCCCGGCGAGGGGCCGATCGAGTTCGACACCCCGGAGGGCGAGCCCAACACCTACACCGGCACCGGCGGCGTACCGATGGGGGACTGGTTCACCCGGGCGCTGTACGCCACGCACTTCACCGATCTGAACCTGCTGCTGTCCGACCGCGTGAACGCCGAGTCACGGATCCTCTACGACCGGACGCCCTCCGACCGGGTGGCGAAGGTTGTGCTCCTGGCTCACCCTGGACTCGAACATCTATCCGGCGGTCGTGGACAACCGGCTGGTCTGGATCGTCGACGCCTACACCACCTCGGCCAACTACCCGAACAGCCAGAGGGTCCTGCTGGGCGGGGCGATCACCGACGCGCAGACCTCACCGGGCCTGGTTGCCAACCAGTCGGTGAACTACATCCGCAACTCGGTGAAGGCGGTCGTGGACGCCAGCAACGGCACGGTGGACCTGTACGCCTGGGAGCCGGACGACCCGATCCTGCAGACCTGGTCAAAGGTGTTCCCCGGGGTGCTGAAGTCGCGCGACCAGATCAGTCCTGACCTGATGGCCCACCTGCGCTATCCCGAGGACCTGTTCAAGGTGCAGCGTCAGGTGCTGACCCGGTACCACATCACCGACGCCAACGCCTGGTACGAGCAGCGCGACCTGTGGCAGGTGCCGACCGACCCGGTGGGGCAGATGCCCGGCCAGGGTCAGACCACGGCGACGGCGGCGGCCGAGCCGCCCTACTACCTCTCGATCCGGTGGCCCGGGGAGTCTGCCCCGCTGTTCAGCCAGACGTCGGTGTTCGTGCCGTACGGCCGACAGAACCTCGCCTCCTTCCTCTCGGTGGTGGCCGAGGCGACCAGCCCCGACTACGGACGGCTGCGCGTACTGCGGATGTCGGACACCCAACAGATCGCAGGTCCCAGCCAGACTGCGAACGCGATGACCACCGACGAGCGGTTTGCGGTGCTGATGCGCCCGTTCCTGAACGAGGGCTCGGCGAAGGCGAAGTACGGCAACCTGCTCACCCTCCCGGTGGGCGGCGGGCTGCTCTACGTGATGCCGATCTACACCATGCGCGAGGCCGGGAGCGGTTCCTACCCGGCGTTGCAGTACGTCGCCGTGCGGTTCGGTGAGTTCGTAGGCGTTGCCCCGACCCTGCAGGAGGCCCTGGACCAGGTCTTCGCCGGGGACGCGGGGGCGAGCACAGGGGAGGAACTCGACGGCACGGACCCGCCGGTCGAGCCGACCGAGCCGGGTACCGGGACCGGGACCGGTACCGGTACCGGGACGCCCGACGACGCGGCTGCCAAGGCCGCCCTGGAACGTGCCGAGGTCGCCTTCACGGCCGCGGACGCCGCGCTCCGTTCCGGGGACCTGGCCGAGTACCAGAAGCAGGTCGAGATCGCCCGCACAGCTCTGGCCGATGCCTTGGCGAAGATGGGCGTGAAGTAGCGCCCCTAGTCGTGCAGCCGCACCGGCCAGCCGGCGGCGGCCAGCGGGTCATGCAGGGCGGCCGCGTCCCCGACGACCACCAGGGTGAGGGCGTCGGGGGGCAGCAGTTCGACGATCGCCTGGGTCGCTGACTCTGGCGTGACCAGGGGGAGCGCCTCGAAATTGGCGTTGACGAACTCGACGTTCACCCCGTCGCGCACCAGTGTCGAGATCCGGTCGGTGACGCCCCGGGCGGTGGAATACCGCAGCGGGGCGACGCCGAGGGTGTAGCTGACCGCGTTGCTCACCTCGGCCGGAGTGAGCGGTGCGGAGGTGAGGTTGAGCAGGTCGCGGCCGAGGTTGAGGGCATCGGCCACCACCTCGGTGCGGAAGGATCCCTGCAGGCTGATCAGTCCGCCGTCGCGCATCGGGGCGTTCACCAGGTGGGCGCCGTAGGTGTAGCCCTTCTGTTCCCGGAGCACCCGGTTCAGCCGGCTGAGAAAGGCCCCACCCAGGGCGTGGGTGGCTACCTGGAGGTCGGCCCAGCGAGGGTCGCCGCGGTCGATCCCGAACGCGCCCAGCCGGACGTCGGCCTGCACAGCACCAGGGCGGTCCACCAGCCAGCAGCGGGGGGATCGCGCGTGGGGGATCTCGGGGTTCACATAGCCGGTGGCCGGGCCGGCCCAGTCGCCGAACGCGTCGGCGGCCTGGCCGAACTCCCGCCCGGACAGGTCGCCGGAAATGATCAGGGTCGCGCCGTCAGGACGGAAGTGGCGGGCGTGGAAGGCAGCGACGTCGGCCTGGGTGACCGCAGCGACCGAGGCGGCGTCCCCGCCCACCATTCGGGACGCACGGTAGCGGCGACCGATGCAGGCGGCCCGGAACGCGAGCCCGGCCCGCTGGGCGGAGTTGGCCAGGGCGTGCTCGATCTCGGCCAGGCGGAGGGCCCGGTGCCGGGCCACGTCCTCGGCCCGCAACTCGGGTTCACGGACGATCTCGGCCAGGAGGGGCAACGCCTCGCCGAGCCGGTCGGCAGGAACCTCGAGGCTGAGCTCGCTTCCGGAGAAGCCGGCGCCGCCGCTGAGTTCGGCACCGAGGTCCTCCAGGCGCTCGGCGAGCGTCTGGCCCGGGTGGGTGGCGGTTCCCTCGTCGAGGCAACGCTGGGTGATCGTGGCCACGCCCTCCAGGCCGGCCGGCTCTGCGTTGAGCGGGCAGTCGAGTACCAGGGACACCGCTGCGACGTGTTGTCCCTCGCGATGGAAGGCCATCAGTTGCATCCCGTTGTCCAGCCACAGCCGGGCCGGCTCGGGGAACCGCCAACGCCGCGGGGGCTTCACGTCCGGGCGGTGGTCACTGCGTCGCATCGCCGGTCTCCTGTCGGTAGTCGAGCTGGGCACGCTGGTCCGGTCGCAGGTAGGTCGCGCAGGCCTGGGCGACCCGGTCGAGGGTGAGCGCCTCGATCTCCGCCAGCCGCCGGTTCACCCGGTCGGGGTCGGCGTGCAGCGTGGCGTAGGCACCGATCAGGTCCGCACGCGAATCGAACCGGGCCAACTCGGTCAGCCATTCACGCGACCACTGGGCCTTGGCGCGGGCCAGCTCCGCCTCGGCAGGGCCGTCGGCGACGAGCCGCCGGAGCTCGACCAGGGCGGCCTCGACCGCCGCGCTGCCGTCCGCTCCGGGCAGCGACCGAACATGGGCGGCGCCGAACGACGTGCCCCCGATCAACGGCACCGCCGACGCGCTCACCCCTGCGGCCACCTGCTGGGTACGCACCAGCTCGGTGTGCAGCCGCGAGGTCTGCCCGCCGCCCAGCACCGACAGCGCCAATTCGCAGGCGTCGAAGGCTTCGGTGTCCCGCTGCGGCAGTCGCCACGCCAGCCAGCTGGCAGCTGCGGGAACCGGACCGACCACCTGTCGGCGGGGGGTGCCGGCCAGCGGCGGCAACGGCACAGCCGGCGGGCGGTGTCGCGGGTTCCAGGAAGGGAGGTGCCCGAAGTGGCGCTCGGCCCGCTTGAAGCCGTCCTTGGGGCTGATGTCCCCCACGAGGGTGAGCACGGCGTTGTCGGGGCGGTAGTGGTTGCGGAAGAAAGCGGCCGCGCTCTCGGCGGTCGCGCCGTCCAGGTCGGGCATCGACCCGATCGTGGTGTGGCCGTAGGGATGGTCGGTACCGAACACCAGCTCGACCAGCTGCAGCATCGCATCGCCGTAGGGCACGTTGTCGTATCGCTGCCGCTTCTCCTCCTTCACGACGTTCCGCTGGGTGTCGACGCTCACCTCGTCGAGGTGGTCGGGGAGGGTGGCCAGCCGGTCGGCCTCCATCCACAGGGCCAGGTCGAGGGCGCCGACCGGGACGGTCTCGAAATAGTTGGTGCGGTCGAACCAGGTGGTGGCGTTGACCGAGCCGCCGAGCGTCTGCAGCGTGTTGAGGTGCTCGCCGGTGGCGACGTGCTCGGAGCCGGAGAACATCAGGTGCTCGAACAGATGCGCCCACCCGTGCTCGCCGGGTCGTTCATCCCGGGAACCGACGTCGTACCACAGGTTGACCGCCACCACCGGCACGCTGTGGTCGGGGCTCACGACCACCTGGAGCCCGTTGCCGAGGGTGCGTTGGTGGATCGGGTAGGTCAGTCGGTCGGGCACCGTCTCATCGAACCACATGAGCCCGAGCAGCTGTGAAACGGGCGGTCCGGCAGGAGGTCGCCGCACCTCCCGCCGAACCGGTCAGTGGTCAGGTCCGGTGCTTCTTCCAGCCCTTGCCGCCCGGATCGATCCGGACGACCGACGGTGGCCCGGTGATGCCGGTCGCCGCGTAAAGGCTGCCGTGCGGCCCCGCCTCGACCGCGAGCGCCCCGGGCAGGTCGAAGAACGCCGCCGCCTTCCCGTGCCGGACCAGCGAGATCCGGCCCGCGAACAGTTCGGTGACGTAGATCCGTCCGCCGGAGATCGCCAGGTTGGTTGCGCCCAGGAACCCGGATGCGACCTCCTTGAACCGGCCCGTTCGCGGGTCGACCCGGAACACCTTTCCCCTGGCACCGAGCGAGGCGTCCTCGGGCCCGCCGGGGAGCGTGGTCACGTAGAGGAAGCCGTCCGGGCCGACCTCCACATCGGTGGGCACCGACTCGAACGCGTAGCGGACGCCGATCACGCAGTCGGCGAGCCCGAACGCCTGGGCGGCCTCGGCGGTGATGGTTGCAGGGTGTGCAGGCAGCACGGCCAGGGTGGAGACCCTGCCGGTGCGGCTCACCCTGAACAGGGCGTTGGCACCCGCGTCCGCCACGATCCAGCCCTTGCCGTGGGCGGCGACGGAGTACGCGTGAGAGTCGATCAGGCCGCGATAGCTGACCGGGAAGCCGGCGTTGCTGAACTCCTCGGTGACGCATGGGCTCGGGTTGGTCACCCCGTAGTGAACGGAACCGTCGGGGTTGTTCGCCTTCTCGTGGGCGAGCGTGTCCGCCATGACGTGGCGGCCGCCCGGACCGGCGACGACCAGACCGCTGGCGATGATGCCGCCCTCGCCTCCCTCGGTGGTCGTGTAGGCGAGCTGCCGCCCGTGCCGGGCCGCCGCGACGCCGGACGCGCCCGGCACCTCCCCGACCACGGTCCGAACCGTCCCGTCGGCCTTGAGCACGCCGATCAGGCCCGGACCACCGTCGGCGACGAGCACCTTCCCGTGGCGGAGGTCGAGGTTGAAGGGGGCGCCGACCGCCGAGGTGAGCGGGGTCGACGTCGGGGTGGTCCCTGGGGTGGTGGGGTGGGCGCCGGCCGGCGTGACAGCGATCAGGCTCGCTGCGGTCGCCACGGCGGCCACGGCGATGGTGAGGCGAACAACCCGCATGGTGGCTCCTCCGATGAGTCGGAATGGTGGAACCAGGGGCGGCGAACCCTGTCGAGGTCATCCTCCGCCCGGCTGCGGACCGCGGAAATGCGCATACTTGCGCCACGGCGGGCACCCGGCCGCCCGGCCGGCCTCCGGAAGTCCTACCGGGCGGACCTCGGCAGCCCAGGCAGTTCGCCGGTGTTCTCCCGGGTGGGTGGGCAGACCGACCTGGCCTGCGACGCCTGCGCCGGCCCGACCGTCGCCGGCCACGTCCAGTCGTTGTGGGCGATCAGGTGGTTCCTGCGGCCGGGGACGTCGAGGTCGCAGCCGTCGCAGGCGCCGTGCCTCCGGCCTTCAACCCTCCGGGGTCGTAAGCTGCCCTGGCAGAGGATGGAGGACCCGCGATGAACGAGCTGTCCGAGCAGTTGAAGATCGAGGAACGAGAACTGCGTGTCGACGATTTCACCCTTGACGACGCCTGGGCGCTCGGGACGCGGATGCGGCACGACGCCGCTGCCCAGGGGCTGCCGATCGTGATCGGGATCGTCCTGGGAGCACAGCGCGCATTCCACGCCGCGCTGCCCGGGGCGAGCGCGGACAATGACGAGTGGCTGGCCCGCAAGACCCGGGTCGCGCTGCGGTACGGGCAGGCGTCGCTGGCCGTGGGGGAGGGTTTTCGCGACCAGGGAAAGGCGTTCGACGCCGACGCGCGTCTCGACCCCAGGGAATTCGCCGCCCATGGCGGGGTGGTGCCGCTGCGGCTGCCGGGCGGCACCGTGATCGGGGCCGTCGGCGTCTCCGGGCTGCCTCAGCTCGACGACCATGCCTTCGTCGTCAAGCACCTCCGGGAGCACCTCACCGGGAGCTGACCGGAGGTGCGGCGTCCTTCGGGGGCAGCGTCCGGACGAACTCGAGGGCAAGGTCGAGCCAGGCGCGCAGGTCCGCCTCGGAGCCCACCGCCTCCGGCTCCAGGCCCAACCATCCCGCCATTTCGCGACCGTTCATCCGGAACAGGCGCACGGTCGAGCCGTTCACCAGGCCAGGTCCCCGGGCAGGGTCGACGCGCAGCAACATGACGCCTCCGCTGCCGGCGGCGGCCACCATGTGGCCGTCGAGCAGGAAGCCGCAGCCACCGAACATCCTTTTCTCGGTGATCCCGTCGGCGAAGGAGAGCGCGGCCCGGATCCGTCCGGCAAGTACCTCGTCAAAGGCCATACCGAGGAGTATCGCAATCGGAGTCAGGTCCGGACAGGGCTGCCTCAGGCCAGGAACTCCGCCAGCCCGGCGAGGACGCGTTCGACGTCGTCGTCGGTGCTGTAGGGCGCCAGGCCGAGCCGGAGCCCGTGCTCGTCGGTCAGGCCCAGGCGGCGGAACGGCTCGTAGGCGTAGAAGGTGCCGGCCGGGGCCAGCACGCCGCGCGTCGCGAGGAAGCGGTAGGCCTCGACGGTGCGGCGGCCCGGCAGGGTGAGCAGCAGGGTCGGGGTGCGCTCCTGCGCGCGGGAGTGCACCTCGACCCGGTCGCCGAGGCCGGCGAGACCCTCCTCCAGGCGCTGCCGCAGCCGCAACTCGTGGCTGTCGATCGCCTCGAACGACGCGCGGAGCCGCTCCCGCCGGGTCGTCGCCGCGCCCGGGGCGACGCCGGCGAGGAAGTCCACCGCCGCGGTCGCCCCGGCGAGCGCCTCGTAGGGCAGTGTGCCGAGCTCGAACCGTTCCGGCACGGCGTCGGTGGCCGGCAGCAGCTTGTCCGGGTTCAGGTTCTCCAGCAGCGCGGGCGAGGCGGCCAGGACCCCGCAGTGCGGGCCGAGGAACTTGTACGGCGAGCAGACGAACACGTCCGCCCCGAGGGCGGGCAGGTCGACGAAGCGGTGCGCGGCATAGTGCACGCCGTCCACCCACAGCAGCGCGCCGACGTCGTGGGCGGCGTCGGCGGCCGCGCGCAACCCCGGGATGGTGCCGATCAGGTTGGAGGCGCCGGTCAGGGCCACGAGGCGGGTGCGCGGGGTGATGGCCGCGGCGAGGCTGCCGTCCTCCAGTTCTCCGGTGGCCGGGTCGAAGTCGAGCCACTTCACGGCCGCACCCACGGCGGCAGCCACCTGGAGCCAGGGCCGGACGTTGGCGTCGTGGTCGAGGCGGCTGACCACGACCTCGGCGCCGGGCCCCCACCCCTTGGCCAGCGCCCGGGACAGGTCGTAGGTGAGCTGGGTCGCACTGCGGCCGTGGACGATCCCCGCCGCGGGAACCCCCAGCAGGTCGGCGTAGGCGGCCCGGAAGGCGGCCACGACGGCGTCCGCGTTGGCCTCCGACGCCCCGACGGTGCCGCGATTGGACAGTGGGCCGGTGAGGGTCTCGGCGATCGCCTCGCCGACCTCGCGCGGGACCTGGGTGCCGCCCGGTCCGTCGAAGTGGGCGGTGCCGGAGGCCAGCGAAGGGAAGTGGCTGCGCAGTCCGGCGACGTCGTAGGGCATCGGGCCTCCTGTCCGATAGGGCTGGCGGTGAGTCTAGGGGTCGCCCGGGCGGCACCGGTGGGTCGCTCGGCAGCCGGCGGTTCGGCACCCGGCAAGGGCAAACGCTGGCGGGTTCGGCCTCGACCGCGGCCGGTCAGGTCCATGATGGCCCCATGGCCGAGGTGGTCGGGCGGGCGGCGCTGGCCGGCGGCTGCCAGGACGCCGACCTGTGACGACGCGGTCACCCGTGGGGGGACTTGTGGCGATGCCGGGCCAGTGGCCGAGGATGGGGAATGGTCACCCCCTCACCATTGAAGCGCCTGCGTCTCCCACACGCCGGCACCTGCTACCGCTGTGGTCGGCCGCTGGATGCCGGCGCAGCCGCCACCTTCGACGAGCACGAAGGCACCCTCAACTGCGTGCAGTGCCCACCCCGGCGCGCGCTGGCCGCACGGACCAGCCGACCCGGGGTGCCCCGGTTCGCGTTGCCCGGCGTCCCCCGGGTTCCCTGGCAGCCGAAGCGGCACAGCTGAGCCTGCGGTCGCGCCGATCGAGGTCGGGCGGCGAGGTGGACCGGCCCCAGACGCCCCCGAAGCTCACTCCCGCCCCCGAAATTCCGGGGGCGAGAGTGAGCTTCGGGGGCGTTTGCGAGGGGACGCCGGGAACGGGGTGCTTGGGGGCACGACGACATCCCGGCCGCGTGAACACGTCCGGCAGGTGGTCCACTCCGGGGAGGAGCTGGGCGGCCGTGGTGACGGCCGCGCTGGCGCCATGGGTCATCGCCCGTGGGTGCTGGTGGATGGTCCCCGGGGTGAGGGGCGGCGCGCACGGGCGCGTGGCGGGCCGGGCGACGGTTGCGGACCCGTCATCGTGGGCCGTTGTCGGGGCTGGCTTCACCGGCCCGCGTCCGGCAGGATCGCTGCATGACCGGCGCCACCCGTGAGCTAGCGATGTTCCCGCTCGGTTCCGTGCTGTTCCCGGGCATGCCGTTGCCGCTGCGGATCTTCGAGCCCCGCTACGTCGCGATGCTGTCATCGGTGCTCGGGGAGACCGAGCAGGAGTTCGGGGTGGTGCTGATCGAGCGGGGCTCCGAGGTCGGGGGTGGCGACGTACGGTTCGGGGTTGGCACGGTGGCGCGCATCGTTTCGGTGCAGCAGGCCGCCGGCTCGATCGTGCTGCTCGCGACCGGCGACGCGCGGTTCGAGGTCGTGCGCTGGCTGCAGGATGTCCCGTTCCCGCGGGCACAGGTGCGCGAGCTCGCCGCCCTGGAGTTCGAGGAGTCCACCAACTCAGAGCTCGGCGCGGCCGAGGCGGTGGTGCGTGCGACCCTCGCCAGGGCGAGCGAGTTCGTCGAGCTCCCCTGGCCGGCCGACGTCGAACTGTCGCCTGAACTGGCGCAGCGCATCTGGCAGGTGGCCGGCATCGCACCGCTCAACTCGCTGGACCAGTACGCGCTGCTCAGCTCCAGAACCGCCGCTGAGCTTCTGGCCCGACTGGTTGAAGAAACCCGGGGGGCCGACGTCCTCTTCACCGCCGGGTGGGGCTCCGGCCAGCAGGACGGCGACGACCTCCCCGAGTGACCGCCGCCGGCGTCGTCCCTGCTGCCGTCGTCGCTGGCCCGGGCGCGATCGGCGATCGTCGGGTGTGTCCCGGACTGGGCGTGGCCGGCGTCAGGTGGGAGAGTGATCTCCGGGACACGACGTCCTGTCAGCGCCTGGCGGGCTGAGGCCCGGGAAGAGGAGCGGCCCCGATGCGCAAGCGAATACTCGCCCCGATCCAGGACGTGCCGGCCGCCGGCGACTGGTTGGACCTCGAGCCCCTGGCGGAGGTCGAGATCACCTCCGAAGACCCGACCTGTCCCATCGAGTCGGCGTTGCTCCCGGGTGAGGGTCCGGGCTGGCGCGCGGCGGGGCCGGGGTCCCAGACGATCCGGCTACTCTTCGACCCGCCGCAGGCGCTGCACCGGATCTGGCTCCAGTTCGGTGAGACCGCGGCCGAGCGGACCCAGGAATACGTGATCCGATGGTCGTCCGAGGGCGGAAAAAGGCTCGGGGAGGTCGTCCGGCAGCAATGGAACTTCAGCCCCGGGGGCTCGACGGAACAGGTCGAGGACCACCGGGTCGAGTTGCAGGCGGTCGACCTGCTGGAGCTGGAGATCATCCCGGATGTGGGCGGGGGAGGTGCTCCTGCTTCGCTGGCGAAACTCAGACTCGCCTGAGCCGCCGGCGCCCCGGGGGACCGGCGACGCCCGTCCCGGGTGATCCGTTCGCGGTGAGGGCCCGTCCAGTCGTGGGCGAGCCGTCCCGGCTGCCGATGGTGCGGCAGGTCGGCGGCGCGGCCCGGGATCGGGGGGACCCACAAGGGTCCGTGACGCGGCGGCTGAAGGGTCACGGGCACGCCCCTCCTGCGGCCCGGGCCCGGGATGGCCGCCGATGATGGCTTCCGCTGATTTGCCAGTCATGATGGGGCTTCATCGCCTCAACGCGGCAGGGGACCGACATGGCAAGCATCTCGACCTGCACCCTGGAGGTCCAGGGCGCCACGATCACCTACGACGTCCGCGGCGGGCTGCCGACGACCGGGCGGCCACCACTGCTCATGATCGGCCAGCCGATGGGCGCCGCCGGCTTCGGTACTCTCGCGACCCACTTCCCGGAGCGGACCGTGGTCACCTATGACCCGCGCGGTCTGGGTCGGAGCGCACGAGCGGACGGACGCATCGACAACGACCCGGGCGTCCAGGGGGAGGATCTCCATGCGCTCATCGGTGCGCTCGGTTCGGGACCGGTCGAGGTGTTCGCCAGCAGCGGGGGCGCGGTCACCGGTTTGGCGCTGGTGGCGGCCTACCCCGAGGACGTCCTTACGCTGGTCGCGCACGAGCCCCCGCTGCTGGCCGTACTCCCCGACGCCGCGCGGGCGTTCGCGGCGGAGCGGGCCGTGCAGGGCACGTATCAGGCCGAGGGGTCTGGGGCAGGCATGGCGCACTTCATCGCGATGACCATGTGGCGGGGCGAGTTCACCGACGAATACGCCACCCGGCCCGCACCCGACCCCGCCTCGTTCGGCATGCCGGCCGACGACGACGGCTCCCGGGACGACCCGCTGCTGTCCGGGGTCTCCAACGCGGTGACCCGGTACCAACCGGACCTCCACGCGCTCACCTCGGCCGCGACCCGGCTTGTGATCGCGGCCGGTGTCCAGTCCAGCGACACCATCACCGGTCGAACGTCGGCCGCGCTCGCCGAGGCGCTGGGCCTGCCGTTGACGGTCTTCCCGAGTCACCACGGCGGGTTTCTCGGCGGCGAGTACGGCCAGGCCGGCGAACCCGAAGCCTTCGCCGCCGCGCTCCACAAAGTGCTCGACACCACATCCTGAACGGCGGTCCACGCGGCCTCAAGCTCGTCGACCCCCACCGGGGTGGAGTCACGGGTTCGGCCACTCCGCGGGGGCCGCGACCTCGACCCTGTTGACGTGGTCACGGGGTCCTTCGCGTTGAGCGGGCCTTGGGTGGTTGGTCCCCCGCCGTGGCCCGAACACCCGCCCGCCGCGACCGACCCGAGCCGATCACCGCGTGGACCGGCGGCATACTGGTTGATCGTGCCCGACCAGACCGCTGCCGCGCCGCCGAGCGGGCGGCCCCGGATTCCCCGCGAGATCTGGGTGCTCATTGCCGCCGCCTTCGTGATCGCGATCGGGTTCGGGCTGATCACCCCGGTGCTGCCGTCGTTCGCCCAGAGCTTCGGCGTCGGAGCGTTCGCGTCCAGCGTGGTCGTCAGCACCTTCGCGTTCTTCCGCCTCGTGTTCGCCCCTGCGGGCGGGCAGCTCATCGGCAGGTTCGGTGAACGACCGGTCTACCTCGCCGGACTTGTGATCGTGGCGCTGTCCACCGGAGCCACCGCGTTCGCCCAGAACTACTGGCAACTGCTGCTGTTCCGGGGCCTTGGCGGCATCGGGTCGACGATGTTCACCGTATCCGCGGTCGCGCTCCTGGTTCGCCTGGCGCCTGCGGCCATCCGGGGCCGGGTCTCCTCCGCCTACGCGACTGCCTTCCTGCTCGGCGGGGTCGGCGGCCCGGTCGTCGGCGGTCTGCTCGGCAGCCTCGGCCTCCGCGTGCCGTTCGGTGTCTACGCCGTCGCGCTGCTGATCGCTGCGGGCATCGTCGGGGTCTTCCTGCGTCACGCGTCGCTGCGTCCGGCGCCGGGCAGCCCGGCGCTGCCGGTGCTGAGGGTGCGCGAGGCGTGGGCCGACAGCGCCTACCGGGCGGCCTTCGGCTCCGGATTCGCCAACGGCTGGGCCAACTTCGGGGTGCGCAACGCGATCCTGCCGCTCTTCGCCACCGCAGTCATCGGGAGGCAGCCCTGGGTGGCAGGGATGGCGCTCGCGGTGTTCGCCGCAGGGAACGCGGCCGGGTTGTCCCTTGCCGGCCACCGATCGGACCGGATCGGGCGCAAGCCCTTCATCCTGGCTGGACTGGTCGTCTCGGGCCTGGCCACCGCAGCGACCGGGCTCGCGCAGGACCTGCCGGTGCTGGTCGTCCTCTCGGTGGTCGCGGGGGTTGGTGCGGGTGTGCTGAACCCGGCCCAGCAGGCGTCGCTGGCGGACGTGGTGGGCCGCGAACGCAACGGTGGGCCGGCGCTCGCCGCCTTCCAGATGTCGCAGGACTCCGGGTCGATCATCGGCCCGATCATCGCCGGGTTGCTCGTCGACCTCGGCAGCTACCCGGTGGCGTTCGGCGTCACCGGGGCGATCACGTTGCTGGCGGCGGTGCCGTGGCTCCGGGCCCGCGAGACCCACCCGGCCCAGCGTCGACCCGAACGCGGATGATCACCTTCGCGACCAGCTCGCCGGGCCGCTGACAGTAGTACGACCACCAGCGCCGAGTCCCTGCCCGGCACCAACTGCCGTGGGTTCTCCGGGGCCTCGACCAGATCACCGGCCGGGGATCTCCCGGACCTCCGGGTCGAGATCGACCCTCCCGCTGCGATCTGCGGGTGCCCCGCAAGAAGCTCCTCCGGTTGCTCCGGCGAACCGGCACCGACAACGGGTCGCCGGACACCTGGAGTTCGGCATGCCGGTGTTCCGCAACCGCCGAGCCGAACACTCACGGGGAGTGCGTACCGAACCGGCCTGGGGGCTGCCGCAGCGGCGTCCGGCGGGTGATCCCGCCGGGATTCCCGCCGTGGGGGCCTGGCCTCGGACCGGCCCCTGCGCGCTGGATTCGGGTAACCGGCCGCGCCCGCCGGGGCTTCGGCGGGTGGGCTACCCTTAGTCATGGCGACGGTGCAGCTGGTGATTGACGGTCACGCGATCAACGGCGAGCCCGGAACCTCCCTGTTGCAGGCCTGGGTTGCTGCCGGTCTGCCGCTGACCGAGAACGTGGGTTGCATGGGGCAGGGGGTCTGCGGCGCGTGCCGGGTGCTGATACGCCGTTCCGGGGAGCGCCTGGCTGACACGGGGTTGGCGTGCGAGACCCTGGTCGAGGACGGAATGCAGGTGGCGTTCATCAACCTGTCCCGGGGTTCCCGTCCGCACCCCTACGACCTGCACGCCCTCGGCGACAGCTGGGACGCGATCGCCCGCATCGACGAGCTGTTCCCCGAAGCCAAGCGCTGCCGCCACTGCAGCGGCTGCGACTCGGCCTGCCCGAAGGGCATCCAGGTGGAACAGATGGTGAACCTGGCGGCGGTCGGGCAGACCTACGCCGCCGCCGAACTGTTCGACGACTGCGTGCAGTGCAACCTCTGCGTGGCGGCCTGCCCTGAACACATCGATCCCGCGCACCTGGGGCAACTCGTCCGCCGGATGACCGCATCGATGACCCTGCGGCCGTCAGACCTGATCATGCGGTTGCATGAACTGGAGGCCGGCGAGCAGACCATCGACATCAACGCGCCCGGGGCGATGCCGCCGACCCACGACGCCGAGGACGCCCAATGACCACTGGCATCGGCTACGAACAAGCACTGGCGACGTGGCGCGAGACCGCCCCGGCCCCGCCGAGGCAACTCGACCTGCCGGTGCCGGACCTGTTGAAACGGTTCCACCCCGACCACATGCGTGGCGCGCGCAGCAAGCTGGCGATCGGCACCAACGCGGGGGAGGCCTGCGCGAGCGCCCTGGCCAGGTTGCTGCAGTCGGACTCCCTGCTGCAGGACGTGGACATCGCCGGAGCCCCCACGATGGAGGCCGACGTGCTGGTGATCGGCGGCGGCGGAGCCGGGTGCATCGCCGCGCTGACCGCTGCCCGCGCCGGTGCCCGGGTGCTGCTGGTCACCAAGCTGGGGCTGGGCGACAGCAACACGGTGATGGCCGAGGGAGGCATCCAGGCTGCGGTCGGCGCCGACGACAGCCTGCAGCGGCATTTCGAGGACACTCTGCGCGCCGGGCATTTCGCCGCTGACAAGGAACTGGTGGCCGCCCTGGTCGCCGGCGGCCCGTCGGCGATCCGCTGGCTGATCCGGGAAGGCATGAACTTCGACCTGGCCGAGGGCAGCCAGCGAATGGGTGGGACGCTGCTGCGCAAGACCCCCGGTGGGGGCAGCGCGGCCCGGCTGCTGTCCTACCGCGACTTCACCGGCCTGGAGCTGATGCGCGCGGTCCGGGAGGGCACGCTCCTGCAGTCCAATATCAGGATCCTGGAACGCCATCCGGCACTCGAGTTGCTGAGCGACGATCGCGGCCGTTGCGCCGGGGCCGTACTGCACGACCTCGCTCGAGGGCAGGCCGTGGTGGCCCGGAGCGCAGTCACCGTACTGACCACCGGCGGTTCGGGCCGGCTGCACCTGGCCGGCTTCCCGACGTCCAACCACTACGGCGCGACCGCGGACGGCCTGGTGCTGGCCTATCGACTGGGCGCCCGGCTCCGTGACGTCGGCAGCTTCCAGTACCATCCCAGCGGCCTCGCCTGGCCCGCGCCGATGGAAGGCCAGCTGGTCACCGAATCCGCCCGCTCCTCCGGCGCGTATCTGGTCAACGGGCTCGGGCAACGCTTCGTGGAGGAGTTGAGGCCCCGCGACATCGTCGCCTCAGCCATCCTGCGGGAGATCGCCGAAGGCCGGGGCGTGGTGCGGGACGGCAAGGTCGGTGTGTTCCTGGACACGCCCAGCCTGGAACGTGACAACCCGGGGATCCTGGCCCGCGAACTGGTCACGCTGCGCCACATGGCCGAGCGCGCCGGCCTCGACCCCGCCGAGGAACCGTTCCTGGTCCGGCCCACTCTCCATTACCAGAACGGCGGTGTGGAGATCAACGCGGGAGGCCACACCACCGTGCCGGGTCTGCTGGCGGCCGGGGAGGTGACCGGGGGCCTGCACGGGCGGAACCGGATGATGGGCAACGCCCTGCTTGAGCTGGTCGTGTTCGGACGGCTGGCCGGGGCCAGCGCGGCCGCAGACGCCCGGCGCGAGCGGCCCCGGAACGTCGGCCTCACCCATCTGGCCGAGTGGCGCCGCGCCATGGAGGGCGAGCGGCTGCCGCTGGACCGCAAGGCGCCACTGCTCTTCCCGGCCTACGGCAATTTCGACCCGGTACGCGATCGTCGGAGGGGCGCATGAACACCGTGCTGACCGCCCCCGAGATCCAGGTCGTGGCCGACCTGCCCGCCTGGTTCGCCGCCGGTGGTGGCGAAGGGCTCAAGAAGGCGCTCGCCGATCCGGCCGCGATCCTGCCAACCCTCGAGGCCGCAGGACTGCGCGGTCTGGGCGGTGCGGGCTTCCCCACCCATCGCAAATGGGCGGCCGTGGCAGCCCAGCCGCCCTACCCCGAGGGCGGCGGCAAGTGGATCGTCTGCAACGGGAACGAGGACGAGCCGGGCACGTTCAAGGACCGCTTCCTCCTCTCGCGGACTCCGCATCAGGTGATCGAGGGTGCGCTGATCGCCGCAGTGGCGGTGCGAGCCAACCACATCGCGCTGTATGTCAATCCACGCGAGGACCAGTCGGTCGTGGCGCTGCGACTGTCCTCGCTCGCGTGGAGCGGGCACCCGCTGCTGGCGCAGGTTTCGGAGCTGGTGGGCGCGCCGGTGGAGCTGCATGTGCGCGAGAGCTCCGGGCTGTACGTCGGCGGTGAGGAGACCGCGGCGGTGGCCAACGTGATGGGCGGCTTCCCGTTCCCCTCGCTGAAGCCGCCCTACCCTGCCGAACGGGGCGTCAACGGTGCGCCGACACTGCTGAACAATGTCGAGACCCTCGCCCATGTCACCCACATCCTCCGCCACGGCCCCGACTGGTATCGCGAGCTTGGCCTCGGGGATGCGGTCGGGATGAAGCTGTACTCGCTGTCCGGCGACGTGCTGCGGCCGGGCCTGCACGAGCTGCCCATGGGTACCTCGCTGCGGGAACTGGTGTTCGGCTGCGGCGGCGGAATGCTGGCCAGCAAGGGGTTCAAGGCGGTGTTCACGGGCGGGCCGTCGAACACCCTGCTGACCGACCGGGATCTGGACATCGCACTGGACTTCGACAGCCTGGCAGCCCGGGGGTCCCGGCTCGGCACCGGCGCGATGATCGTGGTCGGAGAGGGCACCAGCATCCTGCGCAAGACCGCCGAGTACGTCGCCTTCTTCGCCGCCAACTCCTGCGGCCAGTGCCCCTCCTGCAAGATCGGCACGCACCAGGTCTCGCGGCTGCTGGAGCGGATCGACGCCGGGGCCGGCCGGCCCGCGGACCTGGAGGCGCTGGAGAGCTTCACCCGACTGCTGCCGGGCTCGGGCCGTTGCGGCCTGGTGGACGGCGCGGCCACGGTCCTGGCGAGCTCGCTGGCCACTTTCCGCAGCGAGTACGAACGCGCGGTGACCCGCGGCTGACCACCTGCCTGGACCAGGAGGCCGACCGGGTTGCCCGCGTTCCGGGTGCGCCGGTGTCGGACGGACAGCCAAGAAACCCGCTTCGGGCCAGGCTGTCGGGCGTGGTCAGAAGCGGGTTCTTCGTCAGTAGCGGGGACAGGATTTGAACCTGTGACCTCTGGGTTATGAGCCCAGCGAGCTACCGAGCTGCTCCACCCCGCGTCGGCTTTCCCAGCTTAGGTGACGTGACGCAGATTCCCCAAATCGGTGCCACGCCGCCCTCCGAGACCCGGTCGGGGTGGCTCCGCTAGACTCTCTGCGCTTCCTCGCGCCGCGAGGATCCGATCTGTGGAGGGTAGATGATCCACGCCGCCGCTGCATCCCGGCGTCCCCACTCCCGACCGGTCAGGGCGATGACGGCCCTGATGGTCGGAGTGCTCGCGGTGGTGCTCGCCGCGTGTACTCCGTCGGACGCCCCCAGCGGGAGTGGCGAGCCGGTGCGCACCCTGTCGATCGGGGCGACGCTGGAACCGGCGTCGATGGACCCCTGGCACAACACGGCGGCCTCGATCCCGCAGGTTCTGCTCGACAACGTGTACGAGACCCTGGTGAAGGTCGACTCCGACGGCGACCTCAAGCCTCTGCTCGCCCAGGCCTGGGAAGTCAGCCCGGACCGGCTCACCTACACCTTTCACCTGAACCCGGCGGCGAAGTTCGCCTCCGGCGAACCCGTGAACGCTGCCGCCGTGGTAGCCAACATCGAGCGGCTGCAGGCCGATGCCACGCTCACCGAGACTCTGCGTGCCCAACTGGCCGTCGTGGCCGGCGCCGAGGTGGTGGACACCCGTCAGGTGAGGATCACCCTCACCCAGCCGTCGGTGATCTGGCTGTACGACATGTCCTCCACGCTGGGCATGATGCTGGATCCCACCAGCACCGGCGACCTCAACACCACCAGCGCCGGCTCCGGCCCGTACGCGGTGAAATCCCACGCGCAGGGCCAGAACGTGGTGCTGGCGAACAACGAGAACTACTGGGGCAACCCGGCGCGCTTCGACGAGGTCACCTTCCGCTACTACACCGACCCGAATGCGATGAACGCGGCCATGCTGTCCGGCGACCTCGACATCATCTCCAACCTTCAGGCCCCGGACGCGCTGTCGCAGTTCGCCGACACCAGCCGGTTCGCGACCATCAGCGGCACCACCAACGGTGAGGTGGTCCTGGGCTTCAATCACGAGTCGAAAGCGCTGCAGCAGCTGGAGGTGCGCCAGGCGCTGGCCGCGGCGATCGACCGCGAGGCCCTGATGGACACCGTCTGGAACGGGCAGGGCACCCTGATCGGCAGCATGGCGGTGCCCACCGACCCGTGGTACGAGGATCTGTCCGGGGTCAACCCCTACGACCCGGAGAAGGCCAAGGCCCTGCTCAAGGACGCCGGGTACGCGTCCCGGCTGAACCTGCGACTACGCGTCCCGGTGGTTCCGTACGCGGTCAAGTCGGCCCAGTTCGTGGCCAGCCAGCTGCGGGACGTGGGCGTCAAGGTGACCGTGGAGGAGCTCGACTTCACCCGTTGGCTCGACGAGGTGTTCACCCAGGGCGACTACGACCTGACGATCGTCGCCCACGTGGAGGCTCGCGACCTGGGCAAGTTCGGCAACCCGGAGTACTACTGGCGCTACGGGAACGAGGAGTTCGCGGCGCTCTACGCGAAGGCCGACGCGGCCCTGACCGAGGAGGCGGCGACCATGGGGATGAAGGAGGCCGCTCGCTACCTGGCCGATGACGCCGCGGCGATCTGGCTGTTCGCACTGCCCAACCTGGTGATCACCAAGGCCACCGTCAGCGGCGTCTCCCCGAACGCGACCTCCCTGAGCTTCGACCTCTCCACGGTTACCAGCCCGTAGTCCGGCTGCCCACCGCCATGCAGCTCGCCCGGAGCGTCGGCCGCCGGCTCGGCGTGTTCGTGGCGAGCCTGCTGGGGGCGTCCCTGTTCATCTTCGCCATGACCAACGCACTTCCCGGCGACGTGGCCCAGGTGCTCCTGGGCACCGACGCCACCCCGCAGGCGGTGGCCGAACTGCGAGCCCAGCTGGGCCTGGACCGCCCCCTGCCGGAGCAGTACGCCAGCTGGCTCGGGGGCATCCTGGTCGGCGACTTCGGGCAGTCCCACCTGAACGGGCAGCCCGTCCTCGGCCTGCTCGCACCCCGGATCGCGGTCACCCTGTGGCTGGTCCTGTTCGGTCTGGTCGGCTCGCTGCTGATCGCCGTTCCGGCCGGAATGGTGGCCGCGCTGAAGCGCCGGTCCTGGCCTGGCTTCACGATCAGCGCCGTGGCCCAGGTGGGGATGGCGGTGCCGGTGTTCTGGGGCGGCATCATGCTCGCTCTGGTGTTCTCGGTGTGGTTGCGCTGGCTTCCCGCCAACGGGTACGTCCCGCTCACCCGGGATCCGGGGCAGTGGGCGGCACACCTCGTTCTCCCGACCCTCACCCTCGCCGGGGTGCAGGCCGCTGTCCTGTTGCGCTACGTCCGCTCGGCCTTCATCGAGGTGCTGGACGAGGACTACTACCGGACGGCGCGCTCGATCGGCTGGACGCCGATGCGGGCCCTGTTGCGGCACGGCGTCCGCAACGCCGCGATCTCGCTGGTCACCGTGCTGGGCCTGCAACTCTCCAGCGTGCTGGTCGGGGCGATCGTGGTCGAATCGGTGTTCACCCTGCCCGGGCTGGGGTCGCTGCTGCTCACCGCGGTGGCCCAGCGCGACCTGCTGGTGGTACAGGGGACGGTCATGTTCCTGGTGCTGGCCGTCCTGGTGATCAGCGCCCTGGTCGACTTCTCCTACCTGCTGATCGACCCGCGGCAGGCGGCCCGGGATGCGTCCACCGACGGTGGGGGGAACCGGTGAAGCGGGCCCAGCTGGTCACCGGCATCGTGCTGGTGGCTCTGGTGCTGCTCACCGGCGTCGTGTCGGCGTACTGGACCCCCTACGACCCGATCCGGGTGGTGCCCGGCGAGCGGCTGCTCGGCCCGGGCTGGCCACACCTGCTGGGGACCGACAGCTTCGGTATCGACATCGCCAGCAGGCTGATGGTGGGTGCCCGCACCGTCCTGTTGGTGGGCATCGTCTCCGTTGGCCTGGCCGCGGTGGTCGGGGTGCCGCTGGGCATGGTCGCCGGACAGGCCGGCGGCTGGGTGGACGAGGTGGTGATGCGGGTCGCCGACGTGGTGTACGCATTCCCCGCCCTGCTGCTGGCGATGCTCCTGGCGGCGGTGTTCGGAGCGTCCACGGTGACCGCGATGGTGGCGATCGGCGTGGCCAGCATCCCTGCCTTCGCCCGGGTCGCCCGCGCCGGCACCCTGCAGGTGATGGCCAGCGACTTCGTGCTCGCCGCGCGCGCCTCCGGCACGTCCCGGTGGGGCGTTGCCCGGCGCCACGTGCTGCCGAACATCGCCCCGGTGGTCGGAGTTCAGGCCTCGGTCGGGTTCGCCCTGGCGATCCTGGCCGAGGCGGCCCTGTCCTATCTGGGACTGGCGACCCCGCGGCCCAACCCGACCTGGGGGAACATGTTGCGCGACGCCCAGGTGCTGCTGGGCGTCGCACCCCTGCAGGCGCTGTGGCCCGGGCTGGCGATCGCGTTTGCCGTGCTCGGGTTCAACCTGCTCGGCGACGGGCTGCGGGACCACCTCGACCCGAGACTGCGGGAGGTGCCGTGAGGCTGCTGGAGGTGCGGGACCTCGCGGTCAGCTTCGGTCGCCGCCGGGCTGAGGCGGTTCGCGGGGTCAGTTTCAGCCTGGACGCCGGACAGCGGCTCGGCGTGATCGGGGAGTCCGGCTCGGGCAAGACCGTCACGGCACTGGCGGTCATGGGCCTGCTGCCGGAGACCGCCCACGTGTCGGGTTCGGTGCGGTTGGGCGGCACCGAGATCGTGGGATTGTCGGAGAAGGGGCTGGCCCCGCTGCGGGGCAACACGATGTCCATGGTGTTCCAGGAACCGATGACGGCGCTGGACCCGACCATGCGGGCAGGGCGGCAGGTGGCGGAGGTCCTGCGCCTGCACCGGGGCGCGGAACCCGGCCGGGCGCGGGAGCGGGTGGTGGAAATGCTCGCCGAGGTGGGGCTGGGCGAGCCCGAGAGGGTGGCGGACGCGTTCCCGCACCAGCTCTCCGGCGGCCAGCGGCAACGAGTGGTGCTCGCCATGGCCCTGGTGAATTCCCCGGACCTGGTGATCTGCGACGAACCCACCACCGCACTCGACGTCACCGTCCAGGCCCGGGTACTGGCCAAGCTGGACGAGGAACTGGACGGCTCCGGCGCGGCCTGCCTGTTCATCAGCCACGACCTGGCCGTGGTGTCGCAGGTCTGCGACCAGGTGCTGGTGATGCTCGACGGCCGGGTCGTCGAGTCCGGCAGCGTGGCCAGGCTGTTCACCGCGGCCGAGCACCCCTACACCCGCGGCCTGGTCGCGACGGCCCGGCTCGACCTCGCCGAACCAGGCGAGCGGCTGGCGACGGTGGAGGATTTCTACGCCGGGGAGGTGTCCGCATGAGCGGGACGCCACCACCACCTGCCGGCGGCCGTCCGGGTACCGACCTCTACCGGGTCGAGGGGCTCACCCGGCGCTACCGCACCGGGGGCCGCGAGGTGCTGGCGCTGGACGCGGTCGACCTGCAGCTCCGGTCCGGGCACCGGCTCGGGATCGTGGGGGAGTCCGGGTCGGGCAAGTCCACCCTGGTGCGGCTCTTGGCCGGGCTCGACCGGCCCTCGGCAGGGCGGATCTGGTTCGAGGGCACCGAGATCGGCCGGCTCCCCGAGCGCCGGCTTGGGTTCCTGCGTGCCGCCGTGGCGATGGTGTTCCAGGATCCGCGCTCGTCGTTGAACCCGAGGATGCGGGTGGGTGACATCATCACCGAACCGCTGCGTTCGCGGCTGGTTCGCCGGCAGTTGCCGGGTGGGGTGGACCATGCCCGCCGGCTGGCCGAGGTGATCGAGGCTGTCGGCCTGCCCGCGGACGCCGGGCGCCGCTACCCGCACGAGTTCTCCGGTGGCCAGCGGCAGCGGATCGCGATCGCCCGGGCACTGGCTCCCAAGCCCGAGGTCCTGATCGCCGACGAGCCGGTCTCCGCGCTGGACGTCTCGGTGCGGGCCCAGGTGCTGAACCTGCTCACCGACCTGGTGGCGGCGCAGGGACTCACCCTCGTCGTGGTCAGCCACGACCTGATGGTGGTGCGCCACCTGTGTGACCGGCTGGTGGTGATGAGGTCCGGCCGGATCGTAGAGCAGGGCGTCACCGAGCAGGTCTACACCGAGCCGCAGGCCGCCTACACCCGGGCCCTGCTTGACTCCATCCCCAGGATCCGCATCCCCTGAGCCGCATCCCTGAGCCGCGTCCCTGAGCCGCAGGACCGCCCGGGCCGGCCGGCCGGGCTCAGGCGTCGGCGGCCAGGCGGGCCAGGACCTCGTCGTGCAACAGGCCGTTGCTCGCGATCGCGCCGGGGCCGTGCGGGCCGTCCCTGCCGTCGAGATTGGTGAACCGCCCGCCGGCCTCGGTCACGACCACGGTCAGCGCAGCCATGTCGTGCAAGGACAGCTCCGGCTCCGCCGCCAGGTCGACCGCGCCCTCGGCCACCATCATGTAGCTCCAGAAGTCACCGAACGCCCTGGTCCGCCAGCAGTCGCGCATCAGGTCCACGAACTGCTGGCCCCGGCCGGATTCGACCCAGCCGGCGATCGAGGAGTAGGACAGGAACGCGTCCCCGACCTCGGTCACTCCCGAGGTGCGCAGCGGCACGCCCTGCAGCAGGGTGCGTCCGGTGAACGCACCGCCGCCGGAGCACGCCCACCAGCGCCGGGAGAGCGCCGGCGCCGAGACCACGCCGGCCACCACCTCCTCGCCCACCATCAACCCGATCAGGGTGGCCCAGACCGGGACCCCGCGAACGAAGTTCGCGGTGCCGTCGATCGGGTCGATCACCCATCGCCGGGGGCCCCAGCCGGAATCCTCGCGCTCCTCGCCACGGATCGCGTCGCGTGGCCTGGTCCGCGAGAGCATGCTCCGGATCGCGTCCTCCACCGCGGTGTCGGCGTCGGTCACGGGGGTCAGGTCGGGCTTGGAGTCAACCCGCAGGTCGGACGCCCGGTACCGGGCCATCGTGATCGAGTCGGCCTGGTCGGCGAGCACATGGGCCAGCCTGAGGTCGTCCAGCAGCGGTTGGTCGGGCATGCCGACAAATCTAGTGGCCAGCGGCTGCCAATCCGTGGCGACACCGCGCGCGGCGCCGCTACCCGAACGCCTTCTCCATCCGACGGAAGGACTCCAGCCGCTCGACCGTCAGCCGGCCGTCGGCCACCGCGGCATCGAGGGCGCACTCCGGGGCGGCGGTGTCATGCCGGCAGCCGCGGGAACAGCCCTGGACGATTTCGGCCAGGTCGTCGAACGCGGCCACGATCGAATCGGGCGTGACGTGGCTCAGGCCGAAGCGAGCGGACACCGGGGGTGTCGATCACCCAGCCTGCCCCGTCCGGCAGCCGCAGCGCGATGGCGCTGGTGGAGGTGTGCCGGCCGCGTCCGGTCACTTCGTTGACCTCTCCCACCATCCGGTCCACGCCGGGGATCAGCGCGTTCACCAGCGTCGACTTGCCCACCCCGGAGTGGCCCACCAGCACGCTGCGGTGCCCCGCCAGCGCGTCCCTCAGTTCGGACAGATCCGAGCCCGGCTCGACGGCGACCACCTGCAGCCCCAGCGGCCGGTAGGTGGCCATCAGCCCTTCGGGGTCGGCGAGGTCGGCCTTGGTGAGCACCAGCAGGGGCTCGAGGCCGGCATCGAAGGCTGCCACCAGGATGCGGTCGATCATGCCCACGCGCGGCGGCGGGTCGGCCAGGGCCGCCACGATCACCAACTGGTCGGCGTTGGCCACGATCGGCCGTTCGAACGGATCGTCGTCATCGGCCGTCCGCCGCAGCACCGTGCCCCGTTCGGTCACCTGGATGATCCGGGCCAGGCTCCCGACCGCGCCGGTGGTGTCGCCAACCAGTCGTACCCGGTCGCCGACGATCACGCCGGTGCGGCCCAGGGTGCGGGCTTTGGTGGCGGTGACCATCGTCCGGTCGTCCCCGAGCAGGCACCGGTAGCGGCCGCGGTCGACGGTGACCACCATCGCCCCGACCGCATCGGCGTAGGCGGGCCGGTCCTTGGTGCGCGGTCGTGACCGCCGGCTCGGGCGGTCGAAGCCCGAGTGGGGATCGTCGGTGATCCCGTCCCGCCGCCGGTTCACCCGGCCTCCCCGAGCAGCCGCGTCCACAGGCCGGGGAAGTCCGGCAGGGTCTTGGTGGTGCAGCTCACGTCGTCGAGCAGGACCCCGGGGGTGACCAGGCCGACCAGGGCTGCAGCGTGGGCGAGCCGGTGGTCGGCGTGGGTGGCGAACACCCCGCCGTGGAGTGGGCGGGGTGTGACCACCAGGCCGTCGGCGGTCTCCCTGGCGTCGCAGCCGAGCCGGGAGAGCCCGGACGCCAGAGCGGCGAGCCGATCGGTCTCGTGGCCGCGGATGTGGGCGACCCCCCGGATCGTGCTCGGCCCGTCGGCCACTGCCGCGAGGGCGGCCGCAACCGGAGTGAGTTCGCTGACCGCGTGCAGGTCGAGGTCGGCGCCGTGGACGCCGTCCGCGCCGGACACCGTGACTGTTCGCCCGTCCGGGCCCTGCGCCCAGTCCAGGCGGGCACCGAAGCCGGCGAGGACCCCGAGCAGGTCGTCGGCGGCCTGCACCGACCCGGTGGGCCAGGCGGTGGTCACCGCACCCCCGGTGACCAACGCCGCCGCGAGCAGACTGGCGGCGTTGGTGAGGTCAGGCTCGACCAGCTCGTCCAGGCCGGCGATCGGGCCGGGGGCGACCTGCCAGGTGGCTTCACCGCTCCGTTCGACCGACACCCCGCGGCGGCGCAGCAGCTCGCAGGTCATCTCGATGTGCGGCAGCGAGGGCAGGGTCGTCCCGGTATGGGCGAGCCGGATCCCCTCCGGGAAGCGTGCCCCGGCGAGGAGCAGCGCCGAGACGTACTGGCTGGTGGGGCTCGCGTCCAGGCTCACGGCGCCGCCACGGAACGAGCCGGCGGCGATCGTGAACGGCAGGCCGCGCGGGTGGCTCACCTCGGCGCCCAGTGCGGCCAGCGCGTCCAGCAGCCCGGCGACGGGCCGCGCGGCCGCGCCGTGGTCCCCGGTGAACCGGGTGGGCTCGGCCGCCAGGGCGGCGACCGGGGGCAGGAACCTCAGCACCGTGCCGGCGAGCCCGCAGTCGACGGTGCCGCCCCCGCGAACCGTGGCGGCCGGGGTGATGCGCAGCCGGTGGTCCGGGAGGTCGGCGAACCCGGCGCCGAGCATGACCAGGCCGGCACGCATCAGCGAGGTGTCACGGGAGTCCAGTACGCCACCGAGGGTCGAGGGGGTGTCGGCCAGGGCGGCGAGCAGCAGGCTCCTGGCACTGGCCGACTTGGAACCGGGGACCACCACGTGGCCGCGGACGGGCGCCTTCGCGACCGGGGCCGGCCAGGGAATCAAGAAAGCACGCCCTCCACGTGCCGGCGGGCCCCCCGCACCGACCGGCGGGCGAGCCTGGTCGCAACGGCGGCGGTGGCCCGGGCATCCCGCTGCAGCTCGGCCTTTCGCCGGGACGCATCCTTGCTCAGCAGCTGTTTCTGCATCCGCACCTTCCAGACGAGGCCCGGCCTGCCTTCGGTGTCCTGGGCGGCCAGCATCACGCCGCCCAGCAGGGCCACGTTCTTGCCCAGCTGGGCGCGGGCGGCGACCCTGGCGGAACCTTTGGTCTTCAGCGGGTTGGAGGCGAGCACGTGGGGCACCATCGTGGCCGCGAGCATTCCGGCGCCCAGCCGGCGTCCCAGCCCGGTGGCGAGGCTGAGCCCGCCGGCCACCTGGAGCGCCCCGCTGAGTTTCACCAGGTCGGCGGTGTCGGTGGGCAGCAGTTCCCGGGCGGCCTGAGGCAACGCCGAGTTCACCAACGGCACCACCTTTTCGGCCAGGGGCTCGGCAGCAGCCACGAATTCCTCGGGATGGGTGAACGCCCGCACCCCGTTCGCGACGAAATAGCTGGCCAGCATGGAACGGGCGACGAACCGCAGCAGACTCATGCCCTATTCCTACCCCTGATCCACGGCGGGTGCCAAGCTCGTCCGCGGCGTTGTCCCTGTTCGCCGCAGCCCGGCCGACGCAGCCGACCCGCGCCGCCCGGGCGGTGTCGAGGATTGGTCGCCGGGCTACCGGGCACCGGCGGCCCGGTCGGGCGGCGTAGGGTCGGGAGCATGTGTGGTCGCTACGCGCTCTCCCTGGCGGGGGAGGAACTCGAGGACTTCTTCGAGATCGACGAGGTCGCGGGCCCGCTGCCCGGGCCCGACTACAACATCGCCCCCACCGACCCGGTCGTGGCCGTGCTGGAGCAGGACCGGCCCGAGGGCGTGCGCCGGCTGCTCGCGCCCCTCCGCTGGGGGCTGGTGCCCTCCTGGTCGAAGGACGCGTCCGGCGCTGCGCGGCTGATCAACGCGCGGGTGGAGACGGTGGCCGAGAAGCCGTCGTTCCGCAAGGCGCTCGCGGTCCGGCGGTGCCTGCTGCCGGCTGACGGGTACTACGAGTGGTATCCGACCACCGTCGGCGGGGCCGTGGTGAAGCAGCCCCACTTCATCCGGCCGGCGGACGGGTCGCCGTTGGTGATGGCGGGCCTCTATGAGTTCTGGAAGGCGCCGGACGGGACCTGGCTCACCACCGCCGCGGTGATCACCACTTCGGCCACCGATGAGGTGGGCCACCTCCACGACCGGATGCCGATGGCGGTGGCCCGGGACAACTGGGGCGCCTGGCTCGACCCGCACGGCGCCGCAGACCCGTTGGTGCTGCTGTCCGTGCCGACGCCGACCCTGACTTCCTACCCGGTGTCGACAGCAGTGAACAGGGTGGCCAACGACGGCCCGGAACTGGTGGAACCGCTGTCTTGAACCCGGCGGCCCGGCCCCGGGGGGCGTCCCCCCTCGCTCCCGGCCCACCCGGGGCCGCGTTCGACCCCCGTCCGACAGTCCCGATGGCGACGCTCACGGGGGCCCGGAGCCGGCGCCGACGGAATACCGGATGCCCGCAGGCGGTTGCACCGACCGTGATCGCGACCCTCGAGCCCGGCGTCCGGGCAGGGTTGTCCCGGCAGGGCCGCCTTTCGCTGCACCCGCTAGGCTCATGGGTGATGAACCAGCCAATCCTGGACGACCGGGTCGAACCCGACCTTGTTGCGAGCGAGTCCGACGCCGAACGCACGCAACGCTTCGAGTCCGACGCGCTCGTCCACCTCGACCAGCTCTACGGTGCCGCCCTGCGGATGACCCGCAATCCGGCCGACGCGGAGGACCTGGTTCAGGAGACCTTCGCGAAGGCGTTCGCCTCCTTCCACCAGTTCACCCCGGGCACCAACCTGAAGGCGTGGCTGTACCGGATCCTGACCAACACCTTCATCAACAGCTATCGCAAGAAGCAGCGCCAGCCGCAGACCTCGGGATCGGAGGTCGAGGACTGGCAACTGGCACGCGCCGAGGCCCACACCTCCTCCGGCCTGCGCTCGGCGGAGATGGAGGCCCTGGACCGGATGCCGAACTCCGCGGTGTCGGAGGCGATGAACGCCCTCGCGCCGGACTTCCGGCTGGCGGTGTACCTGGCCGACGTCGAGGGGTTCGCCTACAAGGAGATCGCCGCGATCATGGGAACCCCGATCGGGACCGTCATGTCCCGGCTGAACCGCGGGCGCAACCAGTTGCGCGCAGCCCTGGCCGATTTCGCACGCGAGCACGGGTTGATCGGCGGAGACCATGACGCCTGAATTCGAGGACTGCTCGGAGGTCCTGCAGCACCTCTACACGTTCCACGACCACGAACTGTCCGAAGCCGAGGCGGACGAGATCAGGGCCCACCTGCTGGCGTGCGAACCGTGCCTGGACAAGTACCAGGTCGAGGATGCGCTGAGGCTGTTGATCCGGAGGTGCTGCACGGCCGAGAAGGCACCCGAGACCCTGCGGTTGCGCGTCCGGTCCACGTGGACGAGCACGGTCACCATCACCGGGACCGACTGAGCCGAGTCCACCACCGCCGGTCGAACCTCTCGGGGACCCGGCCTGACCGGGGCGCACCCCGACAACGCAGGAACCCCCGCGGTCGGCGGGGGTTCCGATGCTCGGCGGCGATCCTCAGGCGTTAGGGCGCTTGCCGTGGTTGGCAGCGCTCTTCCTGCGGGAACGGCGCTTGCGGCCACCCTTGCCCATCGTGGTCTCCTCGGTCGTCCAGTGTGCGCCGGTCGGCGCGAAGGCCCATTGTGCCAGCCGCTGCGCGGGCGATCCAAACCCGGCATCAGTAGGGTGGCGAGCATGCAGACAATGGAGCAGGTGATCCGGCAGCACTGCCCCCTCGCCGAGGAGGACTGCGCGTGGCTCATCGAGCTCGTGGACGAGTGGGCCCTGCTCGCCGACCTCGCGTTCGCAGACCTCATCCTGTGGGTCCCGGGCAAGGACGACAACGTGTTCTGGGCCGCGGCCCAGGTGCGTCCCACCACCGGTCCCACTGCCCTGGAGGACGACGTGGTGGGCGAGGAGATCACCTACGACCCCGAACACCTGGTCACCGAGGCCTACCTGTCCCAGGAGATCTGCCGCACCAGCGGGAACCAGCTCAGTGCGGGCATCCCCGTCGACGTCGAGGCGATCCCCATCGTGGCCGGCGATCGGGTCCTGGCGGTCGTGGAGATGCACACCAACCAGATGGGCGTCCGTGCCCCGGGTGCGCTGGAGGACGCCTACCTGGAGGCCGCCCAGCTGCTGGCCGGGATGGTGCACCGGCACGAGTTCCCCCTCGGCGGGGACCGGCGGGTGCCGTGGGTGTCGCCCCGGGTCGGCGACGGCATGATCCGGGTCAACCCGGACGGGATCGTCGCCTTCGCCAGCCCCAACGCGCTCAGCGCCTACCGGCGTCTGGGCCTCACGACGGATCTCTACGGCGAGGAGTTCGTCGAGATCACCCGATCGATGCTGAGGGGTCGGGCCCCGGTGGACCGCCCGGTTGCCGCGAGCCTGAGCGGCCGAGGCTCGGCCGAGCTCGACCTGGAGACGAGCACCGCCAACGTGCGGCTCCGGGTGCTGCCCCTGACCCGGCCGGACGGGCCGGCCGGACTGCTGGTGATGTGCCGGGACACCACCGAGCTGCGCACCCGCGAACGGCAACTGGTCACCAAGGACGCCACCATTCGCGAGATCCACCACCGGGTCAAGAACAACCTGCAGACAGTGGCCGCGCTGCTTCGCCTCCAGTCCCGTCGGATCTCGTCCCCGGAAGCCAGGGGTGCCTTGAACGACGCCATGAAGCGGGTGGCCGCCATCGCGGTGGTCCACGAGATCCTCAGCCAGGGGTTCGACTCGTCGGTGAAGTTCGACGACGTCGCCGACCGGTTGCTGCGGATGGTGGGGGATGTGGCCGCCACCAGCGGCAAGGTGCGGATGGTGCGGGAGGGCTCGTTCGGCTACGTGCCGGCCGACGTCGCCACCAGTTTGTCGCTGGTGCTCACCGAACTGTGCCAGAACGCGGTGGAGCACGGCCTCGGGCAGCAGTCGGGCGACGTGCTGGTGCGGCCGCGGCAGGAGGGCGGCGAGCTGGTGGTCGAGGTGGTGAACCACGGCGAGCCGTTGCCCGAGGGGTTCACGATATCCGGCTCGACCAGCCTGGGACTCTCGATCGTGAGCACCCTGGTCGCCGACCTGGGCGGGGAATTCCAGCTGGCGACCGAGAGGGACGCCACCTCCGCCACCGTCCGCGTCCCGCTGATCTGACCGGCGGCGCGGTCCCCGGGGCACCGACGTAGCTCCGGCGCCGGCGGGCTGAGGGTCCCGGACCGGGGTCGTCAAGGGTTCGGGCGAGCGCCCGGCGGACGCGCCGGGACGGCTACCGGGTCAGGGTGTGCGCACCCGCATCCGCGCGGCCCGCCGCTTCATGGCGCGACGTTCGTCCTCGCTGAGACCGCCCCACACCCCGTGGTCCTGACCGGCGTCCAGGGCCCATTGCAGACAGGCTTCGCGGACCTCGCACACGCGACAGACCTTCTTGGCCTCCGCGATCTGCATCAGCGCGGGACCCGTGTTGCCGATCGGAAAGAACAGCTCGGGGTCCTCGGTCAGGCAGGCAGCCCTGTGGCGCCAGTCCATATAGAGGCTCCTTGAATAGGTGAGGCATCGGTAGCGGCCGGCCTTGCACGCACGACCCGGGCCCAGCAGCAAACCGCGCCAGTCCAGACTGACAACTCTAGCTGTTCTGCACAAGGGTCGCCGCAAAACCTGCACAGGTGCGGACCCGTGCCGCCGTGCCCTGCACGGGTCGTCGGCCGGGCTACGCTGGCCGACATGCCTGCAAGCCCGTCCCGACCCGCCCCGCTGGTGGTGGCGGTGGTCGGGGCGGCGCTGGCCGGAACGGCGCTGGTGGGGCTGGGCGTGGCGTCGCTCGCGTCGGGTCACGGGGCCTTCAGCGGGGGCGTGGCCGCCATGCTGGTCGCCTACGGCGCCGGCCTGGCGGCGGCCGCCTGGGGGCTGTGGCGGTTGAGCGTGCTCGGTCGCGGTCCCGTTGTCGCGCTTTCCCTGATCGATGTGGTCGCCGGGTACACGTTCACCGGCGCCTCGCCCTGGCTGTGGCTGTTCGTCGGGGTGTCGGCGATCACGGTCGTGGCGTCCGCACTTCCGGCCACCAGTCGGGCGCTGCACCTGGGGAGGGGCACGGACGCGCCCTGAGCGGGTCCCGGGTCAGCGAACCCGGTGCGCACCGGCCGAAGGGCGACCGAGGAAGGTCGCCGGCTCACCCACTCCGGCGGCGGTGAAGGCATCCTGGACGGCGTCGACGACCCGGTCGACCTCCCCGGCCCGGACCAGCGCGAGCACGCAACCGCCGAACCCGCCACCGGTCATCCGGGCCCCGAGCGCGCCGGACGCCAGCGCGGTCTCGACCGCCAGGTCGACGCTGCGCTCGGTGATTTCGTAGTCGTCGCGCATCGAGACGTGCGAGGCGGTCATCAGCCGGCCCAGTTCGACGTAGTCGCCGGCCGCGAGCGCGGACCTGGCCGCGATCACGCGGGCGTCCTCGGTGACGACGTGGCGCACCCGCCTCGCCTCCAGTTCCGGAAGCTGGGCCAGGGCCGCGCCGAGGTCGGTGACGTCGCGGAGCGCAGGTACGCCGAGGATCCGGGCGGCCGCCTCACAACTTGCGCGGCGGGCGGCGTACTCGCCGTCCACGTGGCTGTGCCGGGTGCGGGTGTCGATCACCAGGATCTCCAGGCCGGCTCCGGTCACCGCCAGCGGAACCTGCCGGGTCTCCAGCGTCCGGCAGTCCAGGAAGAGGGCGTGATCGGCCACGCACAGCGTGGAGGCGGCCTGGTCGAGCAGCCCGGTGGGTGCTCCGACGTAGGCGTTCTCGGCGACCCGCGCGAGCTTCGCCCGGTCGATCGGCGCGATCTCGAGTCCGTTGAGGTCGGCCAGTGCGGCCAGGGCCGCACACTCGATGGCGGCCGAGGACGACAGTCCGGCACCCAGCGGCACGTCGGAGGTCAGCACGAGATCGGCACCTCCGACGGCGTGTCCGGTCTCGCGGAGCACCCACACCACACCGGCGAGGTACGACGCCCAGCCGGGGGTTCCGGGCACCAGCCCGTCGGGTCCCAGTTCGACGGTCTCGTCCAGGTCCACAGACCGGAAGCGCCACCGGCCGTCAGCCCGTGGCGAGGCGGCCACGTAGGCGGCCTGGGGAATGGCGAACGGCAGCACGAAGCCGTCGTTGTAGTCGGTGTGCTCGCCGATCAGGTTGATCCGGCCCGGGGCGGCCCACACCCCGGTGGGATCGGCTCCGGTGAGCTCGCGAAAGGCGTCGGCTGCCTGCTGGCTGAGCATCCTCAGTCCTCCTCGTCGTCGAGCCGGGCCAGCCAGGTGGCCAGCCGCTCGACAGCATTCTCGTGTTCGGGGTGGAGGTCCACGAACAGGCTGAGTTTCGCGGACAGCCAGCCGAGGGTGACCTCCTCATCGCCCCGGCGATCCAGGAGCTCCTCGATACCGCGGTCGGTGAAGTACATCAGCCCTCCAGCGCCCGGGCGAGCAGATCGGCCTCCTGGGCCTGGTGCACCTTCAGTGAGCCCACGGACGGCGCCGAGGCGGCCGACCGGGTGACCCCGGTCATCCGCAACTCGAAACCGGGCCGGAAGGCGGCCACGGCCTGCGGCAGGTGCAGTTGCAGGAACCACCATGGCCCCTGGTTCTCCGGTTCGTCCTGGGCCCAGCGGATATCGGACACCTGAGGGTACTTCGCGAGCTCGGCGGCGAGTTCGCGGGCCGGCAACGGGTACAGGCGTTCCAGCGGCAGGATCGCCACCTGCCTGTCCAGGCCGGCCTCTGCCCGCGCCTGCACCAGTTCCCAGCGGATCTTGCCCGAGCAGAGCACGATCCGCTGCACCGCCGCCGGATCGGTGATCGAGGGGTCACCCATCGCCGGTTGCCACCGTCCCTGGAGGAACTCCTCTCGCGGTGACACGGCCATCTTGGAGCGGAGCATCGACTTGGGGGTGGCCACGACCACCGGGCGATGCCAGTTCACGTAGGCGTGGGTGCGCAGCAGGTGGAAGTAGCTGGCCGGGGTGGACGGCTGGCACACCGCCAGGGCCCCCTCCGAGCACAGGGTCAGCCACCGCTCGATCCGGGCTGAGGAGTGGTCGGGCCCCTGGCCCTCGTAGCCGTGGGGGAGCAGCAGCACCACGCCCGACTTCTGGGTCCACTTGGCGTTGCCGGACGCGATGAACTCGTCGGCGATGGTCTGGGCACCGTTGGCGAAGTCGCCGAACTGCGCCTCCCAGCAGACCAGCGCCTCGGGGGCGGCGACCGAGTAGCCGTACTCGAAGCCCATCGCCGCGTACTCACTCAGCAGGGAGTCGAACACGTGGAACTTGCCCTGGTCGGGGCTGAGGTGTTTCAGCGGCACGTACGCCTCGTTGCTGACCCGGTCGATCACCGCGGCGAAGCGCTGGCTGAAGGTCCCGCGCCGGGTGTCCTGGCCCACCAGGCGGACCGGCCGTCCCTCCATCAGCAGGGACCCGAAGGCGAGAAGCTCGGCGGTCGCCCAGTCGATCGGGCCGGAGCGGATGCTCTCGGCGCGTCGTTCCAGCTGGGCCAGGACCTTGGCGTGCACGGCGAAGCCGTCGGGGAAGGCCAGATGTGCCCTGGCCACCGACTCCATCTGGTCGGCGGTGATCGCGGTGCCCCGGTCGCGGCCGAGCTTGGCGGGGTAGTAGGGCACCTTGCGGTAGTCGTCGTCGTCGGCCTCGGTGGCTTCGCGTACCTCACGGAACACGCTCTCCAGGCGGCTGCGGAACTTCTCGATGACCTGTTCGGCGTCCCCGATCGAGATGTCGCCGCGGCCGATCAGGGCCTCGGTGTACAGCTTGCGGACGCTGCGCTTCTGCTCGATCAGGTCGTACATCAGCGGTTGGGTGAAGCTCGGGTCGTCGCCCTCGTTGTGGCCGCGGCGCCGGTAGCACACGAGGTCGACGACGACGTCCTTGGCGAAGCGCTGCCGGAAGTCGAATGCCACCTTGGCGACCCGGGCCACGGCTTCGGGGTCGTCCCCGTTCACGTGCAGAATCGGTGCCTGTACCGTCTTGGCGACATCGGTGCTGTAGGTCGAGGAGCGGGACTCCACCGGTGCGGTGGTGAAGCCGACCTGGTTGTTCACCACCAGGTGGATGGTGCCGCCGGTCTTGTAGGCGCGCAGCCGGCTCATCTGAAGGGTCTCGTAGACCACGCCCTGGCCGGCGAAGGCCGCGTCCCCGTGCAGCAGGATGGGCAGCACCGGCCAGCCGGCCACCTTGCCGACCCGGTCGATCTTGGCCCGGGCGATGCCCTGGACGACCGGGTCGACCGCCTCGAGGTGGGACGGGTTGGCGGCCACGGAGGTCTTGATGGTGCGGCCGCTGGCGGCGGTGAACTGGCCCTCGGAGCCCAGGTGGTACTTCACGTCCCCGGTGCCCTGGGCCAGGCGCGGGTCGTAGTTGCCCTGGAACTCGCGGAAGATCTGGCCGTAGGACTTGCCGACGATGTTGGCCAGCACGTTCAGCCGGCCGCGGTGGGGCATGCCGATGATGGCCTCGTCGATCCCGTCGTCGGCCGCACGCTCGCACAGTTCGTCGAGGAACACGATCGTGGACTCGCCACCTTCGAGCGAGAACCGCTTCTGGCCGACGAACTTGGTCTGCAGGAAGGTCTCGAAGATCTCGGCCTCGTTCAGCTTGTCGAGAATCCGAAGGTGTTCCTCCCGGGGCCACGGCACGAACGGGCGCTCGAACCGTTCCTGCAGCCAGGTGCGCTGCTCGTTGTCGGAGATGTGCATGTACTCCACCCCGACGCTGCGCCCGTAGGAGTCGCGCAGCATCGCCAGGATCTCGCGCAGGGTGGCGACCTCGCCGGTGTGCCCGCCGAAGCTGCCCACCGGGAACTCCCGGTCCAGGTCCCACAGGGTGAGGCCGTGGTACTCCAGGGTCAGTTCGGGGTGGGTGCGCTGGCGGTACTCCAGCGGGTCGATGTCGGCCATGTAGTGGCCCAGGCTGCGGTAGGCGTTGATCAGGGAGAAGACCCGCGCGCTGCGGGGAATCGAGCCGAGCTTGTCGTCGCTGGCATCGTGGGCCCAGCGGATCGGGGTGTAGGGGACCCGAAGGGAGCTGAAGATCTGGTCGTAGAACTCGTGCCGGCCGATCAGCAGTTCGTGGATCCGGCGCAGGAACTCGCCGGACTGTGCCCCCTGGATCACCCGGTGGTCATAGGTGGAGGTGAGGGTGGTCACCTTCGACACGCCGATCTGGTTGATCCGGCTGGCGCTGGCCCCCTGGAACTCCGGCGGGTAGTCGATGGAGCCGACGCCGAGGATCACGCCCTGTCCGGCCATCAGCCGTGGCACCGAGTGGTTGGTGCCCAGGCCGCCGGGGTTGGTGAGGGACGCCGTGGTGCCGGCGAAGTCGGCCACGGTCAGGTTGTTGTCCCTGGCCTTGCGGACCAGGTCCTCGTAGGCCTTCCAGAAGTGCGCGAAGTCGAGGTCCTCGCAGTTCTTGATGTTGGGGACCAGGAGCTGGCGGGTGCCGTCGGCTTTGCGGACGTCGATCGCCAGGCCGAGGTTGATGGCCGCCGGGGTGACCAGCATCGGCTTGCCGTCCACAGCTTGGTAGGAGTTGTTCATCTCGGGGACGGCCTTCAAAGCCTGGACCATCGCCCACCCGATCAGGTGGGTGAACGACACCTTGCCGCCGGTGGTGCGGGCGAGGTGGGCGTTGACCATCTGGCGCTGGTCGATGGCCAGCTTCATCGGCACGTCGCGGACGCTGGTGGCGGTGGGGACGGCCAGGGAGGCGTCCATGTTGGTGGCGGTGCGCAGCGGGGCGCCGCGCAGGGGGGTGCGGACGGGCTCAGCCTGTTCCTTCGCGGGCAGCGCCGTGATCCGCGGCCGGTCCGCGGACACGCCGCGTCCGGACCCCGGGGATTCCGGGGACCCCGAGGTCAATGGCCCGGATGCCAGCTTCGGCCCCGGCTCAGGTTTCGGTTCCGGCTTCGGATCGGGCCCGGGCTCAGGTTCGGGTTCGGGGCCCGGTTCCGGTTCCGGTTCCGGTTTCGGTTCGGGACCCGGCTCAGGCTCCGAGGGCCCCTCCCCGCTGGTCGCGCCGGTGGAGACCGCCGGGCTCGTCGGGACCTCGGCACGGTCTGCCTGGCCGGCCTGGGCCCGGAAGTAGTCCGTCCAGGCCGGGTCCAGCGACGCGGGATCGGCCAGGTACTGCTCCCGCATCTCCTCGATCAGCCAGTCGTTGGCTCCGAAGTCGTTCTGGAGGTCGCCGTTCCTCACGTCCTGGGGCACGTGGGCCACAATCGCCTTCTTCCCTGATCAGCGCCAGCTTGTCTGTGGGCTCGATGCTACCCATGCCCCCGGTCAGAGTGAACGGGCACGCCGCGACGGCGGGCAGCCCTGCGGGAACCGGACCCCATCGTAGGTGGGGGGTCTGCCGGACTGCGGTGCCGGCATCGGCGCCGGCCCATCCGTGCTGGCCTGCTGGAGCCCGCCCCCGGCGAGCCGAACCGGCGCGGGTCCGGAGGGCGTCGGGCCGGCCTGCGCCCGATCCGGTAGCAGTCAACCCTGCAACTGTGCCGGTCCGTGTGACCGGTGTCCTCGTGGGCGCCCCCGGCGCGATTCGAACGCGCGCTCCCGCCTCCGGAGGGCGGTGCTCTATCCCCTGAGCTACGGGGGCCCGGCCCGTGTGGGCCGAGGGTGACTGTAGCAAAGGAAGGTCCTACTAGTCTCATCGGTGTGACCGGACCAGGGAGGTGGCGCACACTGGCGCTCGTCCTCGCCCTCCTGGTGCCGGCCGGCTGTGTCCGGCAGGCACCGCCCGCCCCGGCCACGCTGCGGGCCACCCCGCCGCCCTGGGACTCCCCGCGTGACGGCATCTCCTACTTCGGGCTCGCCGGGGTCCCGGCGTCCCGCCTCGACGACCGGTCCAACCAGCAGGTACTCACCCTGGCGATCCGGATCGACGGCGCTGAGGTGAGCCTGGCGCCCTGGATCGGCATCGACCGTCCCCGGGCCCTGCAGGCCCCGGCCCACACCCATGACGACAGCGGTACCGTCTGGCTGGAGGGCGCGGGGGTCGAGGAGATCACGCTCGGCCAGTTCTTCACCCTGTGGGGGGTGCGGTTCGACGGCCGCTGCCTCGGTGCCGCCTGCGACAGCCTGGTCGTCGAGGCGGACGGCGAGCCGGTCGCCGATCCGGTGGGACTGCGGCTGGCCGGGGTCGGCGTCGTCCAGATCCGGGCGTCCAGCGGCGCCTGAGCGGGCGGCTGTGGCACTGTTTCATTCCATGACGCACATCCACGTGGCCGGCTCGATCCACGCCGATGCCGCCACGCCCGCCCCGGTCTGGCTGACCCGGCCCGAGGACGTGAACGCGCTTACGCCCAAGCTGTGGAGCGCGAACGTGAAGCGGGAGCAGGACGGGGTCGTCTCGGTCGCCGGAATCCGGCTGACCGACCTGGCCGAACAGGTGGGCACACCGGCGTACGTCCTCGATGAGGACGACTTCCGCGGACGGGCCCGGGCCTGGCGGGAGGCCTTCGCAGGTTGGACGGTGTACTACGCCGGCAAGTCCTTCCTCTCCGGGACCCTCGCCCGGTGGGTGGCCGAGGAGGGGCTGTCCCTCGACGTGTGCAGCCTTGGCGAGCTCACCGTCGCGATGCGAGCCGGCTTCCCGCCGGCGCAACTCGGCCTGCACGGCAACAACAAGTCCGAGCAGGAGCTCCGGGTCGCGCTGGAGTACGGCGTGGGCAGGATCATCGTCGACTCCTCCGACGAGATCACCCTGCTGGAGCGGCTCTGCGATGAGCTCGACACCACTGTCGGGGTGATGATCAGGGTCACCACCGGCGTCGAGGCGCACACCCACGAGTACATCGCCACCGCCCACGAGGACCAGAAGTTCGGGTTCTCCATCAACGGTGGCCAGGCACTCGTCGGACTGTTCCGCTGCCACCACAGCCCGCGGCTCGACCTGCTGGGTGTGCATTCCCACATCGGCAGCCAGATCTTCGACACCAACGGCTTCGAGGTCGCGGCGCGGCGCACCCTGAAACTGTTCGCGCAGTTCCGGGAGGCGACCGGTCTGGCCCTGGCCGAACTGGATCTGGGCGGCGGTTTCGGGATCGCCTACACCAAGGAGGACGATCCTGCCCCGCCCGAGGAGCTCGCCGCCGGGCTTCGCGAGATCGTCGCCCACGAGTGCCGCGCCTACGGCCTGGCGATCCCGGCGGTCTCGGTCGAACCGGGACGCGCCATCGTCGGCCCGTCGGGCCTGGCCCTGTACCGCGTCGGCACGGTGAAGCCGGTCGACGTGGGCGGCGGGCTGACCCGCCGCTACCTGAGCGTGGATGGCGGGATGAGCGACAACATCCGCCCCGCGTTGTACGCGGCCGAGTACTCCGCGTCCCTGGTCTCGCGCGCCTCCACGGCCGAACCGGTCGTGTCCCGGGTCGTCGGGCTGCACTGTGAGGGCGGCGACATCCTGGTCCGCGACGAGTTCCTTCCGAGCGACGTGCGCATCGGCGACCTGATCGCGGTGCCCGCGTCCGGTGCGTACAGCCGATCCATGGCCAGCAACTACAATCACACCCCGCGGCCACCGGTCGTCTCGGTACGGGACGGGAAGGTGCGCACGTTGCTGCGCCGCGAAACCCTGGACGACGTACTGGCACTGGACGCCGGGCTCGCAGAACCTGAGGACTGACATGGAAGACTCCACGCCCCTGGCGCCCGCCGAGGAACCGCTGAAGGTCGCGCTCCTGGGATGCGGGGTCGTCGGCGGCCAGGTGGCCCGGCTGTTGATCGAGCAGGCCGACGACCTGCGGGCCCGGATCGGCCGCCCGCTCGAACTGGTCGGCATCGCCGTCCGCCGCCTCGAACAGGAACGCCCCGGCATCGATCGGGCGCTGCTCACCGACGACGCGATCTCGCTGGCCGGCCGTCCCGACGTGGACCTCGTGATCGAACTGCTGGGCGGGATCGAACCGGCCCGGTCGCTCATCCTGGCCGCGATCGGCGCCGGCTCGTCGGTGATCACCGCGAACAAGGCACTGCTCGCCTCCGACGGCGGCACGATCTACGCGGCCGCCGAGGCCGCCGGGGTGGATGTCTACTACGAGGCCGCCGTCGCCGGGGCCATCCCGATCATCCGCCCGCTGCGCGAGTCCCTCGTCGGCGACGAGGTGACCGGCGTGATGGGCATCGTCAACGGCACCACGAACTTCATCCTCGATCGCATGCACACCGACCGCGCAGACTTCGCCACCGTGCTCGCCGAGGCCCAGGCCCTGGGCTACGCGGAGGCAGACCCCACCGCCGACGTGGAAGGCTTCGACGCCGCGGCCAAGGCGGCCATCCTGGCCAGCCTCGCCTTCCACACCCGGGTGAACATGTCCGACGTGGAGCGCGAGGGGATCACCGGGGTGACCAGCGCCGACATCGTGGCGGCGGAGGAGATGGGCTGCGTGGTGAAGCTGCTCGCCCGTTGCACGCTCAGCGAGGACGGCTCCATCGCCGTCGGGGTGCACCCCACCATGGTCCCGGTGGCACACCCCCTCGCGTCGATCCCGGGTGCCTACAACGCGGTCTTCATCACCTCCCGCCATGCCGGTCAGCTCATGTTCATGGGCCCGGGCGCGGGCGGCTCGCCCACCGCTTCGGCCGTGCTGGGCGACCTGGTCACCGCGGCCCGCAACCGGGTCCGCGGAGCCCGCGGCCCGGCCGAGTCGACCTACTCCGCCCGGGGGATCACCCCGGCGGGGAAGGTCAGCTCCCGCTACTACGTGTCGATGACGGTGCATGACGAGCCCGGGGTGCTGGCCGCTGTTGCGGGCTGCTTCGCCGCCCAGGGGGTTTCGCTCCAGGCCGTCCGGCAGGAGAGCACGGGGGTCCGGGCCCGCCTCGGCGTGATGACCCACCAGGCCACCGCTGCCCGGATCGCGGACGCACTCGAGGTGCTCGCCGGCATGCCCGCCGTCGAGGCCGGCGTCTCGTTGATGAGGGTCGAGGGGGCCTGATGGATCTCGCCTGCCTCGATCTGGAGGGCGTCCTCGTCCCCGAGATCTGGATCCGGGTCGCCGAGCGCACCGGGGTCGAGGAACTGCGGCTCACCACCCGGGACATCGCCGACTACGACGAGCTGATGCGTCACCGGCTGCGGGTCCTCGACGCCCACGGCATCGGGGTGTCGACCATCCAGAAGGTGATCGCCGAGATGGGCCCGATGCCGGGCGCGGCCGACTTCCTCGACTGGCTACGCCGGCACTTCCAGGTGGTGATCCTGTCCGACACCTTCTACGAGTTCGCGATGCCGTTGATGGCCCAACTCGGCCACCCCACGCTGCTGTGCCACCGGCTCCAGGTGAGGGACGACCGGATCGTCGGCTACACCCTGCGCCAGCCGGACTCCAAGCGTGCCGCGGTCCGCGCCTTCCACCATCTCAACTACCGGGTGGTGGCGACCGGGGACTCCTACAACGACGTGGCCATGCTCGCCGAGGCCGACGCCGGCATCCTGTTCCGCCCGCCGGCGAACGTGGTTGCGGAGTTCCCGCGGTTCGCGGTGGTCACCGGCTACGACGGTCTCCGCGACGCCTTCGCCCACGCCCTGGCCTGAGGCCTGGGTGTGCCGCCGGCTCGCGCGGCCGGGGACGCCACCGCGAGGGCCCGGGCTCCGGCCGGCGTTCTGCGCGGCTTCGCCCGCCCCGCCACGCTGGTGCTACAGTGGAGAGGCGCCTTGAGCGCAACGCCCTCAGATCGGGCAGGACGGACGCGGAGTAGCCACCGATCGTCGAGAAATCCCCTGCAGCCAGACCAAGCCGCACGGCATTTCAGATCTGGATTTCAATCGTGCAGCTCTCCTGTGAGCTGGGCCAGCCTGCGTCAGACCGGCGGCGGCCCGATCCGAAAGGAAGTCAGTGACCGACACCATCGAAGCCGCGACCACGGGGACGAAGCGCCGCGGATCCGGGCTGGACGGCATGCTGCTGCCCGAGCTGAAGCAGCTCGGAGCCTCGCTCGGCCTGAAGGGCACCGGGACCATGCGCAAGAGTGCACTGGTCGAGGCCATCAAGGCCGCCCAGCCGGCCTCCGACGGCGGCCAGCGGGCCCGCCGCCAGCGCTCCGGCCGGGGCGATGCGGACACCGCACCGAAGGCCGACCGCGCCGAGGCGGCGCCGCCGGCCCGCACCCCGAACACCGATGCCCAGCCCGGCCAGGTCGAGGGCGACGACGTCGCGGCCCGGCTGGAGGCCCTCAAGACCGGGGGGCGTGGCCGCCGGCGCAGTGGGGGCGGCGACGACACCGCCACCGACAACCGCCAGTCCGAGCAGCCCCGGCAGTCGCCGCCGCAGGCGCAGCAGCGCCTCGACGACGACGAGTTCGGCAGCGGGCGCCGCAACCGCCGGCGCCGCAACCGTGACCGGCAGAACCGTCGCACCAGTGGCGGCGGCGGGGGGCGCAGCAGCGCGAACCTCGGCCTGGAACGGATGGAGGCCGAGCCGGTCCTCTCCGACGACGATGTCGTCCTGGAGATCTCCGGCATCCTCGACGTGCTGGACAATTACGCCTTCGTTCGCACGAGCGGTTACCTCCCCGGCAACAACGACGCCTACGTGTCGCTGTCGATGGTGCGGAAGTGGGGCCTGCGCAAGGGCGACATCGTCACCGGAGCGATCCGGGCGCCCAAGGAGGGGGAACGCCGGGAGAAGTTCAACCCGTTGGTTCGCATCGACACGATCAACGCCGACGCACCGGAGAAGTCGAAGGACCGCCCCGAGTTCCAGAAGCTGACCCCGCTCTACCCGCAGGAGCGGTTCCGCCTCGAAACCACGCCGTTGAACATGACCGGCCGGATCGTGGACCTGGTGGCCCCGGTCGGCAAGGGCCAGCGAGGCCTGATCGTGTCGCCGCCCAAGGCCGGCAAGACCCTGGTGATGCAGGCCATCGCCAACGCGATCACGGCGAACCACCCCGAGGTCCACCTGATGGTGGTCCTGGTGGACGAGCGTCCCGAGGAGGTCACCGACTTCCAGCGGACGACCACCGGCGAAGTGATCGCCTCCACCTTCGACCGTCCCGCCGATGATCACACCACGATCGCCGAGTTGGCCATCGAACGGGCCAAGCGCCTGGTGGAGCTCGGCCGCGACGTGGTGGTGCTGCTCGACGGCATCACCCGCCTGGGCCGGGCCTACAACCTGGCCGCCCCGGCGTCCGGGCGGATCCTGTCCGGCGGTGTCGACTCCGCCGCCCTGTACCCGCCGAAGAAGTTCTTCGGCGCGGCCCGCAACATCGAGCACGGCGGCTCGCTCACCATCCTGGCCACCGCGCTGATCGAGACCGGATCCAAGATGGACGAGGTCATCTTCGAGGAGTTCAAGGGCACCGGCAACATGGAGTTGCGGCTCCGCCGCGATCTGGCCGACAAGCGCGTCTTCCCGGCCATCGACCCGATCGCGTCCGGCACCCGGCGGGAAGAGATGCTGATGCGACCCGAGGAGCTGGCGATCATCTGGAAGCTGCGCCGGGTGCTCAGCGGCCAGGACCCGCAGGCGGGCCTGGAGATGCTTCTCAACCGGATGCGCAAGACCCAGAGCAACCGCGAGTTCCTGATGCTGATCTCCAAGACCACCCCGAACCCGGAGTAGCCGAACGGATCCACCCGGTTCGCTTCGCTCCCGAAACGTGCCTTCGCTCCCGGAAGACCGGAGGCGGGGAGAACGCCTCGGGAGCGAACTGCGTGCGCGGTCAGAAGATCCAGCTGGAGCCGGGCGCGACCGGCCAGCCGAACGCGACGCTCGCCTCGCGGAGCGCCCCGGGACGCAGCTCGGTGACGAGTCCGGCGCCGGCGAGTTCCAGCAGCGAGGGGCCGCCGAGGTACGCGGCCCCGAGTTCGCGGACGTCGAGCGCGAGATCGGCAGGGGAGTCCGTGGGTTCGACCCGTGCCGCAGCGAACGCCTCAGCGGTGACGCGCCAGTGGCCGCCGTTGGACGCAACCCGCTCGTCGGTCACGGCGAGGACGACGTCCAGGCCGGCCTGGTACTGGCGGGCAGCGAGAGCAGCCGGTAGGTCGATGATCCGGGCCCAGACGTTGTCGCCGACGCTCACCCGGGCTGCCCGCAGGTCCACGAGCAGGCTGAGCAGCGGGTCGTCGTCGGCGAGCATGCCGGAGGTGACCTCCGTGGTGAGGTCGAGGTCGAGCAGTCGTGACCACAGGGCATGCGCGACCGCAGCGTCGGTGGCTACGACCTCCTGAACGCGCACCGTGCCCTCGGGCCCGGCCGCCGCCCATTCGGACTTGCGGCGGAACAGCGCGTAGCCGACCGCTTCACCGCCTCGTTCCGCGATCGCGATGCGCTCGACCTCCCGCCCGTGCCGGAACGTCGGCGCATCGGTCAGCCACATCGTGGCCAGCTGCGGTGTCTCCCGCGTTACCCAGCCGGGACGATCGACGGCGGCGTGCAGGCGTCCCACCAGCGCACCGTGGCCTTCCAGCGTCGCGGTCTCGAAGCGGACCACGATGTCGTCCGCGCCCGCGACCGGCCGCAGGGCTGCCCCGCGCTTCATGGTCAGGTGGAGTCGGCGAGTCGCCAGACCGTAGCCGAACCGTCCGTAGATCGCCGGCTCGGAGGCCATCAGCAGCGAGACCGGCTCGTCCCACCGACGGCAGTGGGCGAAGTGGACCTCGATCATGGCCGCGAGCAGTCCGCGCCGGCGCCACTGCGGGTGGACGCCGACCCAGGTGAGTCCCGCGGCCCGCACCCGTCCGCCGGGCACCGGGCAGTTCGCGAACGGGTAGGAGGCGTGCAGGGCGACCAGCCGTTCCGGGCGGTCCGCCTCGACGACGCCGAAGGCGCGGTCCCAGCTGAGCGGGCTCGGTACCTTCAGCAGGTCCTCAAGGCTGTCACCGGTGGGAAAGGCCCACATGTCCAGTTCCAGGACGTCGGGCAGCCGGTCCGGTGTCAACAAGACGAGGTCGAAGCCAACGGGAAGGGGAGCCATGCATCAAACTCTGGCGCAGCCCTCGCGGTTTGGACAGCGACGTTCCACGGGGCATAATGGTTGGTCGGTTCCGGTTCACGCCAGGGGAGTCATCCAGCCCCACCAAACAGTGAGGCGACCCGGTGCCGCCCGAACAGGAGAAACCATGAAGCAAGGCATCCACCCCGAATACGTGGACACCCAGGTCACCTGTACCTGCGGCAACACCTTCAGCACCCGCAGCACGTCCAAGAGCGGATCGATCCGCGCCGAGGTCTGCGCCGCCTGCCACCCGTTCTACACCGGCAAGCAGAAGATCCTCGACACCGGCGGCCGCATCGCCCGCTTCGAGAAGCGGTACGCGAAGCCGGCCCCGGCCGAGAAGAAGTAGCTTCGTCAACGCCGGGTACCAGGTCAGCCCTGGTGCCCGGCGTTCGCCGTCCCGGCGCCACAACCGGCGGCGCCGGTTCGCAGCACCCGGCCCGGGCCGGGTAGGGAGAGGGACGACGTGTTCGAGGCCGCTGCAGGACTGAAGGAGGAGTTCGCCCAGCTGGAACGGCAGCTGGCCGACCCGGCCACCCACGCCGACCTCGCCGCGTCCCGCCGGATCGGACGTCGCTACGCCGAACTCACCCCGATCCTGAAGGCCCTCACCGCCCACGAGCAGCTCTCCGGGGACCTGGCCGCGGCCCGCGAACTGGCCGGGGAGGACCTCTCCTTCGCCGAGGAGGCCGGCACGATCGCGGCCCAGCTGGGGGAGGTGGAGGAGCGACTCGCCCAACTGCTCGCGCCACGGGACCCCAACGACGCCGGGGATTGCCTGATCGAGATCAAGTCCGGCGAGGGCGGCGAGGAGTCGGCCCTGTTCGCCGGGGACCTCTTCCGGATGTACGGCCGTTACGCAGAGACCCGCGGCTGGAAGGTCGAGGTGCTCGACTCCCAGGAGACCGACCTCGGCGGCTACAAGTCGATCACCCTGGCGGTGAAGGCCGGCGGCGCCCCCGACCCGGAGAACGCCCCCTACGGCGTGCTGAAGTTCGAGGGCGGGGTGCACCGGGTGCAGCGGGTGCCGGTGACCGAGACCCAGGGGCGCGTCCACACCTCCGCCGCCGGCGTCCTGGTGATGCCCGACGTCGAGTCGGCCGAGGTCGCGGTGCTGGACGACGACCTGCGGATCGACGTCTTCCGGTCCTCCGGCCCCGGCGGCCAGGGCGTCAACACCACCGATTCGGCCGTACGGATCACCCACCTGCCCAGCGGCATCGTGGTGTCCTGCCAGAACGAGCGCTCCCAGATGCAGAACAAGGAGTCGGCGATGCGGATGCTGCGGGCCCGACTCGTGGCCCGCGCGGACGAGGAAGCAGCCAGTGCGGCGTCCGCGGCCCGCCGTTCCCAGGTGCGCACCGTCGACCGGTCGGAGCGGATCCGCACCTACAACTTCGGCGAGAACCGGATCGCCGACCACCGGATCGGTTTCAAGGCCTACAACCTCGACCAGGTTCTGGCCGGTGACCTGTCCGCAGTGATCCAGGCCCTGCAGGCTGCCGACCTCGCCGAGCGTCTCGGCAGCATCGACTGATGCCCGCCATCCCGGCGCTGCTGGCCGACGGCGTGCAGCGACTCGCTGCCGCAGCGGAGGCCCGCACGCTGCTCGCCCACGCGGCCGGCGTCGACCCGTCCCGGCTGGCCCTGCTCGACTCCGTCGACGCCGACGTGGCCCGGGCCTACGCGGGCCTGCTCGAACGCCGGGCGGCGGGGGAACCGGTGCAGTACCTGACCGGTCGGGCCTGGTTCCGCACCGTCGAGGTGGCGGTCGCCCCCGGCGTGTTCATCCCGCGACCGGAGACCGAGGTGATGACCGGCTGGGCGATCGACCGCCTCCGCTCGCTGCCCGGCGATCCGGTGGTGGTGGAACTGTGCGCGGGGAGCGGGGCCATCTCCGCCGCCATCGCCGCCGAACGCCCGGGTTGTCGACAGTACGCGGTCGAACTGTCGCCGGTCGCCGTCCGGTTCGCCGCGGAGAACCTGTCCGGCACCGGTGTGGAGCTCGCGGAGGGTGACATGGCGACGGCGTTCGCCGAGCTCGCGGGGACCGTCGATCTGGTGGTCGCCAACCCGCCCTACATCCCGCTCCAGGCCTGGGAACACGTCGCGATCGACGTCCGGACCCATGAGCCCGACCTGGCGCTGTTCTCCGGTGACGACGGGCTGGACGCCCTCCGGGTGGTGGCCCGGGTTGCCGCACGGCTGCTCCGGCCGGGCGGCGTGGTCTGCGCCGAGCACGCCGAGAGCCAGTCCGACGCCGTGGTGGCGCTGTTCGCCGGCGCCGGCGACTTCACGAGGGTCGCCGACCACCGCGACTACAACGACCGTCCGCGGTACGTGACGGCGGCGCGGGCCGCCAAGCTGGCAGGATGATCCCGTGACCAGGGTGTGGGACGTCAAGGTGGAGCCGGAGGCCGCCATCGATGCGGCCGCTGAGGCCGTCGCGGACGGGCTGTGCATCGTGCTGCCCACCGACACCGTCTACGGCATCGGCGCGGACGCGACCAGCGCGGTCGCCGTCCAGGGACTGCTGGACGCGAAGGAACGCGGCCGGGACATGCCCCCGCCGGTGCTGATCGCGGAGGTGGGGATGCTGCGCTCCCTCACCGACGAGGTGGGTCCTGAGATGGAGGCGCTCGCCGAGGCGTTCTGGCCGGGAGCGCTGACCATGGTGGTGCCCGCCCACCCCCACCTGCGGATGGACCTCGGCGACCGGGGCAGCACCATCGCGGTGCGCGTGCCCGACCACGACTTCACCCGGGCCCTGCTCCGGGCCACCGGACCCCTGGCGGTGAGTTCTGCGAACGTCTCCGGTCAGCCGGCGGCCGTCACGGTCCAGCAGGCGCGGCAGCAGCTCGGCAAGCGGGTCCCGGTGTACCTGGACGGCGGGCCGGCCGGTCCCGGCGTCCCCTCCACGATCGTGGACCTGACCGGCACTCCCCGGATCCTGCGCGAGGGAAGGATCACCCGCGAGGAATTGGTGGCGGTGCTGCCCGGCCTCGAACCAGTGCCCGCGCCGCGGGACCAAGCCGTGGACGCCGACCCCGCCGAGGCATCGGCCCCGGATCCGGCCGCCGCCACCGGCGACGCCGAGCCGCCGGGCTGAGCATGCGCGAATACCTGCTGGTGCTGCTGGTCGCGGCCGGGGTGACCTACCTGCTGAGTGGGCTCGCCCGCCGGCTGGCCTTCCGGTTCAACGCCGTGGCGCTGGTGCGCGACCGCGATGTGCACACCACCCCGGTTCCGTACTTCGGCGGGGTCTCGATGTGGTTCGGCCTTGCCGCGGCGCTGCTCGTGGCCGCGCAGCTGCCCTGGCTGGGCGGTTTCGCCCAGGTCACCCACGACGCGGCCGCGGTGTTGTTCGCCGGCGGCCTGATCTGCGCGGTGGGGGTGATGGACGACATGGTCGAGCTGAACGCGCTGGCCAAGATCGCCGGACAGCTGCTCGCCGCGGGAGTGGTGGTGCTCAACGGGGTGAAGGTCTACTGGATCCCGCTGCCCGACCGGATCGTCTCCCTTGACGACGGCACCTCGATCATCCTCACCGTCGTGTTCATCTTCGTCGCCGTCAACGCGATCAACCTGATCGACGGGTTGGACGGGTTGGCCTCCGGCGTGGTCGCGATCGGCGCGGGCGCCTTCTTCACCTACGCCTATGGCCTGTCCTGGGAACAGGAGGTCACCCGTGCCACCACCTCCAGCCTGATCACCGTCGCCACCGTCGGGGTGTGCCTGGGCTTCCTGCCCTACAACATCCACCGGGCCCGGATGTTCATGGGCGACTCCGGCGCGATGCTGCTGGGCTTCCTGCTCGCCACCTCCGCGATCAGCCTGACCGGGCAGCTGGACCCCTCCCAGCTGAGCGCGTTCGGGGCGAACGCGGTGGCCGCCTACCTGCCGCTGCTGCTGCCGCTGGCGGTGATGGCCCTGCCCTTCCTCGACCTGGTCCTGGCCTACGTGCGCCGGACCCTCGCCGGGAAGCTGTGGTACCAGGCCGACAAGCAGCACCTGCACCACCGGATGCTGAACCTCGGACACAGCCACCGGCGCGCGGTGGCCCTGCTGTGGCTGTGGTCGGCGCTGGTCGCGTTCGGGGTGGTGCTGGTCGGGTTGCTGCCGACGCCGGCGACCGTGGTGGGGCTCCTCGCCGGGGCCGGGCTGGCCGCCTGGCTCACCTGGCGACGTCCCGGGGTGCGACCGACCGATGGCTGAACCGGACGGCTCCCGCCGGACCAGCGCGAACGCGTACCGGGCGCGGCAACTGCTGGCTGCGGGTGCGGTCGGCGGCCACGTCGCGCTGGTCACCTGCGTCGGCGTCTTCGCCGTCGCCGGAGGGGTGAACCCGGCGCTGTCGGCAGCGCTTGCCGGCGCGGTGACGATCGCCTTCTTCGTGGTCGGCCAAGCCGTCCAGGTGCTGGTCGCCGATGCGCCGGCGCGGCGCGTCCTGATCGCCTCGCTCGCGTCCTACCTGCTGCGGGTGACAGCGCTCGGGGGGCTGCTGATGCTTGCGCTGAACAACCCCTACCGGCTGTCCTGGCTGGACCCTACGGCGGTCGCGATCACCACGATCGCGGTGGTTGTCGGATGGCTCGCCACCGAACTGTGGCGGTACTCGCGGCTGAGGATCCCGGTGTACGACGATTGAGCGCCCATTTCGCCAACACCGGGGTGAACCTGTTGCCGCCCGGCTGCTACAGTCCGAAGCGCAATGGGTGAGCACAGCGGAATGGACACCGGTATGCGGGTCCTCAGCATCCTCATCTCCGGGTTGGCGTTCTACGGGGGGCTCGGCTGGCTGCTGGATCGCTGGCTGGGAACCTCCTGGGCGCTCCCGGCCGGACTCATCATCGGCGCGGCGGCCGGCGTCTACCTGGTGATCGCACGTTACGGACGGTCTGAGTGATCGACCACAAGGAGGTGTCATGCCCGGCCTGATCGGTTTGTTCATCCCGCTCGAGGGCGCGGCCGGCAGCGAGAACGGGTGGCCGCCCGGCGTCCACAGCTTCGAATCCCGTCCGCTCTTCCCCGGTGTGCTGCCCGACTGGGTCAACAACCACATGGCGCAGGCCGTGATCGGTGCGATCCTGGTGATCGCCTTCTGGCTGTGGATGGCCCGCGCCCAGACCGTCGTCCCCGGCCGGAAGCAATTCCTCGGCGAGCAGGTGTACAACCTGCTGCGGAACACGATCGCCCGCGACATCCTGGGCCACGACTACCGCAAGTACCTGCCGTACCTGGTCGCGCTGTTCAGCTTCATCTTCGTGAACAACCTCTTCGGTTCGTTCTTCCTGTTCATGTTCCCGACCTTCTCCAAGATCGGCTTCCCCTACGGCCTGGCCCTGGTCACCTTCCTGATGTACAACGTGGCCGGCATCTCCAAGTACGGCCTGGGTAACTACCTGAAACGGATGACCCTTCCCGAAGGCGTCCCCCCGTTCCTGTGGCCGGTGATCATCCCGCTGGAGTTCATCTCCAACTTCGTCGCCCGGCCCTTCACGCTGGCGCTTCGTCTGTTCGCCAACATGTTCGCCGGACACCTGGTGATCATCGTGTTCGTCGTCGGTGGTGGCCTGCTGTTGGCCAGTGGCGAGGCGTTCCTGGTGGTCGCAGGGTCGATGTCGATCCTGTTCAGCTTCGCGATCTTCGCCCTGGAGTTGCTGGTTGCAGCGCTGCAGGCCTACATCTTCACCGTCCTGAGTGCCCAATACATCTCCTCGGCGATCGCCGAGGAGCACTGAGCTGCCCTGTAACCCTTGAAAGGAAACGACATGCTCCCCGTCCTGGAAATCACCGGCTCGATCAACATGATCGGCTATGCCCTGGCCACGCTGGGCCCCGCTCTGGGCGTCGCGTGGATCTTCGCGTCGGTGATCAACGGCACCGCCCGCCAGCCGGAGGCCCGTGGCGCCATGATGGGCACCGCCTGGATCGGCTTCGCCGTGGTTGAGGCGCTGGCCATCATCGGCATCGCCCTGGCGTTCGCCATCCAGTGAGCCCGGCCATGCTGCCGCTCGCGGGGGAGAGCCCCTTCGGACCACTCCTCCCGGAGCACCCGGAGGAGATGTTCGTCGGGATCGCGCTGCTGCTGATCGTGTGGTGGGTCGTCGCCAAGAAGGTCGTGCCGGTCTTCGAGAAGACCTACACCGAGCGCACCGACGAGATCGCCGGCGGGATCGAGAAGGCTGAGGCCGCGCAGGCCCAGGCCGCGGAGGCCCTGGCCGAATACCAGGCCCAGCTGGCCACGGCGCGCGCCGAGGCCGGCCGGATCCGCGAGGACGCCAAGGCGCAGTCGGTCGCGATCGCTTCGGAGATCAGGGAGCAGGCGCAGGCCGATTCGGCCCGAATGCTGACCACGGCGAAGGCACAGATCGAGGCCGAGCGGGCACGAGTGGTCAGCCAGCTGCGCAGCGAGGTGGGTGGCCTGGCCACCCAGCTGGCCGGACGTATCGTCGGGGAGTCGCTGGAGGACGATGTGCGCGCCAGCAGGAGCGTCGACCGGTTCATCGCCGAGTTGGAGGCCACGACCGTCCCGGACAAGGCGGAGCGTCCATGAACGCCGCCGCCGAGGCCCGGCTGTCCGAACTCGACCGGGCGCTGGACGCCCACGAGGCCGGCCCGGCCCTGGCGGACGATCTGTTCGCGGTCACCGACCTGCTCGCCGGCCAGCCACGGCTGCGCAACGCGCTGGCCGACCCCACGATGCCGGACGACCGGCGGCGGGAGTTGGTCGGCGGCCTGCTCACCGGACGGGTCTCGGCGGCCGCCACCGCGGTGGTGGCCGAAGCGGCGGCGCTGAAATGGGCAGGTCCCGCCGTGCTCACCGCAGCGGTCGAGCGTCAGGCGGTGCGGGCGCTGCTGACCCACGCCCAGACCGGCGGCACGCTGGACACGGTGGAGGAGGAACTGTTCCGGTTCGCCCGAACCGTGGACACCGAACCGACGCTGCGCGCGGCGCTGGACAACGCCGCCGCCCCGGTGGAGTTGCGGCGTGCGCTGGTCGACGACCTGCTGGCCGCCAAGGCGCGACCGGAGACGCGGACCCTGGCCCGACGGGCCATCGGCACCTCGTCGCGTACCTTCGCCGGGGGGGTGGACGCCCAGCTGAAGCTGGCCGCGGCGCTGCGCCGGCGAGCCATCGCCACCGTCACCGTGGCGCAACCGCTGAGCGAAGCCCAGCGTGACCGGCTCAGCGACGCCCTGGTCGTCCAGCTGGGCCGGCAGGTGAACCTGCACGTCGTGGTGGACCCGTCCGTGCTGGGTGGGGCCCGGGTCCAGGTCGGTGACGAGGTCATCGAGGGCACCGTCGCCGGCAAGCTCGCCGCGGCCCATTCTCAACTGGCTTAACCGTTCAAGATTCGAAAGCAGAAGGTGCACTCATGGCGGAACTGACCATCAGCCCCGACGAGATCCGGGACGCGCTCGAGGCGTTCGTCGCCAACTTCAACCCCGAGACGGCCACCAGGGACGAGGTCGGCACCGTGGTCACGTCGGGCGACGGGATCGCCCGGGTCGAGGGCCTGCCCTCGGCGATGGCCAACGAGCTGCTGGAGTTCGCCAACGGCACCGTCGGTATCGCCCTGAATCTCGACGTTCGCGAGATCGGCGTGGTCGTCCTGGGCGAGTCGGAGGGTATCGAGGAGGGTTCGACCGTGAAGCGCACCGGCGAGGTGCTGAGCGTTCCGGTGGGTGACGGCTACCTCGGCCGCGTCGTCGACGCGATGGGCACTCCGATCGACGGTCTCGGTGAACTGAAGGGTGTCGAGGCGCGGCGTCCGCTCGAACTGCAGGCGGCCGGCGTGATGGACCGGCAGTCGGTGAGCGAGCCGCTGCAGACCGGGATCAAGGCGATCGATGCGATGACCCCGATCGGTCGCGGCCAGCGCCAGTTGATCATCGGTGACCGCAAGACCGGCAAGACCACGATCGCGGTCGACACGATCATCAACCAGAAGGCCGCCTGGGCGACCGGGGACCCGAAGCAGCAGGTGCGCTGCATCTACGTCGCGATCGGCCAGAAGGGCTCCACGATCGCCTCGCTGCGCACGGTCCTGGAAGAGGCCGGCGCGATGGAGTACACCACGATCGTGCACTCGCCGGCGTCCGACCCGGCCGGATTCAAGTACATCGCTCCCTACACCGGCTCGGCGATCGGCCAGCACTGGATGTACCAGGGCAACCACGTGCTGATCATCTTCGACGACCTGACCAAGCAGGCCGAGGCGTACCGTTCGATGTCGCTGCTGCTGCGCCGCCCGCCGGGCCGTGAGGCCTACCCCGGCGACGTGTTCTACCTGCACAGCCGGCTGCTGGAACGCTGCGCGAAGCTGTCCGACGAACTCGGCGGCGGCTCGATGACCGGGTTGCCGATCATCGAGACCAAGGCCAACGACGTGTCGGCCTACATCCCGACGAACGTGATCTCGATCACCGACGGCCAGATCTTCCTCCAGTCCGACCTGTTCAACGCCAACCAGCGCCCGGCCATCGACGTCGGCATCTCGGTGTCCCGGGTGGGCGGGGCCGCCCAGATCAAGGCGATGAAGAGCGTGGCCGGCACCCTCAAGATCGGCCTGGCCCAGTACCGCGACATGGAGGCGTTCGCGATGTTCGCCTCCGACCTGGACGCGGCGTCGCGTCGCCAGCTGGACCGCGGGGCCAGGCTCGTGGAGTTGCTGCGCCAGCCCCAGTACAGCCCGCGTCCGGTCGCCGAGCAGGTGATCAGTGTGTGGGCCGGCACCACCGGCAAGCTCGACCGGGTGCCGGTGAGCGAGGTGCTGACCTTCGAGCGGGAGTTCCTGGACTACCTGCGCCACCACACCACGGTCCTGGACACGATCGCGGAGACCGGCAAGTTCGACGCGGACACCGAGCAGGCCGTGGAGGCCGCACTCGAGGGCTTCCGGGCCCAATTCGTCAGCCGGGACGGCAAGCCCCTCGCCGAGGGCGACCCGGCCACGGAGGCGTTGCCGGACGAGGACCTCAGCCATGAGCAGATCGTGGTGAAGAAGAAGCGGGGCTGATCCGGGATGGCAGCCAGCCTTCGGGAGTTGCGGCAGCGACGCAAGTCGGTGACCGCGACCAAGAAGATCACCAGGGCGATGGAGCTGATCGCCTCGTCGCGGATCATCCGCGCGCAGCAGGCCGCGGCCAGGGTGCTTCCCTTCACCCGCGAGCTGAACCGCGCCGTGTCGGCGGTGGCGAACTACTCCCACCTCGACCACCCGCTGACCCGACCCGTCGATGAGGTGAAGCGGGTGGCGGTGCTGTTCATCACCTCCGACCGCGGGATGAACGGCGCCTACTCGGCCAACGTGATCAAGACGGTGGCCGGGTTCCGGCAGCGGCTGGAGGACGAGGGCAAGGAGGTCTTCCGCTACGTCGTCGGGCGCAAGGGGATCGGTTTCCTGAAGTACCGCCAGATCCCGATCATGGCGCGCTGGGAGGGGTTCTCCGACGCCCCGACCTACGACCGGGCGGTCGAGATCTCCGACCGGCTGCTGGAGGACTTCCTCAAGCCCAACGAGGAGGGGGGCGTGGACGAGATCTGGGCGGTGTACACCCGGATGGAGTCGATGCTCACCCAGACCCCACGGGTGCGCCGGGTGCTGCCGCTGGAGGTCGTGGAGGGCGTCCGTGAGGTGGACGCCGACGACCTGGTGCCGCTCTACGAATTCGAGCCGGACCCCGAGACCGTGCTGGACGAGCTGCTGCCGCTCTACGTCCGCAGCCGGATCTGGTTCTACCTGCTGCAGTCGGCGGCGTCCCAGCTGGCCAGCCAGCAGCGGGCGATGAAGTCGGCCACCGACAACGCCCAGCAGCTCATCGAACGGCTCACCCGGGAGGCCAACCAGGCCCGGCAGGCCGAGATCACCCAGGAAATCAGCGAGATTGTCGGCGGTGCCAGTGCGCTGGCCGACCTGACCGAAAACGACTAGGCGAGGCAACCAATGACCGTGACGACGCAGACCCCGACCGAGCCGACCACCGCTGCCGCGACCGGCCGGGTGGCCCGGGTGATCGGCCCGGTGGTGGACGTGGAGTTCGCCGCCGACCAGATGCCCGACATCACCACCAAGCTGCTGATCGAGATCGACGCCGAGCGCACGATCGCCGCGGAGGTGGCGCTCCACGTCGGTGACAACATCGTGCGTGCCATCTCGCTGAAGCCGACCGACGGCATGCGGCGGGGCGCGAGGGTGTACGACACCGGCGGGCCGATCACGGTCCCGGTCGGTGACGTGACCAAGGGCCGGGTCTGGAACGTCACCGGGGAGTGCCTGAACGAGGACCTCGCCGCTTCGGGGGTGGAGATCACCGAGCGGTGGCCGATCCATCGTTCGGCGCCCGCCTTCGACACCCTCGAGCCGAGGACCCAGATGCTGGAGACCGGCATCAAGGTGCTCGACCTGCTCACCCCCTACGTCCAGGGCGGCAAGATCGGCCTGTTCGGCGGTGCGGGCGTGGGGAAGACGGTCCTGATCCAGGAGATGATCTACCGGATCGCCCACAACTTCGGCGGCACCTCGGTGTTCGCGGGAGTGGGGGAGCGCACCCGTGAGGGCAACGACCTGATCGAGGAGATGATCGACGCCGGCGTGATGAAGGACACCGCGCTGGTCTTCGGCCAGATGGACGAACCGCCCGGCACCCGGCTCCGGGTGGCGCTGTCCGCCCTCACCATGGCGGAGTACTTCCGCGACGTGCAGAACCAGGACGTGCTGCTGTTCATCGACAACATCTTCCGGTTCACCCAGGCCGGCTCCGAGGTGTCCACCCTGCTCGGCCGGATGCCGTCCGCGGTGGGCTACCAGCCCAACCTGGCCGACGAGATGGGCCAGCTCCAGGAGCGGATCACGTCGACCCGTGGCCACTCGATCACTTCGATGCAGGCCATCTACGTGCCGGCCGACGACTACACCGACCCGGCTCCGGCGACGACCTTCGCCCACCTCGACGCAACCACCGAGCTGAGCCGTGAGATCGCGTCCCGCGGCCTCTACCCGGCGGTGGATCCGCTGTCCAGTTCGTCGCGGATCCTGGACCCGCAGTTCGTCGGTCAGGTGCACTACGACACCGCCACGCGGGTGAAGCAGATCCTGCAGCGCAACAAGGAGTTGCAGGACATCATCGCCATCCTCGGCGTCGACGAGCTCAGCGAGGAGGACAAGATCATTGTCGCCCGGGCGCGGCGGCTTCAGCAGTTCCTCAGCCAGAACACCTACATGGCCGAGAAGTTCACCAACGTGCCGGGCTCGACCGTCCCGCTCGCCGACACCATCGAGAGCTTCCAGATGATCTGCGACGGCGAGGTGGACCACATCGCCGAGCAGGCCTTCTTCAACGTCGGCGGCATGGACATGGTGATGGCCAACTGGGACCGGATCCAGAAGGAAGGCTGACGTGGCCGGAGTCCTGCGGGTCGAGGTGGTGGGGGCCGACGGCATCGTCTGGGAGGGCGACGCGCTGAGCGTGATCGTCCGCACCACCGAGGGCGACCTCGGCGTGCTGCCGAACCACGAGCCGTTCCTGGCGGCCCTGGTGCCGTGCGCGGCCGAGGTGCTCGCCGCGGACGGCAACCGCGAGGTGCTGGCGATCGACGGCGGTTTCATTTCGGTGGCGGACAACCGTGTCTCCCTGCTGAGCCAGTTCGCGAAGGTGGCCCGGGAGATCGACCTGGACGCCGCCGAGCACGAACTGGTGGCCGCGGAGAAACGCCTGAACGCCGGTGAGCTGGACGAGGAGACCCGCCAGCACTTCCTTCGTGCCCAGGCCCAGGTCAGGGCCGCACGCCTGGCCCGGCAGCGGGCGAAGTAGGCGGCGGGGCCCGGGTCGATGGGAGGACTGGGCATCGCCGAGGGAGTGGCCGTGGTACTGGTCCTGCTGCTGGTCCCGGTGGCCCTGCTCGTTGCCCGGCGTCGTTGGCTGTCCCGGCAGGGCGGCTTGTTCGACTGCTCGGTGAGGTTGTCCACCGCGACCCCCGGAGGCGGCTGGATGCTGGGGGTGGCCCGCTACACCGGTGACAACCTGGAGTGGTTTCGCGCCTTCTCGCTGTCCCTGCGCCCCCGGGTGGTCCTGCCCCGGTCCCAGTCCCGGGCCGGGCAGCAGCGTGACCCCGACCCGATCGAGGCGGTGGTGCTCTACGACCAGCAACGGATCGTGCGGATGGAACTCGCCGACGGCAGGTCCTGGGAGATCGCGATGCCGCCGGCGTCCCTGACCGGCCTGCTGAGCTGGCTGGAATCCGCCCCTCCCGGGGCGGGCTACCGCTGATGCCGGGTGGCCCTCGGCCGTCGGCCGACCGCACCCCGGCCCCGGCCGGTGCGCGGGCGGGTCGGAGGAGGCTGCGGCGTCGGGTCCGCTAGTCCTTCGGCTCGCCGGTGAGCCGGCGGCGCTGGCGCCTCGCCCGCGGTTCGGTGGCGTCCCGGTCCTTGCCCGGCACCCACAACACCTCACCGGAGGCCTGCCCGGCGACCCGGGCCAGGATGAACAACAGGTCCGACAGCCGGTTCAGGTAGGTGAGCGCCAGAGGGTTGACCCCGCCCGGCCGGTCTCCGCTGGTCGGTTCGGTCCCGTAGGTCTCGACCGCGACCCAGCCGGCCCGTTCGGCCCGGCGCACCACGCTGCGGGCCAGGTGGAGCAGCGACGCGGTCTGGGTCCCGCCCGGGAGGATGAAGGAGCGCAGCGCGGGCAGCGGAGCGCCGAACTGGTCGCACCAGCCCTCCAGTCGGTCGATGTAGGGCTGGACAACCCGGAGCGGCTCGTAGGCGGGCGTCTCACTGAGCGGGTTGGACAGGTCGGCGCCGCAATCGAACAGTTCGTTCTGGATGTGCCGCAGCACCGTGCGCACGTCGACGGGCAGGTCGGACTGGGTGGTCACGATGCCCAGGAGGGAGTTGGCCTCGTCCACATCGCCGTAGGCCTCCACCCGCGGGTCGGTCTTCGCCGTCTCCGAGAGGTCCGACAGCCGGGTCCGGCCGGCGTCCCCGGTGCGCGTGTAGATGCGGGTGAGATTGACCATGGGCACAACCTACCCGGACGGGTGTGGCAGGGTTGTCCGGTGATCACGCGTACCTCGCTCCTGTCCCTGCTCACGCTGCCGGCCCTGCTGGTCGCCTGCACCCCTGCCGTGCCGGCGGCGCCGGCTTCGACCGCCTCGGCCGGCCTGCCCGCCGGTGGCGCGAGCTGCACCTACCAGGCCACCGGAGACGCTGCCAAGCAGGTCGACCTGCCCCCGACCATGGGGGTGCCCGACAGCGGGACGGCGGCGTGGTCGTTGCGGCTCGGCGAGGCGCAGGTCGCGCTGACCCTTGAACAGGAGCAGGCTCCCTGCACCGTGAACTCGTTCACCTCGCTCGCGGCACAGGGCTACTTCGAGGGCACGTCCTGTCATCGGCTGGTGGACGGGCCCGGCCTGTTCGTGCTGCAGTGCGGCGATCCGACCGGCACCGGGTCCGGCGGTCCGGGCTACCAGTTCGCCGATGAGCTGGACGGTGCCGAAACCTATCCGGCCGGGACCCTGGCGATGGCCAACGCCGGCCCGGGCACGAACGGCTCCCAATTCTTCATCGTCTACGCCGACAGCCAGCTACCCGCCAGCTACACGGTCTTCGGCCGTACCGACGCGGCCGGTGTGGAGGTGCTGGCCGGGCTGGCGGCGGCAGGACAGGACGGCACCTATCCAGACGGTAGTGGCAAGCCGAACACCCCGGTCGTGATCACCGGACTGGCACCGGCCTGAGCCGGGTCAGGCGGGGGCGTCCATGGACGCGGCGAACTCCAACAGTGTGGCGATGACCACGTCCGGAGCGTCGGCGTGCACCCAGTGCCCCGCGCCGGGAACGACCACCCGGGTGGTCCTCGGGAAGTGCCGGTCCATCTCCGGATCGTGCTCGGGACCGACATAGGGGGAACGCTCCCCGGCCAGCCAGAGGACCGGCCCGGGGTAGGGCGCACCGGCCACCGCCGGCCAGTCGCCGATGTCGGTGAGGGAGGCCTCGAGCAGGGCCAGGTTCGGCTGCCAGTGCCACCCTCCCTTGCGGCGCAGGTTCTGGAGCAGGAACTGCCGTACCTGGTCGTCGGGCACCTGCTCCCGGAGCCGCTCGTCGGCCTCCGCCCGCGAACCGAGGCCGGACAGGTCGAGGGAGCGCATCGCCCTCACCAGGGCGGGGAAGGTGTCCACCTGGGCCGTCGGACCCGGAGCGATGTCGACCACGACCAGGCCGGAGACGACAGTTGGCCGCAGCAGCGCGGTCAACATGGCCACCTTGCCGCCCATCGAGTGCCCAACCAGAACCAGTTCGGCCGCCGAGCCGAGCCGCAGGTCGATCTCGTCGGCCACGGCGTGCGCCATCCCGGGGTAGCTGAACTCCTGCGTCCAGTCGCTCGCGCCGTGGTTGGGGAGGTCGAACAGCACGCAGGGGTAGCCCGCCTCGGCCAGGGACTGGGCGACCTGGGTCCAGTTGCGGCCACGACCGAACAGCCCGTGCAGGAAAGCGAAGCGGGGTCGGCCGGTGCCGACCAGCGCGGTGTGCAGGCCGGCCATCAACGCCGCCGCTGCCAGCAGCCGGTGTGCCAGTGGCGCCGTTCGTCCACCGCCGAGACCGAGCCGATGCCCGCCACCCTTGGCCAGGCGACGACGTGGGCCGTTCCGGTCGGCACCGGGTGGGAGCAGCCGGGACAGCTGTAGGTCTTGGCGGCGGCGTCCGCCGGCATGGTCTGCACCATCCAGTCCCCGTCCGCCTTCACCTCCAGCCGGGCGAACGCCCCCGAGGACAGCGGTCGCGGCGCGCGCAGGTGCTTGGAGGGGCGTCTGGCCATGGAGTCAGCCTACGGCGCGACCTCGTCGGTCCGAGGACGGGCGGGGGCCGTGGGACGGGGGCGTCCGCGCGGCCGGGGACCGAGCCCTCGAGGTCGGTGTGGCGATAGGTTGTCCGGGTGCGTTTGCTGATTGCCCGTTGCCAGGTGGACTACGCCGGGAGACTCTCCGCGCACCTGCCCTTGGCCACCCGGCTGATCATGGTGAAGGCGGACGGATCGGTCTCGGTGCACGCCGACGACCGGGCCTACAAGCCGCTCAACTGGATGAGCGCCCCGTGCACGCTGACGGTCGGTTCGCCGTGCGGTGACCCGGAGGCGGTCCCTGATCCCGACGGGGTGGGTTTCACCGAGGTCTGGGAGGTGCGAAACACCGACGGAGACACCCTGCAGATCTCGATCGGTGAGGTGTTCCACGACTCCAACCATGACCTGGGGGTCGACCCGGGACTGCAGAAGGACGGGGTGGAGGCCCACCTGCAGGCCCTGCTCGCCCAGAACCCGGTGACCTTCGGCGACGGCTGGACCCTGGTTCGCCGGGAGCACCCGACGCCGATCGGCCCGGTCGACCTGTTGTTCCGGGACCCCGGCGGCGGCTATGTCGCGGTGGAGGTGAAGCGACGCGGCGAGATCGACGGGGTCGAGCAGCTCACCCGCTACCTCGCCCTGATGAACGCCGACCCGCTGCTCGCGCCGGTGCGCGGCCTGTTCGCCGCGCAGGTGATCAAGCCACAGGCGCGGACGCTGGCCGGGACGCGGGGGATCGAGTGCCTGGTCGTCGACTACGACCTGCTGCGGGGCCTGGACAACCCTGAAGACCGGCTGTTCTGATCCTGGCGGCGCACCGGCACGCCGCTCGCCGGAACCCCGCGCCGGCGGGTGCCGGCCAGCGGGCCGTCGTCCAGGTCACGATGACCACCCGTCCCGGGTGGGGGAGCGTTCAGGTGCGGTCCAGGTGGGGCACCAGCATCTCGCGGTACAGCAGCATCAGCGCCGCGGTGACCGGGATCGCGAGGATGGCGCCCACCAGCCCCAGCAGCAGGCCTCCCGACATTGCGGCCAGCAGCACCAGAACCGCCGGCAGTTGCACCGAGTGCGAGAAGACCCGGGGCTGGATCAGGTAGGCGTCCACCTGCTGGTAGACGAGGTAGAAGATCAGCGTGATCAGGCCGGTCACCGGCGAGAACGAGAACGCGACGATCGACACGATCACCATCGAGATCGTGGTGCCCACCAGCGGGACGAAGGCGAACAGCCCCACCACCACGGTGAGCGCGATCGCGTACTGCCCGAGCCCGACCACGTTGAGGAAGACGAAGGACACCGTCATCGCGATCAGCACCACCAGGAACAGGCCGGAGACGTAGCCGCCGACCCGCTTGAACATCTCGTTCGCCAGGTACCGGACCCGCGGACGCCGCGACGCCGGGGCCAGTTGGTAGATGACCTCCTTGATCGAGGGCAGCGTGATCAGGAAGTACAGGGTCAGCACCGTGGTGATGATCAGCGAGAAGACCGCGTTCGCCACCACCTGGCCGGCGCCGAGCAGGCCGCCGAAGAGGCCGGCGATCAGTTCGCCGGAGGTCAGGAACTGTACGGCCTTGTCGATCACTCCGAACTGGGCGTCGAAGGCCGCGATCTGCGGGTTCTGGCGCAGGTTCTCCAGGTAGCCCGGCGCCTGGGCGAGCAGGATCGTCACCTGCTCGGACAGCAGGGGAACCAGCGCCCACCCGGCCAGGACCAGCAGCCCGATCAGGCCGAGGGCCACCATGAGCACCGCGACCCCGCGCCGGACGCTGCGCCGGTGCAGCCAGTCGACCGCCGGGCTCAGGCCCAGGGCGATCGCCATCGACACCACGACCAGCACCAGCACGGTCTTCAGCGACACCAGGAGCGTGACCAGCCCGAACGCGGCCATGGCGCCGATCGCCCCGAAGAAGCCGATCTGGAACGGGTTGCGGTCCAGCAGCGACACCCGGCGGTCCGAGGTGACGTCCAGGCCGTCGCCGAGGTCCGGCGTGGGTTGGGTCGTGCGCCGCCACTTCCGCAGCCAGGTGCGGGTGGCCGGAACGGAGCTGGGGGTCGGTTCGGAGGCCGGCGTATGGCCCGACGCCGCGGGCGCAGCCTCCAGGCCGGGCTCGGGCTCGTTGGTGCTCACCGGCTCATCCCTCCAGGTCCGGATCGGTCACGACGGGCGTGATGCTCCTGGCCCGGTTCCCCAGCGGGATCCGGGCCAGTGCAGTCCGTCGTTGGCTCAGTGACCGGCCTTGGCGGGCTCGACGAGCTCCAGCAGTACGCCACCGACGTCCTTCGGGTGGGCGAAGTTGATCCGGGAACCCCCGGTGCCGATCTTCGGCTCCGGGTAGAGCAACCGGACGCCCCGCTCCCGCAGAACCGCCGACACCGCGTCCAGGTCCTGCACCCGGTAGGCGAGCTGTTGCATGCCGACCCCGTTGCGATCGATGAACTTCGCGATCGTGGAGTTCTCGTTGAGCGGGGCCAGCAGCTGGATCTGCGCGTTCTCCGAACCCTGGGCGCCGGTGCCGATCATGGCCTCCTCGACGCCCTGCTCCTCGTTGGTCTCGCGGTGCAGGACCCGCCAGCCCAGAACCTCGGTGTGGAACTTGATCGCATCGTCCAGGTTCGCCACGGCAAGGCCGACGTGGTCGATGCACACAAAGAGATCATCGTTAATCATGGCTCCAGCTTCCCACATCCGGTCAGGACAGCACCGCGTCGACCACCTGTTTGGCCTCAGCCTGGACCTGCGCCAGATGCTCGGCCCCCTGGAGTGATTCGGCGTAGATCTTGTAGACGTTCTCGGTCCCCGAAGGACGCGCCGCGAACCAGGCCGACGCGGTGGTGACCTTCAGCCCGCCGATGGCGGCGCCGTTGCCGGGGGCATGGGTCAGGGTGGCGGTGATCGGCTCGCCGGCCAGTTCGGTCGCGGTCACGTCGGACGCGCTGAGCCGGCCCAGTTTCGCCTTCTGCTCGCGGGTCGCCGGGGCGTCCACCCGGGCGTAGCTGGACGCGCCGTGACGCGACTCCAGTTCGGCGTAGAGCTGGGAGGGCGACTTCCCGGTTACCGCCGTGATCTCGCTGGCCAGGAGGGCGAGCAGGACCCCGTCCTTGTCGGTGGTCCAGGTGGAGCCGTCGCGGGCGAGGAAGGACGCCCCCGCCGACTCCTCGCCGCCGAAGCCGAGGTCGCCGCTCATCAGACCGGGCACGAACCACTTGAAACCGACCGGAACCTCGACCAGCGTCCGGCCGAGGTCGGCGGCCACCTTGTCGATCAGCGAGGACGAGACCAGGGTCTTGCCCACCCCCGCGTCGGCGCGCCAATTCGGCCGGTGGCTGAACAGGTACTGGATCGCCACCGCGAGGTAGGCGTTGGGATTCATCAGCCCGGCGTCCGGGGTGACGATGCCGTGCCGGTCGGCGTCGGCGTCGTTGCCGGTGGAGATGTCGAAACGGTCCCGGTTCGCGATCAGGCTGGCCATGGCGTAGGGCGAGGAGCAGTCCATCCGGATCTTGCCGTCCCAGTCCAGGGTCATGAACCGCCAGGTCGGGTCAACCGTCGGATTGATCACGGTCAGGTCGATCCCCAACCGCTCGGCGATGTACTGCCAGTACTGCACGGCGGCACCGCCGAGCGGGTCGGCGCCGATGTGTACCCCGGCGGCAGCGATCGCGTCCAGGTCGATCGCGTTGCGGAGGTCCTCGCAGTAGTCGCCGAGGTAGTCGACCCGGGTGACGTCCGCGGCGGCCCGGTCGTAGGGGGTGCGGGCGATCGCGGACGGGTTCCGCAGCAGTTCGTTGGCCCGGGCTGCGATCCAGCCGGTGGCGTCGGTGTCGGCCGGTCCGCCGTGAGGCGGGTTGTACTTGAAGCCGCCGTCCCGGGGTGGGTTGTGGGACGGGGTGACCACGATGCCGTCGGCGAGGTGGGCCCCGGCGCCCCGGTTGTGGACGATGATCGCCCGGGACACCGACGGGGTCGGGGTGAAGTCGTCGTCACGCTCGGCACGGATGGCCACGCCGTGGGCGTGCAGGACCTCGATGGCGGTGCGCCACGCCGGACCCGAGAGGGCGTGGGTGTCCTTGCCGATGAACAGCGGGCCGGTGATCCCCTGCCCGGCGCGGTACTCCACGATCGCCTGGGTGGTCGCGGCGATGTGGGCGTCGTTGAAGGCGACGTCGAGGCTGGAGCCCCGGTGTCCGGAGGTTCCGAACGCCACCTGCTGGTCGGGGTGGTCGGGGTCGGGCACCAGGTCGTGGTATGCCCCGATCAGGGCGTCGATGTCGATGAGGTCCTGAGGCAGTGCGACCTGCCCGGCGCGTTCGTGAGCCATGTCCCCATCTTGCCCGCTCGCGCGCCCCGGGGGCGAGGGGGAAGCCGCATTCGCCCCGGTTGTGGACAGTGGGGCAGAATGCAGTCTCGTGACTCCTGCTGGTTTCAATCCTTCCCGTGCCATGGACCTGTCCGGCATCGTCGCGGCCGCGAAGGCGCCGCCGCCCCCACCGGGCGCGACCTACGTCGTGGACGTCGACCAGTCCACCTTCGAGGCGGTCCTCTCGCTGTCCATGAAGCACCCGGTGGTGCTGGAGCTGAACTCGCCCCGAGCGAACGCCCAGGCCTTCTCGGCCCAGATGGTGGAGCTGGCCAACGAGGCCGGCGGGGCGTACCTGCTGGCGCGGGTCGACGTGGATGCGAACCCGGAGGTGGCCGCCGCCTTCGGGGTTCAGGCCGTGCCGGTGGTGCTGGGGGTCGTGGCCGGTCAGCTGGCCCCGCTGTGGCAGGGCACCAAGACGAAGGAGGAGGCCACGTCCTTCCTCGCCCAGCTGCTTCAGCTGGCCGCGTCCAACGGGATCGTCGGCCGCGCCGACCCGGTCAGCGTGGACGCCGATGCCGGTCCCGACCCGCGTTTCGCCGCCGCTGACGATGCCCTGGCCTCGGGCGACTTCGCGCTCGCCGTCGCGGAGTTCGAGAAGGTGCTCGCGGTCACCCCGAACGACCCGGAGGCCCGGGCCGGCCGGGCCCAGGCGGCGTTGCTGGCCCGGGTGTCCACCGTCGACCCGGCAGTGGTCCTGGCCCGGGCCGACGCCACACCGGCCGACGTGGAGGCGCAGCTGGCCGCCGCCGACGCCGAGCTGATGGGGGGCGCGGCGCAGCGTGCCTTCGACCGCCTGATCCAGCTCATCCGGATCACCGGCGGGGCCCAGCGGGAGGCGGCCCGGGGGCGGCTGCTGGAGCTGTTCGAGACGGTCGGGGCGTCCGAGCCGGCGGTGCTGAAGGCGCGCCGGGACCTGATGACCGCCCTGTACTGAGCCGACCCAGGGCCGCGCCCGGTCGGGTCACCGAGGGGGTGCCTCGCAGGTCGAGCCGGGCAGTCGATGGCGGTTGGCGGCGACCCAGGAGTAGACCAGGTCGCCGAGCCGGCGGACCCCCGGCAGGCGCAGCAGCGCTCCCACCGGACGCAGCGGGAGCCTGCCGGCCAGCAGGGCCCGGGCGATCGCCTCCCGCCCACTGCTGGCGGTGCCGTCGGCAGCGACGAACCACGCCGCCGCGGCGAGCTGGTCGGCGGTGACCCCGGTCGAGTCAGGGTCGGCCTGTTGCCCGGCCTCCACCCGGTAGTGGCCGGACGCCGACAGTCGGCGCAGCACCCGCGCGCTGCGGGTGCAGAAGCCGCAGTCCGCGTCGTAGAGGAACACCGGTCGCATGCGGCCTTTGTAGCAGGACGGCCCAAAGGCCGGCCCTCGTGGCCGGATCAGAGCTTGGCAGGCAGTGGGCCGGGAGCGCGCCCGGCGGGGCGGGCCGCGCCAGGACACCTTCGGTGGTGTCGGCGAAGGTCCCTCCCGGGGCCGGCCGATGGGTCCCGGTCAGCTGATCCGCTCGACCGCCCTCGAGGTAGAGCGTGCGACCCTCGGTCCGGGCGGACAGCGCCGCGAGCATCCGACCCTGGGCGAATGGTGCCATGGTCAGGGCGGCCGCCCCCGGTTCCAGCCAGTGGACGGCCCGGATCTCCCGCAGGTCCGGACGCAGCAGCGGTACCGACCGGGCCGGCATTTCCCGTCCGTCGAAGATGAGCTCCACGGCGTCCTCCCAACCCAGGAACGGGGACAACCAGTCGACCACCAGCAGGCGGCCCACGCTGACGGTGTGGTTGAGCTCCTCCTGGATCTCACGGACCAGCCCGGCCCGCGGGCTCTCCCCGACCTCGAGGATGCCGCCGGGCAGCTCGTAGTCGGGTTTGAAGGACGTCTCCAGCATGCAGACCCGGCCGGCTTCGTCGGTCAGCAGCAGGTGACTGATCACTCGCTTGCGCGCGGTCACGGTGTTCATCACGGCGGTGAACCCGGCAGGCCCGGTCAGCGGGTCGTCGCGCACCACGGCATACCGGGCCAGGTCGAACGGCCCGTCCGGTCCGGCCGCCGCCTGCCGGGCCACGCCCTCCAGGCGGAAACCGGCCCGGTGCAGCGCGCGCCGCCGGGGCCGGTCGTCGAGGCCGACGTCGACCTCCACCCGACGCACCAACGGCTGGTCGAACGCCAGCCGGAGCGTGGTGGCCAGCAGCAGGTCGTACCGCTGCGAGGAGCCTTCCCCGCTGAAGTCGACCGACGCGACGCCGTCGATGACCACTGCGGGGAGGGCGTCGGTGATCACTCGCCGCTGTACTCGAAGTACACCGCACCCAGGGGTGGCACGACCACGGTGGCGCTGGCCGGGAGCCCGCTCCAGCCCTCGCTGTCAGCCACGACCTGGCCGAGGTTGCCGTGCGTGTCCGACCCGTCGTAGGTGCCGGAGTCGGAGTTGAAGATCTCCTTCCACACCCCGGCCTGCGGCAGGCCGAGCCGGTAGCGGGTCCAGGGCTCGGAGGAGAAGTTGATCACCGCGGCGACCTGGCGGCCGTCGGCGTCGGTGCGGATCCAGGAGTAGGTGTTCGCCCCGCCGTCGTCGGCGTTGATCCACTGGAAGCCGGCAGGGTCGCTGTCGAGCTGCCAGAGGGCGGGGTGGGAGCGTGTAGAGGTCGTTCAGGTCCTTGACCATCCGCTGCAGTCCCTGGTGGCCCCACAGGTCGCAGACCCACCATTCGAGGCTGTTGGCCTCGTCGAACTCGCTGCGCTGGCCGAACTCGCACGCCCATGAACAGCAGCTTCTTGCCCGGGAAGGCCCACATGTAGGAGTAGAACGCGCGCAGCGTTGCGAACTGCCGCCAGGTGTCCTGCGGGATCTTGTTGATCATCGAGCCCTTGCCGTGCACGACCTCGTCGTGGCTGATCGGCAGGACGAAGTTCTCCGAGTAGGCGTAGACCATCGCGAAGGTCAGCTCGTTGTGGTGGTACTGGCGGTGGATCGGCTCCAGCGCGAGGTAGCGCAGCGAGTCGTTCATCCAGCCCATGTTCCACTTGAAGCCGAAGCCGAGACCCGCCGTGGTCGACCGGACTGCGTGACGCCGGCCGAAGGAGGTGGACTCCTCGGCGATCATCACCACGCCGGGCACCCGCTCGTACAGGTGCCGGTTGACGTCGCGCAGGAAGTCGATGGCCTCCAGGTTCTCGTTGCCGCCGTAGCTGTTGGGCACCCACTCGCCGTCCTCGCGGGAGTAGTCGAGGTAGAGCATGGACGCGACCGCGTCGACCCGCAGCGCGTCGATGTGGAACTCGTCCACCCAGTACAGGGCGTTGGAGACCAGGAACGACTTCACCTCGTTGCGGCCGTAGTTGAAGATGTAGGTGCCCCACTCCTTGTGCTCGCCCTGGCGCGGATCGGCGTGCTCGTACAGCGCGGTCCCGTCGAAGCGGCCCAGCGCCCAGCTCGTCCTTGGGGAAGTGGCCGGGCACCCAGTCGAGGATCACGCCGATGCCGGCCTGGTGCAGCCGGTCGACCAGGTGGCGGAACTCGTCGGGGCGGCCGAGCCGCGACGTGCGGGGCGAAGTAGTTGGTGACCTGGTAGCCCCAGGACGGCTCGAACGGGTGCTCGGTGACCGGCATCAGCTCGACGTGGGTGAAGCCCTGCCAGGTGCACGTACTCGACCAGCTCGTCGGCCAGCTCGAGGTAGGTCTTGCCCTTGCGCCAGGACGCCGAGGTGCACCTCGTAGACGCTCATCGGTTCCGCGTGCGGACGGCGAGTGCGGCCCGCTTCTCCATCCACGTCGTCGTCGTCCCAGCTGTACTTGCTGGTGTACACGATCGAGGCGTTGGCCGGCGCCTGCTCGGCGAAGAAGGCCATCGGGTCGACCTTCTCCCGCCACACGCCGTCGGCGCACAGGATGTTGTACTTGTACAGCGCCCCGGTGCCGACCCCCTCGACGAACAGCGCCCAGATGCCCGAGCCCGGCACCAGGTGCATGGCGTCCCCGGTCCACCAGTTGAAGTCGGCGTTGAGTCGCACCGTCATGGGCGTTCGGCGCCCACACCGCGAAGCGGGTGCCGCGGATCTCACCACGCTCGTCGTCGAAGACGGTGATCTCGTGGGCGCCGAGGCGGCGCCAGCACTCGGTGTCCCCGCCGTTGTGGAAGCCCTCAAGGTCCCAGCCGGTCAGTCCGCCCGTCACGTCATGTGCCATTTCTGCTCCTTGTCGGTCGGTGCCGGGGGATCGAGGGAGACCCTCCTGGCCTCATCTTGGACTGCGCGCCACGGGATGTGGGCCCAATTCGGACGATTTCGTGTTTCGTAGACAACCTCGTAGACGGCCTTGTCGAGTTCGTAGGCGCGGAGCAGGGCAGGCTCGGCCCGGCGTTCCCCGCCGTAGCCGGCCAGGAAGCCCTCCCGGGCCCGCTCGCACCACTCCCGGGCCGCCTGGCCGTCGGGCTCGGGATGGGCGCTGCGGGCATAGTCGAGGCTCCGCAGCAGGCCGGCGACGTCGCGCCAGACCGAGTCGAAGGACCGTCGCTCGGTCAGGCTCTTCAAGGGTTCGCCTTCGAAGTCGATGACCACCCACGGGCTGGCCCCACCGGGCGCGGCCCGGTGCAGGACCTGGCCCAGGTGGAAGTCGCCGTGCACCCGCTGGGTGGCCAGGTCCTGGCCCGTGGGAGCGGTGAAGAGCAGCGTGGCGGCGTGCCGGTAGTCGTCGAGTTCGTGCACCTGCTCGGCCGCCTCGCCGAAACGGCGGACCATGTCGGCGGCCAGGGCGGCGCCGGGCTGGACCGAGGTGCCGAAGGCGGAGGCGAGCCGCCGATGCACCTCGCGCAGCTCCGCGCCGAGTTCACGGCACTCCCGGGCGATGTCGAGGCCGCCGGCGCAGGCCCGGGTGGCGTACACCCAGCCGTCGGTGACGTCGGCGATCCGTTCGCAGAACAGGCCCAGGTCGTACCCGCCGGCCGACAGCAGGCCGTACAGGTCGGGGGTGATCCCCGAGCCGCTGAGGGCGCCCAGCACCTCCGCGTCCAGGTTGCGGCCCGGTTCCAGTTTCCGGAACAGCTTCAGCAGCGTGCCCTCACCGACCATGACCGTGGTGTTGCTCTGCTCGCCGGTGAACAGCCGCATCCCGCCGTCGGGGTCGATCCGGCCCGGTTGTGACCAGTCCATCCCTTCGGGGGGGTCGGAGAGGAGCGCATGGACCAGCGCCGTCATCGCCGGGGGATGGGTCGGCGCGTCCACCACGTCCACCTCACCCAGGTCGGGCAGGAGGTCTCGGCCCACGGCGAGTCCGGCCGGCGCGGACCCCGCCGGCAGGTAGGCGGCGAGCAGGTGGTAGGTCTCGGTGCGCCCGTCGGAATAGGCGATCTCGGCCAGCTCCGAACGGACCGCGGGCCACGCGCCTTCGGTGGTGTACCACGGCAACGGCGTGATCCCCGCGACCCGGGCGCCGAGACCCTTGCCGCCGAACCAGCGGGCCTGGCGCAGGTAGCCCTCCCAGCTGGACGCGATCCCCACGCCGACGCCCCTATCCACCGAGACGGTGCAGGATGTGCGCGGGGCTGGCCGGGGTGAGCCGGACGAAATTGCGCTCGACCCCAGGTGAACGTCGCCCCGGTCAGTTCGTCGCGCAGTTCGACGGTGGCTCCGGACGCACCCAGCCAGTCCAGGTCGAGCCGCACGTCGCTCTCCAGACTCTGGTCGGGGTCGAGGCTGCAGATCACCACGACCACGTCGTCCCCGTCCTTCTTGGCGAAGGCCAGCACCTTGTCGTGGGGCGCGTCCAGGAACTGGATCTGCCGCAACTGCTGCAGTGCCGGGTGATCGCGCCGGATCTGGTTCAGGCTGCCCAGCAGCAGGTTGAGGTTGGGCTCGGCGGAGTAGTCGCGGGGACGGAACTCGAACTTCTCCGAGTTCCGGTACTCCTCGCCGCCGGCCCGCAGCGGCTCGTGCTCGAACAGCTCGAACCCGGAGTAGACGCCCCAGCTGGGGGAGAGCGTGGCGGCCAGCACGGCCCGGATCGAGAACGCGGCGGGGTTCCCCGACTGGAGGAAGGTCGGGTTGATGTCCGGAGTGTTCACGAAGAAGTTCGGCCGGTAGAACGCATCGGATTCGGTGCTCAACTCGGTGAGGTACTCCTGGAGTTCGGCCTTGACGTTGCGCCAGGTGAAGTAGGTGTAGCTCTGGTGGTAGCCGACCTTGCCCAGGGTGAACATCATCTCCGGCTTGGTGAACGCCTCGGCCAGGAACAGCACGTCGGGATCGGTCTCGCGTACCTTGCGCATCACCCAGGCCCAGAACGGCACCGGCTTGGTGTGCGGGTTGTCGACGCGGAAGATCCGGACCCCGCGGGCCATCCACAGCTTCAGGATCCGCAGCACCTCGCCGTAGATGCCCTCGGGGTCGTTGTCGAAGTTGATCGGGTAGATGTCCTGGTACTTCTTCGGGGGGTTCTCCGCGTAGGCGATCGTGCCGTCCAGGCGGGTGGTGAACCACTCCGGGTGGGTGCCCACCCAGGGGTGGTCGGGCGAGGCCTGCAGGGCAAAGTCCAGGGCGATCTCCAGGCCCAGCTCCTTCGCCCTGGCCACGAACCGGTCGAACGCGGCCCAGTCGCCCAGCTCGGGGTGGATCGCGTCGTGCCCGCCTTCGGGGGAACCGATCGCCCAGGGCGAGCCGGGGTCCTCCGGGCCGGGGATCAGGGTGTTGTTGCGGCCCTTGCGGAAAGCCGTCCCGATCGGGTGGATGGGTGGCAGGTAGACCACGTCGAAGCCCATCGCGGCCACCTGCTCGAGCCGTTCGTGGCAGGAGTCGAAGGTGCCGGAGGTCCATTTCTTGGTGACCGGGTCGTAGACGGCTCCCTGGGAGCGGGGAAGAACTCGTACCAGGCTGGAGAACAGCGCCCGCTGCCGGTCCACGAACAGCGGGAAGTCCGCGGTCGGGCTGAGCAGTTCGCGCGGACCGTACTGCAGCATCGCGCGGGAGATGCCCCGGGCGGTGGCCACCTCGATCAGGTCGGAGGCCGGGCGCTCGGGGATGAGCAGCATCGCGGTGGCCCTGAGGATGGAGGTCTGGACCGGATCACCGGCCGCCTCCGCGGCGGACGCCGTCCGCTCCAGGAGCTCCCGACCCTCAAGGCAGACCAGCTCGATGTCGACCCCCGCGGGGAGCTTGGCCTCGGCGTTGTGCAGCCAGGTGCTCCACGGATCCGACCAGCCCTCGACGCGGAAGGTCCAGGCGCCCTCGGTGTCGGGACGCACCCAGGCCTCCCAGGGATCGAGTCCCCTCGGCTCCAGCGGGGTCATGTCGATGCGCTGTTCGCGTCCGTCCGGTGCGGTCAGGATGACCGAGGCGTTGACCGCGTCGTGGCCTTCCCGGAAGACCTTCGCCCGGATCGGGAGCAGCTCGCCGACGACGGCCTTCGCCGGATAGGCACCGCCTTCGATCACCGGGCTCACCCCGGTCACGGGAATCCGGCCGAAGCCGCGCGGAACGGTGACCACGGGGCTCAGGTCGAGTACTGCGCCGGGGTCGGGCGGGCTCACCGGCCCGGCTGCAGGGGGCGTCGACGGACGGTTCGGCGCGGCGGGCCGGGCAGCCTGCTGCCGGTTCCGCCGGGACGGGTTCGAGGTTGCGCTCACAAACCCAACCTAGCGGCTGGCCCCCACCGAGGGGAGGTCTTGGGGACGCTCGCTCGCGAGATGGGCGGCCACCCGGGGGCGGCGGTCAGGCCCGGTCGCTGCCGCCCTGCTCGCTGGGGGAGGGCGGCGACACGGCGACCAGCTGGGCGCCCCGGCGCACGGCGGCGTGGAGGACGGCCACGGTGCGGCCCGGCACGGTGATCGTCGACCCCGGGGCGAGCACCTTGCGGGGGAGTTCCCCGGGCAGCCCGGTATGGGCCACCACCCGGTAGCTGAGGGCCCACGGCGCACCGGGCAACGACACCTCCACCGGGTCCCAGCCGGCATGGAAGTAGATCAGGAACGCCTCGGATCGATCGGACAGGTACATGCCCAGCGTGCGGCGGCCCGGGTCGTGCCAGTGCTCGGTGGTCATCTCGGTGCCCGACGTGGCGAACCACGCCACCGGCGAGCGGCCCAGGCCGTGGCCCTTGGCGTCGGTGACCTCGCCGTGGCCGCGCCACGCGGTGGGGCGCAGCAGCGGGTGCTCGGCGCGCAGCTTCAGCAGGACCCGGGTGAACTCCTCCTGCGCGCTCCACTCGTCGCGGTCGTACCAGTTGACCCAGGACACCGGCGAGTCCTGGCAGTAGGCGTTGTTGCTGCCGCCCTGGGTGCGGCCCATCTCGTCGCCGGCCAGGATCATCGGCACCCCGGCGCTGAGCAGGAGGGTCGCCATCAGGTTGCGTGCGGTGCGTTGCCGGGCAGCGATGATCGCCGGGTCGTCGGTCTCGCCCTCGTACCCGTGGTTCCAGGAGCGGTTGTCGTCGGCCCCGTCCCGGTTACGTTCGGCGTTGGCCTCGTTGTGCTTGAGGTCGTAGGTCACCACGTCGCGCATGGTGAAGCCGTCGTGGGCGGTCACGAAGTTGATCGAGGAGGTGACCGGTCGGCCGGCGTGGTCGAAGATGTCGGAGGAACCCGACAGCCGGGTCGCCAGCTCCTGGACCCCGCCGATGGCGCCCCGCCAGAAGTCGCGGGTGAATCCCCGGAAGCGGTCGTTCCATTCCGACCAGTCCCGGCCCCACCGGCCCACCTGGTAGCCGTAGGGGCCCAGGTCCCACGGTTCGGAGATCATCACCTTGCCGGCCAGAACCGGGTCGGTGGCGACCAGGTCCTTGAACTGGTGGTTCTGGGCGACGTGGTGGGAGCCGTCGCGAATCAACGTGGTGGCGAGGTCGAACCGGAATCCGTCCACGCCCATGTCGGACACCCAGTACCGCAGCGAATCGATGACCAGTTTCAGCACCCCGTCCTTGGAGGTGTCGACGGCGTTGCCGCAGCCGGTCACGTCGTAGTCATTGCGGTTGTCGTCGGTCAGCCGGTAGTACGCCCCGTGGTCGATGCCGCGGAAGCTCAGGGTCGGACCCTCGTGGCCGCCCTCACCGGTGTGGTTGTAGACCACGTCGAGGATCACCGCGATGCCCGCCCGGTGAAGCGCCGAGACCATGTCCTTGAACTCGGTCACCTGTCCGCCGAGCTCCCCGGAGGCGGACGAGGCGTAGGCGGCGTGCGGGGCGAAGAAGCCGAGGGTGTTGTAGCCCCAGTAGTTGGTCAGGCCCCGGCCCACCACGAACGGCTCGGAGACGAAGTGTTGCACCGGCAGCAGCTCGACGGCGTTGACACCCAGCCCGACGAGGTGTTCGACCACGGCCGGATAGGCCAGTCCCGCGTAGGTGCCGCGGAGGTGCTCGGGCACCGCCGGGTGCTGCTTGGTGTAGCCCTTCAGATGGGTCTCGTAGACCACCATCTCCGACAGCGGGATCGGCCGCTCGAGCGGCGTCGGCGGTGGGCTGTCGGCCACCACGACGCTCAGCGGGACCGCGGCGAAGGAGTCGACCAGGTCGGGAAGGTAATTCGGATTCGGGGGTGTGGTCGGTGATCGGGCCGGAGTAGTCCACCCCGCCGGTGATCGCGCGGGCGTACGGGTCCAGCAGCAGCTTTGCCGGGTTGAACCGTTGCCCGCTCTCCGGTGACCAGACGCCGTGCACCCGGTACCCGTACCGCTGCCCCGCGCCGACCCCGGGAAGGTGCAGCCGCCACACGCCGTCGCCGGCCTGGGCAAGGTCGTGGTTGGACTGCCGTCGGTGCTCGTCGACCAGGGCCAGCTCCACCCGGCTCGCCCGCGGTGCCCACAACGAGAACGTGGTGCCGCCGTCGTGGACGCGGGCGCCGAGCAGGGCTTCGGCCAACTCCACCGCACCGCCCGGCTCCGAATCTGTTGCCACCTCACCCGAACCTGTTGCCACCTGACCCACATTTCCCCCTGCCTGACGTCCTGCATAGTCTGGCCTAACCTTCCACCGAGGGCGAGTTGCGACCCTCCCGGCCGGGAGGTTTCGGGTATCTGTCAGGGAAGGCGGACCGATGGTCAGGCGGACCTATCTCGACCACGCCGCGTCCTCCCCGCTGCTCCCCGAGGCCGCCGCCGCCATGGCCGAGGCGTTCGCCCTGGCCGGCAACCCGGCCTCGCTGCACGCCTCGGGTCGGGCCGTGCGCCGGCTGCTGGAGGACGCCCGCGAGTCACTCGCCGCCGACCTCGGGGCCCGACCCGCCGAGGTGGTGTTCACCTCGGGCGGCACCGAGGCCAACAACCTGGCCCTGCTCGGTGCCCCGCACCCCGGACGCCCCGAACTGGCGGTCTCCGCGATCGAACACCCCTCGGTGGCGGCGGTGCCGGAACGCGGACGGGTAATTGTGCTACCGGTGGCGCCGACCGGACACCTCGACCTGCCCGGGGTCGGGGACCTGGTCGGCCCCCGGACCGGACTGGTCGCGGTGATGTGGGTGAACAACGAAACCGGCGCGGTGCAGCCGGTGACCTCGGTGGCCGGCCTCGCCCACGAGGTCGGGGCGCTGGCCCATGCGGATGCGGTGCAGGCCTTCGGCCACCTCCCGATCGACTTCGCCGGCTCCGGGCTCGACCTGCTCAGCGTCTCCGCCCACAAGCTCGGCGGCCCGGTAGGGATCGGCGCCCTGGTGGTACGGCGGGGGGTGCGGCCGCAACCGGTGGGCTTCGGCGGCGGGCAGGAGGCGCGGCTCCGGTCGGGCACGGTGCCCGCTGCGCTGGCGGCCGGGTTCGCTGCCGCGGCCCGGGTGGCAACCAGGAGGCTCCGGATCGAGGCCGACCGGCTCGGCGCCCTGCGCGATCGGCTGGCGTCCGGTGCCGTGGCCGGGGTGCCGGGAACCGTGGTGAACACCCGGCCGCCGTGCGCGCCGACGATCGTGAACCTGACCTTCTCCGGCGTGCGTGCCGACGACGTGCTGCTGCTGCTCGACGCGGCCGGCTTCGACGCGTCCACCGGGTCGGCGTGCACGGCCGGGGTGCATCAGCCCAGTGAGGTGTTGCTCGCGATGGGCCGCAGCCCCGCCGACGCCGGTGCCAGCCTGAGGTTCTCCTTCGGGACGGACACCACCGTGACGGCCGTCGACGCCCTGCTGGCGGTGCTCCCGGCGTTGGTCGCCCGGGCCCGGTCGGCGGCAACGGGCGCCTAGACTCGTGCCGACCTGAGGGAGGTGGGCGTGCGAATACTGGCAGCGATGTCGGGCGGAGTCGACTCCGCGGTCGCCGCCGCGCGGCTGGTGGACGCCGGGCACGACGTCGTCGGCGTCCACCTGGCGCTGTCGAAGAACCCCGAGGCCTACCGCAGCGGCGCCCGGGGCTGCTGCTCACTGGAGGACTCCCACGACGCCCGGCGCGCGGCCGACACGCTCGGCATCCCCTTCTACGTGTGGGACTTCGCCGAACGGTTCGCCCAGGACGTGGTCGACGACTTCGTCAGCGAGTACGCGTCCGGCCGCACGCCGAACCCGTGCCTGCGCTGCAACGAGAAGATCAAGTTCGCGGCGGTGCTGGAGCGCGGGCGCGCGCTGGGCTTCGACGCGGTGGCGACCGGGCACTACGCGCGGCTGGACCGCAACGGCGACCAGGTCTCGCTGCACCGGTCGGCCGAACCGGCCAAGGACCAGTCCTACGTGCTGGGGGTGCTCGACGCCACCCAGCTACGGCATTCGCTGTTCCCGCTCGGGGCCGATGCCGCGAAGGCCGAGGTGCGCGCCGAGGCCGCCGCCCGCGGGCTGACCCTGGCCCGAAAGCCCGACAGCCACGACATCTGCTTCATCCCGACCGGCGACACCGCCGGCTTCCTGCACGCCCGCCTGGGCCGGCGCACCGGCGACATCGAGGACGCGGACGGCCAGGTGCTCGGCGCCCACGACGGCACCCACCGGTTCACCATCGGCCAGCGGCACGGCCTGCACCTGTCGGTTCCCGCGGCCGACGGACGACCCCGCTACGTCACCGCGGTGGACCCGGTCCGCAACACCGTGACCGTCGGACCGAGGGAGGCGCTCGCCGTCCGGGTGCTCGACGGGATCCGGCCGACGTGGACCCAGGGCCCGGTGGCCGGGGAGTGGCGTGGGCTGGTTCAGGTGCGGGCCCACGGGGACGCGCTGCCGGCCCTGATCGAGGCCGCGGCCGACCGGGTGCGGATCGAACTGGACGAACCGGCCTTCGGCATCGCTCCGGGACAGGCCGCCGTCCACTACGACGGCGACCGGGTGGTCGGCAGCGCCACGATCTCGGCCACCGCGGCCTGATGGTCGCCGTCACCGGCCTGGGCTCGCTGCCCGGCACCGACTTCACCGCCGCCGTCCGGATGACCTTCGACAAGGTGCCGGACCTTCCCTATCTGCCAGAACTTCCCGCCCGGGGCCCGTGGGCGGGCCTGCTCGGGCGCGGGCTCGGACTGCCCTCCGCGCTGCCGGCCGGGTTTGGCGCGGGGGAGTGGCGGCTGGCCACCGCCCCGGGGGTCGACCAGCGGCGGGCCCGGGCGACCTGGCGCGACGACCTCGACCAGCTCGAGGAGGTCGCGGCCGGCTACACCGGGCGGTTCAAGGTGGCGGTCACCGGACCGTGGACCCTCGCCGCCTCGGTCGGCGTCGCCCACACCGGCCGGGTACTGGCCGATCCCGGGGCTCGCCGCGACCTGGCGCAGGCTGTCGCCGAGGGGGTCGGTGAGGTGCTCGACGACCTCGCGAAGCGGCTGCCCGGCGCCGGGCTCGTGCTCCAGGTGGACGAGCCGTCGTTGCCGGCTGTGGTCGCCGGCGCCGTCCCGACCCCGGGCGGCTTCTTCCGGCACCGCGCCGTCGACCTGCCCGAGGTGGCGCGGGCGCTCGGCGGGATCGTCGCCGAACCGGTCCGGCGCGGTCTCGCGGTCACCACCGTGCTGCACTGCTGCGCGGCCTGGGACGGCGGCTGGCCGGTGCGGGCCCTGCTGCGGGGGCCCGGCGACGCGGCCGGGTTCGACGCCGTCTCGGTCGACCTCGACCAGCTCCGGAGCCAGGACTGGGACGCCCTGGCCGGAGCCGCGGACGCCGGGGCGGGTCTGTGGCTGGGCTGCCTGCCGACGACCGGTGAGCCGCGTCCGCTCGGGGCGGACGCGATCCGGCGCCGGACCCTGACCGCGCTGGAACGGCTTGGGGCGGGTTCCGGCCTGGCCGACCGGCTGGTGCTCACCCCCGCCTGCGGCCTGGCCGGCTGGGAACCGCTCGAGGTGAGTCGCGGTTTCGACCGACTCGCCGAGGCCGCCGACCAGGTGGCCGACGCCCTCGCCTGAGCGCTAGCGGACCACCTCGTAGCGGGCCGCGACGAACTCGCCACTGGGCGCCGTCTCCAGGCAGCGCAACTCGACGTGGCGGGGCAGCAGCGGCCGTCCAGAGCCCAGCGTGAGCGGGGCGATGTTGACGATCACCTCGTCCAGCAGGCCGAGGTCGAAGAACTGTCCGGCCAGGTCACCGCCTCCCACCACCCAGACGTCCTTCCCGCCGGCCGCCGCGACCAGCTCTGCGTGCACCCGTTCCACCGGATCGGCGGTGGCGCGGACGTCCGTGCCGGGCCAGGGCGGCAGGTCGTGGTGGGTGAAGACCCAGCAGGGCTGGGTGTAGTCCCACGGCCGGGTCTCGGCCCCGGCCTCATCGTGGCAGGCCCGGTACACCCATTCGTAGGTGTGCGCGCCCATGCAGAGTGACCCGATGCCGGTGATGAACCTCGCGTAGTCCAGCGGGCCGTCCTCGCCGGGCACCCGTGACAGGAGCCAGTCCAGGGAGTGGTCGTCGGTGGCGATGAAGCCGTCGAGGGTGGTGGCGGTGTAGTACACGGTCCTTGCCATGGCTCCAGTCAACGGCGCGGACCGCCCTGCCTGTCAAGGGACGACGTCTGCGGGCCGCGCTAGATTTCCGCCATGACCGACGACGCCGTCCGCGCCCGGCACGCCGCGCTGAGTGCGGAGATCAGCGACCACCGGCACCGCTACTACGTGCGCGACGCCCCGACGATCTCCGACGCCGAGTTCGACACGCTGATGCGCGAACTCACGGCGCTGGAAGAGGCCCACCCGGAACTGCGGACGCCGGACTCGCCGACCCAGCAGGTCGGCGGAGCCCCTTCGGCCACCTTCGCGCCGGTCGACCACCTGGTTCCGCTGATGAGCCTCGACAACGTCTTCTCCGTCGAGGAGCTGGACCGCTGGCTGGCCCGGGCCGGGTCGCTGAGCGGGCGAGGACGCGGCAGCTCCGGGCTTCCTGTGCGAGCTGAAGATCGACGGCCTCGCCGTCGACCTGCTCTACCAGCGACGGCCGCCTGGTCCGCGCGGCCACCCGCGGCGACGGCACGGTCGGGGAGGACGTCACCCCCAACGTCGGCACCATCGAGGCGATCCCGCACCGGCTGCGACGGGGACGGCGTGCGCCCCGGACTGGTCGAGGTCCGCGGCGAGGTGTTCTTCCCGGCTGGCGGAGTTCGCCGACCTCAACGCCGGCGCTGGTCGCGGCGGGCAAGGCGCCGTTCGCGAACCCGCGCAACGCCGCGGCCGGCTCGCTGCGGCAGAAGGACCCGCGGGTCACCGCGCACCCGGCCGCTGCGGCTTCGTCGTCCACGGCATCGGCGCCTTCGCACGGGCTTCGACGCCGGCGCGCCAGTCCGACGGCTACGAGCTGCTCCGCGGCGTGGGGCCTGCCGACCTCAGCCGCACTACCGGGTGTGTCGACACCGCCGCGGAGGTCGCAGGCGTTCATCCAGCACTACGGCGAGCACCGGCACGACGTCGAGCACGAGATCGACGGCGTCGTCGTCAAGGTCGACGAGCGTCGGCGCTGCAGCGACCGGCTCGGGTCGCACCAGCCGGGCGCCGCGCTGGGCGATCGCCTACAAGTACCCGCCGGAGGAGGTGAACACCAAGCTGCTCGACATCCGGGTCAACGTCGGGCCGCACCGGTCGGGTCACGCCGTTCGCGGTGATGGAGCCGGTCCTCGTCGCCGGCTCGACGGTCGGCATGGCCACCCTGCACAACGCCAGCGAGGTGCGTGCGCAAGGGCGTGCTGATCGGCGACACCGTCGTGCTGCGCAAGGCCGGCGACGTCATCCCCGAGATGCTCGGCCCGGTCGTCGAGCTGCGCGACGGCACCGAGCGCGAGTTCGTGATGCCGACGCACTGCCCCGAGTGCGGCACCGAGCTGCGCCCGCGAGAAGGAGGGCGACGTCGACATCCGCTGCCCGAACCCGCGGTCCTGCCCGGCCCAGCTGCGCGAGCGGCTGTTCCACGTGGCCGGCCGCGGGGCGTTCGACATCGAGGTGCTCGGCTACGAGGCGCGCCGTCGCGCTGCTGCAGGGCCGGCCTGCGTCCCGACGAGGGGGACCTGTTCGACCTGACCGAGCAGAAGCTGCTCGGCGCCGGACCGCTGTTCACCACGCAAGGACGGCGTGCTGAGCGCCAACGGGCGCCAAGCTGCTGGCCAACCTCGAACGGGCCAAGACCGCAGCCGCTGTGGCGGGTCCTGGTCGCCCTGTCGATCCGGCACGTCGGCCCAAGGGCGCCGCGCCGGACGCTGGCCCCGGCCTTCGGGTAGCATCGACGCCATCGCGCGGCCGCCCGAGGACGAGCTCAGCGCCGGTCGACGGGGTCGGGCCGATCATCGCCGAGGCCATCGCGGACTGGTTCGCCGTCGACTGGCACCTCGAGATCGTCGAGAAGTGGGGGGCCGCCGGCTGCCGGTTGGCCACCGAACCCGCGGTCGCCGTCGGCCGCCCGCAGACGCTGGCCGGGTTGACCCTCGTGGTCACCGGATCGCTGCCCGGCTACACCCGCGACAGCGTCACCGAGGCGATCGAGGCCCACGGGGGCAAGGCCGCCGGTTCGGTGTCGACCCGCACCAGCTACCTGGTGGCCGGTGACGGCGGTGGCTCCAAGCACGACAAGGCGGTGGCGCTGGGCGTGCCGATCCTCGACGCCGCCGGCTTCGAGGCGCTGCTGGCGGGCGGGGCGGACGCGGCGCATCCGGCCGATTGAGTCCGGTCCTAGGATGAACCCGTGCCCGAAGGCCTGAACTCCGACCTGAACCTGAACGTGGGAGCCCCTCCGCGGGTGCGCCCGCAGCTGGGGGAGTGGGGCCGCTCGATGTGCCCACCACCCGGCGGAAGCGGCGGGCCCGCTGGTGGGCGATCCTCGCCGTGGCACTGGTCACCGTCGCGGTGGTCGGCTACGGCTACTGGATCTACACCCTGATCCGCTGACCGGCCTGATCGGGGTGCCGGCCGGGACCGCTGGCGGCCGGACACCGGCCCGGCCACGTATCACCCGGCGGGTTGGCCGCTCGCCTTCACATCGCGAACGAGGAGGCGTCACATGCGAACCCAGGCACTGATCACGGGTCTTGCCCTGGTCCTCACCATCGCGGTCCTGTCACCCGCTCCGCCGGCGCACGCCGTCGCGGACGGCTGCGCACCCGGCGTCCGGTCCGACTTCGATGGGGACGGCTGGACCGACGCCGTCGTCGCGGACCCGATGGCGACCGTCTCGGGGGTGTCCGAGGCGGGCCGCATCGTCGTCCTCTACGGCGACGGCGATGGCCGCGTCGGCCAGGGTGCCCGGGCCGAGCTCCACCAGGGCTCTCCGGGTGTGAGCGGTGGCCCCGAGGCCGGCGACCACTTCGGTGCGGCGCTCGCCACGGCGGACCTCGACTGCGACGGCTACACCGACGTGGTGGTCGGTGTTCCCGGCGAGGACATCGGCGGCCAGGCCGACTCCGGTTGGGTCCAGGTGATCCGGGGTGCGGCAGGCGGCCTCGGCACAGGTGCGGCGAGCACGCAGTACACGCAGGCGTCGTTCGGTGAGGTCGCCGCCGCCGGCGACGAGTTCGGCTACGCGGTGGACGCCGTGGAGGACGTCGGACAGGGTGGGACGCCCGCTCCCGACGCCTACGCCCTCGCGATCGGGGTGCCCGGCGCCGACGATGATGCCGGCGCGATCGGCGTCCGGGCCGCCCTCGACGGCGGCAACGTGGCCCACTGGATCAGCCAGGACAGTGACGGCATCCCCGGCACTTCCGAGCCCGGCGACCGCTTCGGGGCGGCGGTGTCGTGCAACTACCTGAGCGGCAACGGCGGCGACATCGACTGCGTCGTGGGCGTTCCCGACGAGGCGATCGGCAGCCGCCCGCAGGCGGGGGCCGCCGTCCTGATCGAGGACATCTACGACAGCGGCGAGTACGTCGGCAGGGCGCTGCACCAGAACGCGTCGGGCGTACCCGGAACCTCGGAGGCCGGCGACCGCTACGGCGCCAGCGTGGACACGATCCGGTCCGGCGACACCGCCCTGGTCGGGGTCGGCGTGCCCGGTGAGGGCATCGGCTCGCGCAAACGGGCGGGCATGGTGCAGGTGTTCGAGTCCGACACGACCCACCTGGACCCGGCCTCGGGCCTGCACCAGAACACGCCCGGCGTGGCTGGCGTGGCCGAGACCGGGGACGCGTTCGGCACCGCCGTGGCCTGGATCGCCCCCGGCCCGGGCGATCCGCGGATCCGGCTCGCGGTGGGCGTGCCCGGCGAGGACACCAGGCGCGGCAGGAACGCCGGTCTGGTGCAGGTCTTCCGGGCCGACGACCTGGCCTCGAACGTCAGCTGGACGCAGGCCAGTCCCGGAGTGCAGGGTGTCGCGCAGGCCGGTGACCGGTTCGGCGAGGCCGTGGCGATGGTCGCCGGAGGCGCCGAGCGGGTGCTCCTGGTCGGCGTGCCGCGGGACCAGGCCCACCCCACCGGCATGGTCAACGTGATCCCGTTCGGCGGCGGTTCGCCGCGCGCCTGGATCCCTGGCGGTGCGATCCCCGATCCGGGCGGGCAGCGGTTCGGCGCGGTCATCGGTGCCGTGGACGGCGGCAGCGAGTAGGGCCCGGTTCGTGCCCGCGGCACGCCGCGAAGCCGGTACCACCGCCGAATCGGCTTCGAGCGCGCGACCCTAGAGAGCGAGCGCCGTCAGGTGACGCAACCGCGCCAGTTCCGATTTCAGGAACTCGGGACCGCCCCGGCGGGCCAGCACGATCGAGGCGTCACTGCGGAACGGCGAGACGGCGATCGCGGTCTCGCCCCACCCGGGGATCCAGCCCTCGGGCAGTTCGTCGTCGCGGACGCTGGTGAGGTCGCCCAGGCTGGTCACGCCGGCCGCGTCCAGCTCGGGTGCCAGTTCGGTTCCCACCAGCACCGTGCCCGAGGCCCGGTCCACCAGCACCGCCCAGCTCACCCGGAACACCTGCGGCGCCTCGAGGGTGAGGATCTCCTCCGAACGCTCGGGTTCCTCGGTCATCGCGTTCAGCACATCGACGTCCGCCTGCAACCCCCAGGCCTCGGGATAGTGGGACAGCCACAGCACCTCGACCCCGTCGACCGAGGTGCAGGCCGTGATCAGGGCATCCGGGGCGACACCGGAAGGAAGCTCGAGCATGAAGTCGTCGACGGCAAAGCCCTCGTACTTCTCGACGATCTCCACGGCGTTGATGTCGGCGGCGACCTCACCCATGGCGGTGGCGACCGCACCGAGCGAGCCGGGACGGTCGGGCAGCAACACACGCATCAGGAACACCCCGACAGTGTGACCCACCGGTGTTACAGCCGTGTCAATGCGGCGGAGTTTCCACCGTGCGCCGGCGCGGCGTCGTCATCTGTTTCTCGCAGTTCGTTCCTCACTGCTCGTCGGGCTTCCTCCGCGCTCCGGCGCTGGCGCGCCGGCGCGGCGTCGTCATCTGTTTCTCGCAGTTCGTTCCTCACTGCTCGTCGGGTTTCCTCCGCGCTCCGGCGCTGGCGCGCCGGCGCGGCGTCGTCATCTGTTTCTCGCAGTTCGTTCCTCACTGCTCGTCGGGTTTCCTCCGCGCTCCGGCGCTGGCGCGCCGGCGCGGCGTCGTCATCTAAAGTGAGGGGCCGTATTGTCCGCCGCCCGGATCGCAACAGGAGTTCACCTTGGCCTTGACCGCCGCAGACGTGGCCCGACTCGGGGAATTGGCCCGGATCAGGCTCACCGGAGAAGAACTCGCCCACCTGGCACCCCAGCTGGACGTGATCCTGACCTCGGTGGCCCGGGTGACCGAACTCGCCACCGCCGACGTGCCGCCCAGCTCGCACGCCCTGCCGCTGACCAACGTCTTCCGCGACGACGTGATCGCCCCCTCCCTGCCCCGGGAGGCGGTACTGGCCGCGGCCCCCGCCGTCGAGGACGGTCGCTTCCGCGTGCCGCGCATCCTGGTGGAGGACGCATGAGCCTGCTGCGTCAGACCGCGGCCGAACTGGCTGCCCGGATCGCGTCCGGCGAGTTGAGTGCACGAGAGGTCACCGCCGCCCACCTCGACCAGGTGGCGGCCGTGGACGGCGAGGTGAAGGCCTTCCTGCACGTGGACGGCGAGCGCGCGCTGGCCGCCGCCGCCACGGTGGACGCCCGGCGGGCCGCGGGCGAGCCGCTCGGCCCGCTCGCCGGGGTCCCGCTGGCGATGAAGGACATCTTCACGATGACCGGCGCCCCCACCACCTGCGGGTCCCGCATCCTCGAAGGCTGGGTACCCCCCTACAACGCCACCATCACCGACCGGCTGCTGGACGCCGGCGTGATCGTCCTGGGCAAGACCAACATGGACGAGTTCGCGATGGGTTCCTCCACCGAGAACTCCGGCTTACGTCCCACCCACAACCCCTGGGACACAACCAGGATCCCGGGCGGCTCCGGCGGTGGGTCGGCCGCGGCGCTGGCGGCCTTCGAGGCCCCGCTCGCGATCGGTACCGACACCGGTGGCTCGATCCGGCAGCCCGCTTCGGTGACCGGCACGGTCGGGGTGAAGCCGACCTACGGCGCCACCTCCCGCTACGGCGTGGTCGCCATGGCGTCCTCACTGGACACGCCCGGCCCGTGCGCCCGGACCGTGCTGGACGCCGCCCTGCTGCACGAGCGTGATCGCCGGACGGGACCCGAAGGACTCCACCTCGATCAACGCGCCGGTCCCCGATGTGGTGGTGCCGCCCGCAGCGGTGACATCGCCGGCATGCGGATCGGTGTGGTCACCGAGTTCGGCGGCGAGGGCTACCAGCCCGGGGTGGAGCAGCGTTTCGCCGAGGCGCTGGCGGTGCTGGAGGGACTGGGGGCCGAGATCGTCGAGGTCTCCTGCCCCCACTTCGACTACGCCCTGAGCGCCTACTACCTGATCATGCCCAGCGAGGTGTCCAGCAACCTGGCCCGGTTCGACGCGATGCGGTACGGCCTGCGGATCGGGGACGACGGGATCAACGGCGTCGAGGAAGTGATGAACCTCACCCGCGGGGCCGGGTTCGGTGCCGAGGCGAAGCGGCGGATCATCATCGGCACCTACGCCCTCTCCTCGGGCTACTACGACGCCTACTACGGCTCTGCGCAGAAGGTGCGCACGCTGATCGCACGGGACTTCGACGCCGCCTTCGCCAAGGTCGACGTGCTGGTCTCCCCGACCACCCCCACCACCGCCTTCACGCATCGGCGAGCGGGTGGACGACCCGTTGGCCATGTACAAGGCCGACCTGTGCACGATCCCGTCCAACCTGGCCGGGAACTGTGCGGCCTCGATCCCGTGCGGTCTCAGCCCCGACGACGGGCTACCGGTCGGCTTCCAGGTGATGGCTCCGGCGCTCGCCGACGACCGGCTGTACCGGGTGGGTGCCGCGTTGGAACGCGAGCTCGCCGGCCGCTGGGGCGGCACCATGGCCGACCTGCTGGCCGACTCGGCGGCCGGCAACTACCTGAACGTGGGAGGCCGACGGTGAACGTCGAACTGCTCGATCTCGACCAGGCCCTGGCGGCCTACGACCCGGTGCTGGGCCTCGAGGTGCACGTCGAGCTGAACACGGCGTCGAAGATGTTCTGCGGCTGCGCCGACGCGTTCGGCGCGCGAGCCGAACACCCAGACCTGCCCGGTCTGCCTGGGCCTGCCCGGCTCGCTGCCGGTGGTGAACGCCAAGGCGATCGAGTCGGCCATCCGGATCGGCCTGGCCCTCAACTGCTCGATCGCCGAGTGGTGCCGGTTCGCCCGGAAGAACTACTTCTACCCCGACATGACCAAGGACTTCCAGATCTCCCAGTACGACGAGCCGATCGCGTACGACGGCTGGGTCGAGGTGGAGGTGGACGGTGAGACGCTTCCGGATCGAGATCGAGCGCGCGCACATGGAGGAGGACGCCGGCAAGCTGGTCCACGCCGGCGGCAGCACCGGACGGATCGGCGACGCGGAGTACTCCCTGGTCGACTACAACCGGGCCGGCACTCCGCTGATCGAGATCGTCACCCGCCCGATCACCGGCGCCGGCGCGAAGGTGCCCCAAGCTGGCCAAGGCCTATGTTGCGTTCCTGCGCGACCTGATGCTGGCCCTCGGCGTCTCCGACGTCCGGATGGAACAGGGTTCGCTGCGGTGCGACGCGAACGTGTCCCTGATGCCGAAGGGGGCCAGCACGTTCGGGACGCGGACCGAGACCAAGAACGTGAACTCGCTGCGCAGCGTGGAGCGGGCGCTCACGCTACGAGATGCGTCGACAGGCGGCGCTGCTGGCCGCCGGCGGGCGGTGCACCAGGAGACGAGGCACTGGCACGAGGAGGGGTACACCACCCCCGGCCGGTCCAAGGAGACAGGCCGAGGACTACCGCTACTTCCCCGAGCCCGACCTGGTGCCGGTGGCGCCGGCCAGGGAATGGGTCGAGCAGTTGCGGGCCACCCTCCCCGAACTGCCGGGACTGCGCCGGGCCCGGCTGCAGGCGGCGTGGGGGTTCACCGACCTGGAGTTGCAGGACGTGGCCAACGCGGGCGCCCTGGACCTGGTCGAGGCGACGGTGGCCGCGGGGGCATCGCCCCAGGCAGCGCGGAAGTGGTGGACGGCCGAGCTCGCCCGTCGGGCCAACGAGGCCGGGGTCGAGCTGAAGGGGCTGGGGATCACACCCACTCAGGTGGCCGAGCTGCAGGCGCTCGTCGAGGCTGGCACCGTGAACGACAAACTGGCCCGGCAGGCCATCGACGGGGTGCTCGCCGGTGAGGGCTCACCCGCCGACGTGGTTGCCGCCCGGGGTCTCGCCGTGGTCTCCGACGACGGCGCCCTGTCCGCCGCGGTGGACGCGGCGATCGCCGCCCATCCCGACGTCGCCGACCGGATCCGGGAGGGCAAGCTACAGGCCGCCGGCGCCCTGATCGGCGCCGTGATGAAGCAGTTGAAGGGGCAGGCCGACGCCGGCCGCGTCCGCGAGCTGGTCCTGCAGAAGCTTGGCTGAACAGGAACCGCCGGCCGGGCCGGCCGGGACTCCGCCGGCGGCCTCGTTCGGACCGGCCGACCGGCGCGCCGGGTGGGTGGCGGCGGTCGCGCTGGGCGTCCAGCTCCTCGCCCTCTACCTGCCCGGGAGTGCCGAAGGCCCCCTTGAACTGGCCGGGCTCCCCGGGGCGGACAAGGTTGTCCACGCGTTCCTCTTCGGGGTCCCGGTGTACCTCCTGGGCCGTCTGACCCGGCGTGTCGGGTTGGTCGCGATCGGGTTCGCCGTCCACGCTGTCGTCAGCGAGCTGGTCCAGCGGTGGTTCGTCCCCTACCGGGATGGTGACCCGCTGGACGCCCTGGCCGACCTGGCCGGGATCGGGCTCGCGGTCCTGCTGCTGCGACGACGACCCCGGAGGTGACCGGTGCCGATTGACGACCTGTCCCCGGCCTACCCGGGGCGGGCGGCATGGGGCACGGCGGCCCGGCTCCGGGCCTGGCAGGTGGACGCCCTGGCGAAGTACCGGGAGCTGGGCCAACCTGACTTCCTGGCCGTGGCCACCCCGGGCGCCGGCAAGACCACCTTCGCGCTGCGGGTGGCCACCGAACTGCTGGAGGCACGCACCATCGAGCAGGTGATCGTGGTCACCCCGACCGAACACCTGAAGGTGCAGTGGGCGGACGCCGCCGCGCGGGTGGGGCTGCGCCTGGATCCGGGCCTCGGCGGACGCCGGCGGGGGCGGTCACGCCAGTTCCAGGGCCAGGCGGTGACCTACGCCGGGGTCGCGGCCGCCACCCATGCCTACGAGGCGCGCACGGCGAGCACCAAGACGCTGGTGATCTTCGACGAGGTGCACCACGCCGGGGACGCCCTGAGCTGGGGCGAGGCGGCCGCACAGGCGTTCGCACTGGCCACCCGCAGGCTGGCCCTGACCGGTACCCCGTTCCGCTCCGACGCCACCCCGATCCCGTTCGTCCGTTACGTCGAGGAGCCCGACGGCAGCCGCCGCTCGGTGGCCGACTACACCTACGGCTACCCGGAGGCGCTCCGCGATCACGTGGTCCGGCCGGTCGTGTTCCTCGCCTACGGCGGTGGCATGAGGTGGAAGACCAGGGCCGGGGACGAGCTCGCTGCGAGCCTGGCCGAGCCGCTCACCAGGGACGTCACCGCCCAGGCCTGGCGCACGGCGCTGGACCCGGCCGGGGAGTGGATGCCGGCCGTGCTGCGGGCCGCCGATCGCAGGCTCCAGCAGGTGCGCCGGCACGTGCCGGACGCGGGAGGCCTGGTGATCGCCAGCGACCAAAGACAGGCCCGCGCCTACGCGCGGGCCCTGGCGACGATCACCGGCGCGACGCCGACCACGGTGCTGTCCGACGACCCGGGCGCGAGCCGGCGGATCGAGGAGTTCGCCGGCTCCGACGATCGCTGGATGGTGGCGGTGCGGATGGTGTCCGAAGGGGTGGACGTGCCACGACTCGCGGTCGGGGTGTACGCCACCGCCACCTCGACCCCGCTGTTCTTCGCCCAGGCGGTGGGGCGGTTCGTCCGCAGTCGCCGCCGCGGCGAACTGGCCAGTGTGTTCCTGCCCACGGTGCCGATCCTGCTGGCCCACGCCGGCGCGCTGGAACGGCAGCGGGACCACGTCCTGGGCCGCCCCCGGCACGCCGACGACCTGTGGGCGGAGGAGGAGCTGCTCGCCGAGGCGAACCGTACCCGGCGCACGGCTGAGTTCGATGGTGAGCAGGAGACCCTGGAGGCGACGGCGGTCTTCGACCACGTCCTGTTCGACGCCCACGCCTACGGCCTCCCGGCCGAACCGACCAGCGCCGACGAAGCCGACTACCTCGGGATCCCCGGCCTGCTGGAGACCGACCAGGTGGCCACCCTGCTGGCCGACCGGCAACGGCGCCAGCTCGCGCGCGCCGCACGTCTCGACCAGCGCGAGCAGGTCCCGGCGGAGGTGAGCCTGTTCCGCGCGCTGGAGGGACGCCGCAGGGAGCTCAACAGCCTCGTCTCCCAGGTCGCCCGGGTGAGGGGCGTCCCGCACAGCCACGTCCACGCCGGCCTGCGCCGCGAAGCCGGGGGGCCGTCACTGGCCCGGGCCACCACCGAGCAGGTGGATGACCGGATCATGCTGGCCCGACAGTGGCTGGCCAGCGCCTGAGCGTCGCGGGATCAGTCGCCGCTGGTCCACAGCACGGCGACGAGGACGTTCAGCACCGTCAGGCCGGCGGCGGCGTCCAGCAGCGCCGGCTGGGGCGTTCCCTTCCGGGCGCGCGCGCTGGCGACCTCGCCGCACGCCACGACCGCGAGCGCCACCACCAGCTTCACGGTGATCTTGGCGTAGTTGAGGTCCCGGCCGTACATCTCCAACAGCCCGACCAGCACCAGGCCGATCAGCAGCTGGGTGCGCGCGCCCCAGGTGAGGATGCCCAGCCCACGGTCGGCACCGAGCCGCCGGGACAGCCAGCCCCCCAGGATCGCGGACAGGCCGAGGAAGTGCAGGACGACGAGGATTCCGATGACAACACCCATGCCGGCGACTCTAGCGAGTGGTGCGGGCGGTGGGGCTCAGATCAGCCGGGCCGACAGCACCCCGGTGATCTCGCGGATGCGGGTCATCACCTCGGCCGGCACCTCCCCGTCCACGTCCACCAGGGTGTAGGCCAGCTCACCGCGCGACTTGTTCAGCAGGTCGGCGATGTTGAGTCCCGCCGAGGCCAGCAGGGTCGAGATCTGGCCCACCATGTTGGGCACGTTGCTGTTGGCGATCGCGATCCGGCTGGTGCCCTCGCCACGGGCCAGCGAGGCGGCCGGGAAGTTCACCGAGTTCACGATCGTGCCGTCGAGGAGGAAGTCGCGCAGTTCGTCGGCGGCCATTCGCGCGCAGTTGTCCTCGGCCTCGTTGGTGGACGCGCCGAGGTGCGGCAGCGTGACCACCTTGTCCCGCTTGTTCAGCGACGGGGAGGGGAAGTCGCAGATGTAGGCGCGCAGCTGGCCGCTCTCCAGCGCCTCCAGCACGGCCTCCTCGTCGACGATCGCGCCCCGGGCGAAGTTGACCAGGACCGCCGACTTGCGCATCGTCACCAACTGGTCGGCACCGATCAGGCCACGGGTGGCGTCCACCAGCGGGACGTGCAGGCTGATGATGTCGGCGCGCTTGAGCAGCTGGTCGAGGTTCGTCACGGGCTCGACGAACGAGCTGAGGTTCCAGGCGTGCTCGACGGTGATCCCGGGGTCGTAGCCGAGCACCCGCATGCCGAGACCGGTGGCGGCGTTCGCCACCTCGACGCCGATCGCGCCGAGGCCGATCACTCCGAGGGTCCGGCCGGGCAGCTCGAAGCCGACATAGGCCTTCTTGCCCGCCTCCACCGCCTTGTCCATGGACGCGGCGTCACCTTCCAGCCGGTGCGCGAACGCCGCCGCCGGGACGATGTTCCGGGCGGCCAGGAACAGCGCGGCCAGCACCAGCTCCTTGACCGCGTTGGCGTTGGCTCCGGGGGTGTTGAACACGGGAATGCCCCGGGCGGAATACTCGGCGATCGGGATGTTGTTGGTGCCGGCCCCCGCACGGGCCACCGCCAGGACGGAGGCGGGGATCTCCACGCCGTGCAGGTTGGCCGAGCGCAGCAACAGGGCGTTGGGGTCCGCCAGGTCGGAGGCGACCTCGAACTGCTCCTTGGGCAGGCGGGACAGCCCGGTGTGGCTGATCGCGTTGAGGGTCTTGATCCGGAAGGTCATCTGCGTCCTCACCCGTTGCGGCGTTCGAAGTCGGTCATGAAGTCGATCAGCGCCCGGACGCCCTCCAGCGGCATCGCGTTGTAGATGCTGGCCCGCATGCCGCCCACCGAACGGTGACCGGCCAGCGAGGTCAGGCCCGCCGCGTCCGCCTCGGCGACGAACGCCTTGTCCAGGCTGGAGTCGGCCTGCAGGAACGGCACGTTCATCCACGAGCGTGAGTCCGGGGCCACCGGGTTGGAGTAGTAGTCGCTGGTGTCGATGAAGCCGTACAGGGCCTCGGCCTTGGCGCGGTTGCGCTCGGCCATCGCGGCCAGCCCGCCCTCGTCGCGAACCCAGGCGAGGATCTTGCCGAGCAGGTAGATGCCGAACGTGGGTGGGGTGTTCAGCATCGAGTCGGTCGCGGCCATCTCGGCGTAGTTCCACACCGACGGGGTGATCGGCCGCGCCCGGCCGAGCAGGCTGTCGCGCACGATCACCACGCACAGGCCGGCGGGGCCCATGTTCTTCTGGGCACCGGCGTAGATCAGGCCGTAGCGGGACACCTCGATCGGCCGGGACAGGATGGTCGAGCTCAGGTCGGCCACCAGGGGCACGTCGCCGGAGTCGGGGACGTAACCGAATTCCACCCCGCCGATCGTCTCGTTCGGGGTGTAGTGGAGGTACGTCGTGGCGGGGTCGACCCGGAAGCTGCCGGGCGCCGGAGTGGTGGTGTAGTTCGAGGCGACCTCGTCGGTGAGCACGTCGACCGCCAGCCCGGCCTTCCTGGCCGCCGTGATCGCCTTGGCCGACCACTGGCCGGTGTGCAGGTAGGCCACCCGGTCGCCCTCGGCGGTCAGGTTGAGCGGGATCGCGTCGAACTGTCCCGACGCCCCGCCCTGCAGGAACAGCACCCGGTAGTCCTCCGGGATGCCCATCAGTTCGCGGAGCAGCGTCTCGGTCTCGGCCGCGCAGGCGACGAAGGCCTTGCCTCGGTGTGACACCTCCATCACCGAACTCCCGGAACCCTGCCAGTCGGTCAGTTCCGACTGCGCGGCCTGCAGGGGCGCGAGCGGGAGCATGGCGGGGCCGGCGGAGAAGTTGAAGACGCGCATGGGGCCATTCTGTCATTCCGTCCGGCGGCGGCCGGTGGCCGCCGCGAAGCTGGACGCTCAGATGGCGGACCGGGAATGCTCCATCAGTGAGACGGTTGCCGGCTCGCCGTACACCTCGACGTCGGCGGCGGACTGGCGTCCCCAGAGGTGGAGCAGGAGTTCGGTGGGGGCTCCGGCCAGGGTCACGATGTCGGGCCCCCGGCCGATCCGGACCGGCTCGCCGGGCGGAGCGTCCCGCTCGAGCCACACCGCGACGGGGCAGCGCCGCAGCGTCAGCCGGGCGATTGCGGGCAGGCGTCTCCAGACCAGGTTCTCCAGAGCGGCGTCGCTCTCCCGGGGGGTGATCACCCCGGCCCCGCGGCGGACATCCTCGCAGTGAACGAAGAACTCCAGGGTGTTGGCCGCGGCCTCCGCCCCCGGCAGCCGGAACGGTGACAGCGCACCGGGGCCGCGACGGATCCGGGCGACCAGCTCGGGGTAGGGACGGGCGGCCATCGTCTCGGCCAGGCGACGGTCGGTGAGCGGCGCGAGCCGCGGGACCACGAGGCCGAGCGCGGCGGCCGGATCGTTCTCCCGCAGCCACACGTGGGCGGCGAGGTGATGCGCGGTCCACCCTTCGCAGAGGGTGGGGGCGTCGGCTGCAACTGCGTCGAGGGCGTCACACAGGGCGATTCGCTGGTCCGCAGGTCGGGAACTCCTCATGTCCCGAACCCTATCCAGCGTCGCCGATGCCCGCCGTTCCCGACCGGCACCCCGCAGCGCCCCTCCGAGCCGGTAGGACCGGGATGCGGCGGGCCTGCCAGAATGTGCGGGTGACCGAACTGGACCCGCAGGTGGCGAGCCTGCTGACCCGCAACGCCGACGGACTGGTGCCGGCCGTCGTGCAGGACGCGACATCGCGCCGGGTGCTGATGGTGGCCTGGATGGACGACGAGGCTCTGCGGCGGACGCTCAGCACCCGGCGAGGCACCTACTGGTCGCGCAGCCGGCAGCAGTACTGGGTGAAGGGCGAGACCAGCGGCAACACCCAGGCGGTCCGCGAAGTGCGACTGGACTGCGACGGCGACACCCTCCTGGTGCTGGTCGACCAGCACGGGCCGGCCTGCCACACCGGCGCGGACACCTGCTTCGACGACAAGGTGCTGCTGGCGGGAGGGTCATGAACCTGACCATCGTCCCGGACCTGGCCGGCTTCCTCGCCGCCGGCGCCACCCGCCGGGTGGTGAGCGTGCACGCGAGGTTGCTGGCCGACGACTTCACCGCCGTGGGCCTCTACCACCAGCTGTGCGGCGAGCGTGGGAACACCTTCCTGCTGGAGTCGGCCGAGGGCGGGGTGTGGTCGCGCTGGTCGTTCGTCGGCGTGAACGCGGTCGCAACCCTCACCGAGGTCGACGGGCGCGCCGGCTGGGAGTTCCCCGGACGGCCGATCGCGGGCCTGCCCGAGGGCGGCGACCCGCTTCGGGTGCTGGCCGAGACCCTGGCGCTGCTGCACACGCCGCGCGAGGCCGACCTGCCGCCGCTGGTCTCGGGAATGGTCGGCTACCTCGGCTACGACGTCGTCCGTCGCCTGGAGAAGCTGCCCGACAGCAACCCCGACGACCTCGGCATCCCCGAACTGGTGATGCTGCTGGTCTCCGACATGGCCGTGCTCGACCACCACAACGGCGAGGTGTGGCTGATCGCCAACGCGATCAACTTCGACGACACCACGGCGGGGATCGACGAGGCCTACGCGGACGCGTGCGCGCGGGTCGAGGCGATGGCCGCGGCCCTGCTGCGCCCGGCCGAACCGCTGGTGGCCGTCCGCGACCTCGCCGCCACGGCGCCGGTGGTCCGGCGCCAGCGCACCTCGGCCGAGTACCAGGCCGCGGTCGCCGAGGCGATCGAGGAGATCCGGGCCGGCGAGGCCTTCCAGATCGTGCTGAGCCAGCGGTTCGAGGTCGACTGCGCCGCCGACGCCCTGGACGTCTACCGGGTGCTGCGCCGGACCAACCCCAGCCCGTACCTGTACCTGCCTCCGGCTGCCACGGCTTCGACGATCGTCGGCTCCACGCCCGGAGGCGCTGGTCACGGTCACCGGCGGACGGGCGCACCACCCACCCGATCGCCGGCACCCGCCCGCGGGGAGCGACCGCCGGCGGTGGACGCCGCGCTGGAGACCGAGCTGCTGGCCGACACCGAAGGAGCGCGGCCGAGCACCTGATGCTGGTCGACCTCGGCCGCAACGATCTGGGCCGGGTGTGCGTCCCGGGAACGGTGGAGGTGGTGGAGTTCATGAAGGTGCGGCGCTACAGCCACGTCATGCACCTGGAGTCCACGGTCTCCGGCGACCCTCGCGGACGGCCGGACGCGCACTGGAGGCGACCCTGAGCCGCTTCCCCGCCGGCACCCTTTCCGGCGCGCCCAAGGTGCGGGCGATGGAGATCATCGACCGGCTGGAGGTGTCCCGGCGCGGCCTGTACGGCGGGGTGGTCGGCTACTTCGACTTCGCCGGCGACTCCGACACGGCGATCGCGATCCGTACCGCCGTGCTCAGGGACGGCGTCGCCTACGTGCAGGCCGGGGCAGGCGTGGTGGCCGACTCGGTACCGGCCAACGAGGACGCCGAGAGCCGGAACAAGGCGGCAGCCGTGCTCGGCGCCGTGGCCGAGGCGACCGCCCTGTGCCGGCTGCAGCGACCACGATCCTGAGAACAATTCAGGTAATCCTTCGTTGCCCGGGTGGCGGTGTTTGCGCATAACAGACACTATGGAGACCGACTTGATTTCCGACGCGGTACTGCTGACCTTCGAGGAGCTGACGAATGATCGAAAGCGCTGACCAGGCCACGCGCGCCGTCGCCAGGGAGTACCACCACGGCCGAACCCCCGCGGCCTGGGCTGGCAGCATCATCGCTGCCGTGGGCTTCACCCTGGGGGCTGTCGCGTTCATGATCGGTCCGAACTGGACCCTGATCTGGGCGGCGGCGGTGCTGCTGGTGCTGTCGCTGGTGACCGGCGGCCTGCTCCGCCGGATGGGCTACGGCCAGTCCTGACATGACGGTGCTGGACGGGATCATCGCCGGCGTGGTCGAGGATCTCGAGGTCCGTCGCGCGCAACGGCCGCTGGCCGAACTCGTCTCCCGGGTTGCGTCCCTGGCCTCCCCGCTGGACCCACTGCCCGCGCTGCGGGCACCCGGCCTGAGCGTGATCGCGGAGGTCAAGCGGTCCAGCCCCAGCAAGGGTGCGCTCGCCACGATCGCCGACCCGGCCGGCCTGGCCGCGCCAGTACGAGGCCGGCGGTGCCGCGGCGATCTCGGTGCTCACCGAGGAGCGCCGCTTCGGCGGCACCCTGGCCGACCTGGACGCCGTCCGGGCCGCCGTCTCGATCCCGGTGCTGCGCAAGGACTTCGTCGTCACCTCCTACCAGCTGTGGGAAGGCGCGGGCGGCGCGGTGCCGACCTCGCGCTGCTGATCGTCGCCGCGCTGACCGAGCCGCAGCTCGAGGGCTTCCTGGCCCGGGCCGGGCAATCGGGCTGACCCCCCTGGTCGAGACCCACACCGCCGAGGAGGTCCGGCGGGCCGTGGACGCGGGCGCCCGGCTGATCGGCGTCAACGACCGCAACCTGAAGACCCTCGAGGTCGACTCTGAGCCGTTCGCCCGGCTGGCTGAGCTGATCCCCGACGCGGCGTGTGAAGGTCGCCGAGTCCGGGATCCTCGAAGCCGCGACGACGTGCCCGGATGCGGCGCGCAACGGCGCCGACGCCGTGCTGGTGGGGGAGATGCTGGTCCGCGCGGGAGATCCGCGGGCGGCCGTGGCCACGCTGCGGGAGCTGGCATGACGACAACCTGGCAAGTGTGAGTCGAATCGGGCGGTGATCACCTCGCTGCCCGACGCCGCCGGTCACTTCGACCACTTCGGCGGCCGCTACGTCCCTGAGGCGCTCGTCGCCGCCCTCGACCAGCTCGAGGCGGAGTTCGACCGCGCGCCGGGCCGATCCGGCGTTCGGCGCCGAGCTCGACGACGCTGCGCCGCAACTACACCGGCCGCCCGAGCACCGCTCACCGAGGTGCCCGCGCTTCGCCGCCGGCACTGCGGCGGCGCCCGCGATCGTGCTGAAGCGCGAGGACCTCAACCACACCGGCTCGCACAAGATCAACAACGTGCTCGGGCAGGCCCTGCTCACCAAGCGGATGGGCAAGACCCGGGTGATCGCCGAGACCGGGGCCGGGCCAGCACGGCGTGGCCACCGCCACCGCGGCGGCGCTGTTCGGGCTTGGAGTGCACCGTCTACATGGGTCGGGTCGACACCGAGCGCCAGGCGCTCAACGTGGCGCGGATGCGCCTGCTGGGCGCCGAGGTGGTCGCCGTGAGTCCGGCAGCGCAGACGCTCAAGGACGCCATGAACGAGGCGATGCGGGACTGGGTGCGCCAACGTCGACCACCACCCACTACCTCATCGGCACGGTCGCCGGGCCGCACCCGTTCCCGAGGATGGTGCGCGAGTTCCAGCGGATCATCGGCGACCGAGGCCCGGGCCCAGATGCTCGGCCGCTACGGCCGGCTCCCCGACGCGGTCGCGGCCTGTGTCGGCGGCGGCTCCAACGCCATCGGGCATCTTCGCCGACTTCATCGACGACCCCGAGGTCGCGCTGTACGGCTTCGAGGCCGGCGGCGACGGGGTGGAGACCGGCACGACACGCCGCGCGCCATCATCGGCGGCTCGGTCGGGCGTGCTCCACGGCATGCGCGACCTACATCCTGCAGGACGACGACGGTCAGACCCGGGAGTCGCACTCGATCTCGGCCGGGCTGGACTACCCCGGCGTCGGGCCGGAGCACGCCTGGCTGCGCGGCCACCGGCCGCGGCCACGTACGAGGCCGTCACCGACGCCGAGGCGATGGAGGCGCTGGCCGCTGCTGACCCGGACCGAGGGCATCATCCCGGCCATCGAGTCGGCCCACGCCCTCGCCGGGGCGATCCGCTCGGCCGCGAGCTTGCGGCGGGCGCCGACGCGACCGTATCGCTGGTCAACCTGTCCGGGCGCGGCGACAAGGACGTGGACACCGCGGTCAAGTGGTTCGGACTGACTCCGGCACGCCCGCACTCGCGGCCGGACGTCCTGGCATGACCGCCCGGCGGCAGTCGTGTCGGGGCTCGGCGTCGGCCTGTCCGGCGAGGCGAAGGCCGAGGGCCGCGGCGCGCTGGTCGGCTACCTGCCGGTCGGCTTCCCGAGCGTCGCGGGTTCCCTCGCCGCGCGTGCGGGCGCTGTGTGGCGAGGGCGGCGACGGGCCGGGGGTCGACCTGGTCGAGGTCGGCATGCCGTACTCCGACCCGATGATGGACGGCCCGGTGATCCAGCGGGCCGGCACCCGGGCCCTGGCCCGCGGCGTCCGCACCCGGGACGTGTTCGCCGCCGTGGAGGCGGTCGCGCACACCGGCACCCCCGCGGTGGTGATGACCTACTGGAACCTGATCGACCGGTACGGCCTGGACGCGCTTCGCCCGGGATCTGGCCGACGCCGGCGGCGCGGGACGATCACCCCGGACCTGATCCCCGACGAGGCCGAGGCGTGGATCGCCGCCTCCGACGCCCACGGCCTCGACCGCGTCTTCCTGGTCTCACCGTCCTCCACCGACGAGCGGATCGCGGCCACGGCCGCGGCCGGCCGCGGCTGGGTGTACGCGACCGTCCGTGATGGGGGTGACCGGGACGCGGTCGTCAGCGTCGACGGCCGCGCCCGCTCTGGTCTCCCGGATCCGGCAGGCTCGCCGAGGGAACCCTGGTCGGGGTGGGCCTCGGGGTGTCGAACGGCGAGCAGGCCGCCGAGGTCTGTCGGCTACGCCGACGGGGTGATCGTGGGCTCGGCCTTCCTGAAGCCGCTGCTCGCGGCCGACGATGCCCACGACCCCGGCGACCTGTCCGGCCTGCGCGCGGTGCTGGCCGACCTGGTGGCCGGCGTCCGACGCTAGCCGGCCCGGGGCACACCGGCGGCGGGACGGCCCATCACCGAAGGGGGTCGGCGCGGGCCACGGACGCCGGTCGCGCAGGCCGCCCGGCCACGCCCTGGGGCGGGCTTCCCGCTGCACAGGGCAGAATGGCGGGGTGCGAGGGGTGAATCGACTGGTCGCCGGGGTGCTGGTGCTGGTGCTGCTGTCCGGCTGCGCCCCCGCGGGCCCGCGGGAGGTGCCGGGACCGAGCCCGTCCGCGTCGGGCTACCTGGGCGCGGAACTGACCACGCCATACCCGGTGCCGGACGTCACCCTCACCGACTCCCATGGCGAGGACTTCAACCTGCGCACCGGGTCGGACCGACCGGTGCTGGTGGTCTACTTCGGCTACACCCACTGCCCCGACATCTGCCTCGGGGTACTGACCGACCTCGCCTCGGCCCTGAACCGGGTGCCCGACGACGTCCGCGCCAGGATCCAGGTGTTGCTGGTCTCGGTCGATCCCGAGCGGGACAGCCCGCGCGCGATGCGGGACTACCTGGCCCGGATCGACCCCGACTTCCTGGGCCTCACCGGGGACCCGCAGGGAATCGAGCAGGTCGCCGCCGCGATGGGGGTGGCGATCGAAGGCACCGAGGAGCGCGCGGACGGCGGCTACGACATCAACCACTCCGCGCCGGTGATCGGCGTCGACGCCGAGCGACGGGGAGTGATCGTGTGGACGCAGGGGACGCCGATCGGCACCTATCGGTCCGACTTCGAGCGGCTCGTTCGACAACAGGCCTGAGTTGGGGGTAATGATGAACCCGTGCTGCTGTTCATCCCGAGCCCCTCGATCAGTTCGTTCCAGGTAGGCCCGCTGACCATCCATATCTACGCCCTGTGCCTGATCACCGGGATCATCGCCGGTTGGGCCATCGGCGTCCGGCGCTGGCGGGCCCGTGGCGGCACGGCGGAGAGCTTCGAGACGGTCCTGCTGTGGGCGATCCCGATCGGCATCGTGGGCGCCCGGTTCTATCACGTGATGACCCACCTGGGCGACTACTTCGGACCCACCGCAACCCAGCACTGGTGGGCCATCTGGGAGGGCGGGATCGCCATCTACGGCGCGATCGGCTTCGGGGCCCTGGCCGCCTGGCTGGTGGCGCGGAGGATGAAGATCGCCTTCGCCGCCCTCGCCGACTCCCTCGCCCCCGGGATCGCGATCGCTCAGGCGCTCGGCCGGTTCGGCAACTGGTTCAACCAGGAACTCTACGGCCAGCCCACCACGCTGCCCTGGGGCCTGGAGATCGACCCGGCCCACCGGGCCCCGGGTTTCGAACAGGCTGAGACCTTCCACCCCACTTTCGCCTACGAGTCCCTGTGGAACGTCTTCGTCGCCGGCGTCCTGCTCTGGGTCGACCGGCGGTTCCACCTGGGCCGGGGCAAGGTGTTCGCGTTGTACGTGGCGCTGTACGGGTTCGGCCGGATCTTCACCGAGCAACTTCGGCTGGACTACTCCTACGACGTCTTCGGCCCGCTCCGGTTCAACGCGGCGGTAGCCATCCTGATCTGCCTGGCAGGCATTGTGCTGTTCGCCTGGCTGGCCAGGTTCAGGCCCGGGCGCGAGGAACTCGTCGAGTTCGCCGCCACGCAGGCCGCGGCGCCGGCCGCCGGTCCGGACTCCGGGGACGCGACTCCGACCGGCGGGACGGAGGGGGCCACAGAGCCCCCCGACGGGACGACGGTGACGGAGGACCCCGCGGCCCCGGCGGAGGATCCCGGCCGCGTCTGATGTCCGTATATTGGACGTAGCGACCACGATCCGGGACCGCGGGTGGGCGCCGGATACGTCCATGATGCAACCGTCCGGGATGGTCGGCGTCGAGGACTCGGGTAGGCTCGCGGTTCGAGCGTGCGGCGTCGGCGTGCTGGCCGGACCGGCTGCACCCGCCCAGCGCGTCTGTGCAGATGGGAGTGATCACATGGCGTTGCTGTCGATGCCCAACCGTCCCGGTGAGGGCCTCTACGACCCGGCGTACGAGCATGACGCCTGTGGCGTGGCCTTCGTCGCCCAGCTGAGCGGAACGGCGAGCCACGACATCGTCGCCAAGGGACTCACCGCCCTGGAGAACCTCGACCACCGTGGCGCCACCGGCGCCGATGCCGCTGCCGGCGACGGCGCCGGGATGCTGTTGCAGGTGCCCGACCGGTTCCTGCGCAACGTCGTGGACTTCGACCTCCCCGAGCCCGGCCGGTACGCGATGGGGATGGCGTTCCTGCCCATCGACCAGGTCGCGCGGGCGTCCGCCAAGCGCACCATCGAGTTCGTCGCGACCGAAGAAGGGCTGGTCGTTCACGGCTGGCGCCCGGTTCCCACCGACTCCTCCACGCTGAGCCCGGTCTCCTCGCGGAACATGCCCCACTTCGAACAGTTCTTCGTCTCCAGCCCCCAGGAGCTCTCCGGCGTCGACCTGGACCGCGCCGTCTACCCGTTGCGGCAGCGTGCGCGCACCGAGGCCGGGCTGTACTTCGCCTCCCTCTCCGCCCGGACCACCGTGTACAAGGGGATGCTCACCACCCTCCAGCTCGCGGAGGTCTTCCCTGACCTGCTCGACGAGCGGGTGGAGAGTGCGCTGGCCCTGGTTCACTCCCGCTTCTCCACCAACACCTTCCCGGCCTGGGAGCTGGCCCACCCGTACCGGCTGATGGCGCACAACGGCGAGATCAACACGGTGAAGGGCAACCGCAACTGGATGCGGGCCCGCGAGGCCCTCCTGGCCAGCGACCTGATCCCCGGGGACCTGTCGAGGGTGTACCCGATCTGCACGCCCGGCGGTTCCGACTCGGCGTCCTTCGACGAGGTGCTGGAGTTGCTGCACCTCGGGGGCCGCTCGCTGCCCCATTCGGTGCTGATGATGATCCCCGAGGCGTGGGAGAACCACGAGGAGATGGACGCGGCCCGACGCGCGTTCTACTCGTTCCACTCCTCGATGATGGAGCCCTGGGACGGCCCGGCCTCGGTCACCTTCACCGACGGTTCGGTGATCGGCGCCGTGCTCGACCGCAACGGACTGCGCCCGGGCCGCTACTGGGTCACCTCCGACGGACTGGTGGTGTTCGCCTCCGAGGCCGGAGTGCTCGAACTCGAGCCGGCCACCGTGATCGAGAAGGGCCGGATGAAGCCAGGCCGGATGCTGCTGGTCGACCTCGAACAGCACCGCCTGATCAACGACGACGAGATCAAGGAGCAGCTCGCGGCCGAGCACCCCTACGCCGAGTGGCTCCAGGGGCGGGTGATCCTCGACGACCTCCCCGAGCAGCAGCATGTGGTGCACAGCCATGCCTCGGTGACCCGGCGCCAGCAGGTGTTCGGGTTCAGCCATGAGGAGCAGCGGATGATCCTCGCTCCGATGGCGAACACCGGGGCGGAACCGATCGGCTCGATGGGATCAGACACCCCGATCGCGGTGCTGGCCGACCGGCCGAAGCTGCTCTTCGACTACTTCGCGCAGCTCTTCGCCCAGGTCACCAACCCGCCGCTGGACGCGATTCGTGAGGAACTGGTCACATCGCTGTCGGCCACCTTCGGGCCCGAGGGCAACCTGCTCGAGCCCGGGCAGGACTCGTGCCGGCAGATCGTGATCGGCTACCCGATCCTGGACTCCGACCAGCTGGCCAAGCTGGTGCGGATCAACCGGGACGGCTCGATGCCGGCCTTCGGCACCCATGTGGTGCGGGGCCTCTACGAGGTGGAGGGCGGTGGCGCTGCCCTGCGCGCGAAGCTGGACGAGCTCTGCGGCCAGGTCAGTGAGGCGATCGTCGAGGGGGCCCGGACGATCATCCTGTCCGACCGGCATTCCAACGCCGAGCTGGCGCCGATCCCGTCGCTGCTGCTGACCGCAGCGGTCCACCACCACCTGGTTCGCGAGAAGACGCGCACCCAGGTGGGCCTGATCGTCGAGGCCGGAGACGTTCGCGAGGTCCACCACGTGGCGCTGCTGATCGGCTACGGCGCCGCGGCGGTCAACCCCTATCTCGCCTTCGAGTCCGCCGAGGACCTGGCTCGCCGGGAATGGCTGGTCCATGTCGAGCCCGAGCTTGCGGTCTCCAACGTCCGCAAGGCGCTCGGCAAGGGCGTGCTGAAGGTGATGTCGAAAATGGGCGTCTCCACGATCGCGTCCTACACCGGGGCGCAGATCTTCGAGGCGCTGGGCCTGTCCAGCGAACTGGTCGAGCGCTACTTCACCGGCACCGCCAGCCGGGTGGAGGGCATCGGGCTGGACGAGATCGCCGAGGAGGTGGCGCGGCGCCACGCCCGGGCCTACCCGCCCGACGGCATCCCGCTGGCCCACCGCACGCTGGCCGTCGGCGGGGAGTACAAGTGGCGTCGGGAGGGCCCGCCCCACCTGTTCGATCCCGAGTCGGTGTTCCGGCTGCAGCACGCCACCCGGCAGGGCCGCTATGACGTGTTCAAGGCCTACACCGCGCGGGTGGACGACCAGTCCGAGCGGCTGATGACCCTGCGCGGCCTGCTGGAGTTCGGCTCCGACCGCCGGCCGGTGCCGATCGAGGAGGTGGAGCCGGTCAGCGAGATCGTGAAGCGGTTCTCCACCGGGGCGATGAGCTACGGGTCGATCAGCCGGGAGGCGCACGAGACGCTCGCCATCGCGATGAACCGGCTCGGCGGCAAGTCCAACACCGGGGAGGGCGGCGAGGACGCCGAGCGGCTCTACGACCCGGAACGCCGCAGCGCGATCAAGCAGGTCGCCTCGGGCCGGTTCGGCGTGACCAGCGATTACCTGACCAACGCCGACGACATCCAGATCAAGATGGCCCAGGGCGCCAAGCCCGGCGAGGGGGGGCAGCTGCCGGGCCAGAAGGTCTACCCCTGGGTGGCGAAGACCCGGCACTCCACTCCGGGGGTGGGGCTGATCTCGCCACCGCCGCACCACGACATCTACTCGATCGAGGACCTCAAGCAGCTCATCCACGACCTGAAGTGCGCCAACCCGGTCGCGCGCGTCCACGTGAAGCTGGTGGCCGAGGTCGGGGTGGGGACGGTCGCGGCGGGGGTGTCGAAGGCGAAGGCCGACGTGGTGCTGATCTCCGGCCACGACGGCGGCACCGGCGCGGCACCGTTGACCTCGCTGAAGCACGCCGGCGGGCCGTGGGAACTCGGTCTGGCCGAGACCCAGCAGACCCTGCTGCTGAACGGGCTGCGGGACCGGATCGTGGTGCAGGTCGACGGCCAGCTGAAGACCGGCCGCGACGTCGTGGTGGCCGCCCTGCTGGGGGCGGAGGAGTTCGGCTTCGCGACCGCCCCGCTGGTGGTTTCCGGTTGCGTGATGATGCGGGTCTGCCACCTCGACACCTGTCCGGTCGGCGTCGCCACCCAGAACCCGGAACTCCGGGCCAAGTACTCCGGTGAGGCCGACTTCGTGGTCAACTTCTTCGAGTTCGTCGCCCAGGAGGTCCGCGAGCTCCTGGCTGACCTCGGCTTCGTTTCGATCGAGGAGGCGGTGGGCCACGTCGAGGTGTTGCGGGCCCGCGCGGCGATCGACCACTGGAAGGCACGTGGCCTCGACCTGAGCCCGATCCTGCACCGGGTGGAGTTGGCGGAAGGCGCGCCGCTGCACTGCGTCACCGGCCAGGACCACGGCCTGGACGACAAGCTGGACGTGCAGTTGCTCGAGATCGCGCGGCCCGCGCTGGAGAACGGCGAACTGGTACGTGCCGACCTCACCGTCCGCAACATCGACCGGACGGTCGGCACCATCCTGGGCCACCACGTCACCCGGGCGACCCGGGGGGTGGGGCTGCCGGAGAACACGATCGACCTCACCCTGCGCGGGACCGCCGGTCAGAGCTTCGGCGCGTTCCTGCCGCGGGGGATCACGCTGCGGCTGGTCGGCGACAGCAACGACTACCTCGGCAAGGGCCTTTCCGGCGGACGGCTGGTGCTTCGGCCGCACAAGAACTCGCCGTTCGCGGCCGAGGAGCAGATCATCGCCGGCAACGTGATCGCCTACGGGGCCACCAGCGGGGACCTGTTCATCCGCGGCCAGGTGGGGGAGCGGTTCTGCGTCCGCAACTCCGGCGCCACGGCGGTCGTCGAGGGGGTCGGTGACCACGCCTGTGAGTACATGACCGGCGGCGAGGTGCTGATCCTCGGTGGGACCGGACGAAACATCGCCGCGGGCATGTCCGGCGGCGTCGCGTGGGTGCTCGACCTGGTCAGGGCGCGGCTGAACCCCGAACTGGTGGATGCGCAGGAGCTCAGTCCCGAGCACCTGCTGCGGGTCCGGGAGTTGCTGGTGAAGCACCAGGAGGAGACGGGCTCGGTCGTGGCGGAACGCCTGCTGGCCCTGCCGGACGAGGAACTGCAGCCGCGGTTCACCACGCTGATGCCTCGCGACTACGCACGGGTGCTGAAGGCGAGGGCCGACGCCGAGCTCGCCGGCCTGGACGAGGAGACCACGGTCAAGCTGATGATGGAGGCGACCCATGGCTGATCCCCGAGGCTTCATGACCACCCCGCGCGAGGTCGCGGAGCGCCGTCCGGTGGCCGAGCGGGTCCACGACTGGGCCGAGGTGTACCCCGAGACGCCGGGCAGGGCGGTCCTGCCCATCATCAGCCGCCAGGCCGGACGCTGCATGGACTGCGGCATCCCGTTCTGCCACTCCGGCTGCCCCTTGGGCAACCTCATCCCGGAATGGAACGAGATGGTGTGGCGGGACGACTGGAGCGGGGCGATCGAGAGGCTCCACGCCACCAACAACTTCCCGGAGTTCACCGGCCGGCTCTGCCCGGCCCCCTGCGAGACCGCGTGCGTGGTGGGCATCAACGGTGATCCGGTGACCATCAAGAACGTCGAGGTCGCGATCGTCGACCGGGCCTGGGACGACCGGCGGATCACCGCGGAGACCCCCGCCTGGCACACCGGGCGGACGGTGGCCGTGGTCGGCTCCGGTCCTGCGGGACTCGCGGTCGCCCAGCAGCTCACCAGGGCCGGGTACACCGTGGTCGTCTATGAACGGGCCGACGCCATCGGGGGCCTGCTGCGCTACGGCATCCCCGAGTTCAAGATGGAGAAGAAGGTCCTCGATCAGCGGCTGAAGCAGATGCGGCTGGAAGGGACGGTCTTCAAGACCGGAGTCGACGTCGGCGTCGACATCACCGGCGAGGAACTGCTGGAGCGGTTCGACGCCGTGGTGCTCGCGATCGGGTCGACGGTGGCCCGCGACCTCCCCGTCCCCGGCCGCGAGCTGGCCGGGATCCACCAGGCCATGGAGTTCCTGCCCCAGGCGAACCGGGTGGCGGTCGGCCAGGAGGTTCCCGAGCAGATCAGCGCGCACGGCCTGGACGTGGTGATCATCGGCGGTGGCGACACGGGCGCGGACTGCCTGGGTACCTCGACCCGGCAGGGGGCGCGTTCGATCACCCAGCTGGAGATCCTGCCCCATCCGCCCTCGGACCGTCCGTCCAACCAGCCCTGGCCCACCTACCCGATGACCTATCGGGTCTCCTCGGCCCACGAGGAGGGCGGCGAGCGGCTCTACTCGGTCTCGACCACCGCGTTCGCCGGCGACGAGTCCGGCAACGTCACCGGCCTGGACCTCGCCGAGGTGCGGATGGTCGAGGGCCGTTTCGAGACGGTCCCGGGCACCGAACGGTTCCTGCCCGCGCAGCTCGTGCTGCTGGCAATGGGGTTCACCGGCCCGCAGCGAGAAGGGCTGGTCGAGCAGCTCGGCCTGGAACTCGATCCGCGCGGGAACATCGCCAGGAATGCGAACTACGCGACCAACGCCGACCGGGTGTTCGTCTGCGGGGACGCCGGCCGGGGCCAGTCGCTGATCGTCTGGGCGATCGCCGAGGGCCGCTCCTGCGCCAACGGCGTCGACGCGTCCCTGCAGGGCCGTTCGCGGCTGCCGAAGCCGGTCCTTCCGACCGATCGCCCGCTGGTCGGCTGAGAGCCGGGCCCCGGCCCTGGCCGGGGCCGACCGACGCGGGTCACCCGGATGGCCGGCGTGACCCGTTCCGGCGTGGCCCTTCGCGGTGCGGTCAGAGCGCGATGCCGGCGTGGAGGCGGTGCAGGGTGCTCTTGCCGAACAGCGACTCGACCAGGTCGACCGCAAGTTCCGCGGTGGTGTTGCGGACGTCGAGGGCCGGGTTCAGTTCGACCAGGTCGACCGAGCCGAGGCGTTCGGTGTCGGCGATCATCTCCATGCACAGCTGCGCCTCGCGGTAGGTGGGCCCCCCACGCACCGGGGTTCCCACGCCGGGTGCGATCTCGGGGTCGACGAAGTCGAGGTCGAGGCTGAGGTGCAGGTGGGTGTTCTCGTCCACGCCGGCCAACGCCCTGACCATCGTGCGCCGCATGCCGATCTCGTCCACGAACCGCATGTCGAACACCTCCACGCCCAACTCGTTCAGGAACGCCTTCTCGCCCGGGTCCACGCTGCGCAGGCCCACCTGGCGGATGTCGTTGGTGAGCACCGCCGGCGCCGGGCCCGCCATGGACGTCAGCTCCTCGGGCCCGTGCCCGGCCAGGCAGGCCACCGGCATTCCGTGGATGTTGCCGGACGGGGTGAGTTCGGCGGTGTTGAAGTCGGCGTGGGCGTCCACCCAGATCACCCGCAGCCGCTTGCCCGCTGCCCGGCAGTGGGCGGCGACGGCGCTGATCGATCCGATCGCGAGGCTGTGGTCGCCGCCGAGCAGGATCGGCAGCCGTCCGTCGGCGAGCTCGGCGGCCGTCGCGGCGTACACGACCCGATTCCACTGGGTCACCTCGGCCAGGTGCCGGTAGCCGTCGACCGGCGGCTGCTGCGGGTTCTCCGGCCCGGCCAGGTCGCCGGTGTCGAGGACGTCGCAGCCGAACCGCTCCAGCGCGGCGCCGATTCCGGCCACGCGCAACGCCTGCGGCCCGAGGCGGCAGCCGAGCCGCGAAGCACCGATGTCGGTGGGCGCCCCGATCAGACTGACCTGTGGCACGCTGGCCCCTTTCGTTCGACGAGGACTTGCCGTAAGGATGCAATCATGACCGGCGACCGGGAGCAAACTCCCACCCCCCTTCGCGTCGCCCTGCTGCGCGGGGTCAATCTCGGCGGCGGGCGGCAGGTGCCGATGGCCCGGCTTCGCGAGCTGGCGACGGCGCTCGGCTGGGCCGACGTGACCACGCACCTGCAGTCGGGCAACCTGCTGTTCCGGGCCGACGGTGCGGACGCCGCGCTCGCGGGGGCACTGGCCGCGGTGCTGCGCGCGGAGTTCGGGACCGGGGTGGACGTCGTGATCCGGACCGGCCCCGAGCTGCGGGCGCTGCTCGCCGGCCACCCGTTCGCCGCCGGGGACCCTTCGAAGGTGGTGATCGCCTGCTGTGACCGGCCGGTCGGCGAGCTGGCCGCCCGGCGACTGGCCGCGCTGGCCGTGGGCGCGGAGCAGGTCGGTCTCGCCGGCTCCGGAACCGACGTCTACGCCGCCTTCCCGCACGGCCAGGCCGGGTCCAGACTGGCCTCGGGACTGGTCGCCGCCCTGCGTCCGGCGACCGGCACGGCCCGCAACCTCCGTACCCTGAACAGGCTCGCCGACCTGCTCGGCGCGTGATCGGCGGGCGGGGTGAGTCGGTCCCGGCAACGTCGGCGGCTGGGGTTAAGGTGAGTACCCGCTGACTTCCCCCAGCGCCCGTCCATAGCCAAGTCGTCCGGAGGTCGTGGGTCAGCGTGTCGGAAGAGTTCGTCCACCTGCACTGCCACTCGGAGTACTCGATGCTGGACGGCGCCGCCCGGCTCAAGGACATGGTGGCCCGCTCGGAGGAGCTCGGCATGACCGCCCTCGGCGTCACCGACCACGGCAACATGTTCGGGGCCTACGAGTTCTACAAGACGGCCAGGAACTCCCCGGTCAAGCCGATCATCGGGCTGGAGGCGTACCTCACCCCGAAGACCCACCGCAGCGAGCGCAAGCGCGTCCAGTGGGGCGACGGCACCGGGGACGACGTCTCGGCCAAGGGCGCCTACACCCACATGACCATCTGGGCCGAGAACACCGCCGGCATGCACAACCTGTTCCGGCTCAGCTCGATGAGCTCCCTGGAAGGCTTCTTCTACAAGCCCCGGGCCGACCGCGAGCTGCTCAACCGGTACGCCAGGGGACTGATCGCCACCACCGGCTGCCCGTCGGGGGAGGTGCAGACCTACCTCCGGCTCGGCCAGTACTCCGAGGCGCTCGCGTCGGCGGCCGAGTTCCGCGACATCTTCGGGGCGGACAACTTCTTCGTGGAACTGATGGACCACGGCCTCGACATCGAGACCAGGGTGCGCAGCGGCCTGCTCCGGATCGCGAAGGACCTGAACCTGCCGCTGGTCGGTACCAACGACTCCCACTACGTGCGCGCTGAGGACGCCGAGGACCACGACACCCTGCTGTGCGTGTCGTCGGGCTCGAACAAGGACACGCCCAACCGGTTCCGGTTCAACGGCAACGGCTACTACCTTCGACCCCAGGAGGAGATGCTGGCCCTGTTCGCCGACGTCCCCGAGGCGTCGCGGAACACCCTGGCGATCGCCGAGCGGTGCAACATCTCCTTCGCGGAGGGCAACGGCACCTACATGCCGCAGTTCCCGGTGCCGGCCGGGGAGAGCGAGGCGTCCTGGTTCATCAAGGAGGTGCGTCGGGGTCTCGAGGAGCGGTTCCCCGACGGAGTCCCCGAGTACGCGACCACCCAGGCCGGGTACGAGGAGGACGTGATCATCGGCAAGGGGTACGCCGGGTACTTCCTCGTGGTGGCCGACTTCATCAACTGGGCCAAGCGCAACGGGATCCGGGTGGGTCCCGGACGCGGCTCCGGCGCCGGTTCGATGTGCGCCTACGCGATGAGGATCACCGACCTGGACCCGGTTCCGCACGGCTTGATCTTCGAACGCTTCCTCAACCCCGAGCGTCCCTCGATGCCCGACTTCGACGTGGACTTCGACGACCGCCGTCGCGGCGAGGTGATCCGCTACGTCACCGAGAAGTACGGCGACGACCGGGTCTGCCAGATCGTCACCTACGGCACCATCAAGGCCAAGCAGGCGATCAAGGATTCCGGCCGCGTGCTGGGCATGCCGTTCGCGCTGGGGGAGAGGATCACCAAGGCCTACACCGCGCCGGTGCAGGGCAAGGACGTGTCCATCGCCGATGTGTTCAACCCGGCCCACGACCGGTACGGCGAGGGCACCGAGTTCCGCGAGCTCTACGCGTCCGATCCCGACGTGAAGCTGGTCGTCGACACCGCCCGGGGCATCGAGGGGTTGAAGCGGCAGTGGGGTGTGCACGCGGCCGGCGTGATCATGTCGTCGGCGCCGCTGCTGGACGTCGTCCCGATCATGAAGCGGGAACAGGACGGCCAGATCATCACCCAGTTCGACTACCCGAGCTGCGAGGCGCTCGGCCTGGTCAAGATGGACTTCCTGGGGCTGCGCAACCTGACCATCCTCGATGACGCCGTGCGCAACGTGGCCATCAACCGCGGCGTCGAGCTGGACCTGGACGCGCTGCGTCGGGACATGGCCGACCGGGCCGCCTACGAGCTCCTCGCCTCGGGGGAGACCCTCGGGGTGTTCCAGCTGGACGGCGGTGGGCTGCGGTCCCTGCTGAAGCTGATGCGCCCGGACAACTTCGAGGACATCTCGGCCACGATCGCGCTGTACCGGCCCGGCCCGATGGGAGCCGACAGCCACACCAACTACGCCCTGCGCAAGACCGGCCGGCAGAAGGTGGAGCCGATCCATCCCGAGCTTGCCGAACCGCTGGCCGACATCCTCGACACCACCTACGGCCTGATCGTCTACCAGGAGCAGATCCAGCAGATCGCGCAGCGGGTGGCCGGCTACAGCCTCGGCCAGGCCGACCTGTTGCGGCGGGCGATGGGAAAGAAGAAGAAGGAGGTGCTGGAGGCCGAGTTCAAGCCGTTCAGCTCGGGCATGCGCGAGCGTGGCTTCTCGGACGCGGCGATCAACACGCTGTGGGAGATCATGGTCCCGTTCGCCGCCTACGCCTTCAACAAGGCGCACTCGGCGGCCTACGGCGTCATCTCCTACTGGACCGCCTACCTGAAGGCCAACTACCCGGCCGAGTACATGGCCGCGCTGCTGGAGTCGGTGAAGAACGACAAGGACAAGACGGCGCTGTACCTGGGCGAGTGCCGGCGGATGGGCATCAGGGTGATGCCGCCGGACGTGAACTCCTCCGAAGGCATGTTCACCCCCGTCGGGACTGACATCCGCTACGGCCTCGCCGCGATCCGGAACGTCGGCGACAACGTGGTGCGCGGCATCGTCGAGGCCCGCACGGCACGGGGCCCGGCGGCCGACTTCGGCGCCTTCCTCGACCAGGTGCCGCTGGTGGTCTGCAACAAGCGGGTGATCGAATCGTTGATCAAGGCGGGCGCCTTCGACCTGATGGGGCACACCCGCAGGGGCCTGATGGAGTGCTTCGAGCGGCGCGTCGATGAGGTGATCGACCTCAAGCGCAACCAGGCCAACGGCCAGGACGACCTGTTCGGCGACGCCGGCAGCGCCGAGACCCTCGCCGCCGCGCCGGTGCCCGACCTGCAGGAGTGGGACAAGCGGGTCCGGCTCGGCTTCGAGCGGGAGATGCTGGGCCTCTACGTGAGCGACCACCCGCTGCAGGGCCTGGAGCACGTCCTGACCGCCCAGCGCGACCTGAGCATCGGCCAGCTCCGGGCCGACGACGGCCCCCGGGACGGCACGGTGACGATCGCCGGCATGATCACCCAGGTGGTCCGCAAGCAGACCAAGAACGGTGACCTGTGGGCGATCGTGAGCGTGGAGGACCTGGAGTCCGGGATCGAGGTGCTGCTGTTCCCGAAGGTGTATGCCGGCGTGGCGACGTCCCTGGCCACCGACACGGTGGTGCGGATCAGGGGCCGGATCCGGCTCAAGGACGACACCCTGGAGATGACCGGCCAGGAGGTGACCTTCCCGGACGTGTCCGAGGGCCCGAGCGGGCCGCTGGTGATCCAGCTCCCGGCCGTCCGTTGCACCCCGGCGGTCGTGGAGCAGCTGCGGCTGGTGCTGCGGGCGCACCCGGGGCCCACCGAGGTGAGAGTGCGGCTGGTCACGGCGATGACCGGCGCCAAGGTCTGGAAACTGGACGACGGCCTGAGGGTGGCGCCTTCGCGTCCGCTGATCGCTGACCTGAAGGCCCTGCTGGGCCCGTCCTGCGTGAGCGTCTGAACTGCCTGGAAGGGTAGGCTGCCCCGTGTGAGCACCACCATCACCGAGGACCCCAACCCGGTCCCTGAGCGGGCCGTTGCGCCCGCCGCGGACGGGTCACTGGTGCTCTGGCTGGCACTCCTGGCCGGCCTGTCGATCGTGGTGGGCCTGCTCGCCGGCGTGTTCTGGGCGGCCGTGGTCACCCTGCCGACCTGGCGGATCGACCCCGAGACCAGTCTTGCGGTGATGAGTGAGCGCGCCGTCACCGAGCTCGTGGCCGCCGATGTCTGGTTCGTGATCACCGGCGCGCTCGTCGGGGTGGGCCTCGGCCTGGTGACCTGGAAGTGGTTCCGGCCGCTCGGCTGGCCCACGGCGTTGCTCGCCGTCGGTGCCGGCCTGCTCGCCGGGGTGGTCTGCTGGCAGCTCGGCCAACTGTTCGGCCCGGGGCCGGAGGCCGTCCGGATCAGCGAGGCGGCGCCCGGCGCGGTCGTGCGAAGCTCGCTTCAGCTGCGTTCCCTGTCGGCGCTGGCGGTGTGGGCGTTCGCCGCGATCACCCCGGTCCTGCTGATCTCCTCCCTCGGCCCCGACGAGGAGGACCCGGCCACCCGGCGCCCGCGCACCGGACCCGGGGAGCCAGGGCCGGAACCCGAAACGGGCACCGTCGACGAACGCGGGGTACTCACCGGCTCCGACAAGCCCAGCGCCTGAGCATGGCGGGCGCGGTCGAGACCGAACGCAAGTACGAGCTGGACCCCGGGCAGACCCTGCCGTCGCTGGCGGCGGTCGCCAGTGAGGGCGAGGTGGCCGAGTTCACGCTGGAGGCGACCTACTACGACGCCCCCGACTACCGGCTGACCCGAGCCTGGCAGGTGGTCCGCCGACGGACCGGCGGGAGCGACGAGGGCTGGCACCTGAAGCTCCCCGGCGCCTCACCCGACCAACGGATCGAGCTGCGCCTGCCCCTTGATCCGCCACGGCTGCCGCAGGAACTCCGCGAGCAGGTGGCGCAGACCCTGGCGGGTGCCCCGGTGGTGCCGGTCGCCGTGCTGCGGACCCACCGGCGGGAACAGCAGCTGCTCGGCCGGGACGGCGCCGTGCTCGCGGTGACCTGCACCGACCAGGTGCGGGCGACGGTGGCCGGACGCGAGCAGTGCTGGCGGGAGGCCGAGGTCGAGCTGGTGACCGGGGACGTCGCCCTGCTCGACCGGGTGGAGGCGGTGCTGGCGGCGGCAGGCATCCGGCGCGCCGGGACCGGCTCCAAGATCGCCCGGGCACTGGACCGGGCGCTGGCCGCGTCCCAGGTTCGGGACCGGTCCGCCGGCGGGACGGTGCTCGCCTACGCCGCCGAGCAGGTCGGGGTGCTGCAGGACCGGGAGGTGGGCGTCCGGGCCGACGCCCCGGACGCCGTCCACCGCAGCCGGGTGGCGACCCGGCGACTGCGCAGCGTGCTGCGCACCTACGCCGACGTGTTCTCGGCCGGGACCACCAGGGCGCTGCGGGACGAACTGCGCTGGCACGCCGAGGAGCTCGGGCCGCCCCGGGACGCGGAGGTGCTTCGCGAGCGGCTGCTGGCCTCGCTCTCCGGGCTCGCCGCCGCGGAACGGGAACTGGTCGCGGGACGGATCCGGGAAAGCCTGGACGCCACCCACGCCGCGGCGCACCGGAAGCTGGTCGAGAGCATGGACACCCCCCGCTACGACCGGTTGCAGGCCGGCCTGGAACTGCTGCTGACCGCACCGCGGCTGGGTGGTCCGGCGGCGGACCCGGCCGAGGTGGCGTTACCCCCGCTCCAGGCCCGGGCGGTCGAGCGGGCGCGGAGGCTGGGGGTCCTGGCCGCAGCGCGGCCCGGTGACCTGACCCGGTGGCACGAGGTGCGCAAGGCGGCGAAGGCCGCCCGCTACGGCGCGGAGGTGCTGGTCAGGTGCCAGGGCGCGCCCGCCGAGGATGCCCGGGCACGCTGGGAGGCGGTCACCGAGGCGCTGGGGGCGGTGCAGGACGCGGTCGTCGCCCAGCAGGTGATCGGTGACCTGGCCTGGCATGCGGTGGCCGAGGGCCTGCCGCGGCTGCCGTTCGACGAGTTGCGCCACCAGCAGGACGCCCTGCGCCGGGAGTCGCTTGCCCGTGGCCGCACGGCGCTCGACGCCGCGCTGGGCGATCCGGTGAGATAGCCACCCCCGGGTCCGGGCCGGCTCAGCGGGCGATGTCGGCGAAGTGGGCGCCGACCAGGCGCGCCAGATCGTCCGGTGCGAGCTCGACCTGCAGGCCCCTCCTTCCGGCCGAGACGAAGATGGTGTCCCACAGCCGGGCGGTCTCGTCGATGATCGTGGGCAACGCCGTCCGCTGGCCGAGCGGCGAGACTCCGCCGCGCACGTACCCGGTGGTGCGGATCAGCAGCGCCTTGTCGGCCATGGCCACCCGCTTGGCCCCGAACGCCGTCGCGGCGTGCTTCAGGCTGAGCTGCCCGGCCACCGGCACCACCGCCACGGCAAGCCCGGGCCGGCCGGTGCCGACGTCGAGGAGCAGCGTCTTGAAGATCCGCAGCGGGTCGACCCCGAGGGCCGCGGCGGCCTCGTCGCCGAACGCCGTGGTCCCCGGATCGTGGGCGTAGGGGTGCAGCCAGTGGGCGACGCCGGCGCGCTCCAGGGCGACGGTGGCGGGGGTGGCGCTCACCGCACCGTCCCCGCCGGCCCCGACCGCAGCACGTCCTCGAGGTGGGCGACCGCCCGCCCCACCCCGTCCTCGGTGCTGAGCGCGGAGCCCAGGGCTGCGGCGCGCTGCCGCCGCGCCGGGTCACCCAGGCCGGCGATCATCGCCGCCAGGCGCGGCGCGGACAGCTCCCTGCGGTGGAACGACGCCGGTCCGACGCCGAGTTCGTGCACCCGTCGGCCCCAGTAGTGCTGGTCACCCAGGTGGGACACGACGCCGACCGGGACGCCCGCCCGCAGTGCCGCAGCGGTGGTGCCGGCGCCCCCGTGGCAGACCACCCCTGCGGTCCGCGGGAAGAGCCAGTCGTGGGGGAGCGGCCCCACGGACAGGACCCGGTCGTCGATCCGGCGCACCGGGGCCGTGCCGTCGTGCAGGATCCCGCTCAGGATCGCCCGGTGTCCCGACCGTCGCACCGCCTCGACGACCAGGGCCCGGGTCGCCGTGGCGTCGAGGCTCGGCATGCTGCCGAAGCCGATGTGTACCGGCGCCGCGCCGTCAGCCAGGAACGCCGCCAGGCCGGCCGGCGGCCGGTACCCGACCGGCACCGGGTCGGTCCAGTAGCCGGTGACCAGTGCGTGGTCGGGCCAGTCCGCAGGCTGGGGCACCACCAGCGGGCTCGCCCCGATCAGGGTCGGCGTGCGCCGGAGGGCGTGGAGGTAGCCGGGCAGGCCCTGCGGACGCACCCCCAGGGCCCGGTGGACCTGCCGGATGGGGGTGCGCAGGATGGCGTGCATCCCCAACGCCTGCCACCAGCCGGCAGCCAGGTTCAGGACGCTGTCGGCGGCCGGCCGGGCCGGGTGGGTGAGTGCCGCGCCGGTCCGGGTGGGCAGCAGCGGCTGCAACAGCGCCGCGACCAGCGGACGGTGGTGCGCGGCGGCCCACGGGGCCAGCGCCGCCACGCTGAGCACGCCACTGATCAAGGCGTCGGCCTCCTCGACGGCCTCGGCCAGCCCGGCAGCCAGGATCGGCGCGAACCGGTGGGCGGCGGCACGCATGTTCCGCACCTCGGCCGGCAGGCTGTCGGAACCGGCGAGCCAGCGCCGCAGCACCGGGTCCTCGCTGCCGGCATCCAGGGAGATGGCGAACCGTCGGTACCGCAGGCCGGCGGAGGTGACCAGCTCCCCGAACCCGTCCGCGGCGGCGACGGTCACCTCGTGCCCGGCTGCGGCCAACCCCCTGCCCAGGGCGACGAACGGGGCGACGTCGCCCCGCGATCCCCACGCGACCAGCAGGATGCGCACGCAGCTACCCGAGCAGCCCGACAGCCGTGACCAGCAGGGGGGCGATGACCAGCGCCGGCACCAGGTCGCCGACCGGGATCGCCTTGATCCCCGCCAGGCGGAGGCCGAGGGCGATCAGGATGACCCCGCCCACCGCGCCCAGGGCGTCGACGTGACCGGCCGGCAGGAAGTCGCCCAGCCCGAATCCCAGCAGGGTGAGCAGCCCCTGGTAGAGCGCCAGCGGAATGACGGAGGCGAGCACGCCCACGCCGAAGGAGGACGCGAATGCGATCGCGGCGAACCCGTCCATGACCGCCTTCACCAGGAGTTGCTCGGCCCCGCTGCCGAGGCCGTCGGACAGCGAGCCGAGGATCGAGAGGGGACCCACGCAGAACACCAGCGTCGAGGTGACGGCGCCCTCCACGAACCGGCCCCCCTCGGTGCGGGAGGCGAACCGGTCGTGCAGCAACTCGGCGCCGCGGTCGAGCCGACGCTCCAGCTGCAACAGCGACCCGGCGATGCCGCCGAGCAGGAGTGCGCCCAGCACCACCAGCAGCCGGGCGTCGTGGCCCACCTCGAGGGCGAGGGCATCGGAGATGCCCGCCGCGATCGCGCGTCCGCCCAGCACCAGGGTGAACAGGCCCAGGATGGTCGTGACCAGTTCGCGGGTGCGCTCGGGGAGACGGTGACCGGCGAGGACGCCGAGCGTGCCACCGAGCAGGACGGTGAAGACGTTGACGGCGGTGCCGAACCCGATGAACATGGCGACAGTCAACCACCTGGTGTGGTCGTCGTCCGCCCACGGACCACTCCCGGAATCGGGCCCCTCGAACCGCCCCGTAGAATCCAGACGTGCTGAGAACCATCGACCTGCGGGGAACCGATCCGGGCGTCTACCGCGGCGTTCTGCCGCGGGCGGCCTTCGACGTGGACGCGGCGCTGGCGCAGGTGCGCCCGATCGTCGAGGGCGTGGCCGAGCGCGGCGTGGACGCACTCGCGGAGTACTCCCAGCGCTTCGACCACGTGGTGCCGGAGAGTTTCCGGGTCCCGCCGGCGGAGCTCGCCGCGGCGCTGGCCGGGGTGGCTCCGGAGCTGCGGGCCGCGTTCACCGAGTCCATCGACCGCCGCCGCCAGGTCGCCGAGGCCGAGGCGGCCCGTGTCGAGGTGCGGGTCGAACTGGCACCCGGAGCGGTCGTGGAGCAGCGTCTGGTGCCGATGGACCGGGTCGGGCTGTACGTCCCCGGCGGACTGGCGCCGCTGGCCTCCAGCGTGCTGATGAACGTGGTCCCGGCCCAGGTGGCCGGTGTCGGCTCGATCGCGGTGGCCAGCCCGCCGCAGGCCGGGTTCGGTGGCCTGCCGCATCCCCACATCCTCGCCGTGTGCGCCCTTCTCGGGGTGGAGGAGGTGTACGCCGTCGGTGGCGCCCAGGCGATCGCCATGTTCGCCCACGGGGTGCCCGGCCTGTGCCGTCCGGTCGACCTGGTGACCGGCCCGGGGAACATCTTCGTGGTGGCGGCCAAGCGGCTGCTCCGGGGCCGGGTCGGGATCGACTCCGAGGCCGGGCCGACCGAGATCGCCATCCTCGCCGATGCCACCGCCGACCCGCGGTTCGTCGCGGCGGACCTGATCTCCCAGGCCGAGCACGACCCGTTGGCGGCCGCCGTGCTGGTCACCGATTCGGTGCCGCTCGCCGAGGCCGTGCAGGCCGAACTGGCGCCCCGCGTGGCGGCCACCAGGCACATCGAGCGGATCATGACCGCGCTGGCCGGCCCGCAGTCGGCGGTGGTGCTGGTCGACGACATCGAGCAGGGCCTGGCCGTGGTCGACGCCTACGCCGCCGAGCACCTCGAGATCCACACCGCGGACGCAGCCGCGGTGGCGGCCCGGGTACGCAACGCGGGGGCGATCTTCGTCGGGCCGTACTCGCCGGTGTCGCTGGGCGACTACAGCGCGGGTTCCACCCACGTGCTGCCAACCGCGGGCTGCGCCTGCCACTCCTCCGGGCTGAACGTGCACAGTTTCCGCAAGCAGGTGCACGTGATCAACTACTCCCAGGCGGCCCTGCTGGAGGTGGCCGGGGTGGTGGAGACGTTCGCCGCGGCCGAGAACCTGCCCGCGCACGGTGCAGCGGTGACCGTCCGGCGTCCCCAGGGGCACCGGTGAGGCCCGACGTGACGCTTGCGGGGTTGCCGCTGCGTCCCGAACTGGTCGGCCAGGAGCCCTACGGCGCCCCCCAGCTGGACGTGCCGGTCCGGCTGAACGTCAACGAGAACCCCTACCCGCCGGGCGAGCCGTTGCTCGCCGAGATCTGTGCGGCGCTGGCCGGGGCCGCCCTGAACCGCTACCCCGACCGGGAGGCGACCGGGCTGCGCACCGCCCTGGCCGGCTACCTCGGCCACGGGCTGACGGCTGACCGGGTCTGGGCGGCGAACGGCTCCAACGAGGTGATGACCCACCTGTTGCAGGCCTTCGGCGGGCCGGGGCGGACGCTGCTGAGCTTCACCCCCACCTACTCGATGTACCCCGAGTACGCCCGCAACACCCACACGCGCTACGTGACCGCGCCCCGCGCTGCGGATTTCAGCCTCGACGCCGGCACGATCCTGGCCGCGATCGCCGAGCACCGCCCCGACGTGGTGGTGATCACCACCCCGAACAACCCGACCGGCACCACCACCGGGCCGGCGGTGATCAGTGAGGTCCTGGCCGCGCACGGAGGCCGTGGTGGTCGTCGACGAGGCGTACCAGGAGTTCTCCCGGCATCCCGGACGGACGGCGGTGAGCCTGCTCGACCGGTTCGGCAACCTGGTCGTGTCCCGCACCATGAGCAAGGCGTTCGCGTTGGCCGGGGGGCGGGTCGGCTACCTGGCCGCGTCCGCCGCGATCGTGGACGCCTGCCGGATCGTCCGGCTGCCCTACCACCTGTCCGCCCAGACCCAGGCGGTCGCCGAGGTGGCGCTGCGGCACGCCCCCGAACTGCTGGCGAAGGTGGACGAACTGCGGGCCACCCGGGACGGGATGTTGCGCAGGCTGCCTCAACTCGGGGTCGAGGTGATCGACTCCGACGCCAACTTCTGTTTGTTCGGCCCGTTCGCCGACCGGCATGATGTCTGGCAGCGGCTGCTCGACCGCGGCGTTCTCGTGCGCGAGACCGGCCCGGACGGCTGGCTGCGGGTGACCGCCGGGACACCGGCGGAGACACAGGCGTTCTACGACGCCCTGGCCGAAGTGGTGGAGGAGACCCGATGAGTCCGCGCACCGCCGTGATCGAGCGGCGCACCAGCGAGTCGCAGGTGCGGGTCGCCCTGAACCTGGACGGCACCGGCGTCGCCACCATCAGCACGGGGGTGCGGGTTCTACGACCACATGCTCACGGCACTGGCGAAGCACTCGCTGATCGACCTCGACGTCCAGACCACCGGCGACCTCGAGATCGACGGCCACCACAGCATCGAGGACACCGCGATCGTGCTCGGCCAGGCGTTCGCGCAGGCGCTCGGCGACAAGGCCGGCCTCCGACGGTTCGCCGACGCCACCGTGCCCCTGGACGAGGCCCTCGCGCACTGCGTGGTGGACCTCGCCGGGCGCCCGTACGTGGTGCACTCCGGTGAACCCGAGGGCCAGCAGTACGCCCTGATCGGCGGGAGCGGCGTGGCCTTCAGCGGCTCGATGACCCGGCACGTCGTGGAGTCCTTCGCGCTGCACGCCCAGATCTGCGTGCACCTGAGGCTGCTGGCCGGCCGCGACCCGCACCACATCGTGGAGGCGCAGTTCAAGGCGCTGGCCCGGGCCCTCCGCGACGCGGTGGTCCTGGATCCCCGGATCGCCGGGATCGTGCCGTCCACCAAAGGCAGCCTGTGAGCGTTGGAGCGGTGGCTGAGCCTGTCGACACCCCGTCGGCCCCCCGGGTGGCCGTTCTCGACTACGGCTCCGGCAACCTGCACTCGGCCACCCGGGCACTGGTCGCGGCGGGCGCCGCCGTGGTGCTGACCGCCGACCCTGCCGTGGCCCTGGCCGCGGACGGGCTGGTGGTGCCGGGTGTCGGCGCCTTCGCCGCCTGCATGGACGGGCTGGTGGCCGTGGGTGGGCACCGGATCGTGCTCCGGCGGCTGGAGGCGCACCAGCCCGTGCTCGGCATCTGCGTCGGCCACCAGGTTCTGTTCGGCCTCGGGGTCGAGCACGGCGAGCCGGCGCCGGGGATCGGGGTGCTGCCCGGCGTGGTCGAACAGCTGGACGCCGCCCCGTTGCCCCACATGGGGTGGAACACCGTCAGCCCGCCGGCGGCGTCGGCGATGTTCGCCGGTGTGGAGACCGAGAGGTTCTACTTCGTCCACTCCTACGGGGTGCACGAGCCGCCGGACTGGCCGGCCGACGCCCGGATCACCTGGGCCGAACACGGGGGCGACCGGTTCATCGCGGCGGTGGAGCGGGGCCCGCTGTGGTCCACCCAGTTCCACCCGGAGAAGTCCGGCGCCGCCGGCGCCCGCCTGCTGCGCAACTGGATCGCGACCCTGCCCCGGGAGGAAGCATGACCAGCCTCGAGCTGTTGCCGGCCGTCGACGTGCAGGGCGGCCAGGCCGTCCAGCTCACCCAGGGGATCGCCGGCTCGGAGAAGGTGTTCGGCGACCCGCTGGCCGCCGCGCGGAGATGGCAGGACGGCGGCGCCCAGTGGCTGCACCTGGTCGACCTGGATGCGGCGTTCGGGCGTGGCAACAACGCCGGGGTGATCGCCGGCATCACCGCGGCGATGGAGCTGCACGTCGAACTGTCCGGGGGGATCCGCGACGACGCGAGCCTGGAACGGGCACTGGCCACCGGCTGCCGCCGGGTCAACATCGGCACCGCGGCCCTGGAGGACCCCGAATGGTGCGACCGGGTGATCCGCAACCACGCGGACCGGATCGCGATCGGCCTCGACGTACGCGGCACCCGGCTGGCCGCCCGGGGCTGGACCAGGGAGGGCGGTGACCTCTGGGAGACCCTCGACCGGCTCAACGCCGCAGGCTGTGCGCGCTACGTGGTGACCGACGTGGCCAGCGACGGCATGCTGAGCGGGCCCAACCTTCAACTGCTGCGGGACGTCTGCGCCCGTACCGACGCCCCGGTGGTGGCCAGCGGCGGCATCTCGACCCTGGACGACCTGCGCGCGCTGCGTGAACTGGTCCCGCTCGGGGTGGAGGGAGCGATCGTCGGCACCGCGCTGTACGTCGGCAGGTTCAGCCTCGAGGATGCGCTCTCCGTGTGCGCCGGCAACGAGGTGGCGACGTCGTGACGGTGACCACGCGAACCTCGCAACTGCTGGCGACCCTCGTCTTCTCGGCGGTGATGGGCGCCTGCACCCTGTCCACCCCGACCCCCTCGGAGGCGGCCGGTCCGGTGCCGGGGAACGCGGCCCTTGGAGGAGTCCTTCCGGGGCAGGTCACGCTGCCGACAGCGGTCCAGACCACCCGGATCACCGCTGACCCGGCCGACGCGACGATCGGCCGCTACGGCACCCGCACCTCAGCGAAGCTGGCCGTGTCGGCCGCCGGCACCGACCTGAGCTACACCTGGCAGCGGCGAACGCCAACCGGGACCCGCTGGACGACCATCGCCGGGGCGAAGAAGCGCACCTACACCGCCTCGGCCAGTACCTGGGCCACCGGTACCCGGTTCCGGGCAGTGGTGACGGGCAGGCTCGGCACGGCGACCTCCGCGGCCGCCCGACTGACCGTGCTGCGGCCGACCAGGACCCCGGCCCGGGACGCGGAGGAGGCGTTCGGGCTGACCGGTGTCCGTCAGGGTCTGGACCTGTCCGCCTACCAGTACTCGCCGACCGGCCGGGTGAAACTCTCCGTCATCGCCGACTGGGCCGGCAAGGACGGGTTCACCATCCTGCGCAACGGCAGCGGGGCGCGTCCGATCCGGCAGAGCTACACCGACGCCTGCACCTGGACCACGAAGCGGACCGGGGCGGTGCCGGCCGTGCAGGACTGCGCCTACGCCCGGCTGGCCGCGGCCGCCGAGAAGGCCGGGCTGTCGCTGGGGCATTACTGGTTCAACGGCTGGATCTCCTCGATCGACACCACGAAGGGGGAACTGTTCGCCGGTGGATTCACCCCGGAGGACTCCGCGGCGACGTTCGTGAAGTGGCTGAAGGCCGACGGCCGCTACACCCGCACCAGCACCGACCCCCTGGTGCTCGACATCGAGGCCGGCTCGGCCTGGACCCGGACCTCGGCCGGCAAGACCTACCGGCTGAAGTTGCGGGCCTGGAGGCCCGCCGAGGCGTCCCGGTTCCTGACCTCGGTCCGGCAGCGGCTGCTCGCCGACGGCTACCAGGCGAACCTCTACGTCTACATGAGCGCGAACGCCACCGAGCGCCGGGTCGCGGACGGCTCCTACCGGTGGGCCGATGTCGCCGGGTTGGCCCGGCTGTGGGTGGCGTCCTGGGGAACCAACAACGGCCGCATCCCCGACGCGTTGCCGCGGGTCGGGCCCTGGGCCGATCAGGGCGGCTGGTCGATCTGGCAGTACACCAGCAACGCCCGGATCGCCGGTGACGGCCTGAGCGCCGGCGTGGACGGCGACATCGCCCTGGCCGACGCCTGGACGCCGCGCGGCTGACGGCTCCGATCCCGACCCGGGACCGGGCTCAGGGCACCCGGGACGTCCACTCCGGGCTGGTGAACTTGGTGCGGGCGAGTTCCCGCGCGGCATCCAGTTCGGCGGCGGTGACCTCGCCGTCGGCCACCCGGTACTGCGAGCCGAGCGTGCCCAGGAACGAGGCCATGACCTCCTCGCGCGCCAGCCGGGTCTGGGACCGGACCGGGTCGACCCGCTTGTTCGCGCTCTTCGTGCCCTTGTCGGCGAGCTTCTCCCGACCGATCCGGAGCACCTGGAGCATCTTGTCCGCGTCGATGTCGTAGGCCATCGTCACGTGATGGAGCACCGCCCCGCCGACGAACCGTTTCTGCGCAGCCCCGGCGATCTTGCCGACCGGCGAGGCGATGTCGTTCAGCCCGGCGTAGTGGGCCTCGACGCCCAACTCGGCCAGGGCGGTGAGCACCCACTCGTCGAGGAAGGCGTAGGACGCCTCGTAGCTCATCCCGTCGACCAGGCTGGCCGGCACCACCAGGGAGAAGGTGATGCAGTTCCCGGCCTCCATGAACATGGCCCCGCCGCCGGACACCCGGCGGACCACCTGGATGCCGTGGCGGCCCGCGGCCTCGGCGTCGACCTCGTTGCGCAACGACTGGAAGGAGCCGATCACGACGGCGGGTTCGCGCCACTCCCAGAAGCGGAACGTGGGGCCGCGACGGCCCGCAGCCAGTTCCCGGGCCAGGACCTCGTCGAGGGCACAGTGCTCGGCCGGGGTGAGTACCCCGGGGTCGAGCCGGGTGATGGTGTGGTCGGCCCAGCCGGTGGAGTGGCCCAGGGCCCGCCGCACCGCCATCGCGACGGCCTTCGCGTCGAAGCCGACCATGGTGACCGGCAGGCTGATCAGGCCGTCCGCGCCGGCCCGGGCAAGGTCGGCGTCGATCCGGGCAGCGAGTTCGGCCGGTGCCGTGGCGACGTCCAGGCCGCCCAGCGCACGGTCGATCACCGTGATCGCCTCGTCGGGATCGAGGAAGAAGTCCCCGCTCACCCGGACCTGGGCGAGGTGGTCGTCCACGACGGCAAGGTCGACGGCCACCAGTTTGCCGCCGGGGACCTTGTACTCCCCGTGGAGATGTGCGCTCATGCCGGTCAGGCTAGGTGCCCTAGACTGTGCGGCGCAAAAGGCGATGACGACGGACGGGAATCCATGAGCGGTCATTCCAAGTGGGCCACCACCAAGCACAAGAAGGCGGCCATCGACGCCAAGCGCGGCAAGCTGTTCGCCAAGCTGGTCAAGAACATCGAGGTGGCCGCCCGGACCGGTGGTCCCGACCCCTCGGGGAACCCGACCCTCTATGACGCGATCCAGAAGGCCCGCAAGAACTCGGTTCCGGTGGACAACATCGAGCGTGCCGTCAAGCGGGGCGGCGGCCTCGGTGGCGAGACCGTCGACTACATCGAGATCTTCTACGAGGCCTACGGGCCGGCCGGGGTGGCGCTCCTGATCGAGTGCCTCACCGACAACCGCAACCGGTCCGCCTCGGATGTGAAGGTCGCGGTGACCCGCAACGGCGGCACGATGGCAGACGTCGGCTCGGTCTCCAGGATCTTCGACCGCAAGGGTGTGGTCGAGGTGTCGAAGGTGCAGGGGGGCCGTACCCTGACCGAGGACGACCTGATCGAGGCCACGCTGGACGCCGACCCCGAGGACGTGTCCGAGGACGGTGAGAGTTTCCGCGTGCTCAGCGATCCGAACGCGGTGGTGGACGTGCGCAAGGCGGTCCAGGCTGCCGGGTTCGACTACGAGTCGGCCGAGGTGCAGTTCGTGCCGCAGTACACCCAGGCGGTGGATTCCGCGGACGCCGCCGAGAAGCTGTTCAAGCTGCTGGACGCCATCGAGGACCTCGACGACGTGCAGACCGTCTACAGCAACGAGGACGTGCCCGACGAGATCGGCGCCCTGCTGGAGAACTGACGGCCCACCGGCGCGGCGGTCCCGGTCGGGCAGGGTCGGGCCGGAGCTGACCGGACGTGGGCGTGGCACCCCCACCACGGACGCGGTCGCGGCTATTATCCGAACAACTGTTCGGACGACGGAGGTGCTGATGCGGGTACTCGGAGTCGATCCCGGCCTGACCAGGTGCGGGGTGGGCGTGGTCGAGGCCGCCCCCGGCCGGCCGCCGAGGCTGATCGCGGTGGGCGTGATCGCCACCCCCAGCACCCTGGAGCTCCCGCAGCGGCTGCTCCGGATCGAGGCCGGCCTCACCGAGTGGGTGGCCGAGCACCGTCCCGACGTGGTGGCGGTGGAGCGGGTGTTCGCCGACCACAACGTGCTGTCGGTGATCGGCACCGCGCAGGCCGCAGGGTTGGCGATGCTGGTGGCGGCCCGGGCCGGGCTGCCGGTCCACACCCACACCCCGACCGAGGTCAAGGCCTCGATCACCGGATCGGGGCGGGCCGACAAGGCCCAGGTGGGCACGATGGTCGCCCGCATCCTGCGGCTCGACGCGCCGCCGAGGCCCGCCGACGCCGCCGACGCGGTCGCGCTGGCGATCTGCCACCTGTGGCGGGGCGCGGCAACGACCCGGATCGCGGAGGCGCTGGCGAAACGGGGAGTCACGGCATGATCGCGCAGCTCACGGGAACGGTCGCCGGGATCGGCGGCACCTGGCTGGTGGTGGACCTGTCCGGCTTCGGCCTGAAGGCCCTGTGCACGCCGGCCACGGCGGCGAGGGCCAGGCCGGGCGAGCCGATCACTCTGCACACCTCGCTGGTGGTGCGGGAGGACTCGCTGACCCTCTACGGCTTCAGCGATGCCGGAGAGCGGGACTGCTTCGAGATGGTCCAGGGTGCCACCGGGATCGGGCCGAAGATCGCGCTCGCCGTGGTGTCGGTGTTCGGCCCGGCCGAGTTCGCGACGGCGGTCAGCGCCGGGAACCTGGCCGCGCTGACCCGCATTCCCGGGATCGGCCCGAAGGGGGCGCAACGGCTGGTCCTGGAGCTGAAGGAGAAGGTGGCCGCCCTGGCCGGCGCGGGTCCGTCGGGCTCGACGCCGGCGGTGGCGGCGGGCTGGCGCGACCAGGTGCGGGCCGGACTGGAGGGACTCGGTTACCCGACCAGGGATGCGGAGGCGGCCTGCGACCGGGTGGCCGGCACTGCGGCGGAACACCCGGACGCGTCGGTCGCCGTGCTGCTGCGGGCCGCGCTGCGGAGCCTGGCCAAGTGATCCGGCTCCGGCCCCCGGTCTGGCAGAGTGGCCGCCGTGCAGCCCGCTGAGACCGACCCGCTCGACCCGCACGTCCACAGCGACGACCGGGCGGCCGAGTCCGCGTTGCGGCCCGCGTCCCTGGCCGAGTTCGGCGGTCAACCGCGGGTGAGTGACCAGCTCGGGCTGGTGCTGGCCGCTGCCCGGCACCGGGGTGCCGTGCCCGACCACGTGCTGCTCTCCGGCCCGCCCGGGCTGGGCAAGACCACGCTCGCGCTGATCGTCGCCGCCGAGATGGGGGCGCCGATCCGGATCTCGTCCGGTCCGGCCATCCAGCACGCCGGTGACCTGGCCGCGATCCTGTCGGGCCTCACCGAGGGGGAGGTGTTCTTCCTCGACGAGATCCACCGCATGTCCCGGCCGGCCGAGGAGATGCTCTACCTCGCGATGGAGGACTTCCGGGTGGACGTCGTGGTCGGCAAGGGGCCCGGGGCGACCGCGATCCCGCTGGACATCCCCCGGTTCACCCTGGTCGGGGCCACCACCCGCGCCGGACTGCTGCCAGGGCCGTTGCGTGACCGGTTCGGCTTCACCGCCCAGCTCGACTTCTACACCGCGTCCGACCTGGAGGCGATCCTGAAGCGTTCGGCGGTGCTGCTCGGTGTGCAGCTGGACCCGACGGCCGCCACGGAGATCGCGTCCCGGTCGCGGGGGACGCCCCGGATCGCGAACCGGCTGCTGCGCCGGGTGCGCGACTACGCGCAGGTGCGGGCCGACGGGAGGCTGACCCGGGCGGTGGCCGCGGCCGCGCTGGAGCTCTACGAGGTCGACCCGGTCGGGCTGGACCGGCTGGACCGGGCCGTGCTCGAGGCGCTCTGTCGCGGTTTCGGGGGCGGCCCGGTGGGCCTGACCACCCTCGCGCTGGCCGTCGCTGAGGAGACCGAGACGATCGAGGAGGTCGCCGAACCCTTCCTGGTCCGGGAAGGCTTCCTGATGCGGACCCCGCGCGGCCGGGTGGCCACCCGGCGGGCCTGGGAGCACCTGGGACTCACCCCGCCGGTCTCCGGAGGAACGCCGCCCGAGGCCGCCGACCTGTTCAGCACCGAAAGCTGAGCGACCGGGGCGCGTCGCCGAATGGGTATTACCGGCGCGCGGCGCTAGGCTACCGACTCGGCGGCAACGCTGACTCGACAGTGAAGAGAGCGTGAGGATTCCTTATGGGCACCGACATCTGGTCCACCGTGTTCCTGTTCGCGCTGATGGGCGGTGCGGTGTACTTCCTGATGATCCGGCCGCAGCAGAAGCGGCAGAAGGAACAGCAGCAGCTGATGACTTCGCTGGAGCCGGGAGCGCGGGTGATGCTGTTGTCCGGCATCGTGGCCACGATCAAGTACCTCGGCGAGAAGCAGGCCGTGGTGGAGATCGCCCCCGGCGTGGAGATGACCGTCGACAAGCGTGCGATCAGCACCCAGCCGGTGGTCGACGAGTTCGAGTACGCCGACGATGACGCCGACGACGATCAGGCCGAAGAGGCCGACGTGGTGGAGGGCGACCCGGTCGAGGGTGCCGAGGTGGGCCAGACCGTCGCCGACGCGGCCGGCCCCGGCCCGGACGAGCCCGACGCCGGAAAGAACTGAACGGACCCGTTAGGCAGAAGTGGCTACGACAAGCAGGAATCACACCCACCCGCTGCGCACCCTGGTGGTGTTCGGCCTGGTGGTCGTCGGGCTGTTCACCATCATGGGGGTGTCGGGTAGCTGGACGCCGAAGCTGGGCCTCGACCTGCGTGGTGGCAGCACGATCACGCTCACCGCGTCCAACACCTCCGGCACCGGCGCGATCGACCCGGCCAGCCTCGAGCTGGCCCGGACGATCATCCAGCAACGCGTCGACTCCATCGGTGTCGGCGAGAGCGAGGTGACCACTTCCGGCGACCGGCAGATCGTCGTCTCGGTTCCGAACGTGCAGAAGGACGAACTGGTCCGCCTGGTCGGTCAGACCGCCCAGCTCTACTTCCGGAAGGTGTACGCCGCCGAGGCGTCCACCGGCGTGGTCCCCGAACCCAGCGCCACGGCGGCGGCGCAGCCGACCGGCAGCGCGAGTCCCGAGCCGTCCACCACCGGGTCCGCAGCGGCGAGCCCGTCGGCGACCGCTTCCGCCAATCGTCGACCGCTGCCGGCCCTGCCGACCCCGGTCGCCAGCCCGCGTCCCACCGCCCCGGCGGCGGAGGCCACTCCGTTGGCCGAGTCGCTGACCTGGGAGCCCACCGATCGCGACAACAGCGAGTTCGCCGCGTTCGAGTGCGGGCAGTCCAGCCCGACCCCGGACGTGATCGACCAGGCCCTGATCACCTGTGATGAAACCGGCGCCTATAAGTACCTGCTCGGTCCGGCCCTGATCCCGGGCAAGGACGTCACCAGGGCGCAGGCCGGCATTCCGCAGAACTCGGTGGCCTACGTGGTCACCCTGTCGTTCAACAGCGCGGGTTCCGCCGACTTCCAGACCGTGACCGCCCATCTTTCCGCCGAGACCCAGCCGCGGAACCAGTTCGGCATCGTGCTGGACGGCACGGTGATCTCGGCACCCTCGGTCGGCTCGGAGTACTCCGCCGGCATCGCCGGCGGGAACGCCGAGATCTCGGGCAGCTTCGACCAGGCGTCGGCCAGCCAGCTCGCCGCGGTGCTGTCGTACGGCGCCCTGCCGTTGTCGTTCGAGATCTCCAGCGTGGAGAACGTCTCGGCCAAGCTCGGCGGCGACCAGCTCCAGGCCGGCGTCGTCGCCGGCCTGATCGGGCTCGCGCTGGTACTGCTCTACAGCATCCTCTACTACCGGGGGCTGGCCCTCGTGGTCACCCTGTCGCTGACCGCCGCCGGGGCGCTGGCCTGGGCGCTGATCGTGCTGCTCGGTGCCGGGGTGGGGTTCGCCCTCAACCTGCCCGGCATCGCCGGCGTCATCGTCGCGATCGGTATCACCGCTGACTCGTTCATCATCTACTTCGAACGGATCCGGGACGAGGTGCGGGACGGCCGCAGCCTGCGCTCGGCGATCGAGACCGGCTGGGTGCGCTCCCGGAAGACCATCGTGGTGGCCGACTCGGTGTCGCTGCTGTCCGCGTCGGTGCTGTTCATCCTTGCCATCGGCGCGGTCAAGGGCTTCGCGTTCACTCTCGGCCTGACCACGCTGATCGACCTGGCTGTGGTGTTCTTCTTCACCAAGCCGTTGATGACGATGCTCGGGCGGGCGAAGTTCTTCGGCGAAGGACACCGCTTCTCCGGGTTCGAGGCTGATCACATGGGCGCCAGCAACCCGCCGCTGCACAATGCGCGGCGACGCGGCGCCACGGCGGGAGGCGAGGCGTGATGACCGAACAGCCCACGGGACCGGTGGTCACCGCGGCCAAACGTCCCGGCCTCGCCCACCGGCTGTACACCGGCCAGGTCTCCTACGACTTCGTCGGCCACCGCAGGCTCTGGTACACCGTCTCGGCGGTCCTGCTGCTGGTGTCGCTCCTCGCCGTCGGCGTCCGGGGCCTCAACTGGGGCATCGAGTTCCGTGGTGGTGCCGACTTCCAGGCGCCGATCGCGGTCACCGCGACCACCGTGAACGACGTCCGCAGCGCCATCGAAGACCTCGACCTGCCGCGCGCCGACGACCTCAGCGTGACCACGATCGGTGAGAACGCGGTGCGCGTCCAGACCCGGCCGTTGGAGGAGGCCGAGGTCACCCAGGTCAAGGAGGCCATGGCCGCCGTCGCGGGCATCGCTCCCGACGAGGTGGCCTACTCGCTGATCGGCGCCTCCTGGGGCCAGCAGATCACCACCCAGGCCGGCATCGCACTGGTGGTGTTCCTGGTGCTGGTGATGGCGCTGATCTGGGCCTACTTCCGCGAGTTCAAGATGAGCGTGTCCGCGATCCTCGCCCTGCTCCATGACCTGGTGGTCACGATCGGGGTCTACGCACTGGTGGGCTTCACCGTCACCCCGGCGACCATGATCGGCGTGCTGACCATCCTGGGCTACTCGCTGTACGACACGGTGGTGGTGTTCGACCGGATCCGGGAAAACACCCGCGACGTCACCGACACCAGGCACAGCTACTCCCAGCAGGCCAACGCCTCGGTGAACCAGGTGCTGGTGCGGTCACTGAACACCACCATCATCGGCGTGCTGCCCGTGGGGGCGCTGCTGTTCACCGGCTGGTTCATCCTCGGCACCGGCCCGTTGAAGGACCTGGGTCTGGCCCTGTTCGTCGGCATGATCGCGGGTGCCTACTCCTCGATCTTCATCGCCACCCCGCTGCTGGCCCAGATGCGGGAGGCTGATCCGGACATGGTCGAGCACCGCGAGCGGCTGGCTCGCCGTGCTGCCCGCACGGCCGAGAAGAGCTCGGCCAAGGGCGGGGCGGTCACCGTGGCGGTCGGTGGCGCCACCACGCCGACGGTCGACCCGCGCACCCTGGGGCTGGTCTCGGCCAAGGACCTCACCGACGGCCCGCGCCGGCAGCCGACCAGGCAGTCCCGCAGCCGGCGGAAGAAATGAGCGTGGCCAGTTCGGCCCAGAACCGGGCGCTGATCGCGTCCCTGATCCGGGACATCCCGGACTTCCCCAAGCCGGGAGTGCTGTTCAAGGACATCACCCCGCTGCTGGCCAGCCCTGCCGGCTACCGGGCTGCGATCGCGGAGTTGGCGGCCAGTGCGCCGGCCGGCATCGACATGGTGGTGGGCATGGAGGCCCGCGGCTTCATCTTCGCGGGCCCGGTGGCCCTCGAACTGGGGGCGGGCTTCGTCCCGGTCCGCAAGCCCGGCAAGCTGCCCGGTGACGTCTACACCCAGAGCTTCTCCCTGGAGTACGGTGCCGAGACCCTCGCGGTCCACACCGACGCGATCCTGCCCGGCACCAGGGTGATGGTGATCGACGACGTGCTGGCCACCGGCGGCACGATCGGTGCCACCGCGGCCCTGGTCAGCAGGCTGGGCGCCGAGCTGGTGCACGTCTCGGTCCTGCTGGAGCTCTCCTTCCTCGGCGGCCGCGCGCACCTGGCGGAGCTGGGCATCCAGCACACCTCAGCGGTGCTCACCGTCTGATGGCGCCGCTGCGGGCACGGCTCGGCCCCCTGATCGGCGGGGGGCAGGCCCAGGTGCGCCTGCCGGTGCGGTACTCCTCGGCCACCCGGCAGCTGCTGGTGCGACTGGCGATGGCGATGGGCCTGCTGCTGCTGCTGACGTTGATCGTCTACCTCGATCGTGCTGCCTACAGCGACAACGTCAACGGGGACGGTGTCGGACTGATCGACGCGCTCTACTACGCGACGGTCACCATGACCACCACGGGCTACGGTGACATCACCCCCGTCGCCCCCCACGCGCGGTTCATGAACACCGTGGTGGTCACCCCGATCCGGATCGCCTTCCTGGTCCTCCTGGTCGGGACCACCGTGGAGGTGCTCGCCAACGAGGGCCGTCGCGCCCTGATGGACTCGCGCTGGAGGAAGAAGATGCGGAACCACACCGTCGTGATCGGTTACGGCACCACCGGCCAGAGCGCCACTTCAACGCTGCTCCGCGGCGACGTCCAGCCGGACCGGGTCCTGGTGATCGACGCCGACGCGCAGGCGGTGGCCGCAGCCAACCGGCACGGGCTGGCCGCCTTCGAAGGGGACGCGACCTCCCGGGAACTGCTGTACCGCGCCGAGGTGCCCAAGGCCCGTGAGGTGATCATCACCGTGGGTCGCGACGACACCGCCATCCTGGCCACCCTCACCGTCCGGCAGCTCAACCGGGGTGCGCACGTCGTGGTCGTGGTCAGGGACGCGCTCAACCAGCCGCTGATCCGCCAGTCCGGCGCCGACTCGGTGGTGACCTCCTCCGACGCCGTCGGAAGACTGATGGGCCTGAGTTCGCTGAGCCCGCAACTCGGTGAGGTCATCGAGGACCTGCTTTCGGCCGGTGAGGGCCTGGAGGTGGCCCAGCGGTACGTGACCGGCGAGGAAGTGGGGCAGAGCCCCAGGGACCTCGTCGGGGACAAGGTGCTGGCAGTGATCCGCAACCGGACCGTGCGCCGCTACTACGAGACCGGCATCGGCACGTTGCAGACCGGCGACCAGGTGGTGGTCGTCCGGCAGGCGCCGGGCACCAGCCGCTCGCCCCGGGTAGAGTGAGCACCCTAGCCAGCTGAGCGGGAAGAGGCAGGGTGTCCCAGAGCGTCCACGGACCGTACGGCGAGGGGGACGGTCTGCCCGGAGAGCCGCGGGGGCAGTTCACCACGACCGACCAGCCCCGGATGCGGATGCGGCAACGGCTGGCCCGGATCGGTGCCCAGCGCAACCAGGCGGTTCCGGTGCTCGACCCGTTGCTGCGCATCATCCACACCCATCACCCCAAGGCTGATGTCGCGCTGATCGAGCGGGCCTACCGCACCGCCGAGCACTACCACACCGGCCAGCTGCGCAAGAGCGGCGACTCCTACATCACCCACCCGCTGGCGGTCGCCACGATCCTGGCCGAGCTCGGCATGAACGAGCCGACGATCTGTGCGGCGCTGCTGCACGACACCGTCGAGGACACCTCCTACACCCTGGCCCAGCTGACCGCGGACTTCGGTCCCGAGATCGCCGCAATGGTGGATGGCGTCACCAAACTGGACAAGATCGCGTACGGGGAGTCGGCGAAGGCCGAGACCATTCGCAAGATGGTCCTCGCCATGAGCAAGGACATCCGGGTCCTGGTGATCAAGCTCGCCGACCGGTTGCACAACATGCGCACGATCGGGTACCTGCGCCAGGACAAGCAGTCCATGATCGCCCGGGACACCCTGGAGATCTTCGCCCCGCTGGCCCACCGGCTGGGCATGAACGCGATCAAGTGGGAGTTGGAGGACCTGTCCTTCGCCACCCTGCAGCCGAAGGTGTACGACGAGATCGTGAAGCTCGTCGCGGCCCGGGCGCCGTTGCGGGAGGACTACCTCAGGACGGTCACCGAGCAGGTCCGCAGCGACCTGTCGGCGGCCGGGATCAAGGCGACCGTGTACGGCCGGCCGAAGCACTACTACTCGATCTACCAGAAGATGGTGGTGCGCGGCCGCGACTTCACCGACATCTACGACCTGGTCGGCCTGCGGATCCTGGTGGGCAACCAGCGCGACTGCTATGCGGCCCTCGGCATCCTGCACGCCCGCTGGAACCCCCTGCCCGGGCGGTTCAAGGACTACATCGCGATGCCGAAGTTCAACCTCTACCAGTCGCTGCACACGACGGTGTTGGGCACCGGCGGCAAACCCGTGGAATTGCAGATCCGGACCAACGAGATGCACCGGCAGGCGGAGTACGGCGTCGCCGCCCACTGGAAGTACAAGGAAGGCAAGGCCGACGGCACCGAGCTGAACTGGGTGCAGCAGATCAACCAGTGGCAGCGCGAGACCGAGGATCCGGGGGAGTTCCTCGACACGCTCCGCTTCGAGATCGCCACCGACGAGGTGTTCGTCTTCACGCCGAAGGGGGACGTGATCAGTCTCCCCGCCGGCGGGACCCCCGTGGACTTCGCCTACGCCGTCCACACCGAGGTCGGCCACCGGACCATCGGCGCCCGGGTGAACGGCCGGCTGGTGGCGCTGGAGTCGGAATTGTCCAGCGGCGACGTGGTGGAGGTGCTGACCTCCAAGGCGACCAACGCCGGACCGAGCCGGGACTGGCTCGGGTTCGTGAAGAGTCCCCGGGCCCGCGGGAAGATCCGGCACCACTTCCTGCGCGAGCGTCGCGAGGAGTCGGTCGAGCAGGGCAAGGAGCTGCTCACGAAGCAGTTGCGCCGGGCCGGACTACCGCTGCAGCGACTGCTCACCCCTGAACGCATGTCCGGACTCACCGAGCACTTCCGGGTGGCGGACGTGAACGCGCTGTACGCCGCGATCGGGGAAGGCACGATCAGCCCCCAGGGCGTCGTCCAGCGGCTGATCGTGTCCGAGGGCGGTGCCGACGAGGTGGCCGAGCTCAGCGGCGAGGACGCCTCGGTGATCACCCGGCCGCGCCGCAGCCGGATGTCCTCGGGCAGCGACGCCGGCGTGGTGGTGCAGGGCGACCCGAACGTCTGGGTGAAGCTGGCCCGCTGCTGCCGTCCGGTCCCCGGTGACGACATCCTCGGCTTCGTGACCCGGGAGAGCGGGGTGTCGGTGCACCGGGTGGACTGCACCAACGCCCAGTCCCTGCGGACCCAGCCCGAGCGGCTGATCGAGGTGGCCTGGGCTCCGACCGCCCAGAGCTCGTTCCTGGTGGCGCTGCACGTCGAGGGCCTTGACCGGACCGGGGTGCTCTCCGACGTCACGAAGGTGATGGGCGAGCACCACATCTCGATCCAGTCGGCCACCCTGAACACCGCCAAGGACCACACCTTCCGGTTCCGGCTCGTCTTCGAGACCAACGACCCGACCCACCTGAAACACCTGATCGGAGCGATCCGCAAGGTGCCCGGGGTCTACGACGTGTTCCGGCTGAAGAACTGACGCCCGGCCGGCGTCCCTGCAGCCACCGCGGCCTCCGTCCCTGGGCGGAGCCGGCCCCCGTGACGCGCCCGGTCCGGCGGGACGGGGGCGGGCGTCAGCGGCTGAAGTCCGCCAGGGTCGCCTTCGCCTGGTCCAGCCAGGTCTGGTAGGTCGCGATCGACTCGGCGGCCTTCGCCGCCGCGGCGGCGTCGCCGCGCGCGGTCGCCTTGGCGGCCTTCTCGGCGAGCTTGTCGATCTCCGCCGAGAGCATCGCGACGGTCTCCGCGGCCCGGGCCCGGGCCTGGGGATCGGTGCGCCGCCACTCGTCCTCCTCGGCCGAACGGACCGCGGCCTCCAGCGCCTTCACCCGGGCGTCCAGGGAGCGGATCTGCTCGCGCGGGACGCGCCCGTGCGCGTTGTACTTCTCCAGGAAGCCGCGGAATCCGGCCCGGGCGGTGGCGAGGTCGGACACCGGCAGCAGTTCGGCCTCGGCCTGGTCGAGCAGGGCCAGTTTGGCGTCGAGGTTGGTCTTGAACTCGGCGTCCTGCTCGGTCAGCACCGCGGAGCGGGCTTCGAAGAACTCGTCCTGGATGCCACGGAACTCGGCCCACAGCTTGTCCTCGACGTCACGCGGAGCCGCGCCGGCGGCCTTCCAGCGGGTCATCAGGTCGCGGAAGGCGCCCGCCGTGGCGCCCCAGTCGGTCGAGCCGGCGTACTGCCGCGCTTCGGCGATGATCTGTTCCTTCTCGGCCTTCGCCGATTCCCGCTTGGCCGACTGCTCGGCGAACTGCGACTTCCGGCGCCGGGTGTAGGTGGTGCGGGCGGCCGAGAACCGGTGCCACAGCGCATCGTCGGTGGCGCGGTCGATCCGCGGCAACGCCTTCCACTCCTCCAGCAGCGTCCGGAACCGGTTCACACCACCCCGCCAGTCGTTGCCGGCCGCCAGCGACTCCGCCTCGGTGACCATGCCCTCCTTGGCCTCCTTGGCTGCTGCCTGCAGCTTCGACCGCTCCGCCTTGCGGGCCTCCGCCTGCAGCGCGATCAGCGGCGCCAGCGCGTCGAGCCGCCCGATCAGTGCAGCCAGGTCGCCGACCGCGTTCGCCGAGCTCACGCTGCCGCGCACGGTGGCGACACTGTGCCGCGCCTCTTCCGGGGAGAGCGCGCCACCGTTGATCCTGGTCTCCAGCAACCCCACTTCCACCGCGAGGGCCTCGTAGCGCCTGGTGTAGAAGGCGAGCGCCTCGGCAGGCTCGACATCAGGGATCTGACCGACGACACGGTCGCCGTCCGGGGTGAGCACGTGGACCGTGCCATCCGGATCGACGCGACCGAAGTCGGCCGGACTTGAGGTGGAGTTCATGGGGATCATCTTGCCTGATCCGGCGCGGTTTGTGGGAACGGCACCGACGCTCGAACAGCCGCTAGGCTGTCGCGGGTGTTCCTCGCTTCTTTCGCAACCGGCCAATGGCAGGCGAACTGCTATGTGGTCGCCGCTCCCGGCATGGATGAGTGCGTCGTCATCGATGCGGGAGAGGACTCCGCGCCGAGCCTTCGGCAACTGCTCACCGAGCACCAGTTGAAGCCCCGCGCCGTTCTGGCCACGCACGGTCATTTCGACCACATCGCCGACAGCGCCGAGATCGCCGACGAGTTCGACGTCCCGCTGTGGATCCACTCGGCGGATCGGCACCTGTTGACCGATCCCACCGCCGGGCTGGGTCCGGACGGTGCCGCGATGCTCGCCCAGCTTCACCCCGAACCGCTGGTCGAACCGGCCCGGGTGGAGGAACTCGACGGGGTGAGCGAGCTGAACATCGCCCGGCTGCGGATCAGCGTCAGCCACGCGCCCGGACACACCGGCGGCTCGGTGCTGTACGGGCTCGACTACTCGGGCCGGAACACCCAGATCAACCGGATCGTGTTCGCCGGGGACGTGGTGTTCGCCGGCTCGGTGGGGCGCACCGACCTGCCCGGGGGGGACCCGACGCGGATGGTCCGGACCCTTCGGGAGGTCGTCCTCGCCCTGCCCGACACGGTCGCGCTGCTGCCGGGACACGGCCAGCAGACCACGATCGCCCAGGAGCGGGTCACCAACCCGTACCTGCAGCCCGCCGCGCTGGGGACCTAGATGGCGAAGCCTGCGCCGCTGTCCGGCTTCCCGGAGTTCGCCCCGGCCGGACGGATCGTCGAACAGCGCGTCCTGGCCAGCCTTGCCGGGACCTTCGAACTGCACGGTTTCGGTTCGATCGAAACCCGCGCGGTGGAGCCGATGGAGCAGCTCACCCGGAAGGGCGAGATCGACAAGGAGGTGTTCGTCGTCCGGCGACTCCACGCCGCCGCCGACGCGGTGGACGAAATCGGTCTGCACTTCGACCTGACCGTCCCGTTCGCCCGTTACGTGCTCGAGCACGCGGGGCAGTTGACCTTCCCGTTCCGGCGCTACCAGATCCAGAAGGCCTGGCGCGGGGAACGCCCGCAGGAGGGCCGGTACCGCGAGTTCACCCAGGCCGACATCGACATCGTCGGGGCGGGCGCGCTGGCGAACCACCACGACGTGGAGCTGCCGCTGGTGACGCTGGAGGCGCTGGAGCGGCTGCATGTGGACTTCGGGGTGCCGCCGGCGACGATGAGCGTGAACAACCGTCAGCTGAGTGAGGGCTTCTACCGCGGCCTCGGAGTGAGCGACCACCTGGCGGTCCTGCAGCGGGTGGACAAGCTCGACAAGATCGGCCCGGCCGCGGTCGCAGACCTCCTCGTCGACGAGGTGGGGCTGAGCCGCGCCGCGGCCTCCACCTGCCTGGCGCTGGCGGGGATCCGTACCCCGGACGCGTCCTTCGTCGACCAGGTCGTGGCGCTCGGGGTGGAACACCCGCTGCTCAGCGCGGGCCTGGAGCTGCTCGCCGACGTGGTCACCGCCGCGGCCGAGCACGTGCCGGGGCGACTCGTGGCCGACCTGAAGATCGCCCGCGGCCTCGACTACTACACCGGCACGGTGTACGAGACCTCCATGGCCGGGTTCGAGTCGATGGGATCGATCTCCTCCGGTGGTCGCTACGACTCCCTGGCCACCGACGGACGCAACACCTATCCCGGGGTCGGGCTGAGCATCGGCGTCAGCCGGATCCTGGTGCCCCTGGTCGGGAAGGGGGTGCTCACGGCGTCCCGGCCGGTACCGAGCTGCGTCCTGGTCGCGGTCGACAGCGAGGAGACCCGCCCACAGGCGATCTCGGTGGCCACGCGACTGCGCGCCCGCGGAATCCCTTGCGAGGTGGCACCCAGGGCGGACCGCTACGGCAAGCAGATCCGCTACGCCGACCGCAGGGGGATCCCGTTCGTGTGGTTCGGCGAGGGTGAGGTGAAGGACATCCGCTCCGGTGAGCAGGTGCCCGCCGACGCCGGCGCCTGGCGCCCCCCGGCGGCGGACCTGCGTCCGGCCGTCGTAAGATCTGCTCTGGCCTGACCGGGCCGAGGAAAGGACCAGACTCGTGATTCGCACCCACCAGGCGGGCGTACTGCGCCCCGCGCACGTCGGCACCACGGTCACCCTGGCGGGTTGGGTGGCGCGCCGCCGTGACCTCGGTGGGGTGGCCTTCCTCGACCTGCGCGACGCCAGCGGCGTGGTCCAGGTGGTCGTGCGCGACGACGTCCTGGAGACCTCGGGGGCACATGCCCTGCGCAACGAGTACTGCATCGCGGTGACCGGAGTGGTCGAGGCGCGGACCGCGGACACCGTGAACCCCTCGCTCGTCACCGGAGAGATCGAGGTTGCCGCCGCGACGCTGGAAGTGCTGAACGCGTCGGCCCCGCTGCCGTTCCAGATCGACGAGCGGGTGAGCGTGGGGGAGGAGGCCCGGCTTCGCTACCGGTACCTGGACCTGCGTCGGCCGGCGCCGGCGGCTGCACTGCGGCTTCGTTCCCGGATCAACACGGCGGCCCGGGAGGTGCTGGGCGGCCCGTGATTTCGTGGAGATCGAGACCCCCACCCTGACCCGGTCGACGCCCGAGGGCGCCCGCGACTTCGTGGTGCCGGCCCGGTTGGCCCCGGGCAGCTGGTACGCCCTGCCGCAGAGCCCGCAGCTGTTCAAGCAGCTGCTGATGGTGGCCGGCATGGAGCGGTACTACCAGATCGCCCGCTGCTACCGCGACGAGGACTTCCGCGCCGACCGGCAGCCGGAGTTCACCCAGCTCGACATCGAGATGAGCTTCGTCGACCAGGACGACGTGATCGAGCTCGCCGAGGCGGTGCTGAAGCGGGTGTGGGAGACGATCGGGGCGAACCTGCCCCTGCCGCTGCCGCGGATGACCTACGCCGAGGCGATGGACAGCTACGGGTCGGACAAGCCGGACCTGCGTTTCGGCCTTGCCCTGGTCGAACTCACCGACTACTTCGCCGACACGACCTTCCGGGTGTTCCAGGCCGCCTACGTGGGGGCCGTCGTGATGCCCGGCGGTGCGAATCAGCCGCGGCGCACGTTCGACGCCTGGCAGGAGTGGGCCAGGCAGCGGGGCGCGAAGGGGCTGGCCTACGTCACGGTCGGCGAGGACGGCGAGCTCGGCGGGCCGGTGGCCAAGAACATCACCGACGCCGAGCGGGCGGAACTGGCCGACCGGGTCGGCGCGAACCCGGGCGACTGCATCTTCTTCGCCGCCGGCGCGCGCAAGCAGTCGCAGGAACTGCTGGGTGCGACCCGCAACGAGATCGCCCGCCGGCTGCGAGCTGATCGACCAGGACGCCTGGTCGCTGCTCTGGGTGGTGGACGCGCCCCTGTTCGAGCCGACCGGGGACGCTGTGGCCGCCGGTGACGTGGCGGTGGGCGAAGGCGCCTGGACCGCGGTGCACCACGCCTTCACCTCGCCCAAGCCTGAACACCTGGACAGCTTCGACACCGACCCGGGGTCGGCGCTCGCCTACGCCTACGACATCGTCTGCAACGGCAACGAGATCGGTGGCGGCTCGATCCGGATCCATCGCCGGGACATCCAGGAACGGGTGTTCGCGGTGATGGGGATCGGCCCCGAGGAGGCGCAGGAGAAGTTCGGCTTCCTGCTCGACGCGTTCGCCTTCGGCGCGCCGCCGCACGGCGGGATCGCGTTCGGCTGGGACCGGATCACCGCCCTGCTCAGCCGGGCCGACTCGATCCGCGACGTGATCGCCTTCCCGAAGTCGGGAGGCGGCTTCGACCCGCTCACCGGGGCTCCGGCCCCGATCACGGCCAGGCAACGCAAGGAAGCCGGCGTGGACGCACCGGCGGCGGTCCCGAAGACGCACTGAACGGAACCGACCGCCGTGCGGCCACGGCCATGGGGCGGCACGGCCCGGGGTGAACCCTGGACCGGCGGCCAGGGTCAGCGCAGGTCGTCGCCGTGGGCCAGCCCGCCGCCCCCGGCGGAGTCCTCACCCTCGGCCGCCAGCAGGCCGTAGAGCCTCCGCCTGGTCTGGGCCAGCAGCCGGGTGGCCTCTTCGACCTGACCGGTGGACCCGTTCCTGGTGAGCTCCCTGGCGGCCGCAGCCAGACCGGTGAACTCCTTCCAGAGGGCCTTCACCTGGTCGGGGCTCCAGCCGGCGACAGCCTCGTTCACCAACTCCCAGGGCGTGGTCCCGACCTGGCCCGCGGATTCGCGGCCCGTGTCGGTGAGCCGGAACGCCTTCTGGCCGTTGTTGTCGAAGGACTCGATCAGACCCTCATCCTCCAGCTGCGCCAGGGCGGGGTAGACCGCGCCGGGACTCGGCTTCCACGCGCCCTGGGTGCGCTCGGCCAGCTCCTGCATCACCTGGTAGCCGTTCAACGGCTGCTCGGCGAGCAGGGCGAGGATCGAGGTCCGGACGTGGCCGCGGCGGCCGCGCCCACGGCCACGGGCCGCCGGACCCATCGGCCCTCCGGGACCGAACGGACCTCCGGGACCGAACGGACCCCCGGCACCGAACGGACCCCCGGCACCGAACGGACCCCCGGGACCGAACGGTGCGCCGGGACCGAAGCCCCCGGGCGGCTGGTGCGGACCCTCACCGTGATGCCCACGGTGCCCGCGTCCCCGGCCGCGATGGTCGGCCGGCCACTGTTCGCCGTCATGCCCGAAATCCGCCATGGTGTCGCTCCTCTATTCTGCGCTACATCTCCGATATATCGACCATAGCTCGGCCTCCGTCGGTGGGCAAGCGGTCGGGCCACGATCGTGGGGGTACGGCGGTGTAGCGTCATCGCGATGGACACCGACCTGTTCGGCAACCCGCTGGCTGATCCGACGATCCCGGATCACGGCGGGTCCCTCAGCACGGCCGGACACGTGGACACGCCGTTGGCGGTACGCATGCGCCCCCGCACCATCGACGAGGTCGTGGGCCAGGACCACCTTCTCGGGCCCGGCTCGCCGCTGCGACGGCTGGCCGAGGGCCGCACGGCCATGTCGGTGTTCCTCTGGGGACCCCCCGGCGTGGGAAAGACCACCATCGCCGCTGTGGTCTCGGCCTCCGGCAGCCGCCGCTTCGTCGAGCTCTCCGCCGTGACCGCCGGGGTGAAGGAGGTCCGGTCCGCCCTGGCCGAGGCGAAGCGACACCTCGCCCGCGGGGTCGGCACCGTCCTGTTCGTGGACGAGGTGCACCGCTTCTCCAAGGCCCAGCAGGACGTGCTGCTGCCGGCGGTGGAGAACAGGCTGGTCACCCTGATCGCCGCGACCACCGAGAACCCGTCCTTCTCGGTCATCTCCCCGCTGTTGAGCCGGTCCCTGCTGCTCACCCTCCAGCCGCTCACCGACGCGGGCGTGTCGACCCTGCTGGAACGCGCCCTGTCCGACGACCGGGGCCTGGCCGGCGCCTACACGCTCGACGGGGAAGCGCGCGACGCCCTGTTGCGTTTCGCCGGCGGCGACGCCCGACGGGCCCTCACCTACCTGGAAGAGGCGGCGGCCGGGGCGGCGGCGCAGGGTGCCACCACCATCGACGTCGAAGTCATCAGCGCGGCCGTCGACCGGGCCGCGGTGCGCTACGACCGCGGCGGCGACCAGCACTACGACGTGATCAGCGCGTTCATCAAGAGCCTGCGCGGCTCGGACGTGCAGGCGGGCCTGCACTACCTCGCCCGGATGCTCGAAGCCGGCGAGGACCCGCGGTTCATCGCCCGGCGGCTGATCATCCTGGCGAGTGAGGACATCGGGCTGGCCGCCCCGTCGGTGCTGCAGACCTGTGTGGCCGCCGCCCAGGCCGTCGCAGCTGATCGGCATGCCCGAGGCGCGGATCAACCTCGCCCAGGCGGTGGTCGCCTGCGCCCTCGCCCCCAAGTCCAACGCCGTGATCGCGGCGATCGACGCCGCCATCGCCGACGTCAGGTCCGGCCGGATCGGCACCGTGCCCGCCCACCTGCGCGACGCCCACTACCCGGGCGCATCGTCGTTGGGTCACGGGAAGGGCTACCGGTACGCCCACGACGCCGAGCACGGCGTGGCCGCGCAGCAGTACCTCCCCGACGAGCTGGAGGGGGCCGCGTACTACCGACCCACCGGACACGGCAACGAGGCTGCGCTGGCCGAACGGTTGCACCTGCTGGACGAACTGCTGGGTCGTGGCCGGCCGCCGGCCCCGGCCGGGGGCGGGTCGAGCGAATGACGGCCGCAGGCCTGACCGCGCCCGGTCCGGCGCCGGCAGGGCGGCCGTGGCCGGCCCTGTGGGCACTGGTGATCGGCTTCTTCATGATCCTGGTAGACACCACGATCGTGTCGGTGGCCAACCCGCGGATCATGCAGGGGCTCGGTGCCGACATCAACGCGGCGATCTGGGTGACCAGCGCCTATCTGCTCGCCTTTGCGGTGCCGCTGCTGGTGACCGGACGGCTCGGTGACCGCTACGGACCCAAGCGCGTCTACCTGCTGGGGCTGGTGGTGTTCACCGGGGCCAGCACCTGGTGCGGGTTCGCCGGCTCGATCGAAACACTGATCGCCGCCCGTGGCGTTCAGGGCCTGGGCGCGGCCCTGCTCACCCCGCAGACCATGGCCGTGATCACCCGCACCTTCGCGCCCAACGATCGTGGCCGCGCCATGTCGCTGTGGGGGGCGACCGCGGCGGTCGCCACCCTCGTCGGGCCGGTGCTCGGCGGCCTCCTGGTCGACGCCCTCGGCTGGGAGTGGGTGTTCTTCGTCAACCTCCCCGTGGGCGTGGTGGGCTTCGTCCTGGCCTGGCGACTGGTTCCCGACCTGGAGACCCACCGCCACCGTTTCGACCTTCCGGGAGTGGCCTTGTGGGCGGTCGGAATGACCTGCCTGGTGTTCGGCATCCAGGAAGGACAGACCTACCGGTGGGGGACGATCGTGGGCCCGGTCAGTGTCTGGGGGATCATCCTCACCGGGTTCTTCGTGCTGGCGGGGTTCGTCTGGTGGCAGAGTCGGGGCAGGGGAGAGCCGCTGCTGCCGCTGCGGCTGTTCCGGGACCGGAACTTCACCCTGTCCAACGTCGCGATCGGGCTGGTCGGGCTGTCGGTGACCGCCAACGCCCTCCCGCTGGTGTTCTACTACCAACTGGTCCTTGGCTTCAGCCCGACCCGCGCGGCCCTTCAGCTGGTGCCGATGGCGGTCCTCACCGGGCTGTTGGCTCCGGTCGCCGGCCGGCTGATCGATCGGGTTCAGCCCCGGATCCTCGCCACCGGCGGACTGCTGCTCACCGCCACCTCGATGGCCTGGTACTCGGTCTGGCTGGTGCCCGACGAAAGCCTGTGGTGGCGGCTGTTGCTGCCCAGTGCGCTCACCGGCATCGCCGGGGCGTTCACCTTCGGGCCGATCAGCTCCGCTGCGACCTGGAACCTGCCGGCGGCTGACGCCGGCGCCGGGTCGGGGGTCTACAACTCGGTGCGCCAGATCGGATCGGTGCTGGGCAGCGCCGCCATCGCGGCCCTGATCCAGGCGCGGCTCGTTGCCGAGGGCGCCGGGGCCGCCGCACAGGCGGGGGCGGCCGGACGCCTGCCCGAGGCACTGCGGGCGGGTTTCAGTGCCGCGATGGCGACCAGCATGCTGCTCCCCGCCGCCGCGGCCCTGCTCGGCGCAGTGGCCGCCGCCTGCTTCGGGCTCCGGGAGGCCCACCAGTCCTGGCCGGCGCCGGTCGGGGCGGAACCGACCCGGCCCGGGCGCTGACGCGCCCGGCCGGTTGTCGTCTGTTCCTCCCCGTTCGTGCCTCACGGCTCGTCAGGACTCCGCCCGGCCCGGTTGTCGTCTGTTCCTCCCCGTTCGTGCCTCACGGCTCGTCAGGACTCCGCCCGGCCCGGTTGTCGTCTGTTCCTCCCCGTTCGTGCCTCACGGCTCGTCAGGACTCCGCCCGGCCCGGTTGTCGTCTGTTCCTCCCCGTTCGTGCCTCACGGCTCGTCAGGACTCCGCCCGGCCCGGTTGTCGTCTGTTCCTCCCCGTTCGTGCCTCACTGCTCGTCAGGACTCCGCCCGGCCCGGTTGTCGTCTGTTCCTCCCCGTTCGTGCCTCACGGCTCGTCAGGACTCCGCCCGGCCCGGTTGTCGTCTGTTCCTCCCCGTTCGTGCCTCACGGCTCGTCAGGACTCCGCCCGGCCCGGGCGCTGACGCGCCCGGGCCGGTTGTCGTCTAGGCTTGCGCACGAGTCGATTCCGAACAGCGAGGTAGCCCATGTCAGCCGGAGAGATCGCCGGACTCATCGCGGCCGTGGCCGCGGTGGCGTTCGTCGTGTTCTGCGCCGTCCCGCTGTTGAAGCTGGGCCGGGTTCTCGAGGAGGTTCGCCTCGCCGTCCGCGACGTCGGACACAACTCCGTCCCGATCCTCCAGGAGCTGAAGGGGACGGTCGCGGCCACCAACACCGAGCTCGGCAAGCTCGGCGTGGTGACCGACGACGTGGCCAAGGTGAGCGCCCACGCGACCGTGGTCAGCGAGAACGCGGCCCAGCTGTCCACCCTGTTCGCGTCCACCCTGGGCGGGCCGCTGATCAAGACGGCGGCCTTCACCTACGGGGTCCGCCAGGCCGTGGCCGGCAAGAAGGCCCCCCGAAGCGGAAAGAAGACCCGGTGATGGGCAAGCGCCTGTTCTGGTTCACCGTCGGGGTGGGACTGTCGGTGCTGGTCGTGCTCAAGGGACGCGAGTACTACGAGCGGTTCACCCCCAAGGGTGTCGCCGAACAGCTCGAGAAGACGCGCAGCGGGCTGGTCGAACGGGTCGGGGACTTCCTCGCCACCATGGGCGACGCGATGGACGACCGCGAAGCCGAACTGCGCGAGGCCCTCGGCCTGGACGAGTGAACTGTCCGGCCTCGCCGGACACCGCCCGTCCAGGAGGACCCCCGCCAGGAAGTACCGGCGTGCCGCGCCGCAACCGATGAGGACCGACCACCATGAACACTGCTGACATCCGCCAGCGCTTCCTCGACTACTTCGCCGCGCGGGGTCACACCGTGGTGCCGTCGACCCCGCTGGTGTACAACGATCCCACCCTGCTGTTCGTCAACGCCGGCATGGTGCCGTTCAAGCCCTACTTCACCGGCGCGGAGGACGCTCCGTTCGACCGGGCGGTGAGCGTGCAGAAGTGCGTCCGGACCCTCGACATCGACGAAGTGGGCCGGACCACCCGGCACGGCACGTTCTTCCAGATGAACGGCAACTTCTCCTTCGGCGACTACTTCAAGCAGGGCGCAATCGAGTACGCCTGGGAACTGGTCACCGGAAGTCAGGCAGACGGCTGCTACGGGTTCGACCCCGACAAGGTGTGGGTCACCGTCTACCTCGACGACGACGAGTCCGCCGACCTGTGGCGCAGGGTCGGCATCCCGGCCGAGCGCATCCAGCGGCGCGGCCTGAAGGACAACTACTGGCACATGGGGGTACCCGGCCCCGGCGGCCCGTGCAGCGAGATCTACATCGACCGTGGCCCGGCCTTCGGCCCCGACGGCGGACCCGTCGTCGACGAGGACCGGTTCCTGGAGATCTGGAACCTGGTCTTCCAGACCGAGGAGCTGTCCGCGGTCCGTGCCAAGGACGACTTCGACGTGGCCCGGCAACTGCCCAGCAAGAACATCGACACCGGCATGGGCCTGGAGCGGACCGCCTACCTGCTCCAGGGCGTGGCCAACATGTACGAGATCGACGAGATCTTCCCGGTGATCACCCGGGCGGCCGAACTCGCCGGCACCAGCTATGGCAAGGACCTGCGCTCCGACATCCGGTTGCGGGTGGTGGGCGACCACGTCCGCTCGGCGTTGATGCTGATGACCGACGGAGTCACCCCCGGCAACGAAGCCCGCGGCTATGTGCTGCGCCGGCTGCTGCGCCGCAGCATCCGCTCGATGCGACTGCTCGGGGTCACCGACCCGGTGCTGACCGAGTTGCTGCCGGTGAGCCGGGAGCTGATGGCGGCCTCCTACCCCGACGTGGTCAGCCAGTGGCCGCGAGTCAGCCAGGTGGCGTTCGGAGAAGAGGAGTCCTTCCGTCGCACCCTGGTCGCCGGCACCCAGATCTTCGACCTGGCTTCCGGCCAGGCCCGGGACGAGCACCGCACCGAGATCTCCGGCGAGCGGGCGTTCGCGCTCCACGACACCTACGGGTTCCCGATCGACCTGACCATCGAGATGGCCGCCGAACAGGGACTGAGCGTCGACCAGGCCGGATTCCGCCGACTGATGCAGGAGCAGAAGGACCGCGCCCGCGCCGACGCGAAGGCCAAGAAGGGCGGGGCGGTTGCGACGGAGGCCTACCGCGCCCTGCGGGCCGGCGGCGAGGTGCCGTTCCTCGGCTTCACCGACCTGGTCGCGGACGCGACCGTGCGCGGCATCGTCACCGACGGCCGGCTGGTCGACCGGGCCATGCCCGGCGACGTGGTCGAGGTGGTCCTGAACCAGACCCCGTTCTACGCCGAGGCCGGCGGCCAGGACGCCGACGCCGGCCTGATCACCGGTGACGGCCTCAGCCTGGAGGTGCTCGACGTGCAGCGCCCCGTCCAGGGCCTGGTGGTGCACCGGGTCCGGGTGGACGACGGCGAGCTGGCCGCCGGCATGCGGGTCGTGGCAGCGGTGGACGCGCAGGCCCGTGCGGGCGCCTGCCGGGCGCACACCGCGACCCACATCGTGAACGCGGCGCTGCGCCAGCTGCTGGGGGAGTCCACCCACCAGGCCGGCTCCTACAACAAGCCGGGCTACCTGCGATTCGACTTCAACTCCCCCCAGGCGCTCAGCGACGGGCTGAAGACAGAGCTGGAGGGCGTCAGCAACGAGGCGATCAGGTCCGACTTCGCGGTGACCGCGCTCGAACTGCCGCTGGACCAGGCCCGCGCGCTCGGTGCGCAGGCGATGTTCGGCGAGAAGTACGGCGACGTGGTCCGGATGGTGGAACTCGGCGGTCCCTGGTCGCGCGAGTTGTGCGGCGGCACCCACGTGGAACGCACCTCACAGATCGGCCTGCTGAGCCTGCTCGGCGAGTCGTCGGTCGGGTCGGGGTTGCGGCGGGTGGAGGCGTTCGTGTCCGAGGATGCGTTCGCCCACCTGGCCAGGGAGCGGGCCCTGGTCGCCGGACTGGCGGACCTGCTGAAGGTGCAGCCGGACCAGCTCACCGACCGGGTCTCCAAGCTGGTGGCCCAGGTAAAGGCGGCCGAGAAGGAGATCGCGGCGCTGCGCAGCAAGAGCCTGCTCGGCTCGGTGCCCGCCCTGGTCGCCGCCGCCGAAACGGTGGGCACCTACTCGCTGGCCACCCGGCACCTGCCCGGCACCGGCGCCGATGACCTGCGCGCGCTGGCCGTCGAGGCGCGAAACAGCTTCGGCTCCCGACCCGGGGTGGTCGCCCTGATCGGTGGCGAGGCCAAGCCGGTGCTGATCGTCGCCACCACGGAGGCGGCCCGAGGACTCGGCGCGAAGGCGGGGGCCCTGGTCGGGGCCGGTGCCGCGGCGCTGGGCGGGCGCGGCGGCGGCCGCGACGATCTCGCCCAGGGCGGCGGCACGCTCCCCGGGAGCGCGCCGGAGGCCTTCGTCGCCATCCGCTCAGCGCTGGCCGGCTGAGCGTGCGCAGGGGCGTCCGGCTGGCGCTGGACTGGGGGAAGGCCAGGATCGGGGTCGCGGCCAGTGACCCGGACGGGATCCTCGCGCACCCGGTGACCACGGTGGCCGCCGGGCCGGAGGCTCTGGGCCGGCTCCGGGCCCTGGTCACCGAGTACGAACCACTGGAGGTGGTGCTCGGACTGCCCCGGAACCTGGCCGGCCTCGAGGGCCCGGCGGCGGTCGCGGTCCGGGTGGTCGCCACCGAGCTCCTGGCGGCCCTGCATGGGGTGCCGATCCGCCTGGTGGATGAGAGACTGACCACCGTGACAGCGTCCCGACAGCTCTCCGGAGCAGGTCGCAACGCCCGCAAGCAGCGCCCGGTGATCGACCAGGCAGCGGCCGTGGCACTCTTGGAACAGGCACTGCACCAGGAGCGGATGACCGGTACGCCGCCCGGGGAACTCCTCCCCGAACGCGAGGAAGGAAGGACCCCAAGGGATGAGTAAACGTTTCCCCGGGGAGATCAGGGACCCGGAGACCGGCAAGCTCGACTACCGCGAACTCTGGTACAAGGTCCGCTCCGCGTTCGCCGTCCTGCTCGCGCTCTCGGTCTTCATCGCCGGCGGCTGGTTCGTCTACACCCGCGCCCAGGACGCCTGGCTGGAGTTCCGCACCGCCGAGGACTACCTCGGCGAGGGGGTCGCGCCGGTCGAGGTGAGCATCCCGGCAGGCTCAACCATCACCGAGATCGCCGGGATCCTCGTCCAGGCCGACGTCGTGAAGTCGGTGGCGGCGTTCACCCGGGCGGCCGCGGCGAACGCGGACTCCGCCCGCCTCCAGGCCGGGCGGTACGCCCTGAAGACCCAACTACCGGCCAAGACCGCCCTGACCATGCTGCTCGACCGGAAGAACCAGGTGTTCGACCGGATGACCATCCGCGACGGGCTGAGACTGTCCCAGGCCGTGACCGCGATGGCCAAGGCCAGCGGGATCAAGGAGAAGGACCTCAACGCGGTTCTGAAGGACTGGAAGAGCCTCAACCTTCCCTCCTGGGCCAAAAGGGGAGCGGAGGGCTTCATCTTCCCCGAGACCTACGAACTCCCGGAGAAGCGGACCGCGGCCGCAGCGGTGAAGCTGACGACCACACAGTTCTCCGTGATCGCCGAGAAGCTCGACTTCGAGGACCAGGCCACGGCCCTGGGCTACACGCCCTACCAGGTGCTGATCATGGCCAGCATCATCGAGAAGGAAGCCGGCCCCGACGCCGAGGACCGGGGGAAGATCGCCCGGGTCTTCTACAACCGGCTCGAGAAGGGCATGCTGCTGCAGTCCGACGCCACCGTGGCCTACGCCAACAACTCCTCCGGCAGGGTGTCGACCACCGACGAGGAACGCGCGCTGGACTCCAAGTACAACACCTACCGGTACAAGGGCCTGCCGATCGGGCCAATCACCTCGCCGTCGGAGAAGTCGCTGCTGGCGGCCCTGGAGCCGGCCGAGGGTGACTGGCTCTTCTTCGTGGTCGTCGACCTCGACACCGGCAAGACCGAGTTCAACAGCACCGCGGAAGGGCACGCGGCGAGCGTGGAGAAGTGGCGCAGCTGGTGCGCCGCCAGCGACGCGAACAAGAAGAAGTGCTACGGCTGAGGCGTGACAGACTGGCCCCCATGCTCCGCTACCTGACCGCCGGCGAGTCGCACGGCCGCGCCCTCGTGGCCACGATCGAAGGCATCCCCGCCCACGTCGCAGTGACGTCGGCGGAACTGTCGGACGCGCTCGCGCGCCGCCGGCTCGGCACCGGACGGGGTGCGCGGATGAAGTTCGAGGCCGACGAGGTGACCATGCTGACCGGGGTCCGCCACGGCCGGACCCTCGGCTCACCGATCGCGATCATGATCGGCAACTCGGAGTGGCCCCGGTGGGAGACCGTGATGGCGCCCGACCCGGTGGACGCCGACGAGCTGGCGTCCCTGGCCCGCAACGCCGCGCTCACCCGTCCGCGGCCCGGGCACGCCGACCTGGCCGGGATGCAGAAGTACGACTGGGACGAGGCCCGACCCATCCTGGAGCGGGCCTCCGCCCGGGAGACCGCCGCCCGGGTCGCCCTTGGCCGGATTGCGACGAACTTCCTGAACCAGGCGTTCGGGATCACCGTGCTCAGCCATGTGGTGCGGATCGGCTCGGCGGCAGCAGCGCCCGGGGTCCTGCCGGTCCCGGCCGACCTCGCCGGGATCGACGAGAACCCGGTGCGGTGCTTCGACCCCGCCGCCGCCGCGGCGATGGTCGCAGAGGTGGCTGCTGCGAAGGGGGACGGCGACACCCTCGGCGGCGTCGTTGAGGTGCTGGCCTACGGGCTGCCGCCCGGCCTGGGCTCGCACAGCCAGGGCGACCGGCGCCTGGACGCGCGGCTCGCCGGGGCCCTGATGGGCATCCAGGCCATCAAGGGCGTCGAGGTCGGGGACGGGTTCGGGTTGGCGGCGACCCGGGGCAGCCTGGCCCACGACGAGATGGTCCCGGCCGACGGCGGGGTCCACCGGCTCTCCAACCGTTCCGGCGGCACCGAGGGCGGGATGAGCAACGGCGAAGTGCTGCGCGTGCGGGCAGCGATGAAGCCGATCGCGACCGTGCCCCGCGCGCTGCGCACCGTGGACGTGCGCTCCGGGGAGGCCGCCGAGGCCCATCACCAGCGGTCCGACGTGTGCGCCGTGCCGGCCGCCGGGGTGGTCGCCGAGGCGATGGTGGCGCTGGTGCTCGCGGAGCTCGCCCTGGAGAAGTTCGGCGGCGACTCGCTGGCGGAGACCCGCCGCAACCACGACGGCTACCTCGCCCGGCTGGCCGAACGGCGCCTCGGTTGACCGGTCCGGGCCTGGTCCTGGTCGGCATCCCCGGTTCGGGGAAGACGACCGTGGCCGACCTGCTGGCCCAGCGGTGGGGGCTGCCCCTGGTCGACGTGGACGATCTGGTCGAGGCACACCTGGGCCAACCGGCCACCGAGGCCTTCGCCCGCGGTGAACACGACTACCGGGCCGCGGAGGAGCAGCTGTCCGTGGCCGCCCTCGGCCGACCCGGGGTGGTCGCGCTCGGCAGCGGCGCGGTGGACTCGCCCGCCGTGCGCGCAGCCCTCGCCGGAGTTCGGGTGGCGTGGCTGCGGACGTCGGTGGCGGCCGCCACCCGGCGGCTCGGCCTGAGCAGCCTCGGCATGGGCACCCTGCTTGCCATCCGGTCCCGCATGGACGCGATGCTCGCCGAGCGGGCACGCTGGTACAGCCAGGTGGCCTCCGTCGTGGTGGACACCGACCGGAGAACCGCCGCACAGGTGGCCGACGCACTCGCCGCCGAACAAGGAGAAGCGTGAACTGGGAGCCGATTGATGTCGTGACCGAACAGCCCTACCAGGTTCTGGTGGGAGCCGGCGTGTCCAGGCTCCTGCCGCAGTTCCTGGACGGTGTGCAGCGGGTGGCGGTGATCCACCCGCCCGGGCTCGCTTCCCTGCTGCCCCAGATCACCGCGGGACTCGACCAGCAGGTGACCGCGATCCGAGTGCCGGAGGCGGAGGCCGGCAAGACCGCCGAGGTGCTGTCCGGATGCTGGGAGGCCCTGGCTGCCGCAGGGTTCACCCGCTCCGATGCCGTTCTCGGCCTGGGCGGCGGCGCCACCACCGACCTGGCCGGGTTCGTCGCCGCCACCTGGCTGCGCGGCGTCCGCTACATCGCGCTGCCCACCTCCCTGCTGGCCATGGTGGACGCCGCGGTCGGCGGCAAGACCGGGATCAACCTGTCCGCGGGCAAGAACCTGGTCGGCGCCTTCTACGAGCCGTTCACCGTGCTGGCCGACCTGGACTTCCTCCAGACCCTGCCCGAGGACGAGCTGCGCTCCGGCATGGCCGAAGTACTCAAATGCGGGTTCATCGCCGACCCCACCATCCTCGACCTGTTCGAGGAGGACCCGACCGAGGCGCTGGCCGCGGCCAGCGGCCGGCAGGCCGGGCTGATTCGGCGGGCGGTCAGGGTCAAGGCGGCCGTGGTTTCCGCCGACCTCCGCGAGCGCACGTCGGCGGGCCCGGACATCGGCCGGGAGGCGCTCAACTACGGACACACCCTCGGGCACGCCATCGAGCGGCAGGAGTCCTACCTGTGGCGCCACGGCCAGGCGGTGGCGGTGGGCATGGTGTACGCCGCCGAACTCGCCCACCGGCTGGACCTGATCGACGCCGGCCTGGTGGCGCGCCACCGGGACATCCTCGAACTCGCCGGCCTGCCGACCCGGTATCCCGACCGCTCCTGGCTGCAACTGCGCAAGTTCATGAGCCTGGACAAGAAGGCCCGCGGTTCCCAGCTGCGGTTCGTGCTGCTGGCGGCGCCCGGCTCCCCGACGATCGTGGCGGACGTGCCCGAGGGTGTGCTCGCCGACACGTTCCTGCACCTGAACGAGGTCTGAATGTACGTCCCGGCACACTTCGCCATGACCACTGCCCAGGTGGCGGCCGTGCTCGCCGCCGGCGCGGCCGGCGACCTTGTCACCAGCGGGCCCGGGGGAATGGTCGCCACCTACGTGCCGATGCTGCATGAGCCGGACGGCAGCCCCTACGGGCGGCTGCTCGGTCACCTCTCCCTGGTGAATGACCAGTGGCGCGCGGCGTCGACCGACCCGGTGGAGGCGCTGTTCATCCTGCACGGGCCGGCCGACTACATCGAGGCGGAGTGGCTGAGCACCCCCGGATCGCCCAGCGTGCCCACCTGGAACTACGTCACCGTGCACGCCTGGGGGCAGTTGGTCGTCCGGCGCGACCCGGAGTGGATGCTGGCCGCCGTGCGCCGGCTGAGCGCGGCGCACGGCGACGCGTCGGTCGACTCGCTGGACCCTGCCGCGGTGGGGAAGCTGCTCCGGGCGATCGTGGGGGTCGAGCTGAGGATCAGCCGGCTCGAGGGCAAGGCCAAGATGAGCCAGAACAAGACCCCCACGGTGGTCGGACAGGTGATCGACGGCCTGCGCGGGACCGGCGGCGACGACACCGCGGACTGGCTGGCCGAACACTCGCTGCCGCGGGCCCGGGCCAAGGCGGACCTGCTCGCCGGCCTGCGCGGGGGGCGCTGAGTTCGCGCCGGTCCGATTCTGCCAACGACCCTCCGCCCGCTAGACTGAGCGGTCGCAATTGGACGACGTAACGAAAGCGGGCGCACACGTGGCAACCATCTCCACCAATGACCTGAAGAACGGCGTGGTCCTCGACCTCGACGGCCAGCTGTGGACCGTCGCCTGGTTCCAGCACCACAAGCCGGGCAAGGGCAACACCGTCGTGCGTACCAAGCTCAAGCACGTCCTCACCGGCAAGGTCGTCGACCGGACCTTCAACTCCGACACGAAGGTGGAGTCGGCCAGCGTCGACCGCCGGGAGATGCAGTACCTGTACCACGATGGCGAGGCCTACGTGTTCATGGATACCGACACCTACGACCAGCTGGCGATCAGCGATGCCGTGGTCGGCGACGCCAAGAATTACCTGCTGGAGAACCAGGTCGCCACCGTCGCGCTGCACGAGGGCAATCCGCTCTACATCGACCTGCCGGCCTCGGTCGAACTCGAGATCACCTACACCGAGCCCGGCCTCCAGGGCGACCGCTCCACCGGCGGGACGAAGCCCGCCACCGTCGAGACCGGCCTGCAGATCCAGGTGCCGCTGTTCATCACCACCGGCGAGCGGGTCAAGGTCGGCACCACGGACGGCAACTATCTCGGCCGGGTCTGAGGGTGCCCAACCCCAGCCAGACCCGTCGCGGTTCGACCCGCACCAAGGCGCGCAAGCGCGCTCTCGACATCCTCTTCGAGGCCGACCTGCGCGCGCTTGTCGCCACTGAGGTGCTCCTGGCCCACCAGGCCGAGAACGATCCGCCGGTGCGCGACTTCACCGGTGAACTGGTGCGCGGCGTGGTGGAGAACTCCGCCGACATCGACGCCCGGATCGCCGCGGCGCTGTCGGCCGGCTGGACCCTGGACCGGATGCCCCGGGTGGACCGCAACCTTGCCCGGCTGGCGATCTTCGAACTGCTGCACACCTCGACCCCGAGGGACGTGGCCCTTGCCGAGGCGGTGTCGCTGTGCGAGCAGTTGTCGACCGACGACTCCCCGGCGTTCCTGAACGGCCTGCTCGGCGCGGTCCTGGCCGCGGACGGGAAGTCCGCTTGACCTGCGGGTTGCCGAACGTCCTCCCGGACCGCGGTGCGATGCGCGGGGTCGGGCCCGGCGCCCGCCCCTTCCGCACCGCCCGTCCTGCCCGTCCCTCGGACGTCCGATCCCGGACCTCGGGCCGGTCTTGGTAACCTCTGCCGGGTTCGCCCCGCGCCCCGCCCTGTCGAAGCGAAGGACGTCTATGCCGAGCAGCTACTTCTCCCGCGAACAGATCCCGGCCCTGCTGGTCCTGGAGGACGGCCGGAGTTCCGGGGGATCTCTTTCGGGGCGGAAGGTGAGACCTTCGGCGAGGCGGTCTTCTCCACCGGCATGTCCGGGTACCAGGAGACCCTCACCGATCCGAGCTACCACCGTCAGGTGGTGGTGGCCACCGCGCCGCACATCGGCAACACCGGCTGGAACGACGAGGACGACGAGTCCGGCCAGATCTGGGTCGCCGGCTACGTGGTCCGGGACCTGTCCCGGGTGCGGTCGAACTGGCGCTCCAACCGTTCCCTCGACGAGGAGTTGCGCAGCCAGGGCGTGGTCGGCATCGCCGAGGTCGACACCCGTGCCCTCACCCGCCACCTGCGCGAGCGGGGCGCGATGAGGGTCGGCATCTCCACCGTCGAGAGCCACCCCGAACTGCTGCTCGCGCGGGTCCTGGAGACTCCGCCCATGGCCGGGGCCAACCTGGTCGCGGACGTGACCGTCACCGAGCCGGAGGTGGTGGCCGCGGTCGGGCCGAAGCGGTTCACGGTGGCCGCCGTCGACCTGGGCATCAAGGACATGACCCCCGCCCGGATGGCCGAGCGCGGCATCGAGGTCCACGTTCTGCCCGCCTCAACCGGCCTCGAGGCGTTGCGGGCGCTCAACCCGGACGGGGTGTTCTTCTCCAACGGCCCCGGTGACCCGGCCGCAGCGAACGACGCCGTGGCCCTCCTGGAGCAGGTGCTGGACGCCGGGCTGCCGTACTTCGGCATCTGTTTCGGCAACCAGATCTTCGGCCGGGCCCTGGGCTTCGGCACCTACAAGCTGAAGTACGGCCACCGGGGCATCAACCAGCCGGTGATGGACCTGACCACCCGCAAGGTGGAGATCACCGCGCAGAACCACGGCTTCGCCGTCGACGCCCCACTGGACCGGCCCACACCCACCCGTTGGGGGGAGGCCAGGGTCTCCCACCTCTGCCTCAACGATGACGTGGTCGAGGGACTGGAGTTGCGCGCGACCGGCGGGGAACTGCTCGGCTTCTCGGTGCAGTACCACCCGGAGGCGGCGGCCGGTCCGCACGACGCCGGCTACCTGTTCGACCGCTTCGTCGACATGATGACCGCCCGTCGCCGGGCCGTCGAGGAGGGGAACGCCTGATGCCGCGCCGCACCGACATCACCTCGATCCTGGTGATCGGCTCCGGGCCGATCGTGATCGGCCAGGCCTGCGAGTTCGACTACTCCGGGACGCAGGCCTGCCGGGTGCTCCGGGAGGAGGGGTACCGGGTGATCCTGGTGAACTCCAACCCGGCCACCATCATGACCGACCCCGAGTTCGCCGATGCCACCTACATCGAGCCGATCCAGCCGGACTACCTCGAGCAGGTCATCGCCGCGGAACGTCCGGACGCGCTGCTGGCCACCCTGGGCGGGCAGACCGCGCTGAACGCGGCGGTGGCACTGCACACCAGCGGGGTCCTGGCCCGGTACGGCGTGGAGCTGATCGGGGCCTCCTTCGACGCGATCCACAAGGGTGAGGACCGGGAGAGGTTCAAGGAGATCGTCCTCTCCCTCGACGTACCCGGAGCCCACCCGGAGGTGGCCCGCTCCCGGATCTGTCACACCATGGACGAGGTGTTCGGTGCCGCCGACGCCCTGGGCTACCCGGTCGTGGTCCGTCCCTCCTTCACCATGGGCGGCGTCGGTTCGGGCTTCGCCCACGACCCCGACGAACTGCGCCGGATCGCCGGACGGGGCCTGCAGGCGTCCCCGGTGACCGAGGTGCTGATCGAGGAGTCCGTGCTCGGCTGGAAGGAGTACGAACTCGAGGTCATGCGCGACCGCGCCGACAACGTCGTGGTGGTCTGTTCGATCGAGAACCTCGACCCGATGGGTGTCCACACCGGCGACTCGATCACCGTCGCCCCGGCGATGACCCTGACCGATCGGGAGTACCAGGCGATGCGCGACGTCGGCATCGCCGTGATCCGCGCGGTCGGCGTCGACACCGGCGGCTGCAACATCCAGTTCGCGATCAACCCCGACAACGGCCGGATGATCGTGGTCGAGATGAACCCGCGGGTTTCGCGCTCCTCGGCGCTGGCGTCCAAGGCCACCGGCTTCCCGATCGCCAAGATCGCGGCCAAGGTCGCGGTCGGGTACACCCTGGACGAGATCCCCAACGACATCACCGCCGAGACCCCGGCGTCCTTCGAACCGGCCCTGGACTACGTCGTGGTGAAGGCGCCCGGTTCGCCTTCGAGAAGTTCCCGACCGCCGACTCGACCCTCACCACCCACATGAAGAGCGTCGGCGAGGCCATGGCGATCGGGCGCAACTTCACCGAGGCGCTGGGCAAGGCGCTGCGGTCGCTGGAGGACGACAAGGCCGGATTCGACTTCACCTCCCCGATCGGGAACAGCCTGGACGAGGTGCTGGCGGCGTTGCGGCGTCCCCACGACGGCCGGCTGGCCCTGGTCATGACGGCCTTCCGGCTGGGCGCGACGCCGGCGCAGATCTTCGAAGCCACCTGGATCGACCCCTGGTTCGTCGACCAGATCCACCTGATCTACGAGGTGGCCGAACAGGTGCGCACCGCCGCGGAACTGACCGCTGAGCTGTTGCGGCTCGCCAAGCGGCACGGCCTGTCCGACCGTCAGGTGGCGGGACTGCGCAACCTGTCCACCGACGTCGTCCGGGGCGTCCGCTGGGCGCTCGGGGTCCGTCCGGTCTTCAAGACCGTGGACACCTGCGCGGCCGAGTTCGCGGCCCTGACTCCGTACCACTACTCCTCCTACGACGAGGAGACCGAGGTGCGCCCCGGGAGAAGCCGGCGGTGCTCATCCTGGGCAGCGGCCCGAACCGGATCGGCCAGGGCATCGAGTTCGACTACTCCTGTGTGCACGCCGCGATGGCGTTGCGGGAGGCGGGCTACGAGGCCGTGATGGTGAACTGCAACCCCGAGACGGTCTCCACCGACTACGACACCTCCGACCGGCTCTACTTCGAGCCGCTCACCCTGGAGGACGTGCTCGAGGTGTTCCACGCCGAATCGCTCGCCGGCCCCGTGGCCGGGGTGATCGTGCAGCTCGGCGGCCAGACCCCGCTGAAGCTGGCCCAGGCGCTGAAGGACGCCGGCGTCCCGATCGTGGGCACCCAGCCCGAGGCGATCGAGCTGGCCGAGGAGCGGGGCGCGTTCGGCCAGCTGCTGGCCGAGGCGGGGCTGCCGGCTCCGGCCTACGGCATGGCCGAGTCGTCGCAGGACGCGCTGCGGATCGCCCACGAGATCGGCTACCCGGTGCTGGTCCGACCCTCCTACGTGCTGGGCGGGCGGGGAATGGAGATCGTCTACGACGACACCTCCCTGTCGGGCTACATCGAGCGGGCCACCGACATCACCCCGGCCCACCCGGTGCTGGTGGACCGTTTCCTCGACGACGCGATCGAGATCGACGTGGACGCCCTGTTCGACGGCGAAGAGCTGTACCTGGGCGGGGTCATGGAGCACATCGAGGAGGCCGGCATCCACTCCGGGGACTCGGCCTGCTCGCTGCCGCCGATCACGCTCGGCAACGAGGTGATCGAGCAGATCCGGGCCTCGACCACGGCGATCGCCCGTGGGGTGGGGGTGCGCGGCCTGCTGAACATCCAGTACGCGCTGCTGGGGGACGTCCTCTACGTGCTGGAGGCGAACCCGCGGGCGTCCCGGACCGTCCCGTTCGTCTCGAAAGCCACCGACACCCCGCTGGCGAAGGCCGCGACCCGGATCTCGCTGGGCGCCACCATCGCCGAGCTCCGTTCCGAAGGGGTCCTGCGCGCGGTCGGGACCGACGGCACCACCACCCTGGCGTCGGCACCGATCGCGGTCAAGGAAGCGGTGATGCCGTTCAACCGGTTCCGCACCGCGGACGGGTCCTGGGTCGACACCCTGCTGGGGCCCGAGATGAAGTCGACCGGCGAGGTGATGGGGCTGGACGTGACCTTCGGCACGGCCTTCGCGAAGAGCCAGGCCGCCTCGTTCGGCAACGTTCCCACCACGGGGACGGTGTTCGTGTCGGTGGCCAACCGGGACAAGCGGCACGCCATCTTCCCGGTGAAGCGGCTCGCCGACCTGGGCTTCACGGTGATCGCCACCGAGGGCACCGCGCAGGTGCTCCGCCGCCAGGACGTCGAGGTGACCGTGATCCGGAAGGCGTCGCAGGGCCCGGGTCCGAACGGTGAGAAGACGGTCGTGCAGGCCATCCTGGACGGTGAGGTCGACCTGATCTTCAACACCCCGCAGGGGTCCTCGAAACACGGCAACCCGCGCCGCGACGGCTGGGAGATCCGCTCGGCGGCGATCCTGGCCGACGTGCCCTGCGTGACCACCGTGCAGGGACTCTCGGCCTGTGTGCAGGGGATCGAGGCGTTGCGTCGGGGCGCGATCGGCGTCCGCTCGCTGCAGGACTGGAGCGCCGCCGTGCGCGCCGAACTGGCGACGCTGAGCTGATGGGCCTGCCCGCCCGCCTGCTGGAGACCGGCTACGCCGGCCTGCTGCGGCCGGTCCTGTTCCGCAGCTACGGCGGCGATCCCGAGGCGATCCACGAACGGCTGATCGAGGTGCTGGCAGGCATCGGCTCGGCCGGGCCGGTACGGCGGCTGACCGGCCTGCTGGCCGGCAGCGCCGGACGCCCGGCCACGGTCGCCGGCATCGACTTCCCGTCCCGGGTGGGCCTGGCCGCCGGCATGGACAAGGACGCGTCCGCTGTGCTGGCGTGGCGCGGGCTCGGCTTCGGGTTCGCCGAGGTGGGCACCGTGACCGCCCAGGCACAACCGGGCAACGACCGCCCCCGGGTGTTCCGGCTGCGTGCCTCCGGGGCACTGGTCAACCGGATGGGGTTCAACAACCCCGGGGCGGCCGCTGTCGCCGCCGCCCTCGCCGCACGCAACGTGTACCGCGGCAACGGCGCCGCCGGGCTGCCGGTGGGGATCTCGATCGGCAAGACGAAGGTGGTGCCGATCGGGGACGCGGTGGCGGACTACCTGGCCTCGTTGCGCCTGCTCGCCCCGCACGCCGACTATGTCGCGGTCAACGTCTCCAGCCCCAACACCCCCGGCCTGCGCGGACTGCAGGACTCCGGAGCACTGGCCGAGCTGCTGGCGGCGCTGACCGCGGAGACCGGGGCGTTGGCCGCCGGCTCCCCGGGGCCTGTCCCGCTCTTCGTGAAGGTGGCCCCGGACCTCACCTGGCCACAGCTGGACCAGGTCCTGGCCGGCTGCGCCGACCACGGCGCCGCCGGACTGATCGCCACCAACACCACGCTCGCCCGGGACGGTCTCGCCGCCGCCGACCGGAGGCTGGCCGGCGAGGCCGGCGGGCTGTCCGGGGCCCCGCTGACGGTACGGGCCCGGGAGGTCGTGGCCTATCTGGCCCGGCACACCGACCTGCCGGTGATCGGGGTCGGTGGGGTGATGACGGCGGCCGATGCGATGGCCCTGTTCGACGCCGGCGCGAGCCTGGTGCAGCTCTACACTGGCTTCGTCTACGGCGGTCCGGGGCTCCCGGCAGCCATCAACGCCCTCGACACCGAAAGGCAGGGATCGTGACCACCTACTGGCGGCGACTCCGGGAGGCGGTCGCCGAGCGCGGCCCGCTCTGCGTCGGCATCGACCCGCACCCCTCCCTGCTCACGGCGTGGGGCCTGGAGCCGAGTGCCGCCGGCGCCGAACGGTGTGCCCGCACCCTGGTCGAGGCGCTCGGTGACCGGGTCGCTGCGTTCAAGCCGCAGTCGGCCTTCTTCGAGGCCTACGGCTCGGCGGGCATCGCCGCCCTGGAGCGGGTCGTGGCCGACATCGCGGGCACCGGCGCGATGAGCATCCTGGACGTCAAGCGCGGCGACATCGGGTCGACCATGGAGGCCTACGCCGACGCCTACCTCGCCGACGGCTCGCCGCTGGCCGCGGACGCGATCACCCTGTCGCCCTACCTGGGCTTCGGCTCGCTCGCGCCGGCGTTCGAGCGTGCCCACCGCTACTCCCGCGGCGTCTACGTGCTCGCCCGCACCTCCAATCCGGAGGGCGGGCAGGTGCAGCTGGCGCTCTCCCGGGATGCCTCGGTGGTGCAGTCGATCATCGACGCGGCCACCGAGGTGAACCACGCGTCCCGGCAGAAGGCCATCGGGCTGGTCGTCGGCGGCACCCACGGCAGCCTCGCGTGCGACCTGTCCGACTTCAACGGTTCGATCCTGGTGCCGGGGATCGGCGTCCAGGGCGGCCGGATGAAGGACCTGCCCGCCCTCTTCGGCGACGCGGTCGACCAGGTCCTCGCCGTGGTGGGTCGGGGGGTCATCTCCGCGGGCCCGGACGCGACCGCCCTGCAGGCCAAGGTCGACGAGCTGCTCGCCGCCGCACGCGGCTAGCGGGTCAACATCACTCCTAGTGGGACGCCAGCGTACGACTTCGGTCGGCAGGCCGCGAACCTGCGGGTTCGGATGACGGGCACGCCCCGGCGGCGCTAGGTTGGCCTACAAGAGGAAAGGCCCATCCGACCCCAGTGTGAAGGCAGACCCGTGACCATTCCGCAGCTCACCACCGAGCAACTCCAGGCCGCCCGCGCCGCCGCCACCGAGGCACGCCGTCGCCGCGCCGAACTGAAGAGCAAGATCCGTTCCGGCGCCCTCACCCTCAGCCAGGCTCTGGAGGTGGCGGCCGGCGACGACGTGCTCGCCCACGTGAAGGTCGTCGACCTGCTCAAGTCGCTGCCTCGGGTGGGGGAGAAGCGTGCGGGTGTGGTGATGCAACGGCTGGACATCGCACCGAACCGACGGATCCGTGGGCTCGGACGTCACCAGGTGGCCGGCCTCCGGGCGGAGTTCAGTGAGCGGTGACCTCACCGTCATTTCCGGTCCGACCGCCGTGGGCAAGGGGACAGTGGTCCGGGCTCTGCGGGCGCGTCATCCCGAGGTCTGGGTCTCGGTGTCCGCGACGACCCGCGCGCCCCGTCCCGGTGAGGTGGAGGGGAAGCACTACCTGTTCGTCAGCGACGCCGAGTTCGACCGGCTGGTCGCGACCGACGGCCTGCTGGAATGGGCCCTGGTCCACGGCACCGACCGCTACGGAACGCCCGCCGCCCCGGTGCGGGCCGCCATCGCGGCCGGGAAACGGGTGATCCTGGAGATCGAGGTGCAGGGCGCCCGTCAGGTGAAGCACCGGCTGCCGGAGGTGCGGACGGTGTTCATCGCGCCGCCGACCTTCGAGACCCTGCAGCAACGGTTGTCCGGGCGCGGCACCGAAACCCCCGAGCAGATGGCGCGGCGGCTGCGGACCGCCGAGGGTGAACTGGCCGTCGCCGACGACTTCGACCACGTCATCGTCAACGACGATTTGGGCGTCGCGGTCGACCAGTTGGTAGAGTTACTTGGTCTGTGACGGACACGCATACCTGCGTGTCCGCGTTCCACGATCAGGAAGCCTGAACTTGAGCACTCACACTCCCGAGGGGATCACCAACCCGCCGATCGACGAACTGCTCACCAAGGTCGACTCGAAATACCGCCTGGTGCTGTTCGCCGCGAAGCGGGCCCGGCAGATCAACGCCTACTACTCCCAGCTCGGCGAGGGACTGCTGGAGAACGTCGGCCCCCTGGTGGACATCGGCATCCAGGAGAAGCCGCTGTCGATCGCGTTGCGCGAGGTGAACGCGGGAGTCCTGGAGTGCACCCCGATCGATCCGGAGGCCGAGGCGGCCGCCCGCGCCGAGGCCGCCGCCGACCCGGAATTCTCGCTCGACCCGTTCGGCACCGACGACCTGGCCTGAGCCCCGCGCCATGAGCCGGATCGTGCTCGGCGTCGCCGGGGGGATCGCCGCCTACAAGGCGTGCCTGCTGCTGCGCCGGTTCACCGAGGCAGGCCACGAAGTGCAGGTCGTGCCGACCGCCAACGGCCTGGAGTTCGTCGGTGAGACCACCTGGGCGGCACTGTCGGGACGACCGGTGCACACCGACGTCCTGGCGGACGCCCACCTGGTCAACCACGTCCGCCTCGGCCGGGAGGCCGACCTGGTGGTGGTCGCTCCGGCAACGGCCGACCTGCTCGCCCGGGCGGCGTCCGGACGCGCGGACGACCTGCTCACCAACGTGCTGCTGACTGCGACCTGCCCGGTGGTGATGGCCCCGGCCATGCACACCGAGATGTGGTTGCACCCGGCCACACAGGCGAACGTGGCGACGTTGCGGGCGCGGGGGGTGGTGGTGCTCCGACCGGCGGAGGGACGGCTCACCGGCGCGGACTCCGGACCGGGACGGCTTCCCGAACCCGACGACCTCGAGGCCTCCGCGCTGGCCGCCCTGGCTTCGCCGGCCGCCACCGCGGCCATGGCCGCCCAGGACCTGGCGGGCCTGCGGGTCGTGATCAGCGCCGGGGGCACCCGCGAGGCGCTCGATCCGGTGAGGTTCGTGGGCAACCGCTCCTCCGGTCGGATGGGGCTGTCGCTGGCCCGCGCCGCGGTGCAGCGGGGCGCGGCGGTGACCCTGGTGGCGGCGAACATCGAGCACGAGCCGCCGGCCGGCGTGCAGGTGATCACCGTGACCGCCACCGCCGACCTGGCCGCAGCGATGGCTGCCGAGGCACCGGCTGCCGACGTGGTGGTGATGGCCGCCGCCCCGGCCGACTACACCCCGGCCGACCCCCGCGCGACCAAGCTGAAGAAGTCCGGGGACGCGGGCCTGGTGGTCGAGTTCGTCCAGACCACCGACGTGCTCGCCGGGCTCGCGGGACGGCGCCCGCCGGCCAGGTGGTGGTGGGCTTCGCCGCCGAAACAGCCGCCGACGAATCCGACCTGGTCGCCCTCGGCACCGCCAAGCTGGCCCGCAAGGGCTGCCAGCTGCTGGTGCTGAACAACGTCTCCGGTGGGGCGGTCTTCGGCTCACCGGACAACACCGTCGTGCTGCTCGGCGCCGACCGGCGTGGTCGGCCGCGCCGCCGGCACCAAGACCGTGGTCGCACACCAGATCCTGGACGCCGTCCAGTCCGTCCGCGAAAGGGGCCCCGCGTGAGCCGCTTGTTCACCTCCGAGTCCGTCACCGAGGGCCACCCGGACAAGGTGGCCGACGCGATCTCCGATGCGGTCCTCGACGAGCTGATCGGCAAGGACCCGCGCTCGCGGGTGGCGGTGGAGACCCTGGTCACCACCGGCACCGTGCTGGTGGCCGGCGAGGTGACCACGAAGGCCTACGCGGATGTGGCGAAGCTCGCCCGCAAGCGGATCAAGCGGATCGGCTACGACTCCTCGGAGAAGAGCTTCGACTACCGCTCCTGCGGGGTGCTGGTGTCGATCGGCACCCAGTCCTCCGACATCGCCCAGGGTGTCAACCACGCCGAGGAGGAGCGCGACCGAGGGCTCCGCGGACGCGCTCGACGCGCAGGGTGCCGGCGACCAGGGCCTGATGTTCGGGTACGCCTGCACCGACACCCCCACCCTGATGCCGCTGCCGATCGACATCGCGCACCGGCTGTCGGAGGAGCTGTCGAAGGTGCGCAAGGACGGCGACGTCGACTTCCTGCTGCCCGACGGCAAGACCCAGGTGACCATCGAGTACGACGGCGACCGGGCGGTGCGGGTGGACACGGTCGTGGTCTCGACCCAGCATGTCGAGGCGGTCAGCCACGCGAGCGATCGTCGAGGAGGTGCGGGCCCGGGTGATCGACCCGGTGCTGGCGCGCTACGAGATCGCCTCGGCGCGGGCTGAAGACCTACGTCAACCCGACCGGCAAGTTCGTGATCGGCGGGCCGATGGGTGACGCCGGGGTGACCGGCCGCAAGATCATCGTCGACACCTACGGCGGGATGGCCCGCCACGGGGGCGGCGCGTTCTCCGGCAAGGACCCGTCCAAGGTGGACCGGTCGGCCGCCTACGCGTTGCGCTGGGTCGCCAAGAACGTGGTGGCCGCCGGGCTGGCCGAGCGTTGCGAGGTGCAGGTGGCCTACGCCATCGGCCGCTCCCACCCGGTGGGCTTCTACACCGAGTGCTTCGGCACCGAGAAGGTCCCGGTGGCACAGATCACCGACGCGGTGCTGTCGGTCTTCGACCTGCGTCCGGCGGCGATCATCCGTGACCTCGACCTGATCCGCCCGATCTACTCCGGGGTGACCAACTACGGCCACTTCGGCCGCGAGCTCGACTCGATGACCTGGGAACGGACCGACCGCAAGGACGCACTGGCCGCCGCAGTGCAGGGCTGAACCGACCCGGGTCGGCTCCCGGCGCCGGCGAGGACGGCGCGGGCCGGGTCGGTGGCGGCCCGCACCGGCCGGGCCACCCGACCGCCGGTGTCGGCGATGGCCCCTACGATGCCGGTGTGGAACGACCGGTGGCGAAGGTGGCGGTGGACCTGCCGCTGGCCAACCTCGACCGACCGTTCGACTACCTGGTCCCCGAGGGCCTGGACGCCGAGGCGCAGCCCGGCGTCCGGGTGAAGGTGCGCTTCGCCGGGAGGCAGCGCGACGGCTTCGTGCTGGAGCGCGCCGAACCGGGGGAGCGGGTCGGACTGTCGCCGCTGCAACGGGTGGTCTCGCCCGAGCCGGTGCTGGGCGCCGAGGTCGCCACGCTGGTCCGGGCCGTCGCCGACCACTACGCGGGCGGCTTCGCCGACGTCGTCCGCACCGCGGTGCCCCCCCGGCACGCCGTCACCGAGAAGGCGCCGGCGCCGGAGCACCCGGCCCCGCGGCTGGTGCCCGAGGCCGGACCGCTGTCGGGCTACCCGGGGTCCGGGCACCTGCTGGAGGCGCTGCGTGCCGGCGGTCGTCCGCGCGCCGCCTGGACCGTGGTGCCCGGCATCACCGCTGATGGCGACTGGGCCGGCGGCTTCGCCGAGGCGGCCGGGCAGACTCTGGCCGGTGGCCGTGGCGCCCTGCTGCTGGTGCCGGACGCGCGCCGGCTCGCCCAGCTCACCGAGGCTGCCACGGCCCGCTTCGGCGGGGGCAGTTTCGCCGTCCTGTCCGCCGACGCCGGCCCGGCCGCCCGCTACCGGAGCTTCCTGGCGGTGAGCCGGGGCCGGGTCCGACTGGTCCTCGGCACGCGGGCGGCCGTGTTCGCCCCGGTCCACGACCTCGGGCTGATCGCCCTGTGGGACGACGGCAACGACGCCTGGGCAGAACCGCACGCGCCCTACTGGCACGCCCGTGAGGTGGCCGCGCTACGCGCCCACCAGGCCGGTTGTGGCCTGCTGCTGGCTGCGCACGGCCGCACCGCGGAGGTGCAGCAGCTGGTGGCCCGGGGCTGGCTGGCGGGCCTCCAGTTCCCGCCCGCGGAGGTTCGCCGGCGCGCGGCCGCGGTCCGGTCGGCCGCGCTCGACAGCGCGCGCGACCCGCACGCCGGCGCGGCCCGCCTGCCGCACGACACGTTCACGGTGGTGCGCGCCGGGCTGGCCGCAGGCCCGGTGCTGGTGCAGGTGCCACGGGCCGGCTACCTGCCGGTCCTGGTCTGCGCCGACTGCCGTGCGCCCGCGCAGTGTCCCTCCTGCGGCCAGTCGCTGGCCGACCCCGGCGGGACCGGCCCGAGCTGCCGCTGGTGCGGCCCGCCCCGCACCTCGTGGCGGTGCGCACAGTGCGGTGGCGTCCGGGTCCGGACGCCGGTGGTCGGCGTGGCCCGCACCGCGGAGGAACTCGGGAAGGCGTTCCCCAACACGGTGGTGCGGCAGGCCAGCGCCGACAAGCCCCTGGCCGCGGTGGGCCCCGAACCGGCACTGGTGCTCGCCACGCCCGGAGCGGCGCCCGCCGCCGCCGGGGGTTACGCGGCGGCGGTCCTGCTCGACGCCGAGCTGATGCTGGGCAGGCCCGACCTGCGGGCCGGGGAGGAGGCGTTGCGTCGCTGGCTGGCCGTGACCGCCCTGGTCCGGCCCGGCGCCGAGGGCGGCACGGTGATCGTGGTCGCCGATCCCGGGCTGCGAGAGGTGCAGGCGCTGCTGCGGCTCGATCCGGTCGGTTACGCCGAGCGCGAACTGGCCGATCGCGCCTCGGCCGGCTTCCCTCCCGCGGCCAAGCTGCTCACCGTCGAAGGGCCCCCGGACGCGCTGGCGTCGGCTTTCACCGGGGCGGAGCTGCCCGGCGGAGTGGAGGTGCTCGGGCCGTTCGACCTCCCCGGCGAGAAGGGTCTCGCCCGGGTCACCCTGCGCTGCCCGCTCCCCGGGTCCGCCGACCTGCTGGGTCGGGTGCGTGCGTTGCTGGCGATCCGGGCCGCGAAGAAGGAGCCGCCGCTCCGCGTCCGGGTCGATCCCCAGGTGCTCACCTGAGCCGTCCTCGGCGGGCCTGCCGGGCCTGGCCACCGCCCGCATCGCGCCCCAGCGGGCTGTTGCCGGACGAGCCGGCCGCCCCGGCCCGGGCGGCCAGGACGGCGATCCGGGGCCACCCGCCGCGGTCGAGCCGGGCGTCCGGGGGCGGCCCCGGTCAGTAAGCTGCGGCCCATGCGCCTGGTCTTCGCCGGAACCCCGAAGGTGGCCGCGGACACGCTCGCGGTCCTGCTCGACGACAACCGGCACGAGGTGGCGGCCGTGCTCACCCGGCCGGACGCGCCGAAGGGTCGCAGCGCCCGGCCGGTGCCGAGCCCGGTCGCCGAACTGGCGGCGGCGCGCGGGATCGAGGTGCTCCGGCCCGCCCGCCCCGCCGATCCCGGCCTGGCCGCCCGGTTGGCCGAGCTCGACCCCGACTGCTGCCCGGTGGTCGCCTACGGCGGCCTGATCCCCGTCGCGCTGCTCGCCCTGCCCCGGCACGGATGGGTGAACGTGCACTTCTCGCTGCTGCCGCGCTGGCGGGGGGCGGCGCCCGTCCAGCGGGCCATCCTCGCCGGGGACGAGGTGACCGGCGTCACGGTGTTCCGGCTCGTCGAGGAACTGGACGCCGGCCCGGTGCTGGCCACTGCGACCTACCCCCTCGGACCCTCGGAGACCGCCGGCGACGCCCTTGACGCCCTGCAGGTGCGGGGCGCGGCGCTGCTCGGCGACACCCTCGCCGGACTGGGCGACGGCAGCGTCACCGGCACCGCGCAGCCCCGTGACGGGGTCACCCTCGCACCCAAGCTGACCGTCGCCGCCGCACGGATCGACTGGAACCGGCCAGGGGCCGAGATCGATCGTCTGGTGCGCGCGAACAACCCGTCCCCGGTGGCCTGGACCGAACTGGACGGTGAACGGTTCCGGGTGCTCCGGCTGGGTCCCGCCGACCCGACTGCCGAGCTCGAACCCGGCCAGGTGTTCCCCGAGCGCAACCGGGTCCTGGTCGGCACCGGCGACCGGCCGCGGGAGCTGGAGCTGGTCCAGCCGGCCGGCCGACGGTCGCTGCCGGCCGCCGACTGGGCCCGGGGCCTTCGCGGCCGGGCGCGCTTCGCATGAGCCCCGGGCGACGCCGGCAGGCCCGGCACCGCGACCCGGCCAGGACCGTCGCGTTCCGCGTGCTCCGGGCGGTGACCGCCGACAACGCCTACGCCAACCTCGAGCTGGCCCGACGCCGGGACGGGCTGGCCGGCCCGGACGCGGCGTTCGCCACCGAGCTGGTCTCCGGCACGTGCCGGGCCCTGGGCAGCTACGACCGGGTGATCGAGCGGGCCGCGGGCCGGCCGCTGCGCACCCTCCAGCCGGCCGTGCTGGACGCCCTCCGACTGGGCGCCCACCAGCTGCTGGGCATGCGGGTGCCGACCCACGCGGCGATCGCCACCACCGTCGACCTTGCCGCCCTGGAGGTGGGGGAGCGGGTCGCCGGCCTGGTCAACGCGGTGCTGCGGAAGGTGGCGGCGCGCGACCTCGCGGGCTGGCTGGAGGAGCTGGCCGCCGGTGCGGACGAACTCGGCCGGCTCGCCCTCACCACCCATCACCCCCGCTGGGTGGTGGAGGCGTGGGCCCGGGTGCTGCCGGCCGCCGAGCTGCCTGCTGCGCTGGCCGCGGACAACGTCCCCCCGGTGCCCACCCTGGTGGTGCGACCCGGTCTGGCCGACCCCGGCGAGCTCGGCGGCCGGCCGGCCCGGTTCTCCCCCTACGCCCGCTACCGGGAGGGCGACCCGGCCGCGGTGGCGGCCGTCGCCGAGGGCCGGGCCGGGGTGCAGGACGAGGGCTCGCAGCTGGTGACGCTCGCCCTGGCCCGGGCCGAGGCCCCGGACGGGCCATGGCTCGACCTGTGCGCCGGCCCGGGCGGAAAGTCGGCCCTGCTCGCGGGCCTGGCCCGGGAGGCCGGAACCCGGCTGCTGGCGAGCGAACTGCAGCCGCACCGCGCCCGCCTGGTGGCACAGAGCCTTCGCGCCTACCCGGAGCCGAACCGACCGGTGACCCTGGTCGCCGACGGCACCCGTCCGGCCTGGCGCGAGGGCCGGTTCGCCCGGGTGCTCGCCGACGTGCCGTGCACCGGGCTCGGCGCCCTGCGACGGCGCCCGGAGAGTCGCTGGCGGCGCTCGCCGGCGGACCTGCCGGCCCTGGTGGCGCTGCAGCGGCAGCTGCTGGCGACCGCGATCGGATCGGCGCTGCCGGGGGGCGTGATCGCCTACGTCACCTGCTCGCCGCACGCCGAGGAGACCGCCGGGGTGGTGGCGGACGCGACCGGGGTGGACGTCCTCGACGCGCCCGCCCTGCTGCCCGAGGTACCGGACGCGGGGACCGGACACCTTCGTGCAACTCTGGCCGCACCGGCACGGCACCGACGCGATGTTCCTGGCACTGTTGCGGCGACGGCCCGCACCCTGACCGGGCTCGGTAGAGTGCGGGGGGTGGGCATCCGAATCACTCCGAGCGTGCTGAACGCGAACCTGGCCAACCTCAGCGCGGAGATCGCCCGGATCCCCAGCGCCGACCTCGATCCACCTCGACGTGATGGACAACCGGTTCGTGCCCAACCTCACCTTCGGCCTGCCGGTGGTGGAGCGCGTCCGGGCCGACACCGACCAGCCCCTGGACATCCACCTGATGATCGCCGACGCCGACCGTTGGGCGCCGGGTTACGCGGAGGCGGGCGCGGAATCGGTCACGTTCCACATCGAGGCCTCCGACGCGCCGGTCCGGCTGGCCCGGGAACTGCGCCGGCTGGGCTCGCGGGCGTCGATGGCGCTGCGCCCGGCCACCCCGATCGAGCCGTACGCCGACCTGCTCCCCGAGCTCGACATGGTTCTGCTGATGACCGTCGAGCCGGGCTTCGGTGGCCAGTCGTTCCTCGACCTGGTGCTGCCGAAGCTGCGGCGCACCCGGGCGCTGCTGGACGCCACCGGCGGTGACATCTGGCTCCAGGTGGATGGCGGCATCAGCGCCGAGACGATCGAGCGGTGCGCGGAGGCGGGCGCGGACACCTTCGTCGCCGGCTCCGCGGTCTACAGCGCCGAGGACCCCGACGCCATGGTGCGGGCACTCAAGTCCCAGGCGCAGGCCGTCGCCGGCCACTGAGACCGGACCCCCACCGCGGCGGGGACGGCGCCGGCCGGGTCAGCCGCGGCCCCGGTCGCGGCGTCGCAGGTAGCGCTCGAACTCGGCGGCGATCGCCTCCCCGCTGGGGGCCGGGGTCGCCTGGTCCCGGCGTTCCTCCAGGGCGGTGACGTAGGTGGCGATGTCGGGTCGTCGGCGACCAGTTCGTTCACCTGTTCGACCCACTGCTGCGCGTCCTGGACCAGCTCGCCGGCCTCCAGCGGCAGGTTCAGGACATCCTCCAGGCGGGTCAGCAGGGCGAGGGTGGCCTTCGGGTTCGGCGGTTCGGCCACGTAGTGCGGCACCGACGCCCACAGCGAGACGACCGGGAAGCCGGCCCGCGCGCACTCGTAGGCGAGCACGCCGACGATCCCGGTCGGGCCCTCGTAGTCCGACACCTCCAGCCCCAGTTCGGTCGCCATCTCCTGGCTGCTCGCCGTCCCGCTGACCGGCACGGGGCGGGTGTGCGGCGCGTCGGTGAGCAGCGAACCGAGCAGCACCACGATCTCGGGGCGCACCGTGCGCAGCATCGACAGCAGCCGGGCGGTGTACTCCTGCCAGCGGAAGTTGGGTTCCGGGCCGCCGATCACGACCAGGTCCCGGTCGGGCAGTTCCGCCACCAGCACCTCCGTGGTCGGCCACTCGATGATCCGTGTCGCCGTCCAGCCGACGGGTGGTCGGACGGTTCACCTGGAAGTCGTAGTACTCCTCGGGGTCGATCGCGAACTCGAGCCGGGCCTGGTACCGGTCGACCAGATGGTCGATCACCCCGCTGGCGGCATCGCCGGCGTCGTTCCAGCCACCGAACGCCGCCACCAGCGCCGGCTTCCGCAGCCCTTGAGCCCCCGAGCCTCTGCCATGGCGACCACTGTAGGCGGACTCGCCTATCCTGCTCACCATGACCCGCGATCTCCGCTCGGCCCTGGCTTCCCGCGTCCTCGTGGCCGACGGGGCGATGGGCACGATGCTGCAGGGTCACGACCTCTCCCTGGACGACTTCGAGGGCCTCGAGGGCTGCAACGAGATCCTCAACGTCACCCGGCCCGACGTGGTCGCGCGCCGTCCACGCGCGCCTACCTCGAGGCCGGGGCGGACGCGTCGAGACCAACACCTTCGGCGCCAACCTGTCCGCGCTCGCCGAGTACGACATCGGGCCGACCGGATCGCGCGAGCTGGCCGAGGCCGGGCGCGCGGATCGCCCGCGGGCCGCGGACGCCGTCTCAGCACCCCGGACCGCCCGCGCTTCGTGCTCGGCTCGATCGGTCCCGGCACCAAGCTGCCCAGCCTCGGCCACATCGGCTACGCCGAGCTGCGCGACGCCTACGAGCGCCAGGCCGAGGCGATGATCGACGGCGGGGTGCGACGCGCTTCCTGGTGGAGACCTGCCAGGACCTGCTGCAGGCCAAGGCGGCCGTCATCGGGGCCCGCAGCGGGCCTGCGCGGCGGCCGGGCGTCGACCTGCCGGTCTTCGTCCAGGTCACCGTGGAGACCACCGGCACGATGCTGCTGGGCACGCGAGATCGGCGCCGCCCTGACCGCGCTGGAGCCCGCTCGGCATCGACGCGATCGGCCTGAACTGCGCCACCGGCCCGACCGAGATGAGCGAGCACCTGCGGCACCTGTCCCGGCACGCCCCGATCGCCGCTGGTCTGCATGCCCAACGCCGGCCTGCCGCGAGCTCGACCCCGACGGCGCCCGCTACCCGCTGACGCCGGAGGAGTTCGCTGGACCACGCTCGGCGCAGTTCGCTCGGCGAGTTCGGCCTCGGCCTCGTCGGCGGCTGCTGCGGCACCACCCCCGAGCACCTCGCGCCGGCTGGCCGAGCGCCGTCGGCGGCCGCGCCCGCCGGCGCCGCGCGCGCCGGAGCCGCGAGCCGGCGGTGTCGTCGCTGTACGCCGAGCGTGCCGCTCCGGCAGGACACCGCCTACCTGTCGATCGGCGAGCGCACCAACGCCAACGGCTCCAAGGCCTTCCGCGAGGCCATGCTCGGCCGAGCGACTGGGACGACTGCGTCGACATCGCCAAGCAGCCAGACCCGCGACGGCGCCCACCTGCTCGACGTGTGCGTCGACTACGTCGGCCGCGACGGCGTCGCCGACATGCGCGAGCTGGCCGTCCCGGCTCGGCACCGCGTCGACGCTGCCGGTCGATGCTCGACTCGACCGAGCCGCCGGTGCTCGAGGCCGGCCTGGAGCGGCTCGGCGGGCGCTGCGTCGATCAACTCGGTGAACTTCGAGGACGGCGACGGCCCCGGGTCGCGGTTCGCCCGGATCATGCCGCTGGTCACGCGAGCACGGCGCGGCGGTGGTCGCGCTGACCATCGACGAGGAGGGCCAGGCCCGGACCGCGGACTGGAAGGTGCGGGTCGCCGAGCGGCTCATGACCGAGCTCACCGGCGAACTGGGGCCTGGCCGTCGGCGACATCCTGCGTCGACTGCCTCACCTTCCCGATCTCGACCGGGCAGGAGGAGACCCGCCGCGACGCCCTCGAGACGATCGAGGCGATCCGGCGGATCACCACCGACCTACCCGGGCGTCCACACCACGCTCGGCGTGTCGAACGTCTCCTTCGGCCTGAACCCGGCCGCCCGGCAGGTGCTGAACTCGGTGTTCCTGCACGAGTGCGTGCGAGGCCGGCCTCGACTCCGCGATCGTGCACGGCGGCCAAGATCCTGCCGATCGCCCGGATCCCCGACGAGCAGCGCGAGGTCGCCGCTGGACCTGGTCGTACGACCGCCGCCGCGGACGGGTACGACCCGCTGACCCGGTTCCTCGAGCTGTTCGAGGGCGTGACCACGGCGTCCACCCGGGAGGCGCGCGCCGCCGAGCTGGCCGGCCTGCCGGTGGCGGAGCGGCTGCAGCGCCGGATCGTCGACGGCGAGCGCAAGGGCCTGGAGGCCGACCTGGACGAGGCCCTGCTCACCAGGCCCGGCGCTGGACGATCATCAACGACGACCTGCTCGCCGGCATGAAGGTGGTCGGGCGAGCTGTTCGGCTCCGGGGCAGATGCAGCTGCCGTTCGTGCTGCCAGTCCGCCGAGGTGATGAAGACGGCGGTGCGCCTACCTCGAGCCGCACATGGACAAGGCCGACTCCGGACGGCAAGGGGACCATCGTGCTGGCCACGGTCAAGGGCGACGTGCACGACATCGGCAAGAACCTGGTCGACATCATCCTGACCAACAACGGCTACACGGTGGTCAACCTCGGCATCAAGCAGCCGATCAGCGCGATCATCGAGGCCGCCGACGCAGCACGACGCCGACGCGATCGGCATGTCGCGGCCTGCTGGTGAAGTCGACCGTGGTGATGAGGGAGAACCTGGACGAGCTGAACCCGCGCGGGCTCGCGCACCTGCCCGGTGCTGCTCGGCGGGGCGGCGCTGACCCGCGCCTACGTGGAGCAGGACCTCGACGCGGTCTACGACGGCGAGGTGCGCTACGCCCGCGACGCCTTCGAGGGCCTGCCCCTGATGGAGCGGGTCGTGGCGATGCGGCGGGGCGAACCCGGCGCCGCCCTCCCCGAGCCGCGCCGACGCCGCGTCCGTGCGACCCAGAGCGTGAACGATGGGGACAGTCCCCATCGTTCAGAATCGGGACGCTCCGACGTCGCCCGGGGGCCGGCGTGGACGTGCCCGCACCGCCGTTCTGGGGCACCCGGGTCGTGAAGGGCATCAAGCTCGCCGACCTGGCCGGCTACCTCGACGAGCGCGCCACGTTCATGGGCCAGTGGGGCCTGCGGGGCGCGCCGGGCGGGGCCCAGCTACGAGGAGCTGGTCGAGACCGAGGGCCGGCCGCGGCTGCGGCACTGGCTGGACCGGATCCAGACCGGGTCGCTGCTGGAGGCCGCCGTCGTCTACGGCTACTTCCCTGCCAGTCCGAGGGCGACGACCTGGTCGTCGGCGACCCGCAGGACCCGGGCCGGCGAGGTGGCCCGGTTCACCTTCCCCCGGCAGCGCCGCGACCGGCACCTGTGCCTGGCCGACTTCTTCCGGGACGCGGCCGAAGCCAGGGACCGGGGCCCCGACGTGGTCGCGTTCCAGCTCGTCACGATGGGCTCGGCGGTCGCAGCGGCCACCGCCGAGCTGTTCGAGGCCGACGCCTACCGCGACTACCTCGAGCTGCACGGCCTGTCCGTCCAGCTCACCGAGGCGCTCGCCGAGTACTGGCACGCCCGGGTCCGCGCCGAGCTCGGGCTCGGCGCGGCGACGGGGCGGTCGACGCGATGATCCGCGACCAGGCCTACCGCGGCTCGCGCTACTCCTTCGGCTACCCGGCCTGCCCGGACCTGGAGGACCGGGCGCAAGCTGGTCGACGCTGCTGCGGCCGGAGCGGATCGGGGTCAGCTGTCCGAGGAGCTGCAGCTGCACCCGGAGCAGTCCACCGACGCGCTCGTCGTCCACCACCCGGAGGCGAAGTACTTCAATGCCCGCTGAGCAACGCCCCACCCGTGCCATCCGCTCCCTGGGGCGCGGCCACCGCACTGCTGGTGCTGCTCGTCGGCTGCACCCCCACCGTGGAGCCGACCGTGAGCCCGTCCCCGACGGCGACGTCGCGCCCGTTCACGGTCGCAACCACCGGCAAGGTGACCACCACGGACCCGGCGGTCGCGACCACCGACACCGACTCGCTGGTCGTCACCAGCGCCTACCAGCGGCTGATGCTGGTGCTGCCCGACACCGGGGAGTTGAAGCCGGACGCGGCCACCGACTGCCTGTTCACCGCCAAGCTCGTCTACGAATGCACCCTCCCCGACACCCTGCGCTTCCACAACGGCAACCCGGTCGAGTCCGGCGACGTGAAGTTCAGCATCCAGCGCAGCCTGCGGCTGGACGTGGACGGCACTTCGGACGGGCTGCTGACCGCGCTACGCCGGATCCAGACCCCCGACGTCCAGACGATCCGGTTCGAGCTGTCCTGGCCGGACAACCAGTTCGGCTACGCGCTCGCCGGGCAGGCGGCCTCGATCGTGGAGGCGGCGAGCTACGACCCCGACGCACCGCTGGCACTGGAGACCCTTCCCGTCGGTTCCGGTCCGTACGCCGTGACCGGGATCAGTGCCGAGGAGGTCAGCTTCCAGCGGTTCGAGGAGTACGTCGGCCCGAAGGTGGGCCTGCTGGAGGAGGTGCGGCTGGCGGTGCTGCCCGACTCGGTGGCGGCGGAGGCGGCGATCGCCGAAGGAACGGTGGAGGCGGTCTGGCGCAGCCTGGACAATGCGGCGCTGCAACGGATCAGCGACGAGATCGCCGGTAGCCCCGATCAGGCCACGGCGAAGGGATTCCGTCGGGTCGCCCTGCCCGGGACCCGGGTCACCCAGCTGGTCTGGAACCCCGAAGCCGCCCTGCGGCGGGACGCGAACCTGCGGGAGGGTGTCGCGAAGGCGCTCCAGCCCGACCGGACCCTCGACTCGATCGTGCCGGTGACGGTGGCCGACCATGCCACGTCCTTCCTGCTGGGGGGACGGCCGAAGCTGCCGGAGTTGGACCGCGACCGGGTGATCCTGACCCTGGGCTATGGTCCGACCGCCCCGGGCCACGCCGACCTGGCCCGGCTGATCCGGGACCGGCTGGAGAACCTCGGCGGGGTGAGCGTCCGGCTGGTCACCAGCGGCGGCGCGGACCTGATGCTCACCGACGCGCCGGCGTGGGTGAACAACGCCACCGGCTGGCTGCAGCGCTACCTGGAGAGCCCGCTGCCTTCGAGCCGGGACAAGCTGGAGACGCTGCACCTCCGGGCCCGGACCACCACCGGCAACGCGCGGACAGCGGCCCTCACCGAACTGCAGCAGCAGGCCGCGGTCGACGCGACCGTGCTGCCGGTCGCCCAGGGTGACGGCGTGCTCTTCCTCGCGGCGGACACCGACCTGATCGGCGAGGCTTTCGGCAGCGGCCAGGCGCTGGGAATGTGGGGGTTCACCCGTGGCTGAGTCCGACGTGTTCGAGGAGGACGGCGCCGGCCGGGACGGCGCGTCCGGGACCGGGCCGACCGGCGCCGAGCTGAGCGGCGTCCGCACCGGCGTGATGGTGGCGGGGGAGCGAATCATGCTCACCGACCCGAAAGGACGCCGGCACTCGGTGGTGCTGGCCCCGGGCGGGGTGTTCCACACCACCAAGGGCGGGATCAGTCACGACGACCTGATCGGACGCCCGGAGGGCTCGGTCGCGTCGTCGGCCGGCGGGGTCGCCTACCTGGCCTTCCGGTCGCTGCTGGAGGAGTTCACGGTGACCATGCCCCGGGGGGCTACCGTGGTCTATCCCAAGGACGCGGCCCACATCCTGGTGCAGACCGACATCTTCCCGGGGGCACGGGTGCTGGAGGCGGGGGCCGGGTCGGGTGCGCTGAGCATCTTCCTGCTCCGGGCGGTCGGCAGCGGTGGCCGGGTGTACTCCTACGAGCGCCGTCCCGAGTTCGCCGCGGTCGCGAAGCGCAACGTGGCGGCCTTCTTCGGCGCAGACCATCCGGCCTGGGAGTTGCGTCACGGTGACCTGGCCACCGACATCGGCCCGGAACCGATCGACCGTGCCGTGCTCGACATGCTGGCGCCGTGGGAGTGCGTGGCGGCTGTCGGCCGGGTGCTGGAGCCCGGTGGCCTGCTGTGCTGCTACGTCGCCACCACGACCCAACTGGGGCGCACCATGGACACGCTGCGGGCCCACGGCGGGTTCACCGAGCCGCAGGCAAGGGAGTACTCGGCGCGGGAATGGCACGCGGAGGGGCTGGCGATCCGGCCCGGCCACGGCACCAGTGGCCACACCGGCTTCCTGGTGTTCAGCCGCCGGCTCGCACCGGGCGTGGTCGCGCCGCTGCGCAAGCGCCGGCCGGCGCCGGGGGCGTACGGCCCGGACTACACCGGCCCACGGCCGCCGGGCGTCGTGGCGGGGCCCGACGATGCCTGAACCGGCCGAGCTGGCCCGGCGGCTGGCCGAGGCCAGCGGGCTGCTCGAGGCGAGGACCCGCTCCCTCGACCTGGCCGAGCGGCGGCTGAACGACGCCCGTGCGGACGCGCACCGGCTCGCCGCCACCAACGAACGGCTCAACGCCGCCCTCGCCGGGGCCCGGGAATCCCTGGTCGGACTGCGGGCCCAGCTGGACGGGCTGGCCGTTCCGCCGTACGCGTTCGGCCACGTCCTGGCCACCGGCGACGGCACCGCGGACGTGTCGTCGGGGGGCCGGCTGCTGCGGTGCGCGGTCAGTCCCGACCTCGACGTGGCGACGCTGGGCAGCGGCGTCCGGGTGCTGCTGAACGAGGCCCAGCAGGTGGTCGGGGTGGTGCCGGAGCTGCCGGTCGGGGAGACGGTCCGGCTGGCCGAGGTCCTGCCCGACGGACGCCTGCTGGTGACCGGCGCCTCCGGGGAGGAGTCGGTGCTGCTGCCGGCGTCCGGGCTGGACGTGGCCGGGCTGCGTCCCGGCGCGACCCTGCTGGCCGACCGGCGAGCCCAGCTGGCGTTCGGCGTGGTGCCCCGCAGCGGGGTGGCCGACCTGACCCTGGAGGAGGTGCCGGACGTCAGCTACGCCGACATCGGCGGGCTCGGGCCACAGATCGAGCAGATCCGCGACGCCGTCGAACTGCCGTTCCGCCATCGCGCGTTGTTCACCGAGTTCGGACTGCGGCCGCCGAAGGGGGTGCTGCTCTACGGTCCGCCGGGCTGCGGCAAGACGATGATCGCCAAGGCGGTCGCCAACTCCGCCGGCAGCCACTTCCTGAACATCAAGGGCCCCGAACTGCTGGACAAGTACGTGGGCGAGACCGAGCGCCAGCTCCGGGCGATCTTCATCCGGGCGAAGGAGCACGCGTCCTCGGGCCGTCCGGTGATCGTCTTCTTCGACGAGATGGACGCGCTGTTCCGGACCAGGGGCAGTGGCGTCTCCTCCGACGTGGAGGCGACCGTCGTGCCCCAGCTGCTCAGCGAGATCGACGGGGTCGAGGGGCTGGCCAACGTGATCGTGATCGGCGCCACCAACCGCGAGGACCTGATCGACCCGGCGATCCTGCGCCCGGGACGGCTGGACGTGAAGATCAAGCTCGACCGGCCCGACCGGGACGGTGCGACCGAGATCGTGTCCCGCTACCTGACCGGCGACACCCCGCTGAACCCGGGTGGGGCCGACCCGGAGGAGTTCCGGCGTTCGCTGGTGGACGCGATCGTGGACCGGCTGTACGCCAGGGACGAGAAGAACCGGTTCATCGAGGTGACCTACGTCGGGGGCGACCGGGAGGTGCTCCACGTCGGCGACTTCGTCTCCGGGGCGATGCTGGCCGGCGTGGTGGGCCGGGCGAAGAAGGCGGCGATCAAGGAGCTGATCGAGGGCGGCGAGCGCGGGCTGCGGCGCGAGCACGTGCTGGCGGCCTGCGCCGCCGAGATCAGCGAGAACGAGGAGCTGCCGAGCTCGACCAACCCCGATGACTGGGCCCGGGTGTCGGGGCGCAAGGGTGAACGGATCGCCTTCCTGCGCACCCTGATCGGGTCGCGGGCGCTCACCCCGTGACCGCCCAGGGGCGGCCCGCGACCCCAGGCGGGCACGGACGCCACCCCGGGTCCCTGCCGGCGACCCCGCGCGTGCTCGGCATCGAGACCGAGTACGGCATCCTCGCCGCGGGGGCGCCCGAACAGGACCCGGCGGCCCTCAGCGCCGCCGTCGTCGCCGCGTATCCCGGGATCGCCACCGGCACCACCCTCGACTGGGTTGACCCGATCCCGATCGAGGACGCCCACAACCGGGTCCTCGCCAACGGCGCCCGGCTGTACGTCGACCACGCCCACCCGGAGTACTCCGGCCCCGAGGTGACCTCGGCGGCCGACGCGGTGGCCTACGACCTGGCCGGGGACGCCGCGGTCGTGGCCGCCGCCCGGGCCGCGTCGGAGCGCCTCGGGCTCGAGATCGGCATCTACAAGAACAACACCGACTCCCAGGGCGCGTCCTACGGCTGCCACGAGAACCACCTGCTGCCCCGCTCGCTGCCGTGGCCGCTGCTGGCCGCGGCGCTTCCGGCGTTCCTGGTGACCCGCACCGTGCTGGTCGGCGCGGGCCGGGTCGGGATCGGGCGCCACGCGGAGCGTCCCGGCTTCCAGTTGAGCCAGCGTGCCGACTTCTTCGAGACCCTCGAGGGGGTGCAGACCACCCGGCGGCGGCCGCTGCTGAACACCAGGGACGAGCCGCACGCCCCGCCGGACCGCTACCGGCGGCTGCACGTGATCACCGGGGACGCGAACCGTTGCCCGTACACCACCTGGCTGAAGGCGGGCACGCTGGCCGCGTTCCTCACCGCCGTGGTGGCGGGCGCAGCCCCGGTGATCGAGCTGGCCGATCCGGTGGCGGCGTTCCAGGCGATCAGCCATGACCCGGCGCTGCGGCTCCGGCTGACGCTGGCCGACGGGCGGCGGTGGTCGGCCCTGGCGGTGCAGGAAGCCCTGTGGCAGGCCGTGGCGGCCGACGCGGCGCGGCGTCCGGACGCCTACGAGGCCGATGTGGTGGCGGCGTGGGGGCGGGCGCTGGACGATCTGCGCGCCGACCCGGCCCGATGCGCCGATCGCCTCGACTGGGTCGCCAAGCTCTCCCTGCTGGACGCCTACGCCGCCCGGCACGGCCTCGACTGGGGCAGTCCGCGGCTCGCCCGCCTCGACCTGGACTGGGCCCGCCTCGACCGGCCGGGGCCGTGGGATGCGCTCGCCGCCGCCGGCCGCGTCCGCGAGGTGGTCACTCCCGGGGCGGTGGCCGCGGCCGCCGCCGGGCCGCCGTCCGACACCCGGGCCTGGACTCGGGGGCGGGTGGTGGCCGCGGCCGCCGACCTGGTGACGGCCGCGGCCTGGGACTGGCTGCGGGCCCGGGACGCCGACGGGGTGGAGCGACGCCTCGACCTGGCCGAGCCGACCGGCCACACCCGGGCGGACGTCGGGGCCCTGGCCGACGCCGGCGCGGTCGGGCTGCTGCTGCGTCGCGGCCGCTGACGCCGGCCCGTCCGGGCGAGACCCGGTCGGCCAGGGGGAACACAGGTGGGTAGGCTGTGCGCGCCGACAGATCAGGAGGACCGGTGGCCGAACGGGTGCAGCGGGAGCGGACGCCCCAGCGCGTCGACGACGTGGTCGAGTCCACCCCGACCGGCCCCCGCACCGTCGACTACGACGCGATCCTCGACCGGATCGACGCGGTGCTCGAGACCGATGCCGAAGAGTACGTCCGTTCGTTCGTCCAGAAGGGCGGCCAGTGAGCGGCCGCGACCTCTCCCCGGCCCTGGTCATCGGTACGGGGCTGCTCGGCGCCTCGGTGGCGCAGGCCCTGACCCGCGCGGGGCTCGCCGTCCACCTCCAGGACCGGGTGTCCAGCCACGCCCGGGTTGCGGCGTCGCGCGGCGCGGGCACGACGGCTGCCGTCGACCCCGGTGAGGTGCGGCTGGTCGTGGTGGCGGTGCCGCCCGAAGCGCTGCCGAAGGTGATCGCCAGGGCGCTGGCCACCCACCCCCACGCGACCGTGACCGACGTGGGCTCGGTGAAGGGCACGGTGCTGGCCGCCCTGCGGCGGACCGGGGCCGACCTGTCCCGCTACGTCGGTTCCCACCCGATGGCCGGGTCGCAGCACGCGGGCCCGCTCACCGCGCACGCCGACCTGTTCAGCGAACGGACCTGGGTGGTCACCCCGCACGACACGTCGGCGGCGCACGCCGTGCTCGACGTGCAGGAGCTGGCGAACCTGTGTGGCGCCCGACGGGTCACCATGGGGGCGGCCCACCATGACGAGGCAGTCGCCCAGGTGTCGCACCTGCCACAGTTGATGTCGGTGCTGGTGGCCGGCCGGCTCACCCGGGTGCCGGCGGAACACCTTCGCCTGGCCGGGCAGGGGTTGCGGGACGTCACCCGGATCGCGGGCTCGGACCCGGGACTGTGGCAGCAGATCATCGGCGCCAACGCCGCCGCGGTCCGGACCGAACTGGTCGCCGTCCAGGAGGACCTGGCCGCCATGGTCGCAGCGCTGGACGCCGGAGACCTCGCCACCCTCCTGGAGCGCGGCCGGGAGGGCACCAGGGCGCTGCCCGGCAAGCACGGCCTGACCGCCACCAGCTACGCCCACGTCGTGGTGGAGATCCCGGATGCGCCGGGCGCCCTGGCGGGGTTGTTCCGCGACATCGAGGCGGCCGGGGTCAACATCGAGGACCTGTCCATCGACCATGACATCGAGCGGGAGGTCGGCTGGTTGTCGGTGCAGGTCGCCCCCGAACGGGCGATCGAACTTGCCGACGCCATGACCACGGCGGGCTGGACCGTCCGGGACCGCGAGCCGCAGCCTTGAGCCGAGGAGGAACCATGTCCGACGACCGTCTGGTCATCGCCATCGACGGGCCCAGCGGGTCCGGCAAGTCGAGCACGGCGAAGGGGATCGCCCAGGCACTGGGGTTGGCCTACCTGGACACCGGCGCCATGTACCGGGCCGTCACCTGCGCCTTCCTCGACGCCGGGGTCGACCCGGCCGACCGGGCGGGGGTGGTGGCTGCCACCGTGGCCGCCGACCTGCAGATCAGCACCGATCCGGCCGCGCAGTGGGTGCGGGTGAACGGCCGGGACGTGACCGCGGCGATCCGGGAGCCGGAGGTCTCGGCCACGGTGAGCGCGGTGTCGACCCTTGCCGACTGCCGGGCCGATCTGGTGGCCCGGCAGCGGGCGATCATCGAGGCCGCCCCGGCCGGGATCGTGGCGGAGGGCCGCGACATCACCACGGTGGTGGCACCGGACGCCGACGTCCGGCTGTTGCTGACGGCCGACCCGGAGATCCGGATGGCCCGTCGGCAGGCGGAGCTGGGCGGGGTGCTGGACGCCGACCAGCTGGCCGACCAGGTGCTGCGGCGCGACGCCGACGATTCCACGCTGGTGAACTTCACCACGGCCGCCGACGGGGTGACCCACCTCGACTGCACCTACCTGACCCTGGCCGAGACGATCGAGGCTGTGCTCGGCCTGGTGGCGGCGGCGCGCAGCTGACCCCTCGACGGGCGGCGCAGGTCCTTCCCGGGCACCCCCGACCGCCCGGAGGAGCTTCCGCGGCCGGCGGGCGCACGCTGCCCGGTTCCGGCGGTTCTTCCCCCGCGGGCCCGGTCGCAGCGGCGTGCGGCGGCTCGCGGTGCAGGGCTGAGGGCGTCCGTGCGCTAACCTGATGGGTCGCGCAGGAGAACGAAGGGACACCCATGACCGAGACCACCGAGACCGATCTGGTCAGACCCGTCGTGGCCGTGGTCGGGCGTCCCAACGTGGGCAAGTCGATGCTGGTGAACCGCATCCTCGGCCGCCGCGAGGCGGTGGTGCAGGACCTTCCGGGGGTGACCCGCGATCGGGTGAGCTACGACGCCGAGTGGGGCGGCCGTGATTTCGTGGTGGTCGACACCGGCGGTTGGGCGCCCGACGCGAAGGGGATGGCGGCCCAGATCGCCGAGCAGGCCGAACTGGCGATCGCCGCCGCCGACGTGGTGCTGTTCGTGGTGGACGCCGCGGTCGGCACCCAGGACATCGACGAGGCGGTCGTGGGGGTGCTGCGCCGCAGCCGCAAGCCGGTGGTCCTTGCCGCCAACAAGGTGGACGACGCCCGCCGGGAGGCCGACGCCGCTGCGATGTGGAACCTCGGACTGGGGGAGCCGCACCCGGTCTCGGCGCTGCACGGCCGCGGCACCGGCGACCTGCTGGATGCACTGCTGAAGGCGATGCCGGAGGGCCCCCGCACCGGCGACGACGAGCTGGTCGGCGGCCCCCGCCGGGTGGCGATCGTCGGGCGTCCCAACGTGGGCAAGTCGTCGCTGCTGAACCAGGTGGCCAACTCCCGCCGAGCGGTGGTGGACAACGTGGCGGGCACGACGGTCGATCCGGTCGACGAACTGGTCGAGGTGGGCGGGATCGTCTACCGGTTCATCGACACCGCCGGCCTGCGCCGCCGGGTGAAGGAGGCCTCCGGGCACGAGTACTACGCCGCACTACGCACCCAGAGTGCGATCGAGCGGGCCGAGGTGTGCGTGGTGGTCCTCGACGTCTCGGAGACGATCAGCGACCAGGACCTGCGGATCCTCACCATGGTGGAGGAGGCCGGCAAGGCGCTGGTGATCGCCTACAACAAGTGGGACCTCACCGACGAGGAACGCCGCCGCTACCTGGCCCGCGAGGTCGAGCAGGACATCCGGGCGTTCGCCTGGGCGCCGAGCGTCAACATCTCCGCTCTCACCGGGCGCAACGTGGACAAGCTGTCCCGCGCCATCGAGGAGGCGTTGGACGGCTGGGAGACCCGGGTCTCCACCGGCAAGCTCAACGCCTTCCTGGGTCGGCTCACCGCCGCCCACCCGCACCCGGTGCGCGGTGGCAAGCAGCCACGGATCCTGTTCGGGACGCAGGCCCACGCCTGCCCGCCCACGTTCGCCCTGTTCACCTCGGGCCAGTTCGACCCGCAGTACGTCCGGTTCGTCGAACGTCGGCTTCGCGAGGACTTCGGTTTCCGTGGCTCCCCGGTGCAGGTCGAGGTGCGGGCCCGGGAGAAGCGCAAGAAGTAGGGCGGGCTCAGCGCTGCGGCGGGGGCCACTGGCCCTGCCCGGGATCCTGCCACTGGCCCGGCGGGGGGGCCTGCCAGCCGGGCGGCTGCTGGCCCTGCTGCGGGTCCGCCCAGCCCTGCTGGGGCTCGACCCAGCCCTGCTGCGGAGTCGCCCAGCCCTGCGGAGAAGGGTAGTGACCGGACTGGGGCGGGTACCCGCCGTAGCCGGAGCCGGCCGGCTGTTCGCTGCGGTGCACCTGGTCGAGGTACATGAAGGTGACGTAGGCCTGGATGAAGGGTGCGGTGAGCACCTGCACCGCCACCTGGAGCAGGGTGCTGAGCACCAGGAGCGGGAGCATGGCCATCAACGCCGATATCGCCTCCGCACCGGAGGGCTGCTCCGACATCCCCACCTGGAGCGGCACTGCCGCGAGCTGGACCACCATCCCGCTGGCGTAGCCGATCGCGCTGACCGTGACCGCCGCCAGCAGGTAGTAGCCCAGCGTCCGCCAGAACTGCCCGCGGGTGAGGTTCCAGGACCGCTTCAGTCCGGCCACACCGCCGGCCTGCTCGATGGCCACCACGGGGATGGTGTAGAGCAGTTTGGTGCTGAGGTAGAGCCCGACCGGAATGGCCAGGAGCATCAGCAGGACCAGCCCGAGGATCAGCGCGCTCAAGGCGGCCAGGGCGTCGGTGTCGCTGGTGGAGCCCATCGCGGTGACCATGGCGATGATCGAGCCCACGGCGACGCCGTACAGGACCACGGCCCCGACCGTCACGACGCCGATCACCACGGCCATCCGGGGCAGGAACCCCCGGGAGCGGGCGAGGACGCCGCGGAAGTCTGGCTGCAGTCCCTGCGCCACCTCGTAGGCGGCCAGCGAGAGCATCCCGCTGCTCTTGACCTGGGCCAGCACGGTGACCACGAGCCCGACGAAGCCCAGCGCTCCCGCGGCGACCAGCGGTCCGGCCAGGCTGGCGGGATCCTGCGCCCCGGCGCCGACGCTGACCACGACGAGCGTCACCACGGCGCCGAACACCACCAGGCCGATCAGCATCGGGAACAGCGCGATCAGGACGAACAGGCCGAAGCGCCGCTTCAGCACCCCCAACGTGCCGGAGAACAGACTGCCGATGTCGAGTGGACTGGGCCGGAGCAGGGGAGTGGGTGCGAGCACGGGCTCAGCCTAGCGGCGGTCAGGGCACCGTCCGCGGCACCTTCCCGAACAGTTGCAGGACGCGACACATCACCTTGTGGGCACCGTCGGCGGCCGGGTCGAACATCAGCGGGCAGCCACCGTCGATGACGGTGACACCGTGCTCCCGTCCGTAGGCGACGGCTTCGGGGGAGACGCTGCCGGCGTCCAGCGAGCGGTGCAGCCAGACCAGCCGGATGCCGAGGGCGACGGCCTCCTTCATGGTGTCGAGCGCGTGGGCGGGACGGGTACCGATCACCACGGCCTCGACCACGCCCGGCACGGAGGCCAGGTCGGGGTAGGCCGGGCGTCCGGCGATCTCGGCGGCGTTGGGGTTGATCGGGTGGGCGTCGTAGCCGCGCTCGACCAGCCGCTCGAGGACGGCGTTGCTGCCGTGGCCCTGGGGGTTGCGGGACACGCCGGTGACGGCGATGCGGCGACAGGCGAGGAACTCGGCGGCTGCGGTCTCGATCTTCATGGCAGGCTCACTTCTTGCGGAAGACGCGGAGTGCGTCGGTGTCGACGAACATCAGCGTAGGACGGCCGCCGCCGTGACGCAGCCCGAGGTGGAAACCGTCGCCGGGATCGGAGCCGCTGGTGGGGGTACGGACCCGGGACACCGCCGAGACGGCGCCGACGGGATCGACGTTGAACAGCCCGATCACGGTGTCGGAGCGCTCGGCCGACACTTCCACGATGCCGATCAGCAGTATCCAGAGCCGTCCGCTCGCGCCCATGGCCACCTCGATGCTGGGGTGGACGGTCAGGCCCGGGTGGTCGGCGGAGCTGAGCCGGAGCCGCAGGTTCACCCCGGGTCGGGTCAGGTCGAGTCGTCCGGGCGCGGTCGTGATCGCGAAGGTGTGATCGCCCTGGCCGGCGAAGGCCGGGACCCGCGTGATCGTGCCGGTGCGGGGTGAGATCCGCAGCAGCCGTCCGGTCTCACCGAACCCGAACAGGCGGCGGCCGTCGTTGATCCTGACTGCGATGAACTCCTCGAGCGCGACCTTCCGCAGGGTGCCGGCCGGCGACAGCAGCAGCAGGGCCGGGTCGTCGACGGCCGTGCTGGAGAGCACCACCGTGCCGTCGGCGAGGGCCTGCGGGTTCTGCCACTGGAAGTGGATGCCCTGGCCGAGGTGGCGCGGCGGAAGCTTCACCTGGCCGAGGTAGGTGCCGTCGTTGGTGTAGTGGGCCAGGCGCCGCTTGGCCGCGTCCGCGTACCACCAGGTGCGGTCCGGAACCTGGACGCCGTAGCTCGGGCCCCACAGGATGCCGTCGCCGTCGCCGCCGATCGAGGTGCCGAGCCGTTCGATCGCGGTGCCGTACGGGATCCTCGCGGCCCTCCGCCAGTTGCTCCCCAGCCTTCCCGGCGTCCTGAGTACGAGGTTGCGGGTGACCCTGGGCGGGGCCGCCAGCAGGGCAGCTGCGGCGGGGGCCGCCCGTGCGGCGCCCGGCCGCATCATGGCGGCGGCGGTGGCGGCGAGGGTCAGCACCAGAGTGCGGCGAGTCAGGCGTGGCATGGGAACCCTTCCGACTCCTCCAGCCTACGCAGCCACCCCCTGGGGGAGAAGCAACCGGTGCGCGAGCCCTCCCGGGATTCGTAGTACAGTAACCAGCCGGACCGGAGACGGCCGCACAACTGAACAACGGGCTGTAGCGCAGCTTGGTAGCGCACTTGACTGGGGGTCAAGGGGTCGCAGGTTCAAATCCTGTCAGCCCGACGTGTGGTCGGCGGTGTCGGAGGCGAGTGCCGTCCGAGGACGCCCCACACGGTGTTGTGCAGGAAGGGGCTCCTGAGCTGAGCGCGCGATCCAGCTGAGCTGAACTGGCAGCCGCCCGGAACCGGCGCGAACTTCGCCGCTCCAGCCTTGCGGCGCCGCCGTCCCGCCGTCCACGGCGACCGCGCGGGCCGCAATCGGTCAGGCCTCCTTGAGCGGAACCATCGCCGCGAAGGCAACGCTGACCTCGGCCAACGATGCCCGTTTCTCGGGCGCTTCCCTGAGGCAACTGCCGATGATCCTCAGGAGCCGCGCGCGCCGGCCGAGGCGTCTCCGCAGAGCCTGGACGGGCTCGCGGAGGCGGGGTGGCATGTCGTCGTGGGTGTGGCCGGTGAGCGCGCAGAAGAGGACGGCGCCCAGTCCCCAGACGTCGGTCGCCGGTGTCTGCCGATCGCCCCGGGCCTGTTCGGGTGCCCGGTAGCCCCTCGTGCCCGACCCGGCGCGGACGGGCCCCGGCGGCCCGGAGAGGCTGAGGTCGATGAGCTTCGCCGTACCCGCCTCCAGGATGATGTTGCCGGGCGTGACGTCCCCGTGGACGCAGTCGTGCTGGTGCAGGAAGCGCAGTGCGGAGGCGATCTGTGCACCCAGGAGCGCGACGTCCATCGGGCCGAGCCGCCGCCGCTCATCCAGGACGGCGCCCAGGTTGGGCCCGGTCAGCGTCTCCATCGCCACCGCCACCTGGGGTTCCTCGACGATCTCGTAGGCGCGGACCAGGTGCGGGTGCGCCAGTTCGTGCAGGATGCGTCCCTCGCGCTGAAGCAGCCGGGCTGTGTGTGCCTCGGTGATCCGGTCGGGGCGAACCACTTTCACGATGCACCGCGCCTCGATGCGGCTGCTCCAGGCGTCGTACACGTCGAGGCGGTGGCCACGCCGGAGGTGAGCGATCACCTCGTAACCCGGCACCACGTCGTCTCCCGCGGCGACGATGGGCGGCTCGGCAGGGTCGGCCGCCACGTTCCTGACGGCTGTCATGCGCTTGCCTTTCGGGCCCGCTCGCTGTTGACGACGGGCAGGTCCGAGATGACCCGGCCCTCATCAAGGGTGATCACCCGGTCCGCGATCTCGACCACCAGCGGGTCGTGCGTCACGATGATCGTCGTCCGCAGGCCGGCCACGCGACGTAGTGGCTCGAGCACGCGCCGGGACATGTCGGCATCCAGGCCGGTGGTCGGTTCGTCGAGCAGGAGCAGGGGGCTGTCCCGAAGGAACGCCCTGGCCAGGGAGAGTCGCTGCCGCTGCCCTCCGGAGAGGGTCCGTGCCCGCTGGCCGAGGATCGAGTCGTAGCCCAGCGGCAGGGCGTGGATGAACTCCTCCGCGGACGCCGCCCGGGCGGCTTCCTCGATCTCCTGAGCGGTCGCGCCCTCCTTGGCGAAGCCGATGTTGTCACGTACCGATGCGTCGAGCAGGGCGGTCTCCTGTGGGACGAACGCCACCGCGTCACGGACCGAACGAAGGGTCACGTCCCGGAGGTCCTCGCCCCCGATCCGGACCTCCCCGCGGTTGGGGTCGATCACCCGCAGCAGGAGCTTCACGAGCGTGGACTTGCCGGCACCACTCGGACCCACGACCGCGACGATGCTGCCGGGTTCGAAGCGAAGCGTGACGCCGGAGAGTGCTTCGCGGGTGGCGCGTGGATAGGTGACCGTGACGTCGTCCAGGACGACATCGTGGCGGACGAGGCGAAGTGCCTGGGCGTCCGGCTGCTCCACCGGCGGCGTCTCGTCCAGGAGTTCGGCGATGCGTTCGCAGCCCGCTGCGTCGTTGAGCAGGCCAGGCACCAGGGTCGCCAACGAACGCAGCGGACCGTACAACTGCACCATCAGGGTCATGAACGCCAGCAGGCCGCCGAGGCTGAGCCTCCCCGAGGCGAGAGCCTGCGTGCCCAGGAGGATCACGGTGAGCACGCCGATCAGCTCGGCGATGTCGACGATGGGAGAGAACAGGGCCCGGACCCGCGCGGCGGCGAGCGACGCCGCCCGGATCCCCAGCGTCTGGCTGGTGAAGGATTTCACCGCGTCGGATTGCCGGTTGAACGCCTGCACAAGGGGGGCATTCCCCAGGTGCTCCTCGGTCACCGCAGAGAGAGAGCCGCCACGCCTGCGTTGCTCGCGCGCGCTGAGCTTGATCAATCTGGAGAACCGGTGCGAAATGAGCCAGAAGAACGGCACCACCACGAGTGACGCGGCGGCGAGAGTGGCGTCGAGAAGGAACAGGGCGCCCAGATAGAAGGCTGCCTTCACAAGGGTCGACACTCCCGAGCGGAAGGTGCCCACCATGAAGCTCTCCACGCTGGCTGAGTCGCTGGTGATTCGGGTCATCGAATCGCCCAGCCGGCGGCGGTCGTGAACCTCCTGAGGGAGCGAGAGGACATGGCTGAAGACCCGGGTTCGAAGCCGTACCAGGAAAGTGTGGCTGAGCCAGGTGGACAGGTAGGAGTTCACTCCGGACAGGAGCCCCGAAAGCACTGTCAGACCGAGGTAGGCGCTTCCGATCCACAACAGGGGACGGAAGTCAGCGGGAACCAGGACGTCGTCCACGACGTACTTGAAGAGGGCGATCTCGGTGACCGTGATCGCCGAAAGCGTGCCCGAAAGCGCGGTGCTCGCGAGGATCCACCAGCGTAGGGGCCGGGTGTCGGGCCAGAACCGCTGGACGACCTCCCGGAGACTCAGCGGGGGCGACTCGCGCACCAAGCCGTCGGAATCCTGTGGGGGTTCGAGCAGCCTCCGGACCAAGGCTGAGAACCGGGACTTCGTTCGAGACCGGTCTCGGCGCGCCGGGTGGGGCCACCGCAGTGACCCCACCCTTCCAGCCCCCCCTGGCATCGGCGTCGAGATGCGATTGAAGGTCAGGAGCCGCAGCCGCAGCCGCAGCCCTTCGGGTGACCGCCGCCGCTCTTGGAGGACTTCGACGACTTGCTGGACTTCGACGACTTGCTGGACTTGCTGGACTTCGACGACTTGGCGGCGGGGCCGCAGGACGGCTTGACCGCCTTGAGGAGACCTGAGCTTGACATGAACGCTCCCTTCTGTTTGCGGATCGCTTTTCGCGAGACCCTGCTGTGCGTTCGTGTTCATGCTTCACCGCCGTCGGGCGCCGGAAACAGACTTGTTCTCGCCATGGGGTGCCGCTACTCGCGCGTCCACGGTGTCATTGTCGCGGACTTGTTGATACGCGGGATGGGGTGGCATTTCACGGGAGTGAGCCGCCTCTCGGAGGTCCAGGAATCGTGCGCGGTGGACACCGTCTCACGGTCTGATCCCCGCAGAGTTACTCAGTTCCTGTGAGGATCCTCCCAGTTTTCTCAGGATATCAATAGCCGAGTTCGGGACGCAATCGGCGTTGCTCCTGCGGATTCGACCGAGCCGCACGGTGGGCATCGGACGGGCAGTACACCGCTTCCGCCGCGGGACGGCAATCTCGACGAAAACCACCTCAGTGAACCAGTGCAGCGACCGGGTCCGTTTGATTCACCCAACCGCGAATATTCTCCACGAATGCGAACTGGTGCGCGAGGCACGTCGCTATCCTGACTCGTGTGCAGGCTCGGGCAGGCAGTACCGACCAAGGGGCTGACTCCGATGGAACCGTTCACGACCGAGGGGCGCCTCGTGGAGTCCTCGCCGCGTTCCGAGTTCGCCGAACCCCTGAGCGACTCGGCGCTGATCGGTCAGCTCCGGGCCGGTCAGGCTTGGGCCTGGAGCGCCTTCGTGGACCGCTACCAACGGCTCGTCTACAGCGTCGCGCTGCGCAACGGACTGCCCCCTGAGGACGCCGTCGATGTCGCCCAGACCACGTTTCTGGTCTTCCTGGAGTCGGTCTCCTCCCTGCGCTCCGACGAGAGCGTCGCGTCCTGGCTGATGACGGTCGCCCGGCGCCAGTCCTGGCGGGTCCGGCAACGCAAGAGACGCGAGGTTCCCGTCGAGGGTCTGAGCACCACCAGCGAGGAGTCCGACCTCGACTGGGACCAGCTCGCCACGGTCCATTCCGCGGTGGCCAAGCTGGGCAACCCCTGTCGCGATTTGATCATCGCCCTCTACTTCGACCCCGCCGAGCCCACCTACTCCGCAATCGCCCGCCGCCTCGACCGGTCCATCGGCAGCATCGGACCACTTCGGGGACGTTGCCTGAAGCGCCTGCACGGCCTCCTTGAGGACATCGGATGGACCTGAACCCGCCCCGCCGGACGCCGCACCTGGCCACGATCGCCGACTGGATCGAGGGTCGGGTGACCGAGACCGAATCGGAACAGCTGGCCGAGGCGATGGAGCACGACCCTCAACTCCGCGACGAGGTGACCTGGGTCCGGGCGTTCCTCCGGCTGGCCAAGGACCTGCCGCTGGTCGACCCCCCGGCCCTGCTGCGTCAGAAGCTCGACCAGGAGTTCAGGCGATGGACCGGGGCGCTGCCGATCGCCCCGGTCCGGGAACTGTTCGCGGAACTCGTCTTCGACAGCCGGCGTGATCGGCTCCAGCTGAGCAGTCGCAGTGGTCACACCGCAGACGATCTGGTCCACCTGGTCTGGCGCACGGCAATGGCTGAACTGGTGGTCGAAGCACGAACCACAGAGGGCGAGGTCCGACTCGACGGGCAGGTGCTGGTCCAAAACCCCACCACCTCGCCGGTCTTCGAGGCCACGGCCACCGGGCCGGGATTCGCCGTCTGCGCCGTCGATGGCGACGGCTACGGTCGCTTCCGGATCCGGGTCCCGGCGACGGTGCGCCAACTCGTGCTCACCAACGACGAGTTCTCCCTGGTCGCGTCCCTCGACCTCCTGGATCGAGCCGCGCAGTGATTGCCGATGCCCTCGTCCACCGGCTGACCGCCGGCGACGACACCGCCGGCCTGGCGGCTCTTCGCGCCGACGACCTCGACGACGCGGAGGGTCTCGCGTCGCTGCTGGACCACGCGGAGGGGCTGTTGCACAACGACCCCGATTCGGCCTTCCGGATCGGGGAACTGTGCGACGCGGCCACCAGCCCCGCACGGCTGCCACAGATCCGGGCACGGGTCCGGTATCAGCGGGCCCAGATCCTCGCCGATCGAGGGAAACTCGAGGCGGCGTTGGACGCGATTCTGGAGGCACGCGCCTGCTGGCTCAGCGCCGGCGAGGACCTCTCCGCGCTGCGCACGGACCTCGGCCGGATGCAGGTACTTGACGACCTCGGCAGGCACACGGCTGCGATCAGGGTCGGCGAGGACCTGATCGCCGCGTTGGACATCTGGCCGCACGACGTGACCCTGGCACGGCGCATCCGCGCGCATGCGGTCGACAACCTGGGGGTGGCGTACGGGTTGTTGGGCCGCCACGAGGCGGCCCTGGAGGCCTATTCCCGGGCGGAAGCCGCCTACCTGGCGCTCGGCATGAGCGCGGAAGCAGCTCGTCCGGCCGCCAATCGGGGAGTGGAACTGCTGGCGTTGGGCCGTCCACGGGAGGCCCTGGCGGACTTCGCCCGAGCCATCGCCGCCTTCGGTGACCACGGGGACCGGCTGTTCGCCGCTCAGTGCCAGGGCGACATGGCTCGGGCGCATCGCCAGCTCGGCGAGATCGGGGACGCACTGCGCCTGCTGGAGGAGGCGCGCCTGACGCTCGAAGGCCTGGGCGCGGCCACCGAGGCCGCCCGGCTGCAGCTGGCACTCGCCGAGACCTACCTCGCGGTCGGACTCTGGCGGGAAGGGCGAAGCGCCGCAACTTCCGCAGCAGAATCCGCCGAGCATGCGGGCATGACCCATGACGTGGGAATGGCGCGGTTCACCATCGCGTTGGCAGACCTGGCGCTGGGCCTGGCCGGCGAGGCGGTGATCGAGCTCGATCGGGCAGAGGAGCTCTTCGCCGCCGTGGACGACCAGCAACACCTGGCGCGGGTGCTCCTCGCCCGGGCGGAGGCGTCGGTGGGCATGGGGCAGTTCGTCCAGGCTCGACTCGAGCTGAGCACCTGCGTCGGCCAGCTGGAGGACGGTGGGTGGATGATTCCGCTGGCTTCCGCGCTGCTCCTGCAGTCGGAAGCTGCCGAGGACCTCGACGCGGTCGATCGCGCCCTCGGGCGGGCCCGGGTCGTGGTTGAGGACCTGGAGCTCCCGGAGCTGCGCTACCAACTCGAACTGCGCCAGGGTCGGCTGGCACGCCGGCTGGAGCAGTCCGCGGTGGCGGAGTCGCATCTGCGTCGAGCCATCAGTGAGCTGGACCGCGTGAGTGACGAGATACCGGACTACGCGCTGCGAACCTCGTTCCGGAGCGAGCGGCTGGCTGCCCATTCCGAGCTCGTCGACCTGTTGGTCAGCCGCGGCCAGGAGGGGGACGTTCTCGCCGCCTGCCAGGTGGCCGACGATTCCAAAGCCCGGACCCTGACCGACGTGCTGATGCGAACGGCGGGAACCGGACCCAGCCTGACCACCGGTGGGGCGGACCTCGCGGCGACCTACGTCGAGCTCGGCGCAACCTACCTGGCCCTTCAGGGCGAGTCCGATCCCGCGCTCCGCCGACGCCTCGGCCGACGCTCCGCGTCGTTGGAGGACCACGTCACAGCCCTGCGGCTGCGGAACCTCACATCGCCGGCGAGGACGACCTCATCCGACGATCCGCACCGGAGCAATCCGGTGCGAGTCGCGGTTCCCGTCGTCGCGTTTCATGTGGTGGGCGGCGACCTCGTCGCCTTCGTGTTGAACGATGGCGCGATCACTGTGCGGCGACTGCCCAAGGCACTGGACCGGCTCCACCTCCTGCTCGACGAGCTGGAGGACCAGTGGAGTCGCTACGCCATCGGCCTCGGGCTCGGGCTGGTCCACGAAGACTCCCTCCTGCGCAGCGCACGCGGAAGCCTCGCCGAGTTGTACGTCCTTCTTGTCGCTCCGATCGTCGATGCACTCGGGGAGGCGGCAGACGCGGTGTGCATCGTGCCTCACGGCCCGATGGGTGCGGTGCCCTTCCAGGCGCTCTTCGACGGCGACCGGTACCTGGTCGAGCGATGGGCGATCACGCTGGCGCCGACTCTCGCCGCCGCCGAACGGGTGGATCAGATCAGCAGCTTCGACGACGGCGCTCTGGTGGTCGCGGTCGCGGACGAGTACACCCCGGCGGCCGCGAGAGAGGCGCGGCTGGTGGCCGGCATGATGCCCCGGTCAACCCTGCTGATCAATGCCGACGCCACGGCCGCCGCGGTGACTCGCGCCGCGGGCGCCGCCCGGGTCGTCCACCTCGCGTGCCATGGCGTCTTCCGGCCCGACAACCCGCTCTTCTCCCGTCTCCGACTCGGCGACCGCTGGCTGACCGCGGGCGAGATCGTCCAGCTGGACGTGCGCGACGCCCTGGTCATCCTCAGCGCCTGCGAGACAGGTCTGCTCGGTCGGGCCGCCGAGCCGGTGGGCCTCGGGTGGGCGTTCCTGGCAGCGGGGGCGACAGGTGTGCTGGTCAGCCAGTGGGCGGTGCACGACGAGGCGACGGTGACGCTGATGACCCGCCTCTATCGCCAGCTTGCGTCCGGGGTGGCCCCGGACAAGGCTCTGCGGGAGGCCCAATTGCACACCGCCGAGCGGTACCCCCACCCGTTCATGTGGGCGCCATTCACCTATGTACGCAATCCATTCAACCGGGGATAGGGAGCAACAACCATGCGTCATCGCCGTCGTACCCGTCTGACCGTGCCGCTGCTGGTCGCCGGACTGGCCGCGCTCCTTGCCCCGACCACGCCCGCCGGGGCCGACGCGAACGAACCGGAGCAGGCTGACAACCTGGCCGGAATCGTGGTCAAGGTCGACGTCGACGAGGGGTTTTCCGTCGCCGACCTCGCCCGGGAGTTCCCCGTCACGGTCGTGCGGCCGCTGGTGGGCTCTCGAGCGATCTACCTCCTCCGAGCGACGGATCCATCGATCGCCGCAGACGAGAAGAAGACGGCCAAGCTCGCGAAGGACGTGGCTCACTCCGACCTGGTCGAATACGCGGAGACCAACTACGCGACCGAGCTCGCTGACACCCGGTACCACAGCTGGCCGGAGGGCGTTCCGGTGGCGGCACCCGGAGGCGGCGACGCGTGGCGGGCCCAGGAGATCACCCGGTCGCTGGCCCTCCAGGACGTCCATGCGCTGTCCACCGGGGCGGGTACCGTCGTGGCCGTGCTGGACACCGGAATCGACCCTGCACATCCGGCGGTCGCGGGGCAGTTGATCCCTGGCTACGACTACATCGACGACGACCCGGACCCGACCGAGGAGCGTTCGCGTCTGGACGGCAACGGCAACGGCGTGGTGGACGAGGCCTTCGGGCACGGGACATTCGTCGCGGGCCTGGTGGCGCTGATCGCCCCTGATGTCCGGATCCTTCCCTACCGGGTGCTGGACAGCGACGGCGCCGGCAACGCCTTCGTGGTCGCCCAAGCGATCACCGATGCCGTTGAGCAGGGCGCGGACGTGATCAACATCAGCATGGGGACGTCACAGAAGCTGAAGTCGCAGCTCGTCGACGACACGCTGAAGGACGCACGCAAACGGGGCGTCGTCGTCGTTGTTGCCGCCGGAAACGCCGGGAGCAACGACCGCCAGTACCCGGCCGAGAACGACCACGTCCTGAGCGTGACCTCCTCCGACGACGAGACGCACGGGCTCTCCCGATTCGCGAACTGGGGCGACTGGGTCGACGTCGCCGCTCCGGCAGACCAGGTGCTCGGCCCCGTGCCGGGCGGCGGCTATGCCTGGTGGGCCGGCACCTCGATGGCCGCCCCCCAGGTCAGTGGGCAGGTGGCGTTGGTCCGCTCGAGAGCTGCCCACCTCGACGTCGACCGGCAGGTCAAGGTCATCACCAAGAGTGCCGAAAAACTCAACTCGAAGAGCAAGGTGAAGTACGGACTGGTCGACCTGCTGGCCAGCCTCGCGCTCGCCGAGGAGCAGAAGAAGTGACCCGCCATGACGAGCTTCGGCGACGCGGCCTCGTGCCAGGCCCGCTGCCGCGGAACAGTGCGGGGTCGGACAGGCTGTCGGTGAGCGGTCAGCTCCTGGTGTCGGCCAGGGCCGCGTAACGCGGCGCGAGAGTCAGGTAGGCGTCGAAGTCACCGAGCGCCGGAGGCTGGCCTCCGGTGACGGCGGCGAACAGGCGGTCGAGATACCACTCCCAGCCAGGGCCCGTCTCGCCCAGGGTCGCGAGGCTGACCTCGTGCTGGTTGAGCACGACGGTGGTGGTGCCTTCGGATTCGGACAACTCGATCGAGAGCCGCCAGTCGCCGAACTCACCCGACGAGCTGATCTCCAGGCGGCGCGGCGGCTCGCACGACTCGATCTGGTAGCGCAGCGGCGGCATCGGTGCGGCTTCGGCGGTCATGGTGACCATCACGAAACCCTCCGACGGCTGCCCGGTCCAGGTGCCGAACCACCGTGCCAGGAGGTCCGACTCGACGATGCCGGCCCAGACGTCAGCGATCGGTGCGTCGGTATTCCCGGTGACCGAGAGCGTGCGACCGTCCGCGCTCAATGAGCCTCTGCACAACATGTCGTACTCCTTCCGGACGGCCATTCCTGCTCACGCTACCGAACGGGCCGCTTCCGGTCGGACTCTCCAAGGCCCCAATTAGGATCCGGGAATGGCTCACGAGGAGATGTTCGACCGCGATGATCGCATGCTGGCGCTCATCCGCGGGATCGCCCTGGGTTTCCCCGGATCGGCGGAGAAGGTCTCCCATGGGCGACCGGCGTTCTACACGAAGAAGGTGTTCGCCTACTACGGGGGATCGGTCCGACGGGGCGACGGCGACTGGACCCAGCACCCGCAGTCGGTGATGTTGCTGCTCGACGCCGGTGAGCGGGCCGCGCTCCTCGGCGATCCGCGAACGTTCGTTCCGGCGTATCTCGGACCGTCGGGTTGGCTCGGCATCGATCTGGTGGGCACCGGGGATCTCGCGGAAGTCGCCGAACTCATCGACAGCTCGTTCCGCAACACAGCTCCCCGGCACCTGATCACCGACCTCGATACCTTGCCGAGCTGACCCAGGGAGACGCGACTGTTGGGGTTGCAGACCGGGCGCGGTGCCGAGACCCCGATAGTCCGACGCCGGACGGGTGCATCCCGAGCGGCCGGAGCGACCGGCGGACGTGGCCACGAGACGCACATCAAGAGGGGTGGCGGAGCGTCATGCCACGATGACGCCGCAATTGTGCCGGTTGAGCCGATCGCAGGCCGTAGCTGACGTGCCTGTCAGGTCGACCGCGCCTAGGACGAAGGCTCCGGTGGACGCAGCGAGATCCGAGCCGCTGAGGGCCATCGGGGAGAACGGGGTCCCCGGTGAGGAGATGGTTTCGTGACCGATCGGCTCCGGCGCAGCGAGCCCTCTGGCCGCTGATCCTTCCGCGGCGTGGGAGTCGGAGCAGATGGGCGGGCCAGGCACCGGTGGTCGGCGTGCGGGCCCGGTTGGCCTGTGGCGACGGGGCGCCGGGCGCCGCGTCAGGTCCGGTTGATCGGCGCGAGCCGACCTGCCCTGGCGGGCAGGGGATCAGGACGCGGCGGGGCCGCTCGGGCCGGATCCGTCGGGTGCAGAGCCCAGCAGGCGGACGATCCCCGTGGTGCCGTCGACCTCGACCTGCTGGCCGTCCTCGAGGGCTGTGGTGATGCCCTGGATGCCGGCGACGCACGGTTTGCCGTACTCGCGTGCCACCACGCCGCCATGCTGGAGCATGCCGCCGACTTCCAGGATGATGGCTGCGGCGTTGACGAACAGTGGCGTCCAGCCCGGGTCGGTGGTGTAGGCGACGAGCACGTCGCCCCGTTCGACGGGCTTGTCCCGAGGGTTCTGCAGCACCTTGACCCGTCCGGTGGCGCGGCCGCGGGAGACACCGAGACCGATATACACCCCGGGCTCGCTTTCCACGTCGGGCACCTGCCCGATCCGGCCCCGGGAGTCGATCAGGTGCGGGAATGTCCGGACCCGGTCGACCTCGTCCAGGAGGGATCGTCGGTCGGCCCGGATTCTCCGCAGGTCGAGCCCGGGGTCATGGCGCGCGGCGTCGATCTCGGGCACCGTGAGGTCGAACACGTGCTCGGGGGCGTCGAGTCGCCCAGCCGTAACCAGCCCCTCGGCCACGGCCAGCGCCTGCCGGCGGAACGCCCCGTTCACCGCCACCATCAGGTACTTCGGGGTGTCCCGGGTGCCGCCCAGCTGGACGAGGCTGCGGTAGGCCTGCTCAAACCGACGTCGTTTCGGGCCGCGGAGCGGGCCCAGCAACCGGTCGTAGGCCAGCTCCCGTTCGGCGAAATGCCGACGCTGGACGGCGGCCGGGTCGAGGTCGCTGCCGATCATGTACGACATCTGTTCCAGAGCCAGCCGCGGGTCGTCTCCGTAGCGTGGGTTGGTCAGCTCCAGTTCACCGGGACCGCGGCACCCATAGCGTCGGACGAACTCGTCCCAGGCGGCCAGGAACTCCGTCGGCAGTTCTCGCCGTTCCACCTGTCGGCTCAGGTGATCGAGGTCGGCGAAGTCGTCGGGCGGCAGCAGTTGGGCCATCGCGTACAGCCGCACCCCCAACTCGACGGCCTCGTTGCCCGGAAGCCCGGTCTGGATGACGTCGACCAGGCGCTTCTGCTCCTCGGTGCCGTGGGCGAAAAGCTTGTTCAGCCTGCCAAGGTTGACGAGGTAGACGATCAGGGCCGGCAAGGAGACCCGGGTCCAGGCGTCCGCCACCAGTCGACCGTGCCGGTCGGTCAACTCGCCGAGCGGCGTCTGCGGGTCGATCTCTGCGGCGAGCGCGCCGACGGTCTGGTCGACCACCTGCTCGTGCAGGCGTTGGAAGGGTTCTGGACGGCGGAGCGCCGACACGGTCTGGGCGATCAGTTTCCGGGACCGCCACAAAGCCACGGGCAACCGGCGCAACAGGGGCCCCCAGCGCAGGTAGTCCGGCTTCTCGGTGGCCTCGTACAGTTCCTGGTCGACGGCTTTCAGCAATCCGCTGAGCAGCCCGTCGACCTCGGCGTAGCTGCGCGCCAACTGGCGACCGCTGACCACCGTGAACAAGACGGAGAGGTTCAGGTAGTAGCGTCCACCAGCGGCGAAGATCAGGCTCCGCTCCGGGTCGGCGTCGGCCGGCGTCGAGACCGGCCCGAGCAGGTCCGAACCGAACAGGCCCAGCAGGTCGAACAACCAGTGCAGGGTCAGCGGCGCCATCGGACGGTTGGTGGCCACCCCTTCGCTGAGGGCCGCGTCCAGGTAGAGGATCCGGCGCTTCCCGGGGTGGGTCCGCATCGTCGCCGACAGGGGCACGTAGGCGGTGATCGGTCGGGCCTGCAACAGGTGGAACTGCCCGTCCACGTAGGCCCACTCAATGTCGACCGGCCGCTCGAACAGCTTCTCGACACCCTGGACCAGGTCGACCAGCTCCCGCAGCTGGGCGTCGGTCAGACACGGCCCACCGCGGCGTGGGTCGGGTCGCTCGACCGTGCCTCCGTCCGGCGAAAGCCACACCGAGGTCTCCTTCTCGCCCACCTGCCGGGTCAGGATCCTGTGGTCGACCTTGTCCACGACGAAGTGGTCCGGAGACACCCGACCCGCCACCACGGACTCGCCGAGCCCCCAGTTCGCGTCGACCACGACCTCGTCGTAATCGTTGGTCACCGGGTTGAGCGAGAAGGCCACACCGGCGATCTCGGCGGCGACCTGCTGCTGCACCACCACCGCGATCCGCGGCTCGTCGAGGGGGATGCCGTGGTGTCGCTTGTAGCCGAAGACCCGCGGGTCGAACGCGGAGGCGAAGGTGTCCCGGACGGCGTCGGCCAGGGAAGCGGCCGTGACTCCGAGCGTCGACTCGTAGCCGCCGGCGAACGACGCTCCCACGAGGTCCTCCTGGGGCGAGGACGAGCGGACCGCCAGGACCCCGTCCGGCTCGAGCCGGCCGAGTCCTTGGTCGAGTTGGCGCTCCTGCCCGGCGGTCAGGGACAGTGCACGGCAGGCGGTCTGCATCCGCAGGGCCGCCCCTTCGAGCCCGGTTTCGCCCGCCATCGCGGCCCGCATCGCCGACCACTCCGGCAGGGACCGCAGCTGCTCGATCCAGGGATCGAAGAAGTCGACGCCGAGGACGAAGCCAGCCGGGACCGGCAGCCCCGCGAGGCTCATCCGCAGCAGGGACAGTCCCTTGCCGCCGACCTCGGCAAGGTTCGGCAGCGGGTGGGCGGCGAAGGAGTGGACCATTACGGATGCTCCTCAAAGGTGCGCGGCTCCGCCGGAAGGCAGTGCTCGATCGGTCTGGATCAGAACTCGACGTGGACGTCGTCGCCCTCGACGATCACAGGGTACGTCGGGAGCGGGGATGGCTTCCCGTCCAGCATCAGCCGGCGGGACCAGGCCCATCCCAGGCCCGGGCCCCGGCGCCCGCGGCGGAGTTCCGTCCGAGCTAGCGGCGGGCGACGGCCTCGGCGAGCTGGTCGGCGGCCCGCTCGACGATCGCGCTGGGGGCCGCGATGGTCATCCGCGCGAAACCGGCACCCTCCCGTCCGAACCAGTGACCAGGGCTCAGGGCCAGGCCGGCGGCCGAGGCGAGCCAGGTCGGGAGCTCCGAAACGCCCAGGCCCAACTCGCGCAGGTCGAGCCAGGCCAGATAGGTGCCCTCGAGGGGCAGCACCCGGACTTGCTCCGGCAGCCGCTGCTGCAGCAGCTCGACGTTGCGGGCGACCAGTTCCAGGAAGCCGTCGAACCACGCATCGCCGTGCCGGTAGGCCGTCTCGAAGGCGGTGAGGCCGAAGACGTTGTTGCGGGTGAGGTGGAGTTGCGAGCTTCGCGCCTCGAACCGGTCCGCGACGTCGTCGGTGCCGGTGACCAGCAGGGTGTCGCTGACCCCCGCCAGACCGAAGGTCTTGATCGGCCCGTGGGTCGCCGCCCAGGCGACGTCGATGCCGGCCGCGGCCACGCCGAACGGGACGAACTCGTGCGGGGAAAAGACGATGTCGGCGTGGATCTCGTCGGCGAGGACGAAGACGCCGTGCTCGGCACAGATCTCGGCGACCTGCCGGAGTTCCTCCTTGCTCCAGACCCGGCCGACCGGGTTGTGCGGGTTGCAGAGGATCAGCATCCGGGTGGAGGGCTCGGAGGCCCTTGCCGCCAGGTCGTCCAGGTCCATCCGGTAGCCGGCCGGGGTCATCGCGAGCGGGTTCCGCACCGGCCTTCGGCCGGCGGAGATCACCAGCGGCCGGAAACCGGTGAAGACGGGCGGGGAGATGATCACCCCGTCGCCGGGGGAGGTCAACTGCTCGATCAGTACCCCGATCGAGGTGCCCACGCTGGGACTGACCAGCGTGCGAAGGTCCGCCCGGTCCCACGCGTGCCGTCGTGCCGCCCAGTCCCAGAACGCCTCGATGACCGTGTCGGGTCGCATCTCGTAGCCGTACCAGCCGGTCGCGGCCCTGGCCTGGAGCGCCGCCACCACTTCCGGGGCCAGATCGACATCGGGTTCGGCGATCCACAGCGGGAGCAGCCCCTCCCGGGTACCGAAGTAGCGCTCCAGCGTTGCAGGGTCGACACCCTGACGGCGGTCCCGCCAGGAACCGTCCGGGCCGGTACTGGGTTCCATCTGAAGCTCCTTCGGCTGCGTGGTCCCGGGCGTGCGGTCCGCCCGGGCACCTCGCCACCGTAGCCGGAACCCGCGGGCTCCCGGCTCCCGCGACACGACGACGCCCGCCGGATGCTGCACAGCCAGGCCCGGCGGGAGGGATCAGGGACTCCGGGGTGCACCCGGGCCGGACCGGTGCTCGGCGGCCGGCACCGCCGCCATCGCCCAGCGGACCACACCGACCGAGATGCTGCCCAGCGGGCGTCCGAGGACCTCGGCGACCGGCCCCGGGAAGGGCAGTTCCAGTTGTTCGCGCGCCCAGGCCGGCAGCAGGGAGACCGCACCGGCGGCCAGCGACCCGAAGCCGGGCCGCGCCAGCAGCGGCAGGGGAGGGTCGAACAGCAGGAAGCGGGCGGCGTCCAGCGCCGCCCGGGTGGCCTGCAACTCGGGGCGGTAGCCGGCAAGCTGCCGGGCCAGGTCGGCGGTGGTGGCCGGCGGGTCGAGGACTCCGAGCAGGCGGGCCGGGACAGCGGCCTGCGCCAGGTACTCATCGGCCTGGGCCGGGGTGAGCGGCGTGGCCCCGAACGCCTGGTGGGCGCGCAGGAAGCTGTCGGCCTCGGCCAGGTGCACCCAGGCCAGCAGGTGCGGATCGGACGCCCGGTACGGGCGGCCGAACTCGTCGCGGCCCCGCACCCGCTGGTGGATCGCACGAACGGTGGCGATCGCACGTTCCGCGTCCGCGACGGTGCCGTAGGTGGTGGTGGCCAGATAGTTGCTGGTGCGCTGCAACCGGCCCCACGGGTCGGACTTGTAGCCGCTGTGCCCTGCCACCCCGGCCATGGCCAGCGGATGCAGCGACTGCAGCAGCAGGGCGGTGATGCCCCCGACGAACATCGCCGCGTCCGCGTGCACCCGCCAGATCGGGTCGCCGGGGGTGAACCAGCGCGGGCCGGGCTTTCCCCAGATCTCGGCGGCCCGCTCCGACGCATCCTCGCCGGCGACCTTGGAACGCAGCAGCATGCCCAAGCTGCGCTGAAGGTCCGCAACCGGCCCGCGGAGCAGGCTCCCAACGCTCGTCACCCTCCCAGTGTGCCCAGGTCGGCAACCGCCAGCCGGCCGGAGCGTGTGGCCGGAGCGGGCCGGGGGCGCGGATTGGTCCCCGGCGGGCGGGCTTGGGGACTGCCGTGGTTCCCACCATCCTCCCCGGTGGCGGTCACCTCGACGCGCAGGCCCGGGTCGGTGCTCACCGTTCCCGCGGTCGCCGCCTCGCCCACGCCGCGGCGGACCGTCCGGGACTCGCCGGTGACCATGGACTCGTCCAGCTCGGCCTCACCGTCGACGATTTCGGCCGTCGGCAGGGACGCTGCTGCCGGGGCGGACGAGCATCACGTCCCCGACGACCAGGTCGGCCGGCGCAACCTGCACGGCCGTGTTGCCGCGGATGACGTCCGCGACGTCCGGCAGCAGAGCGGCCACGAGTCCAGTGCGCTGGTCGTCCGGGCGAAGGACCGCGTCTCCAGCCAATGGCCGAGCAGCATGATCACGATCAGCAGTGCGAGTTCCCACCAGAACTCGAGCGTGTGGCCGAGCAGCCCCAGCGTGCACGCCCAACGGGCCAGGAACGCAAACCGTGATTGTGGCCAGCCCGATCAGCAGCATCACCCCGGGACGGCGTGCGCGGAGTTCGCTGATGACGCCGGTGAGGAACGGCGAGCCGCCCCACCCGTACAGGACCGTGCCCAACAGCGGGGGCACCCATGCCAGCAGACCACTCGTCGGGGCCGGGTAGCCCAGCAACATCGCGAACATCGGCGACAGCGCCACCACCGGTGCCGCCAGCAACAGCATCACCCAGAACAACCGCCGGAACGGCTGCACCGGATCACCGTGCCCACCGTGCCCACCGTGCCGGCGTGCCCGGAATGTGAGGTGTGTTCGGCGGCAGAGCCGTGCCGCAGCGCGGGCCGGGCCGGCGAAGGCGGGCGCCCCGCGACATGATCGGTGTGGTCACAGACGAACGTATCCAAGGCCCAAGGGGCACCTTTCAGATCCGTCAGCCCGACCACTTTGATGTCTCACAAGGCTTTGAGGACGTCCGGACCTGCGGCTTGGCAGGCCGCCGGGCGTCTGTGTCGTTCCGGGCGCGCCGCAGGGCCACCGTGGGCACGTGGACAGGGACTGGTCAGCCTTCGAAGTAGACGCCCCACAGCGAAGCGAATGCGGCGTCGCCGAGTTGCTCCCAGCCGTCGTCGGCGGGGCTGGGCCCGGCGGCGCTGAAGTCCAGGACGATGGACGTCCCGGTCCCGCGCGTGGCCATCACCAGCACCCCGTGCCTCGGGCCGGCCGGGGGGTCCTGCTGGTAACGCTGGCTCGCTGAGGCAAGCCCGTCCATCGTGACGAAGTCCTCGACGGCTCCGATCCGCTGCGCCGGCACCCCGCCGAAGTACAGCGGTATCAGCTGCTCCAGCGCCGGCCCGGCAGCACCGGGCCGGACCTGCATCGGTGACACCTTCAGCATCAGACCGGGAAAGGCCTGCGATCGCATCAGGTGCACCTGCCCGAAGACCGCGTCGATGGTCGCCGGGGGAGGGGTGAAACGGAAGGCGCCGACACTGATCGTGTCGATCGGCGCGGTCAGCTCGTAGGCCTGGCACAGGCGTGGGTCCTTGCTGATCGCGCCCAGCGCCATCGCGTACGCCCGCTCGGCCGCGCCGCCGTGCGCGCCCTCGGCGAACCAGTTCAGGTGGTCGTCCCAGTCGACCCCCTCGGTCCCGAGCCGCCGGATGGTCTGCATCGCGTCGAACAAGCCGAAATCGCCCAGCGCCGGGACCGCGACGTCACCGTCCTGGACCGCCGAGAGGAACACCCCGGCGTAGCAGTCCGACTGCAGCTCGCCACCGATCGTCGGGGTGACGAAGCGCGCCTCGTCCACCTCGGCGAGGTGGTGGCCGAACTCATGGGCGTGGATCACGACACCACCCAGCGCCGGGGTGGCCAGTTGGTCCGCCAGCGCAGCGAACAGGTCGGGGTTGAGGTACAGCATCCCGTCACCGGGGCAGTAGAACGAGTTGCCCTTCCAGTCGCCCGGCTCCAGGGTGCAGCCCTCGACGACCGGCTCGTGTTCGTCGTCGTAGAACACGATCCGCCTCGGCGCCTCGAACGGCGCACTGCTGAACGTTGGCAGTTGCCCGGCCCAGTACGACTCCAACGCCGACTGAGTCTGAGTGACCAGCTGTTCGGTCGAGGTGTCCGGGGCGAACGGCTCGGCGCCCGGGTCGGTACAGGCGGCGAGCAGGCAGCCCAGCACCACGCTGCTGCCCAGAGCGGCGATCGACTTGCGCACTGGTCCTCCTCTCAGGGGACGACCTTGGTCGGCGTCCACAACCCTCCGTCGGCGAGATGCCACTCCATGTGGGCCGCCGCCGAGCGCGGCGAGATCACCCGGAACGGTCGGCCGGCGTCGTCGACCACCTGGCTGCCCTGCGTGCCGCCGTCGCGGAAGTCGACGCGAAGCCGGAACCGGCAGTCGGCGGCGATGCTCCGGATGGTGACGGAGAAGAACTCCAGGCTGGTGGACGAGACCTGCAGCGGAAACCGGAACTCCTCCCCGAACGACGGGTCGGCCTTCGGCGTCCCCTGCGTCCGGCCCGCATCGAGGTCGATCTCCACCTCGCGCACCGCCACCTCGCCGCCGACCGTGGCCGCGATCGCCGTCCAGGCCGGCGGCGTGGCGCAGTCGACGTCGGTGGCGCTGATCCCCTCCAGCAGGACGGCGCGGTCCCTGGTACCGCTGACGACGAGCTCGACCCGGACGCGGTTGGACGGCCCGCCGCCCTGGTTCAGCGCCCACCGCGCGATCGTCTCCGGACGCACCAACGCCCCGGCAACCTCGTCCGGCGACTGCGGGATCGTGACGTCCCACGGGCTCACGATCGGCCCGGACGACTCCACCGACAGGGCGGGCGTGGCCGCGCCCACCAGGCCGTCGGCCACCCGGCTGATCGCCCAGCCCGCCAATTGGGTGGCGACGAAGGTGACCACGGCCGTGATCGTGACCGTCCTGGCGACCAGGCGGCGACGCTGCGGCGCCGATCCGGCCGTAGTCCCGGCGTGCGGCTCCGGCCGTTCCCCGGCCGCCGTCTCGTCAGTCGACGTCACGTGACAACCCCCCCTGCGCTGGAGGCTAGTGGCGTGCCGGGGCACCGTCATCGCGCAGAATTGCGCTCGCCAACGGCAACTGGCTGGATGGCAACGCCACCGGAGAGACTTCCTGCTCCGGTCCGGGGGCGCGGATTGGTCCCCGGCGGGCGGGCTTGGGGACTGCGGTGGTTCCCACCCCGGTCGGGGCTTGCGAGGCGGGTTCGTCGCCGCGACTCAGCAGAACCGCCCGGCCTCGTAGGCTGGGCCAATGGAGACGTGGCTCGTCTACCTCGGTGCCGCGCTCGTCGGGGGCGCGGTGGCCACACTGCTGCGCCTGCCTCCGCTGGTCGGCTTTCTCGCCGCAGGGTTTCTGCTGGCGTTCGCCGGAGTGCCTGAAGTGCCCGAACTCGAAGGCGTCGCTGAACTCGGGCTGACCCTGATGCTGTTCACGATCGGGCTGAAGATCGACATCCGCAGGCTGCTCCGGCCCCACGTCTGGACGACCGCACTGGTACACCTCGGCACGTGGGGACCGCTCAGCGTGCTCATCATCGCCGGCCTGGCAACGGTGGGTGCGGCCTACGCCGGGTCCGGGTCCTGGGGTTCCTTCGCCGTGGCGGCATTCGCGTTGTCGTTCTCCAGCACCGTCTTCGTCGTGAAACTCCTCGAGGACCGCGGGGACGAGCACTCCCTCTACGGCCAGGTCGCCATCGGGATCCTGCTCATCCAGGATCTGGCTGCGGTGGTGTTCCTGGCCGTGGTCGGAGGGGCAGTCCCCTCGCCGTGGGCGTTCGCCCTGGTCCTCCTCGTTCCGGTGGTGCGCCTGGCCAGGCTGCTGTGGTCGAAGATCGCCAGAGCCGACCTCGAGATCCTCTTCGGGGTGGTGATGGCACTCGGACCGGGCTACTGGGCGTTCACGGCGGTTGGCCTCAAGGGAGATCTCGGAGCCCTGGTGATCGGTGTGTTGCTGGCCACCGATCCGCACGCCGAAACGCTGGCAAGGTCACTGCTGCGCCTGAAGGACTTCCTGCTGGTGGGCTTCTTCCTGGCGATCGGACTGGGTGGGGTGCCGAGTGCCGCCGAGGTGCTGCTGGCGGTCGTGCTGCTGGCGCTGCTGCCGTTGAAGGGGCTCCTGTTCATCGTCCTGCTGAGGTGGGCACGGCTCCGGAACCGCACGTCCGCCCTCGCCGGCGTCGCGCTGACCAACTACTCCGAGTTCGGGATGATCGTGGTCGCGGTGGGCGCCGCGCACGGGTTGATCGACCGTCACTGGCTGGTCGCGGTGTCCCTCGCCGTGGCCATGAGCTTCGTCGTGGGCGCGGCCGCGGGACGCCGCGACGTGTCCTTCGCCTCGTGGCTGGCCGACCGGTTCCCGAACCGGCCCGAGCAGTCGCTGCTACCGGAGGATCGGCACATCGCGATCGGGGACGCCAACGCCCTGGTCCTCGGCCTGGGGAGGGTGGGCATCGCGGCGTTCGAACGCCTGGTCGCCGTGCCGGGCCTGCGGGTGGTCGGGATCGAGAGCGACCCTGATGTTGTCGCGGGGTTGCGGCGGCGGGGTACGAACGTGATCGAGGGGGACGCGACCGACCGCGAGTTCTGGGAACGGCTCCGTGGAAATCACGCGCTGGAGATCGCCGTGTTCGCCCTGCCGAACCATGAAGGCAACGTCGCGGCGGTCAGGATGCTCCAGCGCACCCCGTTCACCGGAGCGATCGGGGTCATCACCCGGGACGAGGACGAGGCGACCAACTGGGAAACCCGCCTCGGTGTGGACGCCTCCCTGTCGCTGTACGCGGGAGCCGGTGCGCAGTTGGCCGAGCAGGCCCTGCTGCACCGCCGAAACCGGAAGGAACCCGGCCGATGAGCGACGGGCCCGCCTCCACCCGGCTCGACCGGCAGACCCTGGTTGCCCGCCTGGTGAGCCTCCTCCTGCTCACGACCCTGGCCGCCTCGATCGTCTACGCCGCGATCCGGTTGGCCGACGCGCCGGTCATCGCGACCGAACCGGGGATGCGGACCCAGAGCGACTACACCCTCATGCTCATCCAGTGCGCGGGCGGGCTGCTGGTGATGTTCCTGCCGAACTTCATCCAGCGCCAGTTCTCGGTCAAGGTGCCCACCGGGATGCAGATCGCCTATTTCGGGTTCCTCTACGCCGCGATCTACCTCGGCGAGGTACGCAGCTTCTATGTCCGGTACGCCCATTGGGACACGGTGCTGCACTTCTTCAGCGGCGCCATGCTCGGGGCGCTCGGGTTCCTGCTCGTCCGCCTGCTCAACGACGCGGAGGGACCAAGGATCAGTCTGGGTGCGGGCTTCATGGCCTTCTTCGCGTTCTGTTTCGCCGTGGCCAGCGGGACGGCGTGGGAGATCTACGAGTTCATCATCGACGGGGCGTTCGGCACCGACATGCAGAAGTTCGTCACCGAAACGGGGGAGACCCTGGTCGGCCGGGAGGCGTTGACCGACACCATGGGCGACCTGGTCACCGACGCCCTCGCCGCTCTGGCGGTCACGCTGGTCGGCTACGTCGGCCTGCGACGCGGCGACCGCCGGTCGCGCCTGGCACCCGGCACCTCCGCGGAGGGTGAGCTCCGGGCTCCTTCCGCCCACCCGCGGGGCGAGGATTCCGCCACCGGGACGGCCCCCCTGCCGCTTCGCGAGGGCTGATCGCCGCCGACGACCCGCAGGGCCTTCCGGGGTCCGGCGGTCGTCGGAACCACGGCCTCCGAGGTCCTTCCGCTACCGGTGCCGGGTTGGTGAATTCCCTGCCCGTTTCACGTAGCCGAGGGCTATGCTGACCACAGGCCGGTACTTCCCCGGGCACGACGGGCGTCGACCTTCCGCCAGGGGCCCCGGGCTCAGGTCCGGCAATGACGCGAGGGGGAACCGATGGACTGGTGGCTTTGGCTCATTGTCATCGTCGTGGTGGCGGCCGTGCTGGTGGTGGCGTTCTGGGCCATCCAGCGGCGCCGCCGGGCGGGCGGGGTCATCGTGGACCCGGCGCAGGCACCGCGGACTCCCCCCGGGGGTGCGCAATGAGCCGCCTGATGCGCACGTCCGAAGTGATGGGGCGCCCCGTGGTCACCATGGGCGGCGAGGACGTCGCCCAGATCAAGGATGTCGTGTACTCCTCCGGCGGAGGTGCCGTGGGCGGTTTCACGCTGGCCGGACGGGGCCTGTTCGCGGGTCCGTTGAAGCAGGCGCTGGCCTGGACGTCGGTGATGGCACTCGGCCCGGATGCGGTGATGATCCGTGACGAGGATGTGCTGGAACCCACCATGGAGGTGCTCGAGGTGGTGGCGGCCGAAGGCGGATCCGGCGGCAACGTGCTCGGCTCGGAAGTGCTCACCGATGCCGGCACCTCGCTGGGAACGGTGGTGGACGTGATCCTCGAGGTCACCGAAAAGGGCCAACGGGCCTGCGACGTGGTCGGCTACGAGGTGGCGGCGTCGGAGGCACTCGGGACGCGGGGTACCAAGGTGTTCGTGCCGCTGCCCGACACCCTGGCGGCCTCCGGGGAGCTCCTGATGGTGCCGGCCTCGGCCAAGGACTTCGTCGCCCACGACCTGGCCGGGTTCGGGGCCTCGGTTGAAGCGTTCCGCCGCCAACTCAAGGAAACACGCTGATGCTCCTCACCAATGTCACCGGACGCAAAGTCGTCAGCACCGCCAGCGCCGAAACGGTCGGCCAGGTGGCCGGCCTCGTCGTCGACCCCCGCTCGCACAGCGTGGTGGCGGTCACGCTCAAGAAGACCGATCGCGGGGACACCGTCCTGTGGAGCGACATCTCCGCCTTCGGTGCGGACGCGGTGACAATCGCCGACGCCGAAGTCGTCGGCGAGGCCAACGACGCCGTGAAGGAGCTTTCCGGGAAGGACCACCGCCTGCTCGGCAAGCGTGTCCTGAACGACCTCGGCGAGGAGCTCGGGAAACTGACCGACGTCGAGTTCGACCCGGAAACCGGAGCGTTGAGCGCCCTGATCCTGCCCGCCAGCCTGGTCGCCGGTCCGCAGTTGATGGGCATCGGGTCCTACGCCGTCGTGGTGCACGGCGACTGAGGGACGCTCCCGGCCTCGACGGCCCCACCCGCGCCGTGGACCCGACGAAGCGTGCGGCCGCTCCGAGGCGGCGCTCGGGTCGCCGTTCCGCGAACGGGTCGTAGCCCGACGGTGCGCCGGGCCCAGGCCGTGAGGTGAGGCAATCCTTGCTGGTGGCCGCTTCCTGATCGCGAGATGATCGGGGCGTGAAGCCGGTTGACTGGGTGCAGACGCTATCCGGTGGTTGCGACCACGATCGTGGTCGGGCTGCTGGGCCTGGCCCTGCTGCCGGCCGGTTACGGCACCGCCTCGGCCTGGCTGGTCGGCGGCTACTCGCTGGCGATTGCGGCAGGGCAGGCGTGGTCGATGGTCCGGGACCTGCTTCGCGGCAACTTCGGGCTCGACGTGCTCGCGGTCACCGCGATCACCGCGACCGTCCTGGTGGGTGACCACTGGGCCGCCCTGATCGTGGTCCTGATGCTGACCGGCGGGGAGGCACTGGAGGACTACGCCAACGCCCGGGCCCACCGCGAGATCTCCGCCCTGCTCGAACGTGCCCCCAGGTTCGCCCACCGGGCCAGCGGGGACGGCCGGTTCACCGAGGTTCCGGTCGCCGACCTGGTGGTAGGCGATCTGGTCATGGTGCGTCCGGGGGACGTCGTGCCGGTCGACGGGCTGCTGGAGGGGGAGCCGGCCTCGTTCGACGAGTCCTCGATCACCGGCGAGCCGTTGCCGGTGGAGCACGGTCCCGGCGAGCAGGTGCTCTCGGGTTCGGTCAGCCAGCAGCGGGTGGCGCTGGTGCGGGCAACCGTCCCGGCCAAGGAGAGCCAGTACCAGCAGATCATCGAGATGGTCCAGGCGGCGGCCGCCAGCAAGTCGCCGATCGTCCGTCTGGCCGACCGCTATGCGGTGCCGTTCACCCTGGCTTCCCTCGCGATCGCGGGGGTCGGGTGGTGGGTCTCGGGCGATCCGGTTCGCTTCGCCGAGGTGCTGGTGGTGGCGACCCCCTGCCCGTTGTTGATCGCCGCGCCGGTGGCGTTCCTGGCCGGCATGAGCCGGGCTGCCAGCAACGGGGTCATCGTGAAGTCCGGCGGGGTGATGGAAACCCTCGCCCGCGTCCGCACCGTCGCCCTGGACAAGACCGGGACGATCACCCATGGCCGGCCGGTGGTGGACAGCGTCGAACCCGCCGACGGCACCAGCCCCGACGAGCTGCTTCGGGTCGCCGCTGCCGCCGAGACCTTCTCCGCGCACGTGCTGGCCAAGACGATCGTGCAGGCCGCCCGGAGCCGGCACCTGCGGATTCCGTTGGCCGTCGGGGTCGAGGAGACGACGGCGGCGGGCATGACCGCCCGGATCTCGGGCCGGCTGACGGCGGTGGGCAACGCCGAGCACGTGCAACGGGTCACCGGCCACCGGCCCCCGGACCTGCCGGTGCCGCCCGGGCACATCGCGATCCACGTCGGCACCGGTCAGGGGTACCTGGGCCGGATCCTGCTGACTGACCAGATCCGGAACAACGCTCCCGCCACCCTGCACGCGCTCCATTCCCTGGGCGTCGGCCGGGTGGCGATGCTGACCGGGGATGCGGCGGTGACGGCCCGCCACGTCGCCGAGCAGATCGGGATGGACGACGTCCGCTCGGGCCTGCTGCCGGCGGACAAGGTCGCCGAGGTCGCGGCGCTCCCGGTCCGGCCGGTCGCCATGGTGGGCGACGGCGTCAACGACGCCCCGGTTCTCGCCGCCGCCGACGTCGGGATCGCCATGGGGGCCAAGGGCGCCACCGCGGCCAGCGAGTCCGCGGACGTGGTGATCATGCTCGACGATCTCAGCCGGGTCGCCATCAGCATCGCGATCGCACAGCGGACCGTCCGGATCGCGCTCGAGGCGATCTGGCTGGGCATCGCGATCAGTTTCGCGCTGATGATGGTCGCCGTGTGGGGGCTGCTTCCAGCCATCGTCGGGGCCGCCCTGCAGGAACTGGTGGATCTGGCGGCCATCCTGATGGCCCTGCGCGCAGTTCGGCCCGGACGCGCCGAACGCGAACTCGCCCGCCGGCTCCGCGCCGACGTGAACCCGCTGGTCACGGCGGACGCACAACGCTCCTGAACCCTCCCGACGCAGGGACGACGCTGTCGCCGAGCCCCCGCCCGCGACCACCCCCGGATCGGTCACCTCCGCACCGGTGGCCGCGGACTGGGGCAGAGTGTTCTGCACAACCAAGGACAAGGAGTTCGCCGGTGAAGGCACTGCTGATGTCGATCGGTACCCGTGGGGATTGCGAACCCTTCCTGGGCGTCGGGGAGATGCTGCGGGCCCGCGGGGTGGAGGTGGTCTGTTCGTTCCCGGAGCAGTACCGGGGGCTGGCCGAGGAATCCGGCTTCGCCTTCCGTTCGCTCGGCCCGGAGTTCCTGGCCCTGCTGGACAGCGACGCGGGCCGCCTCGCCATGGGCAGCGGCAAGGGCGGTCTGGAGAAGCTGCGCGCCACCATCCGGGTGGGTCGGGTCTCGATCCCGATCCAGGAGCGGATGATCGACCTGCAACACGACATCGTCGAGGAGCTCCAGCCCGACGTCATCGTGTTCCACCCGAAGGTGACCTACCCGCTGCCGTGGAGCCTCAGGACCGGCCGGCGAATCGTGCTGCTGTCCACGGTGCCCTGCATGATCCACGAGGTGAAGGGGCGTTCGAACGTCGGCATCAACAAGAACCTCGGCGTGCTGAACCCGCTGACCTACAAGCTGGTCAACTTCGCGACCTCGATCGCGGTGATGACGGCGGTGAAACGGTACTTCACCGGTCAGTTCACCCGCGGTCGGATCGGCCGGGAGATGCTGCGGATGAGGGTCGCCTACGAGGTGTCGCCGGCCCTGTTCCCGCGGCCCGGGTACTGGCCGGCGAACGCGATCGTGGCCGGTTTCTGGGAGCGCGACGCCACGTCCGGGTTCACCCCGGAGCCGGGACTGGCGGAGTTCCTCGACCGACACCCCCGGATCCTGTTCGTCACCTTCGGGAGCATGGTGAACTCCGACCCGGCCGGCAGGACCGCGCTGTTCGGGAAGGTGCTGGCCGGTCTCGGCATCCCGGCGGTGATCAACATCTCCGGCGGCGGGTTCGCCGTGCCGGCGGAGTACGACCCGTCGATGGTGTTCTTCACCCGATCGGTGCCCTACGGCTGGGCGTTCCCCCGGATGCAGGCGGTGGTTCACCACGGCGGCGCCGGCACCACCCACTCCGCGCTGAAGGCCGGCTGCGCCACGATGGCGATCCCGCACGCCGCCGACCAACCGATGTGGGACGACCTCATCGCCGCGTCCGGCGCCGGCCCGAAAGGGATCGGGATCGCCAGGCTCGAGGAGGAGCTGCTGTCCGCGAAGCTGCAGGACCTGTTCACCAACCCCGCCTACAAGGCCGCGGCGGAGCGGATCGCCGCCACGATGGCGCGGGAGGACCACGCCGACGAGCTGTTCGGGTTCATCACCGAGGGCATGGCCGAAGCCTGACCCGGCGGGACCCGACCCCGCGCCGGCCACCGGTCCGGACCCGGGGCAGCGCGCCCGGGCGGTCGCTTCCGCTCAGGCTTGTTGGAAGAGGTAGGCGAACGCGCTCCTGGTGTAGGCGATTCCGCGCCCCGTTCGGCGGATGAGGTCCGGATCGGCGGCGGCGGGAGTCTTCGCCACGAGATAGCTCGCGAGGTCGTCGCCGTCGAGGCGGTAGCGGTCGCCGCGGTGGTGCACCGCGGCCACCAGCGTGAGCCGCGGATCGAGAGCGGCCAGGCTGGCGTCGCCGTGGCTGGCGTTCGCCAGCAGCAACCCGCCCGCCCTCAGGTACTTGCTGCAGTGATCCCAGACCGGGCCGGCGTAGAGGGAGACGAGCAGGTCGAAACCGGCGGCGGGAAGGGGGAGTGGCGTGGTGTAGTCGGCCTGGAGGAACTCCACCTCCGTCCCCGCGCCGGGATGGGTCCGCCCTTCCAGTTCGGCCGCCAGCAGTTCCCGGTCGGCGAAGAAGCGTGCGGCGCGGCGGTCGAGGTCGACGTAGGTGACTGACGGGATCGCGGTGGAGGGCGACAGGTCGAGGTAGCTGCCCGGGTAGAGCGCCCGCGCCGGCGACCAGGCGCCACGGATATTCCAGAACAACCCCGACCGGTCTCCGATCGCCTGCCGGTAGCCGGCCCACGAGGGTGGCGCGGGGCGCCCACGTCCCTGCCCGGGAGCATTCATGTCGCTCGCTCCGCGGTGGTGACTCCCGGGGTCATGGGACGAGTCTCCCATCCCGGGGTGCGGCTGACCCGCTCCGCCGGACCGCCACCTTCCCCGGGTTGGTAGCGTCGGGACATGTCAGGCCTGCTCCGAACCGTGCTGCTCACGTTCAGTGTCACCCTCGTCCTCACCGCCTGCACCGGCCCGGCAGCGCCCAGGCCCGCGTCGGCCCCGCCCGCGTCCGGGTCGGGCAGCACCACACCGGTCACCGGCCCGGACGGACGCCCCTTCGTGGTGGCCGATCTCGGCCGGTTCGACGAGCCGTGGGCGATGGCGTTCCTGCCCGACGGCGACCTGCTGATCACCCAACGTGGCGGCGAGCTGCTGTTGCGGTCGGCCGGCTCGGGCAACGTCGTCGCGGTCGCCGGGACGCCGGCGGTCGTCCACGCGGGCCAGGGCGGGCTGGGCGACGTGATCGTCTCGCCGGACTTCGCCACCGACCGAACCGTGTACCTCAGCTGGGCCGAGGCCGGGGAGGCCGGGAAAGCGGGGGCGGCGGTGGGACGGGCCCGGCTGGTCACCGCCGCAGGGTCGGCGTCCCTGGAGGACCTCACCGTCCTGTGGCGTCAGCAACCGAAAGTGACCGGCAGCGGGCACTACGGCCACCGGCTCGCGCTCAGCCCGGACCGCCTCCACCTGTTCGTGAGTTCGGGGGAGCGGCAGCTGTTCGACCCGGCCCAGGACCTCGACGCCAACCTGGGCAAGATCCTGCGGCTCGACCTCGACGGGCTTCCGGCATCGGGCAACCCGTTCGCCTCCTCGGGTGGGGTGGCCGCCGAGGTGTGGACGCTCGGCCACCGCAACCCGCTCGGCCTGGCCTTCGACGCCGACGGCAACCTGTGGGAGTCCGAGATGGGACCGCAGGGGGGTGACGAGGTGAACCTGATCACCTCCGGCCGCAACTACGGGTGGCCGCGGGTTTCCAACGGCTCCCACTACGGTGGCGCCGACATTCCCGACCACTCCGCCGGGGACGGCTTCGAACCGCCGAAGGTGTGGTGGAACCCCAGCATCTCGCCGGGCAGCCTGATGATCTACTCCGGAACCCTGTTCCCGCAGTGGCAGGGCGACGCGTTCGTCGGCGCGCTCTCGGGCCAGGCGCTGATCCGGGTCGACCTCGACGGCACCGACGCCCGCGCCGCCGACCAGTGGGAGCTGGGCCAGCGGATCCGCGAGGTCGAGCAGGCCCCCGACGGCTCCATCTGGCTGCTCGAGGACGAACCGGGCGGACGGCTGCTGCGGCTCAGTCCGCCGGGCTGACCCCGACCCGGCCGCACCGGCGGGGCGATCGGGTGATCAGACGGTGAACTCCCGCAGGTAGGCGGCCTCGGCGATCAGCCGATCGGCGGCCTGGTGCTGGCCGATGCGGCGATAGTCGTCGGCCTCGGCCTCCCGGTCGGTGGCCTCGGCCAGCACGATCGCGAACAGGTCGGGCTCGCTGAGTTCGCGCCGCGGCGCTTCGGCTGCGCCCAGCCCGGCGACCGACCCGGCAAGGTACTCCGACCCGGTTCCGGCAGCCTGTGTGGGCTCGACGGCAGCGGCGTTCTCGATCGCGGCGATCGCGGACCTGATGGCTGCCACCGCGATCGCGTCCCGCTCCCGCAGCGCCTGGGGGAGGGCGTCAGCCAGACGCCCCCGGATCGAATCCGACGTGGGTTCCATGCAGCAATGCTAGGCCCGGCTTCGGTCGGGGTCACCGTGGGCAGCCGGCTTCCCGGACGCCGGGTCATGGCCTGCTGGTGCCGAGGTGCCAGCGGGTGCCCGAACCCGACCAGAACGCCGCGAGACTGTCCGGCCCATCCGGGGTCAGGGCGAGGACACTCCGGTCGAACCCGTCCCGGCCGGGCTGGCTTCGACCAGCCGGCGCAGGCGCAGGATCTCCTCATCGGGAAGGTCCCGCCCGACACCGTCGAGGCGCCAGGTGAGCTGGGCGACGTACTCCAGACGTTCCATGTTCAGGTAGGCGGCCATCAGGTCCGGGCCCCAGGTGAGCGCGCCGTGGTGTTCCAGCAGGCAGGCGTTGTGTCCCCTGACCAACGGCGTGATCGAGTCGGGCACCTCGCTGGTCGACGGCGTCGCGTACGGCGCCACCGGCACCCGGGGCATGGTGGCCACGGTCTCGGCGATCATCTTGCACTCCAGGGGGCGGCCCTGGACCGCCATCATGGTCGCGTACAGCGGGTGGGCGTGCACGACCGCGGTGACGTCCTCGTCCAGCTCGTAGACCCGCAGGTGCATCTTCAGCTCCGAGGACGGGGGCCTGTCGCCGGCGATCACCCGGCCGTCCCGGCCCACCACCACCAGGGATTCGGGGGTCATGAAGCCTTTGCTCACCCCCGCCGGGGTGCAGACGATCTCCTCGCCCACCCGAACCGAGATGTTGCCGTCGTTGGCGGCTACCAGCGACCGCTGCCACATCGCCCGTCCGATCTCGCAGATCGCGATCCGGACCTCGGCGAGCGGGTCAGCCATCAGCCCGCTCCGGCCGGAGCAGGGGAGGGCAGGCGGAGTCAGGGGCGGCGACGTGGCGGAGGATGGTGTGCACGGCTCGTGAGCTTAGCCACCCGACCCCGGTCTCGCAGGACCAGCCGCCCGAATGGGACAGCCCGAGCGTGACCGGCCACTGGCCGGCCCGGCGGGCTGCACCTCTGGCGGCCACACCGGATCACGCGGTCGGCCGTTCGCCGGTCGCCGTGATCGTCCCTGGCCCCCTCACTCGCCGGTCCGCGTGAACTCCAGGGCCACGATGTAGTTGACGGGAGAAACGTTGTTGAGCAGGTCGAAATCGACCTGGATGTAGCCCACCGCAATGGCTGTGCCGGCCGGGGCTGCGGGATTCCAGGCGTTGTCGGAGGGGACGCTGAACTTGCCGTCGACGAGTTTGTGGTGGGCGTGACCCTTGGTGTTGAAGTCCGTGCCCACGGCATGACTGCGGCCGCCCGCCGGCTCTGGAAACGGCCGCTGCGGTCCGGCCGCATCATCAAGTGCTCGCTGGCGCCGGATTCGTCATTGAGCCGGATCATTCCGTCGCCTGCGGGCGTGAGGTGGGCGTGTTCGTCGTAGGCCCGTTTCTCTTCCAGATCATTGCCGCCGGTCTCGGTGAGGCGGAGATGGTCGGGGGCGCTGTCGAGATCCATGCGGATGGGATCGGCCGCGAAGAAGTTCTGCCCTTCGGTCGCCGCCGAGAAGTAGATCCAACTGTCGTCCGGTCCGAACCCGTGCGCCTCCTACCACCGTTTCTCCTTGCCCGGGTTGAATTCCTGGCGATGGGTCAGGCCGGGTACGCCGGCTTCGACCAGGAAGTCGGCCAGCGCGATCTGCCAGTCGCCGAGCGGGCAGGTCAGGCACCCCCGTTCGTAGTCGGTCCACAGGAGCTGGTCGCCGGAATGGGAGAAGACGGGGTGGAGCGTCCCGCCGTTGACGCCCCTGGTTCCGTCGGCGACGTTGAGCATGAACACCTTGCGGTTGGAAGCCGCATCACCATCAGGTCCTGGTAGACCCCGGTGCGCGAGTTTCACACGCCCGCCACCGCCCCGCGTCTCGTTCTCCACCGGCTACGCACCTCGGGGACCCGGGTCAGGCCGGCTCCAGGTCGAGCGCCCCAAGGACCGCTGCGAGTTCCGGTCTGCCGATCCAGCCGGTCAACACGGCGCTGGAGAGCCGCTCCCAGGTCCGCAGCGCCTCCGGGCGCAAGAGGGGAGCGGTGAACAGGCCGGCCAGTTCCAGCGGGATGATCGACTCCTGGCGGTGCCAGATGCCGACCTCGACCTCGTTGCGCAACACGGCCGCCGGAACGCTGGTGAAAGGCACCTCGACGTAGCTTCGGGTCTCGTCGTCGAGGGGAAACTCGGCGGTGGTCAAGGCGATGTGGTCCGGCGAATCGGGGTCGATCGCAACTCGGGTGCGGCGCCCGGGATCGGTTCCGGCGCGGCGGACGGAAACCAGGCTGCCACGGCTGTAGAAGCTCCCCGGGGCAAGCTTGCGCACCAGTCGGGCGGGGAGTGCGAAGGCCGCGTCGGTATCGGCCTGCTTTGCGGCGCCCGCCGAGGTGACGGAGACGTCGTGTTCGCCTGCCCGCACTGACGCCAGCCGCAACACCCCTCCGCGTAAATGGCTCATCATGTGCGGGATCCCGAGGTCGGTCAGCCCCTGAGCCAGTGCCGTCTGGAGGCGGCCGATCTCCTCCGGGCCCTCCGGCGGCATGACCACTCGCACCGGGGCGAGCCCGCCGAGCTGCCAGAGACGGCCGATGCCCATGCTCTGGACGCGTCGGCCTTGGTGCCCATGGGACGTGATGCCCAAGGCGCCGCGATCGCCGAGGAGGCCCAACGCCCGCTGGATGGTCCCGGCACCCAGTTGGTGTTCGTTGAGGTACTGCGCGTTGGTGGGCAGGTATTCCCCGACCCCCCGGGCCAGCGCGTCGACAGCGAGCTGCTGCAGGGCCGCCCCAAGGGCCAGTCCGGCCCGGGTGTAGGTCAGATCCACGTTCGCCATTGTGCCGCCTCGACGGATCGGAGGGTGGTAGGCGAGGGCTATTGACACCGGGCAGGACGAACAGGAATACTCGCCCCACGGAGTACTCCACTGACGGAGTATTCGCCCAGGCTCCCGAGGAGACATCAGTGAACGGGCTCATGCCTTCAACTCTCGACGCCCTGGCCGGTGTGGTTCCTCCCGGCAGCCTCAGCACCAGCGAGGCGGACCTCGAGGCCACCAGCCATGACACCTGGCCACTCACCACCAAGTGGGCCATGATCGGTCGGCACCCGAACAAGGCCGACGCCCTGATCCGGGTGACCTCCTTCGACCAGGTCCCACCCATCCTGGAGATCGCCACCAGGGATCAGGTCCCGGTGACAGTACGCGCCCTGGCCTCCTCGGTGACCGGCCAGCCGCTGCCGGTGAGGGGCGGGATCGTGCTGGACGTCAGCGATGTCCCGGCAGTCCATGCGGTCGACGAGACCAACATGACCGTGACGGTGACGGCCAGCCTGAACGGCGGAACGCTGGAGGATGCCCTTCACGCCCGGGGGTTGACCACCGGGCACTCCCCGCAGTCCTTGTACCGCTCCACCGTGGGCGGCTGGCTCGCCACCTTGGCGACCGGGCAGTTCTCCTCGTTGTACGGCGGCATCGAGGACCTCGTGGTCGGCTACACGGTGATCCTCGCCACGGGGGAGACCGTCGAACTGAAGGCGTCTCCGCGGGCCGCCATGGGGCCTGACCTGCGGCAGGTCTTCCTCGGCTCCGAGGGCACCCTCGGCGTGATCACGACGGTCACCCTGAAGGTGTTCCGGCTCCCCGAGACCCAGATCGTCCAGACCTTCACGATGCCGAGCGTGCACGCCGGCCTGGAGTTCCTCCGCGAGCAGGCGAGCCTCGGCCTGCGCCCGTTCCTGGTGCGGTTCTACGACACCGAAGAAGCTCGCCACGCCATGGGCGACCCTGAAATTCGCCAGCCCCGTCCTGTTCGTCGGCAGCCACGGTGTCGATCGGATGGCCGTCGCCGAGATGGAAACCCTCACCGAACTGGCCGAACGGTTCGGCGGGGTGGCGATCGGGCCGTCCGGCGTCGAGGGCTGGCTCGCCCGCCGCTACGACTTCGCCACGGTCGAGAAGCTGCTGGCCGCTCCCGGCGGCTACGCCGAAACCATCGAGGTCGCGCACAACTGGGACCGGATCGAGGAACTCCACAGCCGCCTGAAGATCGCCCTGGCACCACTGTCGGACCAGGTGCTGGCGCACTTCTCGCACGTCTACACCCAGGGGTCCTCGATGTACCTGATCCTCCTCGGCAACGCCGAGGACGACGCGGCCGCCATCGAGCGCCTCGAGCGAATCTGGAGCACCGCAATGGACACCTGCCTGGAGTTGGGTGCCGAGCTCTCCCACCACCACGGCGGCGGCCTGGCCCGTTCGCCCTATTCGCGTCGCTCGCTCGGTTCGGCCCACCTCGTGCTGCGCAAGCTCAAGGCCGCCCTCGACCCCGCCGGAATCCTCAACCCCGGAAAGCTCGGCCTGTAGGACCCGGGCCGGCAGTGCCGCCGGACCGGCTTCAAACCATCAACAGACAGGACTCACCATGAACCTGGACCTTCTCGCCCTCCTGGCTGCCGCGGCCGGCGGATTCCTCGGAGCAACGTTCGGCGCCCTCGTGGCGTTCATCTTCACCGGCTTCGCGGTCGTCGCTGGAGTCGCCGCCCTGATCGGGACCGGCGACCCCGCGTTCCTGAACAACATCGCGTTCGGGGCCTACTTCGGCCCCCACATCTCCTTCGCCGCGGGCGTCGGCGCGGTGGCTTATGCCGCACGGCGCGGCTGGGTCAGCTCCGGCCGTGACATCCTGACACCGCTGATCAGCCTCTCCCGCCCGAGCGTGCTCCTGGTGGGTGCCGGCTTCGGTGTCTTCGGGCATGTCGTGCAGCAGCTCATCAGCGTGGTGCCGTGGTTCGGCAGCAACACCGACTCCGTTGCGCTCACCGTGGTCGTTTCGGCGCTGGCCGCCCGGCTGATGTTCGGCAAGACCGGGATCATCGGGCCGCACGCCGACGGCGCCACCGGCTGGAAGCGCTTCACTCCCAACGCCCAGCACGTATGGATCGCGTACCAGCAGTCGCCACTCATGGCGACCCTGCTCGGGCTCTTCGTGGGCGGGATGTCTGCCTGGGCGTCGGTCACCCTGCTGGCCGCCTACCCCGACGCCGGGGGCGTCATCTTCCTGGGCTTCGGGATCTCTGCGATCTCGCTGCTCTTCCTGGCGGTCGACATCGCCGTTCCCGCCACTCACCACATCACCCTGGTCAGCGCGGTGGCTGCCTCCGGTTTCCTGCTCACTGTCGGTGTCAGCCCGGTTTCGGCCATGCTGGTCGGTGCTGCCTTCGGCGGGATCACCGCCCTGGTCGGCGAGTTGTTCTCCCGGTTCTGGCTGATCCGGGGCGACACCCACATCGACCCTCCGGCGAGCGCCATCTGGCCGATGACCACCCTCGCCCTGATCACCGTCTCCCTCTTCGCCGCCTGAGTCTTCCGAAGGAGCAAGCTCATGTCCAACTCCCACATCCTCGTCATCGACGCCGGCACCACCGGCACCCGAGCCCTCATCTACGACGAGAACGCCGTTGTTCTCGGCCAGTCCTACACCGAGTTCGCGCAGTACCATCCGGCACCGGACCGGGTCGAGCATGACGCCGAGGAGATCTGGCAGGCGACCCTGAGGATGATCCGGGCCGCGCTGGCATCGGCCGGCATCGAACCGGCCGACGTGGATGCGATCGGGATCACCAACCAGCGGGCCACCACGGTGGTCTGGGACAAGAGCACCGGGAACGCGGTCACCAAGGCGATCGTCTGGCAGGACACCCGCACCGCCGGCCGCGCCGCAGAACTCGCCGCCGAGTGGGGCGAGCGGGTGTACTCCCGTACCGGCTGGTCCCTGGCGCCGGTCTACTCCTCCCTCAGCCTGGAGTGGATCCTCACCAACGTCCCTGAGGCCCGCGCGCTGGCTGATCAGGACCAGTTGGCCTTCGGGACGATCGACACCTGGCTCATCCATCGGCTCACCGCCGGAGCCAGCCATGTGATCGGCGCGTCGAACGCCTCCGTCACCGGCTCCTACGACCTGCTCGCCGGAACCTGGTACACCGAGTGGCTGGACGCGCTCAACCTGCCGGTGTCGATGTTCCCGGAGGTCCGCGATGACTCGGGCTCCCTCGGCATCACCGATGCGGCCGTCTTCGGCGCCGCGGTGCCCATCACCGCCGCCATCGCCGACCAGCACTCGGCTCTCTTCGCCCAGGGCTGCGTCCGGCCCGGCATGGTCAAGTGCACCCACGGCACCGGTACGTTCCTCGACATGATGATCGGGACCACGCCGGTCATCGACACCTCCAGCGGGCTGACCTGCCAGATCGCCTGGCGGATGAACGGCGAGACCTACTACGCACTCGAGGGCTACGCCGGCTCCACCGGCGCCGCCGTCCAATGGCTCCGGGACGGCGCCGAGATCATCGCAACCTCGGCCGAATCCGAGTCCCTGGCCAGGTCGGTGCCCGACAATGGGGGCGTCTACTTCGTGCCGGCGCTCACCGGACTGTCGGCCCCGTACTGGGACTCCTACGCCAGGGGGCTCATCGTGGGCATCACCCCGGGAACGAGCCGGGGGCACCTGGCCCGGGCCACCCTGGAGGGGATCGTGTTCTCGGTACGCGACTTCATCGGCGCAATGAGCGAGGTGTCCGGCCACGAGATCACCCGGATCGCTCTCGACGGCGGCGCCTCCCGCAACGACCTGTTGTGCCAGATCCAGGCCGACCAGCTGGGCGTCGAGTGCGTGCGGCCCAAGAACACCGAGGCCACCAGCGTGGGTGCCGCCCTGATGGCCGGCATCGCCGTCGGCATCTGGCCCGACGTCGAGTCCTCCCTCGCCACCCAGGAACTCGAGGCCGTTTTCCAGCCGGCGATCTCCGAGGACGAGCGGGCCAACGGCTACAAGTTCTGGACGCGGGCGGTCGCCAGGGTCCGGGACTGGGCCAAGCCGTGAAGCGTCCGACTCCCCAGGAGCTGACCGGGACCGTCTTCGACCTCGTGGTGATCGGAGGCGGGATCACGGGCGCGGCCACGGCCCGCGACGCGGCCCTGCGAGGGCTGTCGGTGCTCCTGGTGGAGAAGGACGACTTCGCCGCGGGCACGTCCAGCCGTTCCTCCAAACTCATCCACGGAGGCCTGCGCTACCTCGAGACCTATCAGTTCAGGCTGGTCGCGGAGTCGGTGCGGGAGCGCGAGAAGATGCTGACCCTCGCGCCCCACCTCACCGAACTCCGCCCGTTCCTGTACCTGCTGTACCGGGGCTATCCCGAGAGCAAGGCCCTGCTCAACCTCGGCCTCACCTTCTACGACGTGGTCTCGGGATCGTGGCGCCAGCGCAGGCATTCGATGCTGAGCGCCGAGAAGGTCCTTCGACGCGAACCCCACCTTCGCGCCGACGGGCTCCTCGGGGCAGGCCTCTACTACGACGTGCTGACCGACGACGCCCGCCTCACCCTCGACACCGTCAAGGGAGCAACCGAGGCGGGCGCCCAGGCCCTCAACCATTCGGCCGTCACAGCCCTGGTCCTGGAAGCCGGGAAGTGTCGCGGCGTCACCATCACCGATGCCGTCGGCGGCGGGTCCTTCGACGTCCATGCACGACAGGTGGTCAGTGCCACCGGCCCGTGGACCGACCAGACCCGGGAACTCGAGCGCACCCAGGCTACGCACCGCCTGCGTCCGACCAAGGGCGTGCACATCGTGGTGAAGAAGTCCGATTTCCCGCTCAACACCGCCGTGTTCCTGCGCTCACCCACCGACAACCGGGTGGTGTGGCCGACCCCGTCCCTGGAGGACGACGTCGTCTACATCGGAACCACGGACACCGACTACACCGGTGACCTCGACAACGTGCTGCCCGACGAGAGGGACATCACCTACCTGCTCGACGTCGCGAACCACACGATCCCCGAGGCCCGCCTCACCGAGGACCACGTGGTCGGCTCCTGGGCGGGACTGCGTCCGCTGATCGCACCCCCTCCGGGGGTCAGCGCGAGCAACACCTCCCGCGAGCACGCGATCACCACCGGGCCCACCGGGCTGATCGCGATCTCCGGCGGAAAGCTGACCAGCAACCGGGTGATGGCCAGCCACCTGGTGGACGCCGCGGTCAAGGCCATGGGACGGCCTGCCGGCAAGGCCTCGGCCGCGGCCACCACCCCGATCTCGGGCGGTACCGGGGTGGCGGCGGTACGCGCTGCCGCGGAGGCCGCCTCGGTTCCCCCGGCCCTGGCCGAGCTGTGGCAGCGGCGGTACGGGTCCAACGCCGCCGCCGTGATCGAGCTGTGGCGTCAGGAGCCGGCCAACCGGGAGGTTCTCGGGGCCAGGCAACTCACTCGCGCCGAGATCATCTACTCGGTCACCGAGGAAATGAGCGAAACCCTCACGGATCTGATGGCGCGGCGCACCTCGACCTTCTTCTGGGACGCCCAGGGTGGACTGGACGAGATCGAAGCCGTCTCGAAGCAGATGGCCGAGCTCCTGGGGTGGTCCGAAGAGCGCCGCGAAGCGGAGATCGGGAGCTATCGGAAGCTCGTGCTGGACCATCGCCCGGCGAGGAAGTAGCGGCCATGGACAGGCCGAGGGCGGACGTCCGCGCGGTCGCGCTCGACATCGACGGCACGTTGGCGGGTGCCGACCACCGAGTCAGCGAGCGGGCCGTCCTGGCCGTGCGCTCGCTGGCGGAGGCCGGCGTCGCGGCGATCATCGTCACCGGCCGGACCGCGAGCGCCGCCCGTCGCCTGAGCGATCGCCTCGGTCTGGCCACGCCGATCATCTCCTGCAACGGGGCCGTGGTGATCGACCCGACCTCGAACGAGTACCTCGCCCTGGCGCTGATCGACCCCGACACGGTCTCCCGCATCGTCGGTTTCGGGCTGAAGCGGGACCTTGACGCGATCATCTGGACCTCGACCCAGATGCTTGCCGATCACCAATGTGAAGGTACCGACCTGCTGGAGGCCGTCAACCAGGAGCCCGTCATGATCACCGGGTCGGGATCCCTGCCCCGGGCCGACGTGGTCAAGGTCATGCTGAGCGGCTCTCCGCCCGCGCTGGACGCGGTTCAGGACGAGCTCCGGCGGCGCATCCCCCTCATGCAGCGCAGCATGGACCAGTTCTACGAGTCCAGCAATCCGGGGTCGACCAAGCGGGAGGCGTTGCGACTGGTCCTGGACCGGATCGGGGTCGCGCCCGCCCAATGCATGGGACTCGCCGACGGCGACACCGACACCGGGTGGCTCTCCGACATCGGAACCGTGGTTGCCGTCAGCAACGCGAGGGAATCGGTGCAGCGCCTGGCGGACATCAGGATCGGGCACCATGCCGACGACGCCGTCGCCACCTTCCTGGAGTCCTACTTCGGCCTGGAGCAGGCCTAGCCCAGCCGGACAGGGTTTCCCGTCGCGCCAAAGAACCGGACCGGCGGACTGCGCCCCGCCGGGGTGGGCGATTCCCGGGACTTCGACCTCGGCCGACCGGGCGGGCCGGCTAGGTCGAGGCCCCCCGGATCAGGTAGCCGATCAATGCCACCAGATCGAGAGAATTCCGCGGGTCGTAGCCGGTCAGCTTCCTCACCCGGTTGAGGCGATAGAGCAGGGTGTTGCGGTGCAGATGGAGCTCGGTCGCCGTCTCGTTGACGCTCTGGTTGTGGGCGACGAAGGCGCGGAGTGTCTCCTCGAGCTCGGGGTGCCGGTCGAGAGCGCCGAGCCCCTCCGGGACGGGCACCGCCTTGAGTGCGGTCAGGTGCGCGAGCCGTGCGGCGTCGTGAACCTGACCCGGTACCCCCAGAATGCGACACACCGTTCGCAGGCCATCCACCTGCATCACCGCGTCGCGGGCGAGGTCCCGCTTCTCGCTCACGTAGAACGTGGCCTGCGGCATTCGCCGGCACCAGTCCGCGAGCAGCCGGGCCAGGCGCTCGGGTTCGACCAGGAAGTGACCGGGGCTGACCGCGAACGCCTCGCGCCCCAACAGCTTGAGCTGGGCGGCATCGGTCTCGACGAGCACGGCCGCCTTCGGCAACGACAGGTCAAGCGTACGATTCTCGCGGTCGGGGCCTGCCTCCGGTTCCGGGGCGGACGACGCCTGGGACATTGCTCCGATCAGCGATTCCAACTGCGCGCGCACCGATTCCTGGAACTCCATCGCCTGGCGCTGGGCGAGCAGCAACAGCACGGAGGTGCGCACCAGATCGGCCAGGGGCCGTACCTCGATCAGCGGTCCGGTGATTCCCACCGTGCCGACCCGCTGGCCGTTGACGGTGATCGGCAGGTTGATCCCCACCTTCTGCACCGCGTCGCCCCGGGTGATCTCCACCGGCTGGCCGGACGCCAGCGCCCGCACCGCCCCCGGATGGACGGTACCGATGCGTTCGGGGTCGCCCGACGCCACGATCACGCCACGCTCGTCCATGATGTTGACGTTGTAGTCGACGTCGGCCATCGTCGCGTCCACGATTCCCTGTGCCAGACCTGGCGTGACCCTGAAGGTCGTTCCTTGCCCCACGGGGCGAACCTACCCGGTTGGGCGCCGCTTGGCACCGGGTTGGGTCACCGCGGGTCGCCGGGCGTCAACAAGCCCAGCCGGCGGCCTTCCCGGCGCCGCGCAGGCCCCAGGTTTCACACCCTCACGACGTGGGTCCGTTCGGCCTGCTGCAGGAGCAGCCGGGTGGCCGTCGCAGCGGCCCGCTCCAGGTTGGCGGGGCCTTCCGCCAGCGCCGTCGGGAGGTCGGTGAGCCGAGCGGTGATCGGCACGACCGCCCGCACCGCCTCGCCGAGCAGCGCGTCGGCGTCCGGGGTCACCTGACCGCCGAACAGGACGCTGGGAACTCCCCGCTCGGCGGCGGCCCGGGCGACGCCCCAGGGCGTCTTGCCGGCGGCGGTCTGCTGGTCGATCCGCCCCTCCCCGGTGAACACCCAGTCGGCACCCGCGAGCCGCTCACCGAACCCCACCGCACGCAGCACCAGGTCGACCCCCGGCTCGATGGTCGCTCCGAGGCTCAGGAACCCGGCGCTCAGCCCTCCGGCCGCCCCGGCTCCGGGCGCGTTACGCACCTCGAACCCGCACGCCGCTTCGGTCACATCGGCCCAGCGCCGCAACGCAGCGTCCAGGGCTTCCAGGTCGTCGGCCTGCGCACCCTTCTGCGGCCCGTAGGTGGCGGTCGCGCCGCCCGGACCGAGCAGTGGATTGCTGACGTCGCTGGCGAGCCGGATCCTCACCTGCCGCAGCCGGGGATCGAGCCCGGAGAGGTCTGCACGCGCCAGGTCCTGGAGGCCGCGCGGGCCGTCGCCAACGGGGGCCCCCTGGGCGTCGAGCAGCTGCACGCCGAGCTCGGCGAGCATGCCGGACCCGGCGTCGTTGGTCGCCGAGCCGCCCAGTCCGACGATGATCTCCGCCGCACCCGCGTCGAGCGCGAGCCGCAACAGCTCGCCGACCCCCCGGGAGGACGCCCGCCAGACGTCCCGCTCGGCGGGGGCGATCCGCTCCAGGCCGACGGCCTCGGCGACCTCGAGAATCGCGAGCGAGCGGTCGGACACCCAGCCGACACGGCCCTGGAGCTCCCGCCCCAGCGCGTCGTGGCAGCGGCCCGTCACCCAGGTCCCGCCGAGGGCCGACACCAGCGCGGCCGCCGTCCCCTCGCCGCCGTCGGCCATCGGGATCTCCACGCACTCGGCGGACGGGTCGACACTGCGGATTCCGCGGGCCATCGCGGCGGCGGCGTCGGCCGCGGACATGCACTCCTTGAACGAATCGGGGGCGCAGACGATCCTCATCAGGCCTCCTGGTCGAGGCCGTCGCCGACAAGCACGGAGGTCCCGCCCCGGACGGTGGCGACCTCGCCCGCGGGCAGGAAGCAGGCCTGCCCGGGGGTCAGGGTGTGTTCAGCCTCGCCGGAGATCACCACCTCGCCCTCGAGTGCCAGCAGGATGCGAGCACCCCGGGTTCCAGGGAGCGACGCGTCGGCGTCCGGATCGCGGAGGAGCCAGGTTCGGAACTCCGGTGCCGGGGTGACGTAGACGGCCAACCCGGCGCCGATCGGCTCGGGGCTGCGGGGGGAAGGGGTCTCGACGGTGAAACGGGCCAGCTCGGCGAGCGTTTCGCGGTCGACCTGCTTGGTGGTCAGCCCGGCCCGCACGACGTTGTCGGAGGCTCCCATCACCTCGACCCCGTCGCCGTGGAGGTAGGCGTGCAGGGTACCGGCGGGCACGTACAACGACTGCCAGCGTTCCAGCCGGAGATGGTTCAGCATCAGGGCCCCGAACAGGCTCGGGTCGCCGGGGTGGGCGGCGCAGATGAGACCGACGGTGCCGGCGAAGTCGGCCAGCGCCGGGTCCTCCGAGGTGAACGCGGCCGCCCGTTCGGCCGCGGCGGCCGCGAGCTCTGACGTACCGGCGTCCAGCACCAGGTCGAAGGCCTGCCGGACGTCCTCGGGGGTGTCCCCGGCCGCCTCCAGGATCGCGACGATCGGAGCCGCCCCCGGCACGTCCAGACCCCGCAGCAGCCCAGCGGTCGCCCTGGGCGAGCGGAGGTCGACCAGGGCGTCGAAGGGGCCCAGGGCGATCAGGATCTCCGGCTTGGGCCAGGTGTCATGGAAGCTCCGGGTGGGCGCGGAGTCGGGTTGGCCGCCGGCCACCTCTCGGGCGTAGCCCGCCTCGGCCTGCGCACGGCTGGGGTGCACCTGGATCGACAGTGCCCGTGCCGCCGACAACAGCTTCACCAGGTAGGGCAGCTTGTCGCCGAAGCGGTGCCGGACGAGTTCGCCGAGGAGTTCGGGGCATTCGGCCAGGACCTCGTTGAGCGGACGTCCGTCGGCCCGCGCGGGACCGTCGGGGTGGGCGCCGAGCCAGTACTCGGCCCACGGGCGGCCGTCGGGCTCCCGGCCGAGCCGTCGCGGGATGGCGTCGGTCGAGCCCCAGTCGTAGTTCTTGATCGCACCGTCCAGGCGCAGCATGATGACCTCCGGATCAGGAGAGGGAGGGCGCGGGGGCTCGCGTCTGCTGCAGCCCCCGCGTCCACCGCAGGTTACAAGGGATCAGACGCGGTAGAGCAGCGTCGTGACTCCGCAGGGCGGCACCGTCACCGAGGCGTCTGCGACACCCTCGCCTTCGGTCTCGTCGAGACGGCTGTAGTGCGGACGCAGCCCTTCCAGGCTCGGAACCGCCACCTCAACCGGCTCCCAGGTCGGATTGAAGAAGCGGACCACGTAGCCCGAACCCGACTCGGCCTGCTTGACCGCGCTGAGGACCACCGAGGCGTCCAGCGTGAACCAGTCGAAACTGGCCGGCACGCCGACCCCGGTCGGGTTGAGCTGGAAGTCGTTGTACTTCTTCACCTGGAACGTGCGCTCCAGCGAGCCCAGCTGGTGGGCCGCCCGGGACGCCACCGCCACGTCCGACTCGCCGTCGAAGAAGCCGACCGCCACGTCGAACTCGAGGTGCTGGTGCAACTGCGCCTCCGGCGAGGGCACCTTGATGCCGGAGGCCCGGCCCGGGCGCAGCACCAGGTCATCCTTGCCGATCGCTCCGAACGAGCGGAACAGCGTGACCGCCAACTCGTCGTGGTCGGACCCGATCGCCTCGTACTCGCGCAGGCCACGCGTCGCCACGTAGGCGCCGCGCGCTGCTTCGGCGAGGGCGCAGAACGACATCATCGGGTACACCGGGATGGGTTTCTCGGCCCAGCCGAGCTCGACGAAGTTCTCCGCCTCCGGGTGCGCGAACTCCCGGCGGATCACACCGAACTGGTTGTCCGCGATGGACATCGAGGCATGCAGCCCGGTGCCGACCCGCAGCCGGACGCGGTGGTCGTCGGTGGCATTATCGTGCTCGAGGTGCACCCTGACGAAATCCTCCCCGTCCCGAAGCTCGGCGACACCCCGGAACTCGGAGAGGTCGCTGGTCGCACCTTGGGCCCGTTCCTGGAGCGAGGCGGGGATCTGGCGCCGGGCCACGAAGGACAGCTTGCGGGTGCTCGCCAGCTCGCTCACCCCGGCCGGGCTGAACGTGAAGTCGCGCAACACCAGGTCCTGGGGCGGCGAGGAGTAGTTGTAGCTGTCGCCTTCGTCGCCGGACTCCTCGAGCGCCACCGCCAGGCGGCGCCCGTCACCCGAGGTGACCGTGAGGCCGTCCGGACCCAGTTCAACAGCCAGCCCGCCGTTCTCGATCCGGGTCGCCTGCGCCTGGCTGACCACCGGGACGGTCTTCCCGGGAGCTCCGGGGACGATCCGCAGCGTCGTGTAGCCCACGCCAGGGAACTCGACCTTGAAGCTGATCACCGCCCGGTACAGCGGGATGTGCTGGTTCAGATGGGCGATCTGGCGGTCCAGGGCCTGGGCGTCCCAGCTCTGGAGTTCCAGCACCGAGTAGGGCACGTCGTTGCCATCGTTGTCGATCAGGGCGAAGTCCTCGGCATCCACGAACAGCTCCTGTTCGATGGTTCGCGAGCACGGGTGCCCGTTGGCGTTGAACACGAACAGCAGGTCCTCGTTCGGGTCCTTGGCGATGCTGGTGGCGAGGCGGCGCGCCGCGAGGTTGGCCAGCGCACGGATGATCTCCAACGCCTTCACCAGCCGGTGCCGGATGGCCTCGTTCACCCGGTCGCTGTTGCAGCCGCCCATGCTGTCGTGGGCATGGGTCTGGAGAAGCAGGCTCCACGCCTCAGCCACCATCCCGTGCGGGTACTCGAACCCGAAGCGGGCGGCCACCGAAAGCAGCGGCTCCAGAACCTGGGTGAGCTCTGCCTCCGCCTCACCGTTGAGCAACTTGAGGTCCATCCGCGTGGAGTAGATCGAGCGGTGCACCCGGGTGTACTTGCCTTCGGTGAACTCGCCCTCGTACACCTCCATTCCGCTGGGGTCTGCGAAGGTGTCGTCGAAGTACTCCTCGAAGGTGGTGATGCGGTAGCTGTTGCCCGGGTTGAGTTCCTCGAGTTTGGCCAGCAGTGTGGGCAGGTTCTTCTGGATCGGCATCTGGTCGTGACCGGCAGGCACCAGCACATTGGTGGACGCCGAACCGACCTGCAGCCGCTCGACGATCCTGGCCATCCGGCGTTGCAGGACCTCCGGGTCGGATTCCAGGTACTTGGCAACCTGGTAGCCCAGCAGGATGTGGGTGGTCCTCACCTGGCTGCCGTCCGGGGCTCGCCAAAGGAAGTTGACGTCGCGGGTGTGGCGCTCCGTGCGCCCACGCCAGAACACCGCGCTGTCGATCCCGAATCCGTTGAGGATGGTGGGCAGGCTCGCGGACTGGCCGAACGGATCCGGGATGTAGCCCACCATCATCGCGTCGCCGTAGCTCCGGGCGAGCGCCAGCCCGTACAGGAGGTTGCGGGTGATCGACTCACCCGCAACCACCTGCGAGTCGGTCTGCGTGAGCCATGGCCCCAGGCGGAGACGACCGGCCTCTGCCAGACTGCGGAGGCGCTCCTCGTCCTCGGGGCGTCCCTTCAGGTAGTCGGTGACCATGACCGACTGGCCGTCGAGCACGTAGGTGGCGAAAGCCGGGTCGTTCTCGAGGTGGGTCATCGCCTCGCTGAGATCGTGGAGCAGGAGCGCCTGCGATTCCTCGACCGTGAAGTACCACTCCCGATCCCAGTGGGTGTGCGGGACCACGTAGACCTTGTTGCTCATGGCTTGCTTATCTCCGTTCGGTGGTTGGTCACGCCAGGACGTTCGTCACGCCGAGCTCGGCTTCGTACGTCGCCTCGTCGGGACCATGACGCTGCACCTTCATGCGCTTGGCGATCACGATCAGGGTGGTCGTCACCAGCAGGCCGGTGGCCAGGGCCAGCACCCAGTTCAGCGGGTTCTCGGTGATCGGGATGGTGATCATCGAGCCGCCAGTTGACGGCAGCGACGAGCCGCCGACCAGGGAGAACGCAGCCGCGACGCCGCCACCGATCATCGAGGGGATGATGATTCGCAGCGGGTCCCGCAACGCGAACGGGATCGCACCCTCGGTGATGCCGAACACGCCCAGGATCCAGATGCCCTTGGCAGTACCGCGCTCGGAGTCGGTGAAGCCCTTGGCGACGAGGAGAGCGGCCAGCGCCACGGCGATCGGCGGGATGCACTTGGCGGCGGCGAATGCCGCATAGGGTGCGCCGTTGCCCTCAGCCAGGGCGTAGACACCGAACAGGTAGGCCGCCTTGTTCACCGGTCCGCCCATGTCGAAGCAGGCCAGGCCGCCCAGCACCAGGCCCAGAACGATCAGGCTGCCGCCCTCGAGGCTCTTGAGGAAGTCGGTCAGGCCGGTGGTGATCAGCGCCGCGGGTCCGCCGAGAATGAACAGCATCAGCGCACCGATGATGAAAGAGGCGACGAGCGGGTAGAAGACGACCGTCATCACGCCCGCGAACGACTCGGGGTAGGGGATCTTCTTCATGTACTTGACCAGGTAGCCGGCGGCGATGCCGGCGATGATGCCTCCGATGAAGCCTGAACCCACCGGATACACATGCGCATTTGCCGTGGTGAGGAGTTCGTCGATGGTGGTGGCACTGCCGGCCGACACCGAGCCTGCGATGGTCAGGGGCAGGCCCTGGGCCGCGATCCCGCCGACCAGGCCCGGGATGAGGGCGGCCTTGTCGGCGATGCCGTAGGCGATGTAGGCCGCCAGGATCGGCACCAACAGGGTCATCAGGGCCGCGCCGAGCAGGCGGACCTGATCCTGCGGGGTGCCCGCGAGACCCGCACCGTCCTTGCCGAAGAACAGGACGGTCAGGGACTGCAGCATGCCGCCCGCGACGACCAGGGGAATGATGTAGGAGACACCGGTCAGGATGCCCTTGTACACCTCGTGCCAGGCGCTCTGCTTCTTCTTGCGCTCGATCTTGGCCATGGCTCAGCTCACCGCCTCAACGACCTCGGAGATGACGCCATCGGACTTCTTGATGGCCTCGGCCAGCGAGCACTCCAGGGTGGGAACGTCCTCGAACCGCTCGGAGCCGGCGATGCTGACATCGGCGGCGATGATCGCGGCGTCCGCGCGGGCCAGGTCCGCCGCGGTGATCTCGTTCTCGCGGCCGGTGGAACCCTGGGTCTCCACTTTGATCTCGATGCCGCGCTTCTGGGCGGCCTTGATGAGGTTCTCGCGCGCCATGTAGGTGTGTGCCACGCCCGTCGGACACGAAGTCACTGCGACGATGAACATTGTCTATTCTCCTTTGGTTTCCAGTGCGGTGCGAATGTCGGTTTCGGTGTCGGCGTTGATCAGGGCGGCCCGGAATTCGTCATCCATGAGGGCCGCGGCGAACTTTGACAGCAACTGCAGGTGGGTCGTGCTGGCCTCCGTCGCGGGGACGCCGAGCATGACGATCAGCCTCGTCGGCTCGTCGTCGTCGTCGTCCCACAGGAACGGCTCGGCCAGCGTGGCGATCGCGTAGCCGGCTTCGGTCACGACCTCCGACTTCCCGTGCGGGATGGCCAGGCCCTGGCCGACCCCGGTGGAGAAGGACTGCTCCCTCGCCTGCAGGTCAGCCACGAACGACTCGAGATCGGTCACCTTCCCGGCGTTGACGAATAGTGCGGCCATCGATCGGAAGATCTCGGTCTTGGTTGCGCCCGGCAACCCGATTCTCACCAGCTCCGGGCTGTACAAATCGGTCAGGTTCATGCGGCTACCTCCGTTGGCTGTCACGCAGTCGGTCTGTCGCTTCGGGATCACCGGCGATTTCCTCATCGCGACACTAGAAAGCCTGTCACTCTGGCGGTGCCGGCACATCGGGCAGCCCGACGGAACCGCTGTGCGGATGCACAAATTTCGCAGGAGCCGGACTTCGCCCCGCCACCGGGGGAATACCCCGCCCGGCCCCGACGCTGGTTCCGAATCGATGCGGGGAGTCAGCGAGATGAGCAGCGTCCGAAAGCGCAAACCGCAGAACGTGATTGCGTTCTACGACCTGATGTTCAACCGGTGTCTGCCCCGGGAGGCCGTGGAGCGGTACGTGGGCGCCGAGTACCGCCAGCACAACTCCGACGTCGGGGGCGGCAAGGAGGCGTTCATCGAGTACTTCGAGCGCATGGCCGAGGAGTATCCGGGCAATCGGGTGGAGTTCGTCCGACCAGTGGCAGAGAGTGAGTACGTCGTCCTGCGCTGTCGCCAGAGCTGGCCCGGTGACGAGGACTTTGCGGGCATCGACATCTTCCGGCTGGACGACCAGGGCAGGCTGGTGGAGCACTGGGACGTCCTTCAGGTCGTCGCGGCCAGCCCCAGGAACGACGACGGGATGTCCTGACCTCCCAACGGTGAGCGCCCGTCCGGCCCACAAAGCCTTGAGCGCGCCGGGGCTGACCTCAGACCGCGGGACGGGCCGGCGCCGCGCGTCCCCACGCACGATCGGCCATCCCGCTGCAGCTCCCGACCCAGGTTCCGCCGTCGGATCTCCACCGGTGTTGCCTGACCCGGCCGGCGTCCCACGGGCGGCGGTGCCCATTGACAACCCCAGGTCGGGTGGTCGAGGCTCGGACGCACCCAGAGAGCGCTCTCGCCCTAACCGAACCATCCCCAAGGTTGGAGGACCCCCAGTGCATCCACGCAAACCCGTTCCGCGGCTGGTCGCTGCCGTCGCGGCAATGGCCGGGCTGCTGGCCGGCAGCATCGGCGCCACCACGACTGCGACGGCCAGGCCGGCCGCTCCCGTACCCGACTTCGGACCGAACGTCACCGTCTTCGACCCGAGCATGCCCACCAGCGAGATCCAGGCCACGTTCGACCAGATTCGCGACAAGCAGGTCGACAACGAGATGGGCACCGACCGCTACGGCCTGTACTTCCTACCGGGCACGTACGGCACCGAAGCGGAACCGCTGCAGGTCGAGGTCGGCTACTACACCGAGGTCGCCGGCCTGGGCGCCAGCCCGGGCGACGTCCGGATCAACGGCAAGATCGAGGTCCGCAACCGCTGCTTCGACGACGATCCGGAGTTCACCGGCTGCTTCGCGCTGAACAACTTCTGGCGGGGCCTGTCCAACCTGACCATCGACGTCAACGGCGCCGGCCAGGACGGGTGCACGGCGCCGGCCAACTTCTGGGCGGTCTCCCAGGCCGTCTCGATGCGGCGGGTGGACGTCGAGGGCGGCAACCTCACCCTGATGGACTACTGCACCGGACCGTCCTTCGCCAGCGGTGGCTACATCGCCGACTCCAGGACCGGCGTCCTGGTCAACGGCTCCCAGCAGCAGTGGTTCACCCGCAACAGCGAGGTCGGCGAGTGGACGAACGCGGTCTGGAACCAGGTGTTCACCGGAGTCGTCGGCGCCCCTGACGACGCCGCCTACCCCGACCCGCCGTACACCACCCTGGAGACGACGCCGCTGAGCCGGGAGAAGCCGTACCTGTTCGTGGACGCCAAGGGGTTTAACACTGCTGCCTGCCGAAGCGATCGCTTTGAAGAAGCAAAATGAAGCGCTGGAAAAGGTCCGCAGGACCCTGGATTATATGGAGGTGGAATCGAGGCTGGTTCCCTATTGTGATCCGGATGCTTATCAAAAACGTTCACGTGCAGCGGGAGACATGCTCCGGGCCGGCTTCCGGACCGATCCGCAGGGGAGGCTCAGCTTTACGGGCCAGTACGGTGCCGACCTGTTTTCGGATTTTTCGAAATATGCCCTGGCGGCCGATTCCCTGGCCGGTGACCTGGATTTTGACA
>CAVPHL010000012.1:0-251779 GCA_963704225.1 uncultured Actinomycetota bacterium
ACTCCAGGCCGACCCGGGCCGGCTTGACCGCCTGCCAGATGTCGATGAAGGGGTGGCCGGTGACCAGCACATGGGGCGAGCTCCACCCTGGCGACGATCCGCGACTCCTTGGTGCCGGTGATCAGGTGGTCCACCAGCACTCCGAGGCGTCGGCCGGGTTCGGGGCCGAACCCGGCGACCAGGGCCGGCAGGTCGTCGATGCCGCCGAGGTACTCGACCACCACGCCCTCCCCGCGCAGATCGTCGCCCCAGATCTTCTCCACGAGTTCGGCGTCGTGGCGGTCCCTCGACATAGATCCGGGACGGGGCCGCGACCTTGGCCGGCCCGGCCTCACCGACCCGGGAACCGGACGCGGTGTGAGTGGGGGGCCGACGGGCGCGACGGGCGCGGCGGCGGGACCAGGCTGACCGGACGGCCGTCCAGCCAGAATCCCGGGCCGAACGGGAAGCTGCGCCGGGCGCCGCGACGGTCCGCCAGGACCACCAGGCCGTTCTCCCAGCGCACCACCGCGCCACAGAAGCCGGATGTCGGGTCCTCCACGACCAGGCCAACCTGGACCGGGACCTCGACGGTCTCGGGCTTGCCGGCGCGCTGCCAGCCGGGGGTCAGGACGTCATCGGGGTAGCGCACCCGGACACCCTAGGCTGCGGCTCGGCGTTCCCGTTGCCCGGCTCGCCGCCGGACGACTCTCAGTCCTCGCCGAGGTAGGCCTTGCGGACGTCGTCGCTCTCGAGGAGCTCGCGGCCGGTGCCGGAGAGCACGATCTGTGCCCACCTCGAGCACGTAGCCCTTCGTCGGCCAGCGTCAGCGCCGCCTGGGCGTTCTGCTCGACCAGCAGGATGGTCGACGCCCTGCGGCCTGCAGCTCCGTGATCGTCGCATGATCGTCTGGATCATGATCGGGCGACAGCCCCATCGACGGCTCGTCGAGCATGAGCAGCTTGGGCCGGCTCATCATGGCCCGGCCGATGGCCAGCATCTGCTGCTCGCCACCGGAGAAGGTGCCGGCCGGCTGGGCGCGCCGCTCGCCCAGGACCGGGAACAGGTCGTAGACGCCGCTCCAGGTCGGTCTGCGATCGCCGCGGTGTCCTTGCGGGCGAACGCGCCGAGCTTGAGGTTCTCCTCGCACCGTCATGCGCGGGAAGATCCGGCGACCCTCCGGGGAGTGCGCGAGCCCGAGCTCGACGATCTCGTGCGCCGGCCGTCTCGTCGAGGTCGCTTGCCGTCGAACGCAGATCTCGCCCGAGACGGGCTTCAGCAGGCCGGAGATGGTGCGCAGGGTGGTGGTCTTGCCGGCCCCGTTGGTGCCGATGCAGGGTGACGACCTCGCCCTCGCTCGACGGTGAAGCTGATGCCCTTGACGCGCCTTGATCCGGCCGTAGGCGACCGTCGAGGTCCTTGACCTCAAGCATCGACTGCCTCCCCGGGTTCGGCCCCGGTTCGTCCGCTCGCGGGGCGTCGGGTCGCCGCGGCGAGCCGATGTAGGCCTCGATGACCCGCGGGTCGGACTGCACCTCGCCGGGGTCCCCTCGACCAGCACCTCGCCGCGGACCAGGCAGAGCGACCCGGTCGCACAGGTTGAAGATGAACCGCATGTCGTGCTCGATCACCACGCACCGCGAGCCCGAGGTCCCGGATCCGGAAGATCAGGTCCTCGCGCCTGCGCGTCTCCTGCGGGTTCATGCCGGCCGTCGGCTCGTCGAGCAGGAGGAGCTTCGGGTCGGTGGCCAGCGCCCGGGCGATCTCCAGCCGCCGCTGGTCGCCGTAGGGCAGGTTGCGCGGCCAGGTGCTCGGTCGCGCTGCCCAGCCCGACGAAGTCGAGCAGCTCCTGGGCCCGCTCGCGGGTCGCCGCCTCCTCGCGCCGGTGAACTTCGGGCCGCGCAGGATCGAGGTGAGCGCGCATCGAGCGTGGTGCGGCAGTAGCGGCCGACCATGACGTTCTCCAGCGCGGTCATGTTGCGCGAACAGCCGGATGTTCTGGAACGTCCGGGCCATGCCGGCCACGCACGACCTTGCGCGGCTTCGGCGGGCAGGACGCTCGCCGTCGAACGTGACCTCGCCCTCGGTCGGCATGTACAGCCCGGTGAGGCAGTTGAAGAACGTCGTCTTGCCGGCGCCGTTCGGACCGATCAGGCCGACGATCTCGCCGCTCGTGGACGTGCATGCTCACGTCGTTGACGGCGGTGAGGCCGCCGAACCGCATGGTCACGCCGCTCGGCCTCGAGGATCAGCTGTCGCCGACGGCGCGGGCGCGGCCGGTCGGCCTTCGGTGACGGTCACAGCTCGACCTCCCTGGAGATGCTCGGTGCTGGCCGACTTCTCCTCGACCGCTCGGCCAGCTCCTCGTCGTCCTCGTGGAACTCCAGCTGGCGCCGCTGGCTCGGCGATGAGGCCCTCCGGGCCGGAAGCGCATCATCACGACGAGCAGCAGGCCGAAGATCAGCAGCCGGTACTCGGTGACGAAGCGGAGCTTCTCGGGCAGCAGCTTGAGGATCGTCGCACCGACGAGGACGCCGAGCACGGTGCCCATGCCGCCGAGCACGACGGCCGCGAGCAGGAAGGCCGACTCGAGGAAGATGTACTGGTCGGGCGTGACCGACACGTCGTGGTGCGCCTTGACCGTGCCGGCCAGACCGGCCAGGAAGGCACCGCCGGCGAAGGCGAGCAGCTTCAGCGCCGAAGACGTTGACGCCCATCGCCTCGGCGGCCCGCTCGTCCTCGCGGATCGCCACCCAGCCACGCCCGATCCGGCTGTCGTTGAGGCGGCATGAAGACGAGGATGATCACGCCGATCACCAGCAGCAGCAGGAAGTAGTAGTTGGCGAAGCGGCCGAGCGGGATCCCGAGGAGCTCGTGGGCGGCGCCGAAGTCGAACCCGAAGAAGTTCAGGTCCGGGATCCCGGGGATGCCGTTGGAGCCGTTGGTGAGGTCCGGTCCGTCGTTGCCGTCGAGGTTGATCATCGCGATCCGGAAGATCTCACCGAAGGCGAGGGTCACGATGGCCAGGTAGTCGCCGGACACCCGCAGGGTCGGGGCGCCGATGATCAGGCCGAAGCACGGATGCCACCGCCCCGGAGATCAGCACCGTGATGATGAACGGCGGCTTGCCAGTCGATGAAGGTCGCGAAGGCCGAGTTCGACAGGATCGCGGCGGTGAAGGCCCCGGCGCCCAGGAAGGCGATGTAGCCCAGGTCGAGCAGGCCGACCAGGCCGACCACGATGTTCAGGCCGAGCGCGGTGGCGGCGAAGATCAGCACCTGCGTCGCGATCGACATGTTGGCGTCCGAACCGTTCTGGGTGAACGGGAACGAGAAGGCCACCACGAAGGCCGAAAGCACCAGGACCCGGTTGTTGTTGGCCGCCGCGATTCCGAGCCAGGCGAGCAGGCCGATCTGGCGCACCACCAGCACGACCCCGACCAGCAGGGCGCCGAAGGTGAGGAAGGAGCCGGCGTCGGTCTGGTTCAGCGCGAACGCGGCCAGCGCCAGGGCAGCCCCCATCACCGCGACGATGCCGAGGATCTGCACGACCTTCGGGCTCTTCACCCGCGACATGGTCGGCTCGGGAGAATCGGGAAGGAACGGGGTGGCCACCGCGGCGAGTAGCGCGCCGACCAGCGCCAGCCAGCCCCCATCATCGATGTTCACCAGCCCGCCGAGTTCGATCGCGATCGCGGCCAGCGCGATCAGGACGGTCGCGAGCGCCGTGATCGAGGCGGTCTTCGCCGAGGTGTTCCAGGCCGCCGCCTTCGCCCAGCGGCCCAGTCGCCCCTTGCCCGACCAGCGGGACGGCGAGCAACGCCAGGACCAGCACCGGGAGCACGAGGAACAGCCAGCTGCAGCGGGGACGGCGCGCCGTAGAAGGACACGTTGTCCAGGGCACCGCGGGTGTAGGACCAGGGCAGCAGCACCGAACTGCCCATCGCCAGGGCGCCGGCGATGCCGACGGCCCGGGCCGGGTAGCGGAACCGGACCTTGGTCTGGTCGGAGATGATCGTCCTCATGCCCGGTCCACCACCTTGGCGCCGAGGAGGCCCTGCGGTCGGAACACCAGCACCAGGATCAGCAGGGCGAACGCCCACACGTCCTTCCAGGCCGAGGTGCCGAAGGTGGAGTGGCCGCCAGCGACTCGACCACCCCGAGCACCAGCCCGCCGACCATGGCGCCGTTGATGTTGCCGATGCCGCCGAGGACCGCGGCGGTGAACGCCTTCAGGCCGGCCAGGAAGCCCATCCGGAAGTCGATGTTGCCGTAGCTGAGGCCGTGGGCCACGCCGGCGAGTGCAGCCAGCGCGGCGCCGACGGCGAACGCCGACGACGATCACCTGTCGACGTTGATGCCCATCAGGCGGGCGGTGTCGGCATCCTGGGAGGTCGCGACTGCATGGCGCGTCCGGTCCTGGTGCGGTTCACGAAGTACCACAGGAACACCGTGCTGAGGGCGAGTGCGGCGACGGTGAAGACGGCGGGCATCTGGATGACCACACCGCCGAGTCGGAGGTTCTCGCCGGAGATGCCGGGCATCTCCGGGAACGGGATCGCGCTCTTGGCGTCGGGGAACCCCGGGATCGTCCCGTAGAACAACCGGACGAACTCCTGGAGGAAGACCGAGACACCGATCGCGGTGATCAGTGGGGCGAGCCGGGGCGCGTTGCGCAGCGGCCGGTAGGCGAACCGCTCGGTGAGCAGCGCGACCGACACCGACAGTGCGATGCCGCCCAGCAGCATCAGCGGGAGCAGGATGAGCAGGGACGGTGCGATCCCCCAGTTGGTGGGCTGGCCGAGCAGCATCCAGGTGGCGAAGGCGCCGAACGCGCCCATCATGAAGATCTCGCCATGGGCGAAGTTGATCAGCTTGACGATGCCGTACACCACGGTGTAGCCGACCGCGATCAGGGCGTACAGCGCCCCGAGGGACACGCCGTTTATCAGCTGCTGGAAGAACAGGTCCACTGAGCCACGCACCCCTTCAGGTCGCTGGACAGGCGCGTTGGCGTCCACCCGGGGGTGGACGCCAACGCGTCTGGATAACTACTTGAGTTCGCCGGTCTTCTCGGCGGCGTAGGCGCCGTCGGTCACGCCGTACACCGTGAGCACGCGGGACATCGAGTCACCGTACTCGTCGAACCCGACCGTGCCGGTGGCGCCTTCGAAGGCGACCGAGCCGAGCGCATCGATGGTCGCCTGACGGGCCGACTTGGCATCGGTGGCCGAGGCGAGGCTGGTCTTCAGCGCGTTGATGATGGCGTTGGCCGCATCGTAGGCGTACGCGCCGTAGGCCTCGTAGCCCTCGGCGAAGCCGGCGGCCTTGTAGCCGTCGACGAAGGACTTGGCCGAGTCGAGGGTTTCGACCGGTGCGCCCACCGAGGTGGCGAGGTCACCGTCGGTGCCGCCCAGCTTGATGAACTCGCCGGAGAAGATGCCGTCGCCACCCATCAGCGGGACGTTGAGACCAGCAGACTTCATCTGCTTGGAGAGCGGACCGGCCTGCGGGTACTCGCCGCCGTAGTACACGGCCGCCGGGCCGGCACCCTGGATCTTGGAGATCACCGCGGAGAAGTTCTTGTCATCGGGGTTGATGGTCTCGGCCGCAACGACCTCGCCGCCACCGGCGGTGAAGGCCTTGGCGAACTCGGTCACCAGACCCTGTCCGTAGGACTTCTTGTCGTGGATGGTCGCAACCTTGGTCACGCCCTCCTCCAACAGGTACTGCGCGGCGAACGGCCCCTGGACGTCGTCGGTGGTGCAGGTGCGGAAGTAGTTGGTGTTCGCGCGGGCCGGGGCGTCGATGAGTTCGCCCCCTGGGTCAGCGCCGGGTTGGTGTTGGCCGGCGAGACCTGGACGATGTTCGCCGAATCGAGCACCGGGATCACGCTCTGCGCCACCGAGGAGTTCAGGGTGCCGACCACACCGACGACCTCGTCGTCAGAGGCGAGCTTGGTGGCGGCGTTCTTGCCGACGTCAGGCTTGGCCTCGTCGTCCTCGGCCGCGAGCTCCAGGGTCCAGCCGGGGATGGTCTTGGACTCGTTGGCCTGGCGGATCGCCAGGTCGACCGAGTTGCGGATGCCCAGGCCGAGCGCCGACAGGTCGCCGGAGAGCGGCGCGATCACGCCGATCTTTGCCACCTTCATGCCACCGTCGGCGGAGCCGTTGGCGGCGGGCTCAGTACGGGAGCCACAACCGGTGAGCGCCAGAGAGGCCGCTACCAGGGCGACACCTGCGAGCTTGAACGAATGGGTCTTCATTTCCCTCCTCATGTGCTGGGGCCCGAGCTACCGGGTTGGGCAAGGCTACGGGCTACGCACATCTGAGCACCCCCATGTCTCGGGAATGTTACAGGACCGTTGTGTCTTTCGGCGTTACCGAATCGTAACGTGCCTGCCCCGGCCGCTCAGTCGAGCAGATCGCGCACCACTGCGTCGGCCATCAGGCGCCCGGGCAGCGTGGGGCGGAGGCGGCCCCGCTCCTCCACCACAAGCCCGGACGCCACCAGCCCGGGCACGCGGCCACGCTCGGACGAGGTCAGCACCCCCGTGGGAAGACCCTCGGCCAGGCGAAGCTCCAGCAGCACCCGTTCAACCCGGCGTTGACCGGCGTCCAGCACCTCCCGGGCCTGGGCGGGGGACTCCCCCGCCGCCAGCCGGGCCGCGTACTCCCGGGGGTGACGGACGTTCCACCACCGCACCCCGCGGACGTGGGAGTGGGCGCCCGGACCGATGCCCCACCAGTCCTGGCCCCGCCAGTACGCCAGGTTGTGCCGGGACTCCTTCCCCGGCCTTGCCCAGTTGCTCACCTCGTAGGCCGCGTACCCGGCGGCGGTCAGTGCCTCCTCGGCGAGCAGGTAGCAGTCGGCGTGCAGGTCCTCATCGGGCGCGGCCAGTTCACCCCGACCGATCCGGGCCGCCAGGCGCGTGCCCGGCTCCACGATCAGGGAGTAGGCGCTGACATGGTCGGGGCGGAGTGCCAGCGCCGCCTCGAGGCTGGCCCGCCAGTCCTCCAGGGTCTCGGTGGGGGTGCCGTAGATCAGGTCCAGGCTGACCGAGCCGAACCCTGCCGCCCGGGCCTCGTCGACCACCCGGGCCACCCGCCCCGGGGTGTGCCGCCGTTCCAGCACCGCGAGCACCCCCGGCCTGGCCGACTGCATGCCCAGCGACAGCCGGGTGAACCCGGCCGCAACCAGGGTGTCGAGGTAGTCGCGGTCCACCGACTCGGGGTTGGCCTCGGTGGTCACCTCCGCTCCGGGCGCGAGACCGAACCGGTCCCGGACCGCGGCCAGCAGGCCGGCCAGCGCCGGCGCGGGCAGCAGGGTGGGGGTCCCACCGCCGAAGAACACACTCTGCAGGTCGTGGGGCTCGCCCAGCACCCGGCGGGCGAGGTCGAGCTCGGCCACGGCGGCAGCGAGGTACGCGTCCTGGCTGGAGCCCGGGGCTGCACCCAATTCGGCGGCGGTATAGGTGTTGAAATCGCAGTAGCCGCAGCGTGAGGCGCAGAACGGCACGTGCAGGTACATGCTGAACGGCCGGTCGCCGAAAGCGTCGACGACCGACGGTGGCAGCTGGCCGTCCAGCGGAGCCGGGTCGCCCTCGGGCGGGGTGGACGGCACGGTCAGGGCAGGTCGAACGGCAGCGGCTGGCCGTCGAGGGCGTGCCGGCACGAGCAGGTGGCGGTCGCGTCCTGCGCCTCGTGGGCGGGCAGCGCGCCGATCGCGCGGGCCAGCAGGGCCTTCATCCGGTCGATGTTGGCAGCGAACTGGGCCAGCACTTCGTGGTGGCTGACCGCCTCGCCGCCGTCGACCCCGGCGTCGTGGTCGGTGACCAGGCAGACCGTGGCGTAGCACAGCGCCAGATCGCGGGCGACGGAGGCCTCCGGCATCCCGGTCATGCCGACGACGGTCCCGCCGAGGGCCATGTTCATCCGGGACTCGGCCCTGGTCGAGAAGCGCGGGCCCTGGATGACCACCAGGGTGGCACCGTCGACCGGCTGGACGCCGGCGTCGGCCGCACCGAGGATCGCTGCCCGGCCACGGGGACAGTACGGGTCGGCGAAACCGACGTGCACCACGACGCCGACGCCGTCGTACACGGTGTGCTGCCGCCCCCAGGTGCGGTCGATCACCTGGTCGGGGACGACGAAGGTGCCCGGACCGAGTTCAGGGCGCAACGAGCCGACGGCCGCCGGCGCCAGCACCTGGCGGACGCCGACGCTGCGCAACGCCCACAGGTTCGCCCGGTAGTTCACCCGGTGCGGCGGGAACTCGTGGTTGCGGCCGTGGCGGGGGACGAAGGCGACCCGGCGTCCGGAGACCTCGCCGAGCGACAGGGGTGCGCTCGGCGGGCCGAACGGGGTGTCCAGCTCCACCGTGGTGGGGTCGGCGAGGAACTCGTAGAAGCCGCTACCGCCGATGATGCCGATCTCTGCGTCCATGGCGGTCCAGCCTATGCCGAACCGGCTCAACCTCGCCGAGACCGGTGGCAGGGTGGGGCCATCACGATCGAGGTACGCCCGGCGACCGGGTTGGAGGACGTGGCCATGGCCTAGGTCGGTACCCGGAAGCTGTTCGAGGACGCCGGGTTCCGCTGGGCCGCCGACACCGGATCGGTGCTGAACGGGTTCCCCCGGGTGCTGGTGCGGCCCGACCTGCGCTGAACCGGCCCCACCCGGGGCACCGGCCGGAACCTCGCGCGAGCGCTCCTTCGACTCCTCGAGTGCTACTTCTTCTTGTCCGGGCTCTCGCCGGTGGACAGGGCAGCCACGAAAGCCTCCTGGGGCACCTCGACGCGGCCGACCATCTTCATCCGCTTCTTGCCCTCCTTCTGCTTCTCCAGCAGCTTGCGCTTGCGGGTGATGTCACCGCCGTAGCACTTGGCCAGGACGTCCTTGCGCATCGCGCGGACGCTCTCCCGGGCGATCACGCGGGAACCGATCGCCGCCTGGATCGGCACCTCGAACTGTTGCCGCGGAATCAGCTCCTTCAGCTTCTTGGCCATCGCCACGCCGTAGCTGTAGGCGGCATCGGTGTGCACGATCGAGCTGAACGCGTCCACCGGCTCACCGTGCAGCAGGATGTCGACCTTGACCAGCTTGCTGACCTGCTCGCCGGCCTCGTCGTAGTCGAGCGAGGCGAACCCCTTGGTGCGGGACTTGAGGGCGTCGAAGAAGTCGAAGACGATCTCGGCCAGCGGCAGCAGGTAGCGGATCTCGACCCGGTCCTCGGACAGGTAGTCCATGCCCTGCTGCTCGCCGCGGCGGGCCTGGCAGAGCTCCATCACGGTGCCGATGTAGTCGGTCGGGGTGAGGATCGTGGCGCGCACGACGGGTTCGTGGACCTCGGAGATCTTGCCGTCGGGGTATTCGGACGGGTTCGTGACGATGCGCTCCGTCCCGTCCTCCATCACGACCCGGTAGACGACGTTGGGCACGGTGGAGATCAGGTCGAGGCCGGCTTCGCGCTCCAGGCGCTCACGGACGATCTCCATGTGCAGCAGGCCGAGGAAGCCGACCCGGAAGCCGAAGCCGAGCGCGCCGGAGGTCTCCGGCTCGTAGACCAGGGCGGCGTCGTTGAGCTGCAGCTTGTCCAGCGCCTCGCGGAGTTCGGGGAAGTCCGCGCCGTCGATCGGGTACAGCCCGGCGTACACCATCGGGTGCGGCGGCCGGTAGCCGCCCAGGTCACGCCTGGCCGGGCGGGCCGCCGAGGTGACGGTGTCACCGACCCGGGACTGGCGGACTTCCTTCACCCCGGTGATCAGGTAGCCGACCTCGCCGACGCCCAGTGAGCCCGCCTTCACCGGGTCCGGCGAGATGACGCCGACCTCCAGGGTCTCGTGGGTGGCCTTGGTGCTCATCATCAGCACCTTCTCGCGGTGGCTGAGCTCGCCGTCGACCACCCGGACGTAGGTGACCACGCCCCGGTAGGTGTCGTAGACCGAGTCGAAGATCAGCGCCCTCGGCGGAGCGGTCGGGTCGCCGACCGGGTGCGGGATGTCGGCCACGACGTGGTCGAGGAGTTCACGGACGCCCACGCCGGTCTTCGCCGACACCCGGAAGATGTCGGCCGGGTCGCAGCCCACCAGGTGGGCGATCTCCGCGGCGTACTTCTCCGGCTGCGCGCTCGGCAGGTCGATCTTGTTCAGCACCGGCACGATGTGCAGGTCGGCCTCCAGGGCCAGGTAGAGGTTCGCCAGGGTCTGGGCCTCGATGCCCTGCGCCGCGTCGATCAGCAGGATCGCCCCCTCGCAGGCCGCGAGGGATCGGGACACTTCATAGGTGAAGTCGACGTGGCCGGGGGTGTCGATCATGTTCAGCACGTAGTCGGTGCCGTCCACGGTCCAGGGCATCCGGACCGCCTGGGACTTGATCGTGATCCCGCGCTCCCGCTCGATGTCCATCTTGTCCAGGTACTGGGCCCGCATCGAACGCCCGTCCACCACCCCGGTGAGCTGCAGCATGCGATCGGCCAACGTGGACTTGCCGTGGTCGATGTGCGCGATGATGCAGAAGTTGCGGATCAGCGCGGGCGGGGTCTTGCCGGGAACAGGAATGGGCATGCACTTTCTGTCAGCGGGGCAGCCAGCCACGATACCGGATCCGGCGCCCGCGCCCGCCGCCGCCGCCGGAGCGTCCGGGGCGCCCGGACCGAGACGGTCGGTCAGCGCCCGGGGCCCGACCCGGGACGGCCACCGTGTGCCCCTCCCCGCGGGGCAGGCCCCGCCGCCGATCCCCCACGCGGCAAGGGCGGCGATTTGAGGCCACGGGAGGCGGGCTGATAGAGTTCGAAGTCGCGTCTGCGCGGCGCGGGAAGCACATATCACCAGCGAAAAGGGCGAGCCCGGTGGCGAACATCAAGTCTCAGAAGAAGCGGATCCTGACCAACGAGAAGGCCAGGCTGCGGAACAAGGCCGTGAAGTCCGGCCTGCGTACCCAGATCCGCAAGTTCAACGAGGCCCTCACCGGTGGCGACCCGGCGAAGGCCCAGGAATTGGCGAGGACCGCCACCCGCGCCCTCGACAAGGCTGTCAGCAAGGGTGTCATCCACAAGAACCAGGCCGCGAACCGCAAGTCGGCGATCGCGACCAGGGCTGCCGCGCTCTAGCCCTTCCTCATCGACGCCGCCCGGGAGACCGGGCGGCGTTTGTCGTCTCCGCGCGGGCCCGAGGGCCTTGCGGATCAGCGACGATCCCGGCCCCGGCAGTTGATCACGCCCAGGACGGCCTGTTCCAGTGCGAAGCCCGGGTCGCTCGCCGCGCCCTTGATCTGGGCGTCGGCCCTCGCCACGATGCGGATCGCCCGCGCCACACTGTCGGGCTTCCAGTCCCGGGAGACCCGGGACAGGCCCTTCAGCTTCCAGGGCGGGACCCCGATCGCGCGGGCCAGGTCGGCCTCGCGTAGCCGGGAGTCCCGACCCTCCAGGTAGCGGCCGAGGCTGCGCAGGTTGCCCGACAGCGCACTGGTGATCAGCACCGGCGGAACCCCGGTGGACAGCGCCCAGCGAAGTTTGCCGAGCGCACCTTCGGGGCGTCCGCCGAGCACGTCGTCGGCGACGGCGAAGCTGGTCACCTCCGCACGGCCGCCGAAGTAGCGCCGCACGGCCGGCTCGGTGAGCCGCCGGTCGGCCGAGTCGTCCAGCAGTTGCCGGACCGCCGCCGACAGCGACCTGGCGTCGGTGCCCACCGCGTCGATGAGCGCAGCTGCGCTGGCCGCGTCGGTCCGCCCGCCGCATCGACGCACCTCCATCGAGACGAACTGGGGCAGTTCCCACGGCTTGATCGCCGGGTTGTCCTGCACGTCGACCCGTAGTTTCCGGAGCCGGTCGAGCACTCCCCTGCCCTTGTTGCCGCCGGAGTGGACCAACGCGAGGGCGAGTTCGGGGCCGGGATCAGCGGCGAGGGCGACCAGTTGGTCGGCCAGCTCGCCGGGCAGATCGGCGAGACCGGTGACCACCAGCACCGTCGCGGACGCGAAAAGCGAGCCTCCCGCGGCCTCGGCCAGAGCGCCCGCGTCCACCTGTGCGGCGTCCAGCCGGGTGATCGCCGCGTCCGGACGCTCGGCGGTCGCCCGCCCCTCCAGCGCTGCCACCGCTCGCTCGGCCAGCAGCGACTCCGGCCCGGTCACCAGCAGCACCCGCCCGAACGGGCTCTTCTCGTCCACGCGCCTAGCATGCCAGTCGGCACCCTCAGCCGATTCCGCCGCCGCCCCCGCGATGGTGGATGCGCCGCCCCACGCAGATCCGGGCCTTCGCAGCGTCGGCACGGATCAGCCGGCCAACCCCGGGACCGATCGTGGACCCGGGCCGGTCGCCGGCACCGTCGTGCCGTCCCGACGTTCGGTGCGGTTCCCGGTGTCGCTCAATCCTGGGCCCGGCGGCGCAGGACGGCGACCACGCCGGCCCCCACGAACGCGGCGATGCCGACCAGTGCGGCAGCGCTCACCGCAGGGTAGGCGCCGTCGAACCCCGGGACCGAGGTGTGCTTGATCCAGATGCCCAGGTAGGCCCAGGCCAGCACGAGCCCGTAGACATCGTCACGGTCACGCAGGACGACCGTGGTGCCGATGATCGCACCGACCACGACGATCACCACGGCCCACGTCGACTCCGCGAGCCCGAAGCCGTCCCAGCCGATGCTCACCAGCCAGACCGTGATGTTCGCGATCGTGGCGACGGTGATCCAGCCGAAGTACACGCTGAACGGCAGGCGCAGGAACAACTGGTCCCGGGCCGAGAGCTCCGCGCCCAGGATCGCCCGGGTGATCAGGATCAACAACACCAGCATGGTGGCCAGCAGCAGGGTGGAGATCCCGATGAGGTCGTAGTGCCAGCACAGGATCCAGGCGGCGTTGGCCAGCGACGAGACCGAGAAGAGCACCCCGACCCGCTCCAGCACCGCCACCTGCCCGGGCGCGGCGTCGTCGTCCGGGCGACGGAACAGGCCGAGCTGGTAGAGCACGTGTGCCCCCAGGAGGAAGTAGATGACGCCCCAGATGGCGAAGGTCAGCCCGGCCGGTGCGAACAGGTTCTGGTAGGCGTCGGAGATCTCGCCGGTGGTGCGTCCGTTGATCGGGAGAATGTTCGCCAGCGCGTTCACCGTGATCATCGCGAGATAGGTGAGGACAACCAGTGCCTTCACCGGTGTCCGGACTGTCTGTGTCGCCATCGGTGCCCCCTCGGTGCGTGGCGCCGGGCCCGCTGCGCCGTTGTGCATGGCTTCCATGATGGAAGCATCCTGCACAAAGCGGGCACGCGCACCCGTTTCCCCAGACCGGATCCCGGGACAGACCGGATCCCGGGACGACCACCTTCCCGTTCTCCCTGCCGCCCGACCGCGCTCTGGACGGTCGAGGTCGGGCGGGCCTGCCTACCGGCTGTGGTAGGCGTTGAGGACCTCCGCGCTGATCCTGCCCCGGGCGGAGATGTCGTAGCCGTTCGCCTGGGCCCAGGCACGAACCGCCGCCATCTGCTCCCTCCCGGCACGCACGGTCGTGCCCTTCAGCGCCTTTGCCGAACCGGTAGCCCGGCTGGCCACGGCCAGGTACTTCTCCAGGCTCTGATGGAACTCGGCGGCGTTCTGCGCACTGAGATCGATCGTGTAATTCCTGCCGTTGATCCCGAACTCGATGGTCACGGCAGAACCGTCCTCGATGATTTCGCCGGTCAGATCGTCCTTGACGACCTCGACGTAGGTCCGCCCCATCGCAGTGCCTTTCAGGTGTACGAAAGTGTATGAACCCCAGAATGCTAGGAGTCCCCGCTTCGGACGGCAACTCGCCTTCGACCTGGCCCGGAGGAGGACCGGTGCGGGCTGACCGGCCAGGGTTCCGCCCGGCCCCAGGTCAGCCCCCGGCACTGCCGCGCTCGGTGGTGACGCTCAGCACGTCGCCGTCCCGGAACACGGCGATCGCCCCCTGGGTGTCGGTGCGATACAGCCGCGCGCCGCTGCCGGCGACCGCAGCGACGGTGCGGGCGGCCGGGTGCCCGTAGTCGTTGTCGGCACCCACGCTGACCACGGCCACCGCGGCTCCGCTGGCCGCCAGGAAGGCCGGCGCCTGGCGGCCCGAGCCGTGGTGCGGCACCAGCAGGACCTCCGCCGCCAGCTCCGGCACGGTCGCGAGCGCATGGGACTGGCCGGCCTCCTCCACGTCCCCGGCAAGCAGGGCCCGGAACCCACCGGCGGCCATCCGCAGCACCAGCGAGGAGTCGTTCACGTCGGCGGAGTCCTCCCCGTCGATCCCCAGGTCGGTGAACGCCCGCACCGCCAGCACCTCCACCCGGGCTTCCCCCGCGGCCACCACCATCCCGGGCACCGCCACGGTGCGCGGCACCCCCGGCAGGGCGGCCTGCACCAGCCCCCAGCCCCCTGTCGGCTCGGTGATCCCGGAGAACAGCAGGTTCTCCACCCGCCGACCGGACGCCACCCCCGCCACCCCGCCCGCGTGGTCGGCGTGCAGGTGCGTGAGCACCAGCCACGCCACCTCGGCGATCCCGAGCTGGTCCAGGCAACGGTCGACCAGGCGCGGGTCGGGCCCGGCGTCCACCACGATCGCCCGACCCGGACCGGCCGCGACCACCGTGGCGTCGCCCTGCCCGACATCGCACACGGCCAGCTGCCACCGCGCCGGCGGCCAACCCGGAACCGAGACCGGCCGCAACAGCACCACCACCAGGGCCGCGGCCACGGCACCGGCAAGCCAGGGGCGCCGCAGCAGCAACGGAAGCCCGGCCAGCACCGCGAAACAGCAGGCCGCCAGCACCCCCAGAGCCACCGGCCCGGGAGGCCAGACCAGCACCGCGCCCGGGAGGGCGGCCCCGGCCGCCGCCACCCAGCACAACCCCTGGGCGAACCCGCCGGCGAGCCAAGCCACCCCCGCAGCCAGCGGCAACCACACCACCGACAACCCCGCCGCCGCGAACCCCAGCACCGTCCCCGGACCCACCAGGGGCGCGGCCACCAGGTTCGCCACGACCCCGGCCAGGCTGACCTGCCCCGAGATCAGGGTCACGACCGGCTGCGTGGCCAACTGGGCGGCAACCGGGACCGTGATCGCCTCCGCAAGCCAACGCGGCAGCCAGGTCACCAGCCGTGCCCACCGACCTGCCCAGACCAGGATCCCCGCGCTCGCGCACACCGACAGCAGCAGGCCGACCGAGCGGCACAACCAGGGGTCGACCAGCAGCAACCCCACCACCGCCCAGGAGAGGAACCGCAGGCCCTGCCGCGACCCGCCCCAGCCCAGCGCCGCCAGGCTCACCGCCCCCATCGCAGCCGCCCGCACCACGCTCGGCTCAGCCCGGCACAGCAACACGAACGCGGCCACCCCCGCCAGCGCCACCAGCCGCCGCCACCACCCCCCGACACCCGCCCGCGCCGCCGCCCACAGCAACGCGGCCAGCAGCAGCGTCAGGTTCGCCCCTGACACCGCGGTGAGATGGGTCAGGCCGGTGCGGCGGAAGTCGTCCTGGAGCTCGGCCGGCATCCTGTCGGTGTCCCCGACCACCAGCGCAGGCACGAGCGCTCGCGGGCCTTGCGGCAGCCCTGCCACCGCCGTGCGCAACCCGGCCCGGACCGCAGCGACCGCATCGTCGACAGGACCGGGCGGCGCGACCAGCTGCGGCGAGGCACGGGTCCTCGCCCAGGCGCTGACCGGGTCCCCGGGATCGGCGGGGGCCAGGCGCACCACTGCCCGCACCACGGACCCGGCCGTCACCCGTGCCCACCCCGCCGCGAGGTCTCCGGAGGCGAGGAGTCTCACGGTCGCTCCGGACCTCCACGACTCCCCGCGCCCCGAGACGGTGACCAGGGTGGCCTCCGACGTCCAGACCGCACTGCTCCGCCCGGTGTCGCTGCTGCGGCCTCCTCGCACGCGGGCCTCGATCGTGACCACGGCCGCCTGTTGCGCCCACTCCGGCACCGGACCGCTGCGGGCGATGGAGACCCGCAGTGCGGCGATGCCGGTCGCTGCCAGCAACACCAGGGCAAGGGCCCCCAGGAACCAGCTGCGCCGCCGGCGGGCGAGAACGCCCAGCAGGACCCCACCGGTGGTGGCGCCGGCCAGCAACCACCAGACCTCGGAGGTGCCGGCCCAGGCGCCGGCCCACAGCCCGGCGGCGAGGATGGGAGCTCGCGGGTCGTGCCGAACGGGCAGATCGGTGGTGTCGGCCCGCCTAGAGCCGGACATGCGGGGCGATGTCGGCGTAGGTCTTCGGCCCGATCCCATCCACCTCCTGGAGCTCGGTCACGGTGGTGAACCGGCCGTGTTGCTGCCGCCACGCCACGATCTTCTGCGCGGTCACCGGGCCGACTCCGGGCAGGGTGTCGAGCTGGTCGCTGGTCGCCGAGTTGAGCGAGACCTTGCCGCTGGCACCCCCGGCGGTACCCGACCCGCTCCCGTCAGCGCCACGCACCTCCCCGCGCGGCTTGGCCCGCGTGCCGATCACCAATTGGGAGCCGTCGGCCAGGGTCGCGGCGAGATTCAGCTCCCCCGGGTCGGCCGACCCGGCCAGCCCGCCGGCGGCAGTGATGGCGTCGGCGACCCGGCTTCCGTCCGGCAGTTCGACCAGGCCCGGGGAGTGGACGGCGCCGATCACGTGCACCACCACCGACGCCGGGGCCGACGCGGTCGGTGACGGGCTGGCCACCACCGTCGCCGGCGCGGCCACGGCCACCGCCACCGCCGTGGACCGGGCCTGCAACAGGGAGTAGGCCGTCCAGCCGCAGCCGACGAGCAGCACCAGCACGACCGCTGCCAGGTGCTCGCGGGAGAACTCCAGTGCCCGGCGACCCAGTTCCGCCGCTACTTCGCCGGCCGGCGGCCCGGAGCGGCCGGCCGGCCCGCGGGGCGACCGCCCACCCGGAAGGTCCGGCTCGACCACGCCAGGGCCGGACCTCACCCGCGGCGCCGCCACCTCGTCGACATCCCCTGCGCCCGGGTCTGCCTCCGGCAACGCGTGCCGCGGTCGCACCTCCGCCAGCAGCAACTCCAGTCGCTGCCGTACCACCTCGCTGATCACCGGATCGGGTGCCACCTTCATGCCGGTCACTATCGGCAACCGGCGAGCCGACCGGTCACTCGCACGTCGTGGCTGTGGACAAGCCGGTCCCCGCGGCGACCTGTGGACAACCCGCGACCGATTCGCCCGGCGCCGGTGCCGCAGGTACCCTGCCGGGGTACCCGAGAAGAGGAGACCCTCCATGGACGCCCCCATCGATCTCGCCACTGTCGGTTCGCGACGCGGCGGCTGCGGTTGCGGCTGCGGAGAGGCGACCGGCACCCCGGAACTCGACGTGGCCACGCTGCCGAAGGTGATCCGGCACGGAGCCATCATCGGTGGCCTGACCAGCATGAAGGCGGGCCAGAAGCTCGTCCTGGCGGTCAACCATGACCCGCTGCCGCTGCTCACCCAGCTCAACCGGGCCGCCCCGGACGCCTTCGACCTGGCCTACCTCGAGCGCGGCCCGGAGCTGTTCCGGCTGGAGTTCACGAAGCGCTGACCAGGTTTCCGACCGAGACCGCCGCGCCCAGGGCAGGCTGGACGACGTGACCCAGGCAGGCCGCCCCCGCAACCGCGCCGGCGCCGCGAAGCCCCGGGCCCGCACCGCCGCCGCCAGCACCGCGCCACGTCCGGTGCGCTGGCTGCTGGCGACGGCCGGCGTCGCCTCCCTCGCCGGGCTGGTCCTGCTCGGGTTGTTCCTGCTGCCCGAGGCCCAGTCCGCCCACCAGTGGCTGGCATTGGTTGCGTCCTTCGCACCCTACGGCTGGCTTGCCTGGGCCGTGGCGGTGGCGTCGGCCCTCGTCGGCACCCGTGGCGGGGCGCGACTGGTCGCCGCCCCGCTCGCCCTGTGCCTCGCCTGGCACGGCGCGGTGCTGGTTCCCTACCTCCCGTCCCGGGCCGCCCTCCCTCCCGAACCGTCGGACCGGGTGCGACTGCTTGCAGCCAACCTGTACTTCGGGAAGGCAGACCTCGACCAGCTCGCCGCAGCGGTCGGGAGCGCCGCAGCCGGACCTGCTCGTGCTCACCGAGGTAACCCGGTCCAACGCAAAGGCCTTCGGGTCCGGGGTGTGGTCGCGCCGGTTCCCTTACCGGTCCGGCACGGCCGGCGACAATCCCCGCGAGGGTTCGAGGGACGCACGGGGCACGATGGTGCTTTCCCGACACCCGCTCACCGATGCCGGCGCGACCACCGGGACCCTGTTCAGCAACGTGGCGGTCAAGGTCGTTCCGCCGGGTCGCCCGTTCGTCGTGATCGCGGCGCACCCGGCCGGCCCACACCTCGGGCTGGACCGATGGTTGAACGACGCCGACGCGCTGACCCGGCTAGCCCTCGACCACGCCGACGGCCCGCTGCTCGTGGCCGGTGACCTGAACGCCACCCCGGAGCACCTCACCGTCCGCGAACTGGCCGCCAGGGCGGGGCTGCGCGACGCCCTGACCGGTGCGGGCTGGCAGCCGACCTTCCCGGCCGGGGAATGGTACCCGCCGCTGTTCCGGATCGACCATGTGCTGGCCTCCGAGCAGTTCACGGCTGTCGGTGCCCGGACCCTCCGGGTTTCCGGCACCGACCACCTGGGCATCCTGGTCGACCTCGACCTCGCCCGGCCCTGAACCGGCGGCGTCCCCGCGCCGGGGCCGCCGGGACCGGCACCAGTACCCTCAGGCCGGGACGATGCTGACCAGCTTGGGAGCGCGCACGATCACCTGGCGCACATCACGTCCGTCCAGCGCCCGCTGCACCCCCGGGTCGGCCAGCGCCGCCGCGGTGAGATCGGCGTCCGAACTGGACGGGGACACCTCCAGCTTGGCCCGGACCTTGCCCTGCACCTGCACCACGCAGGTCACCGACTCCGCCTGGAGCAACGCCTCCTCGACCGACGGGCCAGGCCGCGCCGGCCACCGAAGGTGCGTGCCCGAGCAGCTCCCACATCTCCTCGGCGATGTAGGGCGCGATCAGGCTCAGCGCGATCGCGACCGACCTCCACGGCCTCGCGGACCGCCGGCGTCCGCCGCCCCCGCACCGGAGTCGATCACCTTGCGGGCCGCGTTCACCAGCTCCATCACCCGGGCCACGACCACGTTGAACCGGTGCGACGTCCAGCAGTCGGTCGATGTCGGCCAGCAGCCGGTGGGTGGTCTGCCGCAGCGCCGCGGTCACCGGTCGCCGGGTCGGCACCCGGCTCGCTGGCCACGTCGTGGGCCAGCCGGTAGCGCCCGCTGCAGGAACTTCGCCGAGGACCGCCGGGCGACACGTCGGCCCAGTCGATGTCGTCCTCCGGCGGACCGGCGAACACCACGGTCAGCCGGACGGCGTCGACGCCGTACGCGTCGATCTGCTCGCCCAGGTCGACGCCGTTGCCCAGCGACTTGCTCATCGCCTTGCCCTGGTTGATCACCTGGCCCTGGTTCAGCAGCCGTCGAACGGCTCGTCGAAGTCGACCAGGCCCATGTCGTGCAGCACCTTGGTGAAGAAGCGGCATGTACAGCAGGTGCAGGATGGCGTGCTCGACGCCGCCGACGTACTGGGCGACGGGCATCCAGCGGCGGACGTCGTCCGGGTCGAACGGGCCGTCGTCGTCGCCGGGCGAGCAGTAGCGGAAGAAGTACCAGGACGAGTCGACGAAGGTGTCCATGGTGTCGGTGTCGCGCTTGGCCGGACCGCCGCAGGTCGGGCAGGTCCGTGTTGACCCAGTCGGTGGCAGCAGGCGAGCGGGGTGGTGCCCTTGGGCTGCAGGCGCAGCCCCGCGCAGGTCGGGCAGAGTCACCGGCAGCTGGTCGTCGGGCACGGGCACCTCGCCGCACGCCGGGCAGTGGACGATCGGGATCGGGCAGCCCCAGTAGCGCTGCCGGCTCAGCAGCCAGTCGCGCAGCCGGAAGGTGATCGCAGCGCCTCGCCGCGCCGCCTGCTCGTCCAGCTGGCGGTGATCGCGGCGACCCCGGTCGTCTTGTCGGTCAACCCGTCCAGGCTCGGGAGTTCACGTAGGCGCCGTCGCCCGGGGTGGCGATCCCGGTCTCGGCCGGGTCCGGCTGGCCGGCTCGACGACCACCTCGGCACCGGCAGCCCGAACGCGCGGGCGAAGTCGAGGTCGCGCTGGTCGTGCGCCGGCACGGCCATCACGGCGCCGGTGCCGTACTCGGCCAGCACGTAGTCGGCGGCGTAGACCGGCAGCAACTCGCCGTTCACCGGGTTGACCGCGTGGACGCCGAGGAACACCCCGCTCTTGGGGCGCTCGGAGGACTGCCGCTCGATCTCGCTGACCCGCTTGGTCGCCTCCAGGTAGTCCTCGAAGGCCGGCCGCTGGGTCGTCGGTGACGACCTCGGCCGCCAGCGGCGCCTCCGGCGCGATCACGAAGAAGGTGGCGCCGTACAGGGTGTCGGGACGGGTGGTGAACACCCGTACCGGCTCCTCGCGTCCCTCGATGCTGAAGTCGACCTATGCCCCTTCGGAGCGGCCGATCCAGTTGCGCTGCATCGCCAGCACCCGGTCGGGCCACTTGCCCTCCAGATCAGGGCCATGTCGTCGAGCAGGCGTTGGGCGTACTCGGTGATCCTGAAGTACCACTGGGTGAGCTTGCGTTTGGTGACCACCGCGCTGCACCGCTCGCACAGCCCCTGCACGACCTGCTCGTTGGCGAGCACGGTCTGGTCGGCAGGGCACCAGTTCACGTAGCTGTCCTTGCGGTAGGCCAGGCCCCGTTCGTGGAACCGCAGGAACAGCCACTGGGTCCAGCGGTAGTACTCCGGATCGGAGGTGTGCAGCCGCCGGGACCAGTCCAGGCTCAGGCCGTAGCGTGCGAAGGAGCGGGCCTGCGTGTCGATGTTGGCGTAGGTCCAGTCGGCGGGGTGGGCGTCGCGGGCGATCGCCGCGTTCTCCGCGGGCAGGCCGAAGGAGTCCCAGCCGATCGGGTGCATCACGTCGTAGCCGCGCAGCCGCCAGTAGCGGGCCACCACGTCGCCCATCACGAACGCCTCGGCGTGGCCCATGTGCAGGTCACCGGAAGGGTACGGGAACATGTCGAGCATGTACCGCCGCTCCTTCGACCCGTCGTCGGCCGGGGTGAAGGTGCCGTCGGCCTCCCAGAACCGTTGCCACTTCTCCTGCGCCGCGGCCGCGTCGTAGCTCTGCCGAACCTGTTCGGTGGTCACTTCGGTGTCTCTCCTTCGTCCTGCACTCCCCGGGGTGGCATGAAAAAGCCCCCGCGGGCCGTCAGGCTCGCCAGGGGCCGCCGCGACTACTCGAGCAGCCGCGGCTATCGAAGCAGCAGGGGAACCGTGTGCACGCCGACATGTTATCGGATCGGTGCAGGCCGGTTGGCCGCTGGATGGGCCCACAGCCCTGGGCCGGCCGGTGCGGTCTGCCCAGCCGTCCCGTTGGAGGGTGCCGCCTGGCCAGGGCTCTCGGCCCGCCGCTCCAGCCCTGGGCAACGTCGTCGTCGGCAGCTCGCCATGGGCCTCACCGACCTCGCCGGCCGGCTGGCGGGCGACCAGCGAGCCCCTCCGCCAGGCACTCCAGCAGCACCCCTCGCAGCCCCTCCCAGTCCCCGGGAGGCACCACCTCCTGGTTGAGCCATTCCAGCAGCGCCGCCAGCGGCGCCTCAGGGTCGATCCGGTCAAGCTCCTCCAGGCAGACGACCTGCAGGGCGCCGTCCCCGGTCTGCCATGCGGCCAGGCCGAGCAGGCCCAGCACCGTGGGACGGTGACTGACCAGGCTGAACCGCACCACCCGTCGCCACAGGGCCAACTGCTGCTCGGCGTTGGCCTCGCCCAACGCCCCCACCACGGCCAGCTGGCACTCCGGGCGCTGCGCCAGCAGCGCCAACCGGACGCAGTCGGCGACCGCGCCGGGCGCGGGGGCGCGAAGGAGCGTGCGCAACAGCCGGCCGCGGCGGCGGGGACCCAGCGCCTCCAGCTCGACCGCCCTTGCCTCGAACTCGGCCAGCAGGTCCCCCACCTCGGCGTCGGGTGGGCCGGCGACCGCGTCCGCCAGCCCGTCGCGGGACGGCAGCGGCGCCAGCCCGAGCACGGAAGCCTCCGCAGCGGTGGCGCTGACCCCTCCGGTGATCTCCCCCGACGGTCCGTCCGGGGCATCGGCCAGCCACCGGCGAGCGGACACCTGGATGAGGCGCCCGAGGCGGGCCTCACCCACCAGTTGCGCGCAGGCGGCCAATGACCGCCAGGCGCGGCCATCGTCGTCGGTGTAGGCCAGGAACCACCCCTGCGCCGTCGGGAACCGACCGAAGAGCCGGCCCACCAGTTCCTGCAGGTCCAACCGCTGCCCGGCCACGGCCAGGTCGACCCGGGCCGTCACCTGGAGCCGGCCTCGCTCCAGCACCAGCACCACCAGCGAATCGCTCGGGTGGAACCCGATCAGGTAGGGCACCAGCCCGACCAGGTCGTCCACGCTTCTCACGGCCAGGCGGGCCGGCTGTTCGGAGATACTCACGCCTTCGCATTCTCGGCAGCCGGACCCGGGTCCGGACACCCGTCCACATCCCCTCGCAGGCGTCGGCCTGCTTGTCCACAGGCTGACGCCGCGTGGCCCGGGTAGCCTTGTCGCCGATGAGCCAGCAACAGCCCCCCACACCCCCCGAGCCCCGCGTGCCGGGGCCCGGGCCGGGCGCGCCCCCGTCAGGGTGGGCACCCGCGCCACTGTCGGGAGGTGGCCGGCCCTCGGTCCAGAGGGGTCCCGCACCCCGTCCCGAGCCGGGCACCCCGCTGGGCGGGTCCAGCCTCGCGCCGGTCAGCATCGGGGAGTTCGCCCCGCCCCGCTCAAGACTGCCGCTCGTGGTCACGCTGGTCGCCGCGCTGGTGGCGGGCCTGATCTGGATCGGTACCTCGATGCGCCCGCCGCAGGCCCCGCCCGCGCCGAGCCCGTCCGCGAGCCCGTCTTCGAGCACCAGCGCGCCCGGTCTTCCGTTCGTCACCCCGGACCAGCGGTACGCGGGCCGCTGGGAGATCCTCAGCCACCAATGGACGGCAACCGGTCTGGAGGTGGAGGTTCGGATCGCCGTCGATCGCGGACCGGTCAGCTACTCGTTCCTCGCCTTCGGCAACAACGACGTCCAGGCCACCGAGGCCGAGCCCGGGTCGCAGCAGCCGCAGTTCAGCTGGAGCCCGATCCCCTCCGGCGGGGAGGAGACCGGCTGGTTGCTGTTCCGGCTGGAGCGTGGCGCGACCACGATCATCCTCGCCGAGGCGGGCGGCAGCCAGATCGCGGCCCTACCGGTCACGGGCTGAGCCGTCCCTGTGGCCCTCGATAGGGTGATCGGGTGACGTCACCGGCCACCGCGCTCAGGATCGGTATCTTCACCGACGACTTCTACCCGGAGTCCGGCGGGGTGTCCCGGTCGATCGAGCTGCAGCTCGGGCAGCTCGCCCTGGCTGGCCACCAGGTCACCCTGTTCGCGCCCCGCACCAAACTCACCCCGCCCGCCGAATGTGCCTGGGAGGCCGTCCCCAGCTGGCGGTTGCCGGGTACGCCCAGCTACCTGTGTTCGCTCCAGGTGGGCAGGGCCCTGGCCGACCGGATCGCCGCGGAACACCGCTTCCACGTCGTGCACTCGCAGAATGAGCGGGGTTCGGTGTTCCTCGCCGCCCAGGTCGCCCGGCGACTCGGGGTCCCCCAGGTGCACACCTTCCACTCCAACTACGCGGGCACCCACCGCACCACCCCGCTGGCCTCAGGGCTCAACTCGGTCACCTATCTCGACTGGTCGGGTCGCGGGCTGAGGCGCCTGGCCGGACGCGGCGCCGAGATCCCGACCCGGCTTCCCCCCTACCCGGGTGCTGCCGACGACGCCTTCCTCGCCCGCCGCGACTGGCGAAGCCTCGCCCGGCTGGCCTCGGCCGTGGACGCGTTCACCTCCCCGGCCGGCTACGTCGTGGACTCGGTCGTCGACGCCTCTGCCGGGCGGCTCGCCGGCCGCGGGCACGTTGTTCCCTCCGGGGTGGCCGACGCCTTCGTGGGGGCGGAGCGCCGACGGCCGCGCGGCCCGGGGATCCGGTTCCTCAGCTGTGGCCGGCTGGGCCCGGAGAAACGGGTCGATGCGATCATCGAGGCGTTCGGCCGGCTCGGTCGCGACGACGCCGAGCTGCACATCGTCGGCACCGGGTCGGCCGAGGCCGTGCTGCGCCAGCAGGCGTCGCGGGTCCGGCACGGCACCGTCCGGTTCCTGGGTCATTTCGACGACGCCGACGCGATCGCCCAGGAGATCGCCGACGCCGACGTGTTCGTGCTCGCGTCCTATCGCTTCGACACCCAGGGCATGGTGCTCGCGGAGGCCGCGGCCACCGGCACCCCGGCGCTCTACTGCGACGACCGGCTCACCGTCGGGGTGAGCCCGGCGAACGCCCTGCTCACCGGGCCGACGCCGGAGGACCTCGCCGCCGGAATGTCGGAACTGGCCTCCGACCCCGCCCGCCTGGTCGCGATGTCGGCGGCGTCGACCCGTCTCGGCCGGGGACTGACCGCCTCAGCGATGCGGGACGCCTACGTCTCGGTCTACCGGCAGGCGATCAGCACCGCCGCACCCCGCCCGGCCTGAGCCCGCTGCCCGCCCGCGGCCGCAGCCGTCGGACCCGCGCTCAGCCGTTCCGCGGTTCCCCCGCGGCCGGCTCCGCCGCCACCGGCTCGGCCGGGGCCACCGCGACCGGATTCGTCTGGGCCTCCGGATGGTACTTCGAGAGGACCACGACGCCGGCCACCGCCACCGCACCGGCGAGCGCCATGCCCACCGCGTCTCCCAGGCCCATCAGAGCGCCCTCCCCGAGCACGGCGAGACCAAAGGTGACCGCCACGATCGGATCGGTGGTGGTCATCGACCCGACCACGATCTCGGCCGGGCCGTTCGCATAGCCCTGCTGGACCATCCAGCCGCCCAGCACGTAGCAGATCAGCAGGAAGCCGACAACGATCCAGAACAGGGGTTTGGCCACGAAATCGCCCATCGCGACCAGCTCGGAGACCGACTTCACCATGGCCGAGGACAGCCCGTAGAAGAAGGAACCGCCCGAGGCCCACATCAGGCAGCGCAGGGCGGGTGACCCGAAGCGGCCGAGATAGCCCAGGACGCCACCGACCGCGAACACGAGCAGGCTGGCCACCACGATCCGCACCGGCGGCAACTCGGTTTCGGGAGCCGCGGTGGAGGCCGAGAACACCGTGAACACCACGATGCCCATGATCGTCAGTGCGACCGCACCCCAGATCACCCTGGTCGGCCGGAAGTGGTGGATCTTCGCCGCCAGCAGCACCGCCCACGGCACGGCGAGGATGCCGACCGGCTGCACCACCGTCACCGGGGCGAGCATCAGGCCGACGATGTGCAGGCTCGCGCCGACGGCGACCGTCAACAGGCCGAGCAGCCAGCGTCGGTTGGAGAGCAGGCCGACCACCTGCCCCAGGCCCATCGACCGGTTCTCGGCGCCCTTGTCGACCGTCCGGCTCACCGCGAGGTGCTGAATGGTGGAACCCCCTGCGAACAGGAAGGACGCCACCACCACGATGGCGATCGCGGCCGGGATGTTCTGCTCGAACAGCGACAGGCCCGGGGCGACCAGCGGGATCGGGTTCGTCATCGGTTCCTTGCTCGCGAAGTGGACGACGGGGGCGCCAGCCTACCGGGTCCCCGGAGGGCGACGTCCCCGGCACGCTGCCGGCCCACGTCGGTCCCGGGGTGCCGCCCCGGCGTTCAGCGGACCGCAGGCGTTGCTGGGGACCGGTCGTTCGGGACGCTCACCAACCGCCGCCGCCCCCACCACCGAATCCGCCGCCGCCGGAGAACCCCGAACCGCCGCTGGTGGCCGCGGTGGCCGACTGCAGTGAACTGGTCATGGTGCTGGCCAGCGAATCGAGCGACGAGGCGAAGTTGTGGTACCCGAAGCCGTAGCCGTAGCCGTAGTACCAGGGCGTGTCGAAGGTGTAGCGGCCCTGGGCCGCCAGTTCGGCGAACACCTTCGTCCACCGCTCGGCCACCCCGAACATGATCGCGTAGGGCAGGTAGCGGGAGAACACGTCGATGCCCTCCTCGAACTTGATCTGGTCTGCCTCGGCGGTACGCAGGTAGAGCTCGAACCCGCGGGTCTGCGCGAGCACCGCGGAACCCCTGGCCGTCCTCGACCCGAAGCGATTGTTCAGGGCGATCACGGCCAGCCCGGTGACCACACCTGCGGCACCGACCAGCCCCCAGCCGAAAAGCCCGAACAGGAGTCCGACGCCCACCCCCACGACGATCAGCACCGCACCGGCGGCGAAGGCCAGCCCCCGCACCATCGCCGGGTTGGCGGTGAACCACTTCAGGTCGGTGGCCACGCGCCGGTGCAGGGCACCCTTCGTGTCCGACAGCAGGTTGGAGTAGCGGGGATCCTTCAGGTCGTCGGTCGCCACCTGCCCGCCCGCGGAGAACATCTTGTTCAACAGCTGGGACTCATACCCCATCAACGGGTCGCCGCCGTTCTGCCTGGTGAACGTCCAGTCCCGCTTCCCCGTCTGGGCGATGACCAGGTGCCCGCGCACCGCGAGATCGATGATGGTGGCGCTGATGTCCTTGTTGTCGGCCGTCGCGTCGGTGAGCGTCCCGAGTTCGCCCGGGCGCGCGCCCCGCGGTGGGGTGAACTGCACCGCCACCGGGAGGTCGCGGGCCTCGTACCCGATGCTCGTCTCCTGACCCGCCGCCGGGATCACCCCGGGGGTGAGCCCCAGGTAGACCTGGTCACGGGCGCTGCGCCGGGTACGCCGGAACACCGCAGCGAGGCCCAGGGCGGACAGGACCCCCGCGGCCCCGGCGGTCCACGGAGTGACCGGGAACATGTTGCCGATCGTGTAGCGCCGCTCGAGCCGGGCGTCGGCGCCGGTGAACGTGCCGGCCGGGAAGCCGGCGACGACCTGCATGCCGGAACCGTTGCCGATGCCGGTGGCGCCGAAGGTGGCCGCTGTCCCGGCGCTGGTCGCCTCGCAGGGATCGGTGAACGACCACCCCTGGAAGCAGGCGACCCGGGACACGGCGGCCGGACCCGTGATGGTCACCCGGGCGGTGTCGATGGGCACCTCCCAGCCAGGGCCGACGGCGCTCCAGTTGAACTCGTCGAGGCCGGAGGTCGCCTGCGTCGGCGCGATCAGGCCGCGGATGGTGTAGTTGATCTGATAGGTCTGCACGCCGGTCCAGGTCCGGCGCTCACTCCCCACCCGGACGAGCAGGTTGCCGTCCTCCTCGGTGGTGAGCACGTCGGCGCTGGCGCCGCTCGGGCTGGTCACCGCGCCGATGGTCATGTCCAGCATCCGCCACTGGTCGGGGTCGTCGGCGATCTCCTGGCGCAGCGGGAAGGTCAGGTACGGACCGTGCCCCGGGTCGTTGCCGAAGTCGAAGTCGAGGGTCAGCTGCACGCTGGCAGTACCGCCACCGTCGACGGCCGCCGCCACCCGGTAGTCGGTGATTCTCCAGTTCTCGCCCTCCGCCCGGGCCTCGGCGGGGACGAGCACCAGGGGGATCAGCCCCAGCACCAACGCTGCGAGCACCCTCCAGAGCTGCCTCATGGTGCGAGCCTAACAAGGCGACCCGCGCGGGATCGAGGGGGCTGCACATCGCTATCCTGAGCGCGACAGGACGGGGGTGGGACATGAGCGGGCAGGCCGTGACCGCGGAACTGCTGGCCGTCGTGGTCGCGATGGTGGAGGGTCGCCCTTCCGTGCTCACCCTGGGCGAGCCGCCGCGGCTGCCCGCAGGTCCCCTGCTGCCCAGCCACCGCTCGCTGCAGGCGGCCACGCGGGCCTGGGTCGAGGAGCAGACCGGCCGGCGCCTGGGCCACCTGGAGCAGCTGTACACCTTCGCCGACCTGGACCGGGACCAGCGCGGGCGCCGGACCTCGATCTCCTATCTCGGCCTGACCACACCGGGCGAGCCCGGCATCGGAGGCTGGACCGGCTGGTACGACCTCTTCGGCTGGGAGGACCGACGCGGCGGCCCGACCCCCGTCACCGACGGGATCGTCGAGCGGCTGCAGGACTGGGCCGGCAGCGACCCCGATCGCCGCGACGAGCGATCACAGCGGGTGGCGATCACCTTCGGGCTGGAGGGTCGGGTCTGGCAGCCGGAGTTCACCCTGCAGCGCTACGAGCTTCTGTTCGAGGCCGGGCTGGTGGCCGAGGCCCCGGACCAGTGGCGGCGGCCCGACCCGGAACTGGCCCCGGGCGGGCGCATGCTGGGTGACCACCGCCGCGCACTGGCCACCGGGATCGCCCGGCTCCGGGCCAAGGCCGGCTATCGGCCGGTGGTGTTCGAGCTGATGCCGTCCACGTTCACCCTGCGGCAGCTGCAGGACTGTGTGGAGGCGCTGTCCGGGCACCCTGTGCACACCCAGAACTTCCGCCGGCTGATCGAGCAGCAGGCCCTGGTCGAGGAGACCGGTGGGCTGCTGGAGACAGGAGGCCGCCCGGCGCGGCTCTATCGGTTCCGTCGCCAGGTGCTGCAGGAGCGCCACGTCGCGGGAACCATGCTGCCCACCACCCGGGCCCGCTAGCAGCTGTCCGGGCCGTGGCCGGCACCTCGGCCAGGCCTGCGGACCCGCCGGGGAGTCCGCGAACTGGCCGGGGCGCGACTTTTGCTCAGATCGTGGAATACTTCAGGCAGTCCCTTTTGCTCATATGTAGCATAAGGGCTGGAAGAAGGGATCGCCGATGACCAGCACGCTCACTGCCACCGACCTCTACCCGAGGGTGGCCCACGTCGTCCCGGCTGTCGAATGGGCCACCATGGCCGAGGACGTGGACGCGATCATGCGGCTCAAGCGGGAACGAAACGCCGTGATCCTGGCGCACAACTACATGACCCCGGAGATCTTCCACGGCGTGGCCGACATCGTCGGTGACTCGCTGGCGCTCGCCCGGGAGGCGGTGGAGGTCGAGGCCGACGTGATCGTGCTCGCCGGCGTCCACTTCATGGCCGAGACCGCCAAGCTGCTCAACCCCGGAAAGACGGTGCTGATCCCCGACCTGAGGTCCGGCTGCTCGCTGGCCGAGTCGATCACCCCCGAGGACGTCCGCGCCCTGCGCGCGGCCCACCCCGGTGTCCCTGTCGTCACCTACGTCAACACCTCCGCCGCGGTGAAGGCCGAGTCCGACATCTGCTGCACCTCCGGCAACGCCGTGGCCGTGATCGAGAGCCTCGGCGTGCCGACGGTGATCATGATCCCCGACCGGTTCCTGGCCGCGAACGTCGCCCGCCAGACCGGCGTCGAGGTGATCGTCCACCCGGGTGCGTGCGAGGTGCACGAGCGGTTCACCCCCGCCGACATCCTCCAGATCCGTTCGGAGAATCCCGGCATCACGGTGCTGGCCCATCCCGAGTGCCCGCCAGAGGTCGTGGACGAGGCCGACTATGCCGGTTCCACCGCCCAGATGGTCGACTTCGTGGACGCCCGGCGCCCGCTGAAGGTCGCCCTGATCACCGAGTGCTCGATGAGCGACAACGTCGCCCAGGCCTACCCCGACGTGGAGTTCATCCGGCCCTGCAACCTCTGCCCGCACATGAAGCGGAACACCCTCGGCAGCATCCGGCACGCGCTCGAGACGCTGACCAACGAGGTCACCGTGCCCGCCGACGTGGCTGACCGCGCCCGGGTCGCCGTCGAGCGGATGCTGGCGGTCGGGGTGCCGAAATGATCCCCGTCGTCGAGGCCGGCTGCCCGGTCATCATCGGCGCGGGGCTTGCCGGACTCACCGCCGCCATCGAGCTCAGCCCGCTGCCCTGCGTGGTGCTCAGCGCAGGGGCCGTCAGCACCGGCACGTCCACCGGCTGGGCCCAGGGCGGCGTGGCCGCGGCGGTCGGGCCCGACGACAACCCCGAACTGCACGCCCAGGACACCCTCGCCGCCGGTGCCGGGCTGTGCGACCCGGAGGCGGTCACCGCGATCACCGCCGCAGCACCGGAGGCCATCGCCTGGCTGTCCGCCCACGGTGCCGAGTTCGACCGGGCTGCGGACGGGACCCTGCGCCGCGGCCTGGAGGGTGCGCACAGCCGCCGCCGGATCGTGCACGCGCACGGCGACCGCACCGGGGCGGAACTGTTGGAGACCGTGGTGGACGCCGCCCGCGGTGCCGCGTCGGTCTCGTTGTGGGACCACTCCCCCGCGCTCGAGGTGCTGACCGCTGCGGGCCGGGTCACCGGCGTCCTCGTCGGCACGCCGGACGGCCCGGTCGAACTGCGCACCGACACGGTGCTGCTGGCCACCGGCGGCATCGGCGGGTTGTTCAGCCACACCACGAACCCCCTGTCCTCCCGCGGCCAGGGGTTGGCACTGGCGTACCGGGCGGGCGCGACGCTGCGGGACGTCGAGATGGTGCAGTTCCACCCCACCGCCCTGGACATCGCCGTCGACCCGATGCCCCTGGTCAGCGAGGCGGTCCGGGGCGAGGGCGCGATCCTGGTCAACGAACGCGGCGAATGGGTGCTGCGCAACCCGCTCGCGGCCCGCGATGTGGTGGCCCGCGCCGAGTGGGCGCAGCTCGAGGCCGGGCACCGGGTGTTCCTGGACGCGACCAGGGATCCCGGCGACCGGTTCGCTGAGCTGTTCGGCTCGATCTACGCCACCGCCCGCGACGCGGGCCTGGACCCGGCGAAGGACCTGCTGCCGGTCCGTCCCGCCGCCCACTACCACATGGGCGGGGTGCTGGTGGATCTCACCGGGGCCACCACCTTGCCGGGCCTCTACGCGGCCGGCGAGGTCGCGTCCACCGGCCTGCACGGGGCGAACCGGCTGGCCAGCAACTCCCTGCTCGAGGCGGTGGTGTGCGGGCGCTGGGTGGCCCGGCACTGGGCCGGGCGCGGCGTCGCCGCCGGCTCCCCGCCGGCAGCGCCCCGCCACCGGGGCCAGACCGGCCGGCGCCCCGATCCGCTCGTCGCCGACGTGCGGCGCCTGGTCAGCGCCGCGGCCGGCGTACTCCGGGGCGCAGCCGGCCTGCGCGCCGCACTCGCCGGGCTGGAACCGCTTCGACACCACGACGCGGGCCTGGTCGGGTACCTCCTGGTCGAGGCCGCGCTGCGCCGCGAGGAGTCCCGTGGCGGTCACACCCGGCTCGACTTCCCCGCGACGGCGCCGGTGGCCGGGCACATCCTGACCGCCGCCCCGCACCACCCGGCCCCCGAGGAGCCCGGGAGCAGCGAGATGATGTCTCGAACGGGCGAGACCGCAGGGAGCCGGCGGTGAGGTCCCTGCCCCGGATCGTGATCGAGCCGCTCGTCCGGGCAGCCCTGCTGGAGGACCTCGGCCGGGCCGGTGACCTCACCACTGATGCGATCATCCCGGCCGATCGCACCGCCGAGGTCCAGCTCGTGTCCCGCGAGCCCGGGGTGATCGCCGGCACCGATTGCGCCCGGCTCGCCTGGGAACTCCTCGACCCGCGGATCGAGGTGCGCGACCTGCTGCCCGACGGCAGCCGGGTGCAGCCGGGGACCGTGATCGGCACCATCGCCGGACCGGCCCGCGGGCTGCTCACCGGCGAGCGGGTGGCGCTGAACTTGCTGGGCCACCTGTCCGGGGTCGCCACGGGGACCGCGGGCATCGCCGACGCCATCGCCCACACCCGGGCGAAGGTGGCCGACACCCGCAAGACCCTTCCCGGCCTGCGCGCCCTGCAGAAACACGCCGTCGTCGCCGGCGGCGGCAGCAACCACCGCTTCGGCCTTGACGACGCGGTCCTGATCAAGGACAACCACATCGCGGTCGCCGGTGGGGTCACCGCCGCGGTCACGGCGGCACGGGCCCACGTCGGCCACCTGGTGAAGATCGAGGTTGAGGTCGACTCCCTCGACCAACTGCGGGAGTTGCTCGACCTGGGCGTGGACGCGGTGCTGCTCGACAACATGGGTCCCGGCCTGGTCCGCGAGGCGGTGGCCATGGTCGGTGGCCGGATGATCACCGAGGCGTCCGGCCGGATCACGCCGACCACCGCCGTCCCGCTCGCCGAAGCCGGGGTGGACCTGATCTCGGTCGGCTGGCTCACCCACTCCGCCCGCGTGCTCGATGTCGGCCTGGACCACGCCGGGGCCTGACCGGGCCATCACCGTCCGCCCCGGGAAACCCCCGGCCCGTTCAGCCGGCCAGGATCGCCTCGGCGGTCCGGCGGCCAGACACCAGCGCGCCCTGGATGGACGCCGTGTCGCGGTGGTCGCCGCAGACGTAGAGGCCGGAGTCGACCCGGACCGGACGCCGCACCTCCAGCGGCGGCGGCAACTCCGGGAGCGCCTCGCGAATGGCGTGGGTCGCCAACAACTCCCAGTCATCGGTGGGCGCACCCCACAATGACGCCAACTGGGCGCGCACCACCGCCGCGTCCGGCACGTCTGCTCCGGCCGGCAACAACGCCGACGCCTGGACCAGGTGCCGCCCGGCGGGCGCATAGCTGGGGGCGACGTTCGACACCACGGCCGCATTCACCACCGGCCCGGCCCCCAGGCGCCCCTCGACGGTGAGGAAGCGGCTGGCGGTGGGCGCGGTGCGCGCGGCGAACCACCAGGTCACCACGCCCTTCATCGCCGGTACGGCCGTGCCCGCGAGGCCCCCGGCGGTCACCGGGTCGGTGGCCACGACGACGACCCTCGCAGGCCGCTCCCCTCCCGGGGTGTGCGCCACCCAGCGTCCGCTGTCGCCGACCACCCCGGTGACCGGCGTGTCCAGCTCGACCGGCGCGGCCAGGCCGGCTGCCAGCTGGGCGGGCAGTGCCGCCATGCCCTGGGCCGGCAGCCCGGGAACTCCGAGGGCGAAGCTGCGGGCGAGCAGCCGGACGAAGCGGGCCGAGGTGGCGCCGTCGTCATCCAGGAGCACCCCGGCGAGGAACGGCTCGATCAGCCGGTCCCGCAGCGGCCCACGGAACCCGGCCGCGTCGAACGAGGCCGCGAGGGTCGAATCCGGGGCGGCCAGCAGGCGCGGCACAGATCCCAGCGCCGGGGCGAGCCAGCGGAGGAGCCCGGCCACGCCGGACAGGGTGAGGTAGCGGGAGCCGGACGGGCCGAGCAGCGCGCGCGGGGACGCGGCCAGCCGCCACAGGCCGTCGTCGTCGCGCACGTCGGCGCCGCGTCCGAACGGCTGGAGCGCGAGGGCGGCCAGGTCGAGCTGGCTGCGCACGTCCGGGTAGGCCGGGTTGAGCAGCTGGAACCCGCGGTCCAGCCGGAACCCGTCGACAAGGTCGGTGCGGATCCGTCCGCCGGGCCCGTCGGAGGCCTCCAGGACGGCGACGTCGCGTCCGGCGCGGGTGAGCACCCGGGCGCACTGGAGCCCGGCGAGCCCGGCTCCGATCACGATCACGTCGGTCATGGGCCCATCCTCGCAGCGCCGCAGGGTCGTGGCGAGGGACCTCCCATGGCCGGCCGGTGTTTCGCGCTCGTAACCCGGATTGGTTACGGTACTCCAATGAGCACCCACACCGTGCCCGGCCCGATCCCTGCCGAGAGCCCGACCCCGGCGGACGAGAGCCCCACCACCGAACTGCACCAGCTGGGCCCGGTGACCACACCCACCCACCCGCTGGCGCTGGCCTCGGTGTCGGCCCCGCCGCACTCGGTCGACGGCTTCGTGCAGCGAGTTCCTCCGCGAGCTGAACTACCGGCCAGGGCGTGTCGCTGTCACCGGCTCCAGTGTCAACGACCAGTACCTCGCGCTGGCCCGCACGGTGCGCCACTACCTGATGGCCCGCTGGCTGGAGACGCTGCGCCGCCAGCGCGGCAGTCGCAGGCGAAGTCCGTCGCTACCTGTCGCGCGGAGTACCTGCTCGGCCGCCAGCTCGACAACGCCCTGCTCGCCACCGACCTCAACGAGATCGCCGACGAGGCGCTGGCCGCCTGCGGCATCGACCTGGCGCGCGCTGCGGGCGCAGGAGGTCGAGCCCGGCCTCGGCAACGGCGGCCTCGGCCGGCTCGCCGCCTGCTTCATCGACTCGCTGGCGACGATGAGCGTGCCCGTGCATCGGCTACGGCATCCGCTACGAGTACGGCATCTTCCGGCAGACCTTCGTCGACGGCCGGCAGGTCGAGCAGCCCGACACCTGGCTCGCCCTCGGCTCGCCCGTGGGAGTTCCCGCACCCGGAGGCCGCGGTCACAGGTCGACTTCGGCGGCCACACCGAGACGTACCGACGACGACGGGCGTCGAGCGCACCCGCTGGGTGCCGGCGCTGGAACGTGCTCGGCGGTGCCCGTACAACTACATGGTCCCCGGCTACCAGAACGGCCGCGTGAACACGCTGCGGCTGTGGAGCGCCGCGGCGACCACGCGCGTTCGACCTGCAGATCTTCAACGCCGGCGACTACGACGAGGCCGTCCGCGCCCAGACCTTCGCCGAGAACATCTCCAAGGTGCTCTACCCCGAGGACTCCACGCCGCAGGGCAAGGAGCTGCGACTGCAGCAGCAGTACTTCTTCGTCGCCTGCTCGATCCGCGACTTCATCGACCAGATGGTCTGCCGGAGGACTTCGACCTGCACCAGCCTGCCCGAGCGGATCATCTTCCAGCTCAACGACACCCACCCGGTGATCGCCGTGCCCGAGCTGATGCGCATGCTGGTCGACGAGAAGAAGCTGGGACTGGGACGAGGCCTGGGCGATCACCCAGCAGGTGCTTCGCCTACACCTGCCACACCCTGCTGCCCGAGGCGCTCGAGGTCTGGTCGGTCGAGCTGCTCGGCCGGCTGCTGCCGCGTCACCTGGAGATCATCTACCGGATCAACGACGAGTTCCTCGACGAGGTGCGCGAGCGCCTATCCCGACGACGAGCTGCGCGCCCGCCGGATGTCGATCATCGCCGAGCTACCCCGAGCGCGCGGTCCGGATGGCCTACCTGGCCACCGTCGCCGGCGCCAAGGTCAACGGCGTCGCCGAGCTGCACTCCCAGCTGCTGCGCGGACAAGGTGCTGCCCGACTTCTCCGAGCTACTGGCCGGACAAGTTCACCAACGTCACCAACGGCGTCACGCCGCGCCGGTTCGTGCGGCTGGCCAACCCGGCGCTGTCGGAGCTGATCACCGACGCGATCGGCGACGGGCTGGGTGACCGACCTGGAGCGGCTGCGCGGAGCTCGAGCCGTACGCCGAGGACGCCGAGTTCCGCGGCGCGTTCCGCGAGGTCAAGGCACGCGAACAAGACGCGGCTCTACGCGACGTGCTGCGAACGCCGCGACGGCATCGAGCTCGCCCGACGGGCACCTGCTCGACGTCATGGTCAAGCGGCTGCACGAGTACAAGCGGCAGATGCTCAAGCTGCTGCACATCGTCACGCTGTACGACCGGATCATCTCCGGCCGCGTCGACGCCGGCGACGGTGCACGCCGCGCACCGTTCGTGTTCGGCGCCAAGGCGGCTCCGGGCTACCGGCTGGCCAAGGAGATCATCGACCTGATCAACGCGGTCGGCCGCGACGGTCAACACCGACCCGCGGGTCGAGCGGCCGGCTCACGGTGCGCGTTCCCGGCCAACTACAACGTGACGCTCGCCGAGAAGCTGATCCCGGCCGCCGACCTGTCCGAGCAGATCTCGCTGGCCGGCAAGGAGGCCTCCGGCACCGGCAACATGAAGTTCGCCCTCAACGGCGCGCTGACGATCGGCACCGACGACGGCGCGAACGTCGAGATCCGCGAGCTGGTCGGCGACGACAACTTCTTCCTGTTCGGCATGACCGAGCCGGAGGTCGCCGACCTGCAGGTCGCACGGCTACCAGCCGAGCGAGTACTACGAGTCGAACCCGGACCTGAAGCGGGCCATCGACCTGATCGCCTCGGGCACCTTCTCGCGACGGCGACCGGAACGCCTTCGAGCCCGTGGTGTCGAACCTGCTCTACGAGGACCGGTTCATGGCGCTGGCCGACTACCAGTCCTACCTCGACGCGCAGGCGCGGGTCGACGAGGCGTACGCCGAACAAGGAGGCGTGGACGAAGTCTGCGATCCTCAACGTCGCCCGCTCCGGCTTCTTCTCCTCCGACCGCTCGATGCGGGACTACCTCGACCGGATCTGGGGGGTCACCCCGGACCGCTGACTCAACCGCTCGGTTGAGTTTGGCCCCACCAGATCGCCCGGAGGACGACATGATCGTCCCGGGGTCGCCGGTCGGCGCCGGCGGCCTACTCCGGAAGGGCCTGGCCCTTCGCCTCCGGAAGCAGCAGGGCCGCGCCGGCGGCCAGCAGGAACGACGCCCCGAACACGCCGAACACCAGGGGCAGACCGCCTCCGGCGAGCAGTACCGGGACGCCCAGCGGGGCGAGGATCGAGGCGATCCGGCCGAAGGCGGCCGCGGCGCCGGTCCCGGTGCCGCGCACTCCGGTCGGGTAGACCTCCGGCCCGATCGCGTACAGGGCACCCCACGCCCCCAGATTGAAGAACGACAGCGCGCAGCCGGCAACGATGATCCAGGTCACGCCGTCGGCGAAGCCGAAGGCCGCGGCCGCCACCGCGGAACCGGCCAGGAAGGTGGCCAGAGTCGGCCGCCGTCCCCATTTCTCCACCAGGTAGGCCGCGGCTGCGTAGCCGGGCAGTTGGGCGACGGTGATGATGACCGTGTACTCGAACGACTTGACCAGGTCGTAGCCCTGGCTGAGCAGCAGGGTGGGCAGCCAGGTGAACGCCCCGTAGTAGGACAGGTTGATGCCGAACCACACCGCCCAGAGGGCAGCGGTCCGGCGCCGGTACCGGGGCGACCAGATCGAGGTCTCCCCGGCTGCGACCACCGGCACCCGGTTGGGACTCGGCACCGGCGCCGCGCCGGCCGCCCGCTCGAAGTCGGCGACGACCTGCTCAGCCTCGGCGAAGCGCCCCTTGCGCTCGAGGAACCGGACAGACTCCGGCAGCCCCCAGCGCACCACGGCGGCGTAGGCGGTCGGGATCACCCCGATCGCCAGGGCCCACCGCCAGCCCTCGGCGACGTTCGGGATCACCTGGTAGCCGATCAGTGCCGCCGCCAGCCAGCCGACCGCCCAGAACGCTTCGAGGGCCACCACGGCGCGGCCCCGGACCTGGCGGGGCGCGAACTCGCTGACCAGGGTGGAGGCGACCGGCAGTTCGGCACCGAGGCCGAGTCCGACCAGGAAGCGCAGCGCGATCAGCATCGCCACCCCGGTGGACAGGGCGGACGCGCCGGTCGCCAGGCCGTAGACGAGCAGGGTGATCGCGAAGACCTGGCGGCGCCCGATCCGGTCGGCCAGAAGGCCGCCGAGGGTCGCGCCCAGTGCCATGCCGACGAACCCGATCGACGCGATCCACGACAGGGTGCCGGGGTCGAGCTGCCACTCCACCCTGAGGGCGGCCATGACGAAGGCGATCAGGCCCACGTCCATCGCATCGAGCGCCCAGCCGACGCCGGAACCCACCAGCAATCGGGTGTGCCGGGGGGTGAACGGGAGTCGATCCAGCCGCTGGGCGCGGGTGAGTGTGCTGTCGGCGTCGGTCACGAGTCCCCCTTCAGGCCTCGCGCATCGTAGCCGCTCAGCGGGGGCTGTCCGTCGGGGCGTGCTCCGGTGGGGTACCGGTCGAGGTGCCGCTGCCGCCGGAAGGCTGCGTCGGGTCAGCGCTGTGGGCCGGTGGCGGGGACGCGCCCCCGTCCGCCGAGGACGTGGCCGTATCGGGGGGCGTGGGGGTGGCGGTGGGTGTGGCCGATGGCGTGGGGCTCGGTGACGGCGTCGCGGACGACACGTCCGGGGTGGCGGTCGGCGTGGGTGACGGGCTGGCGCTGCTCGGTGTCGGCGTCGCGGACGCCGGCCGGGGGGTCGGGGTCGTCCGGCGGGACGTGGTCGGGCTCGGCGACGGCAACCCCGACGGCATGTAGCTCCCGACCCGACGGCTCAGGTCCGCCTTGGACCGGTCCCCGGTGAGGAACCTCATCGGGTCCACGTAGGAGCTGCCCAGGATCACCTCGAAGTGCAGGTGGCAGGCGGTGGAACGCCCGGTCGACCCGACCGCCCCGACCGCCTCGCCGCGAGCCACCGGCTGGCCCACCCGGACGTCGATCCGGCTGAGGTGGCTGTAGGCGGTGGCGAAGCCGAGATCGGCGCGGTCGGCGTGCCGAACGATCACCCGATAGCCGTAGCCACCGGCCCAACCGGCGTAGGCCACCACCCCGTCGAGGGACGCCCTGACGGCGTCGCCGCAGGGCTGGCCCAGGTCCACCCCGTCATGCCAGCGCTGGAGGTGGGTGAAGGGGTCCGTGCGGTAGCCGAAGCCAGAGGAGGGGGTGTGGTCGGTGACCGGCCAGCCGATCAGTTCGCCGTCGACCAGTGCCGGCGTTGCAGTCTGCACGCCCGGCGGGTCGGTCAGCAGGTCGTCGCCCTCGATCAGCCCACCGACCAGGCCCGCCGGGGCCGGGGCTACGGGCGGCGGGGCCACGACCTCGCTCGCCAGCAGTGGCTCGGCAGCGGGAGCGGCGACGGACGGAACCGGCAACGCGGCGTAAGTCAGTCCGCCTCCGGTGATTGCCAGGAACGCCACCGCCAGGCAGCGGACCAGGATTGCGGCGACCCCCGACCACCCGGCTCCCGCCTGGCCGCTGACCGCATACCTGGGAACAGCGCGTCTGGCACGACCCGGACGGGCCACGGCAGGTCCGAGGGCGCGCCGCGGCCTGCTGTTGCCGGCCCGCCGTGAAGTCACGAACTCCCCCTCCTCGCGACTCCTTCATGATCGACCTCGATCACGTAGAGGGGAAGACCGGCCAGAAGGTCTTGCGCAATTCTTGGGTTCGGGCCGCTGCCGGCGGTTCCTCCCGGCTCAGACCAACGCGGCGTCCAGTTCGATCGTCGTCCCGGCGAGCGCCTTGGACACCGGGCAGCCGCTCTTGGCGGCCTCGGCGAAGGTCGCAAACGCTTCGGCGTCCACGCCCGGTACCGACGCCCGCACCGTGAGCAGGATGCCGGTGATCCCGGTACCCGGGACGAAGGTCACGTCGGCGCGGGTGTCGAGCGCGGCGGGCGGGGTGCCGTTGCGGGCGAGCTCGTTGGACAGCGCCATCGAGAAGCACGCGGAGTGCGCTCCGGCGAGGAGGTCTTCGGGTGTCGTCCCGCCGCTGGTCTCGCCGGCGCGGGACCGCCAGTCGACCGGAATGCTGCCGAGCGGCGCGGTGACGAACTCGACCTCACCCTGGCCCTCGAGCAGCGAGCCCTCCCAATGTGCCTGTGCGGAACTGACGGTCATCCTGTCTGCCTTTCGGTCGTCCGGTCACCTGAGGGTGCTATCCGCAACCAACCGAGTCCACCCCGGAGCTATTCCGGGTGCTCGCCACCCTCCGGCTAGGCTCGCCGGATGAACCCCGACCGCGCCGCCGGCGAACCGGCGGACCCGGTCCGGCGCAGGGCGGCGGACCCTGTTCTGCGCAGGACGGATCGGACGATACCGACCGGCACGGCGCTGGCGGCGACCGGCCTGGTCGGAGGCCTGGTTTTCGCTGCTCTGATCGCCGCGGCGGCCGCCGTGTACGACGCGGTGGCCGAGGACGACGGCGTGGCCGGGATGGATCGGCCGGTGCTCAACGCGATGCTCGCCCTGCGCACGCCCGCGTCCGAAGCGTGGGTGACGGCGTTCACCAACCTCGGCCAGACCGTGCCGATGGTGCTGATCGGCGGGTTGATCCTGGTATCGATCTACCTGCGGTATCGGCGCCGGACGATCCTGGTGCTCAGCCTGGTTGCTGCCGGGGGCGGAATTGCTTTCACCCTGGCCGGGAAGGCCCTGGTGGGACGGAGTCGTCCCCCGCTGGTCGAGGCGGTTCCGCCGTATGAGACCAGCTTCTCCTTTCCCTCCGGCCACACCCTGAACAGCACCGTGGTGGCGGGCATCCTCGCCTATCTGGTGGTCTGGCTCGCCACCCGGCGATGGACGCGGGCGCTGGCGGTCGTGACCGCGGTGCTCTGGGCGACCGCGATGGGCCTGAGCCGGGTCTTCCTCGGCCACCATTGGCTGACTGACGTGGTGTTCGCCTGGCTGCTGGGCCTGGGCTGGCTGGCGCTGCTGATCACGGCGCACCGGGCACTCCTGCACCGGATCGGCCCACAGACCGAGCCCTGAAGCGCCGATTTCCTTCCCCCCACGGTCTTGGGTAGAGTACGGAACCGTCCGCAGGACGCTGGGGCTATGGCGCAGTTGGTAGCGCGCTTCCATGGCATGGAAGAGGCCACGGGTTCGAATCCCGTTAGCTCCACCTAGTCAGAGGCAGGTTTTCCGGTCCTGCACAACATACGCACAACATCGCTTCGGTTCGTGCGACTCACGCCCTCCAAACGCGGGCTCCTGTGCGAGCTGGGATGCGTGAAGGCCTCCAACCAGGAGCCTGGCCGGCGGCGAAGCGGGTGTGGGCTCGAATCCCCTTCCCAGTACTGCAGGCACCAACCCCTGCAGCGCCACCTACACCGCCGACCAGGCCGGCAACACCACCAGCCGCCCCGGACCCGCCGGACAACAACACACCCTGATCTGGGACGACACGAACCAGCTCACCGAAGTCAAACAAGGCACCGACACCATCGCCCGCATGGTCTACGACGCCACCGGCGGCCGCATCCTGCGCCAAGAAGCCAACACCACCACCCTCTACCTCGCCGGCGCCGAGATCACCCTCACCGACAGCGGCACCCAACCACCACTACAAGGCACCACCCTGAACCGCCCTGCGCTACTACACCCACGCCGGACAAACCCTCGCCGTGCGCACCGGCGCCAGCAACGACACCGTCACCACCCTCATCCCCGACTGGCAAGGCACCACCCACCACCAAGTCACCAACGCCACCGGTGACCTCAAAACCACCTGGCAAGACCCCTACGGCAACACCCGAGGCGTCCCGCCCACCGGGTGGACCGCTGTCCCCAACAAGGGGCCCGCACCCAACCCGGTCGCCGCGTTCTTCACCGGTATGGGAAGCGGGATCTGGGACACCGCAGCAGGCCTCCTCACCGCCGCCGGCGACGCCATCACCGACCCGGTCGGCATCCGACGAGCCCAACAAATGTACGCAACCATCGAAGCCAGCGGCATCGACGGCACCGCATCAGCGATCTGGGAAGGCATCACCCAGCCATACACCTCCCGCTGGAACTCCGGAGACCAAGCCGGCGCCATCGGCTACGGCGTCTCAGAAATCGTCCTAGCCGTCGTCGGCACCAAAGGCGTCACGAAGGCTGGCAAGCTTGGCGCAACCGTCACGAGCACGACAGAGCGTACGGTAGCGATCGGGCGAAACATGAGCCAGCGAGTTGTCCTGTACGCCGAGAAGAACGGCTTTGACTGGTACAAAGGAACCCCCAAGTGGATCCCTCGAGGAACCATTGAAAAGGCGTCCCCTAGGGCGCTGGAGAAGACCGACCTGTGGTTCAACAGGCGCTGGATCAAGGGCGAAGTGCGCAATGGATCCAGAATTGTCGACATCGGCGAACCCGCTGGCTACCCACCGTCCAGCTTCTATAGCATGGACCGCGAGCAGGTCGCCGGGTATTGGAACTACACTCAGGACATTCAGCCATGATCCGAATCCGTCGCTGTGCGCCCAAGGGCCTCCTTCGCCGATCAAGGTATGAGATCGAGTCCCTCGATGATCGGGGAGATGTTCTATGGCGACGCGAGACGACGATGCCCGTAACCACGATTGACCGATACACGGGGGTTGCTGAAGCTTGGGCGCTGGTCCACGCCGCCGACACCGCATGGGACCTGCGGACCGGTGAGTGGATCAGCCTACCGGAGAACTGAGCTTTGGAGTATGCCGAAGATGCCCTCGACTGGGCCAGCAAACCTTCCGGCGTTGGGGAAGCCGATTGAGTTCAAGGACGGCAGCGAAGGGATCCAGTTACCGGGACCCCGGGTGTTGGCCCGGGGCGGCATTCTCGACAGCGACGGCAAGATCATCACCTTCTGGTACCGGTGAACATGATCACGCTTGAGGATGCGGTTGCACGCTGGCGCCGGACCTCGTTTCCTCCCGGAAGTGCGCACGACGCCTTGAATGAACTGCACGCCAACCTCGCCCTCTACGACACTTGGGTGGCCGAATCGGTCCTGCCCTTCGTGAATCAAGGCGTCTGGGAACCCGTGATCCCCGACGTACTTGCCGCTCTCGACGGTCTGTCCGGCGAGGTCTCTGGCCTGCGGTTCACGAAGGAGAGCGACAAGGAAACCGCTCAGCGATATCTCGACTATGCGACGGCGCTTCGAACGGTATATGCAGCATTTCTAAACGCTGGTCATCACTAATCGACTGCTGCTGTTACCACCGGGGGCCACCGAGAGAGTGTCCCGGAACGCTGGAAGGAGATCGGCCATGGCTCAACACTCGTTGGATCGGGGGCGAAGGACGCAATGGCTCCTCACATTGCCGACATCGGTGAGCACGCTCGCTACCCGCCGTCCAGCTTCACAACATGGAGCGCGAGCAGATCGCCGGAGTCAGAGAAGATCGCGATCCGCGTCGATGTCATCCAGGGCCAGTTCATCCAACCCGATCCCGAACGCGACGGCCTGTTGCTGCATGAGCGTGACCACCTCGTAGTAGGCCGTTAGCCGGCCAATCTCGAATGCTCGATCTGCCCCGGGCGGAAGGTCGTCTCGCTTCACCCGAGCATCCAGCGCGGCGCGTTTCACCAAGTCACCGAGGTCCCGGAGGTAGTCCACAGTCGCGTCGTTGGTCATGGCTAGCGGCTCCCGAGGATTCCACGCAGGATGTCCAATTGCTCCCGTTGTCGGGCGATGTCGCCTGGCCACTTGCTCGTGAGCAGCGCCTGCTGCTGTCTCGGATCGAGGCTCGCCCAATCGTCAATATGCGCGGCCGGATTCTGAACTTTCGCTTGGTGCCCGGCGATCTGTTTCTCGATCGACGCGATACCCCGCTCGATTTCCGGTGTCGACCTTCCTAGGTGGTTCTTGAGGAAGCCAGCGTGCTTGCCGCCGCTCACGGCCACGCCATAGGCGGACATGCCCGTCTTTGCGGCAACACCGGTAGCCACCACGATTCCGGGCCGCGGAGGGTCGTTCCCTAGCCGCTGACCTGCACTGATACTCACCGGAGGCCCGACGACGACCTCGCCCGCGGAGGTCGAGGCCCCGACGCCGTTCTCAGCCGCGGGAGCTGTTGCCGCCGACGCCGGAGCGCGCAGCGGGGAGGCCGACCGCGACGGCAGGACGGCGGCTAGGAAGGCAAGGACCCAGCGCGGCCGCCAGGCCGTGCGGGTCGCCGTGGTCATGGGCTCGATCATCGCAGCCGCCCCGGCCCTCGGGGTGGTGGGACACGGTGGCGGGGCGGTGAGCGCGTCGACCAACGCGAGGGCGGCGGTGAAGGTCGGGCGCCACTTCGGGTCCGTGCTCCAGAGTCCCGGCAGGCAGCCGGGCCAGGGCGGAAAGGACGCGCCGGCAGGCCGCTGGGGAGGCGATGACGGCCTCGACACAGCCCGAAAGGTCGTGGGACTCGACCACGACCCGGTCGACGACCTTGACCTCGAACGCGCCCGGCTGGGCGGTGCGGCCGGGCCTCGTGGGCGCCCTTGCGACACGCCCCCGAGCAGAACACCGCCAGGCGTCCGGTGCCCGCCGGCGGGGCATCGGACCGGCGCAGAACGCGCAGGCGGCGACCGGCCGAGGCGTGCGTGTGGTGGCCATGCGGTCAACCCTACGTTTCGTTACCGACTAAAGCCCGGCCCGCTAATGCAAGAGGTGTGTGGGTCAGTAGATCGGCCGTGAAACGGCTGGTCGAGTCGCGGTGACGGTGACGGTCGGACGGTCGATGTCGGGGCGGGGGACGGGCGCGCATCGAGGGTGCAAGAAGAGTCGCAACTCGTCGTGGTCGTGGTCGGCCTCGTGCTGGTCGGCGAGGCGGGCAGGCGTGCGTGTCGGGTGGTCGGTGCTGGGTCGCGGGGTGGACGCTGACGGGATGCGCTATGGTTGACGAGGTCGCTGGTCCTGGCGTGGGTGTGCAGTGGGAACGCCGCGACGACGACAAGGAGATCGCCCGGCGGGTGCTGAACCTGCTGGCCGACCGGCGGATGCTGTGGAAGGACTTCTCGGCCGAGATCGAGGAGCACTGCGTCGCCTCGGCGAACACGGTCCGGACCACGCTGGGGACCCACCTGGACCACCCCGACATCGGCGCGGACCTGGCCCGCCGGCTGAGCCGCTGCAACGCCTGTTCCGCGACTTCGTCGACGAGGTCGGCCCCACCGACCAGGACGGGTTCGGCCGTCACCGGTGGGGCATGGGCACCGACCCGTTGTCGGTGGCGCTGGGCCGGTTGCGGGGGTTGGTCGGGGTCCAGGTCGGCGAGCTGGCCGCGACCTATGACCTGGAGGTGACCGAGGAGCTGGCCACGATCGTCCCGGACCAGGCCGGCTGGTTCTTCGAGCCCTTCGACCGAGTAGCCCGCCGCCGGCCGCGTCAGGACGGGCCGTCGGCCGATCCGGGGTGGGCGCGGTTCTCTTCTTCGATCTCGGGGTCAAGAGCAGCAAGCAGCTGGATGCGGCGACACTCTCGGGTGGCGCCGCCGTGGCCGACGTCGACTGGCACCGTACGGTGCGGCTGACCAGGCCCGGGGCACGTCGTGGGGGCTGTTGGATGCTCGCGGGGAACGTCGCGGCGTGGACCGCTTGCAAGGCTCTGATCGAGACCTGGGTGTAGATCTGGGTCGTGGACAGTTCGGCGTGGCCGAGCATCGCCTGGATGTAGCGGATGTCGGCCCCGCCCTCGAGCATCAACGTCGCCAGCGTGTGGCGGAACAGGTGACAGGCACCCTCCTTGTCCGTCCCGGAGGCTTTCACGTGGTCACGGACCAGCTGGGTGAGCCGGTCCAACGAGAACCCGGTGCCGTCGACGGTGAGGAACAGCGTCCCGTCGTCGCGGTTCGCCGGCGAACCGTGGGCCGGACTCGGACAGGTAGCGCTCGATCCAGGCGATCGCCCGTGGCCCGATCGGGACCATCCGGTCCTTGCGGCCCTTGCCCTGGCGGACCATCAGGGTGCGTCGCTCGATGTCCAGGTCTCGCAGGTTCAGCCGCGCGAGCTCGGATCGGCGGATGCCGGTGCCGTAGAACGTCTCGATGCATCGCCCGGTCCCGCACCCCGGTGGCCGTGGACAGGTCCGGGATGGCGAGGACGGCTCGGCCTCCTCGATCGTCAGCGCGGCCTTCGGGAGCCGGTTCTCGACCTTCGGCAGCTCCAGATCCGATGCGGGGTTGGATCCGACGTGGTCGTTGCGCACCGCCCACTTGAAGAACGCCCGCACCGGCAGCAGCCGCGCGTTCTGGCGACCGGAAGCGACAGGGGTTCGCCGTCGGCCTTGCGGTAGTGGAACAGGTGACGCTGATAGCGGACCAGCATCGGCCGGGTCACCTCCACCGGCCGGGTGACCCCGCGGTCGCGCGAGCCAGGCCGACAGCGCGGCCAGGCACTGACGGCGCGCCCGGATCGTGGCCGGTGAGTAGCCCCGGGCGCCCAGGTCGGTCAGGAACTCCTCGACCAGCGCCGGGAACCCGTGAGCGTCACTCGGGTCGCCGGGTATGCGCTGGGGGACGTGGACACCGCGTTTACCCATCAGCGCCACGCCGCGACCATCGCAGCAGGTCAGCGCCGCGTCCGTCGGGCCTCGGATCGGGTCCGACCGGGGGCCGACCACCCCCCGACCGGGCCCCGACCAGGGGCCGACCACGGCGGCTCTGGACCCCGACCGGTTCGGCTGTTGTAGCCGTAGATCGGCGGCGCTCGGGGCCGACCGGTCCGCGGTCGTAGGTGGTCGCCCGTCGCGGCCACCCGTGCGGTCGAGCAGGGTGGCGGGGTCGGTCAGCCCGGCCAGGAACCGGCCGTTGGCGGTGTAGCCTGGGTCGTGTGGGTTCCAGAGCAGCTCGTAGCCGAACGCCCCGGACTCCAGGCGGTGCACGATCACGCAGCTCCAGGTCGACCAGCCGGGCCAGGTGCACCTTCAGCTGGGTGTCACCCCACCCGGCCCCGCGCGGCGGCCAGGTGCTCGCGCAGCTGACGCCTGGTGAACCGGACCAGGTCCAACGGGATCGCGAGCCGCTTCGCCTCGCCGGTGGCGTAGTCGTGGACGGCGGTCAGCAGCCGTCGGGTCTGCGGGGCGAGCTCGTCCAGCGACTGGCCCAGGACGGCGTGCGCCAACCGGTGGGCGACCTCGATGTCGCCGATCGTGGACTCGACGTAGGCCACGATCTTGCCGTTGATCGTGGCGGTCTTCCGCTCGCGCTGGTGCTGATGCAGCAAGGTGACCGCGCGATCAGGCCCAGGTACTTGCCGTGGTCACGACGCGTCCTGGTGCGGCCGTCGGCGAACGTGAGCCGGTCGGCGAACGGGTTCACCACCGCCAGCGGCTCCAGCAGCCGTTGCGGCGTCGCGGTGCACGCCGACGATCTGCGTCGCGCTCGGTGCGGGCCGCGAGGCCCTCCAGGGTCTGGGCCCTGCGTTGGGCGTGGTGGATCGCGCGGGTCTGGTCGCGGTCCTCATCGACCGTGAGCACCAGGCACCGGTTGAGCAGCTCCTCGTCGACGTCGATCGCCGTGGTGGTCAGCACGATCGCGGTCGGCCCGGTGACCTTGTAGGTGTGGGTCACCAGCCGCCCGGACGCGGTGTCCTTGCCCGTCGAGGCGATCGACAGCTCGCCCTCGGACTGCAGCAGCTTCAACGCGTAGGCGGCCCGCGCGCGCCTTCCTCCTCGGCGATGCGACAGGACCTTGTGGGCCAGGTCGGACTCACCCAGGTAGAACAACGACTGCCCCGTCATCGCGCTAGAAGCTGACGCGGTCCTCTCCGGGGACGAACCCCAGCACCGCCTCCATCACCGCGCGACTTGCCGGCCGCGGACGTCGACTGCACGATCACCGCCAACGGCGACGGCAACAAGCGGCTGACGGCGGTCAGGTAGCCGACCAGACAGTTCGTGGCCTCCCCGACCATCCCGACCGCGACCGAAGTCGTCCTCGATCCGCTGGATCAGGTGCGGGTCGCGCAGCAGCTCCAGCGCCGCCTCCCGTTGCGCGCTCGTCAGCGTGACCTCGGGCTTCGCGGGGCCTGCGCGGCCGCGATGACCTCCTCGGCCTTCGCCTCACACGCCAGCAGCACCCGGCCCAGGTCCGCCTTGATGACCTCCGGCTCGAACCGCAGCTCCTGCGGCCGCCGCGGCGACGAACACCGCCCGCGCCCGCGCCGAGTACAGGTCCAGGGTGTCGACATGGAACCCCGGCGGCGCGTCCTCCGCCAACCGCGGACGATCGGTGCGCGTGACCAGCAGGTTGACCCGCAGCACGTCGAACGAGCGTCACCTTCTCCAACCCCCGGACCCGCCACCGGCGGGTCCCCAGCTCGATCACCAACTCCCGGCCCACCACCGCGCCCTGCCCAGCCGGCGGCCATCGCTCGGCTCGACTCGGCCGTCGGCTCGACGGGCTCGACCACGTGCGCTGGCGAGTCCAGCCCCGGCGCGACCACAGCCGCCGGCCGCTCGGCAGGGCTCCACGGACCGGCGCGGCGGCTCGGCAGCGACTGCTGGCGGGCTCCAGGAGCGGCTGGGGCGACAGGCTCGGGCAGCGGCTAGGGAGGCTTCTGGCGCCGGTGACTGGCCGGTGCGCCGGACGGTGCCGAGGCGTCCATCCACGATGCCTTGCGCAGGAACCTGCCCCAGGCGTCTCGTCGGGGATCTTCGCCTCGACCGCGACCTCGTTGACGTCGGTCCCGCGGGCAGCTCGACCCGGTAGGACTCGACCCCGACCGATCGCCAGCTCAGCCGCCAACGGCCTTGGCGCCCTTGTCGCCGGCCGCGTCGGCGTCGAACGCGATCAGCACCCGCCGAATCCCGTGCTCCTGGACCGCTTGCTGATGCTCGGTGTCCAGCCGTCGACCCCGTAGGCCGCGGTGACGTGCCGGAACCCCGCGCACCACAACGTGAGCGCGTCGATGATCGACTCGCACACGATCAGCTCGTCGGTCCCGCCGACCCAGCGCGCGCGATGTTCCAGACGCCGCGGTGCGGGCCCGGCAGGTAGAGATGCTTCGGCGGCGGGGTCCTGCGATCGGGCTTGCCCAGCAGCCGGCCGTAGACCTCGCCCGACGTCCCCCGCACGTCGAGCACCGGGAACGTCACGTAGCCGCGGAAGTGCTCGTGCCCGTTGGCCTTGATCACCCCCAGGTCCCGCAGCCCGTCGCGGAGCGCCCGTCCGGCCTGGACCTGCGACGGCGGCAGCCGGTAACCCAACGTCCGGTCGACGAACCCGACCTTGAACCGCTCGACCGCCTCCGGATGGTCGATCTTCCGCCTGGCCAGGAACGCCTGCGCGCCCTCGTGGTGGCCAGTGCCTCGGCGTAGAAGCCGACCACCTCGTTCAACAGCACCTGGTCCGCCGCGTCCGGGGCCACCAGCGCGGGCAGCTTCGCCGTCGTCGACCTCGCCACCGGACCCGCCCCCAGCGTCCGCGGCTGCGCCATCACGCCCAGCGACGGCGACGCCTCGCGCAGCAGCTCGACCGCGTGCCGGAAGCTCACGCCCTGGGCGGTCATCACCCAGTCGATCGGACCACCACCCCGGCCTGACACGCGCCCAGGCAGTGCCACAGGTTCTTCCCCGGCGTGACCACCAGCGACGGGGAGTCGTCCTCGTGGAACGGGCACGCAGCCCACCAGGTCCTTGCCCTGCCGGCGCAGCACGACTCCGCAGCCCTCCACCAGCCGCTGCACCGACACCTCGGACTTAAGCCGCGCCAGCTCGGCGTCCGGGATCCGCGCCACGGACCCAGACTGAAAACCTGTCAAGACGGCTACTTCGCTCGCTAGAATAGACCTAGTTTGCTCGCATCGTCAACGACCAGAAGGAGGCTCCGATGGTTCAGGATCCGCAACACCGCTGCACGCACCTGGAAGCGAGCCTGTGACCGACATGAACTTCGCCGCCCGCCTCACCGCCGCGCGCAAGTCACGCGGCCTCACCCAGCAGACCCTCGCCGACACCGTCGGCATCCACGTCACCCAGATCCGCCGCTACGAAGCCGGCACCAACCAGCCCACCCTCGACGTCCTCCGAGCCCTGGCGCTCGCCCTCAACGTCACCACTGACACCTCGTCTTCGACGAAGACGAACGCGGCCCCGCCGACGACACCCTGCGCATGCACGAAGCCGTCGACCAGTTCACCCCGACGAACACGAGCACGTCGCGCGCGCTTCATCGAAGGCGCACTCCTGCGACACCAAGCACGACGACTCTCCGCCAGCTGACTACCGGTCGACCTCGATGAACCGGGCCGGGACGCTGTCGGCCAACCAGACCTTCTCGTTGCCGACGTAGAACGCCACCCCGGCCGCGGCGGCCTGCCGGGCGGCGACGGCCAAGATCACCGGCTCTGGCGCCTTGCGCGCGCCCACCGCTCGCGCCGTGTCCCGATCCACCGACAAGTGCACGAACTGCCGCCCCATCGGGTGCAACCCATCGACCCGAATCGCCTCCGCCGCCGCAGGCGACGTCCCATGGAACAGCTCCACGGGCGGCGCCGCTGGCACTCGATCGATCCGCCCCGGCAGCGAGTGGCCATAGAGCGCACGGATCCGACCGCCCCGGATCTCGTGACGCTGCTTGCCCGCGCCGGCCACCATCGCCTCGACATCACCGACCGTCAACGACGACCAGCCACGCTCCAACCGCAACGCTTCGACCAGCGACTGCACCGACACCCAGCCCGCCTCGTCCAGCTCCAGCTCATACAGCCACGGCTCATGACGAAGCGCGTGAGACACCACCCGACTCAGGTCAGCCAAAGTCGATCAAGTCCTCGACGGCCTGGCGCAACCAAGCGTAGAAGTCGGGATACTCACCGCGGCTCTCCCAACCAGGAGAGGCGAAGTCATGGATGACGACGACCCGATCACCGCCGAGGACCAGGTCCCAGCAGGCCACGTCGTCGTTGTCCTGGCGCGCCGCAAAGGGGACCAGTTCGCGAGCCGGGAACCGCTGCGCCAAGCCGTCCTTGCGCTCACGCAGCGCCGCACCCTCCAAGACCTGCCACGGCTCCAGATTCGTAAGCCCCAACTCCACCACCCTCACGAAGGACGGCGGGTACCAGAAGCGGGGAGGTAGATCCTCCACCGGCAGAAGATCAGCCACTAGTTGCCGCTCCATCCCGTGACCCCCGAGCCGAAGGGGTTAGCCGTGCCGTAGCCCGCGCTCTGGTTGCCGATCCTGTTCATCACAGCGTCGCCCCAGGTCGAAGGAACACCGCCCTTCGCCGTTGTGAACCTCCCGACCAACGAGGAGGGAAGCGCTTCGTCGAAGCCTCGGATGCTCGCCTGGACATCTATCCCGGCGCGGTTCGCCGCGAGCAGCCTGGTGTTGTCCAACGAGGTCAAGCCACCATCGGGCATCCGGACGACATCAATCGCATCACCCACCCAGCCATTGGCGCGCATGCTCGCCTCGATCTCGGCCGCACCGTTCACCGAACTCTGGCTGAACCGCACAGTCGACGCGGGCACGCTGTTTGCGGCAACACTGCTCGCAACAAACCTCGACACTGGCGTGTCATCGTCTGAAATACGCTGCGCGCTCGTGGTCGCCTCTGACGTCGCCCGTACAAGCGGTGCAGCCTCGTCGTAGGTAGAGTCGTGGGCGATAGGAGATTCGAGGCTCGGGGACTTCGAAACGGCGAGGCACCCGAACTCCTCGGCAAACAGCCAGTGCGCATCAGGTACGCCGGGTGGCGGACCACGGTCGTAGTCGGTGCGATCCCATGGAGCCGGTGCGGACGGGTGGTCGTAGCTGTCGATGGTGGCTGCCGCTGCCGATGAGGCAGCCGTGGCCGGAACCGGACTAATCAACCAGCCAAAGACCGCGATCACAGCCACCAGGGCCCACCGGGCCAGAGCTCGAACGGTTGTCATGGCAGAGCCTCAAGCCACTGAGAAACCTGTTCGGGCATTGGCTCGCGACCAAGCGATAACACCCTACCCAGCAGCTCTGCCGCCAGCTCGGTCACGCGTGGAGAAGTCTCGACAGGATCGAACCCAAACCGATCGATCGTGATCACGCCAGGCCCGGTGATCGCGAACCGGCTGAGGCCTCCAATGATTGGTTCGACAAACTCGTCCGCAAGTCCTGGGACCAGGCGACGACCACCCAGGATGGACCTGCATGATCGCCGTGCGGTGATTTCTGAACACGTGTTGATGACCAGGACGAGGCGAGTCGCCCCCGGCGTGTAGCTGCCGCCGATCAGGACGTGCGGCGCCGTACCCCCATGGAAGCGCTGAAGTTCGACCAGCGCGCGCGACGACACAACAGCAGAACCTGCCCCAACAGCAATCTCGACGCTTTTGGCATTCTCGGTTGGGTAGGCGGCGCTCAACTCGTCGTCAACGATCGCAACTGAACGCATACCGAGATCGGTGATCACTCGATACCCCAGTGGTTACGCCAGTTGCGGTTGAACAGGTCGGGGAACTGCTTGATGACGGACGGGTCATAGTTGCCGTAGGTCCGGTGTGTCCAGCCAGCGACTCGGTGAGCGGGACCGTAGCCCACTCCTCGATCCATGAGCCACGCCTCCGATGATTCGTGGCGCATGAAGGCTCTATCCGCCTTCGACAGCGGTGTGCCGTCGGCCGCGCCTCCTCGAATCCGGGCGAGCATCGCGTCGTTGGCGGGCGAATGATCCAGCCGGGTCAGATGCTGCTCGATTCGGTCCGCCTTGGCCAGGATTCGTTCGCTCTTTGCGGCAACACCCCTCGATGCAGGCGTCGACAGATCCCCGCCATCAGCCTGAGCATGCTCCTGGGTCGTACTCGTTGCCGGTGCAACTTGCGCAAGGGACACGAGGTGGTTGTAGGTGTAGGTCCGGGAGGCGGCTACGTCGCGCTGGCGCCTCGAAGCGCCACGCGACCAACGGTCGGCGGCGTCATAGGCGGTCAAACCATCGGCGTGCGCGCGTGGGCCACGCTCGGACACGGTGTGTGCGCTCTCGACGAGTTCACGGGTGGTGTCGTAGGCAATGACCGGTGCGGGTGTAGGCACAGGCGGTGCCGCGCCGGCCGCGGGCAGCCCAAACATGCACGCTACGAACGCCAATAGAAGAGCCACGAGGGACTTCACAACAGATCCCCGTCGAACCACACGTCCTCGTAGCCCGGGGCCAGCAGGACACGCCATCCTGGCGGCAAGCCGAGGTAGGGGAGGATCTGGGGACACCAGTCGGCCAAGTGCGAGATGTGCAAGGGGACAAAGAAGTCGGGTGCGTCTGAGAGTTCCTCGCCAGCCCAGATGTACCAGCCTGACGTGTCACCCTCAGGCGCGTGGCGGAGAGCGTTCAGTGGCTGCAGACCCTCCAAGACGTTCCGCGCGATGCCGACCTTGGCGCCGCTGTCGAGCGGAATTGCAGTGGTGCCGAACCGTGAGGCCAACACGCGCTGGGTTTCATTGAGGTCGGTCATTCGAGTCCCAGCAATCTGCGCATCTCGATGGAGTATCGACTCATGAGCGCCCCTTGCCGGGCCGAGCAGGTCGGGCACTGGGGTTGCACTGCTTCCAGCGACCGCATTCGTTGCAGGTCGATCGTGCCGGTTCGGTAGTACTCCTTCACCAGCGGGTCGATGTGGTCTGCGACCTGCCGTTCAGCGATGTTGCCGCACTCGACACACGGCTGACCCTGCACGGCTTCTCGCTGAGCTCTCGTTGTTGCTCCAGATGGTCGGGAGTAGCGGGTCGTGATGCTGACAGCGTCCTCTGCGCCGTTTGCGGCCATCCTCGTGGTGGCTTGTCTGCCGATGGTTTTGGCCCAGCTGGCCATGGGGATGGCGGTGGCGGTGTCGATGCCGGCTTGGAGGATGGCGTTGCCGCAGCTGGGTTTTCCTTGGTTGCAGGTGTCCCAGGCGAGGTAGGCGGCGGTGCCGGCGGTGACGATGCTGGCGCCGAGGGCGACGCCGCCGAGGAAGGCGGCGGCGGGTGCGCCGATGCCGGTGGCGGCGAGGATGAGGGCGGCGGTTCCGGCTACTGCGGAGACGCCGGACATGATGTCGTGGGTGGTTTGGGCGACGGCGCGCCAGTCGGGTTCGTTGCCGGTGTGGTCGGTGTAGACCATGGGGTTGGCGGCGGCGTAGGTGTAGCTGGCGCTGTAGGCGACCGCACTGGCGGGGTCGGGTTGGGTGAAGGTGCCGCTGGCGGGGTCGTAGGCGCGGTTGCCGGCGAGGTTGGTGCCGGTGTTGGTGGTGTATTGGCCAGCCCATCGCATGGGGTTGGTGGGGGCGCTCGGGGCTTGTTGGCTTGCCTTGGTCTGTCCGTAGGGTTCCCATTGGTGGGTGGCGAGGCTGGTGCCGGTGTTGTCGGTGAGGTTGAGCAGGGAGCCTTGCCGGTCGGCGTGGTAGTAGTAGTCGCCGGTGGGGGTGGTGAGGGTTTCGCGGCCGAGGGCACCGTAGGCGTAGCGGCGGACCAGGTTGGTGCCGGCTAGTTCGGCGGCGAGGTCGCCGCTGACGGGGCTGTACTGCCAGTTGGTGGTGGTTCCGGCGGTGGTGTCGGTGAGTCGCTGGCCGTCTCCGTCGTAGGTGTAGGTGGTGGTTTGGCCGTTGCTGGTGATGGTCTTGGTGCGGCCGGTGACGTCGTAGGTGTAGCTAGTGTTGCCGGCGGTGAGGCGTTGGCCGAGGGTGTTGTAGGTGTAGTTGGTGGTGGGGCCGCCGGTGGGGGTGCGGGCGGTGAGTTGGCCCTTGGTGTTGTAGGTGTGGTTGGTGGTTGTTGTGGGCCGGGTTTCGGTGAGGATGTTGCCGGCCGGGTCGTGGGTCCAGCCGATGTAGTCGGTCGCGGTGTCGCAGTCGGCTTGCCAGCAGGCGCGGGTGAGCCGGTCGAGTTGGTCGTAGGTATAGTGGTCGGTGGTGTTGTCGGCGTGGCTGATCGCGACCGGGTTGTCGGTCTGGTCGTAGGTGTAGGTCTCATCCAGCAGGGTTTGGTTGGTGCTGGTGGTGTCGGCAATCCGGGTGACTCGTCCGGCCGGGTCGAAGGTGCGACTGGTGGTGGTGCCGTCGCCGCGTTCAGCGCTGGTCAGGTTGTTGTTGGGGTCGTAGGTGTAGTGGCTGAGCTGTTCGGTGCCGCGCAGGGTCTTGGTGAGGCGGTTGTCGTTGTCGTAGCGGTAGTTGTAGCTGGTGCCGTCGGGGTAGGTGAGGTTGGTCAGGTTGCCGGTCGGGTCGTAGCCCATGTTCCACACGGTGGTGCCGCGGGTGACCTTGGTGAGCTGGTCGAGCGGGTCGTAGGTGTAGGTGGTGGTGCCGGTCGGGTCGACCATCTTGGAACGTGCGCCGTTGGCGTTGTAGCCGATGGTGACATCGGCGGTGCTGCCGGGGTAATCGAGTTTGGACACCCGCCCGGCGAGGTCGTAGAGGATGGTGGTGGTGGCGTTGCTGGGGTCCTTGACACTGGCGAGTTGGCCGGTCTTGGTGTATCCGAGTTGGTAGGTGCCGATCGGGGTGCTGACGGTGGCGATGCGGTTCGCGGCGGTATAGGTGTAGCTGGTGGTACGGCCGGCCGGGTCGGTGATCTGGGTGAGGTTGGCGTTCGCGTCCCAGGTGTAGCTGGCCGGGTCGATGTCGGGGTCGGGGCCTTGTTCGGTGAGGAGGTGGCCGTCGGCGTCGTAGCTGTAGGTGGCGGTCCGGCCCTTGGGGTCGGTGCTGGTGGTGAGCAGCCCGTCGTGGTCGTAGGTGTAGCTGGTGGTCCTGCCGAGCGGGTCCTCGACCTGGGAGACCTGGTCGTTGTCGTTGTAGGTGTAGACGGTGTCCCAGTCGTCCGGGTTCGCGCCGGGCTCGTTGCCTGCAGGCGCGACGACTTTGGTGAGCCGGCCGGCGGTGTCGTAGCTGTAGCTGGTGGTGGCGCCTTCCGGGGTGGTTGCGCTGGTCAGGTCGCCGTGGCTGTTGTAGGTGTTGGTGGCGGTGTGGTTGTTGGCGTCGGTGATCGTGGTGACCTGGCCGCGGCTGTTGTGGGCATAGCTGGTCACGAGCGGGTCCCCGCCGTCAGGGTTGCGGCGGCTGACGCTGGTCAGGTTGCCGCTGCTGTCGTAGCCGAGGCTGCCTTCGATGCCGCGGGCGTTGATCGTGGTGGTCGGCTGGTGATGCGCGTTGTAGGCGGTGACCACCGCCTTGGTTGGGCCCTGGAAGGAGGCCAGGTCGCCGTTCGCTGTGTAGCCCAGGGTGCTCAGCTGCCCGGTCGGGCTCGTCGCGGCCACCAACCGCAGGTCGGCGTCGTACTCGAAGCTGGTCACCCCCCCGGAGGCGTCGATCCGTTTCAGCAGTACGTTGTCGGAGTAGACGTCTTTCCACTGCCCGCCGCGCGGGTCGGTCATGGTCGATGTGCCGCTGACCTGGTCGAAGCTGAACGTGGTGTGGTTGTTCCGGCCGTCCCACTGGTCGCTGACCCGGCCGGTCCCGGCGTCGTAGGCGAGCTTGGTGAGGGTGCGGCCCTCCGGGCTGGTGATCTGGGTCAACCGGCCCGCCTGGTCGTAGTCGTGGCTGGTCGTCTGTTCGCCAAGGTCCCGGACCGAGGTCAACAAGCCGGCGGTGTAGCCGTACTCGACGTAGCGGCCGTCCGGCAGTGTCACGCGCAGCAATCGGGACCCGTCATTGCTCCAGCCGAAGCTGAGCTGGCGTCCGCCCAGCTCGACGGTCTCCAGCCGGCCGGAGCTGGCATAGCTGAACTGCAGGTCCTCACCGTTGCGGTCGGTGAGCCGGGTCAGCCGTCCCGAACTGTCGAAGATATGGTCCACGCCGGCGCGGGTGGTCAGCGTGTAGCCGGTCTGGGTGGTGGTCAGATCCGCGGTCACGCCCGGATCCGGAAGCCACGACCCGTCCGGCTGCTCAGTGAAGCCGACCCGCTGCCCGTCCCCGGCCCGGAACACCGCCCGGCCGGTGTCGACCTCGAGGCTCAGCTGGTAGCCGAACGACCAGCCCGGGCCCAGCCAACCCTCCGCGGAATCGGCCGAGGTGTAGCTGCGGGAAGCGGCCAGCGAGCCTCTACCAGCCGCGACCGTAGCGTCGAGCGCCGACGTCGTGAACGCCCCGGTCGCGGAGTTCACCGGATCCGCCTGGCCCCCGGTGGGCCGATAACCGTACTCCGATCCCGACTCCGGACCTCCGAAGGTCTGCCCGTCTGGAACCCCAGCGGGTGACCACGCACCGCCCACCCCGACCTGCGGCGCCGCCGGCGGCGCGTCCAACGCGGGCAGGACGTTCGTGAAGTAGCCCGTGATCGACAACTTGCCGTCGTTCGCGCACCCACTACCAGAGATGTAGGCGTAGGAAACGGCCGGAAGGTAACTGATCGAGCCGTCGTAGCAGCCCTCGGGCGTGGCCGGCAGTTGGTAGCCCCACCAGTTGTGCGCCAAATCGAGCGGGTCCTGGCCTGCGGGCTGGTCCAGGACACCGGCGAGGAGTGCATTGTCGCGAAGATCCGCGTCCTCCCGGGTCACGGCGGGAGCCACATAGGCCGGCTTGTACAGCCAGTTGCCGTAGAACTTCAAACCCTTGCCGTACAGCGACCAGACCGCCTGGGAGTCGATCGTGTCCTCAAACACGTTCCCGGTCACATCACCACCGGTGAAGTTCCCGCCACACCCGCTCTCCGCGAACCGGGACGCCGACAGACTGCCGAACCCGACACCCTCGTCGAACGCCGCGAAGTTCACCCCCGCCGAGCCGCTGTACCAAAACTCCGAGTTCGAGACAGCGAGCCGGCCCATCGAACTCGCCGACAACTCCGCATACGAGTTGCAGGCACCACCCGAATGCATCCCGCCATACCCGAACACCGCGTTCCGGACCACCGACATCGGCGCCCGCAAAGCCACATCGCGGCTGGGCGGAGAAACGGACACCCCAGACCAGTCATCGCGAGCCGGCAACGTCGCCGACCCATCGCCGTTCGTGTCCCCCCCGACCGAGTCGTCCCGAATCGAGGTAAACACGATCGGCTCACTCGCCGTCCCGACCGCCATCAACTGGCCGCCATACACCAGAATCCGGTTATCGAACGAGCCCGTCTGGAACTTCACCACCACACCAGGCTCGATCGTGATCGAACCGCCCTCATCAACCCGCACCCGCCCCGACACCACAAAAGGCGACCCAGACTTCGACCACGTCTCCGCCGACGTCACCGACCCCCCCGGCACCACCGTCGGGCCCGCCGCCGCCGCCGTCGGCGCCACCACACCCTGCACCGGCACCAACACCCCGACCAACACCACCAAACCCAACAACAGCCGAGACACCGACAACCCACGACGCGACCGCAACATGTTCACAACCCTGAAATGTGACGAAGACCGAGAGAACAGCCAACCAAGCCAGCACAACAACACGCGCCAGCTGACGAGGTGGGCAGCAACACACATCATGCCCAACAAACCCCGCCCACACAGCCGAACCACAAACACCGCCGCCGCCCCCGATACATCCCCAGCCCCGTTTTGCACCGGGTGTAACTGGAATCGGGAGGGGTTCCCGGGCCTGGGAGGCAGTGGCGTGAAGTCCTGGAAATGGTGGTCCTGAGGGCCTGGGAGCGGGGGCCTCGGGGATCAGGCGGTGAGGGTGGCGAGGGGGATGGTGTGGGTGCGGGTGCGTGTGGTGGTGGCGTGGGTGCCGCCGGTGATGACGGCGAGGAATCTGGGCTCGCCGACCTGGTCGAGGTCGAGCCGGTCGTCGCGGAGGGTCTCTAGCGCGATTTCGGCATCGATCACGTGGTGGTCGCCGAGGCTGGTTTGGAGGGCGGCCCAGCGGCCGTCGGGGTACTCGATGATGGCGTCGATCGCGAGCCCGGTCTCGTCCCTGTAGTGCCACAGCTGGGCGCCGGTTCCTTCGAGATATGCGCGGAGGTCGTGGATGACCATGGCGGTGAAGATCGCGGCGAACTGGTCGGGATCGTCGGCGAGCCGGTCGGCGTCGTAGCCGAGGGCAGCGCAGGCCAGGGCTGGGTCGGCGAGGTGGGCGCGGGGCCGGTGCCGGAGGCGCGCTCGGGTGCGCAGCGGTGGCTGCCAGGCGGGTTGGGGTTCCCAAGCATGGAGCCGGTCGAGGGCGTCGAGGTAGGAGCGGACGGTGTCGCGTCCCAGCCCCGCGGTGGTGTCGTGGCCGAGGCCGGCGAGGCTGACGTCGGCGGCGGTGTGCCGGGCCAGGCTGGTGAGCAGGTCGGTGATCCGGTCGGGCTGGTGCCGGGTGAGCACGAGCGTTCTCAGGTCGGTGTGGGCGAGGGAGTGCAGGTAGCTGGTGTTGTAGCTGATGGCCTGCACGGTGTCGGCGTCGAGGAGTTCGGGCCAGCCGCCGCGGACGGCGTGATCGGCGAGCTGGGCGTAGCTGAGTCGGCTCCGGATGCCGGTGACCCGGTCGCCGTACGCGAGGCCGGCCAGCGACACCGGCGCCTCGACGCCAAGCCGTTCAGTCAGGGTCATGGTCCGCATCCGCAGCACGGGCAGTTGGGCGGCCTCCCGGGTGCGGTGGCGGTATTCGAGCGGGGTGGCTGAGCTGGCGAGCAGGTAGCGGCCGGGCAGCGCCTGTTCGCCGATCCGGTGGGTGATCTGTGGCCACAGGCTGGGGGCGAGGCGCCATTCGTCGACCAGGTGGGGTGCTCGTCCGGTGAGGATGCGGTCGGGGTCGAGTTGGGCGAGTTCGGTCATGCCCGGGTGGGCGTCGAGGTGGACGGCGCTGCCGGCGTGTTGGAGGGCGGTGGTGGTCTTCCCGCAGCCGCGTGGCCCTTCGAGCCGGACTGCGGGCTGTCCGCGCAGCCAGCGCGACAGTCGGCCATCGATCACCCTCGGCAGATACTCCATGTTCGACCGTACTGCGGTTTGCGGAGGATTGGAACGTCACTCAACGCAGATAGAGACGTCGCTCCGCGGCAATGGCTGCCTGCGGCTTGCGGAGAATCGGGCAGTCGTCAACCCCTCGGAACAACTTTCGGGGGGACGTTGGGGGAGGTCGATCTGACAAGGGGTTTCACTCGGGACGGGTTGGCGGGTGGTGGGTGGGGGAACGTCGATATGGCTACATGAGTGGTGACATGCCCGTGCTGTCCTGACCTGATCCCCCAACCGGGGTGACCACGCCCCCGGGCAGGGGGTCTGCGAGGAAAGGGCTTGGCGGATGGCGATCGGGTTGAAGAAGTTGCTGGCCGGGTCGGGCTACGAGTACCTGACCCGGCAGGTCGCGCCGGGTGATGTGACCAGCCTGGCCGACTACTACACCGCGAAGGGCGAGAGTCCGGGCCGGTGGTGGGGCGCCGGCCTGGCCGGCATGGGCCTGGCCGAGGGCGACCCGGTGACCGAGGAACAGATGAAGCTCCTGTTCGGCGCCGGCCTGAACCCGGTCACCGGGGAGAAGCTGGGCCGGGCCTACTCGGTGTTCGCCGACCACCCCACCTCGTTCGAGATCGAACTCGACGCCCGCAAGCAGGCTTGGCGGGACGCCCACGACGGGGCGCGGGTCACCAAACGGGTCCGGCAACGGCTGCGGACCGATCTGGCCATCGAGTGGCACACCCGCGACCACGGACGCCCGCCGGCCGGACGGCGCGAGCTGCACAGCTACATCGCCAAAGCCTCCTCCCACCCGCGGGTGGCGGTGGCAGGGTTCGACCTCACCTTCTCCCCACCCAAGTCCGTCTCCGCCCTGTGGGCCCTGGCCGGCCCGGAGCTGGCCGCCGCGATCCGGGCCGCCCACGAAGCAGCGGTCGACGACGCCCTGATCCAGGTTCAGGCCCGGGTCGCCTCGACCCGGTCCGGCCACGAAGGCACTCGGCACGTCGGAGTCCGCGGGATCAGTGCGGCCCGGTTCGACCACCGTGACTCCCGGGCCGGCGACCCCGACCTCCACACCCACGTCGCGATCTCGGCCAAGGTCCAGACCCTCACCGGCGACTGGCGCGCGCTGGACGCCAAACCCCTCTACGCGGCGAAGGTGTACCTGTCCGAGGTGTACACCACCAGCCTCACCGCCCGCCTGCGCGACCTCGGCCTGGCCATGGAGCCGATCGGCAGGGACGGGAAACGGCCCATCTTCGAGATCGCCGGCCTCGAGCCCGGGTTGTTGGCCCGCTGGTCGACGCGGCGGCGCCACATCCAGGCCTGGACCGCCGACCTGGTCGAGGCGTTCGAGCACGACCACGAACGGCCACCCACCAAAGCCGAACGGCTCGAACTCGCCCAACAGGCCACCCTCGACACCCGACCCGCCAAACACGGACCCCGCAGCGAGGCCGACCAACGCCACGCCTGGCACGCCGAAGCCGTCCAGCTCCTCGGTCGGGCCGGGCTGGACCGCATGCTGCAGGACATCACCGCCCATCGACGTCCGGCCGTCCCGGTCGTGGACGAGGTGTGGATCGCGGGGACCGCACAGCAGGTGATCAACACAGTGGAAGCCGAACGGTCCTCCTGGACACCGTGGAACGTGCGCGCCGAAGCCCTCCGCCAGGTCCGCGCCGCCGCGATCCCGCTCGACCAGATCACCCGTACCGCAGAAGCGATCACCGATCGTGCCCTGGCCGCCGCATCGATCCCGATCCGCACCACCCGCAGCCAGCCGGTCGAACCCGCACCCCTGCTGCGTCCCGACGGGGCCTCGGTCTATGAGCAGCCCACTGCGAGCCGCTACACCTCACGGCGCATCCTGTACGCCGAACGACGCCTCGTCGACACCGCCGGCCGCACCGGCGGCCGCACAGCCGACCACAACTCGGTCACGCTCGCCCTCCTCCAAACGATGGCGAACCGGGAACCGCTCAACACCGCCCAACAATCCATGGTCCGCGACATGGCCACCTCCGGCAAACGGCTCCAACTGGCGATCGCGCCCGCCGGAACCGGGAAGACCACCGCCATGCGCGCCCTCGCCACCGCCTGGACCACCAGCGGCGGAACCATCCTCGGCCTCGCCCCCTCCGCCACCGCGGCCGAACAACTCCGCACCCAACTCGGCCAGCACGCTGCCGCCGACAACCTCGCCAAACTCGTCTGGGCCATCAGCCACCGGGAACCACTCGCCGCCACGGTCGGGCCGGACACGCTGGTGATCATCGACGAGGCCGGCATGGCCGACACCCTCACCCTCGACCACGTCGTCACCTGGTGCCTCGATCAAGGCGCATCAATCCGGCTCATCGGCGACGACCAACAACTCGGCCCGATCGGTGCCGGTGGCGTCCTGCGCGACATCGCCACCCAACACGGCGCCCTCCGCCTCGACCACGTCGTCCGGTTCGCCGACCCCGCCGAAGCCGACGCCAGCCTCGCCCTCCGATCCGGCGACACCCGCGCCCTCGGCTACTACCTCGACCACGGCCGCGTCCACGTCGTCAGCCCCGACACCGCCACCCACCAACTCCTCCACGCCTGGCACACCGACCGCGCCAACGGGCTCGATGCGCTCATGCTCGCCCCCACCCGTGAACGGGTCGCCGCACTCAACGCGGCCGCCCGCACAGCCCGGCTCGACGGACACCGGCCCGGACGCCACGTCGACCTCGCCGACCACAACCAGGCCAGCGTCGGGGACACGGTGATCACCCGCCGCAACAACCGCGACCTCGCCAGCAGCGACACCGCCTGGGTCCGCAACGGCGACCGCTGGCAGGTCACCGCCGTCCACCGCGACCACTCGATCGACGTCCAACACCTGCGCAACCACAACCGACTCACCCTGCCCGCCGACTACGTCACCGAGTTCGTCGAACTCGGCTACGCCACCACCATCCACGCCGCCCAAGGCGTCACCGCCGACACCTGCCACGGCCTCCTCACCGGCGAAGAATCCCGCCAACAGGCCTACACCATGCTCACCCGCGGCCGACACGCCAACCACGCCTGGCTCCAGGTTGACAACACCGACACCCACATCACACCCGTCGACCCCGGCCTGCTCCAACCCGCCGGCGCCGTCCAACTCCTCGAGGCCGTCATCGACCACGACGACGCCCCCGCCTCCGCCACCACCCTGCTCCGCGAAGCCGACCAGCCCAACCTCCTCCTCGGGCCCGCAGCTGGCTGCTACCTCGACGCCATCACCTACGCCGCCGAACACCACCTCCCGCGCGAGGCCAAGGACGCCATCGACATCGCCGGGGCAACACACGGCCTCAACCGGGCCGACGCCTGGCCCACCCTCCGCAGCCACCTCATGCTCATCGCCGCCAACGGCCACAACCCCACCGAGGTACTCCACCAGGCCATCGCGGTCGGCCCGCTCGACCACGCCCGCGACCGAGCCGCCGTCATCGACCACCGGCTCAACCTCACCCAGGCCAACAACCGCACCCGCGGACCCCTCCCCTGGCTACCCGGCATCCCCACCCAGCTCCTCGACGACCCCACCTGGAAGGACTACCTCTCCGGCCGCTACCAACTCACCCGACAACTCGCCGACGAAACCCGACAACAAGCAGCCGACGACACACCCGGGTGGGCCGAAGACCTCCCCGGTCTCGACCCGGAGCTGGTCGCCGACATCCAGCAATGGCGCGCCGCCCACCAAACCCCCGACACCGACCTGCGCCCCACCGGTACGCCAGAGCACTCCCCCGCCGAACGAGACACGCAACGCCAACTCGACCACGCGCTGGAGACCAGCCAGGCCGACGTCCGCGAATGGCAAACCAAGATCACCACCGCCGCACCCGCCACCGCCGGCGACCCCACCCTGCCCACCCTCGCCGCACACCTCGCCAAACTTGCCCGCAGCCGGCCCGACATCGCCGAACTGCTCACCACCGCGGCCGAACTCGGCCCACTTCCCGTCGAACACACCGCCGACGCCCTCCGCTACCGCATCACCACCCAGATCACGAAAGAAGACGACATGCACCGACAAGAAGCCCTCCAGATCGCCAACACCCGCCGACCGCTCCCCCCGCCCCCGACCAGCTACGGACCCGACCTGGGACACCACCACGGAATCAGCATCTGACCCCCACTGTGAGAGGAACCGATATGAGCCCTGAGCAAGCACGCCAACCCGGCCGGGACGTCCAGCCCCAATGGATCTCCATCCGACAGGCCGCCGCCACCTATGACGTAAGCGTCGACACAATCCGACGCCGAATCGCCACCGGACAACTCCCCGCTTCCCGCTGCGGAGGGCGCATCATTCGGGTGCGGATTGCGGACCTTGACCACCTGTTCCGACCACTAACGGCCGCCTGACGGGCGCTATGCCCGTCCAGAGACCATCTCGGAGAGCCGCTGGGCGATCGCACGGTCGCGATCGGCCGCGGCATGCTGATAGCGCATGGCCGCTCCGGGGGTGGAGTGCCCAAGGCGAGCCATGAGCTCCGCGAGGGTAGCGCCCGTCTGCGCCGCCAGCACGGCGCCGGTGTGACGCAGGTCGTGGAAATGCAGGTCCGGCCGTCCAGCAGCCTCACGCGCCTTGTCGAACGCCTTGCCGAAGGTGCGTGGATGGAGGTGCCCGCCGGAGAGGGCCGGGAACAAAAGCGCGTTGACCTCGGGCCGGGTGTGCTCCCTCAGATGTGTCTTGATGATCGGAACGATGTGCGGCGGCACGTGGACGTCGCGGAGGCCAGCCTTGGACTTTGGGGTCCCAACGGTCGCTTTGCCGTCGGGCCAGGTAACCCCGCGGCGCACCCGGATGACCTCTTGATGAAGATCGATGTCTCTTCGCCGCAGCTCGGCGATTTCGCCGTACCTCAGGGCGCACCATGCGCCCAGAAGGACGGCGAGCCGCAGCCGTTCTGGCATCGCGGACGCGATGGCGAGGAGTTCCTCCACGCGCGCTGTCCGCACCTCGTGCGCCCGGCTGACCTGGCCGGCCCCGTCAATCTGGCACGGATTCTGCGGGATCAGCCTCACCTTTGGATCGGCCGCCGTAGCCAGGATTGCCCGCAACAGCTGGTAGGCGTGCGCCCGCTCGGTAGGGGTCTTGCCGTTGAGAGAGAGGTACCACTCGTTGACGTCGCTCGCCGTGATTCTGGAGAGGGCGGTGTCGCCCAGCGTAGGCAGGATGTGGCGCTCAAGCAGCCGGCGATAGTCCGCCTTCGTACGGGGCTTGATCGGTCCTCTGTTCGTACGCCGGTTCTCGAGCCAATCCTCAGCGTAATGCCGCAGAGTCGTCCCCTTGGAGGTCAGCTTCACCGCACGCCGATCGGCCGGCGGCGTCCAGGAGTCCAGGTCCAGGAGCTTGCGCTCGGCTGCGAGCCACGCGACCGCGTTGTCCTTTGCATCGAAAGTCGTCGCCGCGCGATGCAGCTTGTTGTCGGGCCCGATATAGGCAGCGGACCACCGCCCGGAACGCTCCTTCCGCAGTCGCCCGAAGCCTCTCCGGTCGGCGCCCCTGCTCGGCCGGGGTCGCGGGCCGGACGCTGGCAGTTCGCGCAACATATGCACAACATAGCACCCCATAAGTGCCCATCTGCGCCACCTTCGGACCACTCATGCGATAGGGCCGCGGGACGGTCTTTGCGCTAGTCAAATAGCTTTCCACTAGGGTGCATACCGTTAGCCAGACGGCACCTCATCCACTGTTTCGAATCCCGTTAGCTCCACCTAGTCAGAGGCATATTCGAAGGCCTCGGGCAACCAACGGGCAATAAGCCCGCCCCGGTCAGCCCCCTCGGGCGACTGATGGCATCCCACCGCACCCGACAGCCACGGACGAACAGAGTCGGGGAGAAAGCCACACCCAACCGATCCTGCCGACTATCCCGCGGCGAGAACCCGGTTCGCCGGTGACCAGTCCCGGATGGGCCTGCGACACTGCGGCGGTGAAGGTCAGGTTGCACCGGACGGCTGGGAAGCCTCGCAGCTTCCTCGGGCGTCCCTTGCCGGTCGCAGACATGCTTCTGACTGGGCTTGCGTATGGGGTGGCGCTGGCGTCGATGGCGACGGCCATGCTCCTTCTCCTCCTGGCCACCAGGTACCTGGTGGACGCAGGGCATGGCGCGCTCGGAATGACCGTCGGGCCCGTCCTCTTGAATGCAGCCATCGCCCTTTGTTCGTCGCCGGGATCCTCTTCGCCGTTGTCCGCAACCTGATCGCTCACTGGTCACCAGCCCGGGGCGGGGCGTCGCGCAGCCAGGAGCGCCGCGGGGAAGTCGGCTGAGTCCGTCGACCAGGCCCACAGCCCGATCTTGCCGGCGTTCCGACCTCTTGCGGAAGCACGGGCTGTGCGGTCGTCGGCAGGGCCATCCGAGGCGGGGTCGGAGCGCCTGCCGGCAGCCGACCTGCGCACGCTCGTCGGGCATATACACGTGATATGACCGATGAGTGAGCGACCCGGTGGCGTTGCTTCTGGCTCCGCTCGCCCGATTCCCAGTCCCGAGAAGCGCGCGCATAGGACTCCCGATCGGTGACACGATGAGAACCATGATCGGTGTGGGCGCGCAGGCCTCCTCAGAGGACGTACTCGTCCTCATCCGGCGCGCGCTCGACGAGTTCGACGCTGTTTTCCTGGAGGCGACTATCGGGCGAACCGTGCGGATTGCGAATCTCATGGGCGAGACCTATGCGGCGCTTCGCTCGGCTTCGAGCCAAAGCCCCACAAGGTGTACAAGTATCTGAATGAGCCTCGCCAGGTGGGTGAGAACGCAAGGATGGTGGCGTGCGACAACTCGACGACCACGGCCAGCCCGGGATCCCCCTGATCGTGTCGCCGGTTCGGGTGTTCAGGGGCCCTATGAATGCGTACGAGTTTCGCGCTTCATGGTTGCCCCCACTGGGATTCGGGCCAACATGTGGAGATGAAGTGGTTGGGGCGGAATGTTGCGCTTGTGCCGTTGGCGATGCTGTTCCTGCTCACCGGCGCAGGCTCCGCTTTCGGCGACTGCCATGGCGATGGCGACAATGCCGGGAGCGGAACCACGAGCGTGGGCGCTGGATATCAGACCATGACGTGGAATCTCGGAGACATGGTGACCTATGTCAGCTCAAACGCCCTGCCCGACATGTCGAACACGGTGTGTCTGGAGGCTCGCTCTGACTGGATGACCAGCGGGCTGTTCGCGGGACACTACGACGCGCGGGCCGCCAGGAACTGCGACAATAACTCGACGCGAGGCGGAAATATCTGGGAGATCGCCTGGGGTGCCCACGTGTCAGGGCTTCAGAAGGCAGCAGGATGCAAGTACCGGCAGGATGCCGCCTTGCCCTACTAGAGCGACTGCGACTACGTTCCTGAGTCACAATCAGGCTGCACCTTTGCCGCGAGTTCGGCTCGGTCGTGTGTCAATGGCCATTGGTTTCTGCCCGGAGACGGTCATGAAACCTGCCCAGTGACGGCCACGAGTTTTGCCCGGTGGTGGCCATGGGATCTGCCCAGGAGTGTTGGCCACCGACGGCTTGATGGCTTAGTTCAAGGGGTTCACCCCCTGCCCGGCGAGTGCTTGGGTGAGCCGGACACTGTCGCCGCTGGTCTGACAGACGTGGGCGTGGTGGAGGAGCCGGTCGACGGTGGCGGTGGCTAACGTTTTGGGCATGAGTTCGTCGAACCCGGCCGGGTGCAGGTTGGAAGACACCGCGACGGAGCGTTTCTCGTAGGCGGCGTCGACCAGCCGGTATAGCCCTTCGGCGGCGTCGGCCGGCACGGCCAAGAGTCCGATGTCGTCAACGACGATCAGGTCAGCACGCAGGATGCGGGCGATCGCTTTGGTGACGGTGTCGTCGGCCCGGTGCCGGCGTAGCAGGACGCCGAGGTTCTCCAGGGTGAACCAGGCGACGTGGAGGCCGGCTTCGACGGCTTGTTGGCCGAGGGCCTCGAGGAGGAACGTTTTGCCGGTGCCGGAGGGTCCGCACACGACCAGGTTCTCCCTGCGGCCGATCCATTCCAGGGTGCGTAAGGCTTGTTGGGTGGGGGCCGGGATGGAGGACAGTTCGGGTTGCCAGGCGTGGAACGTCTTCCCGGTGGGGAACCCGGCTGCGGCCCGCCGGGTCGCGAGGGCGGAACGGGCCCGGCCGGCGGCTTCCTCAGCGAACAGCACCTTCAATACTTCGGCGGGGTCCCAGCGTTGGCTTTTGGCGGTGGCGATCACCTCTGGTGCCAGCCGTCGGATGTGGGGCAGCCGAAGCCGGCGCAGCAGCTCGTCGAGCTCGGCCGGCAACGGCGGCGCCGTAGGAACCCCTGCGACTGGTGCGGTACGGCTGGTCACTGGTGGACCTCCTTGCCTGCGCCGTAGCGGGCCCACCCGTTGGTGCCCTGGGTCAGCGAGCGGTCCTCGCTGGCCCGATGCTCACCGTCGCGGGAAGCCTGCTGGCGGTGGTGGTCCAGGATCGAGGCGAGGTCGGCTTCGGCGAACCGGCCGTGGACCGCGGCATGGCCCAGGGCCCAGTCGACCTCGGCGGGGGTGAACAGGCGGCCGAGTTGGACCGCGGCAGCCATCTTGATCCGCATCTTGGTGGTGCCTGCGGCGGCGGCCTCGACCAGCCACAGTCGGGCTCCTTCGCCCAGCCCGAGGAACTCCGCTTCGGCGGTCGTCTTGGCCCGCGGGGCCCGTTCCAGGGCGCCTGCCGGGGCGGCCGGGAAGTGGTTGTCGTCGAGTTTCGGGGTGCCGGGGGTGGCCCGCCGGTGGCGGGCGATTTCGACCGGCCCGTCCGGGCCTACGTGGGTGATCACCACCTGCTCATCGGCGCCTTGGCCGTGGACCCGGACCCACACCGTGGCACCCATCAGCTGGTGCGGCACGGAGTACTGGCCGTACTCGAAGGCCACCATCGGAGTGTTGACCGGCACGACCCTGGTGGTGCCGAACGCGACCGTGAACGCCTCGGCGGCGACCGGATGCAACCGGGGGCGTTCTTCGGCCAACATCTCCGCCGGAGGTCGCCTCGTGACCCGATGCGGCCTGGTGTTCACCAGGTCACAGAACTCGAACCGGAGGGATAGCCACGCCAAAGTGCCGTTTGACTAGGCACGATAGGTGAGATGCGGGGTTCTTGTCGGCCAGTTGGGGCTTATCTGGGGCAGAGATTCCAGCATGTGAGCCTGTCGCCCTTTGCTGTAGGTCCAGCCGGCCTCCGTGCCAGGTCAGCACGCGCTCACATGTTCACTCACATGCCGATGACGGAGTGTACGCAGAGGCCGCGACTGGGTTCGTCGGGGCACCTGCAAACAAGGGCGGTGTCTCTAGTAGATGATTCGAGTTTGGTGGTCGCCGAGCCGTTGTCGACGACGCTTGAAAACTGATCGCTTTCGACGGTGAAAGGTGGACACTCGACCACGATCGGAGAGTGATCACTTTGGAGGACTGGGCACTGATCAGGAGGCTTGCCGGGGATGGGGTGCCGAATGCGGCGATCGCCCGGCGGTTGGGGGTCTCGCGGACGACGGTGATCAAGGCGGTGAGTTCGGATGCGCCGCCGAGGTATGAGCGCACGCCGGTGGAGACGTCGTTCGTGGCGTTCGAGCCGCGGGTGCGGGCGCTGTTGACGGTGAATCCTGACCTGCCGGCAACGGTGATCGCGGAGCGGGTCGGCTGGGCCGGGTCGATCACGTGGTTCCGGGAGAACGTGAAGCGGCTGCGACCCGAGCATCGGCTGGTGGATCCGGCGGACCGGATCGAGTGGGCGGCTGGGGACGCGACCCAGTGCGATCTGTGGTTCCCGCCGAAACGGATCCCGTTGGAGGACGGCACGACTGCCCTGTTGCCGGTGCTGGTGCTGACGGCGGCGTACTCGCGGTTCGTGTTGGCCCGGATGCTGCCGACCCGGACCACGGCGGACCTGCTGCTCGGCATGTGGCAGCTGCTCCAGCAGTTGGGTCGGGTGCCCAGGCGGTTGATCTGGGACAACGAGCGCGGGATCGGGCGGGGTCAACAGCGTTCCGAAGGGGTGCCGGCATTCATGGGCACCCTGGCCACGAGACTGGTGCTGCTGCGGCCGCGGGATCCGGAGTCGAAGGGGATCGTGGAACGCCGTAACGGGTGGTTCGAGACGTCGTTCATGCCGAGCCGTGAGTTCGCCTCACCGTGCGATTTCAACGATCAGTTCACCGGCTGGCTGGAGGGTGCGAACCAGCGGGTCGTGCGCACCACCAAGGCCCGGCCCACCGACCGGCTCGATGCCGACCTGGCCGGGATGTTGCCGTTGCCGCCGGTGCCGCCGAGCACGGGGTGGCGTAACCAGGTCCGGCTGGGCCGGGACTACTACGTGCGGGTCGCGAGCAACGACTACTCGGTCGACCCGACCTGGATCGGCCGGATGGTCGACACCCACGCCGACCTCGAACGAGTCCAGGTCCGCCTGGGCGGGAAGCTGATCACCGAACATCGGAGGGTGTGGGCGCGTGGCCTCACGATCACCGACACCAGCCACGTCGAGACCGCGGCCAGGCTGCGGCAGGAGTTCCAACAACCCCGTACTCAGCGCAGCGGCGACGACCTGGTCCGGGACCTGACCGACTACGACAAGGCGTTCGGCCTCGACACCCAGCAGGCCCACCGGTGAACGCCAAGACCCACCCAGACCGCCAAACAGCTGACCTACCTGTCCGGCGCCCTCAAAGCTCCCCGGATCCTCGAATCAGCCGGCCGGCTGGCTGACCAGGCCCGTGATGCGGGCTGGTCCTTCGAGGACTACCTGGCCGCGGTCCTCGAGCGTGAGGTGTCGGCCCGTCACGCCTCCGGCGCTGAGCTGCGGATGAGAGCCGCCGGGTTCGGAGCCCGTAAGACGCTGGAGGACTTCGACTTCGACGCCCAACCCGCCCTCAGAAACCAAGTCGCCGCCCTCGCCTCGGGCGGGTTCCTCACCGAAGCCCGCAACATCGTCCTCCTCGGACCGCCCGGCACCGGCAAAACCCACCTGGCGATCGCGCTCGGGATCACCGCCTGCCGCCACGGTCACCGGGTGCTGTTCGCCACCGCGACCGACTGGGTCACCCGGCTCACCGAAGCACACCGCGCCGGGAAACTCCCCGCCGAGCTGGCCCGGCTGCGCCGCTACGGCCTGATCATCGTCGACGAGGTCGGCTACCTGCCCTTCGAGCAAGACGCCGCGAACCTGTTCTTCCAACTCGTCTCCAGCAGGTACGAACACGCCAGCCTGGTCCTCACCAGCAACCTGCCCTTCTCAGGCTGGGGCGGAGTCTTCGGAGACCAGGTCGTCGCCGCCGCCATGATCGACCGCATCGTCCACCACGCCGACGTCCTCACCCTCAAAGGAGCCAGCTACAGGCTCCGGAACCGAGGCATCGACACCCTGCCCAGCATCAGAACAACCACCAACGACACCCAGGGCTAAGCTGCCCACAACCGTTCACTTTTCGGCCGTCGAAACCGACCAGAGTTCGAGCGTCGTCCACAGAGCCGTGGCAGGCCTGAGCGTCGGCGGCGTGTTCGGCGGCTACGAGGTGATCACCGTGCTGGCAGTGGACGAGACTGGGCGCCTTCGTGGCAATTCAGCCTGTGGGCGAGAGCCCGAGGGATCCGTCGGCGGACGGCGGCATGTTCGGACTGGCTGATACGGCCTGCGGCAAGCTGGAGTTCCGCCTCGGCGAACTGCTGGTCAGGAGCCTGCTGAGGCGCTGGCGGGAGATGACCCGGAGCGGGCGCCGGCAGAACCGCGCGCCGGGAGTTGCGGACGAGCAAGGCCGATCATCACGATCAGCAGGATCGGGATCAACAGGAGCCTGCCGACGCCGATGATCCACTCCCTGCCACCATGCTCGGCATCACGTTCCCCTCTTCCGGGCAACGTCTCGGCAGGTGGGCGAAACCGCCGACGTGCTCTCAGGCTAAGCGCGCCCGCACCCAAGGGCCAGTGATGGAAGCAGCCGTGGGGGGCAAAGCTTCGTCCACGTCGGCAGCGAACGTACCGCCCCCTTCCAGTGGCACGCGCCATCCGAGAGGGGCGAGGTGCTCCTGGCCCTCCGCGGGCCCGAACAGCTCGACGGCCCTGCCCGCCAGGATCGCCAAGGTCAGCGGTTCCATCTCGAACATGCCTTCAGTGTCAGCGATCACGCGGGCGAGCAGACCAGAGCCGGCGAGCACCCACATCTCGTCATCATCGGCAGCACGGAGCCTCACAGTGATCTCCGACTCCTCCGCCCAGGCCACCGCTGTGCGGGGGTCGCCGTCGCACAGGTGCGCATGGATGCCGGTGCGGGCGTTCAGTGCAGCGACGAGGTCGCGTAACGCCTGGGTCGAGTCAGCCATAAAGCCCCCAAAGGAGTATCAGGTCGGCCACGAAGTGCGTGACCACACAGACCACTATGGCCCCGCGCGAGAACCGGCGGAGGGAGGCCATCGCGATTCCGAAGCAGAAGGTGGCAGCTACACCGATCCAGCCGCCGGGTGTTCCGTGCAGGTGGCTGAGCCCGAATCCGGCCGAAACGAACACCAGCCAGAGGACCTTCCGGGCTGCCCGCACACCAGGCAGGTCAGCGAACACGAGCCGCCAGAGCAGTTCCTCGAATACCGCGTTGACGGCTGCTGCCAGGGCAAGCCACGCCAGCAACCCCAGCAGCCCATCGAAGGGAAGTCGTGGGCCCGCCCACGAAATGCTCCCCGGCGGCAGGTCAATGAACGTCTGGTGCCACCACCGCCGAACCAGTGGGGCCATCGGAGGGTGTGGGGCTTGAGTGTGAAGGAGCCGACGGTTCGTCGCGGGGTCATGACCTTGTTGTGGCGAGGCAGCTGTCAGCAGCAAGCTGAGGAGTCAACCAGCGAGTCTCCGGACGATGCCGGTTCAGTCAGGCTTGGCGCGTCGTCGCGTGGGCGAGTGTGGCCCAGGTGGCGATTTGGGTTCGTGAGGTGAAGCCGAGTTTGTCCATGGCGTTGCGGACGTGGTTCTCGACGGTTCGTTCGGAGATGAACAGGCGGCTTGCGATCTGCTTGTTGCTGAGTCCTTGCGCAATCAGGCGGGCGACCTCGGTTTCGCGTTTGGCCAGCGGGGCGAGTCGGGCCGGGTCGTCTGGTTGCTCTGGTTGGCTGGATGCCCCGAGGGCGAGGGTGAGGGCGTTCGACCTGCTCATCGCGGCACCGGCTCTGAACTCGGCGTCGTAGGGTGATCCACCCAGCTGGGTTCGGAGGTCGGCTTTGCGGGCTTCCAGCAGGGGTGCCAGGACAGGGTTGACCTTGGCGCCGGTCTCGGTGCGGAGCCTTTCGGTGGCGCCGAAGAGCCGGGCCGCACGACGGGCGTGCCCACTGGCTGCCGCCTGAATGCCGAGGGCGCCGACCAGATGGAATTGGGTTACGCGGTCGTCGATGCGGTCGGCGATCTGAAGTGCCTCGGTGAGGTGGGGTGTGGGGTCCTTGTCACCGGTCAGCAGAGCGGCGAATCCCTGGTTCATCAACCAGATCTCGAGGGTGTACAGATCGCCGGCTGCCCGGCTGAGCGGTTCGGCCTGGGAGGAGGCGGTCTGGAAGGCTTCGAGATCTCCGGCGAAGACCCCGTTCATCGCCTGGGCCTGGAGCGATGCCAGCGTTGCCTCCAGGTCACCGAGCTGCTCGGCCACCGCTCGTGTCTCGTCGCACAGCTGTTGGCCGGACGCGTGATCACCGGCCATGTTCGCGGCGACCGACGCCATCGCCAGTGTCTCGGCGAGCTGGCGTGACGTTCCGGCTGTGCGCTCCGCGTCTGCAGCTCGCTCGAGTTCCCGGCGGGCGGTGCCGGGGTCGGCCTGGAGGATGGCGAGGAAGCCTCGCAGGAAATGGGCGCCCGGGTTCGTCCTGGGGTCGTCGGGGGCCGCGTCGAGGAAGAGGTTGACCCACCGCTGTCCTTCAGTGGTGGCCCGCGTCACCCAGTACCACACGAGGGCACCGACCAGTTGGAGACCTTGCTCGTGGTCCCCATCGGAGCGGAGGCGGTGCAGGATCGCCCGGAGGTTGTCGATCTCAAGGTCGATCCACTCCAGCCACTCGACGAGGTGGAACCGTGCCCCGTCTGCGGCTTCCCGGCACCGCGAAACGTAGTAGTGCACGAAGTCCCGCTGGGCGGTTGGCTCCTCGCCCGAGTCCCGCAGCTTCTCCGCCACGTACTCGCGGGTCGTCTCGTGAAGCCGGAAGCTGGCTAGCGGCCCGACGTCCTCCTTCAGCAGCAGTGACTTGTCCACCAACGAGGACAGCGAGTCCAGCACGTGCGCGGCGCCTGCGTCGCTGGCACAGATGGCTTCGGCGTCCTCGAGAGCGAAGTGTCCGGCGAACAACGACAGTCGCCGAAGCACCGCCTGTGATCCGGCCGGGAGGAGCTCGTAACTCCAGTCCAGCGTCGTGCGGAGGGTCTGGTGGCGGGGGAGGGCAACCCGGCTACCTGCGGTGAGCAGCGCGAACCGGTCGTCGAGGTGGGCCAGGATCTGTTGCACGCTGAGGACCCGGGTACGGACCGCGGCAAGCTCCAGGGCCAGTGGCAGCCCGTCCAAGCGGCGGCAGATACCGACGACCGCGGAACGGTTGTCCGCGGTGAGTTCGAAGGCCCCCGACGCGCCGGCCGCGCGCTGGATGAACAGCGACACTGCCTCGTTCTGTCCAAGCAACCCGAGCGGCTCGGCGTCGTCGGCGAGCGGCAACTCCAGCGGCGGGACGGGCAGCACCTGCTCCCCGGGCACCGACAGTGGCTCCCGGCTCGTGGCAAGCACCCTCACCCGCGGTGCCGCCTCCACTACCGAGGTGGCCAGCTGGGCTGCGGCGTCGAGCAGATGCTCGCAGTTGTCGAGTACGAGGAGGATCTCCTTGTCGACCAGGTAGGACAAGAGCAGCGCCAGCGCCCCGCCGGGGGCCTGGTCGCGCAAGGCGAGGGCTCTGGCTGCGGCGTTGGGCACGAGTGCGGGATCCCGCACTTCGGCAAGTTCGACCAGCCAGGCGCCGTCGGCGAATCCCCGGCCGAGGTCGGTGGCGCCCCGGACAGCGAGGCGGGTCTTCCCCACACCGCCAGGCCCGACGAGGCTGACGATCCGTGCTGAGGCCAGCTTCGACCGGAGTTCGGCGACCTCGTGGCGGCGACCCACGAAACTGCTGGCCTCCGCAGCCAGATTGCCCGGCACCTGCGCCGTCCGCGTCATGACAACAGGTAACCACCCCAGGAGGTCAGCGCTCAACGCCGCGCGGAAATAGGTGCTGGATGCGTGTTTCCCCGGGTGCCCCGGGCCACGCGGCAGTTCCTAGGTTGGAGGCATGAGCGAGGAGCAGAAGAGCCGGACCATCGAGGTGAGCTGCGTCGGCCGGCCACCCATCGAACGAGTTGCTCGCGCGTCCGGGGTCAGCGACGTGCGGGTCGACGGATTCGTCCTGCAATGCCGCGTCACGGGCAGCGTCCAGCCCTTCCTCGAGGCGCTGCGCGGCTCCGAGATCCTCAGCCTCACCACCAGTAACGACCCGGCATCCACCTAACCCCCGGCCGACAGCCTCGACCGGTCTCACAGAAAGACCACACCAATGCGTCCGTACCTCGTCAATGCCCCCACCGCCGGCGCATTGTCCACCTTCGAAGTCACCGACCGTGTCGGCGCAACCGGGTTGGCCAGGATCACCGGCGGTGTGTACTTGGCGTTCATCGCCACGTCAGTCCTCGCCAACGTCTTGGGGAACATTGGCCTAGGAAATGCTCAGCAGATCTACAGGGCGATGACCACCACCGAATGGTCGTTCCGGCTCGGCCTGGTCGTCGCATTCGTGTCAGCCTTCCTGTTCTTGATGGCCGCCTGGGGGCTCTATGTGCTGCTGCGGCCGGTCAACCAAGACCTGGCGTTGCTGTTCCTCCTCCTCAACGCGGTCGGAGTCGCCATCCAGTGCGCAAGCCTGCTCCAGCTGGTGTCCGCGATGCTCATGGTCGATGCAGGCGGCGGGCTACCAACCTTCCAGCCGGCACAGACCGAGGCGATGGCCCTGCTCGCTGTCAACGTCTACCGAACCGGCTTCGTCGCCGCCCAGCTGTTCTTCGGCACCTGGCTGTTCCCCCTCGGCTACCTGGTCTACAAGTCCGGCCTGTTGCCGAGGATCCTGGGCGTGCTGCTCATCCTCGACGGAGTCGCCGAAATGATCTGGTTCCTCCAGGCGTTCCTCCTGCCCACCTACCCACAGATCAAGGTCCCCGGTACCGTCGTGAGTCTCCTCGCCGAGGTCGGACTGGCCTTGTGGCTCCTCATCAAGGGTGTGAAGACCAGCGCGCCCGGGATCGGCGTCCCGCCCACCCCGCCACCAGCTGTCGCCAGCAGCGATGCACCATCGAGATGACGACCACGACTCACTCACGCGGGATCTGGACCAGAGCATTAGGACTTAGTCTGGGTGGAGCAGCGGGATTCTGGGTGACCAATTTCGCGATCTCGCTGACCCCCATCGCGGCGGAGTACCGGGCTGCTCTGGGGATCTCCTACCTGCCCATGCTCGCTGAAGCCCTCCTCGCCGGTTCGATCATCGGCATGGGTGTCAGCGCCTGCCTGCTCCGCTTCAACGGCACAATCCCAACCAGAAGCCCCATCCTCAAAGCGGTCTTTCTGAGCCTGATCGCGTTGACCGTGGCCACCATCCTCGTCGAGATAGCCCCAAGACTGCTAACGACCACGAACACCGCCCCTCGCTACGTCCTTATCGCCGCCGCCCTCAACACACTCAGGTTCCTCGCTCTCGGCCTCGCGATCGGCTATCTACACCGCAGAACCCAGAACGCAGGTCCCGAGAAACCCCCAACCTGACCCCCCGGGGGCACGAGTTCAAGCCTTCGCCGAATCTGCGGCAGTGCCACCGCGCGACCCGCGGCATGAACGGAATAGCCACTACGGAGGATGCCACCGGGAGAAATCTGCATCCAGACACAGCCTGGGAGAAAGGCATCGGTCTTGTTTGTTCATCCAGCTGCAGATTCTTTGCACCGAACCGCCGCACCCCGAGGAGCACTCATCGGCTACGTCTGTTCGGGCGGGCTTCGTCATGCTCAGCCAACATCCTGCATTCGGCATGTTCGAGCGTTTTCCGCCAGCACGTAGTGCTACTCCACACCAGCCATCGCCGACAAGCGCCTTGCGATCTCAGCGTCGCGGTCGCTGGATGCGTGCTGGTAGCGCATTGCAGCTGTCGCAGTGGAGTGGCCCAGGCGTGCCTGCAACTCGGCCAGGGTGGCGCCCGCTCGCGCTGCCATCACCGCGCCCGTGTGGCGCAGGTCGTGGAATTGAAGGTCAGGGCGGCCGACTTCCTTGCGGGCCTTGTCGTAGAGCTTCCCGAAGGTGCGTGGGTGCATGTTGCCTCCTCGGACGGCCCGGAACAGTAGCCCGTCGGGGCTCGTGTCTGTGTGCCGCGCCAGGTGAGCTGATACAGCCGCGATCAGGTGGGGCGGGATGTGAACGTCCCTGACCCTCCCGATCGAGATAGCTCGACACCCGTCCGGTGACCGAGCCCGGCTCAACCTCGCGGGCCCGCCGAGGGCCGTGCTGGAGATGGGGCGGCTTTCACGGCCCACCAGTCTCCAGCACCCACAGAAACCGTCGGCTGCCCCCCTCCAAGCGTCCCGACTTCTCCGTGTCGCCGGGGCTGTTTGGCGGACCGTCCCGGCTGAGGCCACTCGATACGTTACGGCAGCCCGGATGCGGGCATCAGACCTCTTTCGGGTGACCAGACGGACTCCGTCAGCCCCGGAAGTCGTCAGGCTCCACCTCGTCGAGGAAGCGGTGGAACGCCTCCAGCTGCGACTGCTCGTCGCCGGCAGATCCCGCGTCCGGCATCCCGGCGGCGGCGAACACCTCCTCGGCGACGAAGATGGGCGCCCCGGTACGGATCGCGAGCGCGATCGAGTCCGACGGTCTCGCGTCCAGGACCTCCCGGGCCGAGGGGGTCGCCAAGGTGATCTCAGCGAAGAAGGTGCCACCCTCCAGCCTGGTCACCTCCACCCTCACCACCTCGCCGTCGAGCCGTTCGACCAGGCTCGCCATCAGGTCATAGACCTGGGGCCGTTCCGGACGGACTCCCTCGGCCGCGAGCATGATGGCAGTTGCCTCCGGCAGGCCGATCCAGATCGGCAGCAGCCTGCGCACCTCCGCGTCCGGGGCGATCGGCGCCAGCACCACGACCGGCTGGCCGCGGGAGTCCACCGCCAGGCTCGCGAGCTGCACCTCGATCATCGGCCACCTCCTGCTCTGCCTCCATGCTAGGCCGGTCGACGGCCGCCGGGCCCCGGGCAACCTCCCCGGGGGAGGGAGTTACCGACCAGCCGCCCCCGCCCTTACCAATCAGCTCAGGGTTGGTTAAGGTCAGTCGAGTTCGGGCTCAGGCCATCCCTCCGCGACCACAGGTGGCTCGATGACAACTGCACCCCGCCCCGCTCCCGCCGCCGAGGCGCCGCAAGGAACCTCGCGCCGCACCGCTCTCGGTCTGGCCGCCGCCGGCGGTCTCACCCTGGCCGCAGCCCCGTCGATCCCGGCGTTCGCCGCGGTGACCCGTCCGGCAAGTCCCGTCCTGCCCACGGTGATCGGCGACCTGGCCAGCTCCCTCGACCTGAACTCCTCGGCGGAGTGGCACCTGGCCCGGCGGGTGTGCCCGGCCCCCACCCAGGCGGTGGTGGACAAGATCGCCGCCAGCGGCCGACGGGCCTGGATCGACCGCCAGCTGGACTGGAAGAAAATCAGTGACTCCAAAGCCAACGGCCTGGTGAAGAAGCACCTCAGCTTCTCGACCATGTCCGGGATCGCGGTCTACAAGGCGTCGAAGAAGCAGCCGTGGCTCGCCGGCAAGGCCCTCAGCACCTCCCGCACCATCCGGCAGGTGTTCACCAAGCGACACCTGTACGAGTCGATGGTCGACACCATGGCGGACCACCTCTACATCTCCGCCGACGGCAAGGCCAGCGAGTATGTGGCCTGGTTCGACTGGACCGTCCTGCGCAAGCACGCCCTCGGCAAGTACTCCACCATGCTGTGGGCCGCGATCCGGCACCCAGCGTTCCTGATCTACCTGGACAACCATCTGAACTCCAAGGACAACCCGAACGAGAACCTCGGCCGGGAACTCCTGGAGCTGTCCACCGTGGGAGTCGGCCATTACGACGAGGACGACGTCCGCGCGTGCTCGCTGATCCTCACCGGACACGGGTTCGACTGGAAGAAGCGGGTCTACCGGTACAACCCCGACGAACACCACACGGGGGCGCTCACCATCATGGGCCGGACCTATGCCAACGCCTCGGCGGCGGACGGTCCGGCCACCTTGAAGGCTTTCCTGTACGACCTCGCCCACCACGAGGGCACCGCGCGCAGGATCGCGTGGCGACTGGCCACCAGGTACGTGTCCGACACTCCCTCAGATGCGCTGCTGGACTCGCTGGCCCAGGTCTACCTGGACCGCGACACGTCCCTGGCCGCCGTGGTCCGTGCGCTGCTGCTCAGCGACGAGTTCGCCGACTCGGTCGGCTCCAAGTGGCGACGGCCGCAGGAATCGATGGCCTCGATGATCAAACTGCGCCGCCCGCGCACGATCAAGGCGAAGAAGGGCCAGCAGTTGAAGGGGATCTGGGACATCACCGGGACGGTGCAGTGGCTGCTCAGCCTCGAGGGTCACCAGCCGCGGATGTGGCCGATCGTGGACGGCTACCCCGACCAGGCCACCGACTGGATGGCCACCCAGGCCCTGCTCGCGCACTGGTACTCCGTGAACGCGAGAGTCAACTGGGGCAACGACAAGCAGTGGCCGTCGTCGTACGCCAGCTGGGCCAGCGCGCTCGGGGTGAAGAAGGGCCAGGTGGCCACCGAGGTCGCCGAGCGGCTCACGATGCGGCTCACCGGCTACAGCTGGCGGCCCGAACACCTCGAGATCGTGGTGGCCCGGCTGTTGGGGGACGGCACGGGCAGGACCCTCACCTCCGCCCAGGTGAAGTACAACCTCGGCCCGGCCCTCCACTTCGTGTTCGCCTCCCCCTACTTCAAGCTCCGCTGAGAGGACGTCCCGGATGACTTCGACGAACCTGGATGCCTCCCTGCGGCACGGCGAGGCGCTGCTCCACGAGGACCTGATCACCCCGCTGCACCACCACGACGAGGCGCACAACCGGCTGCTCGCCGTGACCGACGGGACCACCCGGGTCGTGACCCCGCAGGAAGCGAACGAGCTGGCCACAACGCTGCGGCCCAACCGTGGCATCGACGATCCGGCGGTCGAGCACGCCCCGACCGGGCCGCGGCTCGGTCGCCGCGGGCTGTTCCGCGGGTCACTGATCGGGCTGGGTGGCCTGCTGGCCGCCTCGGCTTCCCCCGGTACTCCTTCGCTGCCGGTCCCGGCGGCGACCTCCTGGTCTGCGTGTTCCTGCGCGGCGGCTTCGACAGCCTCGCCGCCATCGGTATTCCCGACGACCCGCACTACAACACCCTGCGCGGCGGCGCCCGGGTGACCGCCGGTCAGGGCGGCCTCCAGCTCAGCCCGAAGTACGTGCTGAACAAGCACTTCTCGGCCCTGGGCGAGATCTGGCAGGACAACCAGCTCGCGGTCGTCCTCGGGTCCGGGCACCCGGGAGTGACCCGGTCCCACTTCGAGGACCAGGACCTGTGCGAACGGGCGGCCAAGGCCAACGTCCGCTCCGGGTGGATCGGCCGGCACATCGCCGGCTCGTCGGCCGAGTCCGGCACGTTCCGGGCGATCACGATGGGCGACCAGCGGGTGGTGCTGTCCCTCACCACCACGGCCTACCAGTCCGTGGCGATGTCGAGCGTCGAGTCGTTCCGGCTGGACGCCGCGTGGAACGACGGTGACCGCCTGGTGACCGACCTGGAGAAGGTCTACGGCGACGCCGGCGGTGTGTTGGCGACCCAGGCCCAGGCCACCCTCGACGCAGTGACCAGCCTGCGCAGCCTCCGTGCCAGCGAGTACACCCCGGCCAACGGCGCCACCTATCCCAAGACGGACTGGGGCAACGGGTTGAAGGACATCGCCCGGCTCGCCAAGGCCGACCTGGGCATGGAAGTCGCCTGCATCGACTACGGCAACTGGGACATGCACCAGAACCTCGGCTCGCCCGGCGACGCCGAGAGCTGGTTCTCCCGCCAGGCCGTGGATTTCGCGAAGGGCCTCGCCGCCTTCCGGAACGACCTCGGCACCCGGTGGAACACCGTGACCGTGGTCACCATGAGCGAGTTCGGCCGCCGGGTCGAGGTCAACGGGGATGTGGGAACCGACCACGGGCACGGCGGCCTGATGATGCTGCTCGGAGGCGGGATCAACGGCGGTGTGTACGGCGACATGCCCGACAGCCTCGCCGCAGCGAACCTCGTCGACGGAGACGTGCCGATCACGACCGACTACCGCCAGGTGCTGTCGGAGGTCGTCACCACGCGGCTGAAGAACAGCCGGACCGACCAGGTGTTCCCCGGTTTCACCCCCGGAACAGCTCTCGGCGTCGTCTGACCATCCATCGGCGGACCCGCGGGCCGCGGGCGCGCACCCCATTGCCCGTCGGCCGGTCGCGGCGCGGCCAGGATCAGTCGGTGCCGGTGTTGTAGCTGTGCAGCCGCCAGTGGTCCGCCCCCGGTTCCAGCACCATCCAATGGCAGTTGGCCAGCCCCCGGAACAGGCGGGCGTGGGAGTAGTCCAGACCGAGCAGGAGCAGCGCCCCGACGCGCAGCGACAGGCCGTGGCCGACCACCAGCAGCACCTCCCCGTCAGCAACGGCCTCGGCGTGGTCGATCAGCGCCTCCGCCACCCGCACGCCCGCCTGGGTGGCCGTTTCGCCCTCTGGCGACCGGCGGAAGTCACGTCCGTCCCGGAGAGCGGGCCAGAAGTCGGGCTCGAGCCGGCCGGCCTCCTCCAGGGTGAGACCCGACCACGAGCCGACGTTCACCTCGCGCAGCCGTGGGTCGGGGCTGACCGTCACACCGCAACGATCCGCGACCAGCCGGGCCGTCTCCTCCGCCCGACCCAGGTCGGACGAGACCGCCCGGGTGATGCCCAGGCCGGCCAGTAGCTCGGCGGCAGCAACGGCCTGGGCGCGCCCGATGTTGTTCAGCGGGATGTCGGCGTGGCCCTGGAAGCGACCGTTGTCGTTCCAGTCGGTGAGTCCGTGGCGGAGCAGGACGAGGCGGGCCGCGGTCATCCGGCCGCCGGGGTGTCCAGCGGGCCGAGATCCAGCCGCGGGCAGTCCTTCCACAGCCGCTCCAACCCGTACAGGGCACGCTCCTCGGCGTGCTGCACGTGCACCACCGTGTCCAGGAAGTCGAGCAGCACCCAACGGTTCTCCCGGCCGCCTTCGCGGCGCACGGCCTTGGTGCCCGCTTTGAGCAGGGCATCCTCGATCGCGTCCACCACCGCCCCCACCTGGCGTTCGTTGCTCGCGGTGACGATCAGGAACACGTCGGTGATCGCCAGCCGCTCGGACACGTCGAAGGCGATCGGGTCTTTCGCGAGTTTCCCGAGGGCGGCTGCTGCGGCGATGCGGGCGATCTGCAGGGCGTTGTCGGTGGCGGTCACTTGGCTCCTCGGGGTCGGTACAGGCCGCGCTTGGCGATGTATTGCACGATGCCGTCGGGCACGAGGTACCACAGGGGCAGCCCCTGGGCGACGCGCTCCCGGCAGGCTGTGGACGAGATGGCCAGCGCGGGCACCTCGACCAGGGTCACCTTGTCCTCGGGCAGGTGGGTGATGTCGTTCTCACCGAGCGGAACCCCGGGACGGGACACGCCGATGAAGTGGGCGAGGTCGAACAGCTCGTCCACGCCCCGCCAGGTGAGGATCGCACCGAGAGCGTCGGCGCCGGTGATGAAGAACAGGTCCATCGGATCGGTCCGGAATCGTCGAATGTCGCGAAGGGTGTCGACGGTGTAGGTCGGGCCGGGCCGCTCGATGTCGACCCGGCTGACCGAGAACCGCGGGTTGGAGGCGGTGGCGATGGTGGTCATCAGGTACCGGTCCTCGGCCTGGCTCACCTGCCTGCCGGCCTTCTGCCACGGCTCACCGGTGGGCACGAACACCACCTCGTCAAGCGCGAAGCGGGACTGCACCTCACTGGCCGCCACCAGGTGCCCATGGTGGATCGGGTCGAAGGTGCCGCCCATCACACCCAGCCGGAGGCGACGCGTGCCCCGCTCTTCCCAGACGATCGGGGTTTCGCTCATCGGGAGTGCGGCCGACCCTTGCCCACCTGGCGGACGAAGCCGAGCCCGGCCACCAGAACGGCGAAGGTGAGCACCCCGACCACGACCGGGCCGGCGACGTCGGCGGTGGCGGCCTGGAGCACTATCAGCATGCCGGGGATCCTACACGGACACTGTCGGCCCAGGGATGTCCTGGTCCCGGAGCCGGTCCGTGCCCGTCCCCGAACGGACCCCCGCGGGAGCCGGCCGGGAACGGCTGGTCAGGGAACGGCTGGTCAGTACCTCCCCCGCCGCGTCGCCGGATCAGGCGCGGACCTGACCCTCACCGTCGACGACGTACTTGGTGGACGTCATCTCGGCCAGCCCCATCGGGCCACGTGCGTGCAGCTTCTGGGTCGAGATGCCGATCTCGGCCCCGAACCCGAACTCGCCGCCGTCGACGAAACGGGAGGACGTGTTCACCAGCACCGCGGCCGCGTCCACCTCCGCGACGAACCGGTCAGCGGCGCCCCGGTCCGAGGTGACGATGGTTTCCGAGTGCCCGGTGGTGTGGGCGCGGATGTGCGTGATCGCCTCCTCCAGCGACCCCACCACGTCACAGGCGAGGTCGAGGGAGAGGTATTCCTCGTCGAATTCACCGGGGCCGGCCGGCACCACGGCCGGAGCGAACTCCCGCACCGCGGGCGTGCCGTGCACGGTGACCCCTTCCGCCGCCAGTGCGGCCAGGGCCCGGGGCAGGAACGTCGGGGCGATGTCGGCGTGCACCAGCAGGGTCTCCAGCGCGTTGCACACGCTGGGCCGCTGCACCTTGGCGTTCAGCATGATCGCAATGGCCATCTCAGGCTCGGCGGAGGCGTCCACGAACAGGTGGCAGTTGCCGGTGCCGGTCTCGATCACCGGCACCGTGGAGCCCTCGACCACCGCCGCGATCAGGCCTGCCCCACCGCGGGGGACGAGGACGTCGACCAGCCCGCGGGCCGCCATCATCTCCGCGGTCACACTGCGGTCGCCCTCAACCAACTGCACCGCGTCCGCCGGCAGCCCGCAGGCAACCAGGCCACCGCGCAACGCGGCCATCACCGCGCGGTTGGAGTTGATCGTGGAGGACGACCCCCGCAGCAGGGCCGCGTTGCCCGACTTCAGGCAGATGCCCGCCGCGTCGGCAGTCACGTTGGGCCGCGCCTCATAGATGATCCCGACCACGCCCAGCGGGACCCGTACCTGGCGCACCCGCACGCCGTTCGCGTTGGTCCAGCCGCGCACCACGTCGCCGATCGGGTCCGGCAGGGCGGCCAGGGCCCGAAGTCCCGCGACCATTCCGTCCACCCGCCCGGGGTTGAGCGTGAGCCGGTCCACCAGGGCGTCGGAGGTGCCCGTCTCGCGGGCGGCGGCCACGTCCAGGGCGTTGGCGGCCAGCACCGCGTCAACGCCGGCGGACAGAGCATCGGCCATCGCCTGCAGCGCCGTGTCCTTCTGCGCCCGGGTGAGCACGGCAAGGGCCCGGCTGGCGGCCTTGGCCGCCCGGGCCTGGTCAGCGAACGTCATGACCACAGGTTAGCCCGGGCAGGAGCCGGGGCTGCCGGCTGCCCAGGCCCGGGCCGCCGGATCAGACCGGATCGGCTGCTTCGGCGACCTCGACGGCGGGCACGTCGGCCAGGGCCATCGCCGGGATGAACAGGGAGCGCAGGCCGAGACTGCGAAGCGCCCACCAGACCACGTTGAAGCCCGCGATCAGTCCGGTCACGGACGCGGTGATCTGGGTGCCCGGTTCGACGATCAGCAGTGCCCAGTACAGCCACAGCCCCTGGTTCAGCAGCTGCAGGCCCAGGAACATCGGGGAGACCCCCGCGACCCGCGGCGCACGGACCAGTTCTACGCTCTGCCCGACGTTGGCGAGGAGGGCGGGAATGACCGCGGCCAGTCCGTAGAACGCGCTGCCGAAGGCCAGGTCCAGCCCGATCATCCCGGCGCCCCCGACGATCCCGGGCAGCAGGACGGTCAACAGCGGCCGACCGAGGTCCTTCGCCATCAGGTAGAGCACAGGCAGGGTGGTGGCCAGCGCCAGCGCGTTGGGCACCAGCATGTTGGGCGCACCGATAATGATCCCGTGCGAACCCCAGGCGAGGTTGATCGCCAGCAGGGAGCGCCACGCGAGCAGGGAGAGCCCGTCGGTGTTCCGCGTCCGGACCAGCCGGGCCAACTGGGGGACGCCGATCAGCGAGGCCACGCCGGCGGCCAGCCACCCGAGGATCTCGACCGGCGTCACGGTTTGGTCCTTCGTGGCTTGACGATCAGGTCGTCGCGGTGGACGACCTCCCGATCGAACCCTTCCCCACGTTCGGCGACGAGGTCCCGGGTGCTGTGGCCGATGATCTCCGGCAGCTCCGCGGAGTCGTAGCTGACCAGGCCGCGGGCGATGACGAGGCCGGCCTCGCTGACCAGCCGCACCGGGTCGCCGGCGCGGAAGGTGCCCCGCACCTCGACGATTCCCGCCGGGAGCAGCGACGCCTTGCGCTCGGCGACGGCCTTCACCGCGCCCGCGTCGAGGACGAGTTCGCCCTGGGACACCGATGCGTAGGCCAGCCACATCAGGCGGCGCGCGCGGCGTTTGCCGGTGGCCAGGAAGAGAGTGCCCACGGGCTCCCCTGACAGCGCCTCGTCGACCCGGGCCGCCGCCGCCAGCACCACCGGAATGCCGGACGCGGTCGCGATCCGGGCCGCCTGCAGCTTCGTGGTCATGCCTCCGGTGCCGACCTCGGCGCCCCGGCCCGAGGTGTTGACGACGAGTTCGTCGACGTCGGTGACCAACGGGACCAGCTGTGCCCCTGGGTCGGAGGGGTGCGCGGTGTAGAGCGCCTCGACGTCGCTGAGCAGCACCAGCGCGTCCGCCCCCACCAGGTGGGCCACCAGGGCGGCCAACCGGTCGTTGTCGCCGAAACGGATCTCGTGGGTGGCCACGGTGTCGTTCTCGTTCACGATCGGGACCACACCGAGCTCGAGCAGCCGGGTGAAGGTGCGCAGTGCGTTGCGGTAGTGGTCCCGCCGGGCCACGTCATCCACGGTGAGCAGCACCTGTCCCACGGTGAGGTCGTGCCGGGCGAACAGCGAGCTGTAGCGTCCGACCAGGAGGCCCTGCCCCACCGAGGCCGCAGCCTGCTTGCTGGCCAGGTCACGCGGACGGTGCCTCAACCTCAACGGGGCCATCCCGGACGCCATCGCGCCGGAGGACACCAGGACCACATCCTGGCCACGACGCCGGGCGGCGGCGAGGGCGTCCACGAGACGTTCCATCCGGACGATGTCCAGCCCACCGGTGGCGTCGGTGAGCGAGGAGGAGCCGATCTTGACCACCAGCCGGCGAGCCGCGGTGATCTCGGTCCGGCGGGCCGGCGCCACGGGGGCGACGAGCTCACTCATCGCCGGCGCCCTCCAGGCCTTCGGAGGCGAGCCGGGTGGACTGCTCGGCCTCCCGCTCGGCCGCCTTGGCGGCGTGGTACTCGGCATCCTTGGCCCGGCGACGCTGGGCGGCCGGCCGTTCGGTGACCAGCCGCTGATCCTCGCCCCGACGGGAGAGGATCTCCGCGCCGACCTCGATCTGGGGGGCGAAGTCGAAGACCACCGGGTTGTCCGCGCCGATGGCCACGGCGTCGCCGGCGAGCGCGCCGAGGGCGAGCAACTCCTCCTCGATGCCGAGGCGCGCGAACCGGTCGGCCAGGTAGCCGACGGCCTCCGGGTTGTTGAAATCGGTCTGCTTCACCCAGCGTTCCGGCTTCTCGCCGCGAACCCGCCAGACGAAGCCGCCCTCGCCGTCGCCCTGCCGCGAGATCGTGAACTCCGGCCCGGCGGAGACCGGCCCGGGTCGGATCACGATCCGCCGCACCGGCACCGCCGCCGTGGCCCGGCGCCGCTCGGCGACCAGCTCCGCCAGGGCGAACACCAGCGGCTGCAGGCCGGTCCGGGTCTTGGTGGAGACGGCGAACACCGCCAGCCCGCGGGCGGCGATGTCGTCGGACACCATCGCGGCCAGGTCGGCGGCGTCGGGGACGTCGACCTTGTTCAGCACCACCATCCGCGGCCGGTCCTCCAGCCCGCCGTGCGCGGCCAACTCGGCCTCGATCACGTCCAGGTCGGTGAGCGGGTCCCGTCCCGGCTCGTAGGTCGCGCAGTCGATCACGTGGACGATCGCCTGGCAGCGCTCGATGTGGCGCAGGAAGTCGTGGCCGAGGCCGCGTCCCTCACTGGCACCCTCGATCAGGCCCGGCACGTCGGCCACCGTGAACGTGGTCTGGCCGGCCACCACCACGCCGAGGTTGGGCACCAGCGTGGTGAACGGGTAGTCGGCGATCTTCGGCCGCGCGCGCGAGATCGCCGCGATCAGCGACGACTTGCCGGCGCTGGGGAAGCCGACCAGGCCGACGTCGGCCACCACCTTGAGTTCGAGCGTGATCCGCCGGGACCCGCCCTCCTCGCCGAGCAGGGCGAAGCCGGGCGCCTTGCGGGCCGAGGAGGCCAGCGCGGCGTTGCCGAGCCCGCCGCGTCCGCCGTGGGCGATCACGACCTCGGCCTCGGGTCCGACGAGGTCGGCCAGCACGACTCCGGAGTCCGCGTCCGCGACCACGGTGCCGTCAGGGACGGGCAACACGACGTCGGCGCCGTTGGCACCGTTGGCGAAGTCGCCCCGGCCGGGCTGGCCGTTGTCCGCGCGGCGCACCGACTGGCGGTGGTACTCGACCAGGGTGGTCAACCCCGGGTCGACCCGCAGCACCACCGAGCCACCGTTGCCGCCGTTGCCGCCGTCGGGGCCGCCGAGTGGCTTGAACTTCTCCCTGCGGATGGCGGCGCAACCGTGCCCGCCGTTGCCGGCAGCGACGGTGAGCACCACACGGTCGACGAATGAGGGAATGGCCACGACGAACTCTCCACTGGGGACGGCCGGCCCGAGCAACGGCCAGCAATGCCCCGACAGTCTATCGGCCCTGCCCGGCGACCCGGACGACGCCCCTCACGGCTGCGGGGGCGGCGCCCAGACCGAGTGGTCCGGCACCCCAACCTCCGGCCCGGTTCCGGAGGGTCGGCGCAGGGCCGTCCCGGCCGAGGCCCCGGGAGGGTCGGTCGGCGCACGAGGGGCGATGGGGTCCGGGGGCATCCCCAGCCACGACGTGTCGGGACGGTCCGGGGTGGGCGGGACGGTCCGGACCGTGCCGGCCCCGTCCGGGGTGGGTGCCGGTCCCCGGGGCTCGCCACCGAGGCCGGGCTCGTCGAGCGGAGCGGCGCGGACGAGTTCGCCCTCGACCTCGGCGCCGGCCTCGCCCGGGGCGCGCCGACGGCCGGACCTCCGCAGGGCCAGGGCCGCCAGCAGGGCCAGCGTCACCCCCGCACCGGCACCGAAGGCGGCCCACAGCACCCGGTCGGGAGGCCCGGGCCGCTTCAGGGCGACCACCTCGATGCCGTCGCCGAGGGCCGGCAGTTCGGGGATCCGGACGGTGCTGCCGGAGACCGTGCCCTGGCTGGCGTCGACCACGTCGCCGGCGAAGCGGAAGGTGATCTCCCCTTCCGGCCAGCCGTCCCGGCCGCCGGTGCGCCCGGTGCGGAACACCAGGTACTCCCCGGCGTCGACCAGCACGAGGTCGAGGGTCTCCCACTCCTCGGGTGGCAGCGTGCCGGTGACCCGGCAGGCGTCAGCGCCGGTGGCGTCGGCGGTCGGGGTGTAGGTGAGCCGGGATGCCTGCACCGTCGGTTCGCAGTCCGCGTCAGCTCCGACCAGCAGCAGGTCGACGGTCAGCTCCTGGGAGCTGACGACCTCGACCGTCCCCTCGACCCGGCAACCGGCCAGCAGCAGCCCGGTCAGGGCCAGGCCGCAGCCGAGAGCCGCCCGCCGCACGTCCATGAGCCGATCCTAGGCCGCGCGGGGAGGCCCGCAGACGCGAAGAGGCGGCCCGGGGGCCGCCTCTTCGATGCTGTGGAACGTCTCTATCCGGCGTCAGCCACCGCGATGTTGATCACGCGGCGCCCACGTCGGGTGCCGAACTCGACGGTTCCGGCGCGCAGCGCGAACAACGTGTCGTCGCCGCCACGGCCGACGCCGTCACCGGGGTGGAAGTGGGTGCCACGCTGGCGGACCAGGATCTCGCCGGCGTTCACCAGCTGACCGCCGAACCGCTTGACGCCGAGCCGCTGCGAGTTCGAGTCGCGCCCGTTACGGGAGGACGATGCGCCCTTCTTGTGTGCCATCTGTCGTTACCTCAGCTCTCGATCCCGGTGACCTTGACCTGGGTGTACCGCTGGCGGTGACCCTGGCGCTTCTTGTAGCCGGTCTTGTTCTTGAACTTGATGATCCGGATCTTCGGACCCTTGGTCTCGGCGATGACCTCAGCGGTCACGCTGGCCTTGCCGAGCAACATCGCGTCGGCGGTGATCTGGTCCCCGTCGACGAGGAGCAGCGGGGTCAGCGAAACGCTGTCACCGGCCTTCGCCCTGACCTTGTCGATCTCCACGACGTCGCCCACAGCAACCTTGTGCTGGCGGCCACCACTGCGCACGATCGCGTACACGCCCGACTCACTTCCCTAGCTATCACGGCAGACGGCCCACCCTGCGGAGCAGGGGTTGCGCGCTCTGGTCATGCTCCCGGCGGCGCAGAGCCGCACAGTGAGCACCGAGGGTCAAGAGTACGGCCCGGCGGCGCGGGGGGTCAAACCGGCGGGGCCTCCCCCTCCCCCGGTCCGATCGCCACCGGCGGCATTGGTGTCCGATTCCCGCTAGTGGGACTCCCGGCGGGCTGCGATGCTGGACTCATGGACGTCGAACAGCGCTACCGGGCCGTGTCGGCCCGTGACTCCCGCTTCGACGGTGTCTTCGTCCTGGCCGTCCGCACCACCGGGATCTACTGCCGACCCTCCTGCCCGGCCCGGACTCCCCTGGTCCGCAACGTGGAGTTCTTCACCACCGGCGCCGCCGCCCACGAAGCGGGTTACCGGGCGTGCAAGCGGTGCCTGCCCGACGCGGTCCCGGGTTCCCCTGAATGGAACCTCCGCAGCGACGTCGCCGCCCGGGCCATGCGGCTGATCACCGACGGGGTGGTCGAACGGGAGGGCGTCGCCGGCCTGGCCGGGCGGCTGGGCTACACCACCCGGCACCTCGGCCGGCTGCTCACCGCGGAACTCGGCGCTGGGCCGCTCGCGCTCGCCCGGGCACACCGCGCCCAGGCCGCCCGCCAGTTGCTGGTTGCCACCGACCTGCCGATCAGCGACATCGCCCACGCCGCCGGCTTCGGCAGCATCCGGCAGTTCAACGACACCGTCGCCGAGGTGTACGACCGCACCCCGACGCAGGTGCGGGCTACGCGGGCGGTGCGGCCGGCCGTCGACCCAGCGGTGGGAACCAGGATCCGACTGGCCCTGCCGGTGCGGGCGCCCTACGACGCGGACGGGGTGTTCGCCTGGCTGGCCGCGCGGGCGGTACCGGAGGTCGAACTGGCCGGCCACCACCACTACGCCCGGACGCTGCTGCTGCCCGGCGGGCCGGCGGCCTTCGAGGTCCGATGGGACGGCGGCAGCCTCCAGCTGGCCGCAAGCCTCACCGCGCTCTCCGACCTCACCCCGCTGGTGGCCCGGGTGCGCCGGCTGTTCGACGCCGACGCCGACCCGGTCGGGATCGACACGGCACTGGCCGCCGTGCCGGCGCTGGCCGCATCGGTCCGGGCGACGCCCGGCGTCCGCCTTCCCGGTGCGGTCGACCCCCACGAGATGCTGCTGCGGGCGTTGGCCGGCCAGCAGGTCACGGTGGCCGCCGCCCGAACCCAGCTCGCCCGCCTGGCCGTCGCCTGCGGCACCCCGCTGCCTTCGCCGATCGGTGGGCTCACCCGCCTGTTCCCCACCCCGGCCCAGGTCGCCGAGGGCGGCGCCGACGTGCTCGTCGGGCCGCGCGCCCGCTGCGACCGCATCGTGGCGATCGCCGCCCGCCTCGCCGACGGCAGCCTCGACCTGTCCTTGGCCGACGACCCGGACGAACTGCGGACCCGATTGGTGGCCGTCCGCGGCATCGGCGACTGGACGGCGGACTACCTGGCCATGAGGGTGCTGGGCCACCCCGACATCCTCCCCACCGGGGATGTCGCGCTGCGCAGGGGCGCGGCCCGGCTCGGCCTGTCCGAACGCCCCCGGGACCTGGCCGACTGGGGCGCCCGGGTGTCGCCCTGGCGGTCCTACGCCAGCCTGCACCTGTGGCGCGCCGCCCTGACGAAGAACGGAGAACGATGAAGCTGACCACCGTACCCACCCCCGACGGGCCGTTCACCCTCCTGGTTGACCAGGGGGTCGTCCTCGCCTCCGGCTGGACCGACGACCCGGAAGCCGTCCTGACGCGGCTGCGTCCGGCGGACCGACCGGTGGCCGTCGACGCCGTCACCGCGACGGATCCCGAACTCGCCGTCCCGGTGGCCGCGGTCGCCGCCTACTACGCCGGGGACCTTGCCGCCGTGGACTCCGTTCCGGTGCGCCAGTCCGGCAGTGTGTGGCGGCAGCGCGGCTGGGCCCGACTGCGGCAGGTCGCACCCGGCGCACCACTGTCCTACGCCGGCTTCGCCGAGGCCCTGGGCAATCCGGCCGGCGTCCGGGCGGCGGCGGGCATCTGCGCCGCCAACGCGGCCGCCCTGTTCGTGCCGTGCCACCGGGTGCTGCGCAGCGACGGCGGCCTGGGCGGTTTCGCCTGGGGCGCCGGGCTCAAGCAGTCCCTGCTGGACCGGGAGTCCCTGACGGTACGGGCCGGCTGAGGTCCGGCCCTCCCCGGTGCGGGACGACCCCGCCCACGGTGGCGGCGAGCGGATCCGGCGATCACCCGAACGGACCCGGGGAGACGCCCGGGGTCGGGACGGTCACTCGGCCGACGGCACCGGGTCGAGGGCGTCGACGATGAACGTGGCCACCGCCCCGACGAGCAGTTGCTCCCGGTCGGCCACGGTGGGCAACGGCAGGCTCTTCGCCGGCGCCAGGGAGTGGGCCGCATCGGGCACGGGCACGATCCGTTCCCCCGAGAAGCCCGCGTCGGCGAGGGCGCGGGCGAGGTCGGCGGGCCCGCCGAACGGGTCGTTGGCTCCCTGGACCACCAGAACGGGAACGTCCACGGCTGCCAGTTCAGCCACCCGGCTCTTGTGCGGCTTGCCCGGGGGGTGAAGGGGGTAGGACAGCAGCACCAGCCCGGCGGTGGTGGGGTCGGCGCAGCGGCAGGCGGACCGGGCGCCCGCGCTGCGGCCGCCGGTGAACAACGGCACTCCGCGCCAGGCCGCCCGCACCGCCGCCATGGCCGGCAACCAGCCACGGTCCAGGCCCGCCGGCGGTCCGGCGATCCGGCGGCCGGCCACCAGCCAGGGCTGCCGGTAGCGGGCGACGCTGATTCCCAGGCCGGGGAGCTCCCGGGCGAGCAGGGCGAGGTCCCAGGCGCCCGCGCCACCACCGGCACCGTGGCCGAGCAGCAGTGCAGCCGCCGGCGCGGGGGCGGCGTCCAGCAGCAGTTCGCCGGGCCCGTCCGGGGTGTCGACACCGAGCGTGATGGTCATGGGGCCAGTCTCGCCGATGGCGGACGTCGGCGTGGCATGCTGAGGCGACAACCCGACCATGGAGCGCGCGATGGACTTCTACAACCTGTACGTCCACGGTTTCGCGCGCGTCGCCGCGTGCACCTTCCCGATCACGCTGGTGCAGCCGCAGACGAACGCGGCGGCGGTTCTCGCCCAGGCCCGCGAGTGCGCGGACACGGGGGCCTGCCTGGCGGTGTTCCCCGAACTGTGCCTCACCGGCTATTCGATCGAGGACCTGCTGATGCAGGACGCGGTCCTCAGCGGCGCCCAGCAGGCTCTGGCCTGGCTGGTGCCACAGACGGCGGACCTCGGCTGCGTCATCGTTGTCGGCGCGCCCCTGGTCAGCCTCAACCGGATCTACAACTGCGCGGTCGTGATCCACCGCGGCCGGATTCTCGGAGTGGTGCCGAAGTCCTACCTGCCGACCTACCGCGAGTTCTACGAGCGCCGCCAGATCGCACCCGGCGATGACGTGACCGGCGAGATCCGCGTCGCCGGCGAGGATGTGCCGTTCGGCTCCGACCTGCTGTTCGCCGCTGACGACCTGCCGGGGTTCGTGCTCAACGTGGAGATCTGCGAGGACATGTGGGTGCCGATCCCGCCGAGCGCCGAGGCCGCCCTGGCCGGGGCGACGGTGATCGCGAACCTGTCCGGCTCCCCGATCACCGTGGCAAAGGCGGAGGAACGCAAGTTGCTGTGTGCCTCCGGCTCGTCCCGCCTGGTCGCCGGCTATCTCTACGCCGCCGCCGGCGAGGGCGAGTCGTCCACCGACCTGTCCTGGGACGGGCAGACGCTGGTCTACGAGCGGGGGACGCTGCTGGCGGAGTCGGAGAGGTTCCCGTCCGGACCGCGAGCGAGCATCGCCGACCTCGACCTGGGCACGCTGGTGCAGGACCGGCTGCGACAGGGCACCTTCGACGACAACCGCCGGGCCCATGCCGAACGGACCGGCGACTACCGCACCGTCACCTTCGAACTCGCTCCGCCGTCGGGGGATCTCGGCCTGCGCCGCAGCGTGGCCCGCTTCCCGTTCGTCCCCAACGACCCGGCCCGGCTGGACCTGGACTGCTACGAGGCCTTCAACATCCAGGTCGGTGGTCTGAAGCAGCGGCTGCGAGGCGATCGGCCAGCCGAAGATCGTGATCGGCGTGTCCGGCGGCCTGGACTCCACCCACGCGCTGATCGTGGCCGCCCGGGCGATGGACCGGCTCGGCCTGCCGCGCACCGACATCCTGGCCTTCACGATGCCCGGCTTCGCGACCTCCGACCACACCCGGGGCAACGCGACCGCGCTGGCGACGGCGCTGGGGGTGACGTTCGCCGAAATCGACATCACCGACACGGCCCGGCTCATGCTGGACCGGCTGGACCACCCGTTCGCGGACGGGGAACCGGTCTACGACGTCACGTTCGAGAACGTCCAGGCGGGCCTGCGCACCGATTACCTGTTCCGGCTCGCAAACCAGCATGGCGGCTTCGTGCTCGGCACCGGCGACCTGTCCGAGCTGGCGCTGGGCTGGTGCACCTATGGCGTGGGCGACCAGATGAGCCATTACGACGTCAACGGCGGCGTGCCGAAGACGCTGATCCAGCACCTGATCCGCTGGGTGATCGGCACCGGGCAGTTCGACGACGCCGTGCGGTCACGCTCCAGGCGATCCTCGACACCGAGATCACGCCCGAACTGGTGCCGGTCGCGGCCGGCGAGATGCCCCAGTCGACCGAGGCGCAGGTCGGACCCTATGCGCTGCACGACTTCTTCCTGTTCCACGTCATGCGCTACGGCGCCGCGGCCCTCCAAGGTGGCGTTTCTTGCCTGGCACGCGTGGCAGGACGCCGCCGCCGGCTCGTGGCCGGAGGGCTTCCCGCACGACGAGCAGACCGCCTACGATCTTGCCACGGTGAAGAAGCTGGCTCGACGTCTTCTGCGAGCGCTTCTTCGGCTTCGCCCAGTTCAAGCGCTCGGCACTGCCGAACGGTCCCAAGGTGGTGCGGGGCTGGCTCGCTGTCACCACGCGGGGACTGGCGAGCACCGTCCGACACCTCGGCCGCACTGTGGCTGAGCGACCTGGAGAACGTCCCCGACGACCCCCGCTGACCACAGGTTCTCGGCCACGGACGGACCCGCTGGCCTGCGATCCCGGATTCAGGGCCCGGGATCGCACGTCGGCGTTTCGGCGGGACAGGCCTGCCGCTACTCGACCGGCTCGCCGAGCGGCTCCGCGGGGATTTCGCCCAGCGGTTCCGCCGAAGACCCGACCAGCTCACCCAGCGGCTCCGCGGGGATTTCGCCCAGCGGCTCCGCCGAAGACCCGACCAGCTCACCCAGCGGCTCCGCGGGGATTTCGCCCAGCGGCTCCGCCGAAGACCCGACCAGCTCCACCGGAGCCTCGACCAGCTCACCCAGCGGCTCCGCGGGGGTCTCGCCCAGCGGCTCCGCGGGGATTTCGCCCAGCGGTTCCGCCGAAGACCCGACCAGCTCCACCGGAGCCTCGACCAGCTCACCCAGCGGCTCCACCGGAGACTCGGCCGGGGCCGGGGCCGGGGCCGCCGGACGCGGCGGCTCGGCGTTCCGGGTCCGCGAGGAGCGCCGGCTCGCCGGGGCAGACGCCTGGGCCGGCTGGCCGCCGCGGCCACCGCGACGGCTGCCGTCCCGGTCACCGCCGTCGGCAGGCGCCTGGGTGGCCACCGGAACGTCGTGGACGTGATAGCCGCGGCCCTTGCAGGTCTCGCAGGCAACCGTGAACGCCTCAGCCAGGCCGGTGCCGATCTTCTTCCGGGTCATCTGCACCAGACCCAGTGACGTGACCTCGGCCACCTGGTGCCGGGTGCGGTCGCGGCCCAGGCACTCCACCAACCGCCGGAGCAGGAGCTCCCGGTTCGCGGGCAGGACCATGTCGATGAAGTCGATCACGATGATTCCACCGATGTCCCGCAGCCGAAGCTGGCGAACGATCTCCTCCGCGGCCTCCAGGTTGTTCGAAGTCACGGTGGCCTCGAGGTTCCCCGAGGTCCCGGTGAACTTGCCGGTGTTCACGTCGACCACCGTCATCGCTTCCGTACGGTCGATGATCAGCGAGCCGCCGGAGGGGAGGAACACCTTCCGTTCCAGCGCCTTGGCGACCTGCTCGTGCACCCGGTGGGCACTGAACAGGTCACCCTTCGAGGTCCGGTCCCAACGCTGCAGCCGTTCGGCCAGATGCGGTGCGACGTGCGTCACGTAGGCGTTGATGGTGTCGTGGGCATCGTCGGCCTGCCCGTTCCCGTCCACCACGAGGGCTCCGAAGTCCTCGGTGAACAGGTCCCGCACGATCCGAACGGTCAGGTCGGGCTCGGCGTACAGCATCTGGGGAGCCGCGCCGGAGACCTTCTTCTCCAGCACCTCCCACTGTGCCTTGAGCCGGTTCACGTCGCGGACGAGTTCCTCTTCGCTCGCCCCCTCGGCCGCGGTGCGCACGATCACGGAGGCGCCCGGCCCGATCAGCTCGTCAAGGATGGCCTTCAACCGACGCCGCTCACCCTCGGGGAGCTTGCGGGAGATGCCGGAGAGGTGGCCGCCCGGCGAGTAGACGATGTAGCGGCCCGGAATGGAGATGTGCGAGGTCAGCCGGGCACCCTTGGCACCGACCGGGTCCTTGGTCACCTGCACCAGCACGGCCTGGCCGGACTTGAAGACCCGCTCGACCTTCTTTTCCTGGCTGCTGACTCCGAAGGAGTCCCAGTCGACCTCGCCGGCGTAGAGGACGGCGTTGCGCCCGCGCCCGATGTCGACGAAGGCCGCCTCCATCGAGGGGAGCACGTTCTGGATCCGGCCCAGGTAGATGTTGCCGATCATCGACGCGGCGGACGCCCGGTCGACGTAGTGCTCGACGAGGACCCCGTCCTCCATGACCGCGATCTGGGAGTAGTCATCGGTCTGGCGGATCAACATGGTTCGTTCGACCGCCTCGCGGCGGGCCAGGAACTCCGACTCGCTCAGGATCGGCGTGCGCCGACGGCCGGCGGCCCTGCCTTCGCGGCGGCGCTGCTTCTTGGCCTCCATCCGCGTCGAGCCCTCGATGCCGGTGACCTCGTCGCTGGCGGCGGAGCGGCGCCGCGGTTGGCGCACCCGCACGACGACATCGACGCCCTCCTCGTCGCCCTCGGCGGCGTCCTCGCCACGGCGGCGACGGCGCCGGCGACGCCGGGAGGTGCCTTCGGCGGCCACCTCCTCGCCGGGCCCGGTCTCGGCCTCAACGGCTGGCGCTTCGCTGTCATCCCCGGTGCCGGGCTCGTCCTCGGCCACAGGTTCCCCGGCGCCACGGCGACGGCGGCGGCCACCGCGGCGACGACGCCGGCGACGCGGGGACGCATCGTCGTCCTCCCCGTCCTCGGCCTCCTCGGCCTCGTCGTCCTCGTCGTCCTCGTCGTCCTCGTCCTCGTCGGCCGCCGCCTCATCGGCGGTGTCGCTGGCGAGCGTCGCGTCGTCGTCCTCGGTGTCGTCGTCCGCCGTAGCGGCCTCGCCGCCGGTGAGCAACCCACCGATGGTGGCCGCGAGGGAGTCGAGCGCCTCGTCGGCGGACGCCTCGGCGTCGAGGCCGAACGCCTCCGCCTTCACCCGGCGGCGGGACCTCGACCGCCCGTTCTGGGACAGTCCGGCCAGGCTGGCCGCCACATCGTCGTCACCGCGGTCCGGGGCACCCTCTGCCGGCTCGGCAGCGCGGGCGACGCGGCGCCTGCGGGCAGGCTTCGCCGGCTCGGAGGCCTCCGGCGGCGCCTCTGGGGCCGCCACGTCAGTCGGGCTCTCCCCCGGGTCGGCGATCAGGGGCTGGTCGGGCGCGGCGGCCCTGGCCCGGCTGCGGCGGGTTCGTTTGGGCGCCTCGGGCGCGGCCGGGTCGGCTGCCGGCGCCTCAGGGGTCGCGGTCCCGGCCGGCGACGGCTCCGCGACCGGGGTAGCGGGTTCCATGGCGGGGACCTCCGGCTGGGACGCGCCGGGGGCGGCCACGGCTGCAGGGGGTCCGGCGGGCCGGCTGGCGGCCCTCCGCCGTCGCGGCGGTGTGGCTGCGGCGGGCTCGCCGGCCGGCGCGGCGGCCGGATCGGAGTTCGGGTAGTCGGAATCGAGCATGCTGCTCTCCTTAGGCGGCGGGGGTGCCGCAAACGTGGCTGCTCATGGCAGCGAAGCCTGATCTGGCTCGGATGCCCAGCACTGTCGCCCCCGCGGTCGACTGGCGTCGCGGTGGGGTCCCAGCGTCGGACCGGGCTGTCACCCCGGTCACGCATCCGAGGGCCGGGAGTCTGGATGACCTCGACCTGGGGACAGTATTCCACACCCGCGGCTGGTCGGACCGGTAGCGCCACGCCCCACAGGTGAGCGCCTCAGGGCTCCAGCGGGTCGGCGATCCGGGCGCCGTCCCAGAACCCCTGCTCCAGGCGGGTCGCCAGGGCGGGGGCGCCCGTCCTGAGGGTGGGTCGCAACGCCTGCAGCGCCTGGACCACGTCGTCAGGACGAACCAGAGGCTCACCGATGGTCGAGACCAGTTCAACAGTGTGCCCGTCGGCCTGTAGCGAGATCACGGCACCACGCACGTCGAACCGACGCAAGCCCGACTTGGTCATCCGCTCGACCTCGACCTGGCCGGCGGCCAGCAGGTCGGCCACCGCCGCCGTCACTTCCGTGGGCTCGGTCTCCCCCAGCCAGATCTGCCATCGGGACGCGGTGAGCCGGTCGGCGAGCGAGCCGGGGCCGGCCGGCACCACCCGGACGACCACGAGGCCGGTCGGAAGGGCCGCGTTCAGTGCGTCCCGCACCTGATCCGGCTCCACGACCGCTGCCAGGCCCAGTTCGAGGTACTCCGCCTCCGTGGCCGCCCCGGTCGGGGCGGCGTTCGCGTAGCTGATCCGCGGGTGCGGGGAGAACCCGGACGAGAAAGCCATCGGGATCCCCGCCCGACGCAGCGCTCGCTCCAGCGCCCGGCCGAAGTCGCGGTGGGAGGCGAACCGGGCGCGTCCACGCTTGGCGTACTGCACCCGCAGCCGCTGCACCGGCGGCGCCTGCTGCTCGGGTTGTCTTCTGGGGCTCACGCCGGATGATCCTACGGCCCCTACGCTGCTGCCGTGATCTCCGTACGCAGAGCCGAGCCCCGCGAGTACGCCGCGGTGGGCGAACTCACCGCGCGCGCCTACCTCGCCGACGGCGGCCTGCCGGCCGACGACCCCTACTTCGACCTGCTGCGCGACGCGGCCGGTCGCGACGCCGGCGCCGAGCTCTGGGTGGCCACCGATGCGGACGGGACGCTGCTGGGCACGGTGACCTGGTGCCCGGACGGTTCCCGCTACCGGGAACTGGGCGGCCCGGACGAGGGCGAGTTCCGGACGCTGGCCGTTGCACCCGAGGCACGGGGACGCGGCGTCGGCGAGGCGCTGGTTCGACACTGCCTCTCCCTCGCCGAGGAGGCCGGCAGCGCTGCCGTGGTGATCTCGACCTCGGAGTGGATGCGCGCGGCCCACCGCCTGTACCGCCGGCTCGGCTTCGTCGCCGCTCCCGAACGCGACTGGTCGCCGCGGCCGGGGCTGAGGCTGCTCGCCTTCGTGCGGGCGCTGCCCTGAGGGCGTAGGACGCCCACCGGGGACCGGCGGGGACGAACGCGAGCGTTGCGGGCCTGGCCACGTCGGGTGGTCGCCCGACGCGGCCCGGGTCGCGTCCGACCCGCAGAACGCCGGGACCTGTGCCCGCTCAGGTCAGACAGAACTCGTTGCCCTCCGGGTCGGCCATCGTGTACCAGCGGTGCGGACCCTGGGAGCCCTCCCACAGGTAGGTGGCCCCGCGGGCGAGCAGTGCGTCCCTGGCATCATCCAGGGCCGTTCCTTCACGGGTGGCCCGCACGTCGAGGTGCATCCGGTTCTTGCCGGCCTTCGCCTCCGGCACCGCCATGAACAGGATCCGCGTACAAGGACTGCCCTCGGGGGCGTCCGGCTCCCTGATGGCCTGACCCTCGGCCCAGACCAGGGTGCCGTGGTGCAGCGTGGTGTCGGCTTCGGACGCGTGGCCCGCGGCGATCATCCGGCGGATGAACGCCTCGTCCGACGGCTCCAACTGCCAGCCCAGCGTCTCGGCCCACCAGTCGGCGAGCGGGTGCGGGTCGGCGCAGTCCAGGACCACCTGAAAGGTCAGCGCGGTCACGGTTCCTCCTTGCGGGGTCGGGTCTGGGTGACTTCAGGGATACCCGGCGGTCGGGTTCCGTAGTTGTCCTGGTGCCAGTCCGCGTAGCCGGCGACCGCGGTCGGCAAGGTGGCGAAGATCCGGTCCTGGGGCACCGAGGCGAGGAAGCCGGCCGCCCGGAGCTGCTCGCGGACCTCCATCTTCACCCGGGCCATCGCGAACACGACGCCCTGGTCGGCAAGGGCCCGGCGCAACTGCTCCAGGGCCTCGACCGCCGTCAGGTCCACCTCGATGTTGGCCTCGGCATTCAGCAGGAACCAGTGCGGCGTCGGCTCGGCCGCGCGGACCGCGGCCAGCGCCCGGGTGAGGAAATCGTCGGCGTTCGCGAAGAACAGCGGCGAGTCGTACCGGTAGACGACCAGCCCGGGTATCTGCGTGGCACCCGGATAGTCCCCGACGTCGTGCATGCCCGCCACGCCCGGCACGTAACCCAGCACGCCGTCGTGCGGGTGGGCGATCCGGCGGATCAGGTCGAGCAGCGACAGCGCCACCGCGATCCCGATGCCGTTCAGCAGGCCGGTGACCAGCACGGCAGCCAGGGTGACCACCGCCAGCACCACCTCGCTCAGCCGGAACCTCGCGAGCCGCCGCAGTTCCCCCACATCGATCAGGCGGATCCCCGCATACACCACGACCCCGGCCAGCGCAGCCTCCGGGAACGCCGCCAGCACCGGGGAGAACACGAAGATCGTGCCGAGCACCATGGCCGCGGCCACCAGGGAGTGCAACTGGGTGCGGCTGCCCGCCGCGTCCCCGATCACCGTCCGGCTCGCCGAGGACGACACCGGGAAGCCGGCCAGGAAGCCGTTGGCGATGTTCGCCGTGCCCATGGCGAGCAGTTCACCGGTGGCGTCGACCCGCTCCTCGCGCTTGGCCGCGAACGCGCGTCCGGTGAGGATCACGTCGCTGTAGCCGACCACCGCAATGCCGAGCGCAACCAGCATGAGCTGGAGGATGTCGATGCCGACCAGGCTGGGCACGGCGGGAACGGGCAGGTCGCGGGGCACCTCGCCGATCACGGCGATGCCTTCGGCGGCAAGCCCGGCGAGCTGGACCACGGCCGCAGCGGTGAGCATCACCAGCAGCGGGCCGGGCCAGGTGGGCGCCCAGCGGCGCAGCGCGAAGAGCGCGGCCGTGACCGCCAACCCGAGCACCACAGTGGGCACGTGCACCGCGCCGACCTGGGCGATCAGGGACGCCGTCTCCTCCCACGGGTTCGAGCCGGTGATCACGAGGCTGGTCAGGCTGTCGTACTGGCTCACCACCATCAGCACGCCGATCCCGGCCATGTAGCCCACCAGGACCGGCCGGGAGAGCAGATCGGCCAGGAAGCCGAGGCGGGCCAGCCAGCCGACCAGACAGACCACCCCGACCGCGACCGCGATCAACGCGGCCACCTCGGCGCGGCGGGTCAGGTCGACGGGCCCGGCCAGGGCGGCGATGGCGGCGGCGGTCATCAGCGCGGTGGTGGACTCCGGACCGATGGACAGCTGGCGCGAGTTGCCGAGCACCGCGTAGATCAGCAGCGGGACCAGCACGGCCCACAGCCCCGCGACCGCGGGCAGGCCGATGATCTCCGCATAGGCCATCACCTGCGGCACCAGGTAGGCCGTCACGGTGACCCCTGCGATCAGGTCGCCGCGCAGCCAGCCCCGGTCGTAGGACAGCAGCACCCCCAACCCGGGTGCCCAGCGACGCCAGCCGACCGCCTCGGAGCCCGTCATGGACTCACGCTATCCCCACCGGGCGACAACCGGGTCGGCCGCGTGCCGGTGCCGCTGGGCCCCGAGTGCCCAACGGCGGGGTGCGGACCGGCGGACGCGGTCAGCCGGCGCGGTTCACCACGGTGAGCGGCAGCAGGGAACGTCCGGTCGGGCCGATCTGGATCTCGGTACCGAACTCGGGGCAGACGCCGCAGTCGTAGCAACCCGACCAGCGGCAGTCGTCCACCTCGGCGCCGGACAGTGCGTCCTGGTAGTCCTGCCACAGCCAGTCCCGGTCCAGGCCCGCGTCCAGGTGGTCCCAGGGCAGCACCTCGGTGCGGGGCCGCTCCCGGGTGGTGTACCAGGCGAGGTCCACCCCGACCGGGGCCAGCGCGCGCTCGGCCGCTGCGGTCCAGCGGTCGAACGAGAAGTGCTCGCTCCAGCCGTCCATGACGCCGCCGTCGCGCCACACCTCCTCGATCACCCGGCCCACACGGCGGTCACCGCGGCTGAGCAGGCCCTCGATCAATCCGGGCTTGCCGTCGTGGTAGCGCATCCCGATCGCCCGGCCGTACCTCTTGTCGCCGCGGATCCGTTCGCGGAGCAGGCCCAGTCGGCGGTCGATCGTGTCGGGGTCGGCCTGGGCGACCCACTGGAACGGGGTGTGAGGCTTCGGGACGAACCCGCCGATGCTGATCGTGCACCGGATGTCGCGAGTGCCGGCGGCGCGGCGTCCGGCCTCGATCACGTGGGCGGCCATGTCCGCGATCCCCAGGACGTCCTCGTCGGTCTCGGTCGGCAGGCCGCACATGAAGTAGAGCTTCACCTGCCGCCAGCCCTGGCTGAACGCGGCGGTGATGGTGTTGATCAGGTCATCCTCACTGACCATCTTGTTGATCACCTTGCGCATCCGCTCCGAGCCGCCCTCCGGCGCGAAAGTGAGGCCCGAGCGGCGGCCGTTGCGGGACAGTTCGTTGGCAAGGTCGATGTTGAACGCGTCCACCCGGGTGCTGGGCAGCGACAGGGACACGAAACTGCCGTCGTACCGGTCGGCCAGTTCCCGGGTGATCGGGCCGATCTCGGAGTGGTCGGCGCTGGACAGGCTGAGCAGGCCCACCTCGTCGAGCCCGGTCGCGGCGATCCCGCCCTCGACCATCTTCCCGACGGTCTGGATGTTCCGCTCCCGCACCGGACGGGTGATCATCCCGGCCTGGCAGAACCGGCAGCCTCGGGTGCAGCCGCGGAAGATCTCCACCGAGTAGCGCTCGTGCACCGTCTCGGCCAGCGGCACCACCGGCCGGGCCGGGTAGGGCCAGTTGTCGAGCTCCATCAGGGTGTGCTTGGCCACCTCCTCCGGAACGCCGGTCGTGTTCGGACGGACCGACACGATCGCGCCGTCCGCGCCGTAGGCGACGTCGTAGAACGCGGGCACGTAGGCGACCCCGCTGGTGGCAAGGGCTTTCAGCAGGCCGCGGCGACCCTCGGGGCGTCCGGACGCCTTCCAGGCCCGCACCAGCTGCGAGATCGCCAGCGCCGCCTCCTCGCCGTCGCCCAGGACGGCGGCGTCGATGAAGTCGGCGATCGGCTCGGGGTTGAACGCCGCGTGCCCGCCGGCGATGACCACCGGATCGTCCTCGGCCCGGTCGGCGCTGCGCAGGGCCATCCCGGCCAGGTCGATCGCCTCAAGCAGGTTGGTGTAGCCCAGCTCGGTGGAGAAGCTCACCCCCAGCAGGTCGAACGCACGGACCGGCAGGTGGTTCTCCAGGGTGAACTGGGGGATGCCCCGGCCACGCATCAGGCCGGCCAGGTCGGGCCAGACCGAGAACGTCCGCTCGGCCACGATCCAGTCGCGCTCGTTGAGCAGCTCGTACAGGATCGCCAGGCCCTGGTTGGGCTGCCCCACCTCGTACGCGTCGGGGTACATCAGGGCCCAGCGGACCTCGGCGTCGCCGAACTCCTTGCAGAACGAGTTCACCTCGCCGCCGGTGTACTGAACCGGCTTGGTGACCTGCGCGAGCAGGGGCTCCAGCCTCGGGTAGAGCGAGTCGGGGGTCGTGGTCATGGTCGGGCCAGCCTAGCCAAGGCACCCCGGGAACCCGAACCCGGGCCGGGATGGGTACATCTGCGAGCCCTACCCGAGGCGGGCCAATCGGGCGGCGACCGCGTCGCTGCGCAGTTCACGCAGGGCGTCCCGGGCGATCCAGCGGGCCGACGACGACTCCGGGTGGTCGCGCAGGATGCGTTCGGCCGACGCCACGGCCGCCGCGTGGCAACGGCGGGAACGCTTGCCCACCTGGCGCAGCGTCCAGTTGACCGCCTTCCTCACGAAGTTGCGCCCGTCGGTCGCCTCCCGCTCGGCCAGGGCGAGGAAGCCGATGCTCCGCGCGTCGTCGGCCTGCTTGTCGTGGACGGCGAGCGCACAGGCCAGCACGAAGCCGGCTCGCTTGGTGAACACCTCCTGGGCGCCCGTCCACTCGACGACCTTGGTGTAGGCGAACGGAGTCGCGGCGAACCGGCTCATCAACTGGTCGCAGACATCCCAGGAGTCGAGGTCGGCCACCCAGGCGTCGGCCTGCGCGGGGGTGACCAGGGCGGGCGGATCCACCAGCCCGGCCAGGATCCTCGCCTCGTGCAGACCGGACGCCCACAGCTGCGCCGCCACCTGATGGGCCACCTGCGGCCGGTCCCGGCGCAGCGGCCGTAGCTCGGCGGCGATCCCGCGCAGGACCGGCATCGGGACTCCGAGGGTGCCTACCGGGCTGATCCCGTAGCGCGTCATCCCGGCGACATTGTCCGGGTTCGCCGCGGCCACCAGACGGGCCTTGAGGGATTCGGCCAGGAGCGCCGGATCCTCCGGGTCGCCGGCACGCACCGTCAGTCGAGGACCGGGGCGTGCGGGGTGGCGTTCTCCACCACGATGTCGGCGCGCTCGGCCGGGTCACAGGTCTCGAGGTAGAGCAACTGGCCCTGGTAATAGCGGGCGTTGACCGGATCCGCAGGGTCCGGGGTGATCTTGGACTCCCGCTCGGACATCCGGTGGAACGACTCCTCGAAGGGCACCTCGAGCCACGCCGAGATGTCCCAGACCTTCTTCTTGGGGCTCGGGCACAGCTCGTCGCGGTGGATGAACATGCCGTCGATGATCACCACGGCGTTGTCCGGGGCGATCCGCCACGGCGAATGCACCTCGGATTCGGAGTCCAGGTCGTAGGCGGCGGTCCGGTAGCGGCCCGACCCGCCGTGGCCGAGCGGCTCCAGCACCTCGTCGGTGAACCGCGCATAGTCATAGCTGTCCTCGAAGTAGCCCTTCGCCGAGGACCTGCCCTGCGCGTAGCGCTTCGACTGCGGGTTGAGGTAGTGGTCCATCGAGATCCGGATCACGGTGAGGCCGGATTCCTTGAGCAGTTCGGCGAGCTCGTTGGCGAAGGTGGTCTTGCCTGCCCCGTCCACCCCGTCGACGCCGACGAGCGTTCGTCCCACCCGCGGCCGGATCCGTGCCCGCAGCCACTTCAGCGCGCCCGGGGCATCGAGCCGTGTCATCACGTCGTCGGTCATCTCACGCCTGTCCTGAACCGATGGTGCCAAGAACTCCAGAGTACCCGTCGCGCGGCAGCGCCCCGGACGCAGCCGGGGCGGCCGCCCGCGGCAGCTGCAGCCGGCGGGCCTGTCGCAGGATCAGGGCCGCGACCACCGCCAGGGCCACCATCTGCGCCAGGGTTTCCGGACCGGCCACGCCGGCGCTGCGGTCGAACACGTCCTCCAGGGGGGTGAACGGCAGGAACACCATGCCGAGCAGGTTGTTCGCGACGTGCAGGGCGACCGCCGCCTCCAGACCGCCGGTGCGCCAGACCAGGAGGGAGGCCAGCACCGCGAACAGCAGGTAGAACGCGTTCAGCCAGACGTCCTCGGCCACGTGCAGAGCCATGAAGGCCCCCGCCGTGACCACGGTGGCCACCACCAGGCCGACCCGCCGGGAGCTGAACCAGGAGCCGACCGCACGGGTCGCCAGGCCGCGCAGCGCGTACTCCTCGCCGGCTGCCTGGAACGGTGTCGTGAGCAGGATGATGACGATCAGGAACAGTGAGTCGCCGTTCCAGGCGAGTCCCTCCACGCCGCCGGACACCGCCAGCTGGACCACCAGCGAGACCGCCAGCACGGCCGCCGAGATGAGGGCGAAACGCCCGAACAACCCCCACCGGAAGCGTCCGGTGATGGAGGACAGCCAGCCGGGCCGCTGGCCGAACACCGCCCAGGCCGACAGGCCGGCGAACGGGATCGCCAGGGCGAGGGCGATGTTGTTGGCGGCGAACACCATCGGGGTCATCAGGGCGGCGAGCTGGTCCGACACCGACACCCCGGGTTCGAGTGCGCCGGGGTCGGAGCGGCCGGTGGCCACGTCGTAGGCGAGGGCCGCGCCGGTGAGGACGATGCTGGCGACGAGCCAGCACGCCACGAACACCAGCAGCGCCAGCACCGGCTTCCACCACCGCCACCGCGGAGCCCGGAAGAACTCGTGGTACTCCCGCTCCTGCACCGGCAGGGACGCGGGACGAGCCGGCGGGGTGGTCACCCAGGCCGTGGCCGGGAACGGACCGCCGGGCCACGGGCCGGGCGGCACGGCTGGCTGCCCACCGGAATCCAGAGGCGGCTGCACACCCGGGTACCACGCGGGCTGCCCCGCCGTGGCGGGCGCCGGATGGCCTGCCGGGACCGGGCCGACGGGCTGAGGGTCGTGCGGCGCAGGAGCGGGCGGGAGGCCAGGCCCGGTGGCCGGCGTCGGCTGCGGTCCGCTCAGGCCAGGTTCGGGAACCACTGCGCGATCTCCCGGGCGGCGGATTCCGGGGAGTCTGACGCATGCACCAGGTTCTCCCGGTTCGACAAGGACAGGTCGCCACGGATCGTCCCCGGCGCGGCGACCGCGGAGTTCGTCGCGCCGTTCATCGCCCGTACCACGTCCACCGCGAACCGGCCCTCGAGCACCACCGCCACCAGGGGGCCGCTGGTGAAGTAGTCCCGCAGCGGCGGGTACCACGGCTGCGCCACGTGGTCGGCGTAGTGCCGGTCGGCCTCGGCCGCGTCGACCTGACGGAAATCCATGGCCACGATCGCGAGCCCCTTCGCCTCGTACCGGGCGAGGATGGTGCCGGCCAGCCCACGTCGCACCGCGTCGGGCTTGACCAGAACGAGGGTCCGTTGCTGCTCGGTCATGGGGGGAACCCTACCGTCCTGGCTGCTGGTCAGGACCCCTCCGCCGCGGGTCGCTGCGCGCCCTTGGCCGTCGTGGCCGTGATGCGACGGCCGAGCACGAAACAGACCACCCACAGCAGCGCGAACATGCCACCCACGGCGAACATCATCGGTGTGGCCAGGCCGAGGGCGACGGCCACCACCTGGGTGAGCCAGCCCAGCAGGTAGCCGGGCGGCCTGCGCAGCAGGGCCGCCGCCAGCACCGCCAGCGTTGCTGCCCCCAGGCCGGCCGCGAACGATGTCCCCACCGGCAGTTCGGACACCTGGATCATGCCCGCGATCGCCAGCCCGAACACGATCGCCTCGAAGCCGAGAATGCTGAGCATCACCCGACCCATCGGGTTGTCCGGTGCCAGCCTCACGGTTCCTCCGTCCGGTGCAGCAGCGCCCGCGCCTCACCGGCGGCGTAGACCGAACCGGCGACGAGCACGCCGGCGCCCGGGCCGGCCTCATCGGCCAGCCGTACCGCCTCCTCGATCGCGTCGGCCATGGTGGGTGCCACCCGGACCCGGTCGGCGCCGAACACCTCCGCGGCGCGCTGCGCCAGCGCGTCCGCCGGAAGGGCCCGATCGGTGGAGGCGATCGTGGTGCAGACCACCGTCGTCATGGCCTCGGCGAAGACCGCCAGCATGCCCGCGACATCCTTGTCCGCCATCATCGCCACCACGCCGACCAGCGGGGTGAAGTCGAACGCCTCGGTGAGGGCGTCGACGGTCGCCCGGGCGCCGTGCGGGTTGTGGCAGGTGTCCAGCACCACGGTGGGCGAACGGCGCACGACCTCGAGCCGGGCGGGCGCCTGCACCTGTTCAAGGCCGTGGGCCACCACCTCGGCCGGCAGTGCCCGCCCCCCGAGGAAGGCCTCGGCCGCGGCCACCGCCAGCGCGGCGTTGCGGGCCATGTGGGCCCCGAAGAGCGGCAGCACCAGGTCGCCGAGCGGGCCGTCGGCGGTCTCCAGGCGCAACACCTGCCCGCCGACCGCCGGCTCGCGGCTGATCAACCCGAACTCGATCCCTTCGCGGCGCACCTCCGCACCGACCTCCGCGCACCGGGCCAGCAACACCCGCGCGGCCTCCGGCTGCTGGGCGGCCAGGACGGCCCGTGCGCCCGACGTGATGATGCCCGCCTTCTCCCCGGCGATCTCGGCCAGCGTGTCCCCGAGCAGGTGGGTGTGATCGAGGTCGACCGGGCACACCACCGCCACCTCGGCATCGGCCACGTTGGTGGCGTCCCAGCGACCCCCCAGGCCCACCTCCACCACGGCCACGTCGACGGGGGCCTCGGCGAAAGCGGCATACGCCAGGGCGGTCATCACCTCGAAGAACGTCATCGCGACACCGTCGATCTGCCGGGCGTCCACCATCTCGATCAGCGGTTCCACCTGGGTGTACAGCTCGTCGAACAACTCCGCCGCCATCGGCTCCCCGTCGAGGCAGATCCGCTCGGTCAGGTCGACCAGGTGCGGGCTGGCGTAGCGGCCGACCCGCAGTCCCAGCGCGCGCAGCAGCGAGTCGATCATCGCCGCCGTACTGCCTTTGCCGTTGGTGCCGGCCACCAGGATCACCGGAAAGGACCGCTCGGGCGCCCCGAGCAGGTCGCACAGGGCCTGGACCCGCGCCAGGCCGGGTGCCACCCGGTTCTCGGGCCAACGGGACTGCAGGGCGGCGACGATCTCGGCGTGGGTTCTGGTCATGGTTCGCCCAGACTACGCGGCGCCAGGGCGGGGACGGGGCGGGGACGGGGGCGGCCCTCGTTATACTGACGCGGTGCCCGACTCTGCTGCCGCCCCGCGATCGCGGCGTCCCTGGCCGGAGTGGGTGACGCTGGTCGCGAGACTCCTGCTCGGGTCGGTGCTGTTGATCGCCGGACTGCTCAAGGTCCCCCACCTCGACGCGTCAGTCCTGTCGGTCCGGCTGTACCAGCTGCTCCCCTGGGAGACGACCACCTTCGTCGGGGTGGCCCTGCCGATCGTCGAGATCGCCGTCGGCCTGCTGATCGTCACCGGCACCTTCACCCGCCTTTCCGCCGTGGCGGGCTCGGTGCTGATGGTGGTGTTCATCGTCGGGATCGCCTCGGTGTGGGCGCGGGGCATCTCGATCGACTGCGGCTGCTTCGGCGGAGGCGGCGAGGTCGCCCCCGGCGAGACCCAGTACCCCGCCGAGATCGCCAGGGATGCCGGGCTGCTGCTCGCCGGGCTCTGGGCGGTGTGGCGACCCCGCTCCCCGTTCGCCGTCGACAACTGGCTGCTCGCCCCGGTCGGGCCGCCCGAACCCGAACCGACGACCCCCGAAGACGCCCACGACAAGGAGCCGGCCCGATGACCCAGAACAACCGTGAGCGGCTGCGGCAGGCCCAGGCCGCTGCAGCCAAGCAGCAGCGGCTGACCCGCATCATCGGCGTTGGTGCGGCCGTCCTGGTGCTCGTGGTGGTCGGGGTCATGGTCGGGGTGATGGTCCAGGGGATGAACGCGGGCGGCGGGAGCGCCAGCGCCACCCCGCCCAGCGCCACCGCCGACGGCAAGGCGATCGTGGTCAACCCGGGCAAGGCCATGGACGGCGCACCCGTGGTCGAACTCTTCTTCGACTACCAGTGCCCGGCCTGCAGCCAGTTCGAGACGGCCTACGGCGCCGCGCTCACCACGGCGGCCGCAGCCGGGGAGATCGACCTGCGCTATCGCACCATGACCTTCCTGGATGCCAGCCTCGGCAACGACGCCTCGGTCCGCGCCGGCGTCGCCGCAGCCTGCGCCGACGTGGCCGGCAGCTACGGCGCATACCACGACGCCATCTTCGCCAACCAGCCCGAGAACGAGGGCTCGGGCTACGCCGACGAACTGCTGCGCGACCTCCTGCCCGCTTCGGTCGGCATCACCGGGGACGCGCTCACCGCCTTCCAGGCCTGCTACGACACCCAAGCCACCAAGGCCTTCGTGACCGGCACGAACGATCTCGGTACCCAGGACCTCCAGGCCATCAGCAACCGGGTCTCCACCCCCTCGCTCCACGTCAACGGCACCGACCTGTCGCTCACCGACGTTTCCGGTGTCGGCCAGGAAGGACTGCTCGACCTGATCAGGCAGCGCGCCTGACGCTTCCCCGCCCGATCGGCCCGCCGCCAGGCCCCCCGAAGGGCCCGACCGCGGCGAATCGTCGGGACCCGGATGCCGGGCGTCGGGGTGGCGGATTCTGATCTGGGCGGGGACGCTCAATATGATGCGGCCCATGACTGAGCAGCCCCTGACCTCCGCCGTGCTCGCAGCGACCCATGGCACCGGGGGCGTACCGGAGCGTCCGGTGCTCGAGGGGCTGGAGGCGAAGTGGTCGCAGGCCTGGCGCGAGCAGGACACCTACGCCTTCGTCCGGCCCGCGTCCCGCGACCAGGTGTTCAGCATCGACACCCCGCCGCCCACCGTGTCCGGCTCGCTGCACGTGGGCCACGTCTTCAGCTACACCCACACCGACCTCGTCGCCCGCTACCAGCGGATGAAGGGCCTGCGCGTGTTCTACCCGATGGGGTGGGACGACAACGGCCTGCCCACGGAACGGCGCGTCCAGAATTTCTACGGGGTGCGCTGCGACCCGTCGCTGCCCTACGACCCCGACTTCACCCCGCCGGCAACCCCGGACCCGAAGCGGCAGCTGCCGATCAGCCGGCGCAACTTCGTGGCGCTGTGCCACGAGCTGACCGCCGTCGACGAGCTGGCGTTCGAGAACCTCTGGCGCACGCTCGGCTTGAGCGTGGACTGGAGCGCGCTCTACACCACGATCTCCGATCAGGCCCAGGCGGTCGCACAGCGCGCCTTCCTGCGCAACCTCGCCCGCGGCGAGGCCTACCTGTCGGAGGCGCCGACCCTGTGGGACATCACCTTCCAGACCGCGGTGGCGCAGGCCGAGTTGGAGGCCCGCGACTACCCCGGCCACTACCACCGGGTGGCGTTCCACAAGCCCGACGGCGAGCCGGTGCACATCGAGACCACCCGGCCGGAGCTGATCGCCGCGGTGTGCGCGCTGATCGCGCATCCCGACGACGAGCGCTACCAGCCGCTGTTCGGCACCACGGTGACGTCGCCGGTGTTCGGCGTGGAGATCCCCGTGCTCGCCCACCCCGCCGCCGAGCCGGACAAGGGTGCCGGCATCGCGATGTGCTGCACGTTCGGCGACCTCACCGACGTCCAGTGGTGGCGGGAACTGCGGCTGCCCACCCGGACGGTGATCGGTCGGGACGGCCGGTTGCACGGCGAGACCCCTGAGTGGCTGGCCAATCCGGAGCCGTACGCCGGACTGGCCGGCAAGACCGCCTTCGGTGCCCGGGAGGCGATGGTGGCGCTGCTGCGGGCCTCGGGCGACCTCGACGGTGAGCCCACGCCGACCCAGCGGATGGCGAACTTCTTCGAGAAGGGCGACAAGCCGCTGGAGATCGTCTCCACCCGTCAGTGGTACATCCGCAACGGCGGCCGCGACGAGAACCTGAAGGCCTCGCTGCTGGCCCGCGGCGAAGAGCTCGCCTGGGTGCCGGACCACATGAAGCACCGCTACGCCAACTGGGTCAACGGCCTCAACGGTGACTGGCTGATCAGCCGGCAGCGCTTCTTCGGCGTGCCGTTCCCGGTGTGGTACGCCCTGGATGCGGACGGCGAACCGGTCTACGAGCACCCGATCATCCCCGCCGACGACGCCTTGCCGGTCGACCCGTCCAGCGCCTGCCCGCCCGGCTACACCGAGGCGCAGCGGGGGGTGGCCGGCGGCTTCGTCGGGGACCCGGACGTGATGGACACCTGGGCCACGTCCTCGCTCACCCCGCAGCTGGCCTGCGGCTGGAATTCCGACGAGGAACTGTGGAAGCTCACCTTCCCGATGGACATGGCCCCCCAGGCCCACGACATCATCCGCACCTGGTTGTTCTCCCGGGTGGTACGCGCCCACTTCGAACACGACTCGCTCCCGTGGCGGCGGGCGTCGATCTCGGGCTTCGTGGTCGACCCGGACCGGAAGAAGATGAGCAAGTCCAAGGGCAACGTCGTGGTTCCGACCGACATCCTCGACCGGTTCGGCTCCGACGCGGTGCGCTGGCGCGCCGCCATGGCCCGTCCTGGCATGGACTCACCGTTCGACGAGACCCAGATGAAGGTCGGACGCCGACTGGCGATGAAGATCCTCAACGCGAGCAAGTTCATCCTCGGCATCGCCGCCGACACCCCGGCCCGGGCCCGGGCCGGGGAGTCCGTCGACCTGGCCATGCTGGCCACGCTGGCGGGCGTGGTCCAGCAGGCGACCGCGGCCTTCGAGGCCTACGACTACTCCGCTGCGCTGGAGTCGACGGAGAAGTTCTTCTGGCAGTTCTGCGACGACTACCTGGAGCTGGTCAAGGAACGTGCCTATGGCGGTGAGGACGAGGCGGCCAGCATCTCGGCCCAGGCGGCCCTGCGGGACGCCCTGGATGTGCTGCTGCGGCTGTTCGCGCCCTTCCTGCCGTTCGTCACCGAGGAGGTCTGGTCGTGGTGGCGGAACGGTTCGGTGCACACCTCGGCGTGGCCGGTGCCGGGCGACCTGGCCTCCGACGGAGGCGATCCCGCCCTGCTGCTCGACGTGGCCGCCACCCTGGTCGGCATCCGGGGCGCGAAGTCACAGGCGAAGGTGTCGATGAAGACCGAGGTGACCCGCGCCGTGGTCTCCGGGCCGGAAGGCGCCCTCAGCCGGCTGTTCGCCGCCGAGGACGACCTGAGGGCGGTGGGCCGGATCAGCAACCCGATCGAATGGCTGGCCACCGGCGGTCCGCTGGACGTCCGCATCGAGCTGGCGCCCGCGGAAGGCTGAACGTGTCCGGTCGGATCGCGCGGGCGGCCGCAGCCGCGCTGCTGGCGGCAGCGCTGGCGGGATGCGCCCCGGGCGTCCGGGACAGCGCCGGGCAGGTGACGAGCCCGGCGACCACGGACAGCTTCTCGGTTCGCGTGGGCGACTGCCTGGGCACGCTGCCCAGCGAGAGCACCGAGGCGTTGACCCTGCTGCCCTGCGCCGGGCCCCATCACTGGGAGGCGTTCGGAAGCGCGACGCTCAGCGGCGAGGACTACCCGGGCAACAACGCTGTGCGCGACCAGGCCAGGGCCGTCTGTGCCGACGGTTTCGCCGACTTCGTCGGCATGCCGACGGGCAAGTCGAAGCTCGAGCTGACCATGCTCACCCCGACCCAGGAGACCTGGACCGAGGCGCTCGACCGGGAGGTGGTGTGCCTCGTCGGCACGCCGGGCGGGGGCATCACCGGGACGCTCCGGAGTGCCGCCAGGTAGCACCGGGCCGGCGTCGAATCGGCAGAGCGCGCCACGCGGGCCCGGTCCCTGAGGTCGCGGCCGGCCCGGCACCTCGGCGCTCCCGGCCGGCCACGGGACTCAGAGCAGGTCGATCAGCACCGGGTCGGCCATCGCCAGAACCGCCTTCTTGGCCCCTTCGGCCGTGGTGGCTGCCCGGGCGGCCGCCGCCATCTGCTGGCACTGGGTGAGAGTGTGCAGGCCCAGTGACGTGCGCACCGCCGGCACCTTCCCGGGTGCCATCGACAGGCTGGAGACCCCGAGTCCGGTCAGAACCAGGGCCAGGGCCGGATCGCCGGCGGCCTCGCCGCAGACCCCGACGGGCTTGCCCATCGCCTCTCCGCCATCGCAGGCCAGGTCGATGACGTCCAGCAGCGCCGGCTCCCACGGATTGAGGAGATCGGCCAGCTCGCCCTGCATCCGGTCCGCGGCCATCGTGTACTGCTGCAGGTCGTTGGTTCCCAGGGAGGCGAAGTCGACGTGGTAGAGGATGCCCTTGGAGCGGATCGCGGCAGCCGGCACCTCGATCATGACGCCGACCTTGGGCAAACCGAGTGCCCGCACCCTCTCGGCGAACCAGGTGGCCTCGGCCTGGGTGGCGATCATGGGAGCCATCACCCGCACATCCGCCCCGGTCTCCTGGTAGGCCGCGGCGAGCGCCTCGAGCTGGGTGTCGAGCACCTCGGTGCGGATCATGCCGAGCCGGATGCCCCGCCGGCCGAGCGCCGGGTTCTCCTCCGGGCCCAGATCGGCGAACTTCAGCGGCTTGTCCGCGCCGGCGTCCAGGGTGCGGACGACCACCCGCCGGTCGCCGAACGCCTTGAACACCTCGATGTAGGTCGCGGTCTGCTCGGCCACGGTCGGCATCGTGTCGCGGTCGAGGAAGAGGAACTCGGTACGGAACAGGCCGACCCCCTCCACCGGCTGCTTCGCCGCCTGCCGGGCGTCCTCGGCGGTGCCGATGTTGGCCAGCAACGCCACCGGGTAGCCGTCCTTGGTCGCCCCCTTGCCGGTGCCTCCGGCCAGCGCCGCGGCGCGGCGTCGCTTGCGTTCGGCCAGCAGGGCAATCTCCTCAACCGACGGGTTGACTGTGATCTCCCCCACGCCGCCGTCGATCGCCACCGTCGTGCCGGCCGCCACCGTGAGGATGCCGGCCGCCTGCACCACGGCAGGAATGCCCAGCTGGGAGGCCAGGATCGCGGTATGGCTGGTCGGTCCGCCGATCTCGGTGATGATGCCCAGGCAGGTCCCGGAGTTCAGCGTCGCCGTCTCCGCCGGCGCAAGGTCGTGCGCGGCCAGGATGCTCGGCTCGGTCAGGCTGGGGACGCCCGGTTCCGGCTTGCCCAGCAGCCGGGCCACGGCGCGGTCGCGGACGTCACGCAGGTCGGTCACCCGCTCGGCCATGTAACCGCCGAGGGACACGAACATCGCGCAGTATTCCTCCACCGCCACCGAGACGGCGTTGGTGATCCCCAGGCCGTTCTGGAGCTGGGTGTCGATGCCCGCGGCCAGCCCCGGGTCCCGCGCCATCATGGCGCCGGCCTCCAGGATCGGCCGGGCGTGGGCGTCGGCGGCCGCGGCCCGGCCCTCCAGGCTCGTCGCGACGTCCTCCAGAACGCCCCGCACCTTGGCCGCCGCGGCGACCGCGTCCGTGGTCGGGGCCTCATCGGCCGGGGCCGTGGGAGGTGGCGTCACCACCACCAGAGGGCCGAAGGCGGTGCCGGCGCTGACGCCGATCCCGTGGAAGGTCGTGTGCAGCTCACCGGCGCCGGGCATCGCTCTACTCCGCGTCGAGGTCGCGCGACAGCAACTCCACCAGCGAGTCCAGGGCCGCTTCGGCACCGTCTCCCTCGGCGGTCAGCGTGACCACCTCTCCGTGCCTGGCGCCCAACGCCATGACCATCAGGATGCTGCGGGCATCAACCGGGTTGCCGCCCTCCTTGGCGATCGTCACCGGCAGTCCGGTCGCGGTGGCGGCCTGGACGAACAGGGACGCGGGGCGGGCGTGCAGACCGACCGAGGAGGCGATGCTAACGGTACGGGTGGACATTGGTTGGCTCCTTCGCAGGCGACGTGGTCGACAGGTTCCACAATGGCATAACCCGAGGGTCCGCTGCGATGCCTTCGCGGCATTCCACGACTGCTGAGACGATTGGCCGCCTCCACCCGGACCCGGGCGTGCGGGACCCGGGTCCGCTTCCCGGGGCAACCCTGGAACGCCGCGCCGGGAAGGGGCGCCGGGCCGGGCAACCCGGCCCACCGGCCGGCGGGGAGAGCTGTCTCAGGCGCTCTTGTCGCGCCGCTCGTTGCGGGCCAACTGGGCGCGGCTGACCAGTCTCGGGGCCACCCCGTCGTTGACGACATCGGCGTCGACCAGGACCTGGGCCACCTCGTCCTCGCTCGGCACGTGGTACATCACGTTGAGCAGGATCTCTTCGAGGATCGAACGCAGCCCGCGCGCACCGATGCCGCGTCGGAGCGCCATCCGGGCGATGGCGTCGATCGCCTGTGGGGTGAACTCCAGATCCACGCTGTCCAGCTCGAAGAGCTTGCGGAACTGCTTGATCAGCGCGTTCTTGGGTTCGACGAGGATGCGGACCAGGGACTGCTCGTCCAGCTGCTCGACCGTGGAGATCATCGGCAGCCGGCCGATGAACTCCGGGATCAGGCCGAACTTGTGCAGGTCCTCGGGCCGGACCTCCTGGAACGGGTTGAGCGACGTCGGCCGACGGACCGCTGCGTCGTTGTTGAAGCCGAGCGGACGCTTGCCCACCCGGGCGTTGATGATCTCCTCCAGGCCCGCGAACGCCCCGCCGACGATGAACAGGATGTTCGTGGTGTCGATCTGGATGAACTCCTGGTGGGGGTGCTTGCGGCCACCCTGCGGCGGTACCGACGCCTGGGTGCCCTCGAGGATCTTCAGCAGTGCCTGCTGCACGCCCTCGCCGGACACGTCCCTGGTGATCGAGGGGTTCTCGCTCTTGCGGGCGACCTTGTCGATCTCGTCGATGTAGATGATGCCGGTCTCGGCCTTCTTCACGTCGTAGTCGGCGGCCTGGATCAGCTTGAGCAGGATGTTCTCGACGTCTTCACCGACGTAGCCGGCTTCGGTGAGCGCGGTGGCGTCCGCCATGGCGAAGGGCACGTTCAGCATGCGGGCCATCGTCTGGGCGAGGTAGGTCTTCCCGCACCCGGTCGGACCGATCAGCAGGATGTTCGACTTGCCGAGTTCGACCAGTTCGTCGTCGGCGACGCGACGCCCCGGGATCGCAGCTTGCGCCTGGACACGCTTGTAGTGGTTGTAGACGGCCACACTCAACGCCTTCTTGGCGGTGTCCTGGCCGATCACGTAGGAATCCAGGAAGGCGCAGATCTCCTTCGGCTTCGGCAGTTCGTCGAGCAGGCCGGAGTCGCTGGTCTCGGCGAACTCCTCCTCGATGATCTCGTTGCACAGGTCGATGCACTCGTCGCAGATGTACACCCCGGGCCCTGCGATGAGCTTCTTGACCTGCTTCTGGCTCTTCCCGCAGAACGAGCACTTCAGCAGGTCCGAGGTCTCGCCGATTCGTGCCACGTTGCATTCCCTCCGTCTTGTCCACCAACCCTAGCCCGGACACCCCGTCCGCGCCGGGAAGGTCCGGGCTGGATCAGTGGGAGATTTCCTTCAGCGAGGTGAGGATGTCGTCGACGATGCCGTACTCGACGGCCTCCTCGGCGGTCAGGTACTTGTCCCGTTCGATGTCATGGCTGACCTTCTCCACCGACTGCCCGGTGCTGTCGGCGAGCATGCTCTCCATCAACGCCCGGATCCGCAGGATCTCGCGCGCCTGGATCTCCAGGTCGGAGGACTGCCCGTAGCCGCCCTCGGTGGCCGGCTGGTGGATCAGGATTCGGCTGTTGGGCAGCGCCAGCCGCTTGCCCTTGGTGCCGGCAGCGAGCAGGACGGCAGCGGCGGAGGCCGCCTGGCCGAGGCAGACCGTCTGCACGTCGGGCTTGATGTAGCGCATCGTGTCGTAGATGGCGGTGAGCGCGGTGAAGGAGCCGCCCGGGGAGTTGATGTACATGCTGATCGGACGCTCCGGGTCCATCGACTGCAGGCACAGCAACTGGGCCATCACCGCGTTGGCGATGTCGTCGCTGATCGGCGTGCCGAGGAAGATGATCCGGTCCTCGAAGAGCTTCGTGTACGGGTCGACCCGACGGACGCCGTACGACGTCCGCTCCTCCCACTGCGGGATGTAGTAGTCCATGCTGGGGCCGGCCGGCGCCAGCCCCGAGGGAATGGTGTTCATCGGGTTCCTCACTGGTTCGGAGCAGCGGTCTTGATCTGCGAGGCCCGCTCGTAGACGTGGTCGATGAAGCCGTAGGCGAGCGCCTCCTCGGCGGTGAACCACCGGTCGCGGTCGGAGTCCTTCTCGATCTGCTCGACCGTCTGGCCGGTGTGCTCGGCGATCAGGCCGGACATGGTCTTCTTGATGTGCAGCGACTGCTCGGCCTGGATCCGGATGTCGGAGGCCGTACCGCCCAGGCCACCGGACGGCTGGTGCATCATGATCCGGCTGTGGGGCAGCGCGAACCGCTTGCCCTTGGCGCCTGCGGACAGCAGGAACTGGCCCATCGAGGCGGCCAGGCCCATCGCGACCGTGGCCACGTCGTTCGAGATCCACTGCATGGTGTCGAAGATCGCCATGCCGGAGTCGACCGAGCCACCGGGGCTGTTGATGTAGAGGTAGATGTCCTTGTTGGCGTCCTCGGCGTTCAGCAGCAGCATCTGGGCGCAGATGGCGTTGGCGTTCTCGTCCCTCACCTCGGAACCGAGAAAGATGATGCGGTTGGCCAGCAGGGACTGGTAGACCGAATCGGTCATGCCGATCCCGGCGCCGCCCGCGGCCATGGACAGGCCGCGCGAAATGGCATGTTGTTCGTTCACGCTGCGAACCTACCCGTTGCCCCCGGCTTTTCGGCCGGATTGGTCGCCCTGTTCGCTGTCGGCGCACGCCGACCCACCGACCGCCGCCCTCGCCCAGCCCTCCCGGTGTTGCGCCGGGCAGGGCGCCCAGCGGACCAGGGCGGGTGCAGACGCCGGCGGCGCCGCCACCCTCGAGGGTGACGGCGCCGCCGGGACGTGGGGTTACTCGGCGTCGGCCTCGACCGTCGCGCTGGACAGGTCCACCGGGTTGCCCTCGGTGTCGGTGACCGTGGCCTCGGCGACGATCAGGGCGAGCGCCTTGTTGCGGCGGATCTCCTGCATCCAGGAACCGATGTGGTTGTGCTCCATCATGTGCTGGGCCTCCTGCTCGGGGCTCGACCCGTTCTGCATGGCCTTCTGGACGAGCAACTGCTGCAGGTCGACCTGCTCCACCGACACCTGGGCATCGTCGGCGACCTTGTCCAGCACCAGCTGGGCCTTCAGGGCACGCTCGGTCGACTTCTCGATCTCGGCCCAGAAGTCCTCGGCGGTCTTGGCCTCCTCGTCGGCCTGCTCGAGGTAGCGCTCCAGGGTGAGCCCGGCGCGCTGCAACTGCTCGCTGACCTGAGCCTTGCGGGCCTCGACCTCGGTCTCGAGCACCCGCTCGGGAACCTCCAGTTCGATGGCGTCGACCAGGGCCTCCAGCACCTTGTCGCGACCGCGGGAAACCTGCTCGGCGGCCGCCATTTCTTCCACCCGCTTGGTGAGGTCGGCCCGCATCTCCTCGACCGTGTCGAACTCGGAGACCAACTGCGCGAACTCGTCGTCGACCTCGGGAAGGGCCTGCTCGGACACCCTGGTCACCGTCACGGTGATGTCGGCCGGCTCACCCTCCAACGGCCCGCCCACGAGGGTGGACGCGAAGGTGGCCTGGGCGCCGGCGGCCAGGCCGGTGACTGCCTCGTCGAGGCCGTCGATCATCCCGCCCGAGCCGATCACGTAGGTGATGTCGTCCGCGGTCGCGTCCTCCAGGGGTGCGCCGTCGCGGGTGCCGGCGAGGCTGATCGTCACCTGGTCACCGTCGGCGGCAGGGCGCTCGACCTCGGTGGAAGTGGCGAAGCGCTGTCGCAGCAGGCCGATCCGCTCCTCGACGTCCTCCTGGACCGGGCGCGGCAGCGCGACGGTCGCGCTGATCGTGCTGAACGCGGGCACGGTGAAGTCGGGACGGACGTCGACGGCGGCGGTGAACTCGATCAGATCACCATCCTCGAGCTTGGTGACCTCAACCTCGGGCTCGCCCAGCGGGCTCACCCCGGCCTCGCCGATCGCGGCTTCGTAGGCGCCGGGCAGGGCGGCGTTGATGGCCTCCTGCAGCACCATGCCGCGCCCGAAGCGCTGGTCGATCACCAGGTTCGGCACCTTGCCCTTGCGGAAGCCGGGAATGGCGACCTGGCGGGCGATGTCGCGGTAGGCCTTCTCCAGGTGCGGGTTCAGGTCGGCGAACGGGATCTCAACGGTGAGCTTGACCCGGGACGGGCTGAGCTTCTCGACGGTGCTGGGCAATGCAGGCTCCTGATCGAAAGTAGGCAGACTGCGCAATCCTAGACGACGATCCACCCACGCCGCGCCAGCGGGGTGGGTGGGAGGAGTCTCGACCGGGGGCGCGGAGCGGACCCGGGAGCAGACAGTCGATCCACCCACGCCGCGCCAGCGGGGTGGGTGGGAGGAGTCTCGACCGGGGGCGCGGAGCGGACCCGGGAGCAGACAGTCGATCCACCCACGCCGCGCCAGCGGGGTGGGTGGGAGGAGTCTCGACCGGGGGCGCGGAGCGGACCGCCGGCGGCGCGGCGACCCCAAGTTCGGTTACGCTGTGGGCCGCATGCGGATGTAGCTCAATGGTAGAGCCCCAGCCTTCCAAGCTGGCCATGCGGGTTCGATTCCCGTCATCCGCTCTCAGGCGGCAGCAACCCAGGGCCGGACGCGCCGCCACGCGCCCGGCTGGTTCAGCGCGGCCTCGGACCCACGCGCAAGGCGCGCAGGTGACGTCGCAAACGGGTCAGGCCGAGAGCCAGGCTTCCCTGGACAGGACCGCCCCCATGAAACCCATGGTGAGCACCGCGACGAAGACGGCACCGCCGTCGAGACCGGACACGGCTGCGTTCCGGACCAGCAATTCGTTCAGGAAGCTCGCCAGAACGGCACTCCCCAGAACAACCCCGATGATCATTGCTGTGATACGCGTGATGTAGCGCATCTTGCTCCTCCCCCCCGAATGAGCAGATGCCGCACATTCTAGGGTTTGCGGGGTCACCCGTCCAGATGACACGGCGGTGATTCTGGCGTGTCGGGAAGGACTCGGCAGCCCGGATATCGTCGGCTCGCACTAGCATCGGCCGGTGGCCAGCGACCGAAGACAACGCCCCGCGCACGGCTGGCTGCCCCGGCAGCACGGAGCCTGGTTCATGCTGGCCCTGCCGATCCTGGTCGGCGCGGTGCTCCGAGTGCGTGCCGGCGCACCCTCGGCACCGGTCCTGCTGCCGATCGTCGCCTGCTGGTTCACCGGCTACCTCGCGTTCAGCGCCACGTCCGGCTGGCTCAAGGCACCGCCACGCCGTCGCCGTGCCGCGGTGCCGCCGGTGCTCACCTGGGCCGGGGTCGCCGCCGGGTTCGGCCTGGTGGCGCTGCTGGTCCGGGGCCCGGAACTGCTCGGATGGGTGGCCGGGTTCGGCCCCCTCATCGGCGCCGCCCTCTGGTTGGTGGCGACGCGGCGGGAACGCAGCTTCACCAGCGGCGCCCTGACCGTGGTGGCCGCCGCCCTGATGACCCTGGTGGTGCGCTTCGTCACCCCGCAGGAGCTGCTCGCCGCGTGGGGCACGCCGGCCGGGACCGTGGCCGTGGCGCAGGCCGCCCTGGTCCTGGGCTACCTGGTCGGGACGGTCCTGGCCGTGAAGACGATGATCCGCGAGCGGGGGAAGCCGGGCTGGGTCGCGGCCTCGATCGGCTGGCACCTCGCCGTGGCGGTGCTGGCCGGGTGGCTGTCCGCGAGCGGCGTCCTCGGCCCCGGTTGGTTGCTGCTGTTCGTCGCCGTCGGAATCAGGGCCGCTGTGATGCCCCTGCTGGCGTCACGGCAGCCGCTCCGCCCGCTGATCGTGGGGCTGGTCGAGATCGTCCTCACGGTGGCCTTCGTCGGCGTGGCAGCCTTGGGCTGAGCGCCGCCACGTAGACTCCGGGCTGGATCCCTGCTCGACAGAAAGGCCCCCTGATGGCGAGGCGAGGTGGCGGGCGTGCCGTGGTGGCCGCCCTCGGCGCGGCGGTGCTGTCCGGGCTCGTGGCGTGCAGCCCGACCGACCCGATCCAGTCCGGGAGCCGCCCCCACTCCCCCAGCGCGCCGGCCACCGCGTCCCCCAACCCGGAGACGGATCCGGCGAAGCTGGCCCTCGACCTGTCGTCCCTGCCGGGCTGGACCGAACCGGTGACCGGGACCGGTGGGGTTCTCGGCAGGCCCTTGCTGGACGGGTCGGGCAGCGTCACCTGGACGGTGCTCGACGGCGACGGCCAGGCGCTCACCCCCTACCGGCCCGGCCAGCCGGTCGCGTTCGGCGATTCCTCCACCTACTCCGCGGTGCCGGGGGTGCTCACCTTCCGTGGCTCCCACTACCGCGACGCTCCGGTCTACGGCACGACCGAGGTGAGCCAGAAGCGGCTCCAGGTGGTCTGGACCCATGACACCGGGGACGTGTACGCCGAGGGATCGCACTGGGCCGGCGCCGGCTGGACCGGTCAGCCTCTCCTGGTGAACTGGCCGCAGGCCACCAAGCGGGCGATGGGACTGGAACCGGCCCAGGTGGACGACGAAGGCTTCGTCGAGGTGCTCTACCCGGTGGTGGACGGCAACGTGTACCGGCTCGACCTGGCCACCGGCCGGCAGACCAGGCCGCCGATCGCCACCGGCTTCGCGTTCAAGGGCACCGGCTCGGTCGACCCTCGCGGCTACCCGCTGCTGTACGCCGGCATGGGGCTGGACCAGAACGGCGCGGAGACCGGTGCCTGGCGCTTCCGGATCTTCGACCTGATCCAGAACGCAGAGGTCTCCGGCTGGAACGGCACCGACGCCGGCGCACCCCGGGACTGGGGCGCGTTCGACTCCTCCGCGCTGGTGAACGCGGCCACCGACACCCTGTTCGAGCCGGGCGAGAACGGACTGGTCTACAAGGTGAAGCTCAACGCGGCCTTCGATGCCGCGGCCGGGACGGTGAGCGTCGACCCGGAACTCACCAGGCTCCGGTACACCACCCCGCACTCGACCCGGCACGGCATCGAGGGTTCGGCCGCGGCCTACCGGAACCTGATGTTCGCCGGGGACAACGACGGCAACATCGTCTGCTGGGACGCCACCACGCTGGGGATCGTGTGGGTGCACCCGACCGGTGACGACACCGACGCGACCGTCGTGCTGGAGGACACCCCCGAGGGCCCGTTCCTGTACGTGGGCAACGAGCTGGACAAGCGCGGCGAGGAGGGGCTGGAGGTCGGCCCGGTCACGATCCGCAAACTCGACGCGCTGACCGGGGCCGAGGTCTGGCGGTACGAGGTTGACGCCCGGTACAACAAGGCGGTCAACGGCGGCCTGATGGCCACCCCCGTGCTCGGCACCGGAGAGGTGTCCGACCTGGTGTTCTTCAACATCGCGAAGACCACCTCGGACAAGGCCGGCTCCCTGGTGGCCCTGGACCGGAAGACCGGAGCGGTGGTCTGGAACCGCACGCTGAAGAGCTTCGGCTGGAGCTCGCCGGTGCTGCTCACCGGGACCGACGGCGACAGCTACGGCGTGGTGGGTGACTCCAGCGGACTGCTCCACCTCTTCGACCCGAACACCGGGGCCGACCTGTCCACGCTTCAGCTGTCGCAGAACATCGAGGCGTCCCCGGCCGTCTACGGCAACATGCTGGTCGTGGGCACCTACGCCCGGAAGCTCTACGGCATCCGGATCAGCTGATCCGGGAGAGTCTCAGGCGACCGGAACGGCCATGGTGTCCGCGCTCGCCGTCAGATACCCGGTGCGGGTCACGGTCACCCGGACTGCCACGCTCGCGGTCCGGTCGGCCTTGGCGAGCACGTACCGCGACGACGTGGCTCCCTTGATCGCGGTCCCGTTGCGCAGCCACTGGTAGCGCACCTTCGCCGGCGCCGGGGCCCAGGTTCCCGGCCTGGCCGTCAGGGTCCGCCCCACCGTGTGGGTGCCGGACACCGACGGCTGGGCAGCCGCCACGAAGGGCAGCAGGACGGGGTGGACGGCCTCGGACTCGCGCACCGCCGACAGCGGCCCGATGGTGGCCGTGACCCGCACCGAGACCGCCTGGTCGAGGTCGGCTGCGGTCAGGGTGCGCACCGGGGAGGTCGCCCCGACGATCGGCTGCCCGTTGCGGAACCAGCGGTAGGTCAGCACGAGTCCCTGGGCGGGCTCGGTGCTGAGCCCGGCCGACAGGCGCCCGCCCTGGACGAGGGTGCCGCTCACCTCGGCGTCCCCGAGGTCGGCCAGCGCGTTCCCGGCGACCTGCCGCACGGCGGCGGCGGCGTCCACGACGCCGGGGCCGCAGTCGGTGAGGCTGCAGGCAGGCAACGGCGTGGCCGTGTCGTTGAGGATCTCCCGGAGCTCGGCCGGATCGAGGGAGTCGTCGATCGACCGCAGCAGGGCGATCGTCGCCGCGACGTGCGGGGCGGCCATCGAGGTGCCGGCCATGCCGACGTAGGTCCCGGACCGGGAGGTTCTGGTGCCGGCGTTGGACGTCGAGATGATCCAGTCGGTCGGGTCGACGTCGGAGGCTCCGGCGCCGCCGGGCGCCGAGATCACCGCCAGCTCGGCGGTGCCGACGTTGCTGTAGTCGGCCAGCTGGCCGTCGAAGGTGGTCGCCGCCACCCGCACCACGTTGTCGCAGTTCGCCGGGGATGAGGAGGAGACCGCCAGCGCGTCGTTGCCGGCGGACACCACGACGGCCACGCCGGCGGCGACGACATCGTCGATCGCGGCCTGCATAGCGGTCGAGCAGGAGGTCTCGGTCGCACCGAGGGAGAGGTTGAGGACGGTGGCCGGCTTCCGGTTGGCAGGGACACCGACGATCGGCAGGCCGGCACCCCACCGGATAGCGGCGACGATGTCGGCCTCGGAGCCACCGCAGCGGCCCATGGCCCGCAGGGCCTGGACCTTTGCCTTCGGGGCCACCCCCACCACGCCCCGCTTGTTGCCACCGACGGCGACCGCGGTGCCGGCCACGTGGGTGCCGTGCCAGGACGACTGCCAGTACCCGGCGCAGTAGTCACCGGGGTCGGCCGGGTTGGCGTCCCACCCGGAGCCGTCGCCGGCCGCGGCACGGTCGCTGACGAAGTCGTACCCCTTCACCACGTTGCCGCCCCAGGTGCGGGTCGCCGATCCGGTCAGGTCCTTGTGGGCGGTGATGCCGGTGTCGACGACCCCGATCACCTCCCCGGAGCCGGTCGTGTAGGCCCAGGCGCCCGCGGCGTCGACACCGAACCCGGAGTCCAGGGACCCGTTGAGGTTCCACAGGAAGCCGTAGTAGGTGTCCTTGGTGGCCGGGGTGAAGGTGGCCGACGGGTCGGCAGCGGCGATACCCGCAGCGTCCTCGACGAGGGCGGCCAGGTCGGCCGACTCCTCCGGATCGAGGGTCCGGTCGAGCCGGACCGAGACCGTGTCGGTGGTGATCGCGGTGACCGCGAGCACCGCCGCGGACGGGCCGGCGGCGCGCTCCACGGCGTCCCTGGCCACCACCACAGCGTCGGCACCCGCGTTCTTGACGGTGACGATGATGGCGTCGGAGTCCTGGCTGAAGGCGTGCCCCTGGCGATCCATCTCACCCAGGACCGGCGGCGGCACCGACGGACCGGCATGCCCCGGCTGGCCGCTCAGGATCGAGGAGGCGGCGAGCGTCAGGACGAGGACGATCACGCGGTGTCGGCGGGGGGCCATGACTACCTCTCCGGCAGTGACTCCTGTGGGCAGAAGCCTTGCTTGTCCCCCGACCCGAGGAGCCTACTGGCTGGGTGACCCCGGGCGCTGTCCCCCGGCCGGGGACTGCTGAGCCGGTCCTGCCGGCTGCCATCGGTGCGCACAGGGTTCCGCCGGTTGCCCGGCCCGCCCGGTGCGAACCGGTTCTGGCCAGCGGTTTCGATGGTCGGGGCGAGAGGACTCGAACCTCCGGTCTCCTGCTCCCAAAGCAGGCGCGCTAGCCACTACGCTACGCCCCGCGGACCGCCCGCCACTCTACGGCGTCCCCGATGAGCGACCAAGTCGCCGACCGCGAAGGCAGTCAGCCCAGGGCGCCCAGACCGGGGTTCAGCAGCAGCCAGGCCAGGGGCTCGGCGTCGCCCACCCGGCCGTCGGCGTAGGCACACAGCAGGTGGCCCCTCGCCTTCTCCGCCACCTGGCCGTAGTCGCCGGCCCGGTCCCACTCCGGGGGGCACAGCTCCAGCAGGCCCACCAGCTGGGCCTGCTCCACCCAGCCCAGCAGGGGCACGTCCCCGGGCAACACCCCACCGAGGCGATTCGCCGCGCCGGCCAGTTCGGTGCCCTGGGCCTCGACGCTGCGGTAGTGCAGCAGGGAGCTCTCCAGGGCAGCCGTGCGTCCCACCGCGGCACGGCCGAGCAGCTCGTGGCAGCGTCCCCTCGCCTCCAGCCCGACCGAGAGGGACGCGATCCAGCCCGCCATCGCCACCCGGCCGAAACCGACGCCCACCGGCAGGCGTTCCAGCAGCCGCAACGCGTCCGACACCAGGGCGGCCTCGCCCAGACTGCGCCCGCGGGCCAGTCCGAAGGCGGCACCCAGCACCGACCCGTCAGCCAGCCAGTCGACGCGGTCCAGCAGGTCCTCCGCGGCGGGGTCCAGCCAGACCGCGTGCCGGTCGGCGGCGAACTGGACGCACAGCGCCTCCGGCACCGACAGCCCGGCACCGCGCCCCACGGCGGCCGCCGCCACCTCGTGCAGTACCGCCTCGGTTCCCGGCACCCACTCCAGCGCCACCCGGTGCAACCCCTGCGGCGTCTGCACGTCGACCACCCGACGGCCGGCCGGCGCGGTCAGCGACACCATCGCCTCGGTCAGGTCCACCACCACGTCCTCGGGCGCGCGCAGCCCGTAGTCGGCCAGCTCGCCCCACCAGGGCTCCCCGGCGTCCAGCTGGGCGTCGTTCAACCAGGCCGGCAGCCGGGCCGCGAGCTCGTCCAGGTGGGGGCGCCATTCGCCCACCAGGGACGTCACGAGCCGAAGGCCCGGCGCCAGCTCCGCACCGTCGGGCGCGATCACGTAGTCGACCGACGCGCTGCCCGCCCGGGTGGGCCGGGACGCGTCGAGGAAGCCCTGCTCGACCCGCAGGGCCAGCACCGGGCCGCCCGCATGGGCGGGGGCGACGGCCAGGACGGCGCCCACACCGCCCGACCAGCTCCACAGGGCGTACTCGGGTCCGGGCCGCACCCGGAGCCGCTCCTCGACCACGACCGGGTGGCCGGCGTCACTGCTGAGCACCCAGCGGCTCCGCCACGACTCCCCCACGGCCTGCCGCTGGAACAGCCGACCCCCGGGCGCGGTCAGGACGTGCTCGAGCTCGTCGACAGCCTCGAACTCGGCGGCGGCACCCCTCGCCCCCACCCAGGCCAGCTCCACCACCAGTTGGGCTCCGCGCACCAGCCGGATCGTGGTGCCGTCGCCGGCGACGCGCACCTCCGCGTCGCCCCAGGGCATCACCGCCGGCGCTGGCATCTCGCGCACCAGTACAGGTTGCGGCCTTCGAACCTGCGGACGCTGACCTCACGCCCACAGACCAGGCAGGGCTGGCCCGCCCGCCGGTACACGTACACCTCCCCGCCGTGGCGGTCGACGCGCGCCGCCCGGCCGGTCACTTCCGGGGAGTCCTCCGGCCGCACCGTGTCGATCCGGCCGTGTCGCACGCCCTGGGGCATCAGCACCGCCAGGTCGTCCCAGACCGCCCGCCACTTCCGGACCGACAGCTCCTTGCCCGGGGTGTCGGGATGGATCCGCTGCCGGTAGAGCACCTCGGCCCGGTAGATGTTGCCCACCCCGGCAGCGACGCGCTGGTCCAGCAGCAGCGAGGCGATGGTGCGCCCGGAACGGTGCACCCGTCGCCACCCGCGTTCGGGGTCGGCATCCGGGCGCAGCGGGTCGGGCCCGAGCCCGGCCCGCAGGGCGGCGACCTCGTCGGGACCCACCAGGGCGCAGGTCTGCGGGCCCCGCAGCTCGGCGATGTGCTCGCCTGCCTCCAGGCGCAGCCGCAGCGTCGCCGCGTTCTCCACCGGCCCGAGACGCACCCAGCGGAGCTTGCCGATCAGGCCGAGGTGGACGTGCAGGAAGGGACCGACGGACGGCTCCCCGGGTCGGCCGCCGGAGTCCCGGGACGCGCCCGGTCCGGCTCCGGTGGTGTCGGAACCGGCGGTGAGACTGGGCGGGACCGGGCCGAAGTCGAGCAGCAGGTGCTTGCCCCAGGCTTCGGCGGCGCGCAGCCTGCTTCCGTCCAGGAGGGCGGCCGCAGCAGCGAACCGCCCCTGCGGGCTGGACACCCGCACCGGCCGACCGACGAAGGCGGTGGTGAGTTCGTCGGCGAGGCGGTGGATGACGTGACCTTCGGGCATGGCATCTTTCCGGTGCGCGGAGCCCGGAGTCTACGCTGTCGCTGTGAGCACCACGCAGCGCCGCCCTGAGCCTGAGCGCAGTTTCGGCCGGGACGGGATCTCGGGCCTGGTCGACGCCGGCCGGGCCCTCCGCGCCCGGGACGTGTCCCGCCCGTCGGCCGCCGATCTGGCCGCGGCGGAGGCCTCGGCGCAGGCCGCCCTGGCGCGCCTCGACCGCCCCCGCCGCTGAGCCGTCCAGCCGGGGTATTTTGTGTCGGGGCCGCAATCCTGTGTAGCGTCTCTCGCGCCAGCGGCGCCAACCCCGACGCCCCTAGTCAGCGAGGTCTCATGTACCCGGCCAATATCTCCAGGGCGGAGGCGGCCGCACGCTCCGCCCAGATCGGCACCCACGGCTACGACGTGACGGTCGATCTGTCCGGCCGCGTCCCGGACGCGGGCGAGTTCGACCCGACCGCCACCTTCGTCTCCACCTCGACCGCCACGTTCACCTCCAGCGGCGGCGAAACCTGGATCGACGTGATCGCCGACCGCCTGCTGGCAGCGTCGCTGGACGACCAGCCGCTCGCGCTCGACGCGTTCGACGGCCACCGGCTCCGGTTCGACGCCGCCCCCGGGGAACACCGGCTGACCGTGGCCGCACTCTGCCGCTACAGCCACACCGGGGAAGGCCTGCACCGGTTCGTTGACCCCGTCGACGACCTCGTCTACTGCTACACCCAGCACGAAACGGCCGACGCGCGGCGCCTGTTCGCCTGCTTCGAGCAGCCCGATCTCAAGGCCACCTTCACCCTCACCGTGATCGCGCCGGCCGAATGGACGGTCCTGTCGAACTCGCCGGAGGTCGAGCCCGTCGCCGAAGACGAAGGCCTGGCCCGCTGGCGGTTCGCGCCCACGCCCGGCATCTCCACCTATATCACCGCCCTGGTCGCGGGCCGCTTCCACCTCGTCCGGGACAGCGTCCAGGGCCGGGCGGCGGAGATCCCGCTCTCCCTGGCCTGCCGGCAGTCCCTGGTCCCCCACCTGGACGCCGGCCGCATCCTGGGCACCACCAAGGCCGGGTTCGCCGTCTTCGAGGAGCATTTCGGGCTGCCCTACCCGTTCGCCGACTACGACCAGGTCTTCGTGCCGGAGTTCAACGCCGGCGCCATGGAGAACGCCGGCTGCGTCACCATCCGCGACGAGTACCTCTACCGCTCCCGGGTCACCGACGCCGCCCACGAGGCCCGCGACAACACGATCCTGCACGAGCTGGCGCACATGTGGTTCGGCGACCTGGTCACGATGCGCTGGTGGGACGACCTGTGGCTGAACGAGTCGTTCGCCGAGTGGGCGGCCCACTTCTGCCAGGCCGAGATCCGTGCGGCCAGCGCGGACCGCGACGACCGTGGGCGACCTTCGCCAACAGCCGCAAGAGCTGGGCGCTACCGGGCCGGACCAGCTACCGTCCACCCACCCGGTGGCGGCCGACATGGTCGACCTCGCCACGGTCGAGCTGCCGAACTTCGACGGCATCACCTACGCCAAGGGCGCTTCCGTGCTGCGCCAGCTGGTGGCTTTCGTCGGCCAGGACGCGTTCCTCGCCGGCGTGCGCACCTACTTCGCCGCGGCACGCGTGCGGCAACACCCGGCTGGAAGACCTGCTCGCCGCGCTGCACCGAGGCGTCCGGGCGGGACCTGTCCCACTTCGCCGCCGAATGGTTGCAGGCCGCCGGGGTGAACACGGTCTGGGCCGAGTTCGACCTCGACGAGGCCGGCACGTTCTCCCGGTTCGCGATCCGCCAGGTCGCGCCGGCCGCCTGGCCCACGCTGCGCCACCAGCGGATCGCCGTCGGGTTGTACGAATGGCAGGACCGACGACTGGTCCGGGTCCACCGGGCGGAGGTGGACATCGCCGGCGAGGTGACCGAGCTGGCCGAACTGGTCGGCCGAGCGACGTCCGGCGCTGATCCTGCTGAACGACGACGACCTCAGCTACACCAAGATCCGGCTCGACCCGGCGTCGCTGGCCACGGTCGTCGACGGCATCGGTAGCCTTCCCGAGGCGCTCAGCCGGGCGCTGTGCTGGGGGCGGCCTGGGACATGTGCCGGGACGCCGAGCTGCCCGCGTCCGATTTCGTCACCCTGGCGCTGTCGGGTGGCCGCGGAGACCGACCTGACCGCCGTCCAGACCGTGCTCGGCCAGGCCCGCACGGCGATCGACCTGTACGCCCCCAGGGCGGTCCGGGGCGAACTGAACGACCGGTTCGTGATCGGCGTCGCCCGGCTGCTGAAGGAGGCCGCCCCCGGTTCGGACCACCAGTTGGCCCTGGCCCGGGCCCTGGTTTCCGCGGCCCGCTCCGACGCCGATGGTGCAACTGCTGAAGGCCTGGCTGGGCGGCGAGGAGGCCCCGACGGGGCTGGCGATCGACGCCGACCTGCGCTGGCACATCGTCACCAACCTCGCCCGGCTCGGCGCGATCGGGCCGGACGGGATCGACTCCGAGCTGGCCAGGGACGCGACCGCTCGGGGCGCCGAGAGCGCCGGCGGAGCCCGGGCGGCCCTGCCGTCGGCCGAGGCGAAGGCGGAGGCCTGGCACCTGGCCACCGCCGACGACACGATCGCGAACGAGACCCACTTCCAGGGTGCAGCCAGTTCTGGCAGTTCGAGCAGGACGAGGTGCTGCAGCCCTACGTGCAGCGCTACCTCGAGGTGGCCACGGCGATCTCCGAGGGCGCCGACGGCTGGGCCGGGCGCAGCTCGACGCTGCGCCAGCACGTCCTCGGTCGGCTGTTCCCGACCCCGCTCGTGGACCGCGCGACCCTGCAGCAGCTGACCTCCTGGCTGGAGAGCACCCCGCTCAGCGACGCGGTGCGCCGTCAGGTGGACGAGCGCCGCGACGACGCCGAACGGGCGTTGCGCTGCCAGGAGGCCGCGGCCCACGCCGGGTGAGCCGGTCGGCGACCCGGCGGCCGCCGACCACCGTTGCCTACTCCTCCTTGGCGCGCCAGGCGGGGCCCATCACCAGGACCGTGATCACCGCCGCGATCGCCAGCGGGATGAACACCGTCAGCGTGAGCAGGTGGAGCAGCGACATGTCCGGCACCGCCGGCCACGACGGCAGGGTCTGCAACGGCAGCAGGGTGAGCACGGACGTCATGGGCGCACGGTAGTCGATCGCCGCCATCGCCGGAATACCGACTGGTGCGCCCCCGACCGCCGCGGTGTGAACCAGCGGCACCAACGCGCGGCGGATCGTCTAGATTGGCGGATCGAGGATCGACGGCCCGCGACCGGAGGATCCGAGAGCGAACGAGGAGACTGCGTGGCTGATCCGGCACTCGACCCCGACCCGCCCCGCACCATTACCGACGAGGCCGAAGTCGCCCGTTCGCTGGTGCGGATCGCGCACGAGATCCTGGAGGCCAACCGCGGCTCGGACGACCTGGTCCTGCTCGGCATCCCGACCCGCGGCGTACACCTCGCCCGCCGCCTGGCTGCCCTGATCACCGACATCGAGGGACGCCCGGTGCGGCTCGGCGAACTCGACATCACGATGTACCGCGACGACCTGCGCGCCAACCCCACCCGGAACCCGGCGCGCACCTCGATTCCCGGGCGGATCGACGACGCGGTCGTCGTGCTGGTCGACGACGTCCTCTTCTCCGGACGTACCGTCGCCGCCGCGATCGACGCCCTCCGCGACCTCGGCCGGCCACGGGCGGTACGCCTGGCCGTCCTCGTCGATCGCGGGCACCGCGAGTTGCCGGTGGCGGCCGACCACGTGGGCCGCGTCATCCGCACCGCCGCCGACGAGCGGGTCCAGGTGCTGCTGGCCGAACTCGACGGCCGCGACGCCGTCATGATCTCCCGTCCCGGAGGCACCCGATGAAGCACCTGCTCAGCGCCGCCGACCTCAGCCTCGCCGAGACGATCAGCGTCCTCGATCTCGCCGAGGAGATGCAGCAGGTGCAGTCCCGGCCGGTGAAGAAGCTGCCGGCGCTGCGCGGCCGCACCATCGTGAACATCTTCTTCGAGGACTCCACCCGCACCCGGACGTCGTTCGAGATCGCCGGCAAGTGGTTGAGCGCCGACACCATCAATGTGTCGGCGAAGGGCTCGTCGGCGAGCAAGGGCGAGTCCCTGCGGGACACGATGCTCACCCTGGACGCGATGGGACCGGACTGCTTCGTGATCCGGCACTCCTCCTCCGGAGCGGCCGCCCAGGTGGCCGGCTGGGTGAAGGCGCGGGTCGTGAACGCCGGGGACGGGCAGCATGAGCGCCCCACCCAGGCACTGCTGGACGCCTACTCGATGCGGCAGCACTTCCGGCAGCTCGGCCCCGTCGGCCAGCAGGGCGGCGCGGGCGGCGCGGCCAGCCGGGACGAGTTCGCGGGCAAGCGGATCGCCATCGTCGGTGACCTGTTGCACTCCCGGGTGGTGCGCAGCAACGTGCTGCTGCAGCGCACGCTCGGCAGCGAGGTGGTGCTGGTGGCCCCGCCCACGCTGCTGCCCCCGCGGTGGAGACCTGGGGCTGCGAGGTCACCGGCGACCTGGACGCGGTCCTGCCCGAGGCCGACATCGTGATGCTGCTGCGCGTGCAGCGGGAACGGATGGCGGGCGGGTTCTTCCCCACCGAGCGGGAGTACACCGAGCGGTTCGGCCTCACCGAGGATCGGCTGGCGACCCTGAAGCCGGGCGCCGGCATCTGCCATCCGGGCCCGATGAACCGGGTGTGGAGATCTCCAGCGCCGCGGCCGACGCAGCGAACTCCCTGGTGCTCGACCAGGTTTCGGCCGGCGTGGCCGTCCGGATGAGTGTGCTGTACCACCTGCTGGGCTCGGACGAAGGAGCACGACAATGAGCCTGCTGATCACCGGGGCAGCCCTGGCCGACGGTTCCCACGGCGACCTCTACCTGGCTGACGGCGTGCTGGCCGACCCGGCGTCCGCGCCGGCGGGGGTGGAGCGGTGGGACGCCGCCGGCCTGCTCGCGTTGCCCGGGCTGGTCGACCTGCACACCCACCTGCGCCAACCCGGACGGGAGGACGCCGAGACGGTGGACTCCGGGACGGCGGCCGCCGCGCGTGGCGGGTTCACCTGCGTCCACGCCATGGCCAACACCACCCCGGTGACCGACACCGCCGAGGCCGCCGAGTACGTCGCCGGCCTGGGCGAGCGGGAGGGCCACTGCGAGGTGCGCGTGGTCGGCGCCGTGACCAAGGGGCTGGCCGGGGAGGAACTGGCCGAACTCGGCCTGATGGCGAACTCCGGCGCCCAGGTTCGGTGTTCTCCGACGACGGAAAGTGCGTCGGCGATTCGCTGCTGATGCGCCGCGCGCTCAGCTACGTGAAGGCGTTCGACGGGGTGATCGCCCAGCACTCCCAGGACCCGCGGCTGGCCGGGCCGTCGGCCTGCTGCCACGAGTCGGAGTGGTCCGGGCGGCTGGGCCTGCCCGGCTGGCCCGCCCAGGCGGAGAGCATCATCGTGGCCCGCGACGTCCAGCTGGCCGAACTCACCGACTCCCGCGTCCACGTGTGCCACGTGTCCACCGCGGAGAGTGTCGACATCGTGCGCTGGGCGAAGCGGCGCGGCATCAAGGTGACCGCCGAGGCCACCCCGCACCACCTGCTGCTGGACACCCCGCTGGTGGCCGGCTACGACACCACCTTCAAGGTGAACCCGCCGCTGCGCACCTCCGAGCACCTGGAGGCGGTGCGGGAGGCGCTCGCCGACGGAACCATCGACATCGTCGGTACCGACCACGCCCCGCACGCCCGCCAGGACAAGGACCACCCCTTCGACATCGCGCTGCCCGGGATGATCGGGCTGGAGCAGGCGCTGGCGGTGGTGATCGAGGTGATGATCAACACCGGCCGGATGGACTGGCCCACCCTGGTCGAACGAATGTCCATCGCCCCGGCCGGATCGGCCGGGTGGCCGGCCAGGGCCGATCCACTCGCCGTCGGGGAGCCGGCCAACCTGGTCCTGGTCGACCCCTCCGCCCGGGCGGTGGTGGACGCGTCCGCGTCCCGCTCCCGCGCCCGCAACAACCCCTACGACGGTCGCGACCTGCCCGACCCGGTGGTCGCCACCTTCTGGCGCGGACGCCCGACCTACCGCCGCTGATCGGCCCGGCGCGCCGGGTCCACGCCCCCGACGCGCCCGGATGGTCGACCGTGGCAGCATGAATCGATTCAGGATTCGGGGTGGTTCTCCCGCGTACCGCAGGCACGGCTGGTTATGCTCAGCCCAGCAGCAGAAGGGGCAGCAATGACCGAACGACGGGCCAGCGTGAAGGACGTCGCCCAGCTGGCCGGGGTATCGGTCGGCACGGTGTCCAACGTGCTCAACCGGCCCGAGTCGGTGACCGAGCGGACCCGGGCCCGGGTCGACCAGGCGATGGCCGCACTGAACTTCCACCGCAACGCCTCGGCCCGACAGTTGCGGGCCGGGGTGTCCCGCACCGTCGGGGTGATCGTGATGGACGTGGCGAACCCGTACTACACCGAGCTCGCCCGCGGCATCGAGGACCGGCTGGCAGAGGACGACCACACCCTGATCCTGTGCTCCTCCGACGAGGACCCGCGCCGCGAGGCCCGGTTCCTGCGGCTGCTCGCCGAGCAGGGCGTGCGAGGCGTCCTGGTCACCCCGATGGCGACGACCACGGAACGGCTGGGAGACCTGCGCCGCCTCGGTATCGCCTCGGTGCTGATGGACTCCCGCAGCCGCCACCACGCCAGCGTGGGGGTGGATCACGTGTCCGGCGGACGCCAGGCCGTGGCCCACCTGCTCGCCAACGGCCACCGCCGGATCCTGTTCCTGGCCGGGCCGGCCGATCTACAACAGACCCTGCACCGCCTGCGAGGGGCGCTGGAGGCCGTCCAGGCCGTCGGGCTGGACCCGGGCGACGTCCTCCAGGTCGTCAATCTGGCGAACCTGACCGCGGGGGACGGCCAGGCGGCCATGGCCGCGGTGCTGGACTCCACGGCCGGGGTACCGACCGCGGTGTTCGCGATGAACGACATCGTCGCGCTCGGCGCCCTCCGCGAGCTCCGGCTGCGCGGCCTGGCGATCCCGGGCGACATGGCCGTGGTGGGCTACGACGACCTCTACTTCGCCGCGGAGCTGATGACGCCGCTGAGCTCGGTGCGGCAGCCCATGCGCCAGCTCGGCTGGGCCGCGGCCGACCTCCTGCTGACCGACCACCCGCACACCCTGTTCGAGCCCGAACTGGTGGTCCGGGCCTCCTCCGACGCTCGTCGCTGACGCCGGATCGGGAAGGACCCCGACCTCGGCGGACCCGGCTCAGGCCTCCTCGGCCGGCCACTCCGCCGCTGCGGCGAGCATGTCCGTCGGCAGTGGCACCGGACGCCCCGTGGCGTCTCCGCACACCAGGACCGTTCGGGTGCGGGTCAGGGCCGCACCGTCCAGCGGATCCACCACCTCGGCGACGATCGTGACCGAAGTCCGTCCCACCCGGGAGACCGCCGATCGCACCCGGTAGGGCGCCGACCGGTGCACGATCTGGCCCAGATAGTCGACATCCTGCCGGGCGACCATCCAGAGCAGGCCACGGTCGGCGGCCGCCCGCATCCGGGTGGTGGCAGCACCGCCCGGGTGCATCCGGATCCGCGCCTCGGCGACGAAGTCGAACACCCGCACGTTGTTCACGTGCCCGTAGGGGTCGAGGTCGGACCACCGAACCTGGAACTCGTAGCTGTGGGCGTGACTCCCCACCCGCCCGGCGCCCAGCGACCCGAACGGCTTCAGGGGCACCGCCTGGGACGCGAACCAGTCGCGTTCCGCGGTCGTCATCCGGCGGGGGCGGTCGGCGGCGTAGTCGTACAGGCACATCAGCGAACGGGCCCGGGCGAGCTCGCGCCCGTCCTGCAGCACCGAGTAGCCCAGGGTGAACCTGGCCGCGCCGACCGCGGCCACGTCCAGCCTCACCTCCACCGGGTCGTTGCCGAACGCGACCGGCCCGAGGTACTCGACCTGGTGGCGAACCACCATGGTGGCGGTACCGAGCAGGTGGGCGTTCGGCCCCGACCCCAGCCAGTCGACCCGGGCCTCCTGGAGGTAGTCCGCGACGACCGCGTTGTTGACGTGGCCCTGTGCGTCCAGATCCACCCAGCGCAGCGGGACCCGGCTGAGGAAGCCGCTCACTCCTCCGCGTCCACGTCGTCGGAGTACAGCGACTCCACGACGTCGGCGTACCGCTCCGCGACCACCCGGCGGCGGATCTTCATGTTCGGGGTGACCCCGCCGTCGTCGACGCTCAGCTCGGTGGGCAGGATCGCGAACTGCTTCACCGTCTCCCACCGCTCGAGCTTGGCGTTGGCGGAACGAAGGAACCGTTCGACCGTGCGCCGCAGCTCCGGCGACTGGGTGAGCTCCTCGTAACCGACCCCGGCCAGGTCGTGCCGCGCCGCCCACTTGGCGAGGTTGTCGCGATCCATGGTGAGCAGGGCCGAGACGTACTTGCGGCCGTCACCGACGACCACCACCTGGGACACGTAGGGGATGCTGGCGGCGATCACGCCCTCGACCTTGGCCGGCGCGACGTACTTGCCGCCGGAGGTCTTCATCAGGTCCTTCTTGCGGTCGGTGATGGTGAGGTAGCCGTCCTCGTCGAGCTTCCCGATGTCGCCGGTGTGGAACCAGCCGTCGACGATCACCTCGGCGGTGTGCTCGGGTTCGTTGTGGTAGCCACGCATCACGGCCGGGCCCTTGACCAGGATCTCGCCGTCCGGCGCGATCTTCAGCTCGGTGCCGGGCAGGACCGGTCCGACCGTCCCCAACCGCACCGGGAGGGGCAGGTTCACGCAGGTGACGGCACCGGTCTCGGTGAGCCCGTAGCCCTCGACGATCACCAGCCCGGCCGAGTAGAACCAGGCCTGCACCTGGGCGCTCAGCTTCGCCGAGCCGGACACGAAGAACTCGATCCCCCCGCCCATCCGGTCCTTCAGCTTGCTGAACACCAGTCGGTCGGCGACGGAGTAGGCGAGCCGCATCGCCGGGGGCAGCGGCTTGTCGGCCAGCCGGTACTCGCGGGACGCGCGCCCGACGGCGAAGGCCCAGCGGGCGATGCGGCCCTTGAGCCCGTCCCGTGGTGAGGCCAGCAGGACCGCAGATCGGACCTTCTCGAAGATCCGCGGCGCCCCGCACATGAAGTTCGGGTGCACTTCGCCGAGGCCCTTCACGATCTTGTCGACCCGTCCGTCGACCGCCGTCGCGAAGCCGATGCCGAGCTGGATGGTGAGCAGGTCCTTGCCGAACACATGGGACAGAGGGCAGCCACAGGTACTGCAGGGCGCCGGGGTCGATGATCTTCAGCTCGCGCAGCACGACCGCCTGGTAGACCCAGCACCGGTGGGTCAGCTCGACCCCCTTCGGCAGGCCGGTGGTCCCGGAGGTGTAGATCAGGGTGGCGAGATCGTCCATTCCGGTGGCGGCGACCGCCCGGTCGACGGCCCCGGGGTCGACGGCGAGCAGCGCCCGTCCCCGCTCGGCGAGCTGGGCGAGGCTGACGACCCGCTCGCCGTCACCCTCCCCGTCGAACAGGATGACGTTGCGGACCTGGGCCCTGGTCTCGGCGGAGGAGTCGAGCTTGGCCAGCTGCTCGGGGTTCTCCGCCACCAGCACCACCGAGCCGGAGTCGAGGATGATGTGGGCGAAGTCCCGTTCCTGGGTGTTGGGATAGATCGTGGTGGTCGCCCCGGCCGCGCAGTTGATCGCGTAGTCGATCAGGATCCACTCGATCCGGGTCGCGGACGCGATCGCCACCCGTTCCTCCGGCTTCAGGCCCAGCGCCAGCAGGCCGGCGGCGAACTCGTCAACCCGGCGACGGGTCTGGTTCCAGTCGAGGGAGATCCAGCGCTCGCTCGCGTCGGGATAGCGGAACGCCTCCTTCTCCGGTGTCTGGGCGACCCGCCAGCGGAACAGCGCACCGGCCGACGCCGGTGCCTCCGCGACCAGGGTTTCGACGTCGAGCTGTGGCGTTCCCATTTTCCCCTCACATCCCCCGTTGGACTGTGCCCTGCAGTCTAGGGTCCGACCCACGCCCGGCACAGGATCGGGGCCTCACGGAGCTACCGACACCGCGACGGGCCGGCCGGTCACGCTGGCGAGGGAGCCCGGAAGCGGGCCACGGCCGGTTTGTTGAAGCCTAAACTGCCTTGATATCCTCACCCGGTGACCTCGCAGCTGGAGACCCGCTGGCTGAACGCCGGACAGCAACGTGTCTGGCGTGCCTACCTCGACGGCGTCGCCCGGCTGTACGAGCGACTGGACGCCGAACTCCGGCCGTTCGGGCTGGACCTGGGCGAATACGAGATCCTGGTGCACCTGTCGGAGTCGGAGACCCGCGCCCTGCGGATGTCAGACCTCGCTGACCGGGTGCACCAGTCCCGCTCGCGTCTCACCCACACCGTCGCGCGGCTGGAAACCAAGGGCCTGGTCGGGCGGACCGACTGCCCTTCCGACCGGCGCGGCGTGATCGCGGTGCTGACTGAGGCGGGGTACCGGCTGCTGGTCGAAGCGGCCCCCCGTCACGTCGAGTCGGTACGGGTCGCCCTCGTGGACCGGGTCAGCGCCGAGGACTTCGAAGCCCTCGGCCGGGTGATGCGGGCAGTGTCCGTGACAGACTGACCCCGTGCCGGCCACCACGATCCCTGACGGGGTCGCCGCGCTGGCCGCAGCCGGGTTCAGCGTCGATTCCACCTCGCTCACCCGCGCGCTGTACAGCAGCGACGCCTCGCTGTACCGGGTGCCGCCGGCCGCCGTGGCCCGCCCGGGCAGCGTCGACGAACTGGTGGCGCTCCTGGACGCGGCCCGGGCCGCCGGGCTCCCGCTCACCATCCGTGGCGCCGGCACCTCCGTCGCCGGCAACGCCGTCGGCCCGGGCCTCGTGGTCGACTGCTCCCGGCTCAACCGGATCGCCCACCTCGACGCCGCCGGCCGCGCCGCGATCGTCGAACCCGGCGTGGTGCCGGCCCTGCTGACCGCGGCGGCAGCCTCCCACGGGCTGCGGTTCGGACCCGACCCCTCGACGCCCACCCGCTGCACCATCGGCGGGATGATCGGCAACAACGCCTGCGGGTCCCGGGCGCTCGGCTACGGCCGGACGGCCGACAACGTCCTCGGCCTCGACGTCGTCACCGGCACCGGTGAGCGGCTGGCCCTCGCTGCCGGCGTCGGCCGGCGGAGCGACTCGCCCACCCTGAGCGCCCTCCACCGTCTGGTCCAGGACCACCTGGGGGTGATCCGCACCGAGTTCGGCCGCTTCGCCCGTCAGGTCTCCGGCTACTCCCTGGAGCACCTGCTGCCCGAGAACGGCTTCGACGTCGCCCGGTTCCTGGTCGGCACCGAGGGCACCCTGGCCGTCGTCACCGGTGCCCGCCGTGCGGCTGGTGGCCGACCTCCCCCACGTCGCGCTGGTCGTGCCCGGCCACCCGACATGGCCGCCGCCGCCGACGCCCGGCCCGGGTGCTCGCCGCTGCGTCCCACCGCGGTCGAGGGACTCGACCGCCGGATCGTCGACGTGGTCCGCCGCGCCGCGGGGCCGCTGCCGTCCCCGACCTGCCCCCCGGGGACGGCTGGCTGCTGGTCGAGCTGACCGACGCCGACCCCGGCCGGCTGGCCGGGCGTGCGGCTGCCGCGCTGGCCGCGACCGGGGGGCTCGGCGGCGAGGTGGTGTCCGACCCGGCCCGGGCCGCGCAGCTGTGGCGGATCCGCGAGGACGGCGCCGGGCTGGCCGCGGCCGGGCTGGCCAGGCCCGCGCACGCCGGCTGGGAGGACGCCGCCGTTCCGCCGGCGCAGCTCGGCGCCTACCTGCGCGACTTCGACGCGCTGCTGGCCGCCCACGGCCTCGACGGGCTGCCCTACGGCCACTTCGGCGACGGCTGCGTGCACGTGCGGATCGACTTCGCCTCTCCCGCCGCCGGGGTGCGCCGGCTACCGCGCGCTTCGTCGAACAGGCCGCGCACCTGGCCGCCCGTCACGGCGGCTCGCTGTCCGGCGAGCACGGCGACGGCCGGGCGCGCTCGGAGCTGCTGCCGTGATGTACTCGCCGAGCCGCCGCTCGCGCTGTTCGCGGCCGGTCAAGCAGATCTTCGACCCGGACAACCTGCTCAACCCCGGCGTGCTCGTCGACCCGCGCCGCTCGACGCCGACCTGCGGCCGCCGCGGCCGGCCGCGGTCGCCGGCTGCCCCGGCTCGCACGACGACGGCGTCCTCGGCGACGCGGTGCACCGCTGCACCGGCGTGGGCAAGTGCCTCGGCACCGGCAGCGGCGGCGTGATGTGCCCGTCCTACCAGGCGACCGGCGACGAGAAGGACTCCACCCGCGGCCGCGCCCGGGTGCTGCAGGAGGTGGTCGAACGGCACGCTGCGTCGGCGGGCTGGCGGACCCGGCGGTGCGACGAGGCGCTCGACCTCTGCCTGTCCTGCAAGGGCTGCGCCACGCGACTGCCCGACCGGCGTCGACATGGCGACGTACAAGGCGGAGGTGCTGCACCAGACGTACGCCGGCCGGCTGCGCCCGCGCAGCCACTACGCGCTGGGCCGGCTGCCGCGCTGGGCGCGGCTGATCACGCCGTCCCGGGCTGGCGCCGCTGGCCAACCGATGCTGCGGCTGCGCCGGCGTCGCCGCGGCTGGCCATGGACGGCCGGCGTCGACCACCGCCGCTCGCTCCCGCGGTTCGCGCGCCGCGGCCCGCGCGCCGGGGCTCGCGCCGACCGGCGCCGGGACGACGCCCGGACGTGTGGTCTGGGCGGACTCGTTCACCGACCACTTCGTCGCCGCCACGGCGTCGACGCCGGCGATCGCGGTGCTCGACGCCGCCGGGCTCACCGCGTCGGCGTCATCGCCGGACGCGCCTGCTGCGGGCTGACCTGGATCACCACCGGCCAGCTCGACCACGCGCGCCGGCCATGGCTGCGCGCAGTCGCTGGACGCTGCTGCACGCCGTACGTCGGCCGCGGGGACGCCGGTCGTCGGCCTCGAGCCGTCCTGCCTGGCCGTGCTGCGCAGCGACGCCGCCGAGCTGCTCGACGACCCGGGTGGCCGCCGTGGCCGACGGGATGCTCACCCTCGCCGAGCTGCTGGAGCGACGCTGGACTGGACCCCGCCGGACCTCGACCGGCACTCGAGGTCGTCGCCCAGCCGCACTGCCACCACGCCTCGGTGCTCGGCTGGGCGGCCGACGAAGCGGCTGCTCGCGCGCGCCGGCGCCGACGGTGACCCGGGTCGGCGGCTGCTGCGGGCTGGCCGGCAACTTCGGCATGGAGAACGGCCACTACGAGGTGTCGGTCGCCGTCGCGGAGACGCACCTGCTCCCGGCCGTCGCTCCGCCGGGCCCGACGCGGTCGTGCTCGCCGACGGCTTCTCCTGCCGGCTCCAGCTCGCCGACCTCGCCGATCGCCGCCCGGTCACCCTCGCCGAGCTGTTCCGCCGGCGGCTTGCCGGCGGGCCTCGCCCGATCAGCCCCCGGAGCGGCCTGACGCCCCGCTGCCATAGACTGGTCGCCGCTCCACTCCACCCGAGGAAGACCGCCATGCCCGGAAATTCGTGTTCACCATGCACAACGTCCGCAAGAAGCTGGGCGACAAGGTCGTGCTGGACAACGTCACCCTGTCGTTCTACGCGGGCGCCGAAGATCGGTGTCGTCGGCCCGAACGGCGCCGGCAAGTCGACCATGCTGAAGCTGATGGCGGGCATGCTGCGAGCCGACAACGGCGATGCCATGCTCGCCAAGGGCAATCGGTCGGCATCCTGCTGCAGGAGCCGCCGCTCACCGAGGGCAAGACGGTCCTGGAGAACGTCGAGGAGGCGGTCGCCGAGACCAAGGCGATGCTGGACCCGCTTCGACGAGATCTGGCATGGCCATGGCCGAGCCGGACGCCGACTTCGACGCCCTGCTGGCCGAGATGGGCGAACTGCAGACCGAGCTCGACCACCGCAAGGCCTGGGACCTGGACTCCCAGCTCGAGCAGGCGATGGACGCCCTCCAGTGCCCGCCGCCGGACACGCGCGTCGACGTGCTCTCCGGTGGTGAGCGGCGCCGGGTCGCGCTGTGCAAGCTGCTGCTGCAGCAGCCCGACCTGCTGCTGCTCGACGAGCCCACCAACCACCTGGACGCCGAAGTCGTGAACTGGCTGGAGGGCCACCTGAAGGCGTACGCCGGGGCCGTGCTGGCCGTCACGCACGACCGGTACTTCCTCGACAACGTCGCCGAGTGGATCTGCGAGATCGACCGCGGCCAGCTGCACCCCTACGAGGGCAACTACTCCACCTACCTGGAGACCAAGCGCTCCCGGCTGCAGATCGAGGGCAAGAAGGACGCCAAGCGCGCCAAGATCCTGGAGCGGGAACTGGAGTGGGTGCGGTCCAACCCGAAGGCCCGGCAGGCGAAGAACAAGGCCCGCTTGGCCCGCTACGAGGAGATGGCCGCCGAGGCTGAGCGCAACCGCCAGGTGGACCTCGGCGAGATCAACATCCCGCCGGGCCCGCGCCTGGGCGCAGACGTGCTGGAGGGGGTGAAGCTGACCAAGGGGTTCGGCGACCGGGTGCTGATCAGGGACCTGAGCTTCACCCTGCCCCGGGCCGGGATCGTCGGCATCATCGGCCCCAACGGCGTCGGCAAGACCACCCTGTTCAAGATGATCGTCGGCGAGGAACAGCCGGACTCCGGCAAGCTCAAGGTCGGCAACACGGTGAGCTTCTCCTACGTCGATCAGAGCAGGTCGGGCATCGCGGCCGGCAAGAACGTGTGGGAGGTGGTCTCCGACGGCCTCGACCACATCAAGGTGGCGAGCTTCGAGATGCCTTCCCGCGCCTACGTGGCGTCCTTCGGGTTCAAGGGTCCCGACCAGCAGAAGCTGGCCGGCGTGCTCTCCGGCGGCGAGCGGAACCGGCTGAACCTGGCGCTGACGCTGAAGCAGGGCGGCAACGTGCTGCTGCTCGACGAACCGACCAACGACCTGGACGTGGAGACCCTGCAGTCGCTGGAGGACGCGCTGCTGGAGTTCCCCGGTTGTGCCGTGGTCATCTCCCACGATCGTTGGTTCCTGGACCGCGTCGCCACCCACATCCTCGCCTGGGAGGGCACCGACGAGGACGACGCCGTCTGGTTCTGGTACGAGGGCAACTTCGCCGACTACGAGGAGAACAAGGTCGCCCGGCTCGGGGTGGACCTCGCCCGTCCGCACCGCACGGCGCACCGCAAGCTCACCCGCTCCTGAGGGCGGTCCCGACCGACCCGGGGCACGGCTCCCCGACCGACCCGGGGCCCGGCTCCCCGACCGACCCGGGGCCCGGCCCCCGGCCGAACCGGGGCCGGACGCACGGGGTCAGGCCAGCGCGTCCGCGTCGCGTCGTGGTGCCGCGGCACCGCCGACCCGCCGGGTGACCACACCGACGACCACCATCGCCGCCGCCAGCCCGAACGCGGTGGGCACCAGTCCGACGACCGGGTCGACGCCGAAGAGGCCGGCGATTCCGTACAGCGGGGCCGCCACCGCCACCAGCAGGGCGACCGCGAGCACGCCGAACAGACTCACCGGGACCGCGTCCGGGTTCTGCCGTAGCACGCTCCCGCCGATCGCCGTGACCGCGATCGCCGCGGCCCAGAGGGCGGCCAGCCGGCGCACCGGGAGTGCGGGCCGGTGCCGGCCCACGACCAGGGCGTAGCCCAGCCAGACGACCGCGTACGCGGTGGACGCCACCAGCCCCGGCAGGGACGGACGCTCACCGGCTCGCAGGGCGGGGGTGTTGAGCGCAGCCGCCAGCCCGTGGCCGGCGAGGATGCAGATCCCGAGCAGCCCGCGCCGGAGGCGGTCTGCGGTCCGGAAGGCCCGCGTCGGAGCCCCGGGGCGGCGCCGCTGAACGGCCGCAGCGCCCGTCCGGCGAGCGGCGTCGGCCGGTGGCGCAGCGGGTACCGCGAGTCGGTGGGACACCATCGTTGAACTCCTCGGGGGCGGGGATGGCCTGCACTTCGCATGGAACGCCCTGATCGTCGCCGGGGCAACCCCGAAACGCAGGTCCATACGCTTCCGTTCGTACCCACGCCCCTGCCGCGCGATTCGTTGCGCGGTAACAGACGCCGGTCAGGCGGCCGGCGTCACGGCGGGAACACCGGCGGCCGCTTCCGGGTCGTCCCTGGCTTCGGCGGCCACCATCAGTTCCCCCAGGTTCACCTGCTGCTCCTCGTTGACCACCTTGGGGGCCCTCCGGAACACCGACGTACCTCGGGTGAGGTCATGGCCCACCGCCTGCGCCTCGAGCTTCAACCTCTCGTGGCGCCCCCCGTCAGCGTCGGTCCAGCGCTCCGTCCGCAGCCGGCCGACGACCACCACCGGGTCGCCCTTGCCGAGGCTGGACCTGACGTTCAGCGCCAGGGCCCTGGTGCAGACCACCCCCAGCCAGGTGGTCTCGTCGTCACCCCACTGTCCGCCGCGCCACAGCCGCGGAGTGCACGCCAGCCGGAAACTGGCGAAGGTCACCCCTTCGCGGAACTCCTTCAACTCCACATCGCTACCGACATTGCCGGTCACCCAGATCGCGGTGTCCACCACTGCTCCTTCCGTCCATCCTCACCGGGAACCATCGGCAACGGGCTCGGGAACCGGACAGCGGACGCGACGGCCTGTGGACAAGGATCGGGCTGTGGACGACCCTCGGGTGACTCGGTGCGAGTACGTCACTGTACTACAGCGCCACTCGACCGTCCGGCCGTGGGGGCACCCTCAGCGGAACGATGCGGCGGCGCGCGCCGCGTCGCGGGCGCGCCGGTACCGGTCCAGCTCGGACCGTACCGGCTCGAACACCTCGTCCTCAGCGACGGCGCGCACCGCGTCCTCCAGGCTGAGGCGCGCGACCCGGGCGTGCCCGTTGGCGCCGATCTCGACCAGCGCGCGGCCCAACCCGGCGAGCAGCACCCCACCCAGGACGCCCCCGCCCAGCAGCCAGGTGCCCGCGGGCAGGCCGAACCACAGCACCGCCGGCAAGGGCGGCAGTCCCGACGCCAGCAGCACCGGGTCGGCGAACAGCCACCCCGCCCCCGCGAGCACCGCGCCGATCAGCAGCCACTGGATCACCCCGAACAGGCCCCACCACCAGGTGCCTCGCCGCACCGACAGGTCGGCGGCGGCGATGGCGCTGTCCAGCCGGTCGAGCAACAGTGCCTCCCGGCCGCCGGCCGCCCGCCGAACTGCCTGGGCCCAGCCGCGGGGCAGGCCTGCGGCGGCCCCGTCCGTGAGCTCGCGCAGACCCTTGTCCGCCCGGGCGCGCTGCACCGAGGTCGCCTTCGGCAGCGACGTGCGGTTTGTCGCCGCGGGGCTGGGTTCGCCAGGTCCGAGGTCGAGGCGGAGCCTCCGGAGCGGATCGGGACGCAGCCGGGCCAGCCAGGTGACGACCGGCCACCCGGTGGCCACCGCTCCCCGGCGACGCCAGGCGTCGCGGACCCCGTCGACCACCACGGGCACGCCCGCGGCGTCAGCCAGCCCGCGCACCGCCCGCTGCTGCAGCCCCGCGTCGAGGACCGGGACCGGACCGTCGCCCAGGTCCGCCGCCAGCGCCTTCGCCGCGACCGACACGTCCGCGGCGAGCCGCCGGGACATCGCCTGCTTGTTGGCGACCGTGCGGGCCAACGCCTCGCGCAGCTCCCGCACCCCGGTTCCCCGCAGCGCCGAGGCAGCCATGACCGGGGTGGCCCGCAGCCCCTCCGCGTCCAGCAGTCGCCGAAGGTCGGCGAGGCACCGGTCCAGTTCCGCCGGGGGGAGCCGGTCGGACTGGTTCAGCACCACCATCATCACCTCGGCGTAGGGCGCCAGCCGCTTGAGGTAGCCGTCGTGCAGCGCCGCGTCGGCATACTTCTGCGGGTCCACCACCCAGATCAGGGCGTCGACGAGCTCCACCAGCCGGTCGACCGTCAGCCGGTGCGACACCTCGGTCGAGTCATGGTCGGGCAGGTCGAGCAGCACCAGGTCGGACAGCTCGTGGGGTCCCGACGGCACCAGGTGGCGTTGGGTGATGTCCAGCCAGTCCAGCAGTTCGTGGGGCAGTTCGGCCCCCCAACTCACCGCCATCGCCCTCGACGTGGTCGGACGCCGCACGGCCACCAGCGCCAACTCGGTACCGGTGGCGGCGTTGAACAGGCTCGACTTGCCCGAGCCGGTGGCGCCGGCCAGCGCGACCACCGTGTAGGAGCCGCTGAAGGCGACCCGCTCACCGGCCCGCTCGACCACCGCCCGCGCCCCGGCGACCACGTCGGGGGCACTGCGTCCCTCCGCGGCCTCCGCGGCCTCGGCCAGGGCGCGCACCCGCTGGGCGAGCCCGTCAGCCGCCGCGCTCACCGGGCCTCCTCCGGCTCGAGGAGTTCGCCGTGGCCCACGTCGTCGCGGGCGCCCGGCCCCGATCCGGACAGGCGGGCGTCGTCGGTGCGGGCGCGCTGCACCTCTGCTGCGGCGGCAAGCACCTCGCCGGCCTGTGCCGGCCTGGCGTCCACCGCATCCAGCACCGCCAGGTAGCGGGCCAGTTCACCGGCCAGGAGAGCCTCCACCCGATCGTCCAGGTCGCTCTTGGCCCGCTTGGCCAGCCGGCGCACGGCGTCCTCGCCGAAGATCGCCTCCAGCACCCGCTGGGCGAGCACGGCGGTTCCGCCGGCCACTCCGATCTCGGCCCCCAGCAGACCACCGGTCTGGCTGAACACCAGCACCATCAGCGCCACGCCGACGCCGTTCACGCCCAGAGCCCAGAACCGGGCGGTCGACTTCTTCGCCGCGCCCTCCCGGGCGACCAGGTCGAGCACGTCACCCTGCCAGTCGCGGATCGCCCGTGCCGCTGCGGCCGGGTAGTCCCGGGAGGCCCGGGCGAGATCATCGGAGGAGACCGAGGCCAGCACCTGGCGGCCGGCCGGGTGGGCCTGCCACGCCGACTCGACCCGGCGGGCGGCCGCCTCACCCTCCTCGCGGATCAGCACCTCCAGGCCCGCCTCGACGGCCACCTTCATCTCGCCCGCCTGCTTCGGTTCGCCCCGCACGACGGCGACGAAACGATCACGCAACCAGCCGATCTTGTGCTCCACCGCACGGAAGAACTCCCCGGTGCCCACGAAATCGTGCCACCGGGCCAGCACCTCGCCGCGCAGCAGGGTGCCGTCCGCGGTCTGGACCCGGAGGCTGCGCGCCGCCTCGGCGAAGGACTTCTCCGCATCGGCCCGCAGCGTCTCCAGGCTCTCCACCTGCTCGGTGATCGCCTCGGCCACCACGGGTGCGCCGGCCACCAGCGCACCGATCGCTCCACCCAGGGTCTGCAGGACCACCTTGTTGCGACTCAGGGCGTCCGCGGCGAGCTCGCCCAGCCAGTCCCGGATCGGGGCCACCGCCGCGTCGGGCAGCAGCCCGTCCGCGCCGATCCGGGTCTCCGGGACGGCGAACAGCGGCGAGCCGCCCAGCCCTCGCTGGCCCATCATCTGGCCCAGGTGGGCCGGCACCTCCTCGATCGCGGCCGGCGGGACCCGATCGAGCACGACGGCCACCACCGCCTGGCGCTGGGCGGCCGCGCGCAGGTAGTCCCACGGCACGGCATCGGCGTAGCGGGCGGCGGTCGTGACGAAGAGCCACAGGTCGGCCGCGGCCAGAAGCTGGGCCGCGAGAGCGCGGTTCTCCGCGACCACCGAGTCGACGTCGGGGGCGTCCAGGATCGCCAGGCCGCGGGGAAGGGCCGGCTCCGGTACGACCTGCAGGGTGCGCGGGTCCGCGGCTGAACCGGTGCTCCGGGCAAGTCCGGGGAGGATCGAGCCGGAGGCGAACCAGGCCGCGTCGTCGGGGTGGTGGACCAGGACCGGGGAACGGGTGGTCGGCCGGATCACTCCGGGGGCGGTGACGACCCGGCCGAGCAGCGAGTTCACCAGCGTGGACTTCCCGGCGCCGGTGGAGCCGCCGATCACGGCGAGCAGTGGTGCGTCCAGCCGGCCGAGGCGGGGCAGCAGGTAGTCGTCCAGTTGCGCCACCGAGTCCCGGACCCTCGCGGCAGGGGCGGCGGACCCGGGCAGGTCCAGTGGCAGCCGGACGCCGGCCAGGGCCTCCCGGAGGCGGGTCAGGGACGCGGCCAGGAGCTCAACGCCCATTCCACTGCCTCCCTATCCCTTCGGCGGACCCCAGGACGGGTCGACGGCTGTCCAACCAGGCGATCCTAGCGGCGGCGGGGTCGTCGGTGCTGGCCAGCTGCCGCCGATACCGGCCGGGCCCGGCCAGGGCGGGGGCACGAACGCCGGCTGCTTCGGCCGGCGCAGCCGTGGCAGGCTGAGCTTCAACCCGCGGGGGTCGTCGATGGCCAGGCCCCGCAGCGCCCGCGCCTGCTCCACCAGGTGTCGGGCACGAACGTTGGCCGCTTCGTCGTAGATCCCGCGCACCTGGCCATCGCGAAGGTAGGCCAGCTCGGTGAGGACCCGCTCCAGCCGGACGGTGGCGATGAACACCGCCCAACCCCGGGTGGCCGCCACCATCACCGCCCAACCACGGAGCCGCTGCCTGGAGAATACCTCGGGGTCGCTGGTCGGCAGCCAGCCGACCTGCACGTAGTCGCCGAGCCGCACAGCGATCAGGCGTCCCTGCCTGAGCACCTGCCGGATCACGTAGAAGACCGCCCCGAGCACCAGCGGCACCGCGACCAGCCAGTAGATCCACACCAGGCCATCGCCGCTGTTCAGGGTCGCCTGGGAGTTGAACACCATGTGCAGCAGGGCGGCGGCGCCGAAGCCTGCCAGCGGGGCGAGGACCCGGACCACCTTGCTGCGGGTGCGCAGGGCCACCGCAACCCCGATCCCGACCATCATGGTGAACAGCGGGTGGCCGAAGGAGGTCCAGAACCCGCGGAGCCAGACCAGCTCGCCCACCGCCGCCGAAGCGTCACCGACGCCGATGTTCTCCGCCGAGTACACGATCGCGCGGGCGTAATAGATGATGTTCTCGGTGAAGGCGAACCCGACGCCCGACAGCCCGGCGAGGGTGATCAGCGACACCTGCGAGGTGAGTCGGTAGCGGGCGAGGATCGCGATCAGGAACAACACCGTCGCCTTGGCCGCCTCCTCCACGAAGGGGGCCACGAAGACCGCCGCCCGGGCGCTCGTCGCCGGGTCGCCGTTGCCGGCCACCGCCAGCTGCTGGGCGGCCCAGGTGTTGACGTTGATCGAGATGAAGGTGGCCACCGCGGCACCCCAGCCCAGCACGACGTACCACACCAGGATGCGTTGCGGCCGCCACCGGTCGGCCCAGATGAACACGACGGCCCAGAACACCAGGGTGGGCAGGGCCAGCCAGAACCCGGTGCGGATCGCCGACGGGTTGATCCCCGGGATCACGCCATCGGTGACCGGAAGGTCCGTGGTGAGCAGCAGGTACTGCGAGGTGAGCGCCGCGACGAAGACGACGGACAGGGAGAGCAGCGCCCAGGTCCACCAGGATCGGAGCAGCCGTTTCGGCAGCGGCGCGGAGCGGTCCTCCGGCAGCGGCAGGTCGTTGCGCCGCCGCGCCAGCTCCGCCACCGGGTCCGTCATGGGGGCAAGAGTACAAGCGCTCCCGTCCGGTCCCGCCGCCCGCCACACGCCCCGTCCCGCCTCCAACACCCGTCCCGCCACCACGGCCCGTCCCGCCCGCCAACGCCGGGTCCCACCCTGCCACCGGCCGGCCCCGCTACTGCGTCGCTACCGGTTGACCGGAATCAAACTGAACCGTACAGTCTGACCCGTGGAAACGGTCCTGACCGGGAGCAGGCGGGCGAAGCGCGACCAGATCGCCGCCGCCGCCCGCCGCCTGTTCCTGGACCACGGGTTCGCCGGCACCTCGATGGACGCGGTGACCGCGGCGGCCGGGGTGAGCAAGCAGACCCTGTACCGGTACTACCCGACCAAGGTGGCCCTGCTCACCGACATGCTCTACGGCGGGCTGGCCACCCTCTCCCCCACCCCGCCGGATCCGGACCGGGTCCGCACCCTCGACGGCCTGCGGGCCTCACTGGTCGACTTCTCGGTCGCCTTCACCGGCAGCCTGTTGCAGCCGGAGGCCGTCGGCCTGCTCCGGCTGGTGCTGGGCGAGGCCTTCCGGCTGCCGGAGCTCCGCACCGCCCTCCGTGAGGCCATCCCGGGCCAGGTCCTGGATCGCACCGAAGCGCTGATCCGCCGCGCCGTGGCCAAGGGGCTGATCGCCACCGACGACCCGGCGCTGGCCGCCCGGATGCTGGTCGGGCCCCTGATGTCCTACGTCGCGCTGGACGGCTTCCTCGGCGTCACGCCCGTTCCCCCGCCCTCGCGGGCCCAGCTCGAGCGTCTCGTGGACGCGTTCCTCGCCATGGTGGAGGTGCGCCGATGATCCGTGGCGTAACGGTCGTTGCCGCTGCCCTGTGCCTGTCCCTGGCCGGCTGCGCCGGCACGCCCTCCGGCATCGCGGTGACCGGCACCGTGGCGGACACCACCTCCCTGGTGGTGGCGCCGACCCAGACTGTTCCCGCGGTCAGCCTGGACGCCGGCTTCAGCGAGCTCACCGGCAACACCGATCCAGCCACGGGGCGAACCGGCGCCCGGACCAGCACCGTCGCCGTCACGTTCGGACTCGGCACGATGGTCCGGCTCGGCGAGGTCGTGGTCGCCGAGGGCGACAGCGTCCGCGCGGGCCAGGTGGTCGCCACGACCGACACCGGCACCCAGCAGGCCGCCCTGGCTGCGGCGAAGGCCGACGCCGCCGCGGCGGCCGCCCAGGTGGGCCTTCTCGCCGACGCCATCGACTCCTCCTTCGACAAGCAGGCCGACCTCCGCGACGCGCGGGCAGAGGTCGAGGATGCCATCGACAGCGTTCGCGCCACCCGGGCCACGTTGCTCCGGACCCGGGCGAAGCTCCGCAAGGCCCGGCCGCAACTGCAGGCTGCGATCGCCCAGGTGCGGGCCACGATCGCGACCTACCCGCCGGTACCGCCGCCCGGCTTCCCCCCGCTCGCCGAACTACGGGCGCAGTCGGCAAAGCTGAAGGCCAAGCTCGGCAAGGTGAAGGCCGGCCTGGCCAAGATCTCCAGGGCGCTGCCCAAGCTGGCCACCGGGCTGAGGAAGGCGAAAGCTGCGCGGACCCGGATCGAGGACGGCCTGGACAGCCTCTCCGACGCGCGCGGCACCCTGGGAGACCTCAAGGACGTCGCCGAGATCCAGGCCGAGGCGATGAAGATCCCGATCAGGCTGGTCCGGACCCGGCTGGCCCAGGGCGAGCTCCGGTCGCCGGTCGACGGGGTGGTGGTGTCGGTGGCGTCCGTCGGGGACGTGCTGGCGCCGGGTGCGACGGTGGCCGCCATCCGGGAAACCCGTCCCAGCACGGTGACGGCCTGGCTGGCACCCGCCCAGCTCGCCCGGGTGTGCCTCGGCGACACGGCACGGATCACCGGGGGCTGGATGGCCGCCGAGGGCCTGGCGGCCACGATCACCCGGATCGACACCCGGGCCGTCTACCCGCCGACGTCCATGGCGACCGACGAGGTCCACCTCACCCGTGCGGTCGAGGTGGAGCTCACCGCTGCCGAGCAGTTGCCCGCGGGCCTGCCGGTGGGGATCAGCATCAGCGGCTGCCGGCCCGGCACCGCCCAACCCGAAACGAACAGGTGACCGACATGGCTGGAGCCAAGCGCAAGCACCCCCCGATCCCGGTGATCGTGATCGTCCTGCTGCTGGTCATCGGCGGTGGCACCTGGTGGTGGTGGAGCACCACCCAGCACAGCTCCGCCACCGAGCAGTGGCAGGCCACCGGGTCGATCGAGGCCACCGAGTACCAGGTGGCCCCGGCCATGAACGGACGGATCACCTCGGTGGAGGTGGCCGAGGGCGACCAGGTGACCGAGGGCCTGGTGCTGGTCCGGCTCGACCGTGACGCGCTCACCCTGCAGCTGGAGCAGGCAAGGCAGGGCGTCACGGCGGCGAAGGCCGCCGTCACCAACGCGAAGCGGGACGACGATGCGACCAAGGCGGACGTGACCGCGGCGAAGGCCCGGCGCAAGCAGGCGACCGCAGCGGTGAAGCTGGCCAAGGTACAACTCGGCTACACGGTGGTCACCGCGCCGCGGGGCGGCACGGTGGTCTCGGTCACCGCGAACGAGGGCGAGAACGCCGCGGCCGGCCGGACCCTGATCACCCTGGTGGACCCCACCGACCTGTTCGTCCGGGTGTTCGTGACCGAGACCGAGATCGGCCAGGTGCGGATCGGAGGAGAGGCCACCCTCACTGTCGACGCCAGCGCCGAGACCTTCACCGGTACGGTGAGCTTCATCGCCAGCGAGGCGGAGTTCACCCCGAACAGTGTGCAGACCAGGGAGCAGCGGGCGAAACTGGTCTACGAGGTGCGGGTGCAGGTGTCGGATCCCTCCGCCACCCTGAAGGCCGGCCGACCGGTGGACGTGAGCTTCTCCTGACATGACCGCACCGACCACCACCACCGCGGCGATCCGCGCCCGCGGGCTGCGCCGCAGCTTCGGCGAAACCGAGGCGGTGGCCGGGATCGACCTGGACATCGAAGCCGGCGCGATGTTCGGCCTGCTCGGCCCCGACGGTGCCGGCAAGTCGACGCTGATCAGGATGCTGGCCACGGTGCTCACCCCGAACGCGGGCGACGCGACCGTGTTCGGCCACTCGGTGGTTCACCAGCGGGACCTGGTCACGCCCCGGATCGGCTACATGTCCCAGAAGTTCTCGATGTATCCCGACCTGTCGGTCAGTGAGAACCTGGCGTTCTTCGCGACCATCCGCGGGGTGGGTCGGGCCGAGCGCCGCAGCCGCGCCGCCGACCTGCTGGAGAGCATGGGCCTGGCCGAGTTCGCCGGACGGCAGGCTCAGCATCTCTCCGGGGGGATGAAGCAGAAGCTGATGCTCGCGACCACCCTGATGCACGAGCCGGACCTGCTCCTGCTCGACGAGCCGACCACCGGCGTGGATCCGGTCTCGCGAAGGGAGTTCTGGCGGATCCTGGCCGGCCTGCACCGTGAGGGCCGCACCGTCCTGGTGACCACCCCCTACATGGACGAGGCTGAACGGTGCACCCGGATCGCCTTCCTCGAGCGCGGCACGATCAAGCAGTCCGGCAGCCCCGACCAGATCAAGGCCCTCGTGCCCGGCACCCTCCTCGAGGTCGTTTCGGCGTTCCCGCGAGCCGCGCTGGCTGCCGTTCAGAACCTGCCGGGAGTGAGCTCGGTGCACCTCCTCGGCGACCTGGTCCGGGTGCTCTGGACGGGTTCGGGAGAACCCGAACCGGCGCTCGACGCCGCGTTCGTGGCCGCCGGAGTGCGCGTGCTGGGGACGCGCCGGGTGTCGCCGGACATGGAGTCGGTGTTCGCCTTCCTGGCCGAACCGGAGCGGGCGGCCTCGTGAACGCCACCCTGGCCAGGATCGGGGCGATCATCCGCAAGGAATTCCGGCACCTGGGGCGGGACCCGCGGATGCTGTTCGCGGTCGTGCTGATGCCGGTGGTCCAGCTGTTGCTGTTCGCGTACGCGATCAGCTTCGACGTCGACGATGTGCCGACCGTCGTGATCGACCTCGACCGGACCCCGGCCAGCAGCACCTACCTCCAGCAGTACGACGCGTCCGCCTTCTTCGACGTGGTCGAGCACGGCCAGGCGATGGACGACGTGGACGCTGCCTTCGACGCCAACACCGCCTCGGTGGCGGTCGTCATCCCGGCGGGCTTCGCCCGTACCCTCGCCGCCGGGGGGAAGGCGCAGGTGGCGGTGCTGGTGGATGGCGGCGAACCCAACTCCGCCAAGGTCTCCCAAGCCGCGTCGGTCGCGCTCAACCAGCTCTACGACCAGCGGCTGACCCGCGAGTGGGCCGACCGGCAGGGACTCGACGTATCCCGCTTCGGCATGCTGGAGCCCCGTATCCGCACCTGGTACAACCCGGAGCGCCGCTCGTCGGACTTCCTGATTCCCGGGCTGATGGCGGTGATCATCGCGATCGTCACCGTCCAGCAGACCGCGGTCACCCTGGTGCGCGAACGCGACCTCGGCACCCAGGAGCAACTCGAGGTCAGCCCGCTGCGCCGGATCGAACTGATGATCGGCAAGCTGCTGCCCTGGACGCTGATCGCCTTCCTCGACGTCGCCCTGATCACCCTGCTGGGCCGCACCCTCTTCGACATCCCGATCCGGGGCGCAGCCCCGGTCTTCGCCCTGGGCGCGACCCTGTTCGTGTTCGCCTCCCTCGGGATGGGCCTGGTCATCTCGGCGATCGCCCCGACCCTGGACTCGGCCAACATCATCGCCCTGCTGGTGGCGTTCCTGCCGTCCTTCCTGCTGTCGGGCTTCGCCTTCGCGCTGGACCAGATCCCGGTGGTGCTGCAGTGGATCAGCTACGGCTTCCCGGCGAGGTTCATGGTCACCATCGCCCGGGGCGTCTTCCTCAAGGGCGCCGGCTTCGCCGAGCTGTGGCCGGAACTGGCGGCGCTGGCGAGCTACGCCCTCGTCATGCTCCTGGTGTCCTCCCTGCTCCATGGACGGCGGTCCTCGCGATGAGCCTCAAACGCATCCGGCTGCTGATCTGGAAGGAATTCATCCAGCTCCGTCGCGACCCGCTGCTGATCCGGCTGCTGCTGCTGATGCCCGTCCTGCAGCTCATCCTGTTCGGTTACGTGGTCGCGGTGGACGTCCGCAACCTGCCCACGGCGGTGATCGACCTGGACCGGACGGCCACCTCCAGGAAGCTGGAATCCGCCTTCAGCGGCTCGGGGTACTTCACGCTCGTCCAGCACCCGGCCAGCGAGGACGACCTGCGCCCGTTGCTGGACCGCGGCACCGTGACCGTGGCCCTGGTCATTCCCGCGGGAACCCAGGACCGGCTCAGCCGGGGCGAAACCGCCCCGATCGGGATCATCGTGGACGGCTCGGACTCCCAGATCTCGGCGATCGGCAGCGGCTACGCGTCCCAGATCATCGCCCGGTTCAACTCCGACCGGATCGCCGAGCAGGGCATCTCCGTGGCCGCTCCCGGAATCGATGCCCGGATCCGGGTGATGTTCAACCCCACCCTCGACCCGATCAACACGATGATCCCCGGCCTGATCGCGGCGATCATGATGATCTCGCTGATGGCGATCATGAGCCAGGCCGTGGTCAAGGAGCGTGAATCGGGAACCCTGGAGCAGATGTTCGTCACCCCGATCCTGGCCACGGAGTACCTGATCGGAAAGCTCACCCCCTACGCAACCCTGGCGACGGCGCAGATGCTGCTGGTGGCCGCCGGCGGCCTGTTGTGGTTCCGGGTGCCGTTCAACGGTGACCCCGCCGTGGTGCTCGTCGGGCTGACCCTGTTCATGTTCATCTGCCTGGGACTGGGCCTCCTGGTGTCCCTGGTCTCCCGGACCCGGCACCAGGCGCAGCAGGCGGTGATGTTCATCATGATCCCCACCATGGTGCTGTCGGGGTTCATCTTCCCGATCCAGTCGATGCCGGCCGTGATCCAGCCCATCACCCAGGTGATCCCGCTGACCTTCGCGCTGGAGGTGCTTCGGGGAGCCTTCGTCAAGGGAAGCGACTTCGCCGCGCTCGCCCGGCCGATGCTGGCCCTGGCCGGCTTCGCGGTGGTCATCTTCGGTGCGGCGATCGTCGCCACCAGACGCCGGATCGCGGAGTGAGGAGACCGATGACCGATCCCGTGCCGGCTGAGCCGGCGAGCACCCCGGAGGCGGCGATCTCCGTACGCGGACTGACCAAGAGGTTCGGCGACTTCGTCGCCGTCGACGCCATCGACGTCGACGTGCCCCGCGGCCAGATCTTCGGCTTCCTCGGCCCGAACGGCTCCGGCAAGACGACCACCATCCGGATGCTCACCGGCACCCTGAAGCCCCACGCCGGCCGGGCGGAAGTCCTGGGCGTGGACGTGGTCGCCGATCCGGAAAGGGTGAAGCGCCGGATCGGCTACATGAGCCAGAAGTTCTCGCTCTTCGAGGACATGACGGTCGATGAGAACCTGAAGTTCTACGCCGGCGTCTACGACCTCTCCTCCGAGACGGTTCGCCGCCCAGCGGCGAGTACGTGCTGAACATGGCGGACCTGGTCGGCCGGGAGAGCGAGCTCGACCAGCAACCTGTCGGTGGGCTGGCGGCAGCGCCTCGCGCTGGGCGCGGCGACCATCCACGATCCGCAACTGCTCTTCCTCGACGAGCCGACCGCCGGGGTCGATCCGGTCGCCCGGCGCCAGTTCTGGGATCTGCTCTACGACCTGGCCAGCCGCGGCGTGACCCTGTTCGTGACCACGCACTACATGGATGAGGCCGCGCACTGCAATCGACTCGCGTTCATCTACCGGGGCCGGATCATCGCCGATGGCAGCCCGGCCGAGATCCGCACCCGCCACCTGGACCAGCGGATCCTCGACGTGTCCGTGCGGGACGTCGACGCGGCACTGGAGTGGCTGGAGAACGCCCCCGGCATCGAGGAGGCGTACGCCTCCGGCGCGTCCGTGCACGCCGTGGTGCCCGCCGACTCCCTGCTCACCGCCGCGCAACTCCGGGACCGGCTCGCCGCGATCGGGCACCCGGACGCAGTGGTGGCGGAGGTACAGCCGACCATCGAGGACGTGTTCGTGAACCTCGTTTCCCGGCAGCGCTGACCTGCCCGCCGGCTCGGGCGGACGGCGGCGTACGGCCGGCGGCTCCCCGCTCAGCCGCCGCCGGGAGCCACCGGTAGCAGCCAGGCGGCCCCGAGCAGCAACGCGCCCACGGTGAGCCCCAGCCAGGCCAGCAGCCAGAGCAGCTTCGGCACGTGGGTGATCGAGGCCAGCTGGGCCGCGTCCGAGCCGGGTCGGGGCCGAACCAGCAGTTCCACCACCGGACGCGGAGCCGCAAGCAGCAGCAACCAGGCGATCGCGGCCGCCGGCCAGACGAGGGTGGCCGCCGGCAGGTACCAGGACGCGAACGCGACCGCCGCACCGCTGCCGAGCACCACCAGCGCGCCGTAGAGGTTGCGGATCGCGAGCAGCATCAGCGCCAGAAGCACGACCGTCAGCCAGAGCAGCCCGGGGGCGTGCCCGGCCCCGACCAGCCAGGCGGCGCCGAGCCCGGCCACGGAGGCCGCCGGGTAGCCGGCGAACAGGGTGGCCGCCATCCCCGGCCCGGTCGGCCGCCCGCGGCTCACGGTGAGGCCCGAGGTGTCGGAGTGCAGCCGGATGCCGCGCAGGGAGCGTCCGCAGGCCAGGGCCGTGATCGCATGCCCTGCCTCGTGGCAGATCGTGACCAGCAGGCGCGCTGCCGGCCAGAGCAACAGCACCGCGGCCAGGGCACCGGCAGCGACCAGGGCGGAGCCGACCGGTCCCGGTGGTGGGGTGGTCAGCAACGCTCGCCGCCACAGCTCCCCCAACACCTCCACGGCACCGTTCTACCCGCCGGGACCAAAGCCCGGCGAGTCGGCTCAGAGGAGAGTGACCGCCCGGTCGAAGTCCAGGCGGGGCTTCCGCGGCAGGGTGCCGCCGGGGGCGGCGTGGCCGATGTTCACGATCAGGATCGTCCGCAACGGTGTTCCGGCGAAGAACTCGGCGTCGATGCCGGCGGCATCGATGCCGGCCATCGGCCCGGCGTCGAACCCGGCCGCGCGCACCGCGAGGATGAAGCCGCCGGCCTGGAGCCAGGCGTTGTTCAACGCCATGGTCAGGCGCCGGGGCGGGTTCGCGGCGTACCGCTCGCGCGCTCCCGCCTGCTCCGGGCTGAACTCCGGGAGGTACTCGTGGAAGTCGGTGTCCGCGGCCAGGATCGCCACCACCGGCGCCGACGCGGACGCGGGACGGTTGATCTCGGCGATCAGCGGGAGCAGCCGGGCCTTGGCCGGCGGGGTGCGCAGGAAGGCGATCCGCAACGGCTGGCTGTTGACGGCGGTGGGCAGGACCCGCACCAGTTCGTGGATCCGGGCGAGGTCGGCGTCCGACACCGGATCGGGGCCGAACCGGTAGGCGGTGTGGCCGTCTGTGAAGATGCTCTCGGCCGTGGGGGTGGGCGCCTGCGGGATCATGTCCGGCCTCTCCGGGATGGCTGATCCGACGAAGATACCCCGGCGCGGCCGGGTTCCCGTTGGCGGCGTCCGGTTTGACGCGGCCGACCCCTGGCTGGTGGGATGGGACGGTCCCCGATGCCGCGTCCAGCCAGGCTGGCTGAGCCGGAGCGTGCCCGCTCCGCTACCGAGTCCGACGCCCGCGGAATCGGCTCCGTCCCATCCAACCTGTGGAGCGTGTCGTGTTCCGGCCCTCGGCCAACCTTGCCGCGCACGAGCGCGCGCACCGGTCGTTGCTCGCCGTGTTCGCCGCCAGCGGGCTGATCGTCTTCTCCTGGCTGGCCCGGATCCCGAGCGTGCGCGACGACCTCGCGCTCACCCCCGTCGCGCTCGGCACCATTCTCCTGGTCGGGTCGCTGGGCGCCCTGGCAACGGTCTTCTCCTCCCCTGCGCTGGTCCCCCGGTTCGGGAGCACCCGGATGTTCGCCGGTGGCGCGGTGGTGATGACCATCGGGATGATCCTGATGGGGATCGGTCCTGCCCTCGCCTCCCACTGGGTGTTCGCGTTCGGCATCGTGGTCAACGGCATCGGCGGTTCGCTGCTGACGGTTCCGATGAACGTGGAGTCCACCCGGATCGAGCTGGCGTACGGGCGAAGCGTGATTCCGCACTTCCACGCCGCCTTCTCCGCGGGGGCGGTGGCCGGCTCCCTGCTCGGTGCCGCGTCCTCGTGGCTCGGGATTCCCGTGGTGGTGCAGTTCGCCGTGGTCGGGGTTCTGGTGGGGGCACTGCGCCTGGCTGCGCTCACCGCCGGCCTGGTCATGCCCGGCGAACCGGCCGAGCAGGTCCGGCCGCTCGCCCCGGGCGGCTCCCGGCCCCGGTCGGAGTTCGCCGCCTGGACCGAGCCGGCCACCCTGCTGTCCGGCGTGATCGCCTTCGCCGCGGCCCTCAGCGAGGGTGCGGCGAACAACTGGGCATCCCTGTCGTTCGTCGACGCGTTCGGTGCCCCCGAGGCGGCCGGGGCGGTCGTGCTCGGCATCTACATCGCCATGATGACGGTGGTGCGGGTGTTCGGCGCCGGCCTGATCGACCGGCTGGGCCGCGTCGCCACACTGCAACTGTCGGTGCTGGCGAGCATCGTCGGGCTGGCGTTCTTCGGGCTCTCCCCCACGCCCGTCGGCGCGGTGCTCGGTGCGGTTCTGTGGGGCGCGGGCAGCGCTCTCTGCTTCCCGATCGCGGTGGCGTCCGTCTCCGGCGACCCCCGCCGCTCGCCGGCCCGGGTCTCGGTGCTCGCCTCGCTGGCGTCGGTGGCCGTACTGACCGCCGCACCGCTGGTGGGAGTGGTCGCGCCGGCCCTCGGCGGATCCCGGCAGGCACTGCTGGTGGTTCTCGTCCTGCTGGTGGCGGCCCTCGCCGCGTCCCGGCGGGTCGGCCCGTCGCTCGCGGCGATCGCCGATCCCCGCGCCGTCCTGGACGCTGAGCCGGTGCCGGCCCCGGTCTAACCGGCCCGACCCGGGCTCGTAACACCGCCGTCAGAATCGCCCGCTAGCCTCACCGTCATGCCCAGGGCCCTGCGCGCGACCATCATCCAACCGGATCCGCTGGTCCCGGCCGACCGGCTGGGCAGCTGGCTGGCCAGCAATCGGGTCCTGGTGCGGGCGGTGCCGTTGTGGCAGCGCCCGGTGCCCCAGGTGGCCGAGCTCGGTGACGGCCTGATCGTGCTCGGCGGGCAGATGAGCGCCCACGACGCCGCCGACCACCCCTGGCTGGAACCGCTGAAGCAGCTCCTGGTCGACGCGGTCGCCGCCGAGGTGCCCACCCTCGCGATCTGCCTGGGCCACCAGGTGCTGGCGGAAGCGTTCGGCGGAGAGGTCACGGTGGCCCACCCGGACGGCGGCGAACACGGCGCCTTCCTGGTCAACTGGAACCAGGCGGCCCTGGACGACCCGCTCCTGGGTCGTCTCGCCGAAGGCGGAACATCGTTCGCAGCCGAGTCCCACTCCGACGCCGTCACCCGGCTCCCCGCCGGTGTCGAGACCCTCGCCAGCAGCGAGCTCTACCCCAACCAGGCGTTCCGGGTCGGCTCTGCGGTCGGGGTGCAGTTCCATCCGGAGGCCTCCCCGGAGTTGATGGGCCGCTGGGCCGAGTTCACCGGCGGGGACGCGCGCACCATGCGCCGCACCATGAGCAGCCATGACACCGAGGTGTCGCGAACCGGACGGTTGCTCGCCCAGGCCTTCTGCGGCCAGCTGCGCGCGAACGCGCTGGCCACCTGAACCGCCGCCCGGCCCGGTCACCACTCGCCACCGGCCTGCCCTGGGCACGGCCACCGTTTCGCCCATGACCTAAGGTGGAAGGGAGCCAACCAGGAGCACCGATGATCCGCCTACTGCCCTTCGCGATCGAGGCGGTTCTGCTCGTCTTCTGCCTGGTGGACTGCGTGCTCGCCGACGAAAGCCGGGTACGGCGGCTGCCCAAGTGGGGCTGGGTTGCGTTGATCGTGCTGGTCCCCCTGATCGGATGCATCGCCTGGCTGGTCGCCGGACGGCCGCCCGGCCCGCTGTTGGGCCGGGGCACCCGGGCCCCGCGCCCCACCGGCGGTCCCCAGTGGGAACGACCGCCCTACCTGCGTCCGGCCGCCCCCGACGACGACCCGGAGTTCCTGGCGAAGCTGAAGCGCGACGCCGAGCACGAGCGGCTGCTGAAACAGTGGGAGGACGACCTGCGCCGGCGCGAGGACGACCTCCGCCAGGGCGACGGAGCGACCGACCCCGAGCCCCGGCCGGACGACCGCTAGCCGGTCACCCCGGCCGCCACGGGCGCACGCGGCCCGGCCGGGACGGACGGACACGGACGCCGGGCACCGAGGAGGACGCCCAGCACGACGACCAGCCCGCCGGCCACCTCGAGCCCGGTCGGCCGCTCGCCCAGCACAAGGGCCGCGGTGAGGATCCCGACCACCGGCACCAGCATCGAGAACGGGGCCACCATCCCGGCCGGGTGCCGCGCCAGCAGCCACGTCCAGATGCCCGAGCCGACCGCCGTCCCGATCACGCAGGTGTAGGCGAGGCCGACCCAGGCCGGCACTGCGGACGCGGCCAGGGACCCGGCGAGCGCCGCTCCGATCGCGGCGGGACCCTCGAACACCAGTGACAGGGCCAGCAGCGGAACCGGCACGACCACCGACATCCACAAGGTGAGATGCAACGGGTTCGGCGGCTGCGCGAGCCGGCTGGCCAGATTGCCGAAGGCCCAGCCCAGTCCCCCGGTGAGCACCAGCAGGAACGGCAGCAGCGCGGATGCCTGGGCGCGCGACACCCCCACCAGGACCATGCCCGCGATGGCCACCGCGATACCCAGCCACTGTCGGCCGCCGACCCGCTCGCGCAGCAGCACCGCGCCGAGCAGCACCGTGAACGGCGCAGACGCCTGCAGCACCAGGGACGCCAGCCCCGGGGGCATCCCGGCCGCCATCCCGGCGTAGAGGAGGATGAACTGGGCAACGCCGAAGCCGAGCCCGTAGCCGACCAGCCACTTCAGCGGCACCTGCGGACGCGGGACCAGGAGCACCGTCGGCACGGCGATCAGCGCGAACCGCAGCGCCACCAGGAAGAACGGCGGGAAGGCGGCGAGGGAGGCGTGGATCGCCAGGAAGTTCACGCCCCAGATGGCGGCGACCAGGGCGGCGAGCACGCGGTGTTGGACGGGCACCCGCTCATCATCGGCAACGCGACGCTGAAGGACAACCCACCTTTAGTTAAACAAATGACTTAGGCTCCCTTCATGGATCTCCGGCATCTCGAACTCCTCCGGGAATTGGCCGACCGGGGGACGCTGGCCGCAGTGGCCGCGGCCACCTTCCGGTCCCCGTCCGCGGTGAGCCAGCAACTGCAGAACGCCGAGCGTGCCTTCGGCACGACGCTGGTGGAGCCGGACGGGCGGCGCGTCCGGCTCACCGCGGCCGGACGGCTGCTGGCCGCGGGCGCCGTCGAGGTCGCCACAGCGCTCAGCCGCGTGCAGCGCGACCTCGACGAACTCACCGGCGGGCCGGTCGGCACGGTGACCATCGCCGGACTGCCCAGCGCCGTGGAGTTCCTCGCCCCCGGGCTGCTGGCCAGGCTGGCCGGCGGCGGCATCGAGGTCAAGCTCACCGACGAGGACGTGGCCGAGGCCGATTTCGCCGCTCGGGCGGCCGACCACGACCTGGTGATCGCACACAGCCTCGCCGAGGCCCCGGCCGGTTCCGACCGGCTCGTCGCCCAGGTGCTGGCGAGCGAGCCGCTGGACGTGGCGGTGCCCGCGTCCCACCACCTGGCCGGACGCCACTCCCTCGGCGCGGCCGACCTCGCGGGCGAGCGGTGGATCGGGGTCCCGGTGGGCTACCCGTTCGACACGGTCCGGATCGCCATCGAGAACCGGGCCGGCCAGGCCCTCGACGTCGTCCAGCGGATCCGGGACAACCGGGTGGTCGAGTCCCTCGTCGCCGCGGAACAGGGCTGCGCGCTGCTGCCCCGGTTCACCACCCGGCCGCGGGACGGGGTGGTGCTTCTCCCGCTCTCCGACGTGCGATCGGTCCGTTCCATCGTCGCCCTCGGCCGTCCCGACCGGCTGGAACGGGCCGCGGTCCGGGCCGTTCTGGCCGCCCTCGCCGGGAGCGGACGGGACGCTGCCACCCGGCCCTGACCGGGTCCGCTCAGCCCATCAGCGGCACATACTTCACCACGACCATCGTCACCACTGCGGTCAGCCACAACATGACCAGCAGCACATCCAGGTCGGCGTCGATGAACGCCCGGGCCCTTCTGCTGGCCCGCTCCGGGAGGAAGAGGTTGCCGTCGCGGATATTCGCCTGGGTGAGTGAGGCGAACACCAGGGTGGTGGACAGGGTCACCAGCAGGCACCACGGGCACAGCGCGCCGATCACGAAGTACGCCTCCGAGAACAGCCAGTAGGCGAAGATCAGCCCGAGGGTGTAGACCACCTGGGCCGAGAACATGAACCAGCGCGGGAACCGCACCCCGCCCAGGCTCGCGACCGCGATGGTGATCACCACCGGCTCGGCGACCAGCCCGAGAAAGGCGTTCGGGAAGCCGAACAGGCTGGACTGCCAGGACGTCCCGACGGTGCCGCAACTGAGCACCGCATTGATGTTGCAGGCCAGCGCCGCGTCCGGGTTCGCGGCCAGCACCACCGCGTCCACCGACAGCACGAAGGACGCGGTGAGGCTGATCAGGGCCGACAGCAGCATCTCGGTGAAGATCCAGCGGTCCGACTGCACGGCCCCTCCGCAGGCGTGCCAGGAGGCCGCTATCCACGGGCCGCAGCCTCGATCGCGGCGGCCAGCGGACCAGCGGTGTACAGGTCACCGCTGAAGGTCTGCCCGTTCAGCAGGACCGTCGGGGTACCGGTGACGCCGGAGTCCCAGGCCTGCTCGGTGATCTTCTGCACCCACGGCACGTAGGTTTCCGCGCTGAAGCCGGCGATCACCTCGTCGGGAACGCCGGCCTGGCGGGCGAAGTCGGCCAACTGGGCGTCGTCCGGCCCGGCCGACCCCTCCTCGGGCTGGTTCTCGAAGAGCAGCCGGTTGAACGTCAGCGCCTGGGCCGGATCGGCGTTGGCGACCGTGACGAACGCGTTCGCTGCCCGCGTGGAGTAGCGGCTGCCGCCTGATTGCGGGTCGAGGAAGGACATCGGGTGGATCTCGAGCCGCACCGTGCCCGCACTCACCGCGGTGGCGAGGTCGGCGCCGTTGGCCTGCTCGAACCGCCCGCAGAAGGGGCACAGGTAGTCGGCGTAGATCGAGACGACGACCTTCGCGTCCGGATCGCCGATCGAGATCGCCCCGGAGTCGGTGGCGCCGGCCGGGGCGACAAGGGTCCCGGGAGCGTCGCCCGCCGAGCCGGGACGGACGACCGCCCAGACGATCACCGTGATCAGGACGGCGATCACGGCCAGGCCGGTGATCCAGGTCGCCCTGATCGCGATGGTGGTGCGGCGGGCGGCCTGCTGCGCGGCCTGCTGGTGCTGGCGCAGCGCGTCGCGCCGGCTGCCGGCGTTGTCGGCGTGGGGGGTACGAGAGTTGGGCATGGGTTCACTTTCGGTTTCCGGGCACACGGCCCTGAGGGTGCCCGGCGGGCCGGTCGGGGACCGGAGCGGGCATCGGCTGAGGGAAGGGGAGCCGGGTCGGGACGTCACGGTTTGACGTGCCGCCGGCGGGAGGGCGCGCAGTGAGGGCGCGGCGGAGGGATCAGCGATCAGCCGCCGTCAGCCCTCCGGAGGCTCACGTCCGCTCCGGGCGACCTGCCTGATGGGCCGACGCCGGGCGCGGATTCAGCAGCAGCCCGAGGGCGGGCCGCGGTGCGGGTTCGCCCGGGACCGGACGAGGTCGATGTGACCGGAACGGACGCGAACACCCACCGGCTGGCGCTGCGGCACCGCCGGCGCGCCGAACCCGGTGAGCAGCGCGGCCAGCAGCCGGTCGGCGGATTCGGCGAGGCGCCGGGCGCCGCGAATCAGCACCGCACCGGTGGCGACCAGCACCGGAAGCAGGAAGACCTGCACCAGTAGTGTGGCGGCGACCATCAAGGTCCAGCTCACCACCGGGATCGGGGCGCTCACGCAGTGCACGCCGGGCGCCGAAGGAGGAACTGGGCACCCACTGGTACAACGGGTGGCCGGAATCGAAGCAGGCGACGACGTTGACCTGCGGCAGCTGTCGCAGCAGCGGTGCGAGCGTGAGCAGCGTGACCACGCCGACGCCCACCCGCGCCCTGATCCCGGGCCGGGGCAGCGATCCTGGGGCGGTGGTCACGGTTCGAAAGGATAGCAACCGTCGCCCGACGTGCGCCCGTCCCCGCCCTGGCCACCGCTGTTCCGCCATGCGGATCCGGCGTCTCGCGGCCCGTTGGACGGCCGTGCTAACCTCCCGGGCATGCACACCTGCCGCCGGCTCGCCGTAACGCTGAGCACCCGCGCCCTCCCGTGCATGTGTTGTCGCAGCCTGGCCTGACCGCAGCACCCTGACACCGCCCGCGGCGGTACCCCCGGCTCTCCGCCTCCCCCGGCGCGACGCTGCCCGTCACCCGTTCAGACCCCCGAAAGGGACTCCGCCATGCCTGTGAACACTTCTGCCCGTGACGCCACGGTCACCCTGATCGACCCCCGCGGTCCCCGGTTCGGTGCCGCTGTCAGCTCGTTCCTGCTGACCGCGGCCCTGGTGGCCGGGCCCGCCTACGGCCTTCCGCTGCTGGCCGTCCAGGCGTTCGCCTTCGGAGCCGGCGCGCTGCTCGGCCTGCGGTACCAGCCGTGGGGCTGGGTGTTCGGCCGGTTCGTGCGGCCCCGGCTGGCCGCGCCCGCCGAACGGGAGGACGAGCGCCCGCCGCGCTTCGCCCAGGCCGTCGGCCTGGGGTTCGCGGTCGTGGCGCTGCTCGGCGCCGGCCTCGGCGTTCCGGCGCTGTTCCTTGCCGCGACCGGCCTGGCCCTGGCGGCGGCCCTGCTGAACGCGGTGTTCTCCTTCTGCCTTGGCTGCGAGCTCTACCTGTGGGGCAGCCGGCTGCGGGCACGCTCCGGCGCGGCAGCCGGCACGGTGACCCGATGACCGGCGGGTACGTGGCGCTGGCCGCGATCCTGCTGGCACTGGGGTTCGGCCTGTACCGCCGGGCGGTCGACGGCCGCGTCCGGACCCCGGCGGGCCACGCCCCCTCCGGCCTGGACGCCGGCCGGCTCGGCCTGGACGCTCGGCGACCGGGCCACGTTCGTGCAGTTCTCCGCCCCGGTGTGCGCGGCCTGCCGGACCACCCGCCGGGTCCTGGCCGAGCTCATCGACAGCATGCCGGGCGTGGCGCACGTCGAGATCGATGCCGCCGAACACCTCGACCTGGCCGCCGGACTGGGAATCAGCCGCACCCCGACGGTGTTGTTGCTGGATGCTGCCGGCCGGGTGCATTCCCGGATCGTCGGCGCCCCCACCCGCCCGGACGTGCGGCGTGCTCTCGACCACCTCCTCGACGAAAGGCGATCGCCATGACCACCCACCGTGACGAGGTGTGGAACCGGATCCGCGCCGAGATCGGCGCTGAGGTGCAGGCCGAGCCGGCCCTGGCCAGCTTCCTGCACACGACCGTCCTGTCCCACACCAGGCTGGAGGACGCCCTCAGCTTCATCCTGGCCAGCAAGCTGGGCAGCGAGACGATCACGTCGCTGAGCCTGCGCGAGCTGATCGGCGGCGCATTCGACGACGACTGCTCGATCGGGATCGCCGTGCGCGAGGACCTGCGGGCCGTGCTCAGCCGCGACCCGGCCTGCCAGCGCTATTCGGTGCCGCTGCTGTATTTCAAGGGCTTCCACGCGTTGCAGGCCTACCGGGTCGCCCACTACTACTGGACGCACTCCCGGCCGGCCCTCGCGCTCTATCTGCAGAGCCGCATCTCCGAGGTGTTCGCCGTCGACATCCACCCCGGCGCCCGGATCGGCAAGGGGATCATGTTCGACCACGCCACGTCGGTGGTGATCGGCGAGACAGCGGTCGTCGAGGACGACTTCTCGATGCTGCACGAGGTGACCCTCGGCGGTACCGGCAAGGCCGGCGGCGACCGGCACCCCAAGATCGGCAAGGGCGTGATGATCGGGGCGGGCGCGAAGGTGCTCGGCAACATCCGGGTCGGCGAGGGGTCCAAGATCGGCGCGGGTTCAGTGGTGCTGGCGGATGTGCCGCCCTACACCACCGTGGCCGGCATCCCGGCACGTCCGGTCAGCTACCCCGACCTCGCCCACCCCGCCCTGGAGGACCTCGACGACCTCGACGCCCTCGAGCACTGAATCCATCCTCCCGACGAACGCCCCTCCCCGCTGCGGGGGTCGGGCGGTTGACCCGATCGTCACGCCGGTGAAGGCTGCCCGCGAGGCGAGGAGTTCAGCCTGGAACAGCTCGTCGAGCACGCCGCCGGTTCGACGCCGGCCGCTCCAGTCGAGGCCGTCGAGGACGGGGCTGCCGCCGCGGTGCAGGCCGCTGCTCAGATCCCGTCACCAGAACCCTCATCGCGGCCCTCCTCCGCACCCGCCCGATCGCCGTTGTTCCGGCACCGACCACCGCAGCTCCGGCGGCGGGCCAGGGCTGCGCCGGGTCCGGTCCGACCGGCCGCCCTCACCGGCAGCGCCCGTTGGGTCCCGAACGAACCCTCAACCCAACCCTGAACGCTCACTCGAGGTTTCTCAGGATTGAATCCACTAGTCACACCCGGGTTGTCGCCCGAGCAGGTGACCCCAACCCTCAAGCGGACCCTTGCCAGCCCGGGCCGCACCTCGGTAGCAAGTCACCTGTGAAGGTTGTGACGAGAGCGCTATCCGTGACCATGGGGCTGGCCCTTGCGCTGGGTCTTGCCCTCGTCCAACCACCGGTCGCGACCGCGGTCTCGTCGAGTGCGAAGACGAAATTCATCTCCGGCCTGGTCAGCGTCGCGCAGACGACGCAACGCAAGTTCGGCGTCCCGGCCTCGGTGCTGATCGCCCAGGCCATCGAGGCAACCGACTGGGGCACCTCCACGGTCCTGTCCAAGGCCAACAACTACTTCAACACCCCGTGCAGCGCCACGATGACGGCCAACCAGTTCGCCGCCCTCGCCGACGACCAGGTGGGCAAGCCCTACGTGCTCGGCGCCGAAGCCGCGATCAGCAACGCCAACCCGCCGAAGTTCGACTGCTCGGAACTGGTCGAATGGCTCTACGGACGCTCGGGGAACCCGATCACCGACCTCGCCGCGTCCCAGTACAACGTGACCAGGAAGGTGACCGGAAGCCCGCAGGTGGGCGACCTGGTCTTCCTGCGCAACAACCCGGCTCGATCCAACGGGATCGGCCACGTCGCCGTGCTGACCAAGCAGCTCAGCGGCGGCGGCTGGAGGGTGATCGAGGCGAAGGGCTCGGCCTACGGCGTGGTCCGCAGCACCCTCAGCTACTGGAAGACGCGCTCCTACTACGCCGGCCTCCGGCGCTACCCGTCGTTCGCCCTCGCCAACGGCGACAGCGTCTACTCCTCCGCCGCCGGCATCTACAAGTCCGGGTGCACCACGGTCAGCTCGACCAGCTACTCGAAGTTCTCCTCCAAGACCAACTCGTTCTACGCGAATGCCGCCGCCATCACCGGCGACTCCGACTACTCCGAGGCGCGCAAGGTCCTGACCAGCGTGCCCAAGCTCGTGGAAGCGATCGCCAAGGTCGCGCAGCCGAAGGGCGCCAGCGCCTACGCCAAGACCCTGAACAACCTGATCGACACCTACCACCTCACCGACCACGACGTGGTCTCGATCGGGATCGTCCTGGACTCCGGCGACAGCGGCTTCCGGGTCACCGCCCTGCAGTACCTGCTGAAGGCCGCCGGCTACAGCACCACCATCACCGGCACGTACGACTCGGCCACCGTCTCCGCGGTGAAGAAGTTCCAGAAGGCCGAGGGCCTCGGCGTGGACGGCGAGGCCGGCCAGTACACCCTGAGCGCGCTGTTCTCCGGGCTCAACGCCGGCACCAGCGGCACCTCGACCCGGGCCCTCAACGCCCTGCTCGGCGGCATCGGCTACAGCACCACCAGTGGTAGCGGATTCGGCTCGGCCACCCTGGCCTCCCTGAAGTCGTTCCAGGCCACGGCCGGGCGCAGTGTCAGCGACCGGGTCGACCCCAACACGTGGGCCGCGCTGTTCATGGCGCTGGACTCCAGCCAGCCGACGATCTCCGGCACCGCCGAGGTCGGCCGGACCCTCAAGGTCGACGCCGGTTCCTGGGGCCCCGGCTCGGTGAGCCTGTCCTACCAGTGGTACCGCGGCACGTCCGCGATCAGCGGCGCCGACGGCACCAGCCACGACGTCACCGCCGACGATGCCGGCTCGAAGCTGTCGGTCGAGGTCAGCGGGGTCAAGTCCGGGTACACCGTGACCGCCCGCCCGTCGGCGAGCACCGACATGGTGGACAACGCGAGCTTCACCACCACCCCCGATCCCCGGATCACCGGCACCGCCCAGGTCGGCCAGACCCTCAAGGCCACCGTGGGCACCTGGAAGCCGACGCCGGCAGCGTTGGCCCACCAGTGGTTCCGGGACGGCAAGGCGATCTCCGGCGCGACGAAGTCCAGCTACGCCGTGCAGGTGGACGACGCGAGCACCACGCTCTCCGTGTCGGTCACGGCGACCAGGGACGGCTACAACGCGGCGACCACCACCTCGGACGCCACCAGCGAGGTCATCAGCGGCACCCAGTCGGCCAGCACCCCGAAGATCAGCGGCACCGCGAAGGTCGGCCGGACCCTGAAGGTCACCGCCGGCACCTGGAGCCCGACCGGGGCGGAGCTGACCTACCAGTGGTACCGCGACTCCGCGGCGATCGACGGCGCGACCTCTGCCAGCTACCTGCTGACCAGCTCGGACAAGGGCCGGCAGGTCACCGTGAAGGTCACCGGCACCCTCAAGGGCTATTCCACGCTGACGAAGACCTCCAAGGCCACCGCCACCGTGGGGTCCGGGACGCTGTCGGCGACGGGACTGAAGATCCGCGGCAAGCGTGACGTGGGTTCAACGCTGCGGGTGGAGCAGTCGTGGAGCCCGTCCGGGGTGAAGCTGAGCTACCAGTGGTACCGCGACTCCGTGAAGCTGAAGAAGGCCACCAAAGCCACCTTCAAGCTGACCAAGTCCAGCACCGGCAAACGGATCACCGTGAAGGTCACCGGAAGGAAGAGCGGCTACACGACGCTGTCGAAGCTGCTGTCGCAGACCCGCAAGGTGACTCTGCCCTGAGCCCCGCTCACCAGCCGGTGGCGGCGCACTTCGCGACGATCCTGAACGGCACCACCTCGGTGTTGGTCTTGCCCTTCCGGGTCTCCTGCGACTGCAGCTTCCCCGAGACCGTGTAGCTGCGGCCGGACGTGCTGACCTTGGCCGACGTGCCCGAAACAGGCTCGGCCGAGGAATAGGTCAGCTCCCAGGCGAAGCCCTCGGTGTCCCTTTCGAAGGTGGAATGGACCGAAGCCACCGTCTGCCTGGTCGCGCTGAGCACCACCGTCGCGTCGACCCTCCGGAAGAACTCGTTGTCGGGATCGGCGAGCGTGATCGTGGGACCCGCGGTCAGGCTCTGGCAGGTGCCGACGAGCGCCTTCGAGATGGTCCCGTAGATCGCCATCGTCCCGGTCGCCTTCACCGCGTCCTTGGTGGGGGTGGCCGACGGTGCCGTCGGGGTGAGGGTCTGGGACGGCGTTGCTGACCCGGCCGGGGAGACCGTGGCCGGCGCCGAGGGTGAAATTGTCGCGACCGGCCTGGCGGTGAAGCCCGGCGCGGCCGTGCTCCCGCAGGCGGCCAGGCTCACCGCGAGGCCCGCTCCGAGGGAGACTGCGGTCGCCCTCCCCCAACGTCCCGCGGTGCGTCGTTCCGCGACCTTGCGCCCATGATCTGCCACGCCTCCCATCGTCCAGCTTCAGGCCGGGCGACCCTGCGCGACGCGCCACGCCGGCCCGAACTCGTTGCCGAAACGTGTCCGGCGATCCCCGGTCGGACCGCGCCGCCGGGCCCCCACCAGAAACCGGCGGGGTGGCGTCGTTGGGGAGCCGTGCAGGCTCAGCCGTCGAGGCGGCCGAAATCGAGGGTGTGCAGCACCAGCTCACCGGCCTGGTCGCACTCGTCGAGGTCGACCCGGGCGGTGATCGCCCAGTCGAGGTTGCCCTCGGGGTCGTCGATGATCTGGCGCACGTCCCAGACCCGCCCCCGCTCGGTGACCACCAGCAGGCGGGGACCGCGGGCGTCGGCGTCCGTCGGCAGCACGTCGTGCTCCTCCCAGAACTCCCCCAACGCCTGGTCCCACCTGGTTCGGGTCATCGCGCCGCCGGGCTCGAGTGCGGCGAGGCCCTCAACATCGTCGGCCGAGGCCAGTTCCACCCGTCGGAACAGGGCGTTCCGCACCATCACCCGGAACGCCCGCGCGTTACCGGTGAACGTCTGTCGCACGGGTGCGACCTCGCCCGGTTCGGCGCCGCCGGACGCCAACCCGGCCAGCGACTCCCACTCGTCCAGCAGCGAACTGTCCACGCCTCGGGTCACTTCCCCGAGCCATTCCACCAGGTCCTCCAGGTCCTCGGTGCGCAGGCTGTCGGGGACGGTCTGGCGCAGCGCCCGGTACGCGTCGGAGAGGTAGCGCAGCAGCAGTCCCTCGCTGCGTTGCAGCTTGTAGAACGCGATGTATTCGCCGAAATTCATCGCCCGCTCGAACAGGTCCCGCACCACCGACTTGGGCTTCACCGGGGTCTCGGCCAGCCAGGGGTGGACCGCAGCCTCCTGCGCGTACACCTCCTCCAGTGCCTCGGCGAGCGGGCGTGGCCAGCTGACCTCCGCCAGCACCTCCTGGCGCTCCTCGTAGTCGTAGCCGTCGGCCTTCAGCTCCGCGACCGCCTCGCCGCGGGCCTTGAACTGTTGCGCGAACAGGATCACCGACGGGTCCTCCAGCGTTGACTCGATCACGCTGACCACGTCGAGGGCGTAGCCGGGCAGGTCCGGGTCGAGCCGGCCCATGGCGGCCAGGGCGAACGCGCTGAGCGGCTGGTTCAACGCGAAATTCTGCTGCAGGTCCAGCGCGAGCGCGTAGCGGCGCCCTCCGGGCGTGGGCTCGGCAAGCCGGGTGATCACCCCGGCCCGCAGCAGCGAACGCCCCATCGCCGCGGCCCGGCGCAGCAGCCGCTGCCGGACCGGGCGCTCGGGCGTGCAGGAGTCGACGATCCGGCTCAGCGCGGTGCCGGTGTCCTCGTCACGCTGGAGCAGGTTCAGCAGCATGGCGTGGCTGACCCGCATCCGGGCGTGCAGCGGCTCCGGGTCGGCCTCGGTGAGCCGGGTGAAGGTCGCCTCGGTGAAGTTCACCGCACCTTCCGGCGGCTTCTTGCGGCGGACGCTGCGCAGCTTCTTTTCGTCCCCGGCGAACTTCGCCAGGATCCGGGTGTTCTCCACCTCATGTTCGGGGGCCTGGGCGACCACGTAGCCGACCGCATCGAAACCGGGCCGGCCGGCGCGTCCGGCGATCTGGTGGAACTCGCGGCTGCGCAGCACCCGGGAGCGCCGACCGTCGAACTTGGCCAGGGAGGCGAACAGCACGGTCCGGATCGGCACGTTGATGCCGACCCCGAGAGTGTCGGTGCCACAGATCACGGTGAGCAGGCCCTGCTGGGCGAGGTTCTCCACCAGCCGCCGGTAGCGCGGCAGGACGCCGGCGTGGTGGACGGCGATGCCGGCGTGCAGCAGCGTCGACAGGGTGCGGCCGAAACCACCGGAGAACCGGAACCCACGCAGCGCCTCGACCAGTTCGCGACGGTGGCTGCGGTCGACGATGCCGGAGCTGAGCAGGGCCTGGGCGCGGTCGACCGCGCTGCCCTGGGTGGGATGCACCACGTACACCGGGGCCTGCCGGGTGTCGATCAGGCCCTGCACGGTCTCGTGCACCGGGGTGAGCGCCCAGGAGTAGACCAGGGGAACGGGGCGGACGACGCCGCCCACCACCGTGGTCGATCGCCCGGTGCGCCGCTCCAGGGCGGCGGCGGTGGCGGACATGTCGCCCAGCGTGGCGGACATGATCACGAACTGGGCCTGCGGCAACTCCACCAGCGGAACCTGCCAGGCCCAGCCACGGTCCCGGTCGGCGAGGAAGTGGAACTCGTCGATCACCACCTGGTCGACGGCGGCCGCCCGACCCTCCCGCAGCGCGATGTTGGCCAGGATCTCGGCGGTGCAGCAGACGATCGGAGCGTCGGCGTTCACCGCGGCATCACCGGTGACCATGCCCACGTTGTGCGCACCGAAGGTGGCGCACAACGCGAAGAACTTCTCGTTGACCAGGGCCTTGATCGGGGCGGTGTAGTAGCTGCGGCCGCCGGCGGCCAGGGTGGCGAAGTGGGCCGCGGTGGCGATCAGCGACTTGCCGGAGCCGGTGGGGGTGGTGACGACCACGTTCGCGCCGGTGAGGATGTCGATGACCGCCTCGTCCTGGTGCGGGTACAGGGTGAGGCCGTCGGCGGCCGTCCACGCCACGAACGCGTCGTAGAGCGCATCGGGATCGGTCGCGCCCGCGGCGGGCAACAGGTCGGTGAGTCTCATCGCCAGCCATCGTCCCATCCGGGACCGTCACCGCGCGCATCCGGCGGCGGACCGGGAACCGGGCAGGGTGCGGCGCGAGGCGGCCACCGGGATACGTTGTCGGCGTGCCGGATGGGTTGGCGGAGCAGCTCGCAGCGTCCTGGGGCGCCGCGCTGGCAGGGCTGCCCGGGCGCTTCTCGGTCTCCCTGCGCTCCCTCGCGGCCGTGGTCGCCGGACGGGACGCCGACGCCCCCCACTACGCCGCCAGCACGGTGAAGCTGGCCGCGTTCGCCGCCCTCCTCCGCGACCGTGCTGCCGGCCGGCCGGCCGCCGCGGGCACGGTCGTGGTGCATGACCGGTTCGGCGGCGCCGCCGGCAGGGAGTTCACCCTGCGGCAGGCCGACGACCAGGACGACGCCACCTGGGCCCTGCTCGGCGTTGAAGCGGACCTGGCCTGGCTGGCCGAGCGGATGGTGGTGGCCTCCGGGAACCTGGCCGCCGACCTGGTGGTGGAACGGCTCGGGTTGGACAGCGTCCAGCGCTGCCTGGCCGCCGCCGGGCTGGAGGACGCCGTCAGGTTCACCCGGCTGATCGGGGACGCGTCCGCCGAGGCCGCCGGGCTCACCAACACGGTGACGGCGGCGGGGCTGGCGGCCCTGATGGCGCGGATCGCCGATGGCTCCCTGCTGGGTGCCGACAGCGAGGAGGCACTGGCCGTGCTGGCCCGGCAGCAGCACCGCGGGAGCATCCCCGCCGGGCTGCCGGCCGGCACCTGGAGTGCCGGCAAGAGCGGCTGGGTGCCGGGAGTCCAGCACGACGTGGCGCTGGTGCGGCCGGCCGCGGCCCCGCCGTACCTGCTCGCTGTGTGCACCACGTCCGGCTTGCCGGGGCCGGACGCCGAGCGGCTCATCGCCGGCCTGAGCGGCGCGACCTGGGAGGTCTGGACCAGATGGCACGGATAACCGCGATCGGGACCACCCGGCTGGTGCGCAGGCTGCACACGCCGTTCGTGACGGCGTTGCGCCGTACCGGGCACGTGGTCAGCGTGGCGGTGCGGGTCACCGACGCCGACGGGGCCACCGGGGTCGGCGAAGCGCCGCAGGTGTGGCGGGTCACCGGCGAGTCGCTGGAGGGGATCCAGGCGTGCGTCGCCGGACCGCTCGCGGAGGCGCTGGTGGGGTTCGACCCGGCCGTGGAGGCGCCGGGGGAGGTGCGACGGCTGCTGGAGGGGTCTGTGGTCGCCAACGGCGGGGCCCGGGCGGCCTGCGAGGTGGCCGTGCTCGACCTGTTGGCACGGCGGGCCGGGCAGCCGCTGGCCCGGTTCCTGGGGGCCGGCGTCGACGCTGTCGCGACCGACGTGACGATCGCCGCGGACGGCGCCGGGTGGAGCCCGGCGACGCTCGCGGCGGCAGGGTTCGACCGGGTGAAGGTGAAGGTGGGACTGGACCCGGCGGACGTCGACCGGGTGATCTCGATCCACCGGGCCGATCCGCGCCGGCCGGTGCGGATCGACGCCAACCAGGCCTGGGACCTGGACACGGCCACGGCCGCGCTCGCCGCCCTGGAACGGGCAGGGGTGCCGGTCGAGTTCCTGGAACAGCCGCTGCCGGCCTGGGATGTCGCCGGGCATGCCGAACTGCGCCGGCGCTGTGGCGTGCCGGTCGTGCTGGACGAATCGGTGTTCAGCGTCCACGACCTGCGCCGGGCGGTGGAGGCCGGGCTGTGGACACCGTGAACATCAAGCTGGCCAAGTGCGGCGGGCTGCACGCCGGCCTGGAGATCGCCCGGGAGGCGACGGCGGCCGGCCTGGGCGTGATGGTGGGCTCGATGATGGAGTCCGAGCTGGGCGTTTCGGCAGCGGCCGCGCTGGCCGCGGCGGTGGCCCCCGGTCGGGTGCACGACCTGGATGCGGCGTGGTGGTCGATCGACCCCGACGGCGACCAGGGCACTCCCTACGCCGATGGCCGGTTCCGGCTCTCCCCCGCCCCCGGTCTGGCGGCCGCCGAGGAGCGGGTCGACCTCGCGGTCGACGCCGGCGCCCCCTGACCGGCCGGCGGACGCCGTCGGCTCAGTCGCAGGAGCCGAGCAGGTCGGCCAGCGCGGCCCGCTCGCGGGTGTCGGTGGCAAGGCCGTAGGCGTCCTTCATCGCGATGTAGCGCACCGCGTACCCGCACCGGGCCGCCTCGCGGGGACGCCACTCGGAGGCGTCCGAGCCGCCTTTCTCCTGGTTGCTGTCCCCGCCGACGGCCACCAGGCCCCGCAGGTCGTTGGCGAACGCCAGCCGCTGCGCGGGCGCCCAGCCGTGGGCGCCGTAGCGCCAGGCGACGCTCAGCGGCACGATGTGGTCGATCTGGACCCGGACGGCCTGGTCGGGGTCCTTGGCGTCGGTGAGCGTGACCGAGGCGCCGGTGTAGGGGTCGAGCCAGGTGCCGGCGAGAACGTCGTGGTCGCACCCGCGCTGCCGGCCCAGCCGGAAGGGCTGCGACGGCTCGAGATCACGCAGCAGGACGTCGTCGCGCTGGTTGCAGCCGTTGCCGTCGGTGTCGGTCCAGGCGTCGCCGAACGCGGCCCTGCTGTAGCCGCCGTCGAACCGTGGCCGGGGCACCACCGCGAGCGCGTCGAGCTGGGTCCGGGCGCCGGCGACCTCTGCGGGCGTGACCCGGAACACGGTGTTCCCGGACCCACCGGCGGCGGCCTCGCCGGGCGCGGGCCGGGTGGCGAGCCAGGCCCCCGCCAGGACGACCGCCGCCGTGACGACAGCGACGAACGCCCACACCCCTCGTCGGGGCTGCGGCGCGGTGGCGGGTGGGTGGTTCATGGTCGGGCCATGTTCCCATGCCCGGCGGACACCGGTCTCACAACGCGAAGCCGTCGTAGCCGACGGCGATGACCCGGTCCTCGGCATGGAATCTCAGCGGATACTCGTTCGGCGCCAGGGCGCGCAGATAGAACGCGAGCGCCGCGTCCCCGGCCGGTTCGATCATCAGGTAGCTCTGCAACCTCGAGTTGCTGACCCGCCCACGCATGACCTCGTACACGTGGTGCAGTAGCTCGGTGCCGTGGTGGGGCTCCCCACCTCTGGGGAACAGCCTCCTCCGGTGACGATGATCGGGATGAACGGCCAGGTAGGCCAGGTAGTCGTACTGGTCCTCCGGGTAACTCATCACGATCGCAGCACCCACAATTCCTTCGGGGGGATCGCCCGGGCCGGGGTCCCCGGCTCTCCGCACGAACGCCGTGGTGTCGGGGAAGTCACTCCAGAGCCGGTGGGAGGACGTACCGATCGGGAATGCCATGCTCAGCACGTCCCTCAGGGCGTGACGATCCCGCCTGGAGAGCTCCGCGTAGGGAGCGTGCTGGTTCTCGTACCGGACGCCCTCGCGCCCGACGGACGCCACGCCTCCCCTGGTCACGGGGCCCATCCTTCAATGGGGGTGGTGCGTCCCGTCAAGTCCCGGCCCATGCGGACGGGTGCGCCCGCCCGCTGGAACGATCGTCCTCGGCTACCCCTCCGCACCTGCGGCGATATGATCTCGCTCATGACGCACCTGCGGATCAGTGAAGCGGCCATGGTTCTCGGGGTGAGTGACGACACCATCCGTCGCTGGATCGCCCAGGGTCGCCTGACGGTCACGCTCGACAGCTCGCACCGCCAGGTCGTGCCCGGGGTCGAGCTGGCTGGGCTCGCCACCGCGGAGCACGACGGGTCGCCGCTGGCGCTGGACCGCGGTGCCGGGCTTCGCAGCGCCCGCAACCAGTTCACCGGACTGGTCACCAGGATCACCTCCGACCTGGTCATGTCCCAGGTGGAACTGCAATGCGGCCCGTTCCGCGTGGTGTCGCTGATCTCGACCGAGGCGGTCCGGGAACTCCGGCTCGAACCGGGTGCCCTGGCGACGGCCGTCGTCAAGGCGACCAACGTCACCGTGGAGGCGCGCCGGTGAACGGGGTGCTCAACGTTGCCCTCGCCGGCGTGCTCCTGGTCACGGGCTGTACCCCGGGCACTTCGTCGGGCCAGAACACCGACCTGGTGGTCTTCGCCGCCGCGTCACTCGACAGGGCGTTCCGCCAGCTGGGCGGTGAGTTCGAGACCGCCCACCCCGGGGTGAGGGTGCGGCTCTCCTTCGGGGGCTCGGCGACGCTGGTCGACCAGCTGTCCGGCGGTGCCGCGGTGGACGTGCTCGCAACCGCGGACCGGGCGACCATGGACAAGGTCGCCACCGCAGGGCTGGTCCGGGGTGCCCCCGCCCGTTTCGCCACCAACGCCCTCACCCTGGTCGTGCCCGCGGGCAACCCGGCGGCGATCACCGGGCTGGACTCCTCACTGGACGGCAGGAAGCTGGTCGTCTGCGCGGAAGCGGTGCCCTGCGGCGCCGCGACCAGACGGCTGGCGGCGGCGTTGGGAGTGGAGCTGGCGCCGGTGTCGGAGGAGGCCAGCGTCACCGACGTCCGCACCAAGGTCGAATCGGGGCAGGCGGACGCCGGCATCGTCTACACCACCGAGGCCGCGGTCTCCGGCGACCTCGTCGAGGTGATCGGCATCGAGGGCGCCGACCCGGTCGGCACCGAATACCTGATCGGTGTCCCCACCTCGGCCCGGCACGCGGCGCTGGGCATCCGGTTCGCCGAACTGGTCACGGGCAGCCGCGGCCAGGCGGTGCTCGCCGCCGCCGGCTTCGGCAGCGGGCGTCCCCGGTGATCCGGCCCGCCCTGCCCCGGTGGGTGGCGTTGCCCGCCGGGGCGGCCGCCGTCTTCCTCGCGGTTCCGCTGCTGGCCATGCTCGCCCGGGTGCCGTTCGCCGACCTTCCCCGGCTGCTCACCGCCCCGGAGGCGGTCGACGCGCTCTGGTTGAGCCTGCGCACCTGCACCCTGACCACACTGCTGGCGCTCGTCCTGGGCCTCCCGCTCGCCCTGGTGCTCTCCCGCGCCGGCGGCCGCTGGGCGGCGGTGGTCCGCGCGCTGGCGACGGTGCCGATGGCGTTGCCTCCGGTGGTGGTGGGCCTGGCACTGCTGGTCGCGCTCGGCCGGCGGGCCCCGCTGGGCGGCTGGTTCGCTGGGATCGGTGTCGACCTGGCCTTCACCACGGGTGCTGTCGTGGTCGCCCAGACGTTCGTGGCGATGCCCTACCTGGTGGTGGCCGTTGAGGGCGCGCTGCGTTCGGCCCAGGACCACTACGAGGTGGTGGCCGCGTCGCTCGGCGCTTCGCCGACCACCGTGCTGCGGCGGGTGACCCTGCCCCTGGTCGGCCCGGCCGTGGCCTCGGGCGCGGCCCTGGCCTTCGCCCGGGCCCTGGGCGAGTTCGGCGCCACGATCACCTTCGCCGGGTCGCTCCAGGGCAGTACCCGGACGCTGCCGCTGGAGATCTACCTCCAGCGCGAGTCCGACACCGACACCGCCCTCGCCCTGGCGGTCGCGCTGATCGGGATCGCGGTCCTGCTGGTCGCGGCCACCGCCCGGCTGAGCCGCGGCGCGACGGGCTGGACGTGACCGGCTCACCGGTCCCGGTCCGCGTCCACGCCGAGGTGATCGACCGGGCCGTGACGCTGGCCGTCGACCTGCCGGCCGGCCAGGTCACCGCCGTGGTCGGCCCGAACGGTGCCGGCAAGAGCACCCTGCTGCACCTGGTCGCCGGGCTGGTCCGACCCAGCGCGGGAACCGTGTCGATCGGCGATCGGGAGGTGGCCACACCGGCGCGGTTCGTGCCGGCCCACCGCCGCCACGCCGCCCTGTTGACCCAGGACGCGGCATTGTTCCCCCACCTCGACGTGCTGGCCAACGTCAGCTTCGGACCCCGCGCCGCGGGCGTCCCGCTCCCGGACGCCCGGCAGCGGGCGCTCAGCGAGTTGGCGGCGGTCGGCTGCGCGGAACTCGCCTCCCGGCTCCCCCGCGAACTCTCCGGTGGCCAGGCCCAGCGGGTGGCGATCGCCCGCGCCCTGGCCACCGACCCGCAGGTCGTGCTGCTGGACGAGCCGCTGGCCGGCCTGGACGTCGGCGTCGCGGCGCAGGTACGGCACGGACTCGCCCAGCGGCTGCGCGGCCGCACCGCCGTACTGGTCACCCACGAACTGCTGGACGTCTGGACGATCGCCGACCGGGTGGTGGTGGTCGAGGCCGGCAAGGTGACCGCCTCCGGCTCCGCCGCCGACCTGCTGGCCCGGCCCACCAGCGAGTTCCTCGCCCGCCTCGGCGGCAGCAACCTGCTGACCGGCACCACGCTGGCCGACGGCGGGCTGCGGCTCGGCCCGGGAATCGAACTCCGCGGGCTTCCCGATCCCGACCAGCCGCCCCAGGCGGGCCAGCCCGGCCTGGCCAGCCTGCCACCGTCAGCGGTCAGCCTCCACCTCGTCGAGCCGGGCGGCAGTCCCCGCAACGTGCTCGCCGCCGAGGTGTCGGGAATCGAACCCCGCGGCGCGGTGGTGCGGGTCCACCTGGTGGTGGCCGGGCAGCGGTGCGCTGCGGACCTGACCGGCCAGGCGGTCGCCGAGCTGGGGCTCAGGCCGGGGCTGGCCGTGCGCGCGGCGATCAAGGCCACCCAGGTCCGCCTCTACGGTCGCTAGAGTGGCCGGTCGGGAGGTGGGCATGGAGGTGTGCCGGGTGATCACGGTGTCGGACCGGTGCGCCGCCGGGTCCCGGGTCGACGGGTCCGGCCCGCTGCTGGCCGCCGCGCTGGCCGCCGCCGGCTACTCGGTGTCCACTGCCGTGGTGCCCGACGGGGAGGACAGCGTCCGGCTCGCGCTGGCCGACGCCCTGGACGCCGGCGCCCGGCTGGTGGTGACCACCGGCGGCACCGGGGTGGGTCCCCGGGACCGGACACCCGAGGGCACCCTCCCGGTCCTCGACCGCCGGCTGCCCGGGATCGCGGAACTGCTCCGGGCGCAGGGCCTCACCCACTCCCCGCACGCCGCCCTGTCCAGGGGGGTCGCCGGCGTCATCGACGCGTCCGACCGGTCCGGCGGCGCCCTGGTGGTGAACCTCCCCGGCAGCCCGAAGGCCGCGGCTCAGGGCCTGGCCGCGGTGCTCCCCCTCGTGGCGCACGTGCTGGACCAGCTCGGCGGCGGGGACCACTGATGCCGGTCATCCTCGCCGAGGTCCGCGACGCCCCGGTCGCCGCCGCGGAACTGCTGGAGCTGGTCGCCCGCCCCGACGCCGGCGCGGTCGCGCTGTTCGTCGGCACCGTGCGCGACCACGACCCCCAGGCCGTCGGTCCCGTCGTCGGGCTCGACTACACCTGCCACCCCTCCGCCCCGGAACGGATCGGGGAGATCGTCACCGCGGTGCTGCTCGACGCCGACCCGGGCGGGGAGTGCGCGGTGGCGGCGGTCCACCGGATCGGCCACCTCAGGGTCGGCGAGAACGCGTTCGTGGTGGCGGTCTCCTGCCCGCACCGGAAGCCGGCCTTCGCGGTCTGCGAGCAGGTGGTCGAGCAGGTGAAGGCGCAGTTGCCGGTCTGGAAGCAGCAGTTCGAGGCCGACGGCAGCTACCGCTGGTCGGGGCTCTGACGCCGCCAGCTGCCCGAACGGCCGCCGTCCTTGGCGACCAGGCGGACCCGCAGGATCTCGACCGACCGGTCGAGGCCCTTGACCATGTCCACCACGGCGAGCGCGGCCACCGACACGGCGGTCAGCGCCTCCATCTCCACCCCGGTCCGGTCACTGGTTCGTACCTCCGCCCGGATGGCCACCCCGTCGTCGTGGACGTCCAGGTCGAGTTCGGCACCGTGGACGCCGATCACGTGCGCCAGCGGGAGCAGATCGGGGGTCCGTTGGCCGCCGCGATGCCGGCGATCCGGGCCACCGCGATCACGTCCCCCTTCGGCACCGTGGCGGACCTCAGGGCCGCCACCACCTCCTGCGAACAGGCGACGAAGCCCTCCGCGACGGCACTGCGGGCACTGACCGGTTTCCCGGTCACGTCCACCATGCGGGCGTGCCCCGCGGCATCGAGATGGGTGAAGCCGGTCACGTGGTCCTCCTCGGGGCCAGCGGCAGTTCCGCTGAGCGGGCCGTCATCGAATCCAGGTACAGCACCCTGCCGAACAGGGCCTCGCCGGCCCCGGTGACCAGCTTGATCGCCTCGCCGGCCATCAGCGCCCCGACCTGTCCGCACAGCGCGCCGAGCACGCCCACCTGGGCGGCGGTGACCCACCGCGACGGTTCGGGCGGTTCCGGGTGCAGGTCCCGCAGCGTGATCCCCCGGACCTCGCCGTCGGGAGACTCCGGGCGGCTCCAGAACACGCTCACCTGGGCCCGGGTCACCAGCACCGCCGCCCACACCACCGGGATGCCGAGCTCCGCGCAGGTGTCGGAGATCAGGTAGCGGGTCGGGTAGTTGTCGACCGCGTCGAGCACCAGGTCGTACCGGCCGAGGATGTCGAGGGCGTTGGTCTCGTCGAGCCGTACCACGTGGGGTGTCACCGTGACGCCCGGGTCGAGGGCGGCCAGCCGGTCCCGGGCACTGGTCGCCTTCGGCGTGCCCACCCCGGCCGTGGAGTGCAGCACCTGGCGCTGCAGGTTCACGACCTCGACGGCGTCGGCGTCCACCACGCCGAGGGTGCCCACGCCGGCCGCGGCAAGGTAGAGCAGCGCCGGACTGCCCAACCCGCCCGCGCCCACCACGCAGACCCTGGCCGCGCGGAGCCGGCGCTGCGCGAGCGCCCCGAGTTCGGGAATCGGCAGGTGGCGGGCGAACCGCTCCCGGTCGGCCGCGGACAGCTCCGGGCCCGGCTCCACCAGCGGGGCCAGCCTCATCGGGAACGCTCCGTCCAGGCGGCGAGGTCGTCGGGGGTGTCGAGATCGGCGGTGCTGGCCGCCGCGCCGGGAACCCCGAGCAGGTCGAGGGGTTCCAGCAGGCGATGCATGGCCGTGATTCCGCCGCGCGCGGCCAGGCGCGGTCCGAGGACGGCGGTGCGGTAGATCCCCAGCAGCCACTGCAACCGGCCGTCGGCATCCAGCAGGCAGGCTCCGTCGTGGCTGCCCGGATCGGCAGCCAGCAGGACGGCCGCCGCAGCCTCCGCGTCCGGCAGGTCGCTGGCCAGCACCAGCGTCCACCCCGAACGTGGCGCGGCCGACGTCGCGGTGGCGTCCAGCAGCGCCCAGCCGGCTTCCAGGCCGGCCACCGGCCCGCCGTACGGCGGGTCCTCGCGGGTGCGCAGCACCCCGGCCGGGACGGCGACGTCGCCGACCACCACGGTGCGGGCGGCGCCGGACGCGGCGGCGAGCGCCCGGTCGAGCAGGCGGCGTCCGCCGAGCTCCAGCTCGGGCTTGGAGATCCCGCCGAGCCGGGACCCACGCCCGCCGGCGAGCACGACCGCGTCGTGCCTCACCGCAACCACCGCACCGCGACCACGTCGCCGGGACACACCTCGGTGACGTCCTCCGCCACCAGGGCGTAGCCGTCGGCGGCGGCCAGCGAGGTCACCAGGTGTGAGGCCGAGCCGAGGGCGTGGGCGGGGTTCGCGACCAGCCGTCCCCCGGCGTCGGTGCCGAGACGGACCGGCACCAGTTGCCGCCGGCCCGCGGGTGAGGCCCAGGCGCGGCCCGCCACCGCGGTGGCGTCGGGAGGCGACGGGCACCCCAGGATCCGGTCCAGCAGCGGGCGCACCAGCACCTCGTAGCTGAGGGCCGCCGACAGCGGATTGCCGGGCAGCGAGATCACCGGCGTGCCACCCCACACCGCCCAGCCCTGCGGCTTGCCGGGCTGCATCCGGACGTGCCGGAACACCCCGCCGGCCTGCTGGAGCACGTCGCGCACCACGTCGTGTGCGCCCACGCTCGCCCCGCCGGTCAGGACCACGAGATCGGCGCTGCCCGCGACCGCGTCCAGCCAGGCCGCCAGGCCGCCCGGGTCGTCACCGAGCGGCCCGTCGCGCCGCGGCTCGGCGCCGTCCCGGGCCAGGGCGGCCGCCAGCGCCGGCGAGTTCGACTCGTGGATCTGTCCCCGCGCCAACGGCGACCCGTCGGCCACCAGCTCGTCCCCGGTGGCGCACACCGCCACCACCGGGCGGCGCCGTACCGCCACCGCGGTGACGCCGGCCGCGGCCAGGGCCCCGACCAGCCCGGGGGTGAGCCGCTCGCCGGGGCCGGCGAGCAGCGTCCCCGCAGTCACGTCCTCACCGGCCCGACGGACGTGGGCGCCGGCCCGCGAAGGAACGCGACGCACCTCGACCTCGGCGGTTCCGGCGTCGGTGTCCTCGACCGGGACGACGGTGTCGGCGAACCCCGGCACGGGGGCCCCGGTCATGATCCGGACGCATTCCCCCGGCCCGGCGGGCGGGTCCGCGCAGCTGCCGGCGGGCAGGTCTGCCACGACCCGCAGCCGTACCGGCGCCCGGTGCACCTCGGCGAACCGCACCGCGTAGCCGTCCATCGCCGAGTTGTCGAAGACCGGGATGCTCACCCGGCTGGTCACCGGACCGGCCAGCACCCGCCCGGACGCCTCCGCCAGCGGCACCTGCTGGGTGCGCCCGTCCGGCGTGACCAGCGCCAGCAGTTCGGCCCGGTACTGCTCCAGGTCGAGGACCTCACGCATCGCCGGGCGCCCTCTCGACGGCAGCTCGATCCGCGCCCTCTTCGGCGTGGAGGTCGGCCTCGCAGCGGGTCTCGGTGACCCACGGGCGGAGGGCGCCCACGCGCAGTGGCTGGTCGTCGCCGAGCACGCCACGGATCAGTCCGAGGTGCAACTGGCAGACCACGTCGGGATCGGCGCCCGCCACCTCCGCGAACGGGCAGGGACGCAGCACCAGCAGGGCGCCGCCGTCCTGGAGCTGCGGGGAGTAGCCCAGTCCGGCCATGCACCCCACCAGCCGCTGCACGGGGTCCTGCTGCGGCTCGTTGCGTAGCGACTCCCGGCGCAGTTCGGCTCCCCACGCCTCCCCCGCCTGGCGGGCCAGGTCGGCCCGGTCCTCCATCGGCCCGGCGAAGTGGCGCACCATGGCGCCGGCCAGGTCCTGGTAGCGGTGGTCGCGGTGTCCGTCGAGCGCGCGATAGAGGACCCTCGGCCGCCCCGGCATGGTGCGCTGCTCGGGCTCCCGGGCCACCAGACCCTGGGCGGTGAGGGCGTCCAGGTGGAACCGGGTGGTGTTGGCGTGCAGGCCCAGCGCTGCGGCCACGGCGGCCGCCGACGTCCCTTCACCGTGATCGCGCAGGTGGTGCAGCACGTCGGCGCGCGTGGGCCCGAGGCGACGCTCGCGTGCCCGGCCCATCCCACCTCCTGATCGATCCGGCTCCATCCTTGCCTAGAGCGTGGGTGTTTGCACTAGAACTTCGGAACTACTCCGGGTTACGGTTGCGACCCAGACCCCGATCGTTGGGAGCCGAGGTGACGACTGCGGTACTGCCGGCCGGCGTGCTCGCCGACTCGTTCGGACGGGTGGCGCGCGACCTGCGGGTGTCGCTCACCGACCGCTGCAACCTGCGGTGCAGCTACTGCATGCCCGCCGAGGGCCTGCCGTGGCTGCCCACCCCGGACGTGCTCACCGATGCCGAGGTCGTCCGCCTGGTCGGGGTCGCGGTCGAGCGGCTCGGCGTCAGGAAGGTGAGGTTCACCGGCGGCGAGCCCCTGCTCCGGCGAGGGCTTGCCGAGGTCGTCGGCGGCGTCGCCCGGCTGCGCACCGACCAGGGTTCGCGCCCCGAGATCTCGTTGACCACCAACGGGCTCGGCCTGGACCGCCGGATCGGCGAGCTCGCCGGGGCCGGGCTCGACCGGGTGAACATCTCGCTGGACTCCCTCGACCGGGAGCGCTACGCCGCGCTCTCCCGCCGGGACCGCCTCGACGACGTGCTGCGCGGGCTTTCCGCGGCTTCGGCGGCGGGCCTGCGGCCGGTCAAGGTCAACACGGTGGTGATGCGCGGCGTGAACGAGGCCGACGTCGTGCCCCTGCTGGAGTTCTGCCTGAACCACGGCTACCGGCTCCGGTTCATCGAGCAGATGCCGCTGGGTCCCGAGCACGGCTGGGATCGTTCCGCGATGGTGCCCGCGGCGGAGGTGCTGGCGCTGCTGGGCGAGCACTTCACCCTCACTGCCGAGGGGCACCGGGGCTCGGCGCCGGCACAGGAGTGGCTGGTCGCCGGCGACGCCTGCCACCCGGGCGGCCGGGTGGGCGTGATCGCGTCCGTCACCGCCCCGTTCTGCGGCGCCTGCGACCGCACCCGGCTGACCGCGGACGGCCAGCTCCGCACCTGCCTGTTCGCCCACACCGAGACCGACCTGCGGACGCCGCTGCGCGCGGGGGCCGACGACGGCGAGCTGGCCGCCCTCTGGCTGGGGGCGCACCAGCGCAAGGCCGCCGGGCACGGCATCGACACCGCCGGCTTCCGGCCTCCGGCCCGCACCATGAGCTCGATCGGAGGCTGATCCCGTTGGAGGTGAGGTTCTACGCCGGTGCCGCCGATGCGGCCGGCACGACGGCCGTCCAGCTGGACACCGGCCCGGTGACCGCGGCCGAGCTGCTCCAGCGCCTGGGATCCGCCAACCCGGGCCTCGCCGACACTCTCGCCCACTGCTCCCTCCTGGTGGACGGGCACGCCGTGCGCGACCCGTCCGAGCCCGTTTCCGGCACCGCCCGCGTCGACGTGCTGCCCCCCTTCGCCGGCGGCTGACCCGCCCGGCCTGAACGGTGGGGACAGTCCCCACCATCCAGCTGAACGGTGGGGACTGAACGGTGGGGACTGTCCCCACCATCCACCCTCCCCGTTTTTCCAAGAACTTCGTACAAACCCCGCAACTTCTGGTTTCCTAGTTCCATGCCCACCGAGCTCCCGCACATCGACGGTCCTGCCGCTGCCGCCCTGTTGAAGCTGGGGCGCTACTTCACGAAATGGGACGAGACCGACGACGGACGGGCGGTCTTCCGCGAGGGCGGCCGCGCCGGTGACGTCTTCTACCGCGACCGGTGGAGCCACGACAAGGTCGTCCGCTCCACCCACGGCGTGAACTGCACCGGCTCCTGCTCGTGGAAGGTGTACGTCAAGGACGGGATCATCACCTGGGAGACCCAGCAGACCGACTACCCGACGACCGGGCCCGACAGCCCCGAGTACGAGCCCCGCGGCTGCCCGCGGGGCGCGGCCTTCTCCTGGTACACCTACTCGCCCACCCGGGTCCGCTACCCGTACGTCCGCGGCGTCCTGGTGGAGATGTACCGCGAGGCGCAAGGCACGGCTCGGTGACCCGGTGCTCGGCCTGGGCCGAGATCGTCGGCGACCCCGAGACGCCGCCGTCGCTACCAGCAGGCCCGCGGCAAGGGCGGCCTGGTGCGGATCTCGCTGGGACGAGGCCAGTCGAGATCGTCGCGGCCGCCCACGTGCACACGATCAAGACGCTACGGCCCGGACCGGTGCACCGGCTTCTCGCCGATCCCGGCGATGTCGATGGTGTCGCACGCGATCGGGACCCGGTTCATCCAGCTCATCGGCGGCGCGATGACCTCGTTCTACGACTGGTACGCCGACCTGCCGGTCGCCTGCCCGCAGGTGTTCGGCGACCAGACCGACGTGCCCGAGTCCGGCGACTGGTGGGACTCGACCTACCTGATGATGTGGGGCTCCAACGTCCCGGTCACCCGGACGCCCGGACGCCCACTGGATGGCCGAGGTCCGCTACCGCGGGCACCAAGGTGGTCACGGTCAGCCCCCGACTACGCCGACAACACCAAGTTCGCCGACGAGTGGCTGCCCGCGCAGGCCGGCACCGACGCCGCGCTCGCCATGGCGATGGGCCACGTGATCCTCAAGGAGTTCTTCGTCGACCGGCGGGTGCCGTTCTTCGTCGACTACGTCCAGCAGTACACCGACCTGCCGTTCCTGGTCAGGCTCGAGGAGCACGACGGCGCGACGGCCAGCGGCCTGGTCCCGGCAAGTTCCTCACCTCCGCCGACCTCGGCGGCACCGCCGACGAGGACGCCGACTTCAAGACCGTGCTGCTGGACGGCACGTCGCGGCAGCCCCGGTCGGTCCCGAACGGGTCGATGGGCTTCCGCTACACCGACTCCGGCGACGGGCAAGTGGAACCTCGACCTCGAGGGTGTCGACCCGGCGCTCACCCTGGCCGGCTGACGGGCAGCGAGCCGGTCGAGGTGCTGCTGCCCTGCGTTCGACGACGCCGACGGCAGGGCACGGTGCTGCGTCGCGGCGTCCCCACCCGTCGGGTCGGCGGCCACCTGGTCACCACCGTCTTCGACCTGATGCTCGCGCAGTACGGCGTCGCCCGCGACGGGCTGCCCGGGGAGTGGCCGACCGGGTACGACGACGCCGAGCACGCCGTACACCCCGGCCTGGCAGGCCGAGCATCACGCAGCGTGCCGGCCGAGGCGTGCATCCGGATCGCGCGGGAGTTCGCGACGCAACGCCGAGGAGTCCGGCGGGTCGCTCGATGATCATCATGGGCGCCGGGATCTGCCAGTGGTTCCACGGCGACGCCACCTACCGCGCGATCCTGGCGCTGCTGATGCTCACCGGCTGCGATGGGCCGCAACGGCGGCGGCTGGGCGCACTACGTCGGGCAGGAGAAGTGCCGTCCGATCACCGGGTGGGTCTCGCTGGCCAACGCGCTCGACTGGAGCCGGCCGCCGCGGACGATGATCGGCACCGTCGTTCTGGTACATGCACACCGACCAGTGGCGCAACGACGGCTACGTCCGCCGACTCGCTCGAGCCTCGCCGCTCGCCCGCGGGCACCTGGACGGGCATGCACACCGCCGACGCGATCGCGCAGTCGAGCGCGGCTGGGCTGGATGCCGTTCTACCCGCAGTTCGACCGCAACCCGCTCGACCTCGCCGACGAGGCCCGGCCGCCGTCGACGCCGGGGAGCGCCGACTCGGCGGCGTACGTCGTGGACCGCCCAGCTGAAGCCGGCGACCTGCAAGCTCGCCATCGACGACGTCGACGCCCCGGAGAACTGGCCGCGCACGCTGGTGCTGTGGCGCTCGAACCTGTTCGGCTCCTCCGCCAAGGGCAACGAGTACTTCCTGAAGCACCTGCTCGGCACCCACTCCAACCTGCATGGCCAGCGAGCACTCCGCCGAGGGCGTCCCGAGGCCGTGACGTCGCCTGGCGACGAGACTCCCCGAGGGCAAGCTCGACCTGCTGGTCGCGCCGACTTCCGGATGACGTCGACGACGCTGCTGTCCGACGTCGTGCTTCCCGGCGGCCACCTGGTACGAGAAGCACGACCTGTCCACGCACCGACATGCACCCGTTCGTGCACGCCTTCACCCCGGCGATCGACCCGCCGTGGGAGGCCAAGACCGACTTCGACGCCTTCCACGCCTCGCTCGCCCAGGCCTTCTCCCGACCTGGCGAGGACCCACCTCGGCACCCGGCGCGACCTGGTGGCCGTACCGCTGCAGCACGACACCCCCGGCCAGATCGCCCAACCCGGCGGCAAGGTCTACGACTGGAAGGACACCGACCTGCCCGCGGTCCCCGGCCGGAACCTGCCCAACCTGGTCGTCGTCGAGCGCGACTACACCGCGATCGCCGACAAGCTCGCCACCGTCGGTCCGCTCGCCGACCGGCTCGGGCTTCACCGTCAAGAACGTCACCTACGACGTCGCCGAGCAGGTGGCCCGGCTCGGCCGCGCTGCAACGGGGTGATGCCGGCGGCGCCGGCGAGCGGGCGGCCCGGCGATCGACACCGACCAGCAGATGGCCGAGGCGATCCTGGCGCTTCTCCGGCACCACCAACGGCGCGCTGGCCGTCCAGGGGTTCAAGCACCCTCGAGAAGCGGGTCGGCAAGCAAGCTGGCCGACCTCGCCGAGGGCTCGGAGGAGAAGCGGATCACCTTCGCCGACACCCAGGCAGCCCCGGTGCCGGTGATCACCTCGCCGGAGTGGTCGGGCTCGGAGACCGGCGGCCGCCGCTACGCGCCGTTCACCGTCAACATCGAACGGCTCAAGCCGTGGCACACCCTGACCGGGCGGATGCACTTCTTCCTCGACCACGACTGGATGACCGACGTCGGGGAGCCGTTGCCGACGTACCGGCCGCCGCTGGACATGCAGCCGGCTGTTCGGCGAGCCCGAGCTCGGCCCGGACGGCGAGCATGCAGATCACGGTGCGCTACCTGACCGCCGCACTCGAAGTGGTCGATCCACTCCGAGTACCAGGACAACCTGTTCATGCTCTCGCTCTCCCGCGGCGGACCGACGGTCGTGGATGAGCCCGCAGGACGCCGCCAGCGATCGAGGTCGCACGACAACGACTGGGTCGAGTGCATCAACGCCAACGGGGTCCTCGTCGCCCGCGCCATCGTCACCCACCGGATGCCCGCAGGGCGTCGTGCTACGTGCACCACGCCCAGGAGCGCACGATCGACGTACCGAAGTCCGAGGCGACCGGCCGCCGCGGCGGCATCCACAACTCGGTGACCCGGCTGCTGGTCAAACCCACGCACCTGATCGGCGGCTACGCCCAGCTGTCCTACGCGTTCAACTACCTCGGCCCCACCGGCAACCAGCGCGACATGGTCTCCACGATCCGCCGCCGCTCGCAGGAGGTGACGTACTGATGGAGCACGCGGGTGATGGCCCAGATGGGCATGGTGATGAACCTCGACAAGTGCATCGGCTGCCACACCTGCTCGGTCACCTGCAAGCAGGCGTGGACCAACCGGGCCGGCATCGAGTACGTCTGGTTCAACAACGTCGAGACCCGGCCGGGACAGGGCTACCCGCGCCGCTACGAGGACCAGGAGAAGTGGCGCGGCGGCTGGGAGCTGCAACAGGCGCGGCCGGCTGCAAGCTCAGGTCCGGCGGCCGGTTCAAGCAAGCTGCTTCGCATCTTCGCCAGCCCGGTGCAGCCGGAGCTGAGCGACTACTACGAGCCGTGGACCTACGACTACCAGAACCTGATCGAGCGCCCCGCTCGGCGACGACTTCCCGGTCGCCCGGCCCAAGTCGCTGATCACCGGCGAGGACACCAAGGTCACCTGGTCGGCGAACTGGGACGACAACCTCGGCGGCGTGCCGCCGAGCCGGCGACACCTCGACCCGATCGTCGAGAAGCTGCGCGCGCGAGTCCGAGGACAAGATCAAGTTCGAGTTCGAGCAGACGCTTCATGTTCTACCTGCCCCGGATCTGCGAGCACTGCCTGAACCCGTCCTGCATGGCGTCCTGCCCGTCCGGCGCGATCTACAAGCGCTCCGAGGACGGCATCGTGCTGGTCGACCAGGACCGCTGCCGCGGCTGGCGCCAGTGCATCACCGGCTGCCCGTACAAGAAGATCTACTTCAACCACAAGTCCGGCAAGGCCGAGAAGTGCACGTTCTGCTACCCCCGCGTCGAGGTCGGGCCTGCCGACCGTGTGCTCGGAGACGTGCGTCGGCCGGCTGCGCTACCTCGGCCTCGTTCCTGTACGACGCCGGACGCGGTGACCGCGGCCGCGTCCGTGGCCGACGACAAGGACCTCTACGAGGCCCAGCTCGGACCTGCTGCTCGACCCCAACGACCCGGAGGTGATCGCCGACGCCCGCGCCGAGCGGAATCCCCGAGGACTGGATGGACGCGGCGCAACGGTCGCCGGTCTACGCGCTGGCCAAGACACTACCAGGTGGCGCTGCCGCTGCATCCGGAGTACCGGACGATGCCGATGGTCTGGTACGTCCCGCCGCTGTCGCCGGTCGTCGACCTGCTGTCGGAGCAGGGCCACGACGCCGAGGACTCCGGGCAACCTGTTCGGCGCGATCGACGCGCTGCGCATCCCGGTCGAGCTACCTCGCCGAGCTGTTCACCGCCGGCGACACCGACCTCGTCACCGGGGTGCTGCAGCAAACTGGCCGCGATGCGCTCCTACATGCGCGGGGTCACCCTCGGCACCGCGAAGCCGGACGCCGACCTCGCGGCGGCGGTCGGGATGACGCCGGAGGCGATGTACGAGATGTACCGGCTGCTGGCGATCGCCAAGTACGACGACCGCTACGTGATCCCGAAGGCACACGCGAGCAGGCTCACGACCTGGAGGAGATGGGCTGCTCGCTGGACTTCGAGGGGGGCCGGGCATGTACGATTCGGGACCGTTCGGCGAGGCCAGCGGGCGACCGGTGCCGGTGGCGGTCGAGACCTTCCACCGCACTCAGGCAGCGTCAGCAGGCCGAGGCGGCCACCTCCGCCGAACAGTTGGCCAACCGCACCAACCTGCTCAACTGGGACGGGAACGAGGACACGAAGTGAGCCCGCTCAGGGGCGGCTGGTCAAGCCGGGCCTCGACCTCCGATGAGGCGGCAGACACCGCCGTCGTCCTCCAGGCTGCAGCGCTCTGCCTGGCCTACCCGGAACAGGAGTTGCTCGAGCGGCTGGACCTGATCGAGGCCGCCCTTTCCGGCAACCGGGCGGCCGGGCGGTTCGCCCCGGTCCTGGACCACCTTCGCCCGAAACCACCGGCCGGACTTCACCCGAAACCGCCGGTCGAGTCTGTCCAGACCCCGCACCTCCAGGCGCTGCAGTCGTTCCATGTCCAGGAGTTCGACCTGTCCCGGCGGCACGCCCTGCACCTGACCTACTGGACCGACGGGGACACCCGGCGCCGGGGCGAGGTGCTCGCCGAGTTCAAGGCCGTCTACCGGGACTCCGGGCTGGTCGGCGATCTCGCCGGCGAACTGCCCGACCACCTGCCGATGGTGCTGGAGTTCGCGGTCGCCGACCCGGGGCGTGGCCGGGGCCTGCTGCAGCGAGTACCGGGCCAGCCTGGAACTCCTGCGGATCGGTCTCGCCGAGGACCACCTCCCGTACGCCGAGGTGCTGGCAGCCGTCTGCGACTGCCTGCCCGGTGAATCGCCGAAGTCCCGGGTCGAGGTGCAGGCCATGATCGACGAGGTGGCCCCGCTGGAACTCGTCGGCATCGGTTCTCCCACACTGGTCGAGCTCGCCGGGACCGAGAGGCGCTGACATGGACCTTCTGCTCTGGGGCGTCCTGCCCTACCTGGTGGCGCTGATCCTGGTGGCCGGCCTGGTCTGGCGGTACCGCTACGACCAGTTCGGCTGGACCACCCGATCCTCCCAGCTGTACGAGTCCAGGATGCTGCGGATCGGTTCCCCGCTGTTCCACTTCGGGCTGGCCGTGGTCCTTGCCGGGCACCTGATGGGCCTGCTGATCCCCAAGGCCTGGACCGACCTGGTCGGTCGCCCAGGACACCTACCACTCGTGGCCCTGGTCGCAGGCGACGCTCGCCGGCATCGCCACCCTCGGCGGTATCGTCCTGCTGATCTACCGGCGGCGCACCACCGGTCCGGTGTTCCTGGCCACCACCCGCAACGACAAGCTGATGTACGTCGTGCTGGTCGCCGTCATCGTGCTCGGCATGGTGGCCACCCTCACCGGCAGCCACACCCCCACCGGCGAGGAACACAACTACCGCGAGACGGTCTCGATCTGGTTCCGCTCGCTCCTGGTCCTCTCCCCCGACGTGCAGGCGATGGCTGCCAGCACCTGGCAGTTCAAGGTGCACATCCTGGTCGGGATCGCGCTGTTCGCACTGGTGCCGTTCACCCGGCTGGTGCACGCCTTCACGGTCCCGCTCCACTACCTGTTCCGGCCCTACATCGTCTACCGAAGCCGCGACCAGGTACCACCGGGACCTTCCCGGGGCCGGGTCCGCGGCTGGGACCCGATCGGCACCCAGGACCGCGACCGGAAGGCCCGATGACCCACACCACCCACGCCGCGGGGCAGCACCACGGCGACGACGTGATCGCGCCCGTCCACGACACCGGCCGTGGCGCGAACCGCGTCCTGGCGATGTCGACCATCGACTTCACCGCGATGTTCGCGGTCTGGCTGATGTTCGGCATCCTCGGCATCGAGATCCAGAAGGAACTGCAGCTCTCCGACGTCGAACTGGCCTGGATCAGCGCACTGGCGGTGCTGAACGGCGCCATCTGGCGCCTGCCGGCCGGCATCCTGACCGACCGGATCGGTGGCCGCAAGGTGACCATCTTCATGCTCGCCGCGACGGCCGTCCCGGCCTGGCTGGTGTCCACCGCGCAGAGCTACGGTGCCCTGCTGGTCCTGGCCTTCCTGGTCGGCTTCGCCGGCAACCTGTTCAGCGTCGGCATCGCCTGGAACGCCGCGTGGTTCGGCCGCGACCGGCAGGGCTTCGCCCTGGGCCTGTTCGGTGCCGGCAACGTGGGCGCGTCGGTGACCAAGTTCATCGGCCCGCCCCTGATCGCCGGCACCGCCGGGGCCACCTTCGCCTTCGGGGTCCAGGGTGGCTGGCGGCTGGTGCCGGTGATCTATTCGGTCCTGCTGGTGGTCCTGGCCGTCGTCACCTGGCTGGTCGTCCCCCGCCACGACCGGCTCGCCGGCCGGAGCAAGCCGATCCGCGAGATGCTGGTACCCCTGAAACACATCCGGGTATGGCGCTTCAGCCTGTACTACGTGGCCGTGTTCGGCGCCTACGTCGCCCTGTCGGCCTGGCTGCCGAAGTACTACGTCGACAACTTCAAGGTTGACCTCTGGACCGCGGCACTCCTCACCGCGGTCTTCATCTTCCCGGCGTCGCTGCTGCGGCCCATCGGCGGCTGGATCTCTGACCGGATCGGCGCCCGCAAGGTGATGTACGCGACCTTCGCGGTGATGCTGGCCACCTCCGGCATCCTGATGATGCCCAACGGGCACATCGTCATCGTCCACGCCGACGGCAGTCGGACCGAACACCTCGGCTACGCGATCGACGTGTTCTGGTTCACCGCCCTGGTGTTCCTGCTCGGCTGCGCGATGGGCGTCGGGAAGGCCGCCGTCTACAAACACATCCCCGAGTACTTCCCCGACAACGTCGGTTCCGTCGGTGGCCTGGTGGGAATGCTGGGCGGGCTGGGCGGCTTCATCCTGCCGCCACTGTTCGCCTACACCAAGCTGTGGACGGGCTTCCCGACCAGCACCTTCTTCGTCCTGTTCGTCCTGACCGCGATCTGCGCGGTGTGGATGCACCTGACCATCGTCGGGATGCTGCACCAGCACGCCCCGGAACTGTCCGACCACTTCGACACCGAACACGTGTCCCGCGCCACCACAGGAGCCACCCGATGAGTACCCCCGCCGAAGCCGAGCCGGCCCGATCGAAGGAATGGCTGACCTCCTGGAACCCCGAGGACGAGAAGACCTGGGACCAGGCCCTGGCCTGGAAGACCCTGTGGATCACCACCTTCACCCTGACCATGAGTTTCGTCGCCTGGTTCCTGCCGAGCGCGCTGGTGCCCAAGCTGAACGCCCTCGGCTTCGACTGGACCAAGGAGCAGCTGTACTGGCTGGCGGCGATCCCCGGGCTCTCCGGCGGCCTGCTCCGACTGGTGTGGATGGTGCTGCCACCGATCCTCGGCACCCGCAGGATGGTCGCCGCGACCAGCCTGCTGCTGGTCTTCCCCGTTCTCGGCTGGGCCGTCCGGATCCAGGACCCCACCACGCCGTACTGGGAGCTGCTGGTGCTGGCCTTCCTCGCCGGCATCGGGGGTGGCGCGTTCTCGGGGTTCATGCCGTCCACGTCCTACTTCTTCCCCCGTCGGCTGCAGGGGGTCGCCCTCGGCCTGCAGGCCGGCATCGGCAACTTCGGCGTCTCCCTGGTCCAGCTCCTCACGCCGTGGCTGGTCGGTTTCGGCATGCTGGGCCTGCTCGGCGCCTCCCAACAGATGGCGGTGCCCGGCAAGCCCGACGTGACCGTCTGGTACCAGAACGCCGCCTACTTCTACCTCCCGTTCATCGTCGTCGGCGCCTTCGTCGCCTGGACCATGCTGAAGTCGGTGCCGATCAAGGCCAACATCGCCCAGCAGTTCGACATCTTCGCCAACCAGGACACCTGGTTGATGACGGTGCTCTACATCATGACCTTCGGCACCTTCTCCGGCCTGTCAGCCCAGTTCGGCCTGCTGATGAGCAACCTGTACGGAGCCGGGAACCCCGGCATCGTCAGCGGCACCGGATCCGCCGCGCAGGTGCTCGTGGACGGGTACGTGTTGCCCGACCCGGTGGCCTACGTGTTCCTCGGCCCCCTGGTCGGTGCGGGCGCACGGGTGTTGTTCTCTCCCCTCACCGACCGGATGGGAGGAGCAATCTGGACGCTGGTCTCCGGGATCGGCATGGCCGGCTCGATCCTCTGGACGATCCCCGCGCTCACCCCCGATCTCTCCAGCGCCGCTACGCTCCAGGCCGGCTTCAACCAGTTCCTGTGGGGGATGCTGGCGATCTTCCTGTTCGCCGGGATCGGCAACGCCTCGACCTTCAAGCAGATGCCGATGATCTTCGAACGCCGCCAGGCCGGCGGGGTGATCGGCTGGACCAGCGCGATCGCGGCCTTCGGGCCGTTCCTGTTCGGTGTCGGGCTGACCATCATGCCGGCCCCGGTGTTCTACGGGATCGGCGCCGTGTGGGCCGTGATGTGCATCGGCATCACCTGGTGGCGCTACGTCCGGCCGGGAGCACCCAGGAAGTCCTGACCCGCTCCGGACGGTCGCCGCTACCGGTGGCCCGCCCCGTCCAGCTGCGCCACGATGTGGCCCAGTAGCGGGCCGACCACACCGACCGCGTCCCGGACTCCCCCACGGGACCCCGGGGCGGTGACCACGAACACCGACGGCTCGCCCAGCACGACCCCGGCCACCTCGCGGGAGACCAGCGCGGACGCGACCTGGGCGGCCCCCCGCCGCCGGATCTCCTCGCCGATCCCGGGTACCTGGTAGCTGAGCAACGGCAGGACGGCGTCCACGGTCACGTCGGACGGGCCGATTCCGGTCCCGCCGCTGGTGAACACGATCCGGACGCCGTCGGCGACGGCCGCACGGACCGCCTCCCGGATCGCCTCGACCCGGTCGTGGACGACCACCAGGCCCGCCTCCACGCCGTGGTCGGCCAGAAGTCCCACCGCCACCGGTCCGGCCCGGTTCGCGTCCAGCCCGTCCGCGATCTCGTCCGACACCGTGATCACCATCGCTCGCACCCGTGCAGGCTAGCCCCCACCGGCGGCCTGCTCCAGCCGGGCTCGCGGCCGGGCCGGGCGGGAGGGCGCCGCCGGGTTCGGGGGCCACCCCGGTTGCGGGCGCCACTGTCGCCGGTGGCCGGCGGTTCGACGGACGGCCACCACTCGACCACGGGTGCCGCGCCCCCGGCAGGACTCGAACCTGCGCACGACAGATTAGAAGGCTGTTGCTCTATCCACTGAGCTACGGGGGCCGACGCCTTCCGATGTTATCCCGCCCTGGCCGGTGCCCGCCCCGCCCGGGCGGGGCTGGCCGCCGCCGGCCCTCCACCCCGCCCCCGAGCCGCCGCCGTATAGTGGCGCCCGTGAATGAACACCTGGTGTGGGTCGACTGCGAGATGACCGGGCTCGATCTCGGGGCCGACGCCCTGATCGAAGTCGCCGCCCTCGTCACCGACTCCGACCTCAAGGTGCTCGGTGAAGGCATCGAGGTGGTCATCAAGCCGCCGCGGGAGGCACTGGCCCAGATGGGTGAGTTCGTCCGCACCATGCACGAGAAGTCGGGACTGCTGCCGCTGCTGGAGTCCGGGCTCAGCATGGCCGAGGCCGAGGAGCAGGTCCTGGCCTACATCCGCGAGCACGTGCCCGAGCCGCGCCGCGCGCCCCTGGCCGGCAACACCATCGGCACCGACCGTGCCTTCCTGGCCAGGGACATGCCGACCCTGGAGGGACACGTCCACTACCGCAGCGTCGACGTCTCCAGCATCAAGGAACTGGCCCGCCGCTGGTACCCGCGCACCTACTACAACACCCCGGCCAAGAACGGGAACCACCGGGCCCTGGCCGACATCCGGGAGTCGATCGAGGAACTGCGCTACTACCGCGACGCCCTTTTCGTCGCGCCGCCCGGCCCGAGCACGGACGTGCTGCGCGACCTGGCGGCGAAACACCAGGGGTCGCTCTCGTCGCCGGAGCCCGCCGACGCCAAGGGCTGATTTCTGCTCTTCGCCGCAGAGCCGCTAAGCTGATCCAGCCTTACGGCACGTTCGGTGGCATGGTGGGTATAGCTCAGATGGTAGAGCACCTGGTTGTGGTCCAGGATGTCGCGGGTTCGAGTCCCGTTACTCACCCCACCGCACCTTTCACGGCTCAATGGAGAGACCTCGGATGACCCCCCGACACCGACGCCCCCTTCTCGGCCTGGGCCTGCTCCTGGCGGTCGGGCTCTCGGCCGCCGCGGCGCCGTCGGGCCAGCCTTCGCCGGCCCTTGCCCCCGTCCCTGCGCCCGCCGCGCTCACGGCCACGGCTGCCAGGAACGTGATCGTGATGATCGGTGACGGTATGGGCTTCAACCAGCTCGACGCCGGCACCCTGTTCCGCTACGGCACCGGCTACGGCCAGGTCAGCGTCGGCGCCGGCACCGGGGTGCGGTCCCGGCCACCGTCGGTCCTGCCCCCGCAATTGTCGGACATTGACGTGCGGCTCGCCGTCCGGACCACCCAGGACGGCGCCGGCTACGTCCCCTCCCTGGCCTGGGCGGACTTCGACAACGTCCGGTCGAACCCCACCGACTCCGCGGCGGCCGCCACGGCGATGGCCACCGGGGTGAAGACCTACAACGCCGCGATCGGGGTCGGCCCCGACGGTGCGACCCGGCAGAACCTGTCCGAGCTGGCCGTCGCCGGCGGCCGCGCCGCCGGCATCGTCACCAGCGTCCCGTTCTCGCACGCGACCCCGGCCGGCTTCAGCGCGCACGACACCGACCGCGACCACTACCGGGCGATCGCCCGCGACCAGCTCAACTCGGAGCTGTCGGTCGTGATGGGCGCCGGCCATCCCTGGTACACCAGGAACCACGCGAAGCGGTCGAACCCGAAGTACAGCTACCTCTACCGCTCCGACTACAAGCGGCTGACCTCCGGCAGGTCCGGCTACTCCTACCTCAGTTCCCGGCGCGCGTTCGAGAAACTCACTACCGGTTCGACCCCGTCCCGGGTCTTCGGCATCGCCCGGGTGGACGCCACCCTGCAGCAGAAGCGGTCCGGCACCACCAGCACGACGGGCGCGAAGCTGAACGCCGTCCCGACGCTCGCGACCATGACCCAGGGCGCCCTGAACGTGCTGGACGCCGACCCGGACGGGTTCTTCCTGATGGTGGAGGGCGGCGCGATCGACTGGGCCAACCACGCCAACCAGAAGGGCCGGCTGCTCGAGGAGACCAGTTCCTTCCTGGATGCGATCGCCGCGGTCAACACCTGGGTCCGGACGAACTCCTCCTGGGACGAGACGCTGCTGGTCGTCACCGCCGACCACGAGTCCGGCTACCTCACCGGAACCGGCTCCGACCCGGACTGGACCCCGCTCACCGGCCAGGCGGGCAACGTCCCCGCCATGACCTTCCACTCCAGCGGGCACACCGCCCAACTGGTGCCGTTCTTCGCCCGCGGTGCCGGCGCGGACCAGTTCGTCGCCCACGTGGTCGGCACCGATCCGGTCCGGGGTGACTACGTCGACAACACCGCCGTCCACACCGTGATCGGTGGCCTCTGGGACTGACCGCCCCGGCCAGCCCGCGGACCCACCTGACGGGAGTCCTTGCCGCAAGGCACCGCGATCCCCCGGGCCGCCTACCCGACCCGGTCGAGGTGCGCGGACAGCCACTCCAGCAGCGGGCGGTAGCGCCGCCAGTCGTCGCGCACCCGGTCGACCACCTCGGGCGTCGCCAGCCAGCCGGGGACCCCGTGATCGACCGACACCAGCAGGCTGCGGTGGCGGAGCAGCGCCACCCGCGGATGGGTGCGGTCCACCCCCCGCGGCGCGGTCTTCAGCTGGTCACCGCCGAGTTCGGCGCCGCTGGCCTCCACCGCCGCGACCAGGCCGGCCAGCTGCTCGCCGGAATCGTCGTCCAGCACCGCCTCGCGGAACGCCGCCACCTGCGCCGGGGTGGGCTGGTACCAGCCGCCGCCGGTCATCAGGCCCGCGCTGCTGACCTGCACGTAGTAGCCGACGCCGGGCGAGGTGGCCACCACCGCGCCCTGGTGGGTCTTGTACGGCGACTTGTCGAGGGAGAACCGGACGTCGCGCTGCGGCCGGAACAACTTCGCCTCGCCGAACTCGCCGGCCAGCTCGTCGGCCAACCCCTCCATCGGTGCGCGCACCGCGCGACGCCAGCGGTCGGCGTTCGCCGCCCACCACTCGCGGTCGTTGTGGGCCTCGAGCTCTGCGAAGAAGTCGACCGCGCCGGCCGGAAAACCATCCACGGACCCACTCTGGCAGGCCGCGCCGGCCGCCGGAAGGGTGCCGGGCCGAGCGGCGGACGGGCGAGCGGGCGGCCGCCCGGCCGGTAACGGAGGGCCGGGACGCCTCGGTCACCCCGGGCCGACCGCGCTACGGTGAATCGCCCCATCCCGAAAGGCAGGTGCCGCATGACCGGGACCCTTCCCTGGCGCCGTTACGTCGCGCTCGGCGACTCCCTCACCGAGGGCCTGGAGGATCGCGACGACGACGGCCTTCCGATCGGCTGGGCCGACCGGCTCGCCCAGCACCTGGCCGACCGGGCCGGCGAAGGAGTCCAGTACGCCAACCTCGCGATCCGGGGACGCCTGTTGCGCCCGATCCTCGCCGAGCAGGTGGAGCCCGCTCTCGCCCTGGCGCCCGACCTGGTGTCGCTGTGGGGCGGCGGCAACGACATCCTGCGTCCCGACGCCGACCCTGACGCCATGGCGACCGCCGTCGAGGAGGTCGTGGTCCGGTTCCGCGACGCCGGCGCCGACGTTCTCCTCGGGTTGGGGGTGGACGCGAAGGACTCCCCGGTGATCGGCCTCACCCGCGGCCGGACCGCGATCTACAACCTGAACCTGGTCGGGATCGCGCGCCGTCACGGTGCCCACGTCCTGAACAGCTGGGACATGCGGTCGCTGCGCGACTGGCGGATGTGGCACGAGGACCGGCTGCACCTCAACGCCGCCGGCCACGCCCGGGTGGCGCAGGCCGCGCTGGTCGGCCTCGGCCTCGAGCCGGACAGCCCCGACTGGGACACGCCCTTGCCGGCCCGGCCCCCGATGTCCCGCCGGGAGGAGCTGGACTGGAACCTCAGCTGGGTCCGGGAGCACCTTGCGCCCTGGCTGGGCCGCCGGATCCGTCGCACCAGTTCCGGCGCCGGCCGGGTCGCCAAGCAGCCCACCTACCGGACGGTGCCGCCCCGACACTGACCGTCGCCCGCCGGGTCCCGGCGGGCGGTCCCGGGGGGCACCGGTCCGGTGGGGCAGAATGGGCGGCATGCCAACCACGATCAGCGCCCCGGCGACGCCGGCGTCCCTGCCCCGGGGCGCGCGGCTGCGGCTGTGGGCGGCGACCCGGATCGGTGATGCCGCCGCGCTGGCGTCCCGGCTGGCCGGCCAGGGCTCGGGGGCGTCCATCCGGGGCCAGGTGCTCACCCGGATCGCCCCGGACGCCTTCAGCCACCTCCTGAAGGGCCGCCGGGTGCTGGCGGTGTCGGGCACCAACGGCAAGACCACCACCACGCACCTGCTCGCCGCCGCAGTCCGCACCGGCCTCGGCGGCAGCGCCCGCCGGCTCGTCACCAACGCCGACGGCGCGAACCTCCGCTACGGCATCGCCTCGGCGCTCAGCCAGCAGCCGAAGGCCGACATCGCGGTGCTGGAAACCGACGAGCGGGTGGTGTCGGACGTGATCGCCCACGGCCGACCCGAACTGCTGGTGCTGCTGAACTTCAGCCGTGACCAGCTGGACCGCCACCACGAGATCAAGGCGCTCGGCCGGTCCTGGCGGCTCGCCCTGGAGGCCGCCGCGGCGGACGGCCCGACCATCGTCGCCAACGCCAGCGACCCGCTGGTGGTGTGGGCCGCCGGGACGGCCGCCAAGGTGATCTGGGTCGAGACCGCCACCACCTGGAGCGGGGACGGTGCGCTGTGCCCCGCCTGCGGCACCCTGCTGCGCCGCGTCGGTGCCGCCGGCCGGGACCGTTGGGACTGCCCCGGTTGCCCGCTCGCCCAGCCCGAGCCCAGCTACCGCGTGGAGGGCGACCTGATCGTGCTGCCGAACGGGAAGATGGTCCGTCCCGATCTGCAGGTGCCCGGGTCGTTCAATGTGTCCAACGCCGCCTGTGCGCTGGCCGCGGCGATCGAGTTCGGTGTCCCGCTGCCGGACGCGCTGGCCGGCCTGCACACCGTCACCTCCCCGGCCGGACGGTTCGCCGTCGCGTCCTTCGGCCGGACGCGGGCCCGGCTGCTGCTGGCCAAGAACCCGGCCGGCTGGGCGGAGGCCCTGCCGCTGGCGACCTCCGACCCGGTGGTGCTGGCGATCGACTCGGTCGCCGCGGACGGTCGCGACGTGTCCTGGCTGTGGGACGTCGACTATGAGCAACTGGCCGGCCGCCGGGTGGTCTGCACGGGCCCCCGGGCCCAGGACCTGGCCGTGCGGCTCAGCTATGCCGGCGTCGAGCACGAGGTGGTCCCCGACCTGCGGGAGGCTCTCGGGGAACGTGACCTGCCGGTCGACCTGATCGCCACCTACACCCCGTTCCAGCGGCTGCTGAAGATGGCGGGCCTGCGATGAACCGCCCGGTCGAGATCGTCCTGGTCTACCAGTCGCTGCTGGGCATCTACGGCGACCGCGGCAACGCGATGGTCCTTCGCCAGCGGCTCGCCTGGCGCGGGATCGAGGCGTCCCTCACTGTCGTGGAGCCGGGCGACCCGCTGCCGGATACCGGCGCGGTGTACCTGCTCGGCGGCGGCGAGGACGCCGCCCAGACCTCGGCGGTCCGGGCGCTGAAGGCGGACGGCCACCTGTACCGGGCGATCGACCGGGGCGCGGTCCTGTTCGCGGTCTGCGCCGGCTACCAGATCGCCGGCCGGACGTTCACCGTGGGCGACAACGACGAGGTGATCGACGGGCTCGGCCTGCTCGACGTGGAGACCCGGCGCGGTTCCGAGCGCGCCGTGGGCGAGGTGCTGAGTTCATGGGAGAAGCCGGACGGGACACCGAGCCTGATCACCGGTTTCGAGAACCACGGCGGCTTCACCTACCTCGGTGCGGACGCCGAACCGCTGGCCCGGATGGAGATCGGCGTCGGCAACTGCGGCGACGGCACCGACGGCGCCGTGCAGGGCACCGTGTTCGGCATCTACCCGCACGGCCCGATCCTGGCCCGCAACCCCGAACTGGCCGACCACCTGCTCCAGCGGGCGCTCGGCCACGAACTGGATCCGTTGCCGCGTCCCGAGATCGACGAGCTCCGCCGGCAGCGGATCGCCGCGGTCCGGCGGACCGGCCTGCGCCGCTAGATTCCCGGCAACCAGGATGCGCCGCTGCCGGCGTCGTGCCGCAACGGCACCGTGCCCGCGGTGCGGCGCCTCCAGGTGCCGCGCGTCTCCCCGTTGCCGGGCGGCCCCGTCGCGGCCCGGTCCCCACTGGTGGGGGCCAGCGCCGCGGCTGACCGGCGGCGACTTCGGGGGTCCGTGGGGCGGCTAGCCGCCAGCCGGCCCGAGCCCGTGCTCCAGAGGGTCGGGGCCAGTGGTTTCCGGCCCCGGCGGCTCCGGCTGGGTGTCATCGTCACCGAGGCCGAACCGGGTGCCCTCCTCCTCGGGGGCGGCCTCACCTTCGAACGGTCCGTCAGAGGGGCCGAGCCCGTGCACCAGCGGGTCGGGGCCTGGGGTTTCCGGCACCGGCGGCATCGGCTGGTCCTGGCTCTCCGGGGCGCCGAGCCCGTACTCGTTCACGCTGTCCGACATCTCTTGCCTCCTTCGTCCGTAGTTACCACCACCGTACCCCCCTCCAGAAACGGTGGTCCCGGCGGGCTCCCGCGGCTCGTTGACCGCCGCCGGCAGGGTGGGGAGGCTAGGAGACCGTGACCGTGACGACCTCGCGCGCCGGTGCGAACCGGGCGTCGCCGGCGTACTTCACGACCAGCCTGTGGGTGCCCTTCCTGGCGATCTTCGGGTAGGTGAACACGGCCACGCCGGGCTTGCCGGCCTCCAGCCGGGTCGCCTTCAACCGGGTGCCGTCGAGGAGGAAGCGGACCGGGCCGGTGGGCACGACGGTGCCGTTGGCCCCGCTCACCCTAGCTTTCGCGAACACCCGCGTCTTCGCCCGTCGGGGGGTGGTCGTGGACAGGTCCAGCCGGAGGTCACTGGTCGCCTTCACCACCGTGTAGCTGAACGTCGAGGACCTGGTCACGTCGTCGTCGGCATAGCTGGCGGTGACGGTGCCGGTGCTGACCTTGCCGGAGCTGAACCCGGCGAGCGTGGCGGTGTCGGTCACGATGCGGGTGTAGACGCCCTTGTTGTAGACCGCCTTCACCACCATTCCCCGGGTGCTCAGGGTGTCCCCCACCTGGTAGCGCACCCTGGTGGGCGCGGTCAGGCGGAGTCGGGTGAGCGCGGTGGGACCCGGCGGCGAGTCGACCACTTTGGCGTACCGGGAGGAGAGGCCGAACAGGCTCGCCACACACTCGGCGGCGTAGGCGACCGAGCCGGAGGACAGCGGCACCTGTCCGGCGGTGGGCATGTCCAGGTAGGCGACGTTGGCGAGGCGCTGGATCGGCCACTCCCGGCCGGACTTCTCCTGGACCAGGACGGTGGCGGCCTCGAACAGCACCGACGCGCGCCGCAGGTGCGAGGAGTCGGTGATCAGGCTGTAGCTGGTGTACCTGGCCGATTCAGCCAGCATCGCCATGGAGTACTTCGCGTTGCCAATGGTGGACGACGATTTCTTCTCCACCAGGATGCGCGATTTCGCAATGCCGCGGGCGCGCAGCCAGGTGTAGCCGACCCCGGCCTCGGTCCGCCCATTTTTGGCCGCACCGCCGCTGACCAGAACTATTGCCTTGGGATACTTCTTCAGCGCCTTCACCACGAGCTTCAGCCGGCGCTCGAACTTGGTGCTCATCGCCCCTGACTTCTTCAGCGCCGAGCCGAGGACCACGAACACGTGGCCCTTGGCCGGCAGCCCGTCGGGGACGGTGGGGTTCATCTTCATGGACGCATTGATCGTCGCCCAGGTCGTGACGAAATCGGACCAGAGCCGGCCCTCCCAGGCCGAGAAGGTGGCCAGCGAACTGATCGCAAGGTCGCGGTCCGCGGTCTTCGCCTTCTGCTGGAAGTAGATCGCCTGCGCCTTCAGCGTGGTGGCGGACGCGGGCTCGGCGGCCCGGGACGGGGCCTCGACGACGATGCCGGCGGTCGCGGCGAGGAAGGCCGTGGTGACGGTGAGCGCGACCAACGCCCGCATTGGCCCGAATCGTCCCCTCATCACCGCCAGCTCCTTCCATTTCCGGGCGCGCCAACAACTTCGGACACACTGGTTTGGGCGCACGGACCTCCGCGGAATGCGTGGACAAACGCCATTTTCCGGCACCCTTTCTCGGGCCGCCGTTAGCGGAAGTCTGGCATGGCGAACCGGACGGCCACCCGATTGGTTGAGAGTTTTCCGGACGGCTGGTTGAGGGTTGCCCCGACCCGCACTCAGGGTCCTGCCGGCGGAGCCGGCCCCTGGGACGCGGGTCAGCCGGTGTGGCTCCGGCTCCAGGCGTGGACCGCGTTGACCATCACGATGCCCACCCAGACGATCAGCAGTCCGACCAGGCCCGCGGTGCCGCTGGCGATCGCGGTGAGCGGAATGGCGAGGGCGGTCGACACGATGGCCAGGATGAGCACGCTGCGATCAGGCTTTGCTGCGGGCACCGGGAGCGACTGCGGGACCCCCTGGCGCGGGCTGGGGTGCGCCGCGGCCGGAAGCTGCGGGCCCGGCAGCGGCGCGAGGTCCTGTGCCCCGGCGTTCGGGGCCGGGACGGCCGGTGGCTGCGTCCACAGTTCGTCGTTGGTCGGCTCCCGGAAGTCCGCGTTGCTCATGACTTCATCGTAGGACCGGCGTCCGGGCGCGCGCGGGGGCAGCGCCCCCCGCTCACACCTGGTCCGGGACCGGGACGGACTCCGGGGCTGCGGGTTGGACGGCCGCGGCCCCGCGTCCGCTGAACTCGGCCCAGACCACCGAGCCCACGATCAGCAGGCAGGCGCCGACCTGGACGGCGGACATGGTCTCCCCGAGCGCGAGCCAGCCGGTGGCCAGGGCGACGGCCGGCACCAGGTTGATGGTCAGCGCCGCCTTGGTGGCCGGCACGAGCTGGAGCCCGGAGTTGTAGAGGGCGAAGGCGGCCAGGCCGCACCCGACACCGAGGTAGGCGACTCCCGCCCACACCGACAGCGGGACGGCGAGGACGTCGACCGGCCCGGAGCCGAGCGCGAGCGGGGCGAAGAAGACGCTGCCCACTCCCATCTGCAGGCCGGCGATCAGCAGCGGGTCGTAGCGGTTGCCGAGCTTCTTGATGACGAGCGTCGCGCCGGCGGCCGCGCACATGGCGCCCAGCTCGAGCAGGTTGCCGAGAACCGGATTCGGGGCGCTGGCCTGGCCCTGGCCGCCGAAGGAGAGCCCGGCGACCCCCAGCACGGTCAGCAGGACCGCCGTGGTGGTTCGTCGCGACGGTCGCTCGCGCAGCACGGCCCAGGCGCTGACGGCGACGATCAGCGGCATCACCGCGGAGATCACGCCGGCCTGGCTGGACGTGGTGAACCGGATCGCGAACCCTTCCAGGGCGAAGTACAGGCAGGGCAGGAACACCGTGGCCAGGGCGAGCAGTTTCGCGTCCCCCGGCTGGTAGCGGGGACGCTTCACCAGCGGCAGCAGCGGCAGGAAGGCGACCAGCGCGACCACCATCCGCAGCCACACGACGTACATCGGCGGCAGGGCCCCGTAGGCGGCCTTGGTGACCGCGAAGCTGGTCCCCCACAGCAGCACGGCGCCACCGAGGAAGGCCAGGGGCCGGATCGACGTGCTCACGAGCGCCCAGCCTAGACCGCGGGGACCCCGCCCGATGGTGGTGGCCACCCCCCACCGCCCGGATCGCCCGGTCCGGGCCGGCGGAGTCGTTCGCGCCGAACCCTGGAGCCGGGGGCGGTGACGTTCGGCCTCCCGTCCGACCGGGCATGATGGGGGGATGCGGATCATCGTGGTGGGTGCCAGCGCCGGAACCGGGCGCCAGGTCGTCGAACAGGCCCGGCAGCGCGGCCACGAAGTGGTGGCGGTGTCCCGGCGGGGCACCGGCCTGCCCGGGGTGAGCGATGTGCGCGGGGATGCGACCGACCCCGCGGTGGTGGCGCGCGCGGTCGGCGACGGCGCGGACGCGGTGGTGCTGGCCATCGGCGGCACCGCCGGCACCGACCGGAACCGGACCGAGGTCACCAGGGCGGTGCTGACGGCACTCCCCGACCGCGGGGTCGGCCGGGTCGTGGCGCACTCCTCCCTCGGTGTCGGCGACTCGGGACGGTTCCTGCCCGGACCGATCCGGCTGTTCACCTCCCTGGTGCTGCGCACCGCGCTGGCCGACCACGCCGCGCAGGAGGACCTGGTGCGCGCGTCCGGCGTGCCGTGGACGATCGTCCGGCCCGGCGGTCTCACCGACAAGCCGCCCACCGGGCAGGTGGTGGCGCTGGAGGAACCGTCCCCGTTCGCCGCCACCATCTCCCGGGCCGACGTGGCCGCCTTCATCCTCGACTGCCTGGACCGTCCCGACACCGCCGGCCACGCCTACGCCCTCGGCTCGGCCTCCTGACCGGAGCGGACCTGTTCGCCACGGCCACGCCCCGGTGACGCCGTGGGCGATGGTTCAGCCGAAGGCGGCGATCTCGATCTTCTTCATGCCGAGCAACGCCGAGTAGGCGTCGGGGGCGGCCATCAACTCCCGCAGGTTGGCCGGCACCAGCTGCCAGGACAGCCCGAACCGGTCCGCGCACCAACCGCAGGCCTCCGCCTCAGGGACCGAGCTGAGTTGCTCCCAGTACCGGTCGAGCTCGTCCTGATCCGCGCACTCGACAAGCAGCGACACCCCGCAGGTGAAGGTGTGGTCGAGTTCGACCACCGAGTCCATCACGGCGAACCACTGCCCGAGCAGCTCGACGTCGGCGAACATGACGCTGCCCGCGGCCGCCGTCCCCGCCGGTGCGGGGTAGCGCACCATCGTCCCCACCCGGCCCCCGAACACCGACCGGTAGTACTCGACCGCCTCCCCGGCCCGGTTCTGCACCCGGTTCCCGAACAGCAGCGTGGGGACGATGAACGGTCGCGGTTCACCGGCCGGATCAGTGAGGATCAACTGCCAGCTGACGCCGTAGCGGTCGGCCACCCAGCCGTAGTGCGGGCTGTGGTCGTAGGCCTGCAACGGCATCAGCACCCGGCCGCCGTCGCAGAGGGCGGACCAGAGCGCATCCAGCTGCTCCCGGGCCTGCGGGTCGACCGACGGGTCGAAGTTCAGCATGAACGACACCGACGGATTGACCGGGAATTCGGGCCCGGCGTTGATGCCGGCGAAGCGGTACCCGGCGAGCTCGAACTCCACCGTCAGCACCTGCCCGGCGAATCCGGCCTGCCACTCGGGCAGCCCCTCGGTCGGGTAGTACTGGGTGTCGAGCAGGCGCGAGTCGGGGAAGACCGAGGTGTAGAACTCCGCCGCCGCCGCTGCGGTGTGGTCGAACCACAGGTTGGGCACGATCCGTTGCATCGGTTCTCCTCCACTCCCCGGATGACTCCTGAGGTTAGGCGACGGCACCGACACCGCCCAGCCCGCCGGGGGCGGCAGTTCTTCCCCCGGAGGCCCGGGTCCCGGACGGGCGCCGCAGCACGCGCGGACCGTCCCCCGGGCCGCCCGCCGGCGGCTAGCGTGGGGGCATGAGTTCCCGCGTCACGGCGTGCCCGGCCTGCGGCACGCGCAATCGCGTCCCGGTGGCAGCGAAGGGGCAGCCGCGGTGCGCGTCCTGCCACCAGCCGATGCCGTGGCTGGTGGACGCCGGCGACGACAACTTCGCCGCCGCGCTCGGCACCGGCCAACTCGTCCTGGTCGACCTGTGGGCGCCCTGGTGCGGTCCGTGCCGGAAGGTCGCCCCGATCCTGGAACGCCTGGCCGTCCGCTACGCCGGCCGGGTGAAGGTGGTCAAGGTGAACGTGGACGACAACCCGGCCACCGCCAGCCGGTACGACGCGAGCAGCATCCCGACCCTGGTGATGGTGCGGAACGGCGCCGTCGTCGCCCGGCTGGTCGGGGCACAGCCCGAGGCCGTCCTCGCGAAGCGAATGGACGCCCTACTGGCCGGCTGAGCCCTGGGATCTGCGGGACGCGCCCGGCGTCCCTCGGCTGGTCGGAGCCCAGCCCGAGACCGTCCTCGCGAAGCGAAGGGACGCCCTACTGGCCGGCTGAGCCCTGGGATCTGCGGGACGCGCCCGGCGTCCCTCGGCTGGTCGGAGCCCAGCCCGAAGCCGTCCCCCGCCGAAGCGGAGGGACGCCCTACTGGCCGACTGGGCGGGCGGGTGCAGAACCACCGCCACCGTGGCCCCACCGGACCCGGAGGTCCGCGGGAGGCCGCCGGAGCTAGGCGGAGAGCCTGGCTGCGGGACGCCCGGAGTGCCGGCGACGGCCGGACCCCTGCCGGGAGAGCCGGACCACGGCGTCGCCGGGAGCACCGGCAGGGGCCGCGGAGCGTCCGGCACCGGAACCCCGGCTGGCAGCGCCACGGCTGTCGCCGCCACTGCGCCCGGGGGTCCGCCGCTCGGAGGTGCGTCGTCCGCCGCCGGCCCGCCCGGCCGTGGCCGTGCGTCGCGCCGGACCGTCGGGCTGGGAGTCGCCGCGCCGGGCCGCCGCGGTGGGTGCGTCGCCAGGAGCGACCAGGTCCGCCGGCGTTCCGACAAGGGCCAGGACCAGGTCATCGCCGGGCCGGATCGGGGCCGGCTTCGCGTCGATCCGGGCGGCCCGGGCCATCGCCGCGAAGTCCCTGCGCTGCTCGGGCAGGACCAGGGTGATCACGTCGCCGTCGTTGCCGGCCCGCGCGGTGCGGCCGGAACGGTGCAGGTACGCCTTGTGCTCCGCGGGCGGGTCGACGTGGACGACCAGCTCGACGTCGTCGATGTGGATGCCGCGGGCGGCGATGTCGGTGGCCACCATGACCCGCACCCGACCGTCGGCGAAGGCCTTCAAGCCGCGCTCCCGGGCGTTCTGGGACAGGTTGCCGTGCAGTTCGACCGCCGGGACGCCGTCAGCGGTGAGTTCACGGGCCAGCTTGCGGGCCTGGTGCTTGGTGCGGGTGAACAGCAGCCGCCGGCTCGAACCGCCGGCCAGCTCACGCACCACCTCGCGCTTCTGGGTGGCGTCCACCAGGAAGACGTGGTGGGTCATGGCCGCGACCGGGGACTCGGCACTGTCGACGCTGTGCACCAGCGGCCGGGACAGGAAGCGGCTGACCAGCTTGTCCACCCCGTTGTCGAGAGTGGCGGAGAACAGCATCCGCTGCCCGCCCGCCGGGGTGGCGGCCAGGATCCGGGTGACGCCGGGCAGGAAGCCCAGGTCGGCCATGTGGTCGGCCTCGTCCAGGACGGTGATCGCCACCGCGTCGAGGCGGAGGTGCTTCTGGGCCATCAGGTCCTCGAGGCGACCGGGGGTGGCCACGACGATGTCGACGCCGCGGCGCAACTGCCGCACCTGCCCGGACTGGTTGACGCCGCCGAAGATGGTCATCACGGTCAGGCCGGCGGCCGCGGCGAGCGGCTCGATGCTGGCCAGGATCTGGTTGGCCAGTTCCCGGGTGGGAGCGAGCACCAGGCCGCGGGGCGCACCCGGACGGGACTGGGCGGCGACGGCCTGGCCCGAGGTCACGATCCGGCCGAGCCGGGAGACCAGCGGCAGGGCGAACGCCAGGGTCTTGCCCGAACCGGTGCGGCCGCGGCCGAGCACATCGCGACCGGCGAGGGTGTCAGGCAGCGTGGCCGCCTGGATGGGGAAGGGGGAGTCGATGCCGCGCTGGGTGAGCGGGGCGATCAACACGGTGGGGACGCCCAGGGACGCGAACGACCGGACGGAGTCAGGATGGGACAAGGGACTGCTTTCACGTTCGAGGTTCACCACGGTCCAATGGTCCGCTCGCGTCCTCGGCGGGAATACGCCGGCGCGGTGCGAAATGTGGTGCGATGCTGGGCCGCGACGGTCGCGCCCTGCATCGAGTATCGCACACCGACCCGACCAGCCCGAAAACGCCGTGCCGGCGGAAGCTGCTAGGGTTGGGCCCAGCACGACCCCGTGCTCGCCGTTCTCGGCTGCCGATCCCCGGTTCACACCATGGTTCAGCAGGTCCTTGACCGGGGAAGCCCGGGTGAAGCCCGTTTTCCAGGTTCCGACCACCTGCGCCAGCTCCACGCTCGCAGCGGCCGGGCCCGCTACACAGAATCGACGTTCGTATCACCATCGCAACACCCGCCATCACCTGGCGCCGCGCTGCACCCGACGTGCACGCCGCCACTGTCGCCGACGAGTTCGCCGGCTTCATCGAGGCCACCGCGCACGAGTACCGGCTGTTCGGGCGACACGCCCAGCCGCTGGGAGCGTTCCGGCACCTCCGTTCCGCCCAGGCCGCCCTGCGGCCCGCCGGGCGGACCACCCCTCACCCAGATCCCCGCGCCGGCGCCGCCGGTGCGGTCAACGGGACCGCATCAGGCGGTCCGAGAACACGAAGGAAAGACGACATGGCCAGTGGCACTGTCAAATGGTTCAACTCCGACAAGGGCTTCGGCTTCATCGCCCCGGCCGACGGCTCTGCGGACGTTTTCGCGCACTTCAGCGCCATCGTCGGCAACGGCCGCCGCGACCTCTATGAGGGCCAGCAGGTCGAGTTCGACACCGAGCGCGGCCAGAAGGGGCTTCAGGCCACCAACATCCGCGGTCTCTGACCGTCACGAACGTGGGGCGGGCGCTGCGTGCGCCCGCCCCACGTTCGCGTCCGGAGCCGATCGGGTCAGGGACGACCCATGCTCGCCGCAGCCGAGCACCGGAAGCTGCGGGAGGCGGCCAGTCCGACGGTGTTCAGGTGCCTGACCACGATGGCGAGGGCGTCCGGGAGTGACGTCTCGGTGTAGCTGACCTGGTGATCCGCGCAGTGCTGCCGGACCAGCCGGCGGGCCCGGCTGAGGTGGGGCCGGGGCATGCTCGGGAACAGGTGGTGCTCGATCTGGTAGTTGAGCCCGCCCATCAGCACCGTCATCCACCAGCCGCCGGAGACGTTGCGGGAGGTGAGCACCTGCTTGTCGAGGAAGTCCAGCCGGACGTCGGCGGGGACGATCGGCATGCCGATGTGGTTGGGCGCGAAGCTGGCGCCCATGTACACGCCGAACACGGCGAGCTGCACCCCGAGGAAGGCCGACCGCCAGCCCGGCCGGCAGCAGCCAGAACAGCAGGCCGAGGTAGAGACCGAACCGCAGGCCGATCAGCACCAGTTCCAGCGCCCGTCCCGACACCTGCCGGCGGGCGAACAGCGACCGGATGGACGCCTGGTGCAGGTCGAGGCCGTCGAGCAGCAGCAGCGGGAAGAACAGCCAGCCCTGCCGGCGCACCACCCAACGACGCAAGCCGGTGGTGAACCCGGCGTCCTCGGCGGTGAACGCGACCGTGCCGAGCTCGATGTCGGGATCCTTGCCGACCCGGTTCGGGTTGCCGTGGTGACGGGTGTGCTTGGTCATCCACCACGAGTAGCTGATCCCGACGAAGAAGGTCGACAGCACCCGGCCGACCCGGTCGTTGGCGGGGCCGGAGGCGAGCACCTGACGATGCGACGCCTCGTGGCCGAGGAAGGCGATCTGGGTGAAGATCACGCCCAGGGCGGCCGCGATCAGGAGCTGGAACCACGAGTCCTGCAACAGCAGGAACCCGGTGAACGCCCCGGCCAGGGAGAGCATCAGCCCGGCGGCCACCAGCCCGTAGAACCAGGGCGTCCGGCGGTTGAGTCCGTCGTTGCGGACCACCTGCGCGAGGTCGGTGAAGCTCCGGGTGCGCCGGGCGAGTTCCTCGCGCACAGCCGTGCCCCGGCCCGGCGGGTGAGCGGTGAGGGAGGAACCTGTCATATCAGCCACGCTTTCACCGGTCCGACAAAGAAACCCCGGTGGCGACTCCTGAACTGGTACCCCCAGCGTAGGAGGCGGTGGCCCGGCACCCGGGACGGGTGAGCACTAGTGCGGACAAACGGCACGGTTCGCGGCCGGCACCAGCCCACGACCGCCCGGGGCTGGTGCCGGACCCTCCCCCGTTCGTGGGACGGCGGACGCGACCACACCCCGACCCCTTGCGACCGGGCGGACGGGCCGGGGCAGGACGGCTCTCCGCCGCGCTTCGGGGCCCGGCGTAGTCTGGGGGGAGAGGCGGGGTGCCGGCACCAGCTGCGGGTTCCCCGACCACACCGGATCGTCGCAGGACGGTTCCGCGGGAGGTGCCGACCGGCAGACGTCCCGCCAGTGGACGCGGCCCCGCCGGGTGGCGCCCCGAACGGACGGGCTGGTCATGGCGCGAATCGACACCACGCTCCCCCCTTCGGGAAGGGTGGGTCTGGACTCTGCCGCCGGCCCGGGGGAACCGGCCGTCGCCGTGCCCGAACCGGTCTACACCCACCTGCTGGGCTTGCTGGACCAGCGGGGCGTGTTCGCCGTGGCCGACGGCGGCGCACCGCAACCCACCCTGGGCTATTCGACCGCCTACACCGCGGACGCCCTGGGGGTGGTGATCCGCGAGCCGACGCGCGTCGCCCGGCTGCTGCCGGCCGCCCACACCTGCCTGAGCTTCCTCGAGACAGCGATCGGAATGGAGGGCACGGCCCGCGGCCGCCGGTCGTCGTCGGGGACCTGGCTCGACGGGCCGGCTGCCGGCCCCGCGTGGGCGCGCGTCGTTGCCGCACTGGCCGCCGGCGTCCGGCTGGCGCCGACCGAAGCGTTCCGGTCCCGGGCGACCCGGGTGTTCCTGCGGGCCGCGAAGGCACGGTCGTCGGACCTGCGCTCCGCCTGCCTCGCCGCGCTCGGGGCGGCCCCGCTGGCCGGTACCCGCAGCGAGACGTCGGCCGCGGCGAAGGCGCTTGTCGCCCACGTCCTCGATCTCGTCCCGCGTCGGCCGAGCCCTGGCTGGGGGTGGCCGGAGCCGCGGCTCGGGCAGGAGAACGCGGTGTTGTGTGACGTGCTGATCGTGGGCGGTGCGGCCCTGGGCAGGGCGCAGAGCGTGCAGCAGGGCCTGGCGATGCTGTCGGTCCTGATGGAGCTGGAGACGGGCCGGCAGGGCCAGCTCTCCCCCACCGGCTCCCACGGCCGGCGCCCCGGCGAGGCCGGGCCGCTGTGGGTGCAGCGTCCGGCGGAGGCCGCGGCGATCGGGCGGGCGTGCGCGCACGCGTTCCTGCTGACCCGCGACCTGTCCTGGCGGCGGGGCGTCGAGCAGGCCTGGGGCTGGTTCGCCGGCGCCAACGACGCCCGGGTTGCGGTCTACGACGACCGCACCGGGGCCTGCCATGACGGGATCGGTGCGCACGGGCTCGAACCGGGCTGTGGCGCCTCGGCAACCCTGGCCGCGCTCGCCACGCTGCAACGACTGCAGGTGGTGTCGGCGGAGCCGCACGGGCGCTAGGTTCGTCCCGTGATCCTTCGGCCGCTCCTTGCCCGCGCCTACTGGGCGTGCTCCCGCTACACGGTGAAGTCGGATCCGCCCCCCGCGGGCGGGTCGGCGGTGCTGATCGGTGCGCCCCACACCTCCAACTGGGACTTCGTGCTGATGCTGGCGCTGTGCTGGCGGCACGGCTTCGCTCCCCTGTGGCTGGGCAAGCACACCCTGTTCAAGCCCCCGTTCGGGGCGCTGATGCGCGGGCTCGGTGGCATTCCGGTGAACCGGGTGAACCCGGGCCGGCTGGTGACCGACGTGGTGGCCCGGATGCGGGAGGGCCAGCACTTCCTGGTGGTGACGCCCGAAGGGACCCGGGTCGCGGCAAGCTGTGGAAGTCCGGGTTCTACCGGATCGCCCGGCAGGCCGACCTGCCGGTGGTGCTCGGCTACGTCGACTCGGAGTCGAAGACGACAGGCTTCGGCCCGACGATCCACCTCACCGGCGACGTCCGCGCCGACATGGACGTCGTCCGGGCGTTCTACGCCGGTGTGCGCGGCATCAACCCCGAAGAGTTCACCCCGCCCCAGTTGCGCGAGGAACTCGACGCTCCTGAGGCCGGCTGACCTTCGAACGACGCAGCTGCCCGACCCGGTTCCCCCGGGGCCGGTCGTCGGCGTCCCCGGTCAGGTCCGCCGCCGCCGGACCGCGACCAGCGAGCCGCCCAGGGCGATCGCCAGCAGTCCGGCCAGTCCGGCGCCGAGGCCGACCCCACCGGTGTCCGCCAGGCCGCCGACGTCGGACGGGATGGTCCCGGTGGCGGTGGCGGTGGCGGTGGCGGTGGTTCCGCCCAACACGGTCGCGGAGTTGCTGATCCTGCCGGACGCGTCCGCGTCGATGGAGGTGCGCAGGACGAAGCTCACCGACTCCCCGGCCAGGATCGGCTGGTCGTAGGCGCAGGTCACCAGTCGTCCCGCTGCGGTGCAGGTCCAGCCGTCACCGCTGTAGCCGGTGAAGCTCAGCGCACTGCGCAGGTTGTCGGTGACCACGGCACCGGAAGGGGACTCGTTGGGACCGTTGTTGGTGACGACGATCTCCCAGGTGGCGCGGGAGGACGTGATCGACGTGAGGTTCTTGTCGATCTCGAGCTCAAAGAGCGGGAGCACCGTGGCCGGGTCGTCAACCAGGTTGTTGAGCGGGTTGGTGTCCTCTGCCGGGCTGCTCACGGCCGCGGTGTTGGTGACCCCGGGGTACGCGTCCGGCCCGACGTCGACCACCAGCGGGAAGCTGGTGTTGCCGATCGTCGCCAACCCGGCGGCCCGGGTGCAGGTCACGTCCTGGCCTGCCGCGGCACACGTCCAGCCGTCACCACCTCCGCTGACGAAGGTCAGTCCGGCGGGCAGCGTGTCGGCGACGGTGATCGGCCCGGGATCGTCAGTCGTGCCGGCGTTGCTCACCGCGATCGTGTAGGTCGCCTGCTCACCCACCTGCATCGGCTCCGGGGTGTGGCTCTTGGTGATCCCGAGGTCCACCTGCGCCGGCACGCTCACCGGGTCCGTGGACTCGTTGTTGTCCGGATCCGGGTCCTCGGTGGCCGCCGTGACCGTCGCCACGTTCGACACGGTCGGATAGGCCGAAGCAAGCACGGTGACCGTGACCGTGATCGGTGCGGCGCTCGCACCGCTGGCGAGAGGGTCGTCGAGGTCACAGCTGATCGCCTGGTCTGCGTTGGTGCAGGTCCAGCCGGCGCCGGACGCCGAGACGTACTCCAGTCCGGCGGGAAGGTCGTCGGACACGCTCACGCCGCGTGCGGTCGAGGGTCCGTCGTTGCTCACCTGGAGGGTGAACTCCAGCTCATCCCCGATCCGCACCGGTCCGGTGTGGGTCTTGGTGATCGACACGTCCGCGCTGGTGGTGATCGACACCGCGTCGGAATCGGAGTTGTTGCCCGGGGTCGGGTCCGAGGTCGGGCTGGTCACGTTCGCCTCGTTCGTCAGCACGCCGTCGACCAGCATGTCCGGATCGAGGTCGGCGTCCACCTGGACGACGAGGGCGAGCGCGGGTGCGTCCATCCCGGCCAGGACGGCAACGCCGCCGCTCAACGTGCAGGTCACCACCTGACCGGAGGCGTCCGGTGGTCCGGCCACACAGGTCCAGCCGGTGTCGGTGCTGCTCACGTAGGTCATCCCGACCGGAAGGGTGTCGGTGACCACGACGTCGGCGGACGCGTCGGACGGGCCGGCGTTGGTCACGGCGAGGTCGAAGGTGACCTGCTCACCGGCCACGGCCGCTCCGCCGGTGTGCGTCTTGGTGATGCCCAGGTCGGCCGAGGTGAACACGTCGATGGCCGCGTCGTCGGTGTTGTCGCCGGGGTCGTCACCGGCGGTGCCGGTGCTCACCGTCGCCGTGTTGGTGATCGTCGTCCCGTCGGCCACGCCGGAGCCGACCCGGGCGTCCACCCGGATCTCGTAGCTGGCGCCCGCCGGCATGGACGCGACCGTGCAGGCGACGGGGTTGGCGTCGGCGCAGGTGACCTCGTCGTCGGCGTCGATCCCGACGTAGGTCAGGCCGGCCGGCAGGGTGTCGCTGACCTGGACGTTGTCGGCGTCGGAGGGCCCGTCGTTGGTCACGGTCAGGGTGTAGGTCACCTCATCGCCCGCGGCCACGGTGGTGGGGGCGGCCGACTTGGTGATGCGCACGTTCGCCTGGTCGAGGACGGTGACGTCGTCATCGTCGGTGTTGTTGTCCGGGTCCGGGTCGGGGGCCGGCCCGCCGACATTCGCCGAGTTTGTGATGGTGTCGGGACCCGCGGCCGAGGCGACCGCCACGGTCAGGTCGATGGTGGAACTGGCGCCCGCCACGAGCCCCGCGGCACGGTCACAGGTCACCTCCTGGCTGTCTTCCGAGCAGTTCCATCCGGCGCCGGAGGCACTGACATACGTGAGCCCGGCCGGAAGGGTGTCGGTCACCGTGATCGTGCCGGGCGAATCCGACCGGCCGTTGTTGGTCACCTCGAGTTCGAACGTCAGGTTCTGCCCTGCGGTGGCATCACCGGTGTGCGACTTGACGATGCCCAGGTCGGCCCGCACGTCGACCCCGGTGGTGTCGTCGTCGGTGTCGTTGCCGGTGTTCGGGTCATCGGTGGGTGAGTCGACGGTGGCGCTGTTGGTGACGTCCCCGGTGTGGGCGGAGTCGATGTCCACCGTGACGCCGAACTCCGAGGTCGCGTCAAGGGCGAGGCCACCGGGGAGGGTGCAGGTGAGCAGGTTGCTTCCGTTCACCGAGCAGTCCCAGTCAGCGGAGTCGTCGGAGACGAAGGTGAGTTCGGCCGACAGCTGGTCGGTGACCTCCACCGGCGAGGCGGCGTCCGAGGGCCCGTTGTTGATCACCGTGAACCGGTAGGTGCCGGTGTCGCCGGGCACGAAGTCGCCCTGGTGCACCTTGGTCAGGGCGAGGTCGGCCGAGGTCTGCACCGGGTCGGTGACGGTGTCGGAGTCGTTGTCCGGGTTCGGGTCGGTCTCCGGCCCATCGACCGCGGCCGTGTTCTCCAGATCGGCGGTCCGATCGGCCGGGACGCCCACCACGACCGTGATCTGCGGTGCGGCCGCACCGGAAGTGAGCCCGTCCGTCCGGGTACAGGTGACGGTGCCGGCGGCCTCGACGCACGACCAGTCGGTGCCCGTCGCGGAGACGAAGGTCACGCCGGAGGGCAGCACGTCGGACACGGTGATCGGACCGTCGGAATCACTCGGGCCGTCGTTGGTCACGTCGAGGGTGTAGGTGGCGTCCTGTCCGGCGGTGATGGTGCCGCTGGCGTTCTTCACGATGCCGAGGTCTGCCGATCGGGCGACCGTATCGGTGACCTCGTCGGTGTTGTTGGTGGTGTCGGGATCGTAGGTGCCCGAACCCACTTCGGCCGAGTTGATCAGCGTAGTGCCGTCAGCGGTATCGGCGGGGATGGCCGCGGTCACGGTGATGTTGGGGAAGTCGTCCCCCGACGCCAGGGTGTCGGCCGGGTCGGTCCGGACGCAGTCCACGGTGGTGGCGCTGACGCTGCAGGTCCAGCCGGTGCCGTCGGCGGTGAGGGTGCCGAGCCCGGACGGGAGCGTGTCGGTGACCGGGAACGGCCCGACGGCGGTGTCCGGCCCGTCGTTGGCGACCACGAGGGTGTAGGTCAGGTCCTGGCCGGCGACGGCGTCACCGCTGGTCTTGGTGATCGTGACGTCGGCGGAGTGGATCTGGGTGGAGGCGGTGGCCGGTCCGCCGGCGTACGGTCCGGACGCGTTGCCGGTGGCACCGGTCGCGTCCTCCGCGGTGGCGGCGACGCTGTTGGTGTGGTCGACCGTGGCACCGACCCCCGGATCGCTCGCGGCGTCAGGATCGGTCGGGGTCGCGGTGAAGGTGACCACGATCGTCCGGTCGGCGCCGCTGGCCGGGGCCGTGCCCAGACCGGACCAGGTCAGCACCTGGTGGCCGGACGCGTCGGTACTGAGCGCCGGCTCGACCTGCGTCGCGGCACCGCCGGCCACCACGGCGGTGGCCGAGTTGGCGTCATAGGTCCAGTTCACCGGGAGCGTGTCGACGGCCGAGACGTTCCGGGCGTCCGCGTCGCCGGTGTTTTCCAGCGTGATCGTCCACGTCTTGGAGGTGCCCAGATAGGCCGGGCCGGAGGCGGCGCTCTTCGCGACGGTGAGCTGCGGGAACTGCGGGGTCACCGTGGCCTCCGCGGAGACGGCGTCGTAGTCCGTCCGTCCCCCGCTGGGCAGCGACTCGTAATGCGTGACCTGCGCGGTGTTGGTCAGGGCGTCAGCGGTCAGCGTGCCGCTCGGTGCCAGCGTCGCGTCGTAGGTGAAGGTGGTGGAGTCGTTCGCCGCCAGCGGGCCGGCGATCGGGCCCCAGGTGATGGTGCCACCGCTGCCGTTCGCGTCGGTGCCGGTCAGGACGCCGCCGCCTGCGACGAGGCTGGCCGGATCCACGACCACACCGGTCGGAACCGTGTCGGTCACGGTGTAGTTGTAGGCCGGGCTCAGGTCGTTCGCGCGGTTGTCATTGCTCGCCGTCACCGTGTAGGTGAAGGTATCGCCCGGCTCCGGGGTCGTGTCGCTGACCTGCTTCGCGACCTGGATCGCCGGTTCCACGATCGTGGCGCTGGCGGCCGCGGGGTCTCCGGCCTGGTCGAGGGTCGCCGTCACCGACGTCGGGGTGCTCCCGTCGGTGGAGTTCCAGCGGTAGTCGACGGTGTTCGTCCGCACCACGCCGGCGGCGTTGCCCGGGAGGTCGGCGATGTCCGCCGAGTACTCCACCGTGATCGTGCGCGGCGTGGCGGACGCGGCCACGTCCCCGACCCCCCAGCCGATCGTGGTGGCCTCGCCGGGGCCGGGCGCGGCCGGGCTCGAGGTCAGGGTGGGCAGGCTCGGGCAGGTGGCGAACCCGGTGCAGCTCACCGTGTCGGTGGTCAGCCCGGTCACCACCATCCCGGCGGGCAGTACGTCGGTGATGATCGAGTCGTAGAAGTCGAGGTTGGCCGGCAGCGTGACCGTGACGGTCCAGGAGCCACGCTCGCCGATGGTGAGGCTCTGATTCGCCGGGGTCTTGGTGACGCTCGCCCCGGCCACCTGCACCGACTCGCTGTCGGTCGCGGTGTAGACGCGCTCGGTGGTGGCGGGGTCGGTGTTGTTCGTCCCGTCGGCCAGGCTGCTGCCGGTCAGGTTCGCGGTGTTCGTGTAGCTCTGGTTGCCCGCGGCCCCCGTGATCGTCGCCGGGTAGGTGAGCGCCGTCGTCGAGCCGCCCTCGATGTCGCCGATCGTCCAGGTGATCAGGGTGCCCGTTCCCGACGCGCAGCCGTTCAGGGTCGTGGTGGCGGTGGTGCCGCCGGGCGCGGAGATCGCCCCTACGGTGAGGCCGGCCGGCACACAGTCGGTGACCACGGTGTCCTGCAGAACCGGCCGCCCGGAGGCGTTGCCGGCGGTCAGCGTGAAGTCCACGGTGGAGCCGCCCGCGACCGTGGCCGTGTCCGGCACGCGGGTCTTGGTCAGGGTCGGCGAGGGCTCGACGATCGTCACGTCGCTGGTCGCGGTGCGATCCGCGATCGGAGTGCCGCCGGTGGCGGCGGTGTCACTGGTGAAGGTGGCGGTGTTGGTCCGGACGGTGCCGTGGGTGTTGGTGGCTTCCGTGCTGATCAGGGCGGGGATGGTCACCTCGAACAGCTGGTCGTCGTCGGTGTCGTTGGTGTAGGCGGAGTCGAAGCTGAGGGTGCCGCCAGCGGCGGCGTCGATCAGGCTCACCCCGGTCGGGAGCGCGCCGGTGGCCGGGGACGTGCCGTCAGCGGAGTACGCCGCGGTGGCCGGGCCGACGAAGGTGATCCCGGTGGGCATCGGGTCGGCGAGTTCGCCGTTGTAGACGCTGGTGTGCGCCGGGATCGTGACGCCGATGGTGTAGGTGAGGGTCTCGCCCACCACGGCCTGGGCGGTGGTGTTTCCGGTCTCGGTGATATCGGTGAGGTTCGCCTTCGCGACCTCGGCGTCCGGCACCACGACGGAGGAGGCGTCGCTCGCGGCGGGCACGTCCTCCTCGCTCGCGGGTACGTCGGCACTGATGTTGTCGGCCGGGTTGTGCGTCGCCACCGGCGGCGTGGCCGCCGTCGTCGATGTTGGTGGCCGAGGTGTAGGACGCCACGGCGGCGGTGTTGTCGAACACCGTGCTCACGCTGACGTCGGCGGGGATCGTCAGGACGTAGGTGAGGGTCCCGTAGTCCTGCGGGTCGAGGCTGAAGGTGTCGTCGAGTTGCCAGCGGATCACGCTCGAGGTGGTGTCGCCGGTGCTGAGGTCGGGACGGTCGGTGGTCACCGGCGTCGTAGCAGGCACCGCTGTTGCTGATCGCCGAGATGTCGGCGCAGGCGATGCCGGCCGGGAGGACGTCCCAGACGTCCGGGGAGCTGATCGCGTCGGCGTTGACGTCGCCGGTCTGGGAGAGGTTCTGCAGGTCGATCCGGAAGGTGACCTGGTCCTCGGCCCGCACGGTGCTGCCGTCCACGTTGCCGGGAGTGGCTCCGGTGTCGACGTCGGTGCCGGTGATGCTCTGCACGCCCTTGGTGATCCCGATCGGCGGCGGCGGAGCGACCGGCAGCGAGATCATGTCCCGCAGCGAGCCGCTCACGCCGTCGGTGTTCTCGTACCGGAGCTTGGCCAGGTTCTCCTGGTCGAGCGGGTTCACCTCCGTGACCGACTCGAGCGGGGCCGGCGTGGCGACGATCGCCGACACGACGATCTGCACGACGGTGCCCTCCGGCACGGTCCGCGGAGTGCCCGTGCCCAACTCCCAGATCACGTACTGGTCCGGCGCTGCCGGGGTGGTCGAGGCCAACAGGCCACCGGGGCTGGCCTCGAAGGAGGATTCGTAGGTGAGGTTGGTCGGCAGGAAGTCGGTGAGCTGGGCGTTCCTGGTGTCGACGCCCTCGGGGAACCGGACCTCGAGCAGGAAGCAGACCCGGTCGCCCTCGCTGAACCCGTCCTCGGCGGCGAAGCTGTCGGTGTAGTCGCCGGCGTCGCTAGAGCACGTCATCGGCGTGTCGTTCTGCATCCGGAGCTTGGTCAGCTCCGGGCCCTCCGAGGTGATCGTGGCGCTGGACGCGTCGGCGATCTCCAGGTCGCCGGTGTCCGGGGAGTTCGTGTCGGTGCGGACGCTGCTGGTGCCGGTGATCGCGGCGTGGTTGGTGAAGCTGTCGTCGGCCGACGTGGGGCCGTCCTCGCCGCCGTGGGAGTCGTAGTTGTCCCGCATCAACGCCTGGTAGGTGATCGTGAGGTCGCCGTTGTGGCCGAGGGCGGTCTCATCCGGGAGGAAGGTGACGGTGAACGAGCCGTCAGCGTTCTCCACCACGCCGGTGATCTGGGCGTTGGTGGGCCCGTCGCCGGCCCGGGCCGCGCACTCGGTCAGCGACGTCCAGTTCGTGTCGTCGTCGATCGGGCAGAGTCCGTCCGGGATGGTGTCGGTGATCAGCAGCTCGCTCAGGTCGACGTACTCGCTGGCGCTGATCGACAGGGTGTAGGTGGCGAGGTCACCCTGGTGGAAGGTGGTCGGGGACACACCCTTGAGCAGGCGCAGGTCCTCCGCGGTCACGATGTGGCTGGCCGAGTCGGCCACCGGCGCGCCCTGGAAGTCAGCGGCGACCTCCGCGTAGTTGCGCAGCTCCGGTTCGCTCGCGGTTTCGCGGGTGGAGGCGCCGGTGTTGTTGTCGAGGTTGGCGGCCTGCTGGCCCGACGCCGCGCTCGGCTGCGTGCCCGACCAGGTCATGGTGTTCGCCCGCTGCGGGATGCCGGCGGCGTAGCGGATGACCCCCTCCCCGGAGGCCGGGAGGTCCGCCAGGTTCCAGGTGACCCTGGTGTAGACCCCGGCGGGATAGCCGGCGGGGTCGGCCACCGTCGCGACCGACGCGGGCGCGGTGCAGTCGGCGAACGTCCGCCACCACGTTGCCGGCGTCGGTGTACTCGGGGGTGGTGCTGTTGAAGTCGCCCGGGCAGCCGAGGAACTCCAGCCCGGCCGGCAGGTAGTCGGTGACCACCAGGTCGCCGGTGGAGTCGACGTAGTTGTTGGTCACGGTCAGCGTGTAGACCGTCTGCTGGTCGTTCACGCCCCGCATCAGTTCGCTCTCCGGCGAGCCCTCGGACTTGGTCAGCTGGATCGCGGTGACGGTGGTGGTGGCCGTGTCACTGGCGCTGACCACCTCCGTGCCGGCCAGCGGCTCGCCCTCGGCGTCGAACTCGGGCACCTCCCGCGGCAGGGAGCTGGCGAAGGCCGAGGCGCTGTTGGTGACCGTGTCCCCGACGGTGAAGACGTCGGGGTCGAGGTCGGCACGGAAGCTGAGGGTGCGGCTGGAGGCGGGGGTGAGGTCGGCCACGTTCGACCAGACCAGCACCTGATGGGTGGTGTTGGGCACGACCGTGTCGTCGACGATCGTGATCACCTTGGGCTCACCGAAGCCGGCCGGGCTGGTCGAGCCGGCCACGTAGGTGGCCCCGACCGGCAACTCGTCGGTGTAGGACAGGTTGTACTGTTCGACGCCGCTGCCCGCCGGGTTGCCGGCGGTCAGGCTGAACTCCGCCTCCCCGCCGAACAGGACGGTGCCCGGGGCGCTCTTGCCGAAGGTGATCGACCCGGCGGCGTGGGCCGCGGTGGGAACGACCAGCAGGGCTCCGGCAACGGCCAGCACCAGCGCGACGACCAGCCGCAGCGCCTGCTGCAGGGGCACGGGGCTCCGACGGTGGGCGCTGGTCGTCGGACGCATCGGTCTCCCTGGGATTGGGGTGCGGCGGGGATGGGGGCTGGGGGCTTCCCTGAGCGTAACGGATCGCGCGGCCCCGCCAAAACGCGGGAGGGTGGGCCCTCGACCGCCAGTCAAGGGCTCCCGGGGCCGGTTCGCGGGTGCGGGGCACGCCGTCCAGATCCACGCTCCCCCGGCGTCGGCCCCGCACGGAGGTGTCCAGGACCGCCGCCGCCACCCGCTCGTAGCTGCCAGAGGAGCAAGGCTGATCGGTCACGACGCACTCCGGCGCCACGCCCGCGGGGGACGCGGGACGACGCCTGCCAGCACGTCGAACTGCCCTCCCGAAGCGGGGCCGGGACCGACCGGTACCCGGTTGCTACGGTCAGGCCATGAACCGGTACGCGGCCCTGCTGCGCGGGATCAGCCCGAGCGGTGCCAACATGACCAACGACAAGCTGCGGGGGGTGTTCGAGCGGCTCGGGTACGCCCGGGTGGCGTCCGTCCTGGCCAGCGGCAACATCGTGTTCCACACCGAGGAGGCGGAGGTGCCGGCGCTGGAGCGGCGGATCGAGGACGCGCTCGCTGCCGACCTCGGCCTGGCCAGCCGCACCATCGTTCGTGAGCACGCCGAACTGCGGGGGCTGCTGGACAGCGACCCGTTCCCCGGCCTGGTCCACGGCCCCGGCAGCTACCTGACCGCGACCTTCCTGAAGGGATCCGGCCCGGCGCCGGGGGTCGTCCCGCAACACCCCAACCCGCTGATCCGGTTCGTCGGCTACGACCGCGGCGCCCGCGCCGTCCTGACCGTCAGCGACAACAGCGACCCCGGCCGGATCTCGGACTTCATGCCCTGGCTGGAGCGGGCCTACGGCAGGGACATCACCACCCGCACCTGGCTCAGCGTGCAGCGGATCGTGGCCAGGCTGGAGAGCTGAGCCGGCCCCGGCGGCCAACAGGGCCGGAAGCCGGACCGTTTCAGCGGCGAGCCTGCGCGAGGGTGCCGACCTGCAGCGTCCCGGGAGTGCCCACCCCGCACAGCACCCGGGCGGGTTCCACGGCGCGTGCCCCCGATGGAGTAGACGCGCGTGGTGAGCGTGGACTCATCGTGGGGGATCCCGACGAACCCGGCGAAGGCGGCGACGCACTCGGCCTCAGCGGCCTCGCGGGCCTGGCTCCCCCCGAGGTCCAGCGGGGCGGCGTGATAGACCTCGTAGGCGTGCGGGGCCTCGCACCAGATGGTGAGGACCGACGACTCCTCGATGGTGGGCTGGAAGCAGTCGCCGACCGCGAGTTCCGGCCACGGGGTCTCCAGCCCGAAGTCCTCGGTGCTGCCGTCCCAGGTCTCGATCCGGGGGTAGCCGTCGGTGGCTTCGATCCACTGGTACGCCTGTGCCGTCACCCCGCTCCGCGTCCGGACGCTGACGGGGTGGAAGAGCCCGGCTTCGACCCTGGTCATCTCGGCCAGGGCGGCGTCTGCGGTCTGCGGGTCAAGCCAGAGCAGGAAGCCGCGCACCTCGCCGTCCCCGCCGAACTTGGCCATCGGGTAGCCGAGCCCGGAGTCGTACAGCTGGCCCTGGACGCTGTCTCGGGTGGAGCCGGTGACGTACTCGCTGATCTCGCCGTAGCGGGACATGCCGGGCATGGAACTGCCGTAGACGAACAGTACGGGCGCGGCCGGGCTGGGGCCGGGGCTCTCCACCGCCGGGACGGACGCGGAGCTTCGTGCCTGCAGGAAGAGGCCGATCCCGGTGAGCACGAGGGCGGCGACCGCGGCGATGGCCGAGATGCCTCCCGGGGTGAGCCACAACCGTCGCCGGCCGCCGGAGACCCTGGCGGGCGGTGGCGGTGGGGCGGGCGTGTGTTCCGGGCCAGGTTCGGCCGGGTTCGGGTCCTCGACGGTCATGATCCTTCTCTCCCCATCACTCAGGCCATGGTCCAGTACCCGTTGAGCTTGAGGTGGTCGCCCAGGCAGCCGGCGAACACGGTGTGGTGGGTGGCCCGGCGGAGCAGCCCGTCGTCGAGCACCCGCTGAACGAACGCGGCGGCGGGCTCGAACTGGTTGGGCCCGCCGCCGCGGAACGAGTGCAGGTGGGCCTCGAGGCCGCCTGCGCTGCCGGTGGTGCCGAGGTAGCCACAGGTTGCCTTCATGAAGTAGCCGATCTCGTAGAACGGCGGCGGGCCCTGGCTCCACGGCAATGCGGCGGCCAGGGCCGTCGAGGCCGACGTCACCGTGCGGTCGAAGTAGGTCTGGTAGCCCCGGTTGAACTGGGGGCAGAGCGCGTTCACCGCACCCTTGATGATGGCCGCCGCACCCGTGCCCGACCACCCCTTGACGCCGGACAGCGTTCGCTCGATCAGGGTGAGGTCGGTGCCGAGGGCCAGCTGGCCGCAGGTCGAGACACCGTCCGGGTAGGCCTCGGTCTCGAAGTCGCGGAGCCGGTCGGCGTCGGCGTTCAGCTCGTAGTCGAGCCAGGCGCGGTAGTTCGCGGCGGCCTGGCCGGAGGCGTCGATGATGGCCGCCGGGGGCGCCGCCATCGCACCGGACGCGGTCGGCTGCGCCGGGGAGACCTCCGGCGGCGGCGCGATGGGTGCCGACGAGGGGCCGGACGGGGACGCGACCAGGGTTGGCATGGTCGCTACGGCCTCGGGGGCACAGGCCACCAGCAGCAACAAGGGCACAAGAAGAAGTCTCAGCGCCAACATGGTTCCCCCTCCACCGCCACCCCGCCGCGGGCTCCAGGCTCGGGTCGGGGCCCGCCACTGGCAAGGTAGCAGTCGCCTGATGGGTCGAGGAGACCCGAGAACTACTCCCGGTACCGCGACCGCGATCGGTGATCGACCCGAAGTATCCACTCCACCGTCGACCCGGGCCGACCCGCTTGGCACGGGCCGGGCTTGGCCGCCATCAGGGCCGGCCCGCGACTCGCTCAGCCGCGAGCCAGCAGTGCCCGCGCGGCCGCGGCGAGCTGCTGCGGGCCGGCTCTGCGTCCGACGAGTTGCGCCAGCACGTCCAGCGTCGGCCGGGCCCACCCCCAGGCCGCGTCCTCGCCCGAGCGCGAACGCCAACCGAGTCCGCCGCACAGCTCGTCCAGCGCCCGGTGGCGGCCCTCCCCCGCGGCCCGCAGGAGGAGGGCGAGCAGACCGGCGTCCTGCTCGAAATCCCGGCCGATCGGGATCCGGTTCCGCAGGTGGCCCAGCATCGCCCGGGGGTCCTGGGCCGCCTTCGCGCCGGGTCGGGTGAGGGTCAATCGCCCTTTCGAGAGCCTGAGCAGTCCCAGCGCCGTGGCCGAGTGCCGCAGCCGGAGGACCGGGACGGTGAGGTCCTCCCGGTTCCCCTTCCCGATCCATTCGCGCTCGAACCCGCACGCGGCGAACACCGTCTCGACCAGGCGCGGCGGCAGGTACCCGGCAGCGGTCAGGTTCACGCCCTCGCCGACCAGCCTGAGCAGCGTCCGGTATCTGGCGGTCAGTTCGGCCACCGCCGCGTCGTCCAGGTCCGGCCGGACGGCGAGTGCCCGCCGCAGCAACGGGTCGAGCTCGGGCACGGACGCGAACGCACGCCCCAGCAGCCCGGTCACGGCCGGGTGCCACAGCTCGAGATCGGGGAAGGGTGGCAGTTCCAGCTCCGCGTTGACGGCCTCCAGGTCGAGGTCTGCGGGGTCGAAACCGTCCGGGAGCCACGCCAGGTGTTCGGCCGTCCACTCCGCGTCCGCCGGGTCGATCCGGCCCGCCAGGGCGTCGAGCAGCTCCTGGTAGCCGTGCACCCCGCCGCAGTCCTCCGGCGGGCACGCCCGCCGCCCGGTCAGGCAGCGAGCGGTCGGGCCGCCTTCGGGCCACGGCTCCACCTTCTCCAGGACGATGGTGTGATCCCACCCGTCGCCGAAGTCGTAGGTGTAGAAGAGGCGGTGACCCGGCTTCGACAGCACCTGGTCGAGCCGGACCTCCGCCTCCGGCACACCGTCGATCTCGCCCTCGGCCAGGTCGGACGGGGTCAGGAAGCCCTGCACCCGGTGGTCCTTGCGCACCGGGCCGGCCCGGAATTGGTGCAGATGGGAGTCGGTCCAGCCCATCGCCACCTGCAGCACCCGGTGCAGCTCGGGCAGACCCAGATCGCTGGCCAGCCGCAGCCGCCGCCAGATCGGCGGTTTCGCGCCGTCCAGATCGACCCGCACCACATAGGCCACCCGCGCCGAACGGCGGCGCAGCAGCTGCGGACGGATCCACACCGGACCGCCCCACTCCGCCGACGGACCTGCGCCCAGATCGTTCGCCAGCGCCCACTGCCGGATCATCGCGGCCACCGCGGCCGCCTGGTCAGCCGCATCGAACTCGCCGGCATTCCGGCCCGACCTGCCGGGGGGCCCCGGGAACGGGATCACGTTGTCGTCCACGACCATCTCCTCCTCCGACCCCGCGGGGCACCTCCGGGACGAGGCGGCCGGCCCCGTTCACGGCTCCGGGATGGGCGCGACTCTACCGATCCGCCAGGCGACCCAGGCAGCCGAAGAGCAGGAACCCGGGCCGGGTGCCGAAGCAGGCAGAGGCCGCTCCGGGACGCTCTGGCCCTCCGTTCCCGGGCGGAGCACGATGGAGCCATGGACGAAGTGGTCGCGTGGCTGCTCGAGGGCGACACGGCGATCCGCCACCAGACGTGGCGCGACCTGCTGGGCGAGGAACGTGCCGAGCTCGCGTCCGGGATCGGCGCGGACGGCGACGCGGCCCGCCTGCTCGCCGCCCGGAACACCGACGGCCACTGGGGGCGCGGCTTCTACCAGCCCAAGTGGACCTCCAGCCACTACACCCTGGTGGAACTGCGTAACCTCGAACTGCCCGGCACCCACCCGGCGGCACGGGAGACCGTCGGGCTGATCCTGAAGGAGGTGGGCCCGGACGGCGGGGTGAACCCCAGCGGGACCATCAGCCACAGCGACGGGTGCATCAACGGCATGTTCCTGGATTACGCGTCCTGGTTCGGAGCCACCGGGGCCGACCTGGCCGGCGTGGTCGACTTCCTGCTCGGCCAGGCGATGCCCGACGGTGGCTACAACTGCCGGCTCAACCGTTCGGGGGCCCGCGTCGCGTCGGTGCACACCACCGTGTCGGTGCTGGAGGGATTCACCTCCTACCTGGCCTCCGGGGCCACCCGGCGCTCCGGCGAGGTGCGCTCCGCCCGGGAGGCGGCGGTCGGATGCCTGCTGTCCCGCGAACTGTTCCGGCGCCACGGCACCGACCAGCCGATCAGCGAGGAGTTCACCCGCCTGCACCACCCGGCACGCTGGCACTTCGACGTGCTGCGGGGTCTTGACGCCCTGCGCGCGGCGGGGACCGGCGACGACCCCCGCCTGGCCGCAGCCCTGGACGTGCTGCGCGGCCGGCAGCGTCCGGACGGCCGCTGGGCGGCCAACCGGGGATATGCCGGTGCGACCCATGTCCGCTATCCGGCGGCGGGACAGCCGAACCGCTGGGTGACGCTCCGGGCGCTGCGGGTGCTCGGGCACTTCCCGGCGGCCTGATCACCGCGGCGGGTTCACCTTTTCCCCGGCGATGTCCGGGCTTTCCGCTCGCAGCGGTCGGGTCGGCGTTCGGCGGCGCGTAGGGTCGGGCCATGCGCGCGATCCAAGCCCGGCGGGCCGGCGGCCCGGACGTCCTCGAACTGGTCGACCTGCCCGACCCGACGCCGGGGCCCGGCGAGATCCTGGTCAGGACGACGGCTGCCGGTATCAACTTCATCGACACCTACCGCCGCGGCGGCGTCTACCCGATGCCGTTCCCGCACGTCCCCGGGGACGAAGGTGCCGGGGTGGTGGCGGCCGTCGGTCAGGGCGTCACCGACCTCGCCGAAGGGGACCGGGTCGCCTGGGCCGACGCCCCCGGCTCGTACGCCGGGTTCGTCCGGGTCAAGGCCGAGCGGGCGCTCCGCGTCCCCGACGGTGTCGAGCTCGATGTGGCGGCCGCACTGCCCCTGCAGGGCCTGACCGCGCACTACCTGGCGACCTCGCACCTACCCGGTGCAGCAGGGCGACACGATCCTGGTGCACGCCGGCGCCGGCGGCGTCGGCCTGCTGCTCACCCAGCTCGCCACCGCCCGGGGGGCCCGGGTGATCACCACGGTCTCCACCGGGGAGAAGGAGAAGCTGTCCCGCGCCGCCGGCGCCGCCGACGTGATCCGTTACGACCTGCTGAAAGACCTGACCGCCGAGCTGCCGGGCCTGGTGCGGGCGCTGGCCGGCGGCGGGGTAGCGGTCGTCTACGACGGGGTCGGACGCTCCACCTTCGACGCCTCGCTGGGCTGCCTGCGGCGCCGGGGGACGATGGTGCTGTTCGGGGCGTCCAGCGGCCCGGTGCCGCCGTTCGACATCCAGCGGCTCAACTCGGGCGGCTCGCTGTACCTCACCCGCCCCACGCTGGGCCACCACGTCAGCACCGCCGAAGAACTGCACGGCCGGGCCGACGAGCTGTTCGCCGCCGTGATCGACGGGCAGGTTGTCGGTCCGCATCGGGAGGCGGTTCCCCCTCGCCGAAGCCAGGGCCGCGCACGAAGCCCTGGAAGGACGCGCGACCACCGGCAAGGTGATCCTGCAGGTCGGCTGAGTCCGGCGTTGCCGGCCCTACGACCGGGGAGCGGCCTTCCCGAGGCCGCGCGCCACGATCTCGAGCTCGCGTACCGCGTCGATCAGCGCGTCGAAGGTGAGCCTGGTCTGGGTGCCGATCGCCTTCACCGGGTCGCCCAGGGCCAGGAGAGCTTCGACCTCTTCGTCGATCTTGATCAGTCGGGCGTCCAGCCCGGTGGTGATAGGGAGTGCGGACTCACTCATGATGACTCCTCCACTGATAGCCGGCGGGATTTCCCGCTACCTCCACGGTAAGTCTTTTGGCGCGCCTGGGCGCCGGTCGCCGTATCGAAATCGGCCCTCCGGGCCGGACGCGTGCCGCAGCGTCCCGATCCGCCGGGGCCCCGCCCGCGAAGTGCCGGACGGCCCGGCCGTTCAGCCGGTGATTCCGGCGACGGCGCGGTCGGTGAGGACGCCGGCGAGGAAACCGGCCCCCCACAGGGCGAGGGCGATCAGCAGGAGGGTGAGCCAGTGCAGTCCGTTGCGTTTCCGGGGCTGGAACTCCAGGTCGTCCTCGTCCAGGTCGTCGACGTCCAGGTCGTCGACGTCCAGGTCGTCGACGTCCAGGTCGTCCACGTCGTCGGAGGCGTGGGCGGGGGCGTAGGCCGAGTCGTCCTCGTCGAGCGGAATGCTGGTGGCCTGGGTGCCGGGTTCGGTGGTCATCGTGGTTCCTTCGGGTGGGTCGGCGTCACTCGTAGCGGAGGGCATCGATGGGTTTGAGGGAGGCGGCCCGCATGGCGGGGTAGATGCCGAAGAAGAGGCCGACCGCCAGGGAGAAGCTGAACGCCAGCGCGACCGAGTAAGGGGCGACGACGGCGCGGAAGCCGGCGATCTCGATCTGGCAGACGAGGTAGCCGAAGATGATGCCGGCGATGCCGCCGAGCACCGACAGCATCACCGCTTCCAGCATGAACTGGAGGATGATGTCGCCGCGGCCGGCCCCGATCGCCTTGCGGATGCCGATCTCGCGGGTGCGTTCGGTCACCGTGACCAGCATGATGTTCATCACTCCGATGCCGCCCACGAGCAGGGAGACGGTCGGCGACGGGAGCCGAGCAGGACGGTGAAGATGTCGGTGATCGACTTGGCGGCATTGAGGAACGTGGCCGAGTTGGTGACCGTGAAGTCCCTGGTGTCGACGTCGGTGCGGTGCCGGGCGTCCAGGATCGATTCGATCTGGGCCTCGGCGAGGGTGACGGCGGCGGCCGAGGCGGCCTGCACGACGATGCGTGCTCAAGTCGCCGTAGCCGGCGAGGTGGTCCTGGACCGCGGTCGCCGGGGCGATGATCCGGTCGTCCTGGTCCAGCCGCCCGGTGGCGCCCTTGGCCTCGAGGATCCCGATGACGGTGAACTCCTTGCCGTTGAGCCGGATCACCTTGTTGAGAGCGCCACTGCCGTCCCGCCGGCGAGTGCTTCGGCGACGGTCTGGCCGGCCAGCAGGACCCGGGAGTGCGCCTGGTAGTCGGTGTCGCTGAAGGCGCGCCCGGCGGCGACGGTGTCGTTGTTGATGGTGAGGTACTCGGTGGTGGTGCCGGTGGTGCTGGGTACGTCGTGCGAGGCGCCGCCGAAGGTGGCGGTGACCAGGGTGGCATTCACCACGGGCGCCACGAGTTGCACGGCGGGGGCGAGTTCGGGGTCGGCGAGCGCTTCGGCGTCGGACATGCGTGAGGCGGGTGTCGCGGATGTTGGTGCCGCTGCCCGCCGCGTCGACGGAGGAGGCCGTGAACGGGTTGCGGAGCTGGGTGGTGTAGGAACTTGCGGGTGATCGTCAGCGTGTTGGTGCCCAGGGAGTTCGAGCGTGTCGGTGACGCTCTGGCTTGGCGCCGGTGCCGACGCGCGACCAGGATGATCACGGCGGCGACGCCGATCAGGATGCCGAGCATGGTCAGGGCCGACCGGGGCTTGTTGGCGGTCAGGCCGCGCCACGCGAACGCGGCGCTCTCGGAGACGTTCATGAGGCCATTCCGGCTGGCGGTGGCGCACCGGTGGCGGGGCGTCGACGCGGCACGTTGCGCACGTCGGAGTGGATCTTGCCGTCGCGCATCTGCAGAATCCGCTTCGCGTGGGCGGCGACGCTCGTCCTCGTGGGTGATCACCACGACGGTGCGGCCGGCGGCGGAGAGCTTGTCGAAGAGCTCCAGCACCTCCTCGGTGCTGTGGCTGTCGAGGGCGCCGGTGGGCTCGTCGGCGAGCAGCAGGACCGGCTCGGTGGCGATCGCCCGGGCCACTGCCACCCGCTGCTGCTGGCCACCGGACAGCTGGGCGGGCAGGTGTGGTCGACCCGGTCGGCCAGGCCGACCCGCGCCAGCGCGGCCAGGGCGCGCTCGCGCCGCTCGCGGCCGGCGACCCCGGCGTAGGCCAGCGGCAGCTCGACGTTGCGACAGGGCGGTGGTGCGGGCGATCAGGTTGAAGCTCTGGAAGACGAAGCCGATCTTGCGGTTGCGGATCAGCGACAGCTGCCGGTCGTCGAGCGGCCTGACGTCGACACCGTCGAGCCGGTAGAGGCCGCGCGTCTGCGACGTCGAGGCAGCCGATGATGTTCATCAGCGTCGACTTGCCCGAGCCGGAGGCGCCCATGACGGCGACGTAGTCGCCGCGGAAGACCTGCAGGGTGACGCCGTCGACGGCGTGCACCAGCGTGTCGCCCATCCCGTAGGTCTTGGACACGTTCCGCAGGTCGATGACCGGTCGGTTCGGGCGTGGGGTGGTCATGGGACGTCGCTCGGTGGGCCGTTGGGGATCAGGCGGTTGTTGCCGATTTCGCCGGTGTTGGACAACAGCACCGCATCGCCCTCGTTGAGTCCGCTGGTGATCTCGGTGCCGGTGGTGCCGGTCATGCCGGTGGTCACCTCGACCCGGGTGGGGGTGCCGCCGGAGGTCTTCATCACGTAGCTGGTGAACCCGTCGGTGACGATCGCGCTGGTCGGCACGTAGAGCACGTCCTCCAGGCTGGCGGTGGTGATCGACAGGCTGGCCGTCTGTCCCACCTTCACCTCCGGCGGTGGGGAGGACAGCAACAAGGTGGTGAGGTACTGCACGACGTTGTTGGTGACGCTGCTCTGCACGTCGACGGAGACCACCTTGGCGCTGAGGTCCAGGCCGGTGGCGGGCAGGTTGACGACGGCCTCCTGGCCGACCTTCACCGAGGCGACGTCGGCCTCCGCGATGAAGGCGCTGACGCGCTTGCCGTCGGGGTTCACCAGGGTGACCAGTCCGCTGGCCGCGGTGGCGGAGGTGGCCCCGAAGCTGCCGGTGGAGGTCTGCCCGACGACGGCGTTGACGGTCGAGATCGTGCCGCTGAACGGGGCCCTCAGCACGGTGTCGTCGAGCGCCTGGCGGGCCTTGTCGACGGCCACGTTGGCGGCGTCGATCTGGGCCTGGGCGGACTGGACGGTACCCGGGTTGGGGGCCTGCCCGGCGACGGCCGCCGCCGCTTTCGCCTGCGCCAGCGCCTTCTTCGCCGAGTTCCGGCTGGCACGCTGGCTCGTGACCGCCTGCTTGGCCTGCAGCAGCAGGGTGTCCCTGGTGCGTTCGGCCTGGGCGAGCGGCCCTTCGGCGGCGATGAGGCTGGTGGTGTGGGTGACGATCAGGGTCTCCACCTCGCTGATCCGGGCCTGCAGCAGTGCGACGGCCACGGTGTCGGCGGGGTCGGTGGCCGCCAGGTCGGCCTCCAGTTGGGCGAGTTCGGCTTCGTCGTCCTCGAGCGCCTCCTCGGCGTCGTCGACGGCGGCCTGGAGGGGCGCGATGATCTCGGCCTGCTGACGGGCCACCAGGTCGTAACTCTCCTCGGCGACCGAGAGGAGCCGTCTCGCGTTCGTCAACGACTGGGAGGCGGCCGCGATCGAGGCCCCGTCGGCCCGCTGCTCGGCGGCGGTGCGTCCCCGCCTGGCGCTGGTCATGGCGGCGTTTGCCGAAGCCAGAGTGGCCTGGGCCGAGGCGAGCTGGTCGCGCGCCGCCGTGGGGTCGACCTTGACCAGCCGGTCGCCGGTGTTGACCTTGCGTCCGGTCCTGGCGAACACCTTGGTGATCACGCCGCCGGTGCCGGGCATCTGCAGCGAGGCGGTGACCCCGCTCTCGACGTTGCCGCTGGCGGTGACCGTGGCGTCCAGGGTGCCGCGGAGCACCTTGGTGGTCGGCAGGTTGGCGTAGGGATCCTGGCGTGGGCTGAACAGCGCGACCAGCCCGGCCACGCCGAGACCGACGACGAGGATCCCGAGCCCGACGTTGACCAGTATCCGGCGGTTCATCGGGCGGCCCTCCACCCGGCCGCGGCGGCCGTACCGTACCCCGTGATCAACGCTTCCATAAGGCCCAGCGTAGGCGCGTCATCCCACGGCCGCGGGCGCGGCGGGGGGAACGGGCCGTCGGAGCGGGCGTCAGCCGGGCCCGGGCGTCGCTGGAGCGGGAGACGGGACGCAGTTCGCCGGGGTGGCGGGCGGTTCCGTGGCTGTGGTGCGGGGTGAATCCTGCCGGCTGCCGCAGAAGGCCGCGGAGGCCGGCGGAGGCGTGGTGGCGGTCGGCGAGGGCTCGGCGGACCAGGCGGGAATCGCCATGACACAGCCCAGCAGCGGAATCAGCGCGACGACGGGCAGTTGGGAGGTCACGTCAACGAGCCTTCCACGGGATCCGCCGTCGGGCGAAGTCCCCCGCCGGGCGACCCCGGCGACCCCGGACGGCCCTGCCGGACTCCCGGCGCCTTCCCCGGGGGCTGAATTGCTGTAGCGGACCGACACAGGGCGCGCCTAGGTTTCGTCTCGTCGGCGCCGGGAGGCGGCCGATCCGCGCAGACTGGGGGGCCGGGATGACGAGGAAGTTCGAGCTGTGCTGGAGTCTGGCGGGCGTGATGGCGCTGCTCGTCACCGCCGGGTGCACCGTGCCGGCGTCGTCCGCAGGTCCGCCGGAGCCACAGCCGTCGGCGGCAACCCCGGTGGCCGGCCCCGCGACGAGCATCCTGGACCCCCAGCGGGAGGATGCCGCGTTCGGCGACATCGTCACCAGCACCGGGCTGGATTCGGGGACCGCGGCGTTCATGATGCTGTCCGGGTCAACCCTGGAGGTGGTCGACGGTCACACGTTCGTCCTGGAGCAGGCGCACGCCAACGGAGCCACGTCCAGGACCGCCTTCCACCTCTACGCCGGGAGTGGCCCCGCCGCCGGGGAGCCGCCGACCATCACGTCCACCGCCCAGACCGCCACCGAGTTCCGGTTCTCCCTCAGCTACGCCGTCGCCGCGGCCGACCTGCCTGCCGAACTGCTCCCGCAGGTGCTCGGTGGCCTGCCGGGGAGCGCTCCGGCGCAGCCTGCCAGGGATTCGGCGCTCGCGGCGATCGGCCTGGCGCCCGCAGGGCCGGGGGCCGGCCCGGCCGGGGTTCCGGCGGCCCCGATGGACGGATCCCCGACGACCGTCGACGTGCTGGTCGACGGCGTGATCTCCCAATCCGTCGAAACCGGCATCGACAAGGCGTTCGAGACGACCAAACTGGACAAGACCCAGGCGGGCACGTCGTGGGAGGCCTTCAAGTCGGGCGCGAAGATCTGGGAAGCGGTCAAGTCCAACGGTGAGATCGCGGACGCGTTGCAGCGCATCGCCGCGGCCCGCGAGTGCGCGGCGAACCCCACCAACCCGCTCACCGTGAAGGACTACGCCGACCACCCCGGCGCCAAGGAAGCGGTCATCAAGCAGCTGGACGAGATGAGCGACGAGGTGACCGCGAACGCGGCCGTGCTGTTCTCCATGCTGTTCACCGACGCCGGCGCGGGCCTGATCAAGGCGGCCCCGTGGCTGGGGTTCATCACCAGCCCCGCGATCAACTTCATCAAGGACCGGCTCGGCCCCATCATCGAGGGCAGGGCCGAGGCGGCGGAGAAGTTGGTGCCGGAGTGCAAACCCACCACCTACCGCGTGACCGGCGGCGGCCGGCTGACGGTCAACGGCACCATCGCCTCGTTCAAGGCCCCCTTCACGGTCAACGCGGCCGGGAACGGCTTCCGGGTGGTCTTCCAGTTCGCGCCCGACGACGCGGACGGCACCTCCGGGAGCGTCTCCTACGAGGGCTGGGGCGGAGGGGCCACGATGACTGGCTCCGGCCGGTACACCATCACCGGCAAGGACCCGGGCCCCTACAAGCTGAAGATGAAGACCAGCGGCTGCGTGGACATCGGCAAGTGCGCCAACAACGCCGACACCTTCACCCTGACTCCGCAGAAGGCCCGCTGAACGGCTCAGGGCAGCGGTCGCACCGGCGGCTGGTCGTCGGGGAACCGGCGACCGGGGAGAACTTCGGCGCTCACGCCCCGGTGGACGACGCGACCACCGCGAGCACCGCCTCGCCGTACTGCTCGAGCTTCTTCACACCCACCCCGCTGACGGCCATCAGCTCGTCCAACGAGCGTGGTCGGGTCTGGGCGATCCCGGCCAGGGTGCTGTCGGGGAACACGACGTAGGCCGGAACGGACGCGGCCCGGGCCGTCTCAGCCCGCCACCCTCGCAGCAGCTCGAAAAGCCCGCGGTCGCCCTCACCCAGCGTGGCGGCCGCGGCGGAGCGCGATCGGGTCGTCCCTCCGGCTCCCGCGGACTTCCGGCCGGACCGTTGGGCGCGGGTCACGGCTTCCTCGCGTAGCTGCACCGGCTGCTCGCCGCGCAGCACCGACCACGATGCCTCAGTGAGCATCAGGGTGCCGTGCCCGTCGCTGGAGACGGCCAGAAGCCCGCTCGCCAGGAGTTGCCTCGCGACGGCTCGCCACTGCAGGTCGGTGAGGTCCGTGCCGATCCCGAAGGTGCTGAGGCCGTCGTGATCCCACTGCTCGACCCGCTCGGTTCGCTTGCCGAGCAGGATGTCGATCAGGTGGCCGGCGCCGTACTGCTGGTTGCGTTCGCGTTTGAGGCGCACGATCGTCGACAGCAGCTTCTGCGCCGCCACGGTGCCGTCCCACGACTCCGGCGGGTTCAGGCAGGTGTCGCAGTTCCCGCAGGGCCCGCTGGGCTCGCCGAAGTAGCCGAGACAGCTGTCGCCGGCAACGAACCGTCTCGCACAGCGCGAGCATCGCGTCCAGGTGCTGGCCCAGCAGGCGCTTGTGCGGGGCGTCGCCCTCGGAGCCTTCGATCATGCGCCGCTGCTGCACGACGTCCGCCAGCCCGTAGGCCAGCCAGGCCGTCGACGGCAGTCCGTCGCGCCCGGCGCGGCCGGTCTCCTGGTAGTAGCCCTCGACGCTCTTCGGCAGGTCGAGGTGGGCGACGAAGCGGACGTCGGGCTTGTCGATGCCCATGCCGAACGCGATGGTGGCGACCATGACCATGCCGTCTTCGCGCAGGAAGCGGGACTGGTTGGCCGCCCGCACCGGGGACGCCAGGCCCGCGTGGTACGGCAGCGCGGGGATGCCCTCCTTGCGCAGGGCTGCTGCGGTCTTCTCGACCGACTCGCGCGAGAGGCAGTAGACGATGCCGGCGTCGCCGTCGTGCTCGGTGCGGATCAGGTCGAGCAGCTGCTTGCAGCGGCTGCTCCTTCGGCTCGATCCGGTACTGGATGTTCGGCCGGTCGAAGCTCGCCACGAAGTGTACGGGCATTCTGGAGCCCCAGCCGTTCGACGATCTCGCTTCGGGTGGCCGGCGTCGCCGTCGCGGTGAGCGCGATGCGGGGAACCGTCGGCCAACGCTCGTGCAGGATCGACAGCCCCAGGTAGTCGGGCCGGAAGTCGTGACCCCACTGGGACACGCAGTGCGCCTCGTCGATCGCGAACACCGACACCTCGCGGCGATCCAGGAACTGCCGGGTCCACTCCGTGCCCAGCCGCTCGGGGGCGAGGTAGAGCAGGTCCAGCTCGCCGGCCAGGGCGGCCCGTTCGGTCGCGCGGCGGTCCTCCGGGGCTGACGCTGGAGTTCAGGAAGCCGGCGCGCACGCCCAACGCGCCCAGGGCGTCGACCTGGTCCTGCATCAGCGCGATCAGCGGCGAGATGACCACGCCCGCACCCTCGCGCACCAGCGCGGGGATCTGGTAGCACAGCGACTTGCCGCCACCGGTCGGCATCAGCACGAGCGCGTCGCCGCCGGCGATGACGTGACTGATCACCTCGTCCTGGCTGCCGCGAAAGGAGTCGTAGCCGAAGGTCAGGCGCAGCACGTCGAGTGCTTCGACCGGGGTGGACACCCGCGCCATGCTAGACCTCGGTCCCGACGGGGCGGCCCCGGCCGGTTCGGAGGACGCTCCGGTGGCCGCCGGAGAACCTGGTGCGTCCCGCCTCCTGACCAGGTTCGCAGGTCGCCCGCCGTCCGCCGGACGGCGTCGCGCCAACCCGGACGGGCACCGTGCTGCGCCGCCGGCTCGCCGAACCCGCCGTCGGCCAACCCCGGACGGGCACCGCGGCTCACCGAACCCGCCGTCCGCCGCGCCTGCTACGTTCGGGATCCACAACCTGAAAGGACCCGCCATGCCGCAGCCACTCCGGATCGGGATCCTGGGCGCGGCCCGGATCGCCGGGCGCGCCGTGATCGACCCGGCCCGCACGCTCGGTGACGAGGTGGTCGCCGTCGCCGCACGGGACCTGGGTCGGGCCCAGGCCTACGCCACCGAGCACGGCATCGGCCGCGCGTACGGCAGCTACGCCGAACTGCTCGCCGACCCGGCCGTCGAGGTGGTCTACAACCCGACGCCGAACAGCGAACACGTCCGCTGGACGCTGGCCGCGCTGCGGGCGGGCAAGCATGTGCTGTCGGAAAAGCCGTTCGGCAGCAACGCCGCCGAGGCACGGCTGGTCGAGACCGAGCCGAACCCTGGTGGCCTGGTGGTGTTCGAGGGGTTCCACCACCGCTACCACCCCACCTACCTGCGGCTGCTGGAACTGGTCGGTTCGGGCGAGATCGGTGAGGTGACCGGTCTCCGCGTCAACATGAAGTTCGACTGCACCGACCTGAGCGACATCCGCTGGTCGTGGCCGTTGTCGGGCGGCTCGCTGATGGACCTGGGCTGCTACCTGCTGCACGCCGGCCGGGACGTCGCCGCGGCGCTGGGCGGACAGCTCCGGCTGAACAGCGTCCGGGCCACGGGGCACCCCGGTGTGGACCCCCGGGTGGACGCGACCGCGGTGGTCGACGCCGCCCTGCCCAACGGCGCTCCCGCGGTGCTGTCCTCCAGCCTGGTGAGCCCGCCGGACTTCTCGATCGAGGTCACCGGAACCCGCGGCTCGATCCGCCAGCCGAACTTCATCAACGTGTCCGGCGACGACCGGCTGATCGTCACGGTGGACGGCGCAGAGCGGGTCGAGCACCACGGCACGACCTCCACCTACACCCACCAACTCAGGGTGCTGCGGGCCGCCGTCCGCGAGGGTGCCCCGTTCCCGACCGGCCTGGCCAACGCGCTCGCCAACATGGAGCTGGTCGACGAGTGCTACCGCCTCGCCGGCCTGCCGCTGCGGGAGTCGAGCCTCACCTGAGGGGTCCGGCCAGCTCCGCCCGGAGCCCGGGCCTGGACGGCGTCCAGCCACCGGCCGACGTTCGCCCGGGCCTGCGGGGTGTCGGGGTAGCGGGCCCGCAGGTGCAGGCCGGTGTCGTTGACGATGAACCACACCATCACGCCGTCGTCGCGCACGACAGCCGACACGTACTGCACCGCGGCGTCCGCGGGCAGGGCGGGCAGCCGGCGGGTGTCGAGCCAGGAGATGGCGAACATCCCGGGTGCGACGGGCATGCCGCCGTAGGGCGCGAGGATCGGGCCGAGCGGGTGGGAGCCGAGCGCAACCGCCTCCCGCACCGCACGGGTGCAGGCCGCCGGGTCGGGGTCGGCGAGTTCGAGCACCGAGTTGGTGATGTACCAGCCCACCGACTCGCGCCAGCGCTCCTCGTCACGGCTGTGCACGGGGAACACGGTGCGCAGCGGCACGCCGGCCAGGTCGCGGGTGACCCGGGCGAGCACCGACATCACCAGCCCGATCGCCGGGACGCCGAGGTGGTGGGCACGGTCGGCGAGCCCGGACGCCTGCCCCGCGTCCAGCAGGTCCCGCACCTCGACCACGCTCACGCCGGCGAACTGCGGGTCGCCGAGCGGCAGCGGGAACCTCGGCATGAGGCCGCCGCCGGCGTCGAGGATCTCGGCCCAGCGCCGGTGCACCTCCGCCGGGGCGGGCGGACGGGCCGCGAGCGCCGCACTGTGCTCGGCGAAGCTGGCGGCGGGAGCCAGCCCGGAGCCGGGCCGGCGTCCGGACTCGAGGTCGGCCAGGGCCGTGTACAGGTCGCGCAGCGCCACCAGGAACGACCACATGTCGGTGTGCGCGTGGTCGGAGCCGAGCACCACGACCGGGCGCGGGTCGGCCTCGGTCGCGTCGGGGAGGACGAGCGCCAGCCGGTAGGACGGGCGCTCGAACGGGGCACAGGCGGCGTCGAACAGGTCACGCAGCGCCTCCCGCGCCGTCCGGTCGTCCGGGATGGGGGTGCTCGACCCACTCCCCCGGCCCGATGGCCAGTTCGTGCAGCGCGAGCCCACCCTCGTCGTCGCGGGAGAAGGCGGTACGGAACGTCCCGTGCCTGGCCACCACGGCGAGCCAGGCGGCGGCGACCCGTTCGGGCGTGGCGTGCCGGGGCAGCCGGGCCGCGATCGCCATCCACGATCCGGGACGCTGGCCCTGCCCGACGTGGCGGCCCTGGTCGAACGAGACCGTCAGCGGGCGCCCCACAGCACCGGGCCGCACCGCACAACTGAGCAGTCTGCCTTGTGGGAGCGCCATCTGCGCGACGTTCGTGAGCCGCATGCCGCCCTACCCTAGGAGGCGCCGACGACTGACGGGTTGCACGCGGCACGCCGCTGCTTCTTTCGTCCGGGCGACGACCGTCGGTCGTGACCCTCCAACGCGAACGCCACCTCGGAGAGATGACGGCGCCCATGGTGGCCTGGACGCCCCCGACCCCAGGAGCCTCTGCTCCGGCTGGGTAACAGGAAAGGCGACCCGTCTCGACGAGCCGTGGCCTACCTCTCCGGCGGTGCGGTCACGCTCTCGGCCGTTACCTGCAGCAGCTGCGCCACGGCACCGATGGCGATGACTTCGGGCTCCTTGCCGTCGATGCCGGGCAGACCGATCGGGCAGACCAAGCGCGGACAGCTGTGCGTCACGAAACCGCGTTCGCGCAGCCGGGCTCGAAGCGTGCACGCTTGGTCTTGCTGCCGATCAGGCCGAAGAAGGCGAAGTCGCCGCGCGCCAGGATGGCCTGGGTGATCGCCAGGTCGAGCACGTGGCTGTGCGTCAGCACCAGGAAGCAGGCGCCGGGCGGCGCCGCGGCCACCTCGGCCTCGACCGGCTCGACGCAGACGCGCCGATGTGCGACGGCAGCGGCCGCAGCCGGAAACTCGCTCTCGCGTTCGTCGATCCACTGCACCTCGCAGGGCAGGCCCGCCAGCAGCCGCACGATGGCGCGGCCGACATGGCCGGCGCCATAGAGCTGCAGGTGGAAGCGCGGCGGCCGGCGGCTGCCAGGCGGCCGGCGGCGCTGTCGGCCAGCGGCTGTAGCGCAGGTCGACCGCGCCGCCGCAGCACTGGCCCAGCGCGGGGCCCAGCGCGATGTGGCGCGTCGCAATTGCACCGGCGCCGCCGCTGCCAGCAGCGCGCGCGCGTCGGCGATCGCCTGCAGTTCGAGGTGGCCGCCGCCGACTCGTGCCCAGCACGGCGTCGGCGGCCACCAGCATGCGCGTGCCGGCTTCGCGCGGCACCGAGCCGCGTGTCGCCACGACTTCGACGACCACCGCCGGGCCGGTGCTCGCCGCCCAGGCCTCGGCTTCGCTGCCGCAGGCGTTGGAAGCTCAAGCGCGCCTCCAGGCGCGCCGCTGCCGCAGTGACGGCGGTCACGGCGCGCAGGATGGCCTCGGGCGTGGCCGGCGCCTGCAGCGGCGGGTCGACGCGGTGGCCGCCGGCGGCCGAGACCGCGTCGCGGATCGCGAAGAACACCGAGAAGGGCAGCAGCAGCGGCGGCTCGCCCACGGCCTTGCTGCGGTGGATGGTGTCCTGCACGTTGGCGGCGGTCGAACAGCCGCGTGTCGAACATCGGCCGGGCATCGTTGGCGGTCGGGATCTTGTAGGTGCTGGGCGCGTGCGTCGTCAGCAGGCCGGCCTGCGGGCTGCCGTCGGCCGGGTGCCAGACCAGTTCCTCGCTGGTCAGCCAGCCCATGCCCTGGATGAAGGCGCCTTCGATCTGGCCGATGTCGATGGCCGGGTTCAGCGACTTGCCGGCGTCGTGCAGCAGGTCGGCGCGCAGCAGCTTCCATTCGCCGGTCAGCGTGTCGACCAGCACCTCGCTGCAGGCCGCGCCGTAGGCGAAGTAGTAGAAGGGCTGGCCCTGCATCGTGGCCTTGTCCCAGCTCAGGCCCGGCGTGGCGTAGAAGCCGTCGCTCCACAGCTGCACGCGCGCCAGGTAGGCCTGCTGCACGAGGTCGGCGAAGGCCAGCGACTGGCCGGCGACCGACGACCCGGCCGTCGGCGAAGCGCACCTCGGCCTCCGCACGCCGAACTTGCCGGCGGCGAAGGCGGCCAGGCGCTCGCGGATCTGGCGCGCCGCGTCCTGCGCCGCCTTGCCGTTCAGGTCGCTGCCGGTGCTGGCCGCGGTGGCCGTGGTGTTGGCCACCTTCTGCGTGTCGGTGGCGGTGCAGCGCACGCGCTCGAACGGCAGGCCGAGTTCGTGCGCCACCACCTGCGCCACCTTGGTGTTCAGGCCCTGGCCCATCTCGGTGCCGCCGTGGTTCACGAGCACGCAGCCGTCGGTGTAGACGTGCACCAGTGCGCCCGGCCTGGTTGAGGTGCGTGACGTTGAAGCTGATGCCGAACTTCACCGGCGTCAGCGCGATGCCCTTCTTCAGCACCGGGCTGGCTGCGTTGAAGGCGGCGATGGCCCGGCGGCGCGCGCGGTAGTCGCTGCTCGCCTTCCAGTTCGGCCACCAGCTCGTGGATGATGTTGTCGTCGACCACCTGGCCGTAGGGCGTGACGTTGTGCGCTCGCCGCGCCGTAGAAGTTGGTGCGGCGCACGTCCAGCGGGTCCAGCTCCAGCCGGCGGGCGATGCTGTCGATGGTGTATTCGATGGCGATCGCGCCCTGCGGGCCGCCGAAGCCGCGGAAGGCGGTGTTGCTCTGCGTGTTGGTCTTGCGCCGAATAGCCGTGCACGGCCACATCCGGCAGCCAGTAGGCATTGTCGAAGTGGCACAGCGCGCGCGTCATCACCGGCGCCGACAGGTCGGCCGAATGGCCGGCGCGCGAGACCATGCGTGACCTCGGCGCCCAGGATGCGGCCGCTGTCGTCGAAGCCGACCTCGACCTCGTAGTGGAAGCAGTGGCGCCGGCCGGTGATCAGGAAGTCGTCGTCGCGGTCGACGCGCAGCTTGACCGGCTTGCCGCTGCGCAGCGCCGCCACCGCCGCGACGCAGGCGAACAGGCCGCACTGCGATTCCTTGCCGCCGAAGCCACCGCCCATGCGCCGGCATTCCACCTGCACCGCGTGCGCCGGCCGGCCCAGCGCATGGGCCACCAGGTGCTGCATCTCGCTGGGGTGCTGGGTGCTGCACCAGAGCTTCATGCCGCCGTCCTCCACGGGCATGGCGTAGCTGATCTGGCCTTCGAGGTAGAACTGCTCCTGCCCGCCGAGGTCGAACCGCAGCTTCAGCCGGTGCGGGGCCTTGGCGATGGCGAGCGTGGCATCGCCGCGCAGCAGGTGCATCGGCGGCACCACGTACTGGCCGGCGGCATGCGCCTCCGGCGGTGACAGCACCGGCGGCAGCGGCCTCGAGCCCGGATGACGTGCGGGGCCAGCGCCGCGGCGCGGCGCGCGGCGTCGCGGGTGCGGGCGATGACGGCGAACACCGGCTGGCCGACGTAGCGCAGCGTGTCGCCGCCTCGCCGGCGAGGATCGGGTCGTCGTGCACGAGGATGCCGCAGTCGTTGACGCCGGGCATGTCGCGCGGCGCTGAACACGTCGACCACGCCGGGCAGCGCGCGGATGCGGTCCAGGTCGATGGCCTCGATCACGCCGTGCGCCAGCGGCGACAGGCCCAGCGCGGCGTGCAGCGTGCCGGCCAGTTCCGGGATGTCGTCGGTGTAGGGGGCGGCGCCGGCCACGTGCAGGTGTGCCGACTCATGCGGACGGCTCACGCCGACCTGCGGCGAAGCGGTTCGGGCACGGCAACGCCGTCGGCGAGTTCGGGTGGCCGGTCGGCGAACTGGCTCACGTCGTGGCCTCCCGCACGCGTGAGGGCCGCTGCCGGCAGCGCGTCGACGGGCCGGGTTTCCAGCCAGAAGCGGCGCAGCAGGTTCTGCGCCACCTGCAGCCGGTAGGCGGCACTGGCGCGCATGTCGCGTGAGCGGCGTGAAGTCCTGCGCCAGCGCAGCCTGCGCGGCCTGCAGCGCCGTCCTCGTTCCAGGGCTGGCCGAGCAGCGCCTTCTCGGCGCCCCGGCGCGCCTCACGATGGCGGCCATGCCGCCGAAGGCCAGGCGCACGCCACGCACGGTGTCGCCGTCGAGCAGCACCCACAGCCCGGCGCACACCGCCGAGATGTCGCAGTCGAAGCGCTTGCTGATCTTGTAGGCGCGCAACTGCCCCCCCTGCCCGCGCGGCACCGCGATGCCACTGACGAATTCGCCGGGCATCAGCGCGTTCTTCATGTAGTCGACGTAGAAGTCCTGCAGCGGCAGCCGTCGCACCCGCGCACCCTGCTGCAGTTCGAGCTGCGCATCGAGCGCGATCAGCACCGGCGCCGAATCGCCGATCGGCGAGCCGTTGGCGACATTGCCGCCCATCGTGCCCGGCCGCGGATGGGCGGCGATGCGAAGCGCAGCCACACGTCGTGCAGCGTCGGCCAGTCGCTCACCAAGGCCTGCCAGGCGGCGTCCAGCGAGGCCGCGGCGCCGATGCTGGAGGCGCGTCGTCGTTGACGTCGACGAGCTGCAGTTCGGCCACGCGGCCGATGTAGATCAGCTCGGGCAGGCTCGCGGAACTGCTTGTTCACCCACAGGCCGATGTCGGTGCTGCCCGGCCAGCACCTGGGCCTGCGGCAGGGCCTGGCGCAGCTGCGCAAACTCGGCGCGCGTGCGCGGAGCGTGGAAGCCTTCGGGCGTGTGGAGCGGCGGGTCCTGCGCCAGTGCCTGCAGCGCGTCGACCACCGGACTGGCGCGCCAGCAGTGCGGCGGGCGCTCTGAACATCTGCTCGCCGGCGTCCAGGATGGGCCGGTAGCCGGTGCAGCGGCACAGGTTGCCCGACAGGTCGTCGGCCAGCTGCCTGCGTGTGGGCTGGGTGCCGGCCGCCTGGTGGCGTTCGTAGCAGGCCCACATCGACATCACGAAGCCCGGCGTGCAGAAGCCGCATTGCGAGCCGTGGCAGTCGACCAGGCCTGCTGCACCGGGTGCAGCGCGTCGGGTGCACCCAGTGCGGCGATGTCTTCCACCGTGAACAGGGCGCGACCGTCGAGCGTGGGCACGAACTGGATGCAGGCGTTCACCGGCTTGAGCTGCAAGGCGCCCTGGGCGTCGAGTTCGCCCAGCACCACCGTGCAGGCGCCGCAGTCGCCTTCGGCGCAGCCTTCCTTGGTGCCGGTGCAATGCTGGTCTTCGCGCAGCCAGTCGAGCACACTGCGCGTGGCGGCGACACCGCTCACCTCGGCGATGGCACCACGGTGATAGAAGCGGATCGGGCGGGTGTTCATGGTGCGGCGGAAGTGACTGGCATGCCCTGTCCTCTCCTCATTTTCACCTTAGCAAGGACGGCAATTGCCGCCGCCCTCAGCGCTCATCGGAGGCTCCCCCGGTCGGAGATCAACGCCGCTCGGGCCCGGTCGGGGCCCGGATTCCCGACGAGGGCGGCGGCCAGCAGCGCGAGCCGCCCGCCGGCGTCCGGGTCGAGGCGGAGCAGGCGGACGGCGGCCGCGCGCAGTTCGTCGGGTGTCGCGGCGTTGGGGTCGAGCGCTTCGCCGAACCGCGCGTCCTCCAGGGCGGCCGCGCCGGCGAACTGGTCGGTCGACAACGGCAGCAGCAGCAGCGGGACGCCCGCCGTCAGCGCCTCGGTGACACTGTTGTTGCCGCCATGGCACACCACCAGCTCGCTGTGGGCGAGCAGGGTCACCTGCGGCAGGACAGCGCGCACCAGCCAGTCGTCCGGGATCGGGCCAAGCGCGTGCGGGGGCGTCGACCCGCTGGCCAGCGCGACCCGCACATCGAGCCCGCGCAGCGCATCGGCGACCCGCGCCAGCACGTCGGAGCGCACCGAGAGGAAGCTGCCGAGGCTCACGTAGACGACAGGGGCGCTGCCTGCCGCCAGCCAGGCTGTCACCTCCGCGTCCGGCGCCTCGTCTCGAACCGCCGAGCCGAGGAACCGGTGCGGCCCCAACAGGGCCGTGCGCGCCGGCGGGTGCAGTTCGGCGGGGTAGTTGAGCAGCAGCACGTCCCCGGTCTCGGCGAAGGCGTCGTTGCTGGTCGCAGCGGCCGGGTCGAGGACGGCCAGGGCGGCGTTCCACTGGTCGGTGAACCGGTCGCGCACCCGCTCGCACAGTCGCCGCAGCTGGGCCAGCTCGGTCTCGGCGGGCCGCAACCGCTGCGGCCAGACCGGAGGAAGCCCGTACACCTCGTCGCCGACCGTGAGCGCCGACGGGTGGCCGAGCACCACGTCGCCGTACGGAACGCCGGCGCCGCGGAGCGCGAGGCGGGCGCTGAACGCCAGGTGGTCGACGAGCACATGATCGGGGCGGACGCGGTCGATCACGCGCTGCACGGCCCGCGCGGTCGCCAGGGGATCCCACAGCAGGTCATCGCCGCGAGCGTTGGCCTGGAACGTGAGGGTGGCGATGCCGCCCTGCCGGGTGGCGGCGAAGAAGCCGCGGAGGGCGTCGTCCTCGCCGGCAGGCTGCTCCTCCGCCCGGATCACTCCCGGGTTTGAGCCCCGGCCAAGGACGAGGTGCTCGCGCTCGAAGCCGAATTGGCGGACGATCGCATCGGTCGCCGCCCCGGTGGCCACCACCACCCGCTCGCCGGCGCGCTGCCAGGCGGTGCCCAGGGTGGCCAGGGGGTACAGGTGGGAGGCGTAGTCAGGACTGATCACGAGCAGCGTCACGAGACACCTCCGAGTAGACGGTGGCGAGGACGGCCGCCATGGTTCCGATGGAATAGCGCTCGGCGATGAGCGTCTCGGCCCGCCCGGCCCGCCCGGCGGCGTCGGGCTCCTTCGCCAGGGCGAGGGCTGAGGCCAGGCCCGCGGCCAGTGCGTCCGGGTCGTGGGTGTCGACGAGCAGCCCGGTCACGCCGGGCTCGACGTACGTGGCGGGGCCGCCCTCGCAGGGCGCGACCACGACCAGCCCGGAGGCCATCGCCTCGAGGATGGCGATGCCGAACTCCTCCTTGTGGCTGGCGCAGACGTACACGCCGTTCGGGGCGCAACGTCCCGGGCGCCCGCGCCGGGCCGCCGCCAGCCAGATCGCGACCGCCGGGTTGGGGCGATGGCCGGCCAGCAGCAGCCCGCGGGCGGGGCCCTGCTCGCGGGGGATGATCGCGTCGATGAGCTCCAGCTGCGCGTGCTCGTCCCGGGTGGGATGGTCGAGGTCACCGCCAACGATGAGGAGGTTGCAGCCCTGCGCGGTCCGGGGATCGGACTGCCAGGCCCCGACCAGGGAAGCCATCCCCTTGATGCGATGGAGGCGTCCGACGCTGAGCGCGAGCGGGAGCTGTCGGCGCTCGGGCGGCAGGGTGTCGAGGACCTCGTCGAGCGCGGCGAGGGCCGCCGCAGTCTCCGCCGGGACGGGCTCCCCGCGGAGCGCGTCCGTCACCCCACGACCGGCGCGGTCGATGGGTGCCAGATCGATGCCCTCTTCGACCACGGTGATCCGGGCGGTGGGGTCATCGGGATCGACGTGCAGGAGGGCGCGCAGGTCGGCGGCGAGGTTGGGCCGGGGAAACACGACGGCGCGCGCCGCCTGGTCGGACAGATCGCGTAGCAGGCGCACCCTGAAGAAGAGGTGTTCGGCGGCGTCGACCTCCCCGAACGTGGCCCGGGTGAGGGTGCCGACGGCCTCGCGGGCGGCGATCGACGCGTGCGGGTCTGGCGCGAGCGTCAACACGATCGGAATGCCGAGCTCGGCAGCCACCTGGGCAGCGGCCCAGGAACCTACGTCGGCCATCCGCAGGTGGAGCACGTCGATCGGGCCGGCTTGGCGCAGCAGCCGCCGCAGGGCCGACCTGATAGGGCGCCGCAGCGGCCACGCCTCGGCCGCCGGGACAGGCTGCCCGGGCAGCGGGACGGCGAGGTAGTGGTGGGCCGGGCGCGCGAGGTCGGCCGGGTCGGGCTCGTCGGGGAGGCCGACCTCGGGCGCGGCCCGGGAGATGGTGAGCACCCGGCCGATGCCCGGCTGCCCCAGCAGCGCGTCGCCCAGCTGCACCAGGAGGGTTGCGATTCCTCCGGTCTCGCCCTGGCCGGCGTGTTGAAGGGAGCCGTCGATCTGTGCGTGCACGAAGAGCTGGGCCACCGTGAGGCCCGACGGCACAGCGGGGTGGAGGTCGGACTCGTCGGGCTCGTGGGGTTCCGGCAGGTGAGGTGGCTCAGAGGGGGCCCGGGAGCTGGCGGCATCCGGGGCGTCCTCGTCGATCGGCAGTTCACCCCAGGTCTCCAGCGTGACCTCCGCCAGTGCGCCCGTCAGGCCTCCCGCGGTGCGCAGGGTGTGCAGGCGCGCCACGCCGTCTGGCAGGCGGGGGGCCTTGGCCAGCGCCCAGGCGGCGTGCTCGCGCAGGAACCCGGCGTCGGCGTCCAGGTGGGGCAGCAGCAACCGCGCGGCGGTTTCTGCGCCGGCGGCTCCTGCCGCGTGGGCAGCGGCGATCGCCACGAGGTGGTCGTCATCTGCGAGAGCCGCCGCCAGCACCGCACCGCAGGCTGCTCCGTCCACTGCTGCCGCGCGCTCCACGTCCGCGACCCGCTCGATCGCGGCCAGCAGGGTGGGCGCCGCGCTGACGGATTGCAGGGCATCCCTGGTAGCAGTTCCGCCTGCCTCAGTCACGAAATTCACGATAGCTGCCCCTGACATGTTGTGGATCCGGGCCGACCGGTGCACGCGGGTCCGCCCCACCCTGGCTCGAGCCGGGGTGGGGCGGTCCTGGGTACTACTTGATCGGCATCAGAACGGCGTCGATGACGTGGATGACACCGTTGCTTGCGGCGATGTCGGTGGTGACCACGTTGATCTTGTTCCGGCGCCGTCGACCAGGGCCACGTTGCCGTCGGACACCTCGACGGTGAGCTCGGCGCCCTGGACGGTCGTGACCTTCTGGCCGTCCAGCTTCACCACATCGGCGGCCATGACCTTGCCGGCCACCACGTGGTACTTGAGGATCTCGGAAAGCGTGCCCTCGGGCTCCTCGAGCAGTGTGTCCACCGTGCCTTCCGGAAGCTTCGCGAAGGCTGCGTCGGACGGGGCGAACACCGTGAACGGCCCTTCGCCCTTCAAGGTGTCGACGAGACCCGCAGCGGTGAGAGCGGCGGCGAGGGTGGTGAAGTCACCGGCGGCGACTGCGGTATCGACGATGTCCTTCTCGGCCATGGCGGTCGCCGCCGGGCTGGGAGCAGCGCTGGAGCTCATCGGGGCGGCCGGGGTGGCCGGGGCGGAGGGGGTGACGGCGGTGCTGCAGGCACCCAGCAGGAGCGTGAGGCTGAGGGCTCCGGCTGCGGCAAACATTCGGTTCATCATGGTGACCTTTCGTGGAGAGTTTGTATAATGATTGTGCAATGTTTCGGGATGGTTGTCAACCCACCGCGTCCAAGGTTTGTGGAGACTTCCGGTGGGTGACTGACCCAGAACCCGAACCGACGCGAGCTGCGCGGGCCGCTCGGGCGCCGATGACGGCCACGATTCCCGCCACGATGAACGCGGCGATACCAACCAGCGCGGCGGCACTCACCGCCGGGTAGGCGCCGTTGAACCCGGAGGCCGAGGTGTGCTTGATCCAGATGCCCAGGTAGGCCCACACGAGCACAAGCCCGTAAGCGACGTCGGAGTCCCGGAGGATGACGGCGGTACCGATCACCGCGCCCACCGCGATGATCACCACGGCCCAGGTGGACTCCGCGATCCCGAAACCGTCCCAGCCGATGCTGACCAGCCAGACGGTGACGTTCGCGATCGTCGCGACGGTGATCCAGCCGAAGTAGACACTGAACGGGAGCCGCACGAACAACCGATCGCGGGTCGAGAGGTCAGCACCTCGGATCGTCCGGGTGATCAGGATGAGAAGCACCAGCATCGTGGCCAGCAACAGCGTGGACACCAGGATGAAGTCGTAGTGCCACGAGAGGATCCACGCGACGTTCGCCACCGACGACAGGGCGAACAGGACTCCCACGCGTTGCAGCATCACCGCCCGAGGGGAGGCTCCCCCCGCGACGCCCCCCTGCCCGTCCTGCTGTCGTGGATCGGCAGCGAGCTTCCGGCCACGGAACAGCCCGAACTGGTACAGAACGTGGGCGCCGAGCAGCAGGTAGATGACGCCCCAGATGGAGAACGTCAACCCGGCCGGAGCGAAGAGATTCTGGTAGGAGTCGGAGATCGCGCCGGTGCTGCGGCCGTTGATGGGCAGGATGTTGGCGAGCGCGTTCACCACGATCATCACCACGTAAGTGACGCCGACCAGTGCCGTCACTGGTGCGCTGATTGTCTGTCGTTGCATGGGAACCCTTCCCCGATCGTTGCTGTGTTGGTGCTGTTGGACGTGTTCCTCGCTGGGTGTCACCTTCGGCAGCGGGGAGCGCCGCAGCCAGCCTGGTGAAAGCGCCTGCCGCAACCCCGGTCTCTGCGCTGTCGGCGCCGGCCGCCGGGGAGTCGGAAGATTTTGTCCCGATCTGCATCTTCCGTAGAATGTTTGTGTAATGATTGTGCAGAGGGCGTGACGTTGGTGTCAAGTTCATGTTGAAGCTTTGTACGATGTCTACCCGGGAGGTCGGATGTACACGGTCAGATGGGTCTCGCAGCAGCTCGGGCTGCTGCCGGGAACGCTGCGGGCCTGGGAGCAGCGCTACGGCGTCGTGCACCCCACACGCTCCGAGGGCGGCTACCGGCTCTACAGCGACGACGATCTCGACGCGCTCAGGGCCATGGCCGACCTGGTCGCGTCCGGCATCCAACCCGCCCAGGCTGCTGAACAGGTCCGATCGGGCCGCGCCGGCCCCCCCCGGGAGGCACCGGGCCCGATCGGCCCACCCGCGGGGTTGCCCGATCCGGCGGCGCTGATCGCAGCGTCCCGCGGGTACGACGTCCGCTCCCTCGAAGACACCCTGGATGCCGCCTTCGGCGCGGCAGGGTTTGAGTACGTCATAGACGAATGGCTGATGGCCGCACTCGTCCCCGTCGGCCAGGCGTGGGAGGACGGCCAGCTCGACACCGCCCAGGAACACTTCATCAGTGCAGCGGTCATGCGCCGGCTCACGGCCGCCTTCGACGCCGCCGGGCATGCCCGCGGTGGCCGTCACGTCGTCATCGGGCTGACCCCCGGCGCCATGCACGAGATCGCGACACTCGCCTTCGCCACGATGCTCCGGCGCGCCGGCATTCGCGTCACCTATCTGGGCCCGGACCTCCCGGTCGCGAGCTGGGCCAATGCCGTCCGCACCATCCACCCCGACGCCGTCGTCATCGGCGCACCCCGAACCACGGACGCAGCGGCCGCCACCGACATCGTCAAGGCCCTCGGGGACGTATCGCCAGACACGGCCATCTACGTCGGAGGCGCCGGCACGACGCCCGACCACGCGCTCGGGGGCGACACCCTCGGGGAGGCCGCCAACCGGCTGGTGGATGCGCTCACCGCACCCCGCGCCAACCCGACCTCGCGAGGCGGACACAAGTAGCCGTTGAGGGCCATCGATCGACGGGTGGGGGCGCTGCGCCGATTCAAATGCCCTGGCCGGCGCTGTTCGCCGACCACGTGTCGGGCGCGCCGAGCACCGTCCGGCCGGACACGGCCCTGCGGGCGCGGGGCCGGCCCGCGCCGTGGCCCGCGCCTGAGTCGGGCGGGCTGCCCGGCGACTCGGGCATGGGCAGGTCGATCGGTGCCGGTCGGAAGCCGGCGGGCCTCTCCGCCGACGTCAGGACGCCGGGGCGTCCGCGCTGTCCTTCTTGTCGTCGGTGGCCTTCTCGCCGATCGCGTCCTTGATGGCGTCCTTCACCAGCGCCAGGGTCGCCTCCCGCGGCAGCTTCAGGATGGCCTCGAACAGGCCGTCGAGTTCGTCCTTGGGGACGTCGACGGTCTTGATCTCCACCGACTTCTTGTCGGCGGCGACGATCACCACGACGCCGGCATCGATGGCGCGGTCGCGCTGAACGGTGACCGGGTCGGCGCTGAGGTCGATCCGGAGCCCGCCCCGCACCTGGCGGACCACCCACCCGATGAGCTTGGCGATCCCGATCGCCACGGCGCCGGCGATCAACGCGACCGAAACCGGGTCGAGCGCATCGACGGCGGGGGTGTCCCCCACCTCGAGCCCTTCGGTCTGGCTGGCCTGCGCCTGCGCCAGCGCGGCGATGTCCTCGTCGCTGTCGATGTAGTCGACGAAGAGGACGTTGTAGGTGTCGGTCATGTCGGGCTCCTTACCGCAACTGGATTCGGTGGGTGTTTCGGTCGACCATGAGGATGGGCATCGTGGCGAGGACGGCGTCGTGCAGGTCGTGCAGGCCTGCGTCGGTGAACAGCGGGCGATCCTTGAGGTTCCCGGGCAGTGCGGCGGCCGCCCCGTCCAGCCCGAGCACCTCGAGCCACCGGGACGCCGGTAGCCGGGCGAGATGGTCGATCGTGCCGTCGGCCGAGATGAAGCCCGCCCCGACCTCGTGCTCGCCGTAGCCGGGGATGGGCCGGGCGGACGCCAACAGGAGCTTGCGCACCTGCTGGGGGTTGCCGATGACCTCGACGCCGTGCTGGGCCAGGGCGTCGAAGACCCCGGTGGCTTCGGGGTGCAGGCCGAGCACGGGCAGGGAGGTCGCGGGCAGGCGGTCCGCTTCCGGCCACCACTGCCTCCCCTCCGCCCCGAAGGAGTCGACAACGGCCGCTCCCACCAGCCGGACGCCGCCCGGCCCTCCTGCCGCCCTGCGCACCGCTGCCTGGAGCTGCACGATGGCCGCGCAGACGAGCAGTGCGGAGTGCACGACCCGGGGAGCCGCGAAGCTGGTTCCGATGTCGCCGGCCGCGTACTGGTTGGCCCCCCAGGCGACGCAGGTCGGGCCGCTGTCCGGCAGGCCCGGGACGCCGCGACTCGAGCGCTTCCACAGGGTTGTGCCCGCTTCGTCCTCGGTTGCGCCGACACCGAGCACCCAGGGCGTCTGGGCCCACGCCGACACCGACTCCACGCCGGGGATGAGGCCACGGTTGCCTGCGGCAGCGGTGGGCAGGCACGCCTGCGAGAGCGCCCAGGTCGCCGCCTGCACCAGGTCGCCCGGGCTGACCGGGTGCACCGCGCTGCCTGGCTCGAAGCTCAGGTTCACCACCCCGAACAGGGCGGCGTCGACCGGCGTGCCGTCCTCCGCCGTCGGCCCGCCCACCCGAAGGATGTCGGCCGGGAGCGACCCGGCGTCCAGCTGGTGCAGCGCGACCCCGGCAGCGACGAGCTCGAGCGCGGCGACGATATCGAGCGCATCCCTGGTCCAGGCATCGACCGGGAAGACGTCGGTGACCGCGGCCAGCTCGAGTTTCGCCGCCAGGTCGGCCTCGTCCTCGGCGAGTGCGATCCGCAGCATCGGGAAGACCCCCGGCTCTGCGGGCGGCAGCAGCACTCCGCGTTCGTAGACCACGACCGCCCGGGCCGCCGCGCCCATCAGGGCGCGACTCCCCGGCGTGGCCCCCGCACTGAGGTCGCCATGGTTCCCCCTCCGGACCGCCCCCCGTCGTGCCGGCCCCCCCACTGATCGTTGCGGACACGCAGCGTCCGCCGCGAGAGGCAATTTGGCTACCGTCGCCGGCGGCCACGTCGGTGGGTGACGGCCAGCGCGGGCCAGCGATCGATCGCCGGCGAACG
>CAVPHL010000013.1:0-42606 GCA_963704225.1 uncultured Actinomycetota bacterium
GCCAGGCCCGCGCACACGCCGCCGAGCATCGCACCGTCGCGGGGACGGCTCGGGACGGGCAGGTTGGTGGGCACAGATCCATTCAACGCGCAGCCCGGCGGCCAGGCCATGAGGGAACACCCTGAGGCCTCCCCCCATCCTTGCCCGGGACCGCCCGGGGAGGTCGTCGAAGGTCACGGTTTGGTCACACGTCTTGACGATGAGAGCGCTTCCATTGTTCACTGGAGGGAGTCCTGGGAACGCTCTCAGCGTCCGGGATCCAGCTGATGGCAAGGTCGACGGGGCCCGCCCGTCGCAGACGAAGGAGTCCAATGCGCTCATCCCTGATCAGGGGGGCCGCCGCGGCTGCAGGGTTCGCCCTGCTGTTCGCCGGCTGCACCTCCGCTACCCCCGCTCCGTCGTCGGTGGCGGGTGACGAGAAGGTCACGTTGTCGGTGGCCACGTTCAACGAGTTCGGCTACGACGACCTGTATGCCGAGTACATGGCGGCGAATCGAACGCGACGATTGTGCCGAAGAAGGCGGCGACGTCGAATGAGGCGCGGGAGAATTATTTCTCCAAGTTGGCTGCGGGTTCGGGGTTGAGTGATATTGAGGCGATCGAGGTGGATTGGTTGCCGGATGTGATGCAGACCTCGGACAAGTTGTTTGATCTGACGGGTGATGATGTGGCGGGCCGCTGGTTGGAGTGGAAGGCGGCGGCGGCGACCACGGTGGACGGGAAGCTGGTCGGGTTCGGTACCGATATCGGTCCGGAGGCGGTGTGTTACCGGGCGGACCTGTTCGAGAAGGCGGGTTTGCCGACCGATCGCGACGAGGTTGCGGCGGCGATGACGACCTGGAGGACTATTACAACCTGGGTAAGCAGTTCGTGGCGAAGTCGGGCGGGGTGGCCTGGTTCGATTCGGCGGATGCGATCCTGCAGGGCCAGATGAACCAGTTGCCGAACGCGTTCTCGTCTTCGGACACCGAGGAGGTGTTGATCCCGTTGGATCAGAACCAGCCGGTGAAGGACATGTACACCTCGATCCTGGCGGCGTCGGTGGATGACGGGTTGTCGGCGCATCTGCAGCAGTGGCAGACGGACTGGACGAACGCGTTCCAGAAGGGTTCGTTCGCGACCATGTTGTGCCCGGGCTGGATGCTGGGGGTCATCGAGGGCAACGCGGAGGTGTCCAGGGTTGGGACATCGCGAACACGTTCCCCGGTGGTGGCGGGAACTGGGCGGGTCTTACGCGACCGTGCCGGCGCAGGGCGCGAACCCGGAGGCGGCGCGTGCCCTGGCGGCGTGGTTGACCGCGCCGGAGCAGCAGATCAAGGCGTTCAAGGCCAAGGGCACGTTCCCCACAGCAAGTGAAGCTGTCGTCGGGGTCGAGGGCCTGATCCGGACCAGAGTTTCCGGCCACGTGCTGTTGAAAGCCTGTTCTGGATGCGGGTGGTGACATGTTCAGCATCTTCTTGTCGTCCTCGGTGCGACAGACCAGCCTGGCGATGAATCGTCCGGCCTGGATGCGCCGCCAGGTCAACGTTCCGCGGATGGGGTGCTGGCCGTCGTGGTCGCGGTCGCGGTCGCGCTGGTCTTCGCGAACTGTTCGCTGACGAGACCGGGTGATCAACACCCTGCTCACCTCTATCGGCGCTCGACCTGGTCGGCTGGCACTCCGACCGGCTCGCCTCTCGACGTCGCGATCGCGACCATGGTCAACTTCCGCTGGACGGTGACACACCTGATCTTCCTGGCCGCGATGCAAGCTGATCCCCCGCGACGTCATCGAAGCCGCCGTCGTCGACGGCGCCGAACCGGTGGCGGGACCTTCCTCGACGTCTACCGTCCCGACGCCGCGCCCGCACCATCATCTTCGTGGTCATCACCTCGACCATCGGCCGGCGTGCGAACTCTTCGACGAACCCCGCACGTACGACAACTTCGGCCTCGGTGGCCCCGACCGGCAACGGATGACCGTCACCATGTACCTGTACGACTGGCTGGGGCAGCCAACGCACCTTGGCCGGTCCGCCGCCGTCGCCGGCCTGCTGTTCCTGATCATCGTCGCGTTCGCCTGATCAACGACACCATCACCAACGCATCTCCAGCAGCGAGGCCACCCCGACCAAAACCCGGCCCGCCAAAACCAGGAAGGCGGTCACCCGATGACCTCGGTCGCCACCACCCGCCAACTCGCCGGCACCGGCGCCGCCCGCACCGCCGCCCGCAAACGCGACCAGACCGAAGGCGGCGTCCGCCGCCCGGCTGGATCACCTACACCCTGCTCACCCTGATCGTGACCATCTCCGCCCTACCCCTCTACGACGCGTTCCTGCGCCACCTCCACCGCCGCCGAACATCGCCCAAAACCCGATCCCCTCCCTCATCCCCCAAACCCGACTTCCTCGACAACGTCACCCGCGTCCTCGACGCCGGCATCGGCTTCTGGGGGGCGCTGGTCAACAGCATCATCGTCGCCCTGATCACCGCCGCCTCCGTCGTCTTCTTCTCCACCCTGGCCGGCTACTCCTTCGCCAAACTCCGCTTCCCCGGCCGCAACGGACTCCTCGCCTTCGTCATCGGCACCATGGCCGTCCCCACCCAACTCGGCATCATCCCCCTGTTCATCGTCATGTCCGGACTCGGCTGGACCGGCAAACTCATCGCCGTCATCGTCCCCGCCATGGTCACCGCCTTCGGCGTCTTCTGGATGACCCAATACCTCTCCGAAGCCCTCGCCTACGAACTCATCGAAGCCGCCCGCGTCGACGGCTGCTCCATGATCCGCACCTTCTGGCACATCGCCCTCCCGCAGCCCGCCCCGCCGCCGCCATGCTCGCCCTGTTCACCTTCGTCGGCAGCTGGACCAACTTCTTCTGGCCCTTCATCGTCCTCGGCTCCACCAACCCCACCCTCCCCGTCGCCCTCCAACTCCTCAGAGCCAGCTACTTCAAAGACCTCGCCCTCATCATGGCCGGCGTCGTCCTCGCCACCCTCCCCCTCCTCGCCCTCTTCGCCCTCGCCGGACGCCACCTCGTCTCCGGCATCATGCAAGGAGCCGTCAAGGGATGACCACCCACACCTTCCCCACCGACTTCCTCTGGGGGACGGCCACCGCGGCCTACCAGATCGAGGGGGCGCCGCGAGGACGGCCGGACGCCGTCGATCTGGGACACGTTCTGCCGGGTCCCCGGCGCCGTCGCAACGGCGAGACCGGGCGGTCGCCGTCGACCACTACCACCGCTACGCCGAGGACGTCGCCAGCATGGCCCGACTCGGGCTCGACACCTACCGGTTCTCGGTGTCCTGGTCGCGGATCCTGCACCCGGATCGGCACGGTCGAACGCGCCGGGAATCGACTTCTACAGCCGCCTCGTCGACGAACTGCTGGCCGCCGGCATCACGCCGTGGCTGACCCTCTACCACTGGGACCTGCCCGAGCAGGATCCCCGGGGCTGGACGGACCGGCACCGCCCACCGGTTCGCCGACTACGCCATGGCCGCCCACGCCGCGCTCGGTGACCGGGTCCGGCACTGGAACGACGCTCAACGAGCCCTGGTGTTCGGCCTTCCTCGGCTACGCCTCCGGGACACGCTCCGGGTCACACCGAGCCCTTCGAAGCCGTCCGGGCCGCCCACCACCTGCTGCTCGGTCACGGCCTGGCGACCCGGGCGCTGCGGGCCGCCGATCCCTCGGCCACGCTCGGGATCACGCTCAACTTCACCCCGGCGCTGCCGCGCGGACCCTGCCTCGGCCGCCGACCGGGACCGGTGCGGCGGATCGACGGCACCGCGAACCGCTACTTCGTCGAGCCGATCCTGACCGGCGCCTACCCCGCCGACGTCGTCGCCGACCTCGGGCCGGCTGTTCGACCCGGGCATGGTCGCCGACGGCGACCTGGCCGTGATCGAGCACACCGATCGACGTGCTCGGCGTCAACTACTACACCAGCCTCCAGTACCGCGCTCCGTCCCGGCGATCCTGCGTCGTCGCACCTGGTCCGCGGACCGAGCTGGCCAGCCCCCACGTGACCGCGCCGGAAGCGGTTCACGTGCCCCGTGACCTGCCGCGTCACCGACCTCGGCTGCGGAGGTCGACCCGAGACGGGCTGCACCAGCTCCTGCGCCGTCTCCACACCGATTACACCGGTCCTCGGCGGGGTCGCCCTGGTGATCACCGAGAACGGGGCGGCCTACGCCGACCGGAATCGGCGCCGACGGAGCGGTCGACGACGACGACCGGATCAGCTACCTCCGCGGGCACCTCGCCGCGGCCCATGCCGCGATCACCGACGGGGTGGACCTGCGGGGCTACCTGCTGTGGTCCCTGATCGACAACTTCGAGTGGGCCCACGGGTACGGCAAGCGCTTCGGTATCCTTCGTGTCGACGAGCAGCTCCACCGGTCACCCAAGGCCAGCGCCGGCTGGTCGAGCAGGTGGCGCGGACCGGAGCCCTGGTGCTCTGAAGGAGGCAGGGGTGGTCAGAACACTGGGCGTGGAGCGCTCGGTTCCGACGCTGGAGGATGTCGCCAGGGTCGCCGGGGTGTCCCGGGCCACCGTGTCCCGGGTGGTGAACGGCGGGGGCTGGTCGCGGCGAAGACCTCCGAGGCGGTGGGCAGGGCCATCGCCGAGTTGGGTTACCACCCCAACCGGGCTGCCCGCGCCCTGGTCACCCGACGCACGGGCGCGATCGCCGTGGTCGTCCCGAGACCGAGGAGCGGGTGTTCTCCGACCCGTTCTTCCCGCAGGCCTACCCGGCGCCCTCCAGGGCTTCGGCGACTCCGACGTGCAGGTCGTGCTGGCCATGGCACAACCCGGCGACAGCGCGCTCACGGATGGTGCGCTACCTGGAGTCCGGCCACGTGGACGGGTCGATCATCGTCTCCGACCACGGTCCGACGCTGGCCAGGGCCCTGGCCGGACCGGCCACCCGCTGGTCTTCGTGGGCGATCCCGAGACGCCCGACCGGTGCTACGTCGACCTCGATCAGCTACCGCCGTCCGTCACCGCGACCGGACGCCTGCTCTCCGGGGCGCGGGTCGGATGGCGACCATCACCGGCCCGCTGGACATGCATGCCGGCCGGCAGCGGCTGCGCCGGTTCGAGCAGGCCATGGCCGAGGCGGGGCTCGACCCGTCCCGGCAAGCCGTGGGCGACTTCACCGTCGCGGGGCGAGCGGCGGCGACGAGGGCTTGCTCGCCACCGCGGGTGGCTTCGACGCTGTTCGTGGCCAACGACCTGATCGGCCTTGGGCGAGATCCGCGCGCTCGCCGAAGCCGGTCAAGGTCCCCGAGGACGTCCTGGTGGTCGCTTCGACAACTCCAGCGTTGCCGGCGACGAGGCCCTGGCTGACCGACCATGAACAACCCGGCCGCCGAGCCTGACCCGTATCGCGGCCGAGATGTTGATCTGCCTGCTCGCCGGCGAGCGACCCGAGTCGCCGGCGATCCTGTCCAGCGAGCTGGTGATCCGCGGGCACGGCATGAGCGACAGCCGGCGCAGCCACGCTCGGAACGCCCGGTCCGCGACGCCTGGCTGGGCGGCGTGTGCGCCGGACTGGCGGAGCACCTCGGTTGGTCGGTGCTGGTTCTGAGAGGTGCTGTTCGTCCTGCTCGGTGCGGCCGGGCTGGCCGGCGTCGCCCTGTACCTGGCGCTGTGGCTCGGCATGCCCGCGGAGTCAGGGACGCGGTCGCCCCCGGCTGGAGGCGGGCGGCGCACTGGGCTGCGACCGGGGCAGTCGACGCCTCTCACCCCGGTCGACCTCGGGGTGGCCGGCGCGCTGGTGCTGCTCGGCGCTGGGCTGCTGTGGCTGGTGCAGGCGTCCGGCTGGGGGCTTCCCGGCCCCGCGCTCGCGGCCGGGCTGCTGGCAGCCACCGGCCTGGGGACTGATCTGGTGGCAGGCAGACCGTGTCTCCACCCGGGAACTGCGCAGCGGTGCGGGCTGGCGACGGCTGTTCGCGCCCCTGCTGGCGCACTGGACCACGGTGCTCGCGGTCATCGCCGGACTGCTCGCGCTGGCCGGGGCGATCGCCGTGCTGGCCGGCACGCTCACCGGGCTGGGTGAGTGGGCCCGCACCCTGCTGCTGCTGGCACTCTCCGTGGCGGGCGTGGTGCTGGCCGCGTTGCCCTGGCTGTTGCGGGTGCGGCGAGACCTGGCCCGGGCCCGGGAGGACGCACTGGTGGCCGACGCCCGAGCCGACATGGCCGCCCACCTGCACGATTCGGTGCTGCAGACGCTCGCCCTGATCCAGCGCCGGGCCGCGGACCCGAAAGCGGTCACGGCGCTCGCGCGTCGCCAGGAGCGGGAGTTGCGGCAGTGGCTGTACGGGGAGGCTCCGGTCACCACCACGCTGAGCGAGGCGCTCGCCGCGGAGGCGATCGACGTGGAGGACCGTCACGGGGTGGACGTCGAACTGATCACGGTGGGCGACTGCGAGCTGGAGGCAGGGGTCACCGCGCTGGTGAAGGCGGCGCGGGAGGCGATGGTGAACGCCGCCAAACACTCCGGAGCCGGCCGGATCGACGTCTACGCGGAGGTGGATGCCGAACTCGTCTCGGTCTACGTCCGCGACCGGGGGAGGGGGTTCGACCTCGCCGCTGTGGAGGTGGACCGGATGGGAGTGCGCGGTTCCATCGTCGAGCGGGTGAAACGCGCGGGCGGACGGGCGATAATCAGGACGGCGCCCGGGGAGGGCACCGAAGCGAGACTGGAGCTGCCACGATGAGCGAGAGCGAAACCGGACGTCCGACGCCGGCGGCCTGGCGGGTGGTGGTGGTCGACGACCACGCCATGTTCCGCAGCGGAGTGAAGCACGACATCGGGTCGCAGGTGCAGCTGGTCGGCGAGGGTGAGGACGTCCCGACGGCGGTGGCGGCGATCCTCGCTGCCTCCCCGGACGTGGTACTGCTCGACGTGCACCTGCCCGGGGGCGGTGGCATGGAGGTGATCAAGCAGATCACCGCTGTGGAGCCGGAGGTGAAGTTCCTCGCCCTTTCAGTGTCCGACGCCGCCGAGGACGTCATCGGCATCATCCGGGCGGGCGCCCGGGGCTACGTGACCAAGTCGATCTCGGCCGAGGAGTTGGTGGCCGCGATCGGCAGGGTCGCCACCGGCGACGCCGTGTTCAGCCCCCGCCTGGCCGGGTTCGTGCTGGACGCGTTCTCCGGGGCCATCGACGTGGCCAGCATCGACGAGGACCTCGACCGGCTCAGCGTGCGGGAGCGCGAGGTGCTCCGGCTGATCGCGAGGGGGTACGCCTACAAGGAGGTCGCCCGCGAGCTGTTCATCTCGATCAAGACCGTGGAGACCCACGTCAGCAGCGTGCTGCGCAAGCTCCAGCTGTCGAACCGTCACCAGCTCACCCGCTGGGCCACCGACCGCAAGCTGGTCTGAACCCGGAGGGGCAGCCACCGGCACCCGGCCCGTGGCCCGGATGGCGGATGCACCGGTGGCGGGATCAACGGGGACTGCCCCGGCGATCGGGGACTGTCCCCAGTGACCGGCGTCCCGGTCCCTGGACGGCTACCGCTTCCTTCCGGTGACCACGGCGTAGAGCCACAGCACCAGCACCGAGCCGCCGATGGCGAGCAGCCAGGACCACAGCGAGAAGAACCCGGTCACTCCGCGGTCGAAGACCGCGCTGCCGATCCAGCCGCCGACGACACCGCCGGCGAGGCCGACCAGCAGGCTGGAAAGCCAGCCGCCGTCGCGGTTCATGATCAACTTGGCGATCGCGCCCGCGATCAGCCCCATCAGAATCCATGCGATGAAACCCATGTCGCCACCGTAGTCGGCGCGGGTCGAGCCCGGATCGGGAGGTCCCACCAGTTCACCCTGAGCCGACCCCCGGTCGCCGCGCGCCGGGGGCGCGGGGGGTGTGGCCGCCGGGCGGGGCTGGGTTCCGGGACCGTCGGTGGGGCGGTCAAGGTCTGCGCCAGCGCTTAGGCTTGGGCAGCCATGACTGACACGTTGTTCCCGGATCTGTTCTCCACGCCCGCCCCGGCCGCGCCGGACGGCTCCGGTGCGCCGGTGGCGGCCGGGGAGCGGCGCCACCGGATCACCGAGGAGGAGCTGCTCGCCGATCTGAACCCTCCCCAGCTCGAAGCGGTCCTGCACACCGGCGGGCCGGTCCTGGTGGTGGCGGGTGCCGGTTCGGGCAAGACCCGGGTGCTGACCCGGCGGATCGCCCACCTGGTCAGCCGAGCGGAAGGTGCACCCCGGCTCGATCCTGGCGATCACGTTCACCAACAAGGCGGCCGCGGAGATGCGCCACCGGGTGATCGACCTGGTCGGCAACCGGGCGAAGCTGATGTGGGTGTCGACCTTCCACTCCGCCTGCGTGCGGATCCTGCGCAGCGACATCTCCCGATTCGGGCTGAGCCGGAACTTCTCGATCTACGACGACACCGACGCCAAGCGGCTGATGACCCTGGTGCTGCGCGACCTCGATCTCGACCCGAAGCGCTTCCCCGTCCGGGCCGTGCTGCAACTGGGTCTCGAACTGCAAGAACGAGCTGGTCGACCACGAGACGGCCCGCGGCCGGGTGGCCGAGGGCGACGGCGGAGCGAGTCCTACGCCGAGGCCTACGCCGGAGTACCAGCGGCGGCTGAAGGCGGCGAACGCGCTCGACTTCGACGACCTGATCATGACCACCGTCCACCTGCTGCAGGCGTTCCCCGACGTGCGGGAGCAGTACCGGCGCCGGTTCCGGCACGTGCTGGTCGACGAGTACCAGGACACCAACCACGCCCAGTACGCGCTGGTCCGGGAGCTGTGCGGCGCCGGAGCCGACGCCGCCCGCGGCGCGGTCCGGTCCCGGTGGCCCGGAGGTCGACCCGCCCGAGCTGATGGTGGTCGGTGACTCCGACCAGTCCATCTACGCGTTCCGCGGCGCCACCATCCGCAACATCCTCGACTTCGAGTCGGACTTCCCCGGCGCCCACACGATCCTGCTGGAGCAGAACTACCGCTCCACCCAGAACATCCTCAACGCGGCCAACGCGGTGATCACGCGCAACCCGGGACGCACGCAGAAGCGCCTGTGGTCCGACGCCGGCGACGGCGACCTGATCGTCGGCTACGTCGCCGACACCGAGCACGACGAGGCCCAGTTCGTCGCCGACGAGATCGACCGGCTGAGCGACGCCGGGGCGGCCAGGCCCGGCGACGTGGCGGTGTTCTACCGCACCAACGCCCAGTCCCGGGCGTTCGAGGAGGTGTTCATCCGGGTCGGGCATGCCGTACCGGGTGGTCGGCGGCGTCCGGTTCTACGAGCGGCGCGAGGTCCGCGACGCGATCGCCTACCTGCGGGCGATCGCCAACCCCGACGACGACGTGTCGGTGCGCCGCATCCTGAACGTGCCCAGGCGCGGGATCGGCGACCGGGCGGAGGCGATGATCGAGGCGTTCGCGGCCTCCGAGCGGATCTCGTTCGGCGTCGCCCTCGACCGGGCGAGGCAGGCCCCCGGCCTCGCCACCAGGTCGCTGAACCAGATCGAGGCGTTCGCGGCCCTGCTCGCCGGCTACCGGCAGAAGGTGACCGACGGGGTGCCGGCCGACGAGATCCTCGCCGGGATCCTGAAGGACTCCGGCTACCTCGGCGAGCTGCAGCCGCTCCACCGATCCCCAGGACGAGAGCCGGCTGGAGAACCTGGTCGAGCTGGTCAGCGTCGCCGGGGAGTTCGTCGCCGCCGCGCACGCGGTGGATCTTCCGGCCGAGGAGGGCGACCTCGCCGCCGGCGCCCCCGAGCCCGACGACTCCTTGCCCGCCTTCCTGGAGCGGATCGCGCTGGTCGCGGACTCCGACCAGATCCCCGACAACGATCCGGAGTCGGCCGGCGTGGTAACCCTGATGACGCTGCACACGGCCAAGGGACTGGAGTTCAACACGGTCTTCCTGACCGGATTCGAGGACGGTATCTTCCCCCACCAACGCGCCCAGTCCGACCCGGGCGAACTCGAGGAGGAGCGCCGGCTTGCCTACGTCGGCATCACCAGGGCACGGCAGCGGCTGTACCTCACCCGCGCCACCGTCCGGACCCAGTGGGGGGCGCCGCAGTACAACCCCCCCAGCCGGTTCACTCGAGGAGATCCCGGCCCAGCTGATCGACTGGCGCCGGCTCGGGGTGGCACGCACGGGGTTCGCGTCCTCGGCTGCGGTGCGGAGCGAGCAGTCACGCCGGGCAACCCTCGGGTTCGGCACCGGGCGTCCGGCGATCCGGACGGTGTCGTCGCTGGAGGTCGGTGACCGGGTGCTGCACACCACCTTCGGGATGGGAGCCGTGATCGCAACCTCGGGGATCGGGGACGGGGCGTTGGCCGATGTCGACTTCGGCTCGGCGGGGGTGAAGCGGCTCTCGCTGCGGCACGCGCCGATGGAGAAGCTGTAGGGCACGCGCCGACCGAGAAGGTGTCGGGCACGCGCCGACGGAGAAGCTGTAGGGGCACGCGCCGATGGAGCGGCGGTGGGCGAGGGGCCCCGCTCGTGCGGTGGCCGTCCTGCCCGTGGCGCGCCGGTGGCCGATGCTGCGGCCAAACCCCCTCCGGTCGTCCGGACCAGGCGAGGCCGGACTCAGGGCTGGGGCAGCACCTCGGTGCTGGCCTCGACCTTGCTGGCCTTCTCGGTGCTGGCCTCCTCGGACTTCACGTCCTTGGCGGCCGCCTCCCGGCTCCAGCCGATGTACTTGGACGGATCGACGCTGCGGCTGTTCTCGTACAGCGTGAAGTGCAGGTGGCAGGCGGTGGAGAGCCCGGTGCTGCCGACGTGGCCGATCAGGTCGCCCTGGTCCACCTTCTGGCCGACGCTGACCACGTAGCTCACCATGTGGAGGTAGGAGGTCTGCACCTCGGTCCCGTTGATGTCGCCGTGGTTGATCCGCACGTTGTTGCCCGAGCCACCGTTGTAACCCATCGCGGCCTTGATCACCACGCCGGACTGTGCGGCGTAGATCGGCTGGCCGCACTTGCCGCCGATGTCGTCGCCGTCGTGCATCCGGTAGTACCCCAGGATCGGGTGCAGCCGCATCCCGTACGGGGAGCTGATGCCCCCGGCGGTGGGCCACAGGAACTTGGACAGGTTCTTCAGCCTCGTGATCTCCTCGGCGATCGCCGCGGCATCACTGCCCAGCGCGCTGCGGCGTGCCTCGGCGGCCGCGAGTTCAAGGGTGGTCGTGACGGCGGCGGAGTCGGCGGCGAGCCGTTCGTTGCGCTCCTGCGCGAGATCGGTGACCGAGGTCGTCCGGGCAGCGGCCTCCACGGCCGGGATCGAGGCGATGGCGATGCCCTGGTCGGCGAACGCGATGCCGGCGCCGGTGGCGGTCGAGGCGGTGAAGGCCGAGAAACCGGCGATCGCCATTCCTGAGACGACGACGGCGGTGACCCCGCGCTTGAGCAGCTGGCCGAAGGCGGCCCGGCTGGCGCCGAAGGAGCGCAAGGTGGTCTCGTCCTGCACCGGGGGGAGTGCGCGACGCGGCTTGTCAGCCCGCAGTCGAAGTACGTTCACTAAGCTCCCCATCGGTATCGCGATCACTGCACCAGCGCCCGGATCGAACGGGCAGGAGTAACCTTAGCATTTCTCAGGATGTTTCTCAGCATCGGTCAGAATTCGGGCAATCAGTTGTCGGATCGGCGCAGGGTGGCCATTTCGCACTCCTCAGGCTGCACATCCGCTCGCCTGACCACTAGGCTCGGCCCCCAGCCAGCACAGATGGGACGGAGTCGGAGTGGATCTGTTCGAGTACCAGGCGAGGGACCTGTTCGAGGCCCATGGCGTCCCGGTCCTGGGTGGCATCGTGGCCAGGACGCCGGAAGAGGCAAGGGGCGCGGCCGTCCGGCTCGGCACCCCGGTCGTGGTGGTGAAGGCGCAGGTCAAGTCCGGCGGCCGCGGCAAGGCCGGCGGCGTGAAGCTCGCCAGGTCACCGCAGGAGGCCGCCGATCGCGCCGCGGACATCCTGGGGATGGACATCAACGGCCATCGGGTCGAGGTGGTGATGGTGGCCGAGGGCGCCGACATCGCCGAGGAGTACTACTTCTCGCTGCTGCTCGACCGCTCGACCCGCAGCTACCTCGCGATGTGCTCCAAAGAGGGGGGCGTGGACATCGAGACGCTGGCCCGCGAGAGGCCGCAGGCCCTGGCCCGGGTGGAGGTCGACCCGCTGGTGGGTCTGGACGCGACCACGGCCGCGGGCATCGTCGCCGCCGCCGGGTTCCCCGAGGCTGACCAGGCGGAGCTCGCTCGCGTCCTGGTGCTGCTGGGCGAGGTGTACCGGGACAACGACGCCACCCTGGTGGAGGTGAATCCGCTGGTCAAGACCGGCGACGGGAGGATCGTCGCGCTCGACGGCAAGGTGACCCTCGACGCGAACTCGGACTTCCGCCACCCCGGCTGGTCAGGCTACGCCGACGAGTCGCTGGACGACCCGCTGGAGGTCCGGGCCCGGGCGAAGAACCTCAACTACGTGAAACTGGACGGGTCGGTGGGCATCATCGGTAACGGGGCCGGGCTGGTGATGAGCACCCTTGACGTCGTGGCGGCGGCCGGCGCCGACCTTCCGGGGCAGCCGCGTCCGGCGAACTTCCTCGACATCGGTGGCGGCGCGTCGGCAGAGGTGATGGCCAACGGGCTGGACATCATCCTCTCCGACCCCCAGGTGAAGGTCGTCTTCGTCAACGTCTTCGGCGGCATCACCGCCTGCTCGGAGGTTGCCCGAGGGATCATCGACGCGCTCGGCATCCTGGGCGAGCGGGCCACCTGCCCGATCGTCGTCCGGCTGGACGGCAACGCCGTCGACATCGGCCGGCACATGCTGGCCGAGGCCGCCCACCCGCTGGTGGAGGTCTGCGAGACCATGGACGATGCGGCCCGCCGGGCCGCCGAGCTGGCCGCCGCGGCCGCCTGAGGGGATACACGAGATGTCGATCTGGTTGGACCAACGCTCCACCGTCATCGTCCAGGGCATGACCGGTTCCGAAGGGCGCAAGCACACTCAGCGGATGATCGCGGCGGGGACCCGGATCGTCGCCGGCGTCACCCCCGGCAAGGGCGGGGAGGTCGTGACCTTCGATGAGACCTCGGTGCCCGTCTACGACTCCGTGGCCGAGGCGAAGGCGGCCACCGGCGCGAACACGTCGGTGGTGTTCGTACCCGCGCCGTTCACCCGGGGCGCCGTGATCGACGCCGTGGACGCGGAGCTCGAGCTGACCGTGGTGATCACCGAGGGCGTCCCGGTGCGCGACACCGCCGAGTTCGTGGCCTATGCCCGGCGGAACGGCGACACCCGGCTGATCGGTCCGAACTGCCCCGGCCTGATCTCGCCCGGGAGGTCGAACCTCGGGATCATCCCGCCGACGATCTCCGGCCCGGGACGGATCGGGCTGGTGTCGAAATCCGGCACCCTGACCTACCAGATGATGTTCGAGCTGCGCGACATCGGCTTCTCCACCGCCGTCGGCATCGGCGGCGACCCGGTGAACGGCAGCACCCACATCGACGCGCTGGCCGCGTTCGAGGACGACCCCGGAACCGACGCCATCGTGCTGATCGGCGAGATCGGCGGTGACGCCGAGGAGCGGGCGGCCGCTTTCATCGCCGACCACGTCAGCAAGCCGGTCGTGGGCTACGTGGCCGGTTTCACCGCTCCGGTGGGCAAGACCATGGGCCATGCCGGCGCGATCGTGACCGGCTCGGCCGGCACGGCCAAGGCGAAGAAGGCGGCGTTGGAGGCCGCCGGCGTCCAGGTCGGGCGGACTCCGAGCGAGACGGCGACGTTGATGCGGGAGATCGTGGCCGGCCTGGCCTGATCAGGCCTGGGTTGCGCGCAGACCGGCCCGTACGGCGATCGCCTTCCACTGCACATCGGTGAAGTCGAAGGTCTTCGTCGGGGTGCCGAGCAGATAGACGACCTCGTTGCCGACGCTGAGCACCGCGACCCGGTAGAGCACCGTGGTGGTCTCGGTCTTCTGGGTGATCAGGAACGTCGAGCCGCTGATTGTCACGTCGCCCTCGCCAGACCCCTTGACCGCCGGGCCATCCTCGATGGTCGCCGTCGGTGCGCGGTCTGGGCAACCCGCGATATTCCGGGTCAGCTTCTTGGCCAGGGCGGCGGCGTCGGCCTCGTCGGCGAAGGAGTAGGTGACCATGTCGACCCCGAAACCCCGCGGGGCGTCCGGATCGTCGGCGAGCAGCAGCGTCCGTTGCCCCGTCGCCTGGGTGCCGGAGACCGTGCCCAGGTTCATTGCCTCGCACTGGCTGCCCGGGATCGAAACGGTCGCTTCGGGCTCGATCGCCCCCCAACGGCCGGCGCCGGGCGTGACCCGGGGCAGGTCGGCCGCCACGAGCCAGCCCGCCGGGGCGCCGGCCGGGGGCAGCGCGGTCTCGACGCTGATGCTGGACGGGCAGGTGCCGAGGTCGGTGCCACACTGCCGGCTGAGGGCCCGGCCGGTCACGTTGGCGAGGTCGAGCGCCGGGACCGCCGCCCCGGTGGTGGTGAGGTCGCTGAGGTTCACCGTTGTGCCGGTGCGGCTGACCAGGACGGTGTGGAAAAGGTCGGCCTCGTCCTGCACGACATAGCGAAGGGCAAGCGCGCCGTCGGCCAACCCGGCGACCGTGTTCGCCCCGGTGAGCCAGGCCTGCGCGTCCTCGCACATCCCGGCCTGGGCGACGCGGGCATCGAACGCCTGCACGGCTTCAGCCTCGTCGGCGTAGGTGTCGGCGACCTGGACCAGTGCGTCCGCGCTGCCGGTACTGGAATCGGTACGTCGCGAGGTGCTGCGGGCTGCCTCGGGCAGGGCGGAGCCGGTGGCGGGCAGGCAGAGTGGCCGGGACTCGGTGGGGCTGGTCGACTCGACCGACCAGGCCACCCCACCCAGGGTTCCGAGTTCGGCCGCGGTCAGCAGCGGATCGAGCGCGGTGGCTGCCGGGGAGTTGGTCGCGCCGCCGCCGGGCGGGCCGGAACGCAGCGTCAGCAGCCACACCGCTGCGGCGATCAGCACGGCCACGGTCAGTACCGCGGCGATCACCACCACGGCCGGTCTTGCGCTGCGCCGGGGGCCGGCCGGATGGGCGGTCGGCTCGGGTTGGGGCGGGGAGATGGCCGAACCGTCGTGATCCGGCCCGGTGCCCGGGGCGTCCAGGGTGGGGACCGGGGCGGCGGTCGACCCGGCGTCGGACCGGGACGACTCGGCCGGGGTCGGGCCTGGCCGGGGCTTCCGGCCGAAACGGCGTCGCTTCGGCGCCGGCTCGGCGGGTTCCGGTGTGGCGGAGCCGGGTGTGCGGGGTTCCGGTGCAGCGGAGCCGGGGGCGACCGGATCCGGTTCCCACGGCCCCGGTTCGGCGCCGGGCGTGGTGACCACGGGCGTGGTCAGCGCTGCGGACGTCGAGGGCACCCCGGGCGCCGCCGGCGCGAGCTGGCTGACCGGTCCCGGCGTGAAGGCCGGGGGCGTGGCGGCCGGGGTGGACCGGTTGGACGGTGAAGGGGTGAAGGGATGGGACCTGCCCGGCGGTACGGTCGGCCGGACGACCGGCGGCAGCACCGGTTCGATCGCGGAGCTGGGAGAGGCGGCGCTCACTGCGGATCGGCGCGGCGCGGCCGAAGCGAACTCGCTCGGCTCGGCGCTGGCGGAGAACCGGCGTCCCGAGGCCGGTGGCAGGGCGGACTCCGGGTCGGGCATCACCGGGGCCGGTGGGGGAACCGGTGTGCGGGACGGGATGTCGAGGGGGTCCACCGGGCTGACCGGGCTGTCCGGGCTCAGGGCGAGCCGGCGGAGCCGCCCCGGGCTGGTCGAAGCCGGGGCGATGTCGTCGGCGGCGAAGCGGTCACCGGAGCGATTCCCCTCCGGCAGGTCCGGGGGCGGTCCCAGCGCTCTTCGAGGCGCCGACGAACCGTCTTGTGCCACTGGTTTCCTTGCCGTTCGATGCTGCGGGGACGCTGTCAGTGTAGCGACGGCGGGCGTGTCCCCACGCCGGGACGCGTCCGGCTGGGCGAGCATGGACCCACCATGCCCATGCCCAGGTTCCGCGAGCCCGAGCGGCTCAGGTTGACCGTCTCCAGCACCCGCACGCTGCGCCTGCCCAACGCTCCCGACGGGCCACCGCTGCTGCCCTGGCCGATGGCGGCCCTCGGGGCCGGCGTCGCGGCCGGCCTCGCCGGGGTCCTGCTGGTGGCCGGCGTGGTGGTGATCGCCTGGCTGAGCGCGATCGCGATCCCCCTGGCGGAGGTGTTGGACTTCGCCGGCGGCGTGTGGCTGCTCGCCCACGGAGGGGCCCTGCTGATCGGCAACGACCAAGTCACGCTGGTCCCCCTGGGCCTGACCGTGTCCGCGGCGGCGTTGTGCGCCTCCGCCGGCCGCTTCGCCTACCGACAGGGACGTCAGGCGCGCACGGGGGAGCCGGACGCCCGGCAGCGCCGACGGCTCGTGCTCGGCTCGATCGGACAGGTGGTCGCCGGCTACACGGTGTTCGCCGCCGTCCTCAGCCTGGTCGTCTCCGGTCCGGCAGAGGTCTGGCGCCCGGCGCTGGGAGCGGCGCTGGTGGCCCTGGCCGGGGCTTCGGCCGGTACGGTCCGGGCCGCGGGCACCCGCGTCTGGTCGGAGTGGCCGGACTGGCTGCGGTGGGGGGTGCGAGGTGGCGCCGTGGGCGGGCTCGGGCTGGTGCTGGTCGCCACGGTCGTGCTCGCGACAGCTCTGGTTCTCGGCGAACAGCAGGTGGGGGCCCTGGAGGTGGCGCTCGGGCTCGACGCCGGTGGGGTCGTCGCCTGGTCGCTGCTGGTGCTCGCCTACCTGCCCAACCTGCTGGCGTGGGCTCTCGCCTGGGCGCTCGGGGCAGGCTTCACGGTGGGCAGCGGTTCGCTGGTGTCGTTGTCGGGCACCCAGCTGGGCATGCTCCCGGCGATCCCGGTGCTCGGTGCGCTGCCGGAGGCCGGGGCTGCGAGTCCCTGGCTGCTCAGCTGGCTGGCCGCGGGGGTCGCGACCGGCGCCGTCGCCGGCGTGTTCGCGGTCCGCGGCGGTCAGGCCGGCCCGCTCGGCTCCCTCGCTGCCGGCGCGACCGCCGGGACCCTGACCGGTCTGGCCTACCTGGCCTGGGCGGCGGCCGGACGGGGCTCGCTGGGAAGCCTCCGCCTGGTGGATCTTGGGCCCCGGCTGTGGGAGTCGCTGGCGATCCCGCTCCCGGTGCTGCTGGTCAGCGCGGTCCTCGGCGGACTGGGCGTCCACCTCGTCCGGCGCCGGGGTTCGGCAGCCTGAGCCGGCGGCGGTTCGATAGGGTCTGCGCCATGCCGCTGCGCCTGGTCGTCCTGGTCTCGGGCTCGGGCACCCTGCTGCAGGCCCTGCTGGATGCGGGCGCGTCCGGTGAGCTGGACGCCGCCGTGGTTGCGGTGGGCGCAGACCGCCCGGAGGCCCACGGACTGGCCCGGGCCGAACGGGCCGGCGTCCCCACATTCGTGCATCCGTTGGGCGGGGGCGCGGACCGCGCCGCCTGGGACGCCGAACTCACCCGACTGGTCAGCGCCCACGATCCTGACCTGGTGGTCAGCGCCGGATTCATGAAGCTGGTCGGCGCGACCTTCCTGGCGCGCTATGCGGGACGGATGATCAACACCCACCCGGCGTTGCTGCCCTCCTTCCCGGGTTCGCACGCCGTCCGCGACGCGCTGCTGCACGGCGTCACCGTGACCGGCGCCACCGTCTTCCTCGTCGACCAGGGCGTCGACACCGGCCCGATCCTGGCGCAGGAGCCGGTACGAGTCCTGCCCGGGGACGACGAGGAAACCCTGCACGAACGCATCAAGACCGTCGAGCGGCAACTGCTGGTCGACACCGTGAACCGAATCGCCCGAGGGGACAGATGACCGACCAGCTGCCGATCCGCCGCGCCCTGGTTTCCGTGTACGACAAGACCGGGCTGGTCGAGCTCGGCCAGGTCCTGGTCGCCGCCGGTGTGGAGCTGGTCTCCACCGGCTCCACGGCGGCGACCCTCGCCGCGGCCGGGCTGCCGGTGACGCCGGTGGAACAGGTGACCGGTTTCCCGGAGTGCCTGGACGGGCGGGTGAAGACCCTGCACCCGCACATCCACGCCGGCATCCTGGCCGATCGTCGGCTCCCGTCGCACCGGGAACAGCTGGTGGAGCTGGGGGTGGCCCCGTTCGACCTGGTGGTGTCGAACCTTTATCCGTTCACCCGGACCGTCGCCTCCGGCGCCGCGCCGGATGAGTGCGTCGAACAGATCGACATCGGGGGACCGTCCATGGTGCGGGCCGCGGCCAAGAACCACCCGTCGGTGGCGATCGTGACCGACCCGGGGCAGTACCCGCAACTGGTCGACGCGATGGCCGCGGGCGGGTTCACCCTCGCCCAGCGGCAGGCGCTGGCCGCGGCGGCGTTCGTGCACACCGCCACCTACGACGTGGCGGTGGCGTCCTGGCTGGGCAACGTGCTCACCGACTCCTCCGGCGGGGACGGGTTCCCGGCCTGGGTGGGTGCCACCTGGGACAAGCTCGGCACGCTGCGCTACGGGGAGAACGCCCACCAGTCCGCGGCGCTGTACCGCAACGGCCACCGGCCCGGCGGGATCGCTGCCGCGCGGCAGTTGCACGGCAAGGAGATGAGTTACAACAACTACACCGACGGGGACGCCGCCTACCGGGCGGCCCACGACTTCGCCGAGCCTGCGGTGGCGATCATCAAGCACGCCAACCCCTGCGGGATCGCCATCGGGACGGACGTGGCCCAGGCGCACCGGTTGGCGCACTCCTGCGACCCGGTGAGCGCGTTCGGCGGGGTGATCGCCACCAACCGGCCGATCAGCGTGGCGGCGGCCGGCCAGATCGCCGAGGTGTTCACCGAGGTGGTGATCGCCCCCGGCTACGACGAGGGCGCCCTGGAGGTGCTGCGGGCGAAGAAGAACATCCGGCTCCTGGTGGCCGAGCCGTATCCGTTCCCGGGGGCCGAGTTCCGTCCGATCAGTGGCGGGATGCTGCTGCAGGCGCCCGACCGGATCGACGCCCCCGGTGACGCCCCGGCCAACTGGCAGCTGGTCGCCGGCGAACCGGCGGACCCCGCAACCCTGGCCGACCTGGAGTTCGCCTGGCGCGCCTGCCGGGCGGTGAAGAGCAACGCCATCCTGCTGGCGTCGGGCGGGGCGTCGGTCGGCGTCGGGATGGGCCAGGTCAACCGGGTGGATTCCTGCCGCCTCGCCGTGGAGCGTGCGGGGGAGCGGGCCGCGGGCTCGGTCGCGGCCTCCGACGCGTTCTTCCCCTTCGCCGACGGTCCGGCCATCCTGATCGAGGCCGGGGTCAAGGCGATCGTGCAGCCCGGCGGTTCGGTGCGCGACGCCGACACCATCGCGGCCGCCCAGGCCGCAGATGTGACCATGTACCTGACCGGTACCCGGCATTTCTTCCACTGACCGACACCGCGAGGGATGAGGATGACCGCTCAGAAGCTCGACGGCAAGGCCGTCGCCGCGACGATCAAGGGTGAGCTCGCCGTCCGCGTGAAGGCGCTTGCCGACCGCGGCGTCCGGCCCGGACTGGGCACCGTGCTGGTCGGCGACGATCCGGGTAGCCGCTCCTACGTGGCCGGCAAGCACCGGGACTGCGCCGAGGTGGGGATCGAATCGATCCGGGTGGACCTGCCCGCCGACGCCCCCGCCGAGCGGGTGGCCGAGTCGCTGGCGGAGCTCAACGCGAACCCGGCCTGCACCGGCTACATCGTGCAGCTGCCGTTGCCGCGGCACCTGGACGACAATTGGGCTCTGAGCCTGGTCGACCCGGAAAAGGACGCCGACGGCCTGCACCCGGTGAACCTGGGCCGGCTGGTGCTGGGCATTCCGGGCGCCCTTCCCTGCACGCCGCGTGGGATCGTCGAACTGCTGCGTCGCCACCAGGTGCCGCTGGCGGGGGCGGAGGTCTGCATCGTCGGACGCGGCACGACGGTTGGCCGTCCGCTCGGCCTGCTGCTGACCCGGCGCAGCGAGAACGCGACGGTGACGTTGTGCCACACCGGGACCAGGGAGCTGGCCGACCACACCCGCTCCGCGGACATCGTGGTGGCTGCGGCCGGAGTGCCGGGGCTGATCACCGCAGGGCTGCTGAAGCCGGGGGCGGTGGTGCTCGACGTCGGGATCACCCGCACCGAGGCCGGCCTGGTCGGCGACGTTCACCCCAGTGCCTGGGCGGTCGCGTCCCTGATCGCCCCGATGCCCGGCGGGGTGGGGCCGATGACGCGGGCCATGCTGTTGAGCAACGTCGTGGACCGGGCCGAGGCCCTCCCCCGATGAGCACCGTGCCCGACGAGCGACCCCCGAAGCGCTTCTTCCAGCAGGTGCTCGGCCAGTGGCCCCTGGCCGCCGTGCTCACCGGGGTCGTTGTGGGCTTGGTCCTGGTCTACCTCGGCCGCTGGCGGTCGGGCAGCACCCTGGTGGGTTTGTCGATCACGGCCGGTGGTCTGCTGCGCATGCTGCCTCAGCGGCGCGTGGGCCTGCTCGCCGTCCGCAACCGATTGGTTGACACCATCCTGCTCCTGGGCGTCGGAGTGGGCATCACGGTGCTGGCCTGGTGGATCCCCGCCAGCCGCTGAACCGAACGGCTGGGTGTTCAGTCGGCGAGGCCGAGCCCGCTCACGAACCCGGCGAGCAGCGCCCGGCCCTCGGGCCACGGGCCGCGGCCGCTGGCCGTGCTGATGTGGCCGGCCGCGCCGATCTCGACCAGCCGGGCGCCGATCGTGGCCGCCGCTGCGCGGGTGGAATCGACCGTGGCGTACGGGTCGTCGCTGGAGCCGACCATCAGCACCGGGTCGGACAGCCGCTGCCGCGGCCGGGAGAAGCCGGTGATCGTCGCGGGGAAGTCCGGACCCTGCGCGTCGGGCAACGCCACCAGGAACGCGCCTCCGGCGACCCCGGCGTGACGCTCCAGCCAGGTGGTGGCGGCCAGGCAGCCCAGGCTGTGCGCGACGATCACCGCACCGGGGCTCATCGCCGCGCCCAGGCCGGCCACCCAGTCCTCGAGTTCGGGCGCGTCCCAGGAGCCGGTGGCCACCCGGGTGGCGTCGGTCCCGAAGTCGGCCGCCCACAGGCTCTGCCAGTGACCGGGATCGGAGTCGAGGTAGCCGGGTGCGATCACGTACCGCGGCCTGACCGGCGCCATCAGGGTCGGGGCTGGGCGCCGTCAGCCGTGCCGCGCGCCGCTTCGACCTTGGCCCTCGCGCCGTCCAGCCACTGCTGGCAGATCGTGGCGAGGGTCTCGCCGCGCTCCCACAGTGCCATCGATTCCGACAGCGGCACGCTCCCGGCCTCCAGGGTACGGATCACCTCCACCAACTGGTCCCGGGCCTCCTCGTAGCCGAGTTCTGGTTCGGTGCTCATGAGTCCTCCGTGCTCGCTGTGGGTGTGGTCGCCGTGACGGTGAGGTCCAGCCGGCCGTCGGCCAGCCGGGCAGTGAGTTTCGCGCCCTCGGTGGTCGCCGACACCCGGTCGACCGTGCGGTCGACGGCGTCGGACAGGATGGCGTAGCCGCGCTCGAGAGTGGCTCGGGGCGAGAGCGCCCGGACCCGATCGAGCGAATTGCCCAGCCGTAGCCGCTCCTCCCGGAGCCGGCCGTCGATCGCGCGGGTGAGTCGCCCGCGGGCCTGGAGCAGGCGCTCTGCGTGCCCGACCAGGACGGCGGCCGGTTCCCGGAGCACCGGCCGGCTGCGCAACTCGGCGAGTCGGCGGAGTTCGGCGTCCACCCGGCCGGCGATCGCCGTCCGCAGCCGGACCCTGGCCGCGGCCACCGCTTCGGCCTCGGTCGCCGCGTCCGGTACCACCCGCTTGGCCGCATCGGTCGGGGTGGAGGCGCGGACGTCGGCCACCAGGTCGAGGATGGGGGTGTCGGTCTCGTGCCCGATCGCGCTCACCAGGGGGGTCCGGCAGGCGAACGCCGCCCGTGCCAGCGCCTCGTCACTGAACGGCAGCAGGTCCTCCAGGGAACCGCCGCCGCGGGCCACGATGATCACATCGACCTCGGGGTGGGCGTCGAGGGCCCGGATCGCGCCGATCAGTTGCTCCACCGCGGAGGGGCCCTGCACCAGCGAGTGCCGGGTCTCCAGCACCGCGGCGGGCCAGCGCCGCCTGATCTGCTCGACCACGTCCCGTTCGGCGGCGCTGCCGGCACCGGTGACCAGGCCGACCCGCCGTGGCAGGACGGGCAGCCGCCGCTTGCGGGTCGGGTCGAACAGCCCCTCAGCCTGCAGCATCCGTTTGCGCTGCTCGATCGCGGCCAGCAGCCGGCCCTCACCGGAGGGACGCAGTTCTCGGCACTCGAACACCAGGCTCCCGGACTTCAGCCACACCGTGGGCTTCACCCAGGCCGCCACGACCGTACCTTCGGTGAGCGGTCCGGCCGCATCCAGCACCGCCTGGGTGGTCGACAGGCCCACCGACACCTCGGCCAGGGTGTCGCGCAGGGTGAGGAACTGCATCACCGAGCCCGACCGCCGCTTGATCTCGATCAGCTGGCCCTCCACCCACACTGCGCCGAGCCGGTCCACCCACTCCTTGCTTGCCTGGAGCACGGCCCGCAGCGGTTGTGGGTGCTCCGGTGAGCTGTCCAGGGCCATGCCGCTCACCGTACCGTCCGCCACCCCCCGGGGAGTCCGGACCCGTCGTCGGTCCGATCCCCGGGCGGGCGGACGGACCCGGGAACCGTAGCCGTCGAACCGGGACGCCGGCCGCTGGCCCGTGCCGTCCCCGGACCGAACCCGGGCGCCACGTAGACTGGTCGGCATGCCAGCGAAACGAGTGGTGGTCGCCGCGCCCAGGGGGTACTGCGCCGGGGTCGACCGGGCGGTGGTCACCGTCGAGAGGGCACTGGACGTCTATGGCCCGCCGGTCTATGTGCGCAAGCAGATCGTGCACAACAGACATGTCGTGGAGGACCTCGAGGCCCGCGGGGCGGTCTTCGTCGAGGAGCTCACCGAGGTGCCCGAAGGGGCGACTGTGGTGTTCTCCGCCCACGGAGTGTCCCCGGCCGTGCATGCCGAGGCGGCGGAGCGCGGACTGAAGACCATCGACGCCACCTGCCCACTGGTCACCAAGGTGCACAACGAGGCCCGCCGGTTCGCCGGGCAGGGTGTCCAGATCCTGCTGATCGGCCATGCCGGGCACGAGGAGGTCGAGGGCACCACCGGGGAGGCGCCGGAGCACATCACCCTCGTCCAGCACCCCGACGACGTGGACGCCGTAGAGCTCGACCCGGGTCGGGTCGCCTGGTTGAGTCAGACCACCCTCAGCGTGGACGAGACCTACGAGACGGTGAACCGGCTGCGGCAGAAGTTCCCCGCCCTGATCGACCCCCCCAGTGACGACATCTGCTACGCCACCCAGAACCGGCAGTCGGCGGTGAAGCAGATCGCGGCGCACGCCGACCTGGTGATCGTGGTCGGTTCGCAGAACTCCTCCAACTCGGTTCGGCTGGTCGAGGTCGCGCTCGAGGCCGGGGCGAAAGCGTCCTACCGGGTGGACAACGCCGGCGAGATCGACGAGGCCTGGCTCGCGGGAGTGGACTCCGTGGGGGTGACCTCCGGCGCCTCGGTACCTGACACCCTGGTGGAGGGGGTGCTCGACTTCCTGACCCAACGGGGCTTCCCGCCGGCCACCGAGGAACGGCTCACCGAGGAGAACCTGGTGTTCGCCCTTCCGCCCGAACTGCGCAAGGACCTGCGGCGGTCTGCCTCCGGCGACTGAGCCGGCCCTGCCGGCACTCCGGCCGGGAACCTGGCGGTGGTGGTGCCGGAGGCCGCGCCTGCGTTCGCCTCCCCACACGCTCCTCCCGGGGCACGCACAGCGAAGGCACAAGTCGGCACGGAATGGTCTTGCCATGGACCACAACTCAGCCAGCACCGCAGATCCCGTGCCACCCCCCACCCGGCCTGCCGGCGGGCCGTCGGCGGCACGCCGTCGCAGGCTCGCCCTGGCGGTCGCCCCCCTGGCCGTCGCCCTGCTGGCGACCACTGCGTGCGCGTCCACCGCGGCGGACGCGGGCGTCGCCTCGACCAGCAGCGAGACCACCACGACGGCCGTCGCGAACTCCACCTACCCGCTCACCGCCACCGGGCAGACCTCCTGCTACGACGACGACGGCGCGGAGGTCACCTGCCCGGCGGACGGCGAGGCCTTCTACGGCCAGGATGCGCAGTTCGCCGGCGAGGCCACGATGTCCTACACCGACAACGGCGACGGCACGACCACCGACAACGTCACCGGCCTGTCCTGGCAGCAGGTGCCCTCGTCGGAGGACCTCACCTGGCAGGAAGCTGTCGACTACGCCAACGAACTCGAGCTCGGCGGCTACGACGACTGGCGCGTGCCGTCGGCCAAGGAGCTGTACTCGATCGCGGACTTCAGTGCGGGCTGGCCCTACCTGGACACGACCTACTTCAGCCTGGCGACCGGCGAGGTCACCAAGGACGAGCAGTACTGGACCAGCAACCACTACGTCGGCACGACGGTCGAGGGCGGCGAGGACGCGGCGTTCGGCGTCAACGCCGTCACCGGGCACATCAAGGCCTACGCCGCCGAGGCGAGCGGACCGGTCGGCGGCAAGTACGTCCGGGCGGTGCGAGGGGACACCTACGGGGAGAACTCCTTCGTCGACAACGGCGACGGCACCGTGACCGACGGGTCGACCACCCTGATGTGGGCCCAGAGCGACGACGCCGTCGAACTCGACTGGGAGGATGCCCTGGCCTACGCCAACGCCTCCGAGCTCGGCGGGTACTCCGACTGGCGACTGCCGAACGTCAAGGAGCTGCAGAGCATCGTCGACTACACCAAGTCGCCGTCGGCCACGGATGCCGACAGCGTCGGTGCCGCCATCGACGACGTCTTCACCTCGACCGAGATGACCAACGAGGCCGGCGACAGCGACTACGGCTACTACTGGACGAACACCTCGGCGAACTTCACCAGCGGCGAGCCGTACTACTACGCCTGGTACGTGGCCTTCGGTCGCGCGGTGAACGGCGGGGGTCAGGACTTCCACGGTGCCGGGGCGGTCCGCTTCGACACCAAGACCGAAGAGGGTCCCGACGGCGAGGGGGGCGAGCGCTACACGAACTTCGTGCGGCTGGTCCGCGACGCCGGCTGAGCCGGACGCCGCCCACCCGGCGGCCGGCGCCGCCCCCTCGCCGGTCCTCGCCCTTGGGCCGCCTGCCCCCACCCCGCGACCAGACGCCATCGAAACCGGCAGACGCCACCGGAATTCCGGTGGCGTCTGCCGGTTTTGGTGGCGGGAATGCCAACGGGCGTGCCTAGGGTTGGGGTAGTCACGGACGCGGGCAGCCAGGCCCGGGGCGGTCCACGACCAGAAGGAGCCCGGGCGATGATCAGGTTCACCGAGGTGACCAAGGTCTACCCCGGCGGCACCACGGCCGTCGGCGGGCTGTCCCTGGTCGCGCCCACGGGCCGGATCACCGTGCTGGTCGGGCCATCGGGGTGCGGCAAGACCACCACGCTGCGGATGGTGAACCGGATGATCGTTCCCTCCAGCGGAACGATCGAGATCGATGGACGCGACACCGCGTCCCTGGACCCGAACGAGCTGCGGCGCGGCATCGGCTACGTGATCCAGAGCGGCGGGTTGTTCCCGCACCGGACGATCCTGGACAACATCGCGACGGTGCCGCTCCTGCTCGGCTGGGACCGGCGCCGGGCCGTCGGCGTCGCCGCCGACCTGATGGAGCGGGTCGGCCTGGCGCCGGAGCTGGCCAAGCGGTACCCGAACCAGCTCTCCGGCGGCCAGCAGCAGCGGGTGGGGGTGGCCCGGGCGCTCGCCGCCGATCCGCCGGTGATGCTGATGGACGAGCCGTTCAGCGCCGTCGACCCGGTGGTCCGGGAGCAGTTGCAGGACGAGTTCCTGCGGCTGCAGGCCGACCTCGGCAAGACCATCGTCTTCGTCACCCACGACATCGACGAGGCGATCAAGCTCGCCGATCTGGTGGCGGTGTTGCGGGTCGGCGGAACCATCGCCCAACTCGACCCGCCGGCAGCCCTGCTGGCCGACCCCGCCGACGACTTCGTCGCCGACTTCCTCGGCCGGGACCGCGGCTACCGGGGGCTGGCGTTCACCGTGTCCCCACGGCTACCGCTGGGGGCAGAACCCACCGTGGAACTCGGCACCGGGGCGGACCGGGCGAAGCTGGCCGCGGCCGGCGGCGAGTGGCTGCTGGTGGTGGACGATGCGGGCGCCCCGGTCGGCTGGGTGCAGCCGACCCGGCTGGCCGGACCGATCGGCCGCGCCGAACTGCACCGCGGCGGCACCGTGGCCAGGGTCGGGGGCTCGCTGCGGTCGGCGCTGGACGCGGCCCTGTCCGCTCCCAGCCGTCGCGGCGTGCTGGTCGACGACGACGGCCGTCTGGCCGGCACCGTCCGGGCCGCGGACGTGCTGGCCGCGATCGAGCGGGACGGTGGACCATGACCTGGTTCCTCGGCCACCTCGACGAGGTCGGTTCGCTGATGCTCAGCCATTTCGTCCTCGCGGTACTGCCGCTGGTGGTCGGGCTGGCGCTGGCGGTGCCGCTCGGCTGGCTGGCCCGGCGGTACCGCCTCCTCCGCGCGCCGCTGATCGTCGGCACCGGGCTGCTCTACACGGTCCCGTCCCTGGCGCTGTTCATCCTGATGCCACTGGTGCTCGGCACCGGCATCCTCGACCCGCTCAACGTGGTGATCGCCCTCACCGTCTACACCGTCGCGCTGCTGGTGCGGACGGTCGCCGACGGGCTCGGCTCGGTGCCCGACGAGGTGCTCCAGGCCGCGACCGCGATGGGAATCGGGCGGGTCCGGCGGTTCTTCGGCGTCGAACTGCCCCTGGCCGTCCCGGTGATCGCCGCCGGACTGAGGGTGGCGGCGGTGAGCAACGTGTCGATCGTCTCGGTGGCTGCCCTGCTCGGGATCTCGCAGCTCGGTTCGCTGTTCACCGACGGGTTCGCCCGCGACTTCCTCGACCCGATCCTGGTCGGAATCCTCGCCTGCATGGTGCTGGCCCTCGGCCTGGACCTGGCGATCCTGGCTCTCAGCCGGCTGCTCACCCCGTGGCTGCGCACCGGGAGGCCGGCATGAACCTGCTCTGGGAGTGGCTCGCCAACCCCGCCCACTGGCAGGGCACCGACGGCATCCCTGCCCGGCTCGCCGAACACCTGGCCTACACCGTCGTCACCCTCGTGCTGGCCGCGCTGATCGGGCTGCCGCTCGGGCTGTGGGTCGGCCACACCGGACGCGGCCGGGTGGGGGTGGTGAACCTGGTGAACGGCATGCGGTCGGTGCCGACCCTGGGGTTGTTGTTCGTGGCGGTGCTGGCGGTGGGTCCGTTGCTGGCCGGTGACATCGCATTCGTCGCACCGGCGGTGTTCGTCCTGGTTGTGCTCGCCGTGCCACCGATCCTGGCCGGCGCCTACGCCGGCGTGGAGGCGGTCGACGCCGGCGCCAGGGACGCGGCCCGGGGCATGGGCATGCGTCCGGGTCAGGTGCTGGCCCGGGTGGAGGTGCCTTGCGCGCTGCCGCTGGTGTTCAGCGGCGTCCGTTCCGCCGCCCTGCAGGTGGTGGCCACCGCCACGCTGGCGGCCTCGGTGAGCCTCGGCGGCCTCGGCCGCTTCCTGATCGACGGCCAGGCCTACCGGGACTACGGCCAGATGGCCGGCGGGGCCGTCCTGGTGGCGGGGCTCGCCATGGCGGTGGACCTCGTCCTCGCCGGAGTGCAGCTGCTGGTGGTCTCGCCGGGTCTGGCGCCGGCCCGGGCCGGCAGGCCGAACGCGTCCGCCGCGGTGGCGGAACCCACATGAACCTGGCAAGTGACTCAAGGAAGAAGGAAGAGATGAAGAGATCCCTCGCACTGGTGGTCGCTGCCGCCGCCTCGGTGGTCCTCACGGCGTGCTCCACGAGCAACCCCCTGGCCTCCACAGCCCCCGGCACGGCACCGGCCAGCAACAGCCCGGCTGTCCAGGTGGTGGTCGGCTCGGCGAATTTCCCCGAGAGCGAACTGCTCGCCGAGATCTACGCCGGCGCGCTCACGGCGAAGGGCGTCGAGGTGACCAAGAAGCTGAACATCGCCTCCCGGGAGACCTACGTGCCGGCGCTGCAGAACGGTGAGATCGACCTGATCCCCGAATACACCGGCGCGTTCGCCAAGTACCTGAATCCCGACGCGGACACCTCCACCGAGGCCGCCGCGCTGGCGTCGCTGACCGCTGCCCTGCCGGATACCCTGACCGCGCTGGAGCCGTCGGCGGCGCAGGACAAGGACTCGATCACGGTCACCCGGGCGACCGCGGAGAAGTACCAGTTGGAGACCATCGAGGACCTGGTGCCGGTGGCGAAGGAACTGGTGCTCGGTGGTCCGCCGGAGTGGAAGAACCGGGCGGCCGGTGTCCCCGGGCTGAAGCAGGTGTACGGGCTGGAGTTCAAGAGCTTCAAGGCCCTTGACGTGGCCGGGCCGCTGACCGTGCAGGCACTGAAGAACGGTCAGGTGCAGGCGGCCAACCTGTTCACCACCGATCCGTCGATCAAGGCCAACGACTTCGTCAGCCTGGAGGACACGAAGAGCTTCTTCGGGGCCCAGAACGTGATCCCGGTGATCACGGCGGCGAAGGCGACCCCGGAGGTCTCGGCAGCCCTGAATGCGGTCTCGGCCAGCCTCGACACCGACACCCTTGCCACCCTGGTCACCAAGGTGGTGGTCGACAAGCAGGACGCCGAGGCGGTCGCCGCCGAGTGGCTGGCGGCGAACTCCCTCGCCTGACGGGATCCCCGCCGCCGGCCTGAGCCGCTGGTCGAGCCTGCGACGGACCCGGGGTCCGCGGGCTCGACCAGCACAGCCCACACGATCAGGCTGCGAACGCCATCGGCACCGTCAGACCAGGAAGCGGTAGAACGGGCTGTCGGAGGCCACCACCTCGAAGGTGATCGGGCTGGAGTCCATCTTCAGCAGCAGGTCGCCGAACGAGTCGGGGTCGCCGAGCTCGATCCCGATCAGGGCGGGCCCGGTCTCGCGGTTGCTGCGCTTCACGTACTCGAAGTGGGTGATGTCGTCGTCGGGGCCGAGCACCTCGTCCAGGAAGCGCCGCAGCGCGCCGGGTTCCTGCGGGAAGTTCACCAGGAAGTAGTGCTTGCGACCCTCGTACACCAGTGACCGTTCGAGGATCTCGGCGTAGCGGGAGACGTCGTTGTTGCCGCCGGAGACGATCACCACCACGTCCTGACCGGGCTCGGGGTGGAAGATGCCCAGGCTCGCCGCGGCGAGGGCGCCGGCCGGCTCGGTGACGATGCCTTCGGTCTGGTAAAGGGCGAGCATCTCCGAGCAGATCCGGCCCTCCGGCACCGCATACAGGGCGGGTTGGTGGCGCTGCACCACCTCGTAGGTGGCCCGGCCCGCCCGACGGACCGCCGCGCCGTCGACGAACGTGTCCATCCGATCGAGGTCCACCGGCCCGCCGGCGGCGATCGCCGCGGTCATCGAGGCCGCCCCGGCCGGTTCGGCACCGACGACCCTCACCTGGGGATGCCGCTCGCCGAGCCAGGCCAGGCAGCCGGCCAGCACGCCGCCGCCGCCGACCGGGACCACCATGACGTCGGGGGCGCGTCCGAACTGCTCGACGACCTCCCGGGCGATGGTGCCCTGGCCCGCGATCGTGCGGACGTCGTCGAAGGCGGGAACGATCGTTGCGCCGGTGCCGCCGGCCTCCACCCTGGCCGCGGCGGCGGCCTCGTCGTAGTTGTCGCCGGTGACGGCGAGCCTGACCATGCCCTCGCCGAGGGCGAGGATGCGTTCCCGCTTCTGCCGGGGGGTGGTGGCGGGCACGAAGATCCGGCCGTGGATCCCGAGCCGCGCACACGCGAAGGCAACGCCCTGGCCGTGGTTGCCGGCGGAGGCGCACACCACGCCGGCGTGGCGTTGCGCGTCGTCGAGCTGGGCGATCAGGTTGTAGGCGCCGCGGATCTTGTAGGAACGCACCGGCTGCAGGTCCTCGCGTTTCAGCCAGATCGACGCGCCGGTGGCCGCGCTGAGGCGCTCGTTGAGTTGCAGCGGAGTACGGAGGGCCACGCCGGCCAGCCGTGAGGCGGCCTGATCCACGGCCCGGGCGTCGATGGTCACCGGCTCATTGTGGCACCACAGGTCCTGGCTGAACGCGGGCCCGCGCCCCGCCGGGGTGCGGGCTTGCGAGGATCCCGGCACGGAACCCCCCTGCGGGCGGATACTGCTGGACATGATCGAGCCGGAGTTCACCGGTGACGTGGCGGCGATCGTCGCCCGGCGCCACGACAACGGCGCCGACTTCTGGGCCAGCCCCGACGGAAGGCTGGCCAGGGGCGGGCCGTTCTCGACGCTGGAGGCGGTGCTGCTGCTGCGGGAGCTCGGGGTCGAGCCGGGCGATCCCGTCCTCGCCGGCGCCACGTCCCTGATCTGGGGCGCCTGGCGTGCGGACGGCCGGTTCCGGCTCGCCCCCTCCGGTGCGATCTACCCCTGTCAGACCGCCCACGCCGCCTGCACCCTGGCCCATCTGGGGCTGGCCGGTGACCCCCGGCTGGCGGTCACCTTCGAGCACCTGCGGCGGATCCAGCACCGCGACGGCGGTTGGCGCTGCAACAAGTTCAGCTTCGGGCGCGGGCCCGAGACCGAGTTCTCCAACCCGGGCCCGACCCTGACCGTGCTGGACGCCTTCCGGTTCGCGACCGGATCCGATCCCGCCGCGCTCGACCGTGCGGTCGAGTTCCTCCTCGACCACTGGGTCAGCCGCGTCCCGCTGGGCCCCTGCCATTACGGCATCGGCAGCCTTTTCGGTCAGGTCGGCTACCCGTTCGCCGACTACAACCTGTTCCGCTGGGTGTATGTGCTCTCCCACTACCAGCGGGCCAGGGCGGACGCCCGGTTCGTCGAGGCCCTGACCGTGCTGGAGGGCAAGCTCAGCGGCGGGCAGGTCGTGCCTGAGCGGGTCCATCGAGGACTGGCCGGACTGGAGTTCTGCGCCAAGGGTCGGCCCAGTGTGCTGGCGACCCGACGCTACGCCGAGATCCGGCGGAACCTGGCCGAACCGCCCGCTTGAGCCCGGACCTGGTCAGGCGGCCGCCTCACGCAGGTCGCGGAGGGCGTCCTGGATGCCGCGGTGAAAGGTCGGGTAGGCGTAGATCATGGATTCCAGGTCGGCGATCGGCACCTGCGCATGCACGGCGACGGCGAGCGCGCCGAGCACCTCGCCGCCGGCCGGTCCGGCCGAGGTCGCACCGAGCAGGACCCCGCGCTCGGGGTCGGCCACCAGCTTGATCAGCCCGAGGTTCCCGGCGCCGTGGATCCAGCCGCGGGAGGTGTGCGGGATCAGCGCGGTGCCGGTCCGGACCAGGTGCCCCCGTGCCCGGGCCTGCTCCTCGGTGAGCCCGACGGCCCCGACCTCGGGATCGGTGAAGGCGACCCGGGGGAGGGCGTGGTAGTCGGCCGCCGGGCCGGGCCGGCCCAGGATGTCCCGGGTGGCGATCTCGGCCTGGTAGGTGGCGACGTGGGTGAAGGCCCCCTTCCCGGTGACGTCGCCGACGGCCCAGACCGAGTCCGCGACCCGCAGGCGGTCGTCGACAGGCAGCGCCCCGGGGTCGCCGGCCAGGCCGAGGTGTCGCCAGGACTCGGCGTCGATCGTCGGGCGCCTTCCGGTTGCGACCAGCAGGCGTTCGGCCCGCACCACCTCGCCATCGGCGAGGTGGACCTCGAAGCCGGCGCTGCCGTGACCGACCGACGCCACCCCGACCCCCAGCCGCAGGGAGATCCCGTCCGCAGTCAGGGCCTCGGCCACGAGACGACCGGCCTCCGGCTCCTCGAGGGGCAGCGGGAGCGGTGCGGCGTCGATGATCGTCACTGCCACGCCGAAGCGGGCGTACACCTGGCCGAGTTCGGTGCCGATGGCGCCCGCCCCGATCACCACCAGGCTGGCCGGAAGGTGCCCGGCCCGGACCGCGTCCCGGTTGGTCCAGTACGGGACTTCGGCCAGGCCGGGGATGGGCGGGACCGAGGCGGTGGTGCCGGTGGCCAGCACGAGACCACGGGTCGCGGTGAAGGTGCCCACGCCCGGCACCTCGACCCGGCTCGGGCCGAGGATCCGGGCACGGCCCCGGACGAAGCGTCCGCCCTTGCCGGTGAACCGTTCCACGGCCACGGCGTCGTCCCAGTTGTCGGTGGCCTCCTCGCGGATGCGTCGAGCCACCGGACCCCAGTCGGGGGTGACCGACGCGGCGCCGGCGATCCCGGGGATCCGGCGGCCCTCGGCGAGGAGGTTCGCCGCACGGATCATCATCTTGCTCGGGACGCACCCCCAGTAGGGGCACTCACCCCCGACCAGTTCGGCCTCGATGCCGACGATGTCCAGGCCGGCCTCGGCCAGGCTGCCGGCAACCGCTTCGCCGGCCACCCCGAGACCGACCACGATGATGTCGGCCGGGCCGCTGCCGCTCATCGGGCGCCGGCTTCGGCTGCGGGGACGACCTGCACGCCCCGCCAGAAGGCGACCCGTCCGGCGGTGTTCCCCGCGGCCGCCGACGGCTCCGGGTAGGACCAGGCGGCGTCCGGGGCGGTGAGCCCGTTCACGGCGACCGTGTAGTAGGACGCCGTCCCCTTCCAGGAACACACCGTCCGGGTCGGGGACTCCACCAGGTGTTCGGGCGTGGTCGACTCGAGCGGGAAGTAGTGGTTGCCCTCCACCACCACGGTCCGGTCGCTGTCGGCGATCACTGCTCCGTTGAAGATGGCCTGCATTCTCATGTCCGCTCCCTGCCTCGGTTCGTCGTTGTGCCCACTCCACGGTAGGTCCACGTCGAAATCGTGCCGAGACCGGGGCCGCGGGTCTGTGGGCCGGGTCACAGTCGGGACCTGGAGGTGCGGCCGGCCTTCGGGTCAGTGTGTGCCGACCCACCGAACGCCTGGGCGGCGGCGGGGGACAGTGGGGGAACGGTGCATCCGTCCGGGATGCGCCGCGAACCAATGGGAGGGGTTCAGATGAGAACCACACCTGCAACGAACGTGCCGGCCGCGACCGGCCTGGCGATGCCGTCGGTGCCGGCCCGGCTGATTCGAGGTGCCGTCGGCGGGCTGGCCGGTGGGCTGCTGTTCGGGGCCATGATGCAACTGACGGGGGCGATCCCGATGGTCGCGATGCTCGTGGGGAGCGAGTCGGTTGCCGTCGGCTGGGCGGTCCACCTCGCGATTTCCGTGGTCCTCGGCCTCGGGTTCGGGCTGGTGGTCGGCGATCGGCTCAGCTCTGTGGGCGCCAGCCTCGGGCTGGGCGCAGGGTACGGAGTCGTCTGGTGGGTGCTGGGTGGGTTGATCGCCATGCCGCTGGCTCTCGGTATGCCCGCGTTCGTCCTCAACACGATGGCGTGGATGTCCCTGATGGGGCATCTGGTGTTCGGTCTGACGCTCGGCCTGGTCGGGTTCGGGCTCGGTCGCAGGGTCGGATGATCCCTCGGGGCGCCCGGTCCTCCCCGGTGGCGCCGGGCCGTTCCCGGCGCCACCGGTTGAGGGCTTGCCGCCCGACGTCGCGGGCGGCGTCCCTGGTCGGGGCCGGCTGCCCGAGGTGACTCCTCAGCCGCTCCCGCCCGGGGTGATACTGGAGGGGACATCCACACGCCGAGAGGGTGCGATGACCTCAGACCCGGAGCGCGAGTTCGTCCTGCGGGAGATCGACCTGTTCCGCGACCTCGACGACGACGAGGTCGCCAGCATCGGCGCCGCCGCACCGATGCGGACGGTTCCCGCCGGGGAGTTGCTCTACTCCCCGGCCAGTCCGGCCGAGATCCTGTTCATCCTGAAGGCAGGTCGGGTCCGGCTCTACGCGATCGGCCACGACGGTCGCACGCTCACCACGGCCATCGTCGAGCCGGGCCAGTTGTTCGGCGAGATGGTGCCGCTCGGCCAGTCCCTGAACGACACGTGGGCGGAGACCCTGCAGCCGTGTGTCGTGTGCCTGATGGACCGGCCGGACGTGGACCGGCTGCTGCTCGCCGATCCCCGGGTCGCGGCGCGGATCGCCGAGATCCTCGGGCAACGGGTCGCGGAGCTGGAGGCCAGGCTCAGCGACACCGTGCTGAAGACCGCACCGGAACGAATCGCCAGTGCCCTGTCCCGGCTCGCCGATCGGGACGGCGCCATCGTGCGGCTCACCCACGAGCAGCTCGCCGACCTCGTCGGCACCACGCGCGAGACCGTGACCAAGGTGCTGGGCGAACTCGCCGGCCGCGGCCTGGTCCAGGTGCGCCGGGGGCGGACCGTGGTGCTGCGACGGGCGGCGCTCCACGACCTTGCGGCAACGGGCCTCACCCTGGTCACCGGTGGTCAACGCAGCTGATCGAGCCACCCAGGGCCGCAGCCAGGGTGCCGGCCCGGACCAGTCTCGCCGGGCCCCCACACCGTGCGCTTCCGCAGGATCCTAGGCCGTGGCGGTGCGGGTCTCCTCGACGGAGGCGGGATGCACCTCACCGACCAACTCGTCCAGGGCGGGCTCGGGCCTGGACAGGGACAGTTCGTCCGCCGCGCGACCGCGCCCGATCATCGGGGTCACGGCGGCCGCGTCCTCGACCAGCTCGGCTGCGGTCAGCGGGCGGACGCCCACCTCGACCGACCGCACCGACTCCAGCTCCTTGTCGGTCACCTTCAGGTCGCGGAGCTTCCTGGCCGACGGGAACACCCGCCCCTCGATCGACCCGACCGCCTCGTTGTAGGCCTTCACCGCCCCGGTGAGCGAGCGGCCGACCTTGTCGAAGTGTCCACCGAGGGTGCCCAGGCGGTCATACAGCTCCCGGCCGAGTTCGTAGACCTCCCGGGCGGATTCGGCCAGCGCCGCCTGACGCCAGGCGTAGGCGGTCGCCTTCAGCAGGGCGATCAGTGAGCTCGGGGTGGCCAGCACCACGCCACGGTCGGCGGCGTACTCATGCAGCGACGGGAGCTGCTGGAAGGCCTCCGCCGCCAGCGATTCGCTGGCCAGAAACATCACCACATACTCCGGGGTGGTGCCGCCGGCCTTGAAGTAGTCCTTGCGACCGAGCTGGTCGACGTGGGCCAGCACGTTGCGCCCGAACTGGGTGAGCCTCGCCGCGCGCACCTGCGGGTCGTCGGTCTCGAAGGCCTCGAGGAAGGCACTGAGCGGCACCTTGGAGTCGACGTACAGGTAGCGGTCCTCGCTCAACATGACTTTCAGGTCGGGACGGATGATCGCCCCGGTGCTGGTCTGGGCGGTCTGCTGGAGTTCGAAGTCGCAGTGCTCCACCATGCCGGCCAACTCCACCACCCGCTTGAGCTGGAGCTCACCCCACGCGCCCCGGACCTGCGGCTTCCGCAGCGCGGTGATCAGCGCTGCGGTCTCCCTGCGGAGGCTCTCACCGGTCTGGCGCACCTCGCTCACCTGGCTGCGCAGCTCGGTCGCCATCGTGGCCCGCTGCGTCTCCACCTCGGTGATCCGGTCGTTGAACCTCGACAGGCTCTCCTTCACCGGCGTGAGCAGCTGCTCGGTCGCCTTCAGGCGGGCGTCGGCCGAGACGTCCAGCCGCCGCTCCTGCGCTTCGATCGTCTCCGCCGCCAGCGACTTGAACTGGGTGACCAGCTGCTCCCGGTCGGCGGCGATCTCCCCGGCGCGCTGCACCGCGGCGTTCCGTTCGGCGACTGCGGCGGCCGCATCGGCGCGGGCGGAGGCGAGCCCGGCCATCGCCTGGGCCCGCTCGGTGCGGGCGTCGGCCGCCTCGCCCTTGGCGACGGCAACAGCGAGTTGCACCCGGGAGACCTCCGCACGGGCCTCGGCAGCTTCGGCGCGGGCCGACGCGGCGTCAGCACGGGCCCGTTCGGCGGCAGCGAGGAGGTCGGAGCCGACGCCCCCCGCCCGCGCGCGCAACAGGAGCCACGCCACCGCCGCCCCGAGGACCACACCGACCACCAGCCATGCCAGGAACTCCATGCCCCGATCCTGCCGGGTGCCACCGACAGTTCCGGCGAGGCTCGCTCGGGGCGGACGGACCTGCTTCAGATCGGGCCACCGATGCCCGTAGCCTGAGGGTTCGTCCGGGTTCCCGGGCGGGAGGATCGCCGCCAGGTGCGCGCGGGTGGGGAGTCGGAATGGATCCGGACGGGAACGGGGCGCCCGCTGCGGGCGAGCGGCCGTCCGGCCTCGTCCCGGTGCCCGAGTTCGGGCCGGGAGTCGTCGGCACCAGGGTCGCCGAGTCGGCGCGCTGGGTGCTGTGGGCGAAGGCTGCCGGGTGGCTGGCCCTCGCCCTGGTCGCGGCGGGCTTCGCGGTGCAGGGTGCGGCGCTCGCCGGCGGCCTGCTGCTCGGGCTCGCCCTCACCCTCGCCTGTGGGTACATGGCCGCGGGCAGTCTCGCGCTCGCCTCGCTGGGGCCTCGGCCGGCGCTCACCGTGGACGCCGGCTCGGTGCACTGCCACGTCCCGCTGAACCGGTTCGTGGTCGACCTGGCCTCGATCACCCGGGTGGAGCGGATCCGCCGCGATCTGCTGATCGAGGCGCGCGGCGGGATCGTGCGCCGCGGGCAGCCGTCCCGGGCACGGTGGGTGGCCGTCAGCGGCGTCCACTGCTTGGAGGTCTCCCGCGCCGACCTGGTTGCCTACCTCGACGCCCGGGCCGCCGCCGCCCGCACCCCGCGGGCGCGCCCCGGCGAAGGCCCGGACCAACCACTGCCCTCGTGAACACCCAGCCGTGGCGTCCCCGCAGGGGGCTCGGCGGGGTCGACCGGGGGTCCGGGCCGGACCGGTGTCACCCGGCGGTGGTGGTGAGGCCCGGTGACGGTGCGGCCCAGTGAGGGGTGGCCCGGTGACGGGGTGGCCCGGTGAGGGGTGGCCCGGTGACGGTGCGGCCCGATGAGGGGTGGCCCGGTGACGGTGCGGCCCGGTGAGGGGTGGCCCGGTGAGGGGTGGCCCGGTGACGGGGTGGCCCGGTGACGGGGTGGCCCGGTGAGGGGTGGCCCGGTGACGGGGCGGCCCGGTGAGGGGTGGCCCGGCGGTGGGGGTGGTGTGGCCCGGTGAGCGGTGGCCCGGTGTGCGGGTGGCCCGGTGTGCGGGCCGGTGAGGTGCGCCCCGGCGGTGGTGCGGCCCGGCGGTGCGGCCCGCCGGCCGGCACCCGGGTCGTTGGTGGCGGGTCGGTCCTCGGGCCGCGCGAGGGCCACCGGCGGGCCGGGCCAGGTTGGCGGGGAGGGTGCAGACTGGGAGCCATGCCCGAGCAGACCCACGCCGCGGACCTGGCCGCCTTCGTCTCCGCCTCGCCATCCAGCTACCACGCCGCCGCCGAAGTCGCCCGCCGGCTGGCCGCGTGCGGGTTCACCGAACAGCGGGAGGCCGAGCCCTGGGAGCCCGGTGGGGCCCGGTACACGGTTCGCGACGGCGCGGTCATCGCCTGGCGACTCCCGGAGGCCCTCTCCGGCCCGGCGGGTTTCCGGATCGTCGGCACCCATACCGACTCGCCCGGGTTCAAGCTGAAGCCGGAGCCGTCGGCCTACGCGTTCGGCTGGTCGCAGGCCGGCATGGAGGTCTACGGCGGGCCGCTGCTGAACTCCTGGCTCGACCGCGAGTTCGGGCTCGCCGGACGCGTCGTCGCCCGATCCGGTGAGGTGCACCTCGTCTCCACCCCGGCCTGGCTCCGGATCCCGCAGGTGGCGCCGCACCTCGATCGAAGCGTCAACGAGAACCTCCACCTCGACAGGCAGGCGAACCTGAAGCCGGTCTTCGGCACTGCGTCGCTCGACCTGCTCTCCGCGGTGGCCGGCAGCGTGGGCCTGCACCGCGACGAGGTCGACGGGCACGACCTGTTCGCCGCCGTCACCGAGCCGCCGGCGGTGATCGGCGTCACCGGAGAGCTCCTCGCGTCCGCCCGGCTGGACAACCTGGCAAGTGTGCACGCCGGCGTGGTCGCGCTGGTCGCCGTGGAGCCGTCCGACCAGGTGCAGGTGCTGGCCTGCTTCGACCACGAGGAGGTCGGCAGCGGCTCGCGCAGCGGCGCGTCCGGGCCGTTCCTGGAGAGCGTCCTGCGCCGCATCGCCGGCAGCCTCGGCTGGGGGAGCGACGGGTACGAGCGCGCGCTGGCCGCCTCCTTCGTGGTCTCCGCGGACGCCGGCCATGCGATCCACCCCAACTATCCGCAACTGCACGACCCGGACCACCGCCCGACGGTGAACGCCGGTCCGCTGCTGAAGGTGAACGCCAACCAGCGATACACCACCGAGGGGCCCTCAGCGGCGCGCTGGCTCCGGACCTGCCGGGCCGCCGGTGTACCGACCCAGCCGTTCGTGTCGAACAACGCCGTGCCCTGTGGCTCGACCATCGGGCCGCTCACCGCGACCCGGCTCGGCATCCCCAGCGTCGACGTCGGCGTCCCGCTGCTGAGCATGCACTCGGCCCGGGAACTGTGCGGGGTCGAGGACGTCCGCTGGCTGGCGGACGCGCTGAAGACCTTCTTCGCCGAGGGCGATGCACGATCCTGAACCGTGTTCGGTACAGGATCGTGCATGCTAATCGGCCGGCAGCAGTCCCAATCCGGTCAGGTCGTCGCGGAGGCGGGCGGCGCCGGTGAACCGCAGGCCGGTCAGGCCGATGCCACGAGCGGCGGCCACGTTGGCGGGGGAGTCGTCGACGAACACCGTTCGCGCCGGCTCGAACCCGGCACGCCGGCAGGCGAGCCGGAAGATCGCCGGGTCGGGCTTGGCCAACCGCTCCGCGCCGGAAACCACGATTGTGGCGAAGCGGTCCAGCACGGCGAACCGGCTCTGGGCCACGGGGAACGTCTCGGCCGACCAGTTGGTGAGGGCGGCCAGCGGCACCCGGGCAGCGGCCAGGTCGGCGAGCACGGCAGCCGTTCCGGGGACCTCGCCGGTGAGGGTCGACGCGAAGTGCCGCCGGTAGGCCCGGATCGTGTCCGCGTCGTCGGGGAAGCGTGCGGCCAGCTCGGCTTCGGCCTCGGCGAACGGCCGCCCGGCGTCCTGGGCGCGGTTCCAGGCGTCGAACCCGACCCGGGCCAGGAAGGCCGGGACGGCGGCGGCATCCAGCACCTGCTCGAAGGCCCGCTCCGGCTCCCACTGCAACACGACCCCGCCGAGGTCGAACAGCACCGCTGACAGCTCCATGTCCCCAGCCTCTCGCGGCGGTGGGCCGGGCGGGCCGTCGGCCCACCGGCCCGGGCCGGAAACCCGGCCGATCGACCTCACCGGCGGCGTCGTGGGACGGAGCAGTCGCCGGGGACCACTAGGCTTGCCCGACGTGGCTCTCACCATCGGCATCGTCGGACTGCCCAACGTCGGCAAGTCCACCCTGTTCAACGCGCTCACCCGCAACGACGTCCTCGCCGCGAACTACCCGTTCGCGACGATCGAGCCGAACGTGGGCGTGGTCGGCGTGCCCGACGCAGCGGCTGCCGGTGCTCGCGAAGCTGTTCAGCTCGGAGCGGATCGTGCCGGCCACGGTCAGCTTCGTCGACATCGCGGGCATCGTGAAGGGGGCCTCCGAGGGCGAGGGCATGGGCAACGCGTTCCTGGCCAACATCCGCGAGGCGGACGCGATCTGCCAGGTCACCCGGGTGTTCCGCGACCCGGACGTGACCCACGTCGACGGCGCGGTGGACCCCGGCAACGACATCGAGACGATCCGGACCGAGCTGATCCTGGCCGACCTGCAGACGCTGGAGAAGGCGCTGCCCGCGGCTGGAGAAGGAGGCCCGGATCCGGAAGGACCGCCAGCCGATCCTGGACGCGTTCCGGGAGGCGCAGGCGACCCTCGACGGAGGCGTCGGCGTGCACGCCGCCGGGCTCGACCTGGAGCCGCTGCGGGAGCTGTTCCTGCTGACCGCCAAGCCGTTCCTGTACGTGTTCAACTGCGACGCCGACGAGCTCGTCGACGCCGACCTGATCGGAGGGATGCGCGGCGTCTGGTCGCGCCGGCCGAGGCGATCTTCCTCGACGCCAAGATCGAGTCCGAACTGGTCGAGATGGAGCCGAGACGAGGCCCGCGAGTTCCTGGTCGAGATGGGCACGACCGAGCCGGGCCTGGACGTGCTGGCCCGGGTCGGCTTCGAGACCCTCGGCCTGCAGAGCTACCTCACCGCCGGCCCGAAGGAGTCCCGGGCGTGGACCATCCGGAAGGGTGCCACTGCGCCGGAGGCGGCCGGGGTGATCCACACCGACTTTCAGCGGGGCTTCATCAAGGCCGAGGTGGTCGGTTTCGACGACCTCGTCGCGGCCGGCTCGATGGCCGCGGCGAAGGCTGCCGGCAAGGTGCGCCTGGAGGGCAAGGACTACGTGATGGCCGACGGTGACGTGGTCGAGTTCCGGTTCAACGCCTGAGCCTGCTACCCCGCCGGCCTCGTCCTCGCGCGGCAGCCCACCGGACATCAGGGCCGGCCGGGCGTGCGCCCGGCCGCGGAACCTCCTCCTGAGATCTGCCCCCCGGGGGCCTGCCCTGGCGGCAGGCCGCCGTAATCTGGAGGCGGCCGTCGGATGGAGGGGGTGTGCAGGATGGGTGGACCCGCACGGGTGCGCCTCGCTCGCGACCGGCTCCGGTTCGCGGCGGTGACCCTGGTGGGCGCCGTGCTGGCGTCCACCGCGATCCTGGGGCTCGATTCGGTGCGTTCCCAGGCCACCGATCCGCGGGACCCCCCGACCACGAACGTCGTTGACCACTCGATCACCTGGGCGCGGTACCCCGAGCGCACGGCGCGGACCACCGCCGTGGATCTGGCCCTCGTCGAGCAGTGCCGCGCGAGCAACTTCGTAGTGGTGACCTTCAGCGGCACCGGAATGACGGGCAGCCAGTACCAGGCGAACATGATCCAGAGCCTGGTCGAGGGCCTCGGCGGGTGCGTCATGTTCCACTGGTACGGCCACACCTACGATGCGGCCGCCTCGGCGCGCTCGGTGGCGGACGGGATCGCGAGGGTCACCCCGCCGGGCCGGCGCAAGCCGGTGGTCTTCCTGGGGCCGAGCTTCGGCGGCATCGCTGCCGAGGACATCGCCGCCGAGCCGGCGGTCGCCGGTTCCCCGGTGATCGAGCTGCGCAGGATCATCATGATCGCGACCCCGGTCTCCGTGGACGACCTGCTCACCGACGTGTTCGGTGTCCCGGTGCCGTGGGTCAAGGACGTGCCGCTGGGCATCCCGCCCTTCGGCAGCCTCGTGGTGCTCGCCAACACCGTGAACGGCCAGCGGCAGCGCGGCCAACTGATGAACCCGGCCGAATGGCGGGAGACCTTCGTGAACGCGGCCAAGACCCGGCCGGTGCTGATGCGGAGCGAACTGGAGCGGATCCGCCAGGGCATGTGGAAGGTGCGGGCCGACGTTCCCGTCGACTACCTTGGTTCGCCGGACAGCGACCTCACCGTCGACACCGACGCCGCCTACGCCCGGATCGAGAACCTGATCACGGCCCAGACCCGGTACTTCACCATCGAGCAGGCTGGTCACGACGAGGGCTGGCTGCTGTCGATGGCGGACCGGTACAACGCGAAGCTCGCCCCGATCCTCGCCGAGATGTTCGGACAGCCGGCGTAGCGCTCCCGGGTCCCGGGGGGTCTCCTTCCCGGCGACCTCGCCCCGCCCCGGTCGGCTATCCGCGGGTCGTTGGTGCCGACCGGTCTGGGCAACCGGATCGCCGTGCGACCACCGAGCGGTGGGAGGTCAGTTCTTCGAGGTGATCACCGGGGTCAGGCCGTTGAAGGTGATGCTGTAGCCCATGCCGTGCGCGGTGATGTAGCCGACGCCGGCGAGAACGGCGAGCAGGACGACGCCGAAAACGGCGTAGGCCACGATTCGGCCGAGGAGGTGGGGCCGGGGAATCACGCCGACGCCGTGGACCTCGGCGTCCCCACCCGCCCCCCAGGCCAGGGCGTTGACTCCGACCGCGAACAGGGCGGGCAGGCCGGCACCGAGCACGAGCCCGGCGACCAGCACCTGCCAGGCGCCGTTGAGGGCCGCGAGCAGCTGATCCATCAGTTCACCCCTCCCGACACCGGGACCTTCTCGGTTGTCGGAGTGGGCTTGTCGACCCACTCGTCGTTGACGTTGTGGTGGCTGACCCGGTTCCGCCGGGAGTGCAGCCACATGAACAGCCCGGCCAGGCACATCAGGCCGAAGACGACGTAGGCACCGGCGGACTCGCCGATCAGGTGGCCGATCCACCACATCGCCGCACCCACCAGCCCGGCCAGGGGGAGCGTGGTCAGCCAGGCCAGGCCCATCCGGCCGGCCACTCCCCAGCGCACGGTGGCGCCCTTCCGGCCGAGCCCGGAGCCCAGGATCGAGCCGGTGGCCACATGGGTGGTGGACAGCGCGAAGCCCAGCTGGCTGGAGGCGAGGATGACGGCGGCGGACGCGCTCTCGGCCGCCATGCCCTGCGGCGGCGAGATCTCGACCAGGCCCTTGCCCATGGTGCGGATGATCCGCCACCCGCCCAGGTAGGTGCCGGCGGCGATCGCCACGGCGCAGGCCACCTTCACCCAGAGCGGGATGTCGTGGGTGTCGGTCCAGTTGCCGGAGGCCAGCAGGGCCAGCGTGATCACGCCCATCGTCTTCTGGGCGTCGTTGGTGCCGTGGGCCAGTGATACCAGGGAAGCGGTGCCGATCTGGCCCCAGCGGAAGCCGGATTCCTG
>CAVPHL010000014.1:0-15525 GCA_963704225.1 uncultured Actinomycetota bacterium
TATTTCGATCTCGCTGAGCCGAGCAGCTGAGCGGCCTTCAGACCGCCCCGATCCGCGTCCAGCGACGCCTGGCTCGGGGTGGCGGCGATCGAGAGGATCAGGTCGTCCGGTTCGCCGGGGAAGACCGCGCCGGCCGGCAGGGCCAGGTCCTTGACGGTGACGGTGTCGCCGATCTCGAGCCCGGTGATGTCGACCTCGACCGAGGTCGGGATGTTGGTGGCCTCGACCTCGAGGGTGATGGTCTGCTGGTCCATCATGATCATCCGGTCGGCCGGGTGGTCGCCGACGACGAGCAGCGCCACCTCGACGCTCACCTTCTCGCCCTTGCGCACGATCACCAGGTCGAGGTGCTCGATGTCACCCTTCACCGGGTTGCGCTGCACCTGCTTGGCCAGGGCGAGCTGGCTCCGGCTGCCGTCGACCGTCAGCTCCAGCACCGCGTTGGCCGACCCGCAGGGCCAACTGCAGCTCGTGGCCCGGCAGGGACAGGTGCACCGGGTCGGTACCGTGACCGTAAAGGACGGCCGGCACCAGGCCTGCGCGACGGGTGCGGCGTGCCGCGCCCTTGCCGAACTCGGTGCGGGACACCGCTGCGATCTTGTTCTCCGACACTGCTGTCACTCCTCAACCTCGTGGTACGTCTTCAGCCGACGAGGGAGACCCGGGGCGCAGTACGCCCACCTTGTCGATCACGGGCCACAGGCCCCTCGCCGAGGCAACCAGCACACTCTAGCGCCCGCCGGGGCGTCCGGCCGAATCGGCCCGGGGCGGCCCCACAGCCGAGCGTGTGACGCCGACTGCCGCGCACCGCCCGCACCAGGGCTCCCCCTGGCCACCGACTCCCGCCCGGGGCGTCCGCCGGAGCGTGGGACTCCCCGACGGCGCCGGAGGGCTCAGTGCGCCCCGTTGAAGAGCGACGCCACCGAGCCGTCCTCGAACACGGCCTTGATGGCCTGGGCGATCAGCGGAGCCATCGACAGCACGGTCAGCTTGGGGATACTCACCCCGTCCGGCAGCGGCAGGGTGTTGGTCACGATGACCTCCTCGAACTCGGAGGCGTTGCAGGCGCTCGGTCGCCGGGCCGGACAGGATCGGATGGGTCGCTGCCGCGATCACCTGCCTGGCCCCCGTGGCTCTTCAGGGCAGAGGCGGCCTGACAGATCGTGCCGGCGGTGTCGATCATGTCGTCGACCAGCAGGCAGACCCGCCCGTCGACGTCACCGACCACCTCGCCGACCGCGACCTCGTTGGCCTTGTTGGGGTCGCGTCGCTTGTGGATGATCGCCAGCGGGATCGCCCAGCTGGTCGGACCACATGTCGGCCAGCCGCACCCGCCCGGCGTCGGGGGAGACCACGGTCATCTCCGAGACGTCGTAGCTGGGCCTTGACGTAGTCCACCAGCACCGGCAGGGCCAGCAGGTGGTCCACCGGCCCGTCGAAGAAGCCCTGGATCTGGGCGGCGTGCAGGTCGATCGACATCAGCCGGTCGGCACCGGCGGTCTTGTACAGGTCGGCGACCAGCCGGGCGGAGATCGGCTCCCGGCCGCGCGTGCTTCTTGTCCTGACGTCCGTAGGGGTAGAACGGCGAGACGACCGTGATCCGCTTCGCCGACGCCCGCTTCAGCGCGTCGAGCATGATCAGCTGCTCCATCAGCCACTCGTTCACCGGCGCCGGGTGGGCACTGGATCACGAAGGCGTCCGCCGCCGCGCACCGACTCCTCGAAGCGGACGTAGATCTCGGAGTTCGCGTAGGTGAGTGACCGGGTGGGGACGAGGTCCACGCCGATCAGGGATGCGATCTCCTCGGCCAGCTCGGGGATAGGCCCGGCCGGAGCACAGCATCAGGTGCTTCTCGTTCGGCCGCTTGATGCCGCTCACCGGCCAGGCTCCTCAAGGTGCTTCGGATCGTCCGCCTGGGAGAGCGCCGCAGCGGCGGCCTCTGCCGACCTGGTGCCGGGGCGCTTGCGTTCGACCCAGCCGCGGATGTTGCGTTGCTGCCCTCGCGAGACAGCGAGCTCACCGGGCCCCACGTCACCGGTGATGGTGGAACCCGCGGCGACGTAGGCGCCGTCGGCGACGTGCACCGGGGCGACGAGCACCGAATCGCTGCCGACGAAGGAGTGGGCTCCCACGGTGGAGGTGTACTTCCCGACCCCGTCGTAGTTGGCGAAGATCGTGCCGGCGCCGATGTTGCTGCCGGGTCCGACCACCGCGTCGCCGCAGTAGGTGAGGTGGGGCACCTTGGCGCCCGCTCCGATCACGGCCTTCTTGGTCTCCACGAACGCCCCGATGTGCACCCGCTCGCCGAGGTCGGATCCCGGACGCAGGTAGGCGAACGGCCCCACCGTCGCGCCGGCCCCGATCACGGCCAGCTCCGCGTGGGTCCGCAGGACGCGGGCGTCCTCGCCCACCTCGACGTCGATCAGGGTGGTGTCCGGTCCGATGGTGGCCCCCCGGGCGATGGAGGTGGCCCCTTCCAGGGAGGTGCCCGGCAACAGGGTCACGTCCTCGGCGAGGTCGACCCCGGCATGCACCCAGGTGGTCGCCGGGTCGAGAACCGTGACCCCTTCGTTCATCCAGTGGGTGAGGATCCGCCGGTTCAGTTCCGCGGCCCGCTCGGCCAGCTGAACCCGGTCGTTCACGCCCTCGGTCTGAAGGTGGTCGGCGACCACCCGCGCACCCACCCGGCGTCCCGCGGTTCGGGCGTGGGCGACCACGTCGGTCAGGTACAGCTCGCCCTTGGCGTTCTCGGCCTGGAGTGCGGCGAGCCCGTCGACCAGCGCCGCGCCGTCGAAGACGTAGATGCCGGAGTTGATCTCGGTGAGGTCGAGTTCGGCGTCGGAGGCATCGGCATGCTCGACGATCCGGACCACCTCGTCGCCGTCGCGGACGATCCGGCCGTAGCCGGTCGGGTCCGGCACCACGGCGGTGAGGACGGTGACCACGTTGCCGTCGGCACGGTGGGCGGCGACCAGGTCGCGGAGGGTGTCGGCGGCGAGCAGCGGGACGTCGCCGGAGGTCACCACGATCTCGCCGCTGGTCTGCGGCAGCGCGGCCAGGCCCGCGCGGACGGCGTCACCGGTGCCGAGCTGGCGTTCCTGGACAGCGATCGTGACGTGCGGCGCGACCTCGGTGAGGTGCTCGGTGACCAGCTCACGCTGGTGCCCCACCACGACCACGAGCCGGTCGGGGGCGAGGGCGTCCGCGGTGTCGATGGCCAGCGCGATCATCGACTTCCCGGCGATCCGGTGCAGCACCTTCGGGACCGACGACCTCATCCTGGTCCCGGCCCCGGCCGCCATGATCACGACCGCTGCGACCCGGTCCTCCACGTCCTGTTCGGCCACGGGCACTCCCAGCATTGGTTCGGTTCGGCTCCCGGGAGTCGGGCCGGGCCCGGCCGCTCCCCCGACAGCCCGGGCGGACGCCCCATCCTAACGGTGCGTCCGGCCTCGCTGAGCAGGCCGCCGGGATCTCGCCCGGCATCCGGGCAGGGCGCGACCGGCCTGCCCTACACTCCCGGACGTGACCTGGCCCCAGCCCCTGGAACCATCGGCGTTCAGCGCCCACCGCCTGCCCGGTGAGCAGGTGTTGTGGTCGGGCCGGCCCGATCCGGCGCGCATCTTCCAGCCCGCCGACGTGGTCCTGATCCCGTTCAGCCTGCTCTGGGGTGGCTTCGCCATCTTCTGGGAGGCGATGGTGATTCTCGGGGGCGCCCCGTGGGGAATGGCCCTGTTCGGCCTGCCGTTCGTGGCGATCGGCCTGCACCTGATCATCGGCCGCTTCTTCCATCGGGCCTGGGTGAACCGGCGGACCTGGTACGTGCTCACCGACCGGCGGGCGGTGATCGGTTACGGGGCCTCGGGCCAGCACGTCCGCTCGGTGGCGCTGGAGAAGGTCGGCGACGTCTCGGTCTCGCGCCGCGGGGACGGCTCGGGGACGGTGGCGTTCGGACCCACCCCGGGTGGCGCCGTCCCGGCTCACCTCGGCGCCGGCCTGGCCTCGGGCCGGGCGAGCCTGCAGCGGGGGCCGGTGGCCTTCGTGAACATCCCGGATGTGGACACCGTGCGCGGGCTGGCGGACTCGTTCTCGCGCGGGCTGCGCTGACCGGCGTCCCGCTCCCCGGGTAGGAGTCGAACCTACGTCGCTAGTCCTGATTCAAAGTCAGGCGGGCCCTGCCGGCAGACCAACCGGGGAACGGCCGAAGGACGGCCGGGGCCCATCCTACGGGGGCGCCCGGACGCGCCGCACGCCCGCCGGGGTCGGTGGACCCACCCCTGGCGGGCTCCTCCGGCCCGGGCCGACTCCGTCCCGCGCCGCCCACCCCGTCCCTCCTCGGACTCACCGCACCCCGGAGGCCACGGCGCACGGGCGAATCGGGTCGCCGGGTTCGCGCCGCGCCGCGGCGAAGGGGGGCTGATTGGCGAACCCGGTCGCCGCGGGGCCACACTTGGGCCATGTCCACCGCCCCTGTCGCCGCGCGCGCCCGGCGCAGCCGGATCCGGTTGACCCGGGCGGAGCGTCGGGAGCAGCTGATCGATGTGGCCCGCGCCCTGTTCGCCGAACGCGGCCTGGAGGGCACTTCGGTGGAGGAGATCGCCGCCCACGCCGGAGTGAGCAAGCCGGTCGTGTACGAGCACTTCGGTGGCAAGGAGGGCCTCTACGCCGTGGTGGTCGACCGTGAGGTGCGCACCCTCCACGACGCGATCCGGACCGCGATCACCACACCGCGGGCCAATCCCCGGGCCCTGATCGAGCTCGGCACCCTCGCCCTGCTCGACTACATCGACGACCACCCGAACGGGTTCCGGATCCTCTCCCGGGATTCCTCGGCCACCTCGCCGGAAGGGTCGTTCGCGACGATCCTGTCCGACATCGCGTCCCGGGTGGAGGACCTGCTCGCCAACCAGTTCGCCAGGCGTGACCTCGATGGAGGCACCGCTCCGCTCTACGCGCAGATGCTGGTGGGCCTGGTGGCGTTGGCCGGCCAGTGGTGGATGGACACCCGCGACGAGCACGGCCTGGCCAAGCCGGTGGTCGCCGCGCACCTGGTGAACCTCGCCTGGAACGGGATGCGGAACCTCCAGCCGGCCCCCACCCTGCACGTGTACCCGGCCCGCTCCACCAACCCCTGAGCCACACCCTTGCCGATGAGGCCCGCCCTGCTCCCGGTCCGCCCTCCACCCGGCCCCCCGCTCGCTCATGGTGAGTAGGATGCCCGCTGTGAGCGCTCTCAGTTCCCGGACGGCGGCGGCCTCCGTCGTCCTGCTCTTCGGCTACAACGGCCTGGTCATCGGCGCGTACGCCGCGTCGATCCCGACGTTCACGGCCCGGTTCGGGCTGGAACCCTGGCAGCTGTCCGCCTTCTTCATCGTGATGGGCCTGGCCGCGATCGCGTCGATGCAACTCGCCGGCCGCCTCGGTGACCGGTACGGTGCCCGCCGGGTGAGCCTGGCCATGCTGCCGGTGCTGGCGGTCGCGATCCTCGGGCTGGGGCTGGCCCCCTCGGTGCCGCTGCTGTTCGCCGTCGGCATCCTGCTGGGCATCGGCAACGGGGGTATCGACGTGGCCATGAACGCGATCGGGGTCCAGGTCGAGCAGCACCGGACCCGACCGATCATGAGCTTCTTCCACGGGATGTGGTCGGTGGGAAACCTGGTCGGGGCGGGCGGGTTCGTGCTGATCGCCCCGCTGCTGGGACGCGACCCGGTCGCGACGATGGTCGTGACCACCTCGACAGCGGCCGCGGTCGGCGTGGCCGCCTTCGTGGCGGCCCGGCGGTTCACGCCGGAGACCGGGGTGGTGGCCCACCACGACGAGACCGGCGCGCGAACCCCGATCCCCCGGTCGGCCTACCTGCTGGGTCTGATGGCGATCGCGTTCGGGCTGGGCGAGGGGACGGCGAACGACTGGTCGGGGCTGCACGTCACCCGGATCGCGGAGGTCGACCCGACCATCGGCGCCCTGGGCTTCACCTGTGTGGCCGCCTTCATGGTCGTGATCCGGCTCCTCGGTGACCTCCTGGTGGCCCGGTTCGGCCGCCGCGCGATCACCATGTTCGGAGGTGCCTGCTCAGCGCTGGGCTACCTCGTCGCCGCCACCGGCGGCACGCTGCCGGTCCTGCTGGTCGGTTGGTCGCTGGTGGGTCTCGGCATCGGGATGATCGCTCCGCAGGTCTACGCCGTCGCCGGCCACACCGCCGGCGGCCGCGGTCTCGCCGTCGTGGTCACCTTCGGCTACGCGGCCTTCCTGGTCGCACCCGGCCTGATCGGCTGGCTCGTGGCGACCATCGGCATCCAGGACGCGATGTTCGTTCCGGCGGTGCTGCTGTCGGGGCTGTTGCTGGTGGCCCGGATCATGCCGGGGCGCGACGCGGACACCGTCGCCGGGGCAGGCTCGAGCCGGGCCTGACCCGGCCTCAGACCACCAGCCGGGCGCCGGGCACGGGCCCGGTGACCCGCTTCACCGCCCGGCACACGCCCTCGCTGGACAGCCGTACCGACAGGTCGACCGCCGCGGGCTCGTTGGCGGCAAGGAAGGCGACGGTCGGTCCCGACCCCGACACCAGCGAGGCCAGTGCCCCCAGTTCGGTCCCGACGGCGATCAGCCTGCCCAGCTGCGGGCGCAGCGCGAGCGCGGCCGGCTCCAGGTCGTTGACCAGCGCCTTCGCCAGGGCCTGGGTGTCCCCGTTGACCAGGGCGTTCATCAGGTCCGCGGGGGTCTGTAGCCGGTCCGCGCCGAGCCCGAGCTCGTCGAACTTGCCGAACACTTCCGGGGTGGACAGCTCGGTGTCGCTGAACGCCAGCACCCAGTGGTAGGTGCCCCGGCTCAGCACCGGCACGAGTTCGTCGCCGCGATTGGTGCCCAGTGCCGTCCCGCCGAGCAGGCAGAACGGCACGTCGGCGCCCAGGCGGGCGCCCAGGTGGCGAAGCTCGTCGGGCGAGACGTCCAGATCCCACAGCACGGCGCAGGCCAGCAGCGCGCCGGCCGCGTCCGCCGAACCGCCGGCCATGCCGCCGGCCACCGGGATGGCCTTGCGGATCAACAGCTCCGCCCCCAGGGGAAAGGCCGCGCCCACGGTCTGGGCGAGCAGCTGGGCGGCCTGCACCGCGAGGTTGCCCGGCCCGGTCGGCACGCGATCGGCCTGCTCACCGATCACCCGGACACGGAAGTCGCCCGTCCGAGCCCAGGACGCCTCCACCTCGTCGAACAGGGAGACCGCCTGGAACACCGTCGACAGCGGGTGGTAGCCGTCCGGGCGCCGCCGGCCGCTGCGCAGGGTCAGGTTCACCTTGCCCGCCACCCGGACGCGCACTGCTTCGGGTTCAGTGACCGGGGTCGCCATGCCGCGAGGCTATCCCACCCGCCCATGGAGCACCTCGGCCACCCTCACGAAGTCGGTGATGGCGAGCACCTCGCCACGGGCCTGCGGATCCACGCCGGCCTCCAGCAGGGCCTCAGAGGCGGCGGCGGACGACCCGAACATCCCCGAGAGTGCAGAGCGCAGCATCTTGCGCCGCTGCCCGAAGGCGGCGTCGACGACAGCGAAGACCTGCTCCCTCGGCGCCGTCGTCCGGGGAGGTTCGCGGCGCACCAGCTCGACCAGCCCGGAGTCGACGTTGGGCACCGGCCAGAACACGCTGGGCGGCACGCTCCCCACCCGTCGGGCCGCGCAGTACCAGGCCAGCTTCGCCGACGGGATGCCGTAGGTGCGCGAGCCCGGCGGGGCGACCAGCCGGTCGGCCACCTCCGCCTGCACCATCACCAGCCCGCCGCGGACGCTCGGGAAGCGGGCCAGCACGTGCAACAACACCGGCACGCTCACGTTGTAGGGCAGGTTCGCCACCACCAGCGTGGGCTGGGGGTCGTCGAGGGCGTCCACGGCGAGGGCGTCCGCCTCGATCACCCGGAGCCTGCCCGCCCGGGTCGCCAGCCGCTCGGACACCGTGCGCGCCAGCCGCGCCGCCAGGCTGTGCTCGATCTCGATCGCGACCACGCCACCGGCCGCCTCGAGCAGGCCGAGGGTGAGCGATCCGAGGCCGGGTCCGATCTCGAGCACCTCGTCGTCAGGACGCACCCCGGCCGCCGCGACGATCCGCCGGACGGTGTTCGCATCGTGCACGAAGTTCTGGCCGCGCTGCTTGGTGGGCCGCAGGTCGAGTTCCGCGGCGAGGCTCCGGATCGTGCGCGGGTCGAGCAGTCCCTCAGCCATGCCGTGCCCCGTCCACCGGGTCGGACCCGGGGCCCGGGCCGGGCTCCCCGGGGCGGGGTCCGTCCGCGGCAGGGACGTCCCCCCAGTCGCCGAACACGGCGGACGCGTTCGCGGCCAGCTGGACACAGAGCCCGGCGAGGTCGACCCCACGGCGCTCGGCGACGAACCGGACGGTGTGCGCCAGCAGGTAGCTGGAATTCGGCCGGCCACGGAAGGGCAGCGGGGTCAGGTAGGGGGCGTCGGTCTCGATCAGCAGCCGGTCCGCCGGGGTGATGTCGAGCGCCTCCCGGAGGGCCTCGTTGGCCTTGAACGTGACCGTTCCGGGGAACGACAGCCAGTAGCCCCGGTCGAGGCACGCCCGGGCGAAGGCGGCGTCACCGGAGAAGCAGTGCAGCTGCACCCGTTCGGGCGATCCTTCGGCGTCGAGCACGTCGAGGATGTCTGCGTGCGCATCGCGGTCGTGGATCACCAGGGCGAGGTCGTGCTGCCTGGCCCAGGCGATGTGGGCCGCGAAGGCCTCCCGCTGGCGCACCTTCCCGGCCGGGTCGGTCGTGCGGAAGTAGTCCAGGCCGGTCTCCCCCACCCCGCGGATGCGGTCCGAGGACCCGATCAGGGCGGCCAGCCGGTCGAGTTCCCCGCCCAGCCGATCACCCAGCCGGGCGGCGTCGTTGGGGTGGATGGCCACGCTCGCCACCACCTGCGGGTGCCGCTCGGCCACCTCGATGGCCGCCTCGGACGAGGCGACGTCGGTGCCGACCTCGACGACCCGGGTGACGTTGGCTGCGCGGGCGAGGTCAAGTGCCTCGGCCACCGGCAGGCCGCTGTACTCCTGGGTGCTGAGCGCGTGGGTGTGGGCGTCCGTCGTGGCGGCCGGCAGCGGTTCCGGCAGGGGCGGCAGTCCGTACTTCGATGTGGTACGCGTGCCCTCACCCATTGCCGGCACCCTTCCGGGCTGCCAGCGCCGCAGCGTAGAGGGCCTTCCGGGGCAGGCCCGCGTCCGCCGCGATCGCCGCGACCGCCGACGAGAACGGCTCGCCGGCGGCCACCCGCTCGGCCACCAGCGGGAGCGCGTCGGACACCGACACCGCTGCCGGTGGCGCGCCGGCGACCACCACGGTGATCTCACCGCGGACGCCCGCGCCCGCCCACCCGGCCAGGTCGGCGAGGGGCCCGCGCCGGGTCTCCTCGTAGGTCTTGGTGAGTTCCCGGCTCACCGAGGCCGCGCGGTCGTCCCCGAACGCCGTCCGGGCGTCGGCCAGGAAGTCGGCCAGCCGATGGGGCGCCTCGAAGAAGACCATGGTGCGCGGCTCGGCGGCCAGGTCGGCCAGCCGGCGACGCCGCTCACCGCCCTTGCGCGGCAGGAAGCCTTCGAAGCAGAACCTGTCGGTGGGCAGTCCGGACAGCGCGAGTGCCACCAGTACCGCGGACGGGCCGGGCACCACCCGAACCGGCAGGCCCGCCGCGACCGCCGCGGAGACCACCCGGTAGCCCGGGTCGGAGACCGTGGGCATGCCCGCGTCCGACACGACCAGCACGGTGCGGCCCTCCTCCAGCGCGGCCAGGAGTCCGCCCACCCGCGCCGCCTCGTTCCCGTCGAAATGGGACATGATCCGGGCCGAGGTGGTGATGCCGAGGCGGGAGAGCAGCCCGTGCAGCCGCCGGGTGTCCTCCGCGGCGATCACGTCCGCCTCCGCGAGTGCCTGCCGCAGCGCGGGCGAGGCGTCGTCGAGGTTGCCGATCGGCGTCCCCGCCAGCACCAGCAGCCCGCCGCCCGTCAGTTCGCCCACCCGTGCAGTATTCCTGATTCGGGCGTGGTCCGAAGGACCGGTCCCCCCGGCCGCCTAGGATGACCGGGTGACCGAAGCGGATTGGGGCCCCGGCAGCCCGGGCGCGTCCGGGGATCCGGAAGCCGCCGCCGGCCACGAGGCCGGCACCACGACCGCTCCGGATCCGGCCGCGACGGCGCGCTCCGGCCCCGACCCCACTCCCGGGCCCCTGGCCACCGATCCCGGGGACGCGGCCGCCGGGGACACCGACCCCGACCCGGCCCTCCCGCCGGCCGCCCCATGGCGGCGGTTGCGCCGGGCGGCCAACCGCGACGAGCTGAGCACGGTCGAGCGGCTGCGCGACGGTCAGGCAGCGCTGCGCGACCGGCTCACCGGCTGGGTGGTGACCCTGGTGATCACCGCGTTCGCGTTCGCGATCCGGCTGGTGAACCTGGGCCTGCCCAACAAACTGGTGTTCGACGAGACCTACTACCCCAAGAACGCCTGGACCCTGTGGAAGTTCGGTTACGAGACCGGATGGCCCAAGGACATCGACGCCCGGATCGCGGCCGGCGAGGTCGACCTGTTCACCGACACCGCCGAGTTCGTCGTGCACCCGCCGGTGGGCAAGTGGCTGATCGGGGCCGGCGAGCAGTTGTTCGGGATGAACTCCTTCGGCTGGCGGTTCTCCTCGCTGGTCTTCGGGGCGCTGCTGGTGTTCATCACGATCCGGCTGGCCCGGCGGTTGTCCCGCTCGACGCTGATCGGCGGTATCGCCGGCGTCCTGCTCGCCCTGGACGGCCTGGCCTTCACCATGTCCCGGATCGGCCTGCTCGACATCTTCCAGGCGTTCTTCCTCGTCGCCGCGGTCGCCTGCGTGGTGGCCGACCGGGATCACTACCGCGGCCGGCTGGCCGACCGGCTCGAGGCGCTCGGCCAGCCCGACTTCGGCGGCCGGTTCGGCCCGATCCTGTGGTGGCGCCCGTGGCGGCTCGCTGCCGGCGTGCTGTTCGGCCTGGCTATGGGCACGAAGTGGAACTCGGTGTTCCTGCTCGCGTCGATGGGGGTGCTTTCCGTGCTCTGGGACGTGGGTGCCCGGAAGCTGGCCGGCGCGGACCACCGGGCGTGGCAGGCGCTGCTGGTGGACGGCGTGCCGGCCTTCCTGAAGATGGTGGTGGTCGCCGGGATCGTCTACGTGGCGACCTGGTCGGGCTGGCTGCTCACCGCCGGCGGCTACGGCCGCGACTGGGGCGCCAACAACCCCGAGCACCCCTTGACGGTCCATCTCGGCGAGAGGTGGGCGTCCTTCCTGAAGTACCACCAGGACATCTTCGAGTTCCACGTCGGGCAGTACATCAAGGACCAGGCCCACCCCTACGACTCCCACCCGATCGGCTGGCTGATCATGGCCCGTCCGATCGGGATCGACGCGGTCAACGACATCAAGCCGGGCGTGGACGGGTGCTGGGCGACCGGTGGGGACACCTGCATCCGGGTGATCTCGGGCATGGGCACCCCGGTGCTGTGGTGGATGGCCTTCCTGGCGCTGTTCGTGGCACTGATCTGGTGGATCGCTGGACGCGACTGGCGCTTCGGGGTTCCGATCGTCGCAGCCCTCTCCACCTACCTGCCCTGGTTCGCCAGCGCCGACCGCCCGGTCTTCTTCTTCTACGCGATCTGCATCGTGCCCTTCACCGTGACGATCCTGGCGATGGTGCTGGGGCTGATCCTGGGCCCCGCCGAGGGCCCCGGCCGAAGACGTGGCGCGATCATCGCCGGCGTGGCGGTGGCGTTGGTGGCCGCCAATTTCGCCTACATCTACCCGGTGCTGACCGACCAGCTGATGCTCTACCAGGACTGGTTGGCGCGAATGTGGCTGCGCTCCTGGATCTGAGCGACCCCACCCGGACCCCGGATACCACCAGCGTTGGCGATCCCCGCCGATCTCACGAATCCGTGGCCGCAGGCGCGCGGCCGCACGGCCAATAGAGTTCGCTCGGCTGCTCACCGAAGGGGAACTCATGGCTGTCTGGAAGTTGCACGGCAACGGCACGATCGCACCGGGGGCAGTGGTCGCCCCGGATGAACGCCTCGGTTGGGGCAAGACCTTCGGGCTCGGCGCCCAGCACGTGGTGGCCATGTTCGGCGCCACCTTCCTGGTGCCGCTGATCACCGGCTTCCCGATCCCGGCCACCCTCTTCTTCAGCGGCGTCGGCACGCTGCTGTTCCTGCTGATCACCGGCAACCGGCTGCCGAGCTACCTCGGCTCGTCGTTCGCCTTCATCGCGCCGGTGATGGCGTCCAAGATGGGCGACGACATCGGCAAGGCGCTGTTCGGGATCATGTTCACCGGCATCCTGCTCGCCATCGTCGGCGCCGTCGTGCACCTGGCCGGCTCGAAGTGGATCGACGCCCTGATGCCCCCGGTGATGACCGGCACGATCGTGATGCTGATCGGCTTCAACCTGGCCGGCGCGGCCTGGGGCAAGGCCAACAACTCCGGCTTCTGGGCGGCCCCGGTCACCGGCTGGATCACCCTGATCGCGATCGTCCTGATCACCGTCGGGTTCCGGGGCCTGATCGGGCGCCTCTCCATCCTGTTGGGCGTGCTTGTCGGCTACATCGCAGCCCTCTTCCAGGGCCAGGTGAGCTTCACCGAGGTCAACAAGGCCGCCTGGCTGGGCCTTCCCCAGTTCACGTTGCCGACCGTCGATTTCAACGTCACCGTCCTGTTCCTGCCGGTCGTGCTCGTCCTGATCGCCGAGAACGTCGGCCACGTGAAGTCGGTCGCGCTGATGACCGGCCAGAACTACGACAAGACGATGGGACGCGCCCTGCTCGCCGACGGCGTCGCCACCACCCTGGCCGGCTTCGGCGGCGGCTCCGGCACCACCACGTACGCCGAGAACATCGGCGTGATGGCCGCCACCAAGGTGTACTCCACCGCCGCTCTACTGGGTGGCCGGCGGGATCGCGATCCTGCTGTCCTTCATCCCGAAGTTCGGCCAGGCGGTCGCCACCATCCCCGCCGGTGTCATCGGTGCGGCCGGAACCGTGCTCTACGGCATGATCGGCCTGCTGGGGGCCAGGATCTGGATCGACAACAAGGTGGAGTTCACCAAGCCGGTGAACCTGATCCCGGCCGCGATCGGGTTGATCATGGGCATCGCGGACTTCACCTTCACCGTGGGCTCGATGACCTTCGGCGGCGTGACCGTCGGCACGGTCACCGCGCTGGTGCTCTACCACCTGATGCGGGGCCTGCAGGCGGCTCGGGGCACCGAATTCGGTGACGACGCCACCGCGCTGGTGACCGAGTTCGACGACAGCTACGAACCGGACAAGGTCGGCTGACCCCTTGGCCCCTGACCCGGGGCCGGGATCCGGGAACGGGTCGCCGTCCCCCGCGGGCGGCGGCGCCACCCTGAACCCGGGTGAGCTGAGATCGCCGCGGGCCGGCGGACCCGCGTGCGTTAGCGTGACGCCCGTGCGCCCCCGCCTCACCCCTGCCGTCCGGATGGGGCTCTCCATCTCCGCGGCCGTCGGGGTGTACGGCGTCTCGTTCGGTGCGCTGGCCACCGCCTCCGGGCTGGACGTGTGGCAGGCCTGCGCGCTGAGCGCCCTGATGTTCACCGGCGGATCGCAGTTCGCGTTCATCGGCGTGGTCGCCGGTGGCGGCACCGGGGGCGCCGCCTGGGCCGCCGCCACCCTGCTGGGTATCCGCAACGGGGTGTACGGCATGCAGCTCAAGGCCCTGATCCGCCCGCCCGGGCGGCTGATCCCGTTGATGGCCCAGCTGACCATCGACGAGTCCACCGCCACCGCGACCGCGCAGGAGGACCACGACGAGCGGGTCCTCGGCTTCTGGACGGCCGGGGTGGGGGTCTACCTGCTCTGGAACGGCTTCACCCTCATCGGTGCGCTCGCCGGCAACGCGATCGGCGACCCCGGACAGTGGGGGCTGGACGGTGCGGCCGTGGCCGCCTTCCTCGGCCTGTTGTGGCCCCGGCTGAACGGGAGGGACCCGATCGTGCTCGCCGTGGTCGCGGCGCTGGCCACCACGCTGACCCTGCCGCTGGTGCCGCCCGGCCTCCCGGTGCTGGTCGCCGCCGCCGTCACCGCCGGCTGGTGGGCCTGGCGCCGACGGGCCCTCGCCCCATGACCTGGTGGACGTGGGTGCTGGGCGCGTGCGCGGCCGCCTACCTGATCAAGCTCGCCGGCTACCTGCTGCCCCAGGCGCTGCTCGACCGTCCGGTGTTCCACGAGTTGGCGACGGCGCTGACCGTCGGGCTGCTCGCCTCGTTGACCGTGCTGAACACCATCGGCAAGGGTCAGGGGGTCGCGCTGGACTCACGCCTGCTGGCCCTGGTCGTCGGCGCGGTCGCCCTGAAGCTGAAAGCGCCCTACCTGGTCGTGGTGATCGCCGGCGGTGTCGCCGCGGCGATCGGTCGACGAGCCGGCCTGCCCTGAACCGGCCGGTCCGGTCGGTTCCGACGGCTCACCAGGGCCGGGCCGTTCCTCCGCCCCGCCGTCCGCGGGGCCCACCGGCCCCTCGTCGTCCCTCCGCTCCGCCGGGTCGCGGTGCCACAGCAGCACCAGGCCGCCCACGACCAGGGCCAGCACTGCGAGCGCGTCCGCCGCCAGCATGGCCCACAGCCGCACCTCGGTGCGCACCACCAGCGCCGGATCCCCTTCGGTGAGCCCCGAGGTGCCGAACAGGTCGAACCGGCGATCCAGCACCCACCAGCCCCAGTGCAGCACCATTCCGACGATCACCGTCGCCACCCCGCGCGCCCAGAGGGGCCGGTGCAACCACGCCCCCGCGGCCAGGCCACCGATCACGACGACACTCAGGCCGATCTCGAGCCAGCCGAGGAACTGCAACCAGGACCGGACACCGGCCGCGCCGGCCTCGTCGGTGACCTGACCGCTGAGGGACACGCTGGCCAGCCAGGCGCCGACGAGGCTCAGCCCGAACGTGATCGACGCGACCGCCACCGCCCGGCGCATCCGGTGCCACCAGCCAGGGCGCGGCGAGGGGTCCATGTACCCATCCTGCTGCAATCCGGCGGCGTTGACGAAACCGGGCAACCGGGGGCACCGACGGGCCAGCCCTGCGGGCTGACGCCGGGTGGGTCAGTCCTCCAGCATGGCTGCGCCGAGCCACTCCGGCGGGACGCCGAGCCCGTCCACCAGCGCCAGGGCGTGCGGGCGCAGCTCGCCGCACAGCGCGTTCACCTGGGCGCCGATCGCCTTGGCCCGGCCGGCGGAGATCCGGTTGTGCTCCAGGAACCAGGCCCGGTCCGCGGAGATGCTGGACAGGGCGAAGAGGCTGCACAGCCGCTCCAGCTGGTCCCGGGCCGGCTCGTCCTCGCACTCCTCGATCCCGGAGATGAACGACTCCAGCAGCACCCGCTCCAGATGGGCCCGGGAGAGGAAGAGCAGGTGGTCCCCGAGCTTGTTCACCGCGTTGAAGTCGCGGCCGGACACCCGGCGCATCCGCCGGGCCAGCGACTCCAGGGCGTGCCGCTCGCGCTCCTCGAACA
>CAVPHL010000015.1:0-46686 GCA_963704225.1 uncultured Actinomycetota bacterium
TAGCCATTCCAGGCGTGCCAGCCCCGATCCACCAGGTTGAGCTCCTCCGGGCGCCGCCGGGCCGCCGCCACCAGCCGGTCCACCAGCAGGTTGGCCGCCGTCCGCTCCAGCACGGTCTCCCCGACCAGCCGCGCAGCGGCCTGCACCATGCCGACCCGGTCGAGGTCTCCCCACACCTGCCGGTAGTCGGTGAGCAACGCCCTGGCCACCAGTTGCAACAGGACCGTGTTGTCGCCCTCGAAGGTGGCGAACACGTCGGCGTCCGCGCGGAGCCCGACGAGGCGGTTCTCGGCCAGGTAGCCGGCGCCCCCGCAGGCCTCCCGGCACTCCTGGATGGTGTCGTTGGCGAACCGGGTGGCCACCGCCTTCAGCCCGGCCGCCCGGGTCTCCAGCTGCCGTTGCTCCCGCTCGGTGATCCCGCCGCCGCCCTGCGCCTCCACCAGGGTGGCGGTGAGCCCGTTCTGGGCGAAGCCCAGGGCGTAGGCCCGGGCGATCGCCGGCAGCAGGCGCCGCTGGTGGATCAGGTAGTCCATCAGCAGTACCCCGTCCGGCTTCCCCGGCGCGGTGAACTGGCGCCGTCGCAGTGCGTAACGGGTGGCGATCGACAGCGCCCGGCGGGCCGCGATTCCACCGCCCGCCGCGATGCACACCCGGCCCCGCACGAGCGTGCCGAGCATGGTGAAGAAGCGGCGGTTGGGGTTGTCGATCGGCGAGACGTACTGGCCGGCGTCGTCGACGCCGCCGTAGCGGTCGAGCAACATCCGTCGCGGCACCCGGACGCGGTCGAACCGCAGCAGGCCGTTGTCGACCCCGACCAGGCCGCCCTTGCCGCCGTGATCGGACGAGGTCACCCCGGGCAGGTCGGCACCGTCGTCATCCCGGAGCGGAACCAGCACCGCGTGCACGCCGTGGATGCGCCCCCGCACCAGCAACTGGCCGAACACCACGGCCATCGTGCCGTGCCGGGCGGCGTTGCCGATGTAGGCCTTGGTCGCCTCCGGGGTTTCGGAGTGCACCTCGTACTCGTCGGTCTCCGGGACATAGGTGATCGTCGTCTCCAGCCCGGCCACGTCGGAGCCGTGGCCCAGTTCGGTCATGGCGTAACAGCCGAGCAGTTTCATGCTCGTGATGTCGGGCAGGAACGTGTCGTGGTGCCACCGGGTGCCGAGATTGGTCACGGCCCCGCCGAAGAGGCCGAACTGGACGCCGGACTTGATCAGGGTGGACAGGTCGCCGTGCGCGAGCATCTCGAAGGCGACCACCGCGGCCGCGGGGTCGGGCGTGTCGTCGGCGTTGCGCTGGATCCCGGCGGCGCCGAAGCCGGCGTCGGACAGCTCGGCGAGCCGCTCCAGCACCCAGTCGCGCGCCTGATCCATCGACTGGGCGGCGTCACGGTGCAGGTTGGCTGCCGGGAACGTCGCCCGCGCGTGCTCCCGGCGGTCCGCGAACGGCCCGTCCAGCGCCCGGCCGAGGGCCTCTCCGAGGGCGGTGGCCAGGGCGGTGCGTTCCACCACAGCGGTCATGGTTGCTCCTGTCGTCGCGGGACTGCGGCCAGCCCGTTGGCCAGCGCGGGGGTGAAGAAGGCCTTGATCTGGGCCAGGACGGTGATCCGTGGGACCCGCGGCTCGGTGGCCATCCAGGAGTCGGCGGCGGCGCGGATGAACCCGACCAGCCCGTGGCCCCACGTCACCGCGCAGGCCGGGTCCTGCCCCTGGCGGCGAAGGTGCTCCGCGATCGCCACCCCGACCCTGGTCCCGATCAGCTCCGGCAACCCGCCGTAGGGGTCGACGGAGGTGGTGGCGGGGGCGTTCAGCAGGAACCGGTAGATCTCGGGGTCGCGCTCCACCAGGGTGAGGTAGGCGTTCGCGAGGTCATGGGCCAGCAGGGCAAGGTCATCGGCGTCGGTGAGTTCCAGCGCCGCGCTCAGGTCGTGCAGGATGAAGCTGTGCACGGCGTCCACCACGGCGGCGTAGAGTCCGGCACGATCGCCGAAGTGCCGGTAGATGACGGTCTTGGAGGTGGCCGCCTGGGCGGCGATCTCCTCCATGCCCACCCCCGCGCCGTGCCGACGGATCGCCCGCAGCGTGTCCTCGACCAGCTCGGTACGCCGGGTCTGCCGGTGCTCGGCCCAGCGGGTGGCTCGTCCGTCGGTGCTCACCTCGCCAGACTACCCGGTACGACACGTACCTGCTACCGTCAGTATCGAGTATCTGAGGAGGAAAGATGCAGCAGCCCCGAAGCGTCGTGGTGGTCGGCGGCAACCGGACACCGTTCGCGAAGGCCGGGGGTGCCTACGCCGCCGCCAGCAACTCCGACCTGCTCACCGCCGCGCTGGACGGGCTGGTCGCCCGCTTCGGGCTGGCCGGGCACCGGCTGGACGACGTGGCCGCCGGCGCGGTGCTCAAGCACGCCAGGGACTTCAACCTCACCCGCGAGGCGGTGCTCTCCTCCGCCCTCGACCGGACCACGCCCGCCGTCGACCTGCAGCGTGCCTGCGGCACGGGGCTGGAGTCGGTGCTGCTGGTGGCCAACAAGATCGCACTCGGCCAGGCCGAGGTCGGCATCGGCGGCGGGGTCGACTCGGCCTCCGACTCCCCGATCGCGGTGAGCGAGGGCCTGCGCCGAGCCCTGCTGGCCGCGAACCGGGCGAAGACGCTGCCCGACCGGCTGCGGGCGCTGGCGTCCATCCGGCCCGGCCACCTGGTCCCGGTCGCACCCCAGGTGGTCGAGCCGCGCACCGGGCTGTCGATGGGCGCCCACCAGGCGAGGACGACGGCCGCCTGGGGCATCAGCCGGGAGGCGCAGGACGAATTGGCCGCGGCCTCCCACCACAACCTGGCCCGGGCGTGGAACGCCGGGTTCTTCGACGACCTGGTCACCAGCTACCTCGGCCTGGCCAGGGACGACGTACTGCGTCCGGACACCTCGACGGCCAGGCTGGCCGCCCTGAAGCCGGTGTTCGGCGACACGATGACGGCCGGCAACTCCACCGCCCTCACCGACGGTGCCGCCCTGGTGCTCCTGGCCGAGGAGGGCCGGGCGCGCGCCGGCGGCCTGCCCGCGCTGGCACGGATCGTCGATGCCCAGGTGGCCGCGGTCGACCACACCGGCGGGGACGACCTGCTGCTCGCCCCCGCCCACGCGGTGGCCCGACTGCTCAACCGGCAGGGCATGGCCCTGGGCGACTTCGACCGCTACGAGGTGCACGAGGCGTTCGCGGCCACCGTGCTGGCCACCCTGGCGGCCTGGGAGTCGGCCGACTTCTGCCGGGACCGGCTCGGGCTGGACGCTCCGCTGGGCGCGATCGACCGGAGCCGGCTGAACGTGGCCGGCTCGTCCCTGGCCGCGGGACACCCGTTCGCGGCCACCGGCGGACGGATCGTCGCCACCCTCGCCAAGCTGCTGCACGAGCGCGGCCCGGGCGCCCGTGGCCTGGTGTCGATCTGCGCCGCGGGAGGCCAGGGCGTGGTCGCGATCCTGGAGGCGGTGTGATGGCCGGGATGCTCGAACGCGTCTTTCGCTCCGGCCCCGGCCAGGCGGTGGCCACCAGGCTCGGGCTCGCCGAGCCGCCGGTGCTGCGTCGCGGCCGGGTGCTGCCGGAGGGACCGGTGGTGCTGGCCGGCCTGGCCGGCTCGGCGCTGCTGGCCGAAGCCCTCGACCTGCTCGGGGTGGACCCTTCGGTGCCGGTGCGGGACGACCCCGCGCCGCCGGCCGGGTCCGCCGACCCCGGGGGCGGGCCGCCCGCGCCGGTGCCGGCCTACCCCGACCGGATCGGGGCGATCGTGGTGGACGCCTGCGGCCTGGACCGGATCGGCCAACTCGAGGACCTGCGCGCCGTGTTGCGTCCCGCCGTCCGGGCGCTCGCCGCCTCCGGGCGGGTGGTGATCGTGGCCGACGACCAGGTGTCCGGGGTGGAGGCCCACGCGGTCCGCCAGGCGCTGGACGGGGTGACCCGGACCGTCGGCAAGGAACTGCGCGGCGGCGCCACCGCCAACCTGATCCGGGTCGCGCCCGGCACCGGCCCGTCCGCCCTCACCTCCACCCTGTCGTTCCTGCTCGAGGGCCGATCAGCCTTCGTGGACGGCCAGGCCTGGCTGGTCGGACCCCCGTCGTCGGCCGAACCTGTCGGGTCCGCCCCCACCGGTGCGCCGCTGGCCGGCCGGGTCGTGGTGGTGACCGGGGCGGCGCGCGGGATCGGCGCCCGGATCGCCCGGGTGGCCGCCCGGGACGGCGCAGCCGTGGTGTGCGTGGACGTGCCGGCGGCCGGTGAGGCCCTGGCCGGGCTGGCCAACGAGGTGCGCGGCACCGCCCTCCAACTGGACATCACCGCTGCGGACGCCGGAGCGAGGATCGCGGCCCAGGTCGCGTCCCGGTTCGGCCCGGAGGCACGGCTCCACGGCATCGTGCACAACGCCGGGATCACCCGGGACAAGCTGCTGGCCAACACCGACGCCGACCGCTGGGCGGCGGTGCTGGAGGTGAACCTGGCGGCGGAGCTGCGGATCAACTCCGCCCTGCTCGACGGCCGCCCGGGCGGGCTGGCCCCCCACGGGCGGATCGTCGGTGTCGCCTCCACCTCAGGAATCGCCGGCAACCGCGGCCAGGCCAACTATGCCGCGTCCAAGGCGGGGGTGGTGGGGCTGGTCCGGGCGCTGGCCCCGGAACTGGCCGCACGGGGCATCACCGTCAACGCGGTCGCTCCCGGGTTCATCGAGACCGACATGACCGCGAGGATCCCCTTCGTCCAGCGCGAGGTGTTCCGGCGCAGCAACAGCCTGGGCCAGGCAGGCCTGCCGGTCGATGTCGCCGAGACGATCGGCTACTTCCTGGACCCGGCCAGTGGCGGGGTGACCGGACAGGTGGTGCGGGTGTGCGGCCAGAACCTGGTCGGCCAATGATCGCCGCCGAAGAGCTCGCCGCCCTGCCCCGGTTGGGGCCGCTGTTCGCCCGGTCGCTGCTGCCGCGCCGCCCCGGCCCGACCCGGGTGCCGGAGCGGACGGTCGTGGTGTCCGACGTCTCCCAGGACCCGGCCCGGCTCGCCGAATACTCCCGCACCTGCGGGTTCGGCCTGCGTGACCTGGTGCCGCCGACGTGGCTGCACGTGCTCACCTTCCCGCTCCACGTCCACCTGCTTGCCGGCAGCGACTCGACGATCCGGCTGGCCGGGGTCGTCCACGTGTCCAACCGGATGCGCCTGCACCGCCCGGTCCCGGCCACGGCCACCCTCCAGGTGTCGGTACGGGCAGGGAACCTGCGACCCCACCGGCGGGGTGCCCTGCTCGACCTGACCGGCGAGGTGCGGGTCGGCGGCGAGCTCGCCTGGGACGGGGTGAGCACCTACCTGGCGCCCGGCACCGTCGCGCCCGGCGACCGGCCCGGTGCCGCGGACGCCACGGCGCCGGAGGCCTTCGAGCCGGTGCCTCCGATCGCCCGGTGGCGGCTGCCGGCGAGCCTGGGGCGAGACTACCGGCGGGTGTCGGGCGACCCGAACCCGATCCACACCTCCGTGCTGGCGGCGCGGGCGTTCGGCTTCCAGCGCCCGATCATCCACGGCATGTGGACCCACGCCCGGTTGCTCGCGGCCCTCGGGCCGCGCCTGCCGCAGGCCTATAACGTGGACGTGGCCTTCACCCGCCCGATCCTGCTGCCCGCCACGGTGGGCGCCTGGTGGCGTCCCGACGGCGACAGCTGGCGCGCCGCCGTCACCACCCGGGACGGGGACAAGCCGCACCTGCTGGCGCAGGTCAGCGGTCCCGCCTGAGCCGGACCCCGAGCGACGCCGACGAAGGCCGGGTGGGCCGCAAGCTAGCCCAGGCCGTAGTCGAACCGGTAGCCCTGGGCCTGGGCCAGCCCGGCGACCTGCTCCCGGACCAGGGCGTAGGGGAAGTCGTGGGGGTAGCTGGCACCGAACCGTGCCGCCTCCTGCTCGATGGTCTCCGCGATCCCGTCGGTGCGGGTGTTGAACGAGGTGCGTTGCGCGGAGAACCCGCCCGGCAGGTTGTCGTCCCCGCCGGAGGACAGGCCGACGCCCGACTCCTTGAGCTGTTCGGAGAACCGCAACCCCCGGCGCGCCTCGTCCAGCCGGATCCGGGCGACGTACTCGAGGCGGGCGGTGGACAGGAACGCCTTCCGTTCCGCGATCACCCTGCTCATCGTGACCAGGTCACCCTTCACCTGCCAGCTGAACTGCCAGGCATCGGCCAGCAGCTTCAGTTCGTCGAGCACCGCGGGAGCGGGCCGCCCGGCCGGCGATGGCGGCACCGCCGCGGGCGCCGGTGGAGGGTTGTCCCCGGTCGGGCCGGACAACCCCGCCGGAGCAGCAGGGGTCTGCGCTGCCGTTCCGTCCGGCGAGGCGGCGTACTGCTGCCAGGCCTGCGGCGGGGGCTGGGCGGCCACGGGCGGGGCGGGTGGCGCCAGCGGCACCCACCGCTGCCCGTCCCAACGATGCCCGTTCGCGACCTGACCCACCTGCGGGGCCGGCGGCGCCAGCGGCACCCACCGCTGCCCGTCCCAACGATGCCCGTTCGCGACCTGACCCACCTGCGGGGCTGGCGGCGCCAGCGGCACCCACCGCTGCCCGTCCCAACGATGCCCGTTCGCGACCTGACCCACCTGCGGGGCCGGCGGCGCCAGCGGCACCCACCGCTGCCCGTCCCAACGATGCCCGTTGACGACCTGACCGACCTGCGGCGGCGGCAGGGGCACCCACTGGGCGCCGTTCCACTGGTACCCGTTGACCACCTCGCCGATCTGCGGCGGCTGCGGAGGCTGGCTCATGGCAGGAGACTAGCCAGCGCGGGCACCTTCTGGGCCGATCCGGCCAAGGTATTCCGGCGCAGCCGGGCGCGGGACGTCGGGACGGACCCGTTGCCGACGCTGTCCGCAGGCTCTCAGCGGGTCGAGGAGATCGCTTCGGCGAGGATCTCCAGGCCGCGGTCGAGTTCGGCGTCGGTGACCGTGAGCGGCGGTGCGATCCGGAACACCCCGCCCATCCCCTGGCGCTGCACGATGTTCATCGACAGGCCGAGTTCCAGGCACCGGGCGGTGATCCGCATCCCCCGATCGTGGTCGGGGGCCAGGGTCTCCCGGTCGGTCACGATCTCCATCCCGAGCAGCAGGCCACGCCCACGGACGTCCCCCACGCCCTCGTGCGCCGCCATGATCTGTCGCAGGCCCGCGGCGAGGCGTTGCCCGGCGACCGCGGCACGCTCCACCAGCCGGTCGCGCAGGATGATCTCGATCACCTTCACCCCGACCGCCGCCGGCAACGGGTCGGACACGTGGGTGGTGTAGAACAGGAAGCCCTTGTCGAAGGCCGCCTGCTCGATCGCGGCGGTGGTGACCACGGCGGACAGCGGCAGCCCGGCGCCGAGGGTCTTGGACAAGGTGAGGATGTCGGGCACCACCCCGTCCCGCTGGAAGGCGAACATGGTCCCGGTACGGCCCATTCCGGTCTGGGCCTCGTCGAGGATCAGCAGCATGCCGCGGGTACGGCAGTGCTCGGCCAGGGCAGCCAGGTAGCCGGGCGGCAGGTCGAGCATGCCGCCGGTGCTCAGGATCGGCTCGGCGATGAACGCCGCCAGGCTGCCGGTGGACTGCCGGTCGACGAGCGCGAAGGCGTAGTCCAGTTCGGCCTGCCAGTCGTAGCCGGCGGGGGTCCGGAACGGACCTCGCAGCAGGTCCGGGGCCGGGATGGCGATGGTCCCGACGCCCTGGGGTCCGTAGCCCTGCCGGCCGAAGGCGTAGGTCGACGCCGCCGCGCCGCCGGTGACCCCGTGCCAGCTCTGGGCGAACGCGACCACCTCGTAGCGCCCGGTGACCAGCCGGGCAAGACGGAGGGCCGCTTCGTTGGACTCGGCTCCGGTGCTCAGGAACATGGCCCGATCCAGCGGCTCCGGCGCCAGGTCGGTGAGGCACTGCGCCAGGGCGAGGACCGGTTCGGAGAGCATCCCGGAGTAGAGGTGATCGAGCCGGGCCACTCCCGTCGCGACCGCCTCGACGATCTCGGGGTGGCTGTGGCCCAGGATCGAGCTCAGCTGCCCCGACGTGAAGTCCAGCACCGGGGTGCCCGCCGCATCGTAGAGGTAGCAGCCGGACGCCCGTTCAGGACGGAAGTCGGAGAACGTGCCGCCGTAGCGGATCAGGCGCTGGGTCCTCCGGTCACCGGTCATGCCCGGATGCTCCCAGGCTCGGTGGGCATGACGATGACAGGGGGATGACGATCAGCCGCGCAAGGCCTGGCCCAGCGCGTCCAGCTTGCGCTCCACCACCGCCAGCCGCCCGGCCAGGTCGCCCACCGGCGCTGACCCGGGTTCGCCCGCCGCTCCCGCCGGGACGCCACCGTCCACGGCGGCGGGCACGGCCGCAGCCGCAGCTGCCGCCGCCCGTCGGCGCCCCCGGACGAACTTGAGGTATCCGACCCCGATGGTCACGGCCAGGGCCGCTCCCGCCACCACGAAACGCACCACGCTGCGGTCGGAGGACACCGTCATCCCGACCGCGTACACCATCGTGAACACCCCGCCCAGCAGCACGCCGTTCGACAGCACGCCCTGGCTCTCGGGCAGCAGCAGCGAAACCACGAGCAGCAGGGTGGCGCAGACAAGCAGGATGATGCCGGTGACCAACCGCCACTGTGACCACTGGCTCTCCGGCATCCCGTCGTACCAGATCGGCTCCGGGTAGAAGGTGTTGACGCCGATGCCGACGAAAGCGACCACCACCAGCCCGAGGAAGAACGCGAAGATCACCTGAAGCGCGGTGTTGGTCCTCATGCGCTCAGAGTAGGCGCCCGGGGCCGATCCGGCGAGTAGCCCCGCCCTCGATCTGCTGCGGCCGCCTCCGCGGCGACCTAGGCTGAAGGTGTCACAGGTAGTCACGTCCCGCGGCGGTCGACGTCCTCCGCGGTCGAGGAGGAGGAACCATGGACGCAGCCCAGCTCTCCCGAATGGCCTACGGCGAGGGCTTCGTCGCCGCCCTCGACCAGTCCGGCGGCAGCACCCCCAAGGCGCTCGCCCGGTACGGCGTCGGCCCCGAGTCGTGGTCGACCGAGGCGGAGATGTTCGACCTGATGCACGCCTTCCGCACCAGGATCATCACCAGTTCTGCGTTCACCGGCGACCGGGTCCTGGCCGCGATCCTGTTCGAGCAGACCATGGAACGCGAGATCGACGACATCGGAGTGCCCGACTTCCTGTGGGACGTGAAGGACATCGTCCCGTTCGTGAAGGTCGACCGCGGCCTGCAGGAGCCGTCCGACGGCGTCCGGCTGATGAAGCCGATGCCTGGCCTCGACGACCTGCTGGAGCGGGCGAAGGCCCGCCACGTGTTCGGCACCAAGATGCGCTCCGTGGTGCAGGCAGGCGATGCCGCCGGGATCGAGGCCGTCCTCGACCAGCAGTTCGAGGTGGCGACGCGGATCCTGGCGGCCGGCCTGGTTCCGATCATCGAGCCGGAGGTGGACATCACGGCGCCCGACAAGCCGGTCGCCGAGGAGATCGTCACGGCCGGCATTCTCGAGCGGCTTTCCGGGCTCCCCGCCGGGGCTCAGGTGATGCTGAAGCTCACCCTTCCCACCGAGGCCAACCTGTACGCCCCGCTGATCGGGCACCCGTCGGTGCTCCGGGTGGTGGCGTTGTCCGGCGGCTACTCCCGGGACGAGGCGAACCGCCTGCTGGCGGGCAACCGCGGCCTGATCGCCAGTTTCAGCCGGGCGCTGACCGAGGGGCTCATGGTGGACCTGACCGACGCCGAGTTCGACGCGGCGCTGGCCTACTCCATCGGCTCGATCTGGGCCGCCTCGATCACCTGACCCGCCGGCCATCGGCTGCGGGGGCCCGGGATAGAGTGCGCGCATGCCCGATCAGGACGCACCGACGCCCGGCCCGTGGGCGGTGGTGGTGAACCCGACGAAGTTCTCCGACCTGGCCCGGCTCAGGGCCCACCTCGCCGGCCTCTGCAGGAGGCGCGGCTGGCCGGAGCCGGCCTGGTACGAGACCACGGCCGAGGACCCGGGAGCGGGCCAGGCCCGGCGGGCGGTGACCGAAGGGGCGACGATGGTGTGCTCGCTGGGCGGGGACGGCACGGTGCGCGGGGTGGCCAGCGGCCTGATCGGCTCCGGCTGCCCCCTGGGCATTCTCCCCGGGGGGACCGGCAACCTGCTCGCCCGCAATCTCAAGCTACCGGTTGACAACCTCGAAGCGGCGCTCACCGTCGCCCTGTCCGGCCGCGACCGGACGATCGACGTCGGCGAGGTGTCCTGGGACGACGACGAGCCGTCGGTGTTCCTGGTCATGGCCGGGATGGGCGCGGACGCGGAGATGGTGGCCGGCGCGGATGCCGGCCTGAAGCGGCAAGTAGGGTGGCTGGCCTATGCGGTGTCCGGCGTCCGGGCCCTGTTCCGGTTGGGATTCGGGGTGCGGGTCGTGACCGGCAGCGAGGATGCGGTGCGCCAGCACGCGCTGACCGTCCTGGTGGCCAACTGCGGCGAACTGACCGGCGGCCTTCGGCTGGTTCCCGACGCCGCCCTGGATGACGGCCGCCTGGACACGGTGGTGGCCTCGCCGCGGTCCCTGTCGGGTTGGCTCGCGATCGCCTGGCACTTCGTGAGCGCCCGGCGACGTGGCCATCCGGCCCTGGTCCACCTGGTCTCCGAACACACCGACGTGGTGGTCCGGGAGCCGATCGTGGCCCAGCTGGATGGGGACGCCGTCGGGCGGCGTACCCGGATGAGCTGCCGGGTGCTGCCGGGGGCGCTCACCGTCCGGGTTGCCGGCGCACCTGGCGAAATCGCCCCCGGCGCGTAGGCCGCACCTGTTCCCCTCACGGGTGACCAGCCGCTAAGGTTCTTGACGTAGTCGCTGTACCGGCTCGTCTTCCCTGCCGGGAGGGCGCGCCAGAACTCCTTCGGGAGGTGCGGGGACAACACTGCGGTTCCGGAAGTCGGGACTGCGCGCACAAGAAGGAGTTGTGGCATGGCCACTGGCACTGTGAAGTGGTTCAACGCGGAAAAGGGCTTTGGTTTCATCGCCCCCGACGGCGGCGGCCCGGACGTTTTCGCCCACTACACCGCGATCGCGACCTCCGGGTTCCGTTCGCTCGACGAGAACCAGAAGGTGGAGTTCGAGATCACCCAGGGCCCCAAGGGCCCGCAGGCCTCGAACATCAACCCTCTCTGATCTGATCGACGGCACCGGCCCTCTCGCCCTGGCGAGGGGGCCGGTGCCGTCTCCGGTTCCACCGCCCGCGCCCGCAGGTCCCGCCCTCGACAACGACCCCCGGCGGTAGGAAGAATCGCCGCCATGGCCGCGGACGTGTTCTGCCGGATCGTCGCCGGCGAACTCGCCGCTCACGAGGTGTGGCGCGACGACCACGTCGTGGCTTTCCTGGACCACCGTCCGGTGTTCAGGGGACACGTGCTGGTCTGCCCCAGGTTGCACGTCGAGACCCTTCCGGAGCTGCCCGCGGACCTGTTGGTACCGCTGTTCGGCGTGACCCAGCGGATCTCCGCGGCGGTGGTCCCGGCGTTCGACGCCGAGGGCACCTTCGTGGCCCTGAACAACGTGGTCAGCCAGTCCGTGCCGCACCTGCACGTCCATGTGGTGCCCCGCCGTCGAGGGGACGGGCTACGCGGCTTCTTCTGGCCGCGAACGCGGTATGCCCCCGGCGAGGAGGAAAGCTACGCCGCCCGCCTGCGGGCGGCGCTGGGCTCGTTCTGACGGCTGCCGGGATTCCCCCCAACGGGGGACCGGCAAAGTCACCCGAATGGGGCCTTACTAGGGCAGGGACCGCATGGGAAGCTAGGAGCGCATTCTCGGGAGGGGTCCTAAACAATGCGCACGATACTGCTGTGCAAAATGGCAGCCTTGCTGGCCGGCGTCGGTCTGGTGGCAGGCACCGCGGTCACGTCGGCGACGCCGGCGGTGGCGGCGAGCTTCTCCGTCAGCGTCTCGGTCCGGGGCATCTCGGTCCGGATCGGCCAGCCCATTTCGATCAGCGGCAAGGTGACGCCGCGGCCGGCCCGCCGGTACGTGTACCTGCAGAAGCGGCTCGACGGCTCGACGACGTGGCGGACGGTCAAGAGGGTGAAGACCACGAGCACCGGCGCGTTCACCGCGCGTACCGCCGCCGCGAACGACACCGACCGCTACTACCGGATCCTCAAGCCGAAGTCGACCAGCCGCAAGGCGGGGCGTTCGGCGAGCGTCCAGGTGATCGTCGATCCGGCTTCCAGCCCGGGCATGTCCCCCACCCTCGACGCGGTCACGCCCTCCTCGGGACCCCTGGCCGGCGGTACCACGCTGACCCTTGCCGGCACCGGGCTCACCGAGGTCACCCGGGTGACCTTCACCCCACAGCTGGACCGGGCGGACACCGCCGACGGCAGCGGGGTCCTCACTGAGCTGCCCGGCGAGCTGAGCGTGGTCGACGGGAAGCTCCAGGTGGTCACTCCGGCCTCCCTGGGCGGATCGCACCTGGTGACGGCCTACACGCCCACCGCCACGCTCACCGCAGGCTTCACCTACCTGGCCGCAGCGCACCTGCCGTCGTCGTTCGAGCAGCAGCTCTTCAACCAGATCAACGAGCGCCGCACGGCAGCGCAGACCTGCCACCGCGACGGGGAGAACCTCCCGATGCCCGCCGTGCCGGCGCTGACCCTCGACCAGATCCTCTCCGACCTGGCCCTCTCGCACAGCCGCGACCTCGCGACCCGGCAGGACCTGTACGACGGGCTCAGCCACCTGACCTGGGGGACGTCGTCGTTCGCCGTCCGGTTCCGGCGTGCCGGGGTGACCACCGGGGGCTACGGCGAGATCCTCGCGCTGTCCCCCGACAGCTACTCCGCCGCGGCGGTCGTGGACCAGTGGATGAGCAGCACGACCGGCCACTGCGAATCCCTGATGAGCGCCGGCTGGACACGCGCCGGCGTCGGTGTCGCCGCAATGACCACCAGCAGCAACCCCCAGAACGTGATCTTCAGCAACGTGAACTTCCGATGACCCAGGAGACAGAGATGACCGGCACCCGCTTCCTCGACAGCGTCGACCTGCTCGACTCCATCGACAGCGACAGCTATTACACGCCGCGCCACGTCCGGGCGGTGGCCCTGTCCCCCGACCTGCAGCGCGCGCTGGACGCGGCATTCTCGCCCGAGCCGGAGCCGGACTTCCGACGTGCGGTGGAGCCCGCCCCGGCGCGGATGGTGTGGCCCGAGCACGAGCTCGATGAGCAGCAGCCCTCCTGGGAGCCCGAGCCGGTCGCTCCGGCACGAGCCCATCTGGCCCTGGTCATCCCCGAGACGATCACGGTGACGCCGCTGCCGAGGTCCGCCGACCGCCCGGCGTCGGTTCACGCCGAACTCGACCTTGCCACGCCCGAGCCGCTCACCCTGGTGACCATGCCGGTCCCCGAGCCGGAGCCGCTCACCCTGGTGACCATGCCGGTCCCCGAGCCGGTGCCGGCCCTCCCTGCGATCGGGGCGGGCTTCCCCGATCCCTCCACCTACGCCGCCCGCTGGAAGGCCGACGCCCCGGCCGCAGCCCCGCTGCCCTCGCCGCGTCTCCGGATGGGTCGCCGGGTCGAACCGTCCCGCCTCATCCCCTACTCCCGGGTCGCCCTCGGGTAGGCGGACACCTCCGGGCCAGTCCCGGGACCTGGGGACGCCGTCGCCGGCTCTCGACGCCCCGGGGTGTCCGGGACTAGCGTGGATGGTGGAACCGTTCGCAAGGAGGCGACCAATGCCTGGAAGCGAAGCACACATCGAAACCCTGGCACCTTGGGTAAGCCTGGGCGTCCACCGGACTGCTCAGATGGCAGACTTGCACGAGGTCTTCGGGGCCGCGTTCGAGGCTGTGGCGAAGGCGGCCGCCGACGCTGGCGCGAAACCGGCCGGACCCGCCTACGCGGAGTACTTCGGCGAGCCGACCGACACCGTGGACGTGGAGATCGGGTTCGGCATCGACCACCTGGTCGACGTCGCCGGGATGGTCGCGACCGACCGTCCGGCCACCCAGGCTGTCGTGGCCACCCACGTCGGCCCCTACGACAAGCTCTCCGAGACCTACGCCGAGTTGATGCCGTGGTTGGAGACCCGACACCTTGCGCTCACCGACTCGATGTTCGAGTTCTACGACACCGGCCCGGAAGTTGCCCCCGAAGCCGCGGTCACCCGGGTGGTCTTTCCCCTCGCCTAAGCCGACCTCGGATCGTCCCGGCCCCGGCGGGCGACCGCCCTGCCCGGGTGCCGTTCCCCCGGCCGGGCCTTTTCGGGCGCCCTGCCCCGACGCTCTCCCCGTAGCCATCCCCGGTTTCGTTCGGTCCAGCGGCTGATGCTAGGCTGGTCGGGCTGTTGAAGCACCTGGGGCTATGGCGCAGTTGGTAGCGCGTCTCGTTCGCAATGAGAAGGTCAGGGGTTCGAATCCCCTTAGCTCCACCATCGGGGAATCCCACCCAGTCAGGGGTTCCGCCGTTCACAACCAGGTTCTCCGCGCAACGATCGGCGTAACCGTGGTCGTGGCGGGCGTCTTCGTCCTGTTCCGGGTCCCGGCCCCCGACGTGTCCGTCCGGTCGATCCTGGACGAGCCCGGAGGCTATGGGAGGCCGAGCCCGTGGCTGGTCGCCTGTCAACCCGGGGGGGTCGGGTCGTCGGCCGAACGGCCGCTCCGACGCGGGTCGCCCTTCGCCAGAGCGGCAATCGGCGAACCACCCGCGCCCGGGGGCTGTCGTCGATAATGTCGGGGCCATGGGGGGAGTCTCGCGGATGCTCTCGCCGGCCTGGGTGGCTGCGTTCGTCGTCAGCGTCGGCCTGGGGCTCGCCGGATGTTCGCCGTCCGAGGGCCTGAACGTCCCGGCGAAGCGGCCATCGCTGGAGTCGGTGCGGGACGGCGGGTCTTCGGACAGGACCGACACCCAGGCCTCGAAGAAGGAACGGGCGCCGAAGGAGCGGTGGGCCTGCTTCTACGATCCGACCTTCAACCGGGACTGGCACGACGACGTGCTGTGCACCAAGGGGAGCAAGTCCGTCCGCCCGTACCTACGGCCGAAGGACCGCTTCGTCACCCAGGACGAGATCATGCGGGCTGCCCGGAAGTACGGGGACAAGCTCAACGCCGGCCGCTGACGGCTGGATCCGGGTCAGGCAACGCCCCACGTCCCCGGCGTCCCTCTTCGCAAACGCCCCTGCAACTCACTTTCGCCCCCGGTATTTCGGGGGCGGGAGTGAACTTCGGGGGCGTTCGGCGCTGGCGGGGGAACGGTGGGCCGCCGGGCAACCGCTCATGGGCGATCCGGACTGCCACCTCAGGACCCGCGGCCTTCTCTGCAGCGAGGAGATCCGGCAGCGAATCCCCTCGCCCCACCCTCAGGCCGCCCGGAAGACCGCGGCGGCGTCGCCGAGCAGCACCTGGTGGAACGACGGCTCGCCGGTCAGTTCGGGATGGAACGACACCCCGGTCACGACCCCCTGGCGGACCGCCACAGTGTGGCCGGCGTGGACGGCCAGCGGTTCCACCCCCGGCCCGAGCCGGGTCACGATCGGTGCCCTGATGAAGGCCACCCGCACCGGGCCCAGCGACGTCGCGAGGCTCGTTTCCGAGGAGTCGACCTGCGGCCCCAACGCATTACGGCGCACGGTCACGTCCAGCACGCCCAGCGACCGCTGGCCGGGCGCCGGGTCGACCACGTCGGCGGCCAGGAGCACCAGGCCCGCGCAGGTCCCCAGCGTGGGCACCCCCGCGATGATCGCGTCCCGCAGCGGGTCGAACAGGTCGAACAGGCGCAGCAGCTTGTCGATCGTGGAGGACTCCCCTCCCGGCAGCACCAGCGCGTCCACCCGCAGCCCGTCGGGACCGACCAGGTCGGCGGGGGAACGGATCAGGGCGACCCGGGCGCCCAGGTGCTCCAGCAGGTCGTGGTGCTCCCGCACCCCGCCCTGCAGGCCCAGGACTCCGACGGTCGCCGCCATCACCAGCCCCGCTCCGCCAGCCGGTGCGGCGCCGGCAGGTCGGCCACGTTGATCCCGACCATCGCCTCACCCAGGCCGCGGGAGGCCTCGGCCACCACTGCCGGGTCGTCGTAGCGGGCAACGGCCTTGACGATGGCGGCCGCGCGGGCAGCCGGGTTGCCGGACTTGAAGATGCCCGAGCCGACGAAGACGCCGTCGGCGCCCAGTTGCATCATCAGGGCCGCGTCGGCGGGCGTGGCCACCCCACCGGCGGTGAACAGCACGACCGGCAGCGCACCGGCCTGCGCGACCTCGCGCACCAGGTCGACCGGGGCCTGCAGGTTCTTGGCCGCGACGTAGAGCTCGTCGGGGTTGGTGTCGTAGGTGGCCTTCAGGACGGCGATCTCGTGGCGGATCGTACGAATGTGCTTGGTGGCCTCCGAGACGTCCCCCGTCCCCGCCTCCCCCTTCGAGCGGATCATCGCCGCGCCCTCCGCGATCCGGCGCAGCGCCTCCCCGAGGTTCGTGGCGCCACACACGAACGGGACGGTGAACGCATGCTTGTCGATGTGGTTGGTGTAGTCGGCCGGGGAGAGAACCTCGGACTCGTCGATGTAGTCGACCTTCAGGTACTCCAGCACCTGCGCCTCGACGAAATGCCCGATCCGGGCCTTGGCCATCACCGGGATCGAGACCGTCTCGATGATCGCGCTGATCAGGTCCGGGTCGCTCATCCTGGCGACGCCGCCCTGGGCGCGGATGTCGGCGGGGACCCGCTCCAGCGCCATCACCGCCACCGCCCCGGCGTCCTCGGCGATCCGGGCCTGCTCGGGCGTCACCACATCCATGATCACGCCGCCCTTGAGCATGTCCGCCAGCCCGCGCTTCACCCCGGGGGTTCCGATAGTCGTTGTCATGGGGATCATGGTCGCGGGATTACTGGTCCACAACCAGATCCAGAACCGGCGAGCAACTGATGGACCAGTAAACTGTGGGGGTGCGGAGCAGCGCGGAGATCACCCTGACGTTGCGGCTGGACCGCGCCGGACCCGACCCGCTGCCGGCGCAGCTCGCGGACCAGCTGCGGAGGCTGGTCGACGACGCCGTCCTCGCCCCCGGCGACACCCTGCCGTCCACCCGTGCTCTGGCCGCCCACCTGGCGGTGTCCCGCGGCACCGTGGTGGCCGCCTACGACCAGTTGCTCGCCGAGGGCTATTTCAGTGCCGCCGCAGGACGATCGACCGTGGTCAACCCGCTGCTCCGCCGGGTCCACCCACGCCGGCCGCGGCCGCGGAGCCCGATCCCCCCGGAGCCGGCCCCGGGGTACGACCTGCGCCCCGGCCGGCCCTCACCGGAGGACGTGGTGGGCGCGGCCTGGAAGGCCGCGTGGCGGGACGCCTCCGCCGCCGGCGTGGACGGACCGGTACCGGTGCTCGGCCTGCCCCCCCTACGGTCGGCGTGGTCGGATCACCTGCGCCGGATGCGCGCCGTCGTCCGCGGCCCCGGCCAGATCGCCGTCACCGCCGGCGGCCGGGAGGGACTCGCGCTGCTGCTCCTGGCCCTGGCCCGGGAGCGTCCGCTGAAGGTCGCCGTCGAGGAACCCGGCTACCCGTCGCTACGGCGCGTCCCGGCCCGGTTCGGCGCCCGGGTGCTGCCGCTGCCGGTGGACGGGCACGGCCTTCGGGTGACGAGCCTCCCCTCTGGCCGCTCCGCCCCCGACCTGCTCCTGGTGACACCCAGCCACCAGTACCCGCTGGGCGGGTCGCTACCGGTGGACCGTCGCCAGGCCCTGCTGGAGTGGGCGCAGGCGAACCGGGTGGTGGTGGTCGAGGACGACTACGACTCCGAACTGCGCTACACCTCCCAGCCTCTGCCCGCCCTGGCCGCCCTCGACGACGCCGAGGACGGCAACGTGGTGTTGCTGAGCACGCTCTCGAAGACCTTGACCCCGGCACTGGCGACAGGCTTCCTGGCCCTGCCCGGGCGACTGGTACCTGCGGTCGAGGCCGCCCGGCGGGACCTCGGCCAGCCAGTGGGCCTGGTGGCGCAGCGGGCGATGGCGAACTACCTGGCGGCCGGGGCGCTGCGGTTGCACACCCAGCGGATGCGCAACCGCTACCGCCGCCGCAGGGCCCTGGTGGTCGGGGCGCTGGCCGGCCTGCCGGGGGTCCGGGTCAACCCCATGGACGGGGGCCTGAACGCCGTGGTGCAGACCCCGCTCCCGGAGTCGGCCCTGGTCGCGGCGCTCGCCGCGGCCGGCGTCCGGGTCGGGCCACTCTCGGAGTACTGGTCGGGCACCGGCACCCGCTCCGGCATCGTGTTCGGGTTCGGCGCGGTGAGCGAGGCGAACCTGTCCACGGCACTGGGCATCATCGCCGCGGCGGTCGCGCCGCGGCGATGACTGGCGGGGCCTGCCGGCGGCTCAGGCGGGCATGGTGTCAGCGTTGAGGATGTTCCCGTCCGGATCGGTGAACCAGACCCCGCGGGCCCCGCCGCCGAAGTCGGCCACCCCGTCCACCCAGCTGGCGCCCGGGGGCAGGTCGAAGGTGTCGAATTCGACCCCCCGGCCGCGCAGGTCGGCGACGAGCGGATCGAAATCGGCGCCCGGCACCTGGAAGGACATTGCGGTCGCCCGGTTGGTGCCCGCATGGGCCGACGGGTAGACGAGGAAGTGCCCACTCCCCGACCGGTAGAGGACGCCGTCGGAAGCGTCGTCGGGCGCGAAACCCAGGGTGCCTTCGTAGAACTCCCGCGCCCTGGCCAGGTCGGCCACGGCGATCGTCGGGACGGGGGCGTAATCAGCAAGCATCTCTGCCTCCCTTCGGCCGCGCGACGTCGCCCGGCCCGTCACCACGGTAAGCCCGATCCGCGCCGGCGGCGGGGGTCACTATTGCCCCTGTCCGGCTCCGTGCCAGACCCAGCGCTGCAGCAGGTCTCCCCCGCGGCGGGCCGGACCACCTCGTCCGCCCGGCGAGCCGGTCGCCGGGCCCTGCCGGACGGCCGCGGCTAGGGTGGCCCGGTGCGGGCACGAGGCGACGACGGCGACACGGCGCGGCGGCGCACGCCCCGGGTCCTGCTGGCGCTCGCCGGTCTCGGCCTGGCCGCCAACGCCGCCTGGCTGGCGGCGATGGCAAACCTGACCCTCGGCACTGCGATGGTCGCCCTGGCCGGGTCGGGCCTCCTTGCCCGGGCCGGGTACGCCCCCCGTGGGCGCTGGCGACTGCTGGACGCTGCGGCCGCCCTCAGCCTGGCGATGGCGCTCGGCCTGGCCGGCTTCCTCGCGGTTGTCGGCACCGCCGACACGGTCGGGGACGACGAGGACGCCATCGTCGTGCTCGGCGCTGCCGTGCACGGGCGCGAGCCGTCGCGCACGCTCGCGTCCCGACTCGACGTGGCCCTCGCCCACCATCAGCGCAACCCCGGCGCCCTGGTGGTGGTCTCGGGTGGCCAGGGGCCGCAGGAGGAGATCACCGAGGCGTCCGCGATGGCGGCCTACCTCCTCGATCGCGGCGTACCGGCTGAGGTGATCGTGGGCGAGGACCGTTCGACCTCGACCGAGGAGAACTTCTCGTTCTCGAAGGCCCTCCTCGACCAGCGGCTGGCGCCCGGCTACCGGATCATGTTCGTGACCGACGAGTTCCACGTGTACCGGGCCGGGCGGATCGCGGCGGGGGCCGGCCTGACCACGACCCACGCCAGCAGCCGGACGCCGTGGTACTTCTGGGCGGCGAACTACCTGCGCGAGGAGTTGGCCGTGGTCGCGGACTGGCTCACCTGACCGGGGCGGTCGGGCCTCAGCCGACGTCCTCGCGGGTGTCCGGTTCCGCAGCGGGCGCATCGATCGGGTCGGCCGTGACCGGGATCCTGCCGAGCGTCGGCACCGGCGCGGAAAGGTCGATCGTGCGGACGGTCCGCGGAGCGAGCGGGCGGGACACGTAGGTCGGCCGGGTGATCGGGATCGGGTCCCACAGCGAGACGTGGCGGGCCAGCGGGACGCTGAGCTCGATCGAGTGCTCGTGCGCGGCCGCATCGTCGGCGGTCAGCGAGATGGCCACGGTCTCCTCGTCGGGGCAGAACCGGATGGCCTCGGCCCGGCGTGCGAGGTCGGCCCGCATCGCCCGGACACTGAACCGGGCCACCACCAGGAAGGCGACGACCACTGCCGCCGGGATGAGTCCGGACCACCACTGCACGAGGCCGAGGACCACCAGGACGCTCACGGTCAGTTGCGCCACCAGCAGGACGATCAGGACGCGGCGGCGGCGTTGGGCCGCCTGCTGGTCCAGCAGCCGGAGTTCGCGCAGTTGGGACCGGCGGGTATGGGGCGTCGACACCGTCGCCGACCCCGGATCGGCCTCCGCGAGGGACGCACCGCTGCGCACGATGGTCACCGCAGGGGTGAACGGAACCGTGCCCGCGTCCGCATCCTCGGCCAGGTCATCGCCGCGGTGGGTGAGGAGGTGGGGAACCAGGTAGAGGAGCCAGAACGCCGCAATCGCTGCGAAGATCAGCCCTGTCGTACCCACACCCGAACGGTATTGGGCGGACGCGGCCATCCGGACCACCCCCGGCGGAGTGTCGGGGAATGGTCTGCCTCCGGGCCGGCGTTGCGCCGGCGCTGCCCGCCCTCATCTGGCCGGCGGCGGATCCTCCCCCGCGCCCGCGATCGGGGGGCGGTCGAGCCGGGCGAGGACGCCGTCGGGCGCCTCCTCGGCGGTCAGGACGAACATGTCGTGGTCGCGCCAGTCCCCGTCCACGTGCATGTACCGCGCGCGACGCCCCTCGTAGCGGAAGCCCAGCTTGCGCACCACCGCGAGGCTGTTGGTGTTCTCCGGCCGGATGGCGATCTCGATCCGGTGCAGGCGCAGCACGTCGAAGCAGTGGTCGCAGGCCAGCGCCACGGCGGTCGGGATGATCCCCCGGCCTGCCCAGGCCGGGTCGATCCAGTAGCCGACCTGCGCCCAGCAGGCCGATCCGCGCATGATGCCCGAGACCGTCACCTGGCCGGCGAACACCGGCCTGCGTGCACCGGGCGGGGTGTACTCCACCGCCCATGGCAGGATCTGGCCGCGGCGTGCCCGGACACCGAACACCCGCACCATCCTGGCGAAGTCCAGCCCCGGCTCGGGCGACTCGGCGGGACGAGTGGAATCCCAGGGTCGGAACCAGGCGGGCGACCGCTGCCGGATCCGCGCCCAGTCGGATTCGTCCCGCCGCCGCAGCGGGCGCAGGGTGACCGGCCCGTGGCTGAGCCGCACCGGCCAGTACCTTCCGGTCATGGTCAGTCCAACGACCAGGCGGGAACCGTGCTCCCCGCCGACACCGGGCGGTCACCCGGTGGCACGACGAGCACCACGTCGGCGCGGGCGAGTCCGGCTGCGCCGGGCTGCCGGTCGGGGATCGGGACGAACCCGTCCGCAGTGCGCCGGGCGAGCAGCAGCCGGCTGCGCTCCGGATCGGCGAGGAGATCCTCGGCCACGACCACCGGTTCGGCCTCCGGGGAGGACGCGTCCGGGGCTCCGGCGAGCCGGCGCACCAGGGTTCTCCCGGACTGCAGGTACGCGAGGTAGGCGGGTACCGGGCCGGGGGGAAGCACCAGGACCGGCGCGAGGTCGGGGCCGAGGAGGCCGAACAGCTGCCGGCCCGGCACTCCGTCCACCTCCGCCGCGTCGACCGCTCCCTGCCCGCCGAGGGCCGCGATCAGTTCGTCGGTGACCTCGGCCACCAGCAGCACGAGGTCGGCGCGGACCAGCTGTTCGCCCAACGCCCGGGCGAGGGCCAGGGGTTCGGCCGGCACCAGGCCCGCGCTGAACACCTGCGCGCCGTCGCGGCGGGCTGTCGCCGCGAGCAGGGTGGTGCCGGCGTCGTAGCTCTGCGTGACCCGGGTGAGCGGCAGCCCGGGCTCCACCAGGGCGCGGTCCGCGGTCATCACCACCACCCGCGGTCGTGGCCTCGCCAGCACCTTGTCATGCCCCACCTCCGCGATCAGGCCCAGCAGCCGAGGCGTCAACTCCTCCCCCGGGCCGGCGAGCAACTGCCCGTCGCTGACCCGGGAACCGGCCAGAAGCAGGTGCTGGTGAACGCCGGCCGCTGCGGTGAACCGCACCTCTTCCCCGACGGCTTCGGCGTCGTCGATCTCGACGACCGCGTCCGCGCCTTCGGGAACCGGCGCGCCGGCAGCCAGCTGCGCCACCGTGCCGGGGGGAGTTGCGCCCCGGGCAGTGATCCGGGCTCGACCCGGGCCGCCACCGGCAGCACCACGGGCAGTCGCGGATCGGCACCGGCGAGGTCGGAGCTGCGGACCGCCCACCCGTCCACGGTGGCCGAGGTGAAGGTCGGCAGGTCGAGGTCGGCCACGATCGCTTCGCACAGGGCCAGGCCGAACGCCTCCAGCAGCCCTATCCCGAGCGGGCGCAGGCCGGGAACGTTGCCCACCAGGAACGCCCGGTGCTCGGCAAGGCGACGCACCCCCTCAGCTGACGCTACCGGGACGCCGGTGAGCCGGACGGGCGCCGGCTCCGGCTCGGGCTCCGGTTCGATGAGGGCCGCCACCGGCGCGTCCTCGAGGTCACGGGGGAAGAGCGGCATGCGCCCTACGATAGGTCAATGACTTCCGCGGGGTCGGCAGGCCAGCCGCGGGCCGGCCTGGCCAAGGACACCCTCCGGGCGACGCTGCGGGCAGCCCGGGCCGCACGCGCCCCTGACCCGGTGGCGGACTCCGCCCGCACTGACCGTGCCCTGGCTGCGTGCTCCGGGGTGGACGTGGTCGCGGCCTACGCCTCGATGCCGGAGGAACCGGACACGTCCGCCCTGCTCGAGCGGCTTCGCGGGGCGGGGGTCCGCGTGCTGCTGCCCCTGCTGCGCCGGACGCCCGACTGGGCCTGGTACACCGGTCCGGACGACCTCGCCCCGGGACCGCTCGGCATCCCCGCTCCGACAGGTCCCGCGCTCGGCCCCGGCGCACTGGGTCTGGCGGGGTGGGTGTGGTTGCCGGGATTGGCCGGGACCCCGGACGGCCGTCGTCTCGGGACCGGCGGTGGCTGGTACGACCGGTCCCTGGCCTGGGCTGCTGCCGGAGCCCCACTCGGCCTGCTCCTGTACGACGAAGAAGTACTTTCCGATCTTCCCACCGACGACTGGGACCGACCGGTCGACCTGCTGGTCACGGAGGCGCGGCGCATCCCCTCCCGGGAATAGGTGCCGCGATTTCTGCGTTCGGGACGGTGATTGGTACGATCGAGACCATCCCACGCGCCCGCAGGAAGTGATGATGCCGACCTATCAGTACCGTTGCACGAGTTGCAGCACTGAATTGGAAGCCGTCCAGAAGTTCACCGACGACGCGTTGACGGACTGCCCCGAGTGCGACGGTGACCTTCGCAAGGTGTTCAACGCTGTCGGCGTGGTGTTCAAGGGTTCGGGGTTCTACGCCACCGACAATCGCGCCAAGAACCGGTCCGCCACCTCGACTCCGGCGGCGAAGCCGGGCGAAGCGGCCAAACCCGCCGCGGCGAAGACCCCGCCGTCCACAGGGGCCACCAGCGCGGCCTGAGCCTGTGGACGGGTGTCCGCCCGTGGCCCGGCCTGCCGAAGATCCCCGGTGTGCACCTGTTTGATCCCGTGCGGCGCGCGTTCCGCTGGCATCGTCGTACCTTCGCCGCGATGCTCGTGGCCATCTCGGTGCTGGCCGGGTTGAGGGCACTCACCACGGCCTCCGCCGAAGGAGTCCCGGTCTTGGTCGCCACCCGGACGATCGCCGGGGGAAGCCCTGTGACGGAGTCGGACGTCGCTGTGGTGAACGTGGCACCCGACCTGGTCCCCGACGGGGCCGCCGGCGAACCGGGTGCGGTGGTGGGCCGCACGGTCGTGGTCGATGTACCGGCCCGGGCCGTGCTGAGCCGGGCGGTCCTGCTTGACGGGGCACCGCAGGCGCGCGCGGGAATGGTGGCCCTCCCGGTCCGGTTCAGCGAGGCCGCGGCGGTCGCGCTGCTACGGGTGGGCGAAGTGGTCGACGTTCTGGGCCCCGCGGCCGGAGGGTCGGGCTACGAAGTGGTGGCCGCCGGCGTTCGGGTGCTGGCGATCCCCCGGGGAGGTTCGGGTGGCCTGCTCGACGATGGCGAGCCCCCGCTGGTGGTGCTGGAGGTGATCGCCGAACAGGCCCCCGTAATTGCCGCATCCGGGTCGGTTTCGGGATTGGGGTTCGCGATCCGCTGACGTTCTCCCCATAAGGTGTCCCGAGCGTTCCAATCCCGAGGAGAAGAGTCTCAATGAAGGGTTTCAAGGAGTTCCTGATGCGCGGGAACCTGATCGAGCTCGCGGTCGCGTTCATCCTCGCGGCGGCCTTCGGCGCGGTGGTGACGACCTTCACCCAGCTGGTGATGGATGTCATCGGCCTGCTCGGCGGCCAGCCCGACTTCAGTGCCGTGGCGATCGGCGGGGTCAACGTGGGGGCGTTCATCACGGCGGCGGTGTCCTTCGTGATCATGGCCGCCGTGGTCTACTTCGGCATCGTCAAGCCCTACGAGGCGTTCAAGGCACGCACGGCGACCCCCGCAGACGAGGCGCCCGCCGCCCCGACCTCGGCGGACCTGCTCGCCGAGATCCGCGATCTGCTCGCGAAGAAGTAGACACCGCCTCGACGGGACGGTCCGCGGTCGGGTGATCGCGGAGCCCTGGCCGCGTCCTGACCAGGCACCCAGGCAACCCCGGAGCCGCGGCCCGGGTGCCCGAGCCACCGTTCGCTCCGGTGGCTGCGGCCCGTCTCGGTCCCCACTCGCGGGGGGCGCGCGCCGTCAGACCCCGTGGTGCGGCGGCACCTCCCGAAGCAGTCGCTGCTCGTCGGCGGTGAGCGTCCGGCGCCCGGAAGGCGCCCGCGTCTCCAGCGTGACCAGGCCGAGCTGTGCCCGGGCGGCGGTCAACGCGGCCGCGAACTGCGCAGGTCCGCACCCTGCCCGCACGGCCGCGCCCACCGGGTGCGGCCAGGGAAGCTCGGCGGCCACCACCTCGCGGGCATGGTCGGCGATCCGGCGAGCCGGCCAGCCGAGGCCGGCAAGGTCACCGATGAGTGCCGCGACGTCCGGCCTCCCGGACTCGGGCAGGTCAAGTTCCTCCCCGGTGAGGGCGGAGCCGAGGGCGGCGTGCCAGCGTCGGCTCACCGGTAGGCCCGGGGCGCGCCAGGATCGGCCAGGTCGACCGTCCCCTCCACGACCGCCGGCCCGTCGAAGCGCCACGCGCCGCGCACCCGAAGCGACTCCGCCTCGCGCAGCGACGGCACGACCGTCACCAGCGCCTCGAAGTCGTCAATCAGCTTGTAGTGCTTCGGGTCGAGATCAACCTCCGGGATGCGCTCGACCCGGCTGTGCAGCCGGCCGTCGACCCCGGGCTCGAACACGTCCGAGCGCAGCAGCAGCAATTCGTTGGTGGTCTTGACCGGCAGGAACCTGTCGCGGCCCACGGCGATCGCCGTGGCGCCGGGGAACACCTCGATCGCCGCTCCCATGGCGCACTCCAGCTGGATTACGGCCGGTGTCGACGGGTCGGCCGGGTCGACGGTCTTGTCGTTGCGGATCAGGGGCAGGCCCAACACGCCGTTGCGCTCCCTCAGGGTGTCGCGCAGCGTCACCAGGTCGAGCCACAGGTTGTTCGCGTGGAAGTAGGGGTGGCGGTGCTCGTCGGTGAAGAAGTGCATCTCCTCCGGCGCGGTCTGGGCGGTGTCGCGGAGGATCAGCTGGCCGTCGGCGATCCGGACGGCGAGGTGGCCACCCTTGCGGTCGTTGAGGGTTCGCGGGCAGACCTCCGCGGCATAGGGTGCGCCGGACGCGGCGAACCAGCCGGCCAGCCTGGCGTCGGGCGCCGCACCGAGGTTGTCCCCGTTCGCGACCGAGGCGTACCGGAAGCCGGCGTCCACGAGGGCGTCCAGCATGCCGGTGCCCCACAACGCGGGGTAGAGGTCGCCGTGACCGGGGGGGCACCATTCGAGCGTCGGGTCGGCCGGCCAGGAGACCGGGCCGAGTCCGTCGGCGAGGATCTTGGGTTCGGCGTTCTGGAGGAAATCCAGGTCCAGCCCGGGCACCGGCAGGTCGGGGTAGCGGGCAAGGTGGGCCAGGGTGTCCTCGCGGGTACGGAAGCTGTCCATGAAGATCAGGGGCAGTCTCGCCCCGAACGCCTCCCTGGCGTGCCGTACCTGGGCGACGATCAGGTCGAGGAAGTTGTGCCCGTCCCGGACGGGGAGCAGGGTCTTCGACCGGTCCAGTCCCATGGAGGTGCCGAGACCGCCGTTGAGCTTGATCATCACGGTCCGCTGCAGGGCGGCGCGGGCGTCCGCCTCGCTGACCTCGACGTCGTCGAGTTGGGTCGGGTCGAGCAGCGGCCTGATCGTGTCCTCCCGGATCAGCCCGGTGGCGCCGGCGGCGCACTGTTGCCAGTAGTAGCGGAAGTTTTCGATGGCAGCCTGGCCGATCCCGGCGTCACGCATCTTGTCCAGGCATTGCTCAAGCGGGGTGGCACTCATGGGTCGATCGTAACCGGGCACCCGGTTCGGGCGCATCGCGTCCCCGGCAGCGGGAACGTGGGGAGACAGAGCGAGAGTGACGCACCACGAAGGGCTTGAAGCCGTCTACCCACCCCCAGGAGACAACATCGAGTGCGTCACTCTCGTGCCCAGACTCTAGCCGACGAGAAGCCCAAAGGAAACTCGACGCACCCAAGTCTTGGCGGTCTCACAGCTTCCGCCTCCCGGGCCGGGCGGCTGCCTCCTGGAACCGGGAGGCAGCCGCGAGACGGTAGGCTTGAGAACCGCCCCGCCGAGGGGCACCGGCCCCATAGCTCAGGGGATAGAGCAGAGGTTTCCTAAACCTTGTGTCGCAAGTTCGAATCTTGCTGGGGTCGCCATCCGTGCTGGCCGCGATCCCCGCTTCTGACAAGCAGAAACGCAGGCACCGGCGAGTGCTCACGAGGACGCGGACCACGACATCACCGTTCACCCATCAGCCCGGGTGCAGCCAGCGAATCGCACGTCGAGCCAAGGCCGGGATCCGGCCCGCGGACCTATGGCGTTCGGCGCCAAAGCCGGCGCTGGGCGTGGCTCGCCGGCAGCGCAAGATGTTCCCTCGCGGAGGACCCCGGAAACAGCCTCGCCGCGAGCACCCCGAACCGACAGGGAGCGGCGGCCCGGCAGTCGATCCGGGCGGCAGCGGCTGCGGCCCACTCGACCCGGCCGGCGCAGAACGCTGGCATCATGGAAGCAGGGGAACGCAAGCGCACCCGCGCCCCGGGGAGAGCCTGGGGAAGGCCGGGGACCCTCCCAGGGCTCGCGACCTGGGGAGGGTCGAAGAACAAGTCAATAATCCAGATTGAGCACCCTGATCCGTAGAGGAGAGGCGATGGTGTTCAGCTATCGGAAAGTGATGTTGTTCTACCTGATCGCGTTCGGCTGGTCGTGGCTGTTCTGGATCCCGGTGGCGCTCCTCGCGAATGGATGGTCCGCCCCGACAGGGCTGGCCGATTTCCTGACCAGCCCCTACAACCCTGCCGCCTGGGGTCCCCTTATCGCGGCCTTCGTCGTCACCTTCCTGGAGGAAGGCAGGACCGGGATCAGCGCCTTGGCCAGGCGCGGCGTGGACTTCCGGTTCGGGAAGCTCTGGTATCTCGCCGTCTTCCTGCTCTTCCCGGTTCTGATCGGCGGCTCACTCCTGCTCGCGGTGCTCACCGGAGATCCGGCCCCCGAACTGCCCGCGCTGGCCGACCCGATCACGATCCCGATTGCCTTCCTCTACATCCTGCTCCTGGGCGGACCCCTCCAGGAGGAGTTCGGCTGGCGGGGCTATGCCCTGGAGCGCCTGCAGCAGAAGTGGAATGCCGTCACCTCGAGCCTGGTGGTCGGACTCGCGTGGGGCGCCTGGCATCTGCCCTTGTTCTTCATGCCCAGGCAGGAGTTCTACTACCAGCGGCCGGTCTGGGGCCTGCTGCTGTCCACCACCCTGGTCGCTTTCCTGTTCACCTGGCTGTACAACAACACCCGCGGCAGCATCCTGGCCGCCATGCTGTTCCACACGATGTTCAACCTGTCCCACTACCTCTTCCCCGCCCTGGGCTCGGACCGGGCCAGCTTGTTCCTGTTCGTCCTGCTGTTCAGCTGCGTCGCGGCCGTCCTTGTGGTCTGGGGACCCCGGCGGATGGCCCGCCCGGGCACGCCGCCCCGAGAACCGGGACAGGACGCCGCCTGAGTCCGCGTGCCCCATCCCACGATGCGGCTTCGGCCCGCCCGGGCTGGCCCCGCCACCACGCGTCGTGACGCGGAACACACGACTTCCCCGCCGCGTGACGACGCAACGGCGGCGGAAAGCGGCCGTGGTCTTCTAGGCTCCTGCCCATGGCCATCACACGGGACGAACTGATCAGGATTCTGGCCGAGGCGGACCCGGTGGGGCTCATCGCGGGCGGTGCTCCGCAGGACGAGTACGCCGCTGAAGCCGAAGCCATCCTCGCTCTTCAAGGCGTCCCGAAACTGACCGAGATCACCGGCGTCTTCGCCGTCAGCTTCAGCGAACCAGGGGCGTGCACCCGGGAGACGGCACGCTGGATCGCTGAGCAGATCGCCCGCCGGGCAGGCTGATGACGCGCGCCGCCAGCTTCCGTTGCGGCGGGCGGGCGGCCCCTCAACCGGGCCATGCCGCTGAGCGGATTGGCGGTCGCGACCGATCAGTCGCGACCGATCACTGGTGAACGGAGCGTTCGGCGGCCGCCTGGAGGCCGTCGGCGAACTGGTTGAACGACGCGGTCAGGTCGGGGATCGACCTGGCGATGAGGCCCGCCAGTGGGCCGGTGAACTCCTCGGTCATGGTGAACGATGTCCCGACACTGACCGGGTCCAGCTGATAGGTCCGCACGCCCCGGAACAGGCCCCAGGGCATTCCGTCGGACCACACCATGCGCACCGGTGCCTGCATCGAGGTGACCGTGAGGCTGAAGGTGCGCTGCGGGCTCGCGATCGAAACCAGCCTGATCGTGCCGCCCGGCGACATGGCGCCCTCGATGCTCACCACGGCTGGATTCCAGTCCCGATAGCTCGACGGGTCGGTGAGCAGGCCCCAGACAACGCGTGGGGGTGCGTGGATGTCACGCGAGACGGAGTAGGTCCTGGCGGCCACTTCAGATCGCCCGGATCCGGTTGTTCCGGGGGCCGTGCTCGAGCTCGGCGAGGCCGAGGGCTTCCATCACCGGTGGGACGTAGCTGCCGAACCGGCCACGCAAGCCCTTCTTGATCCCGTACCAGCCGCCGACCGGGTTCTGGTCCGAGCGACCCCAGGCCTCGACCGTCCCCTCAGGGGCCGGCTTCTGCTCGTCCGCGTTGCCCAGGGCCATCCAGTCGCCGTGCGCGACCAGCATGCGGTGCAGATCCTCGATGCAGGACAGGTGATACCGGAGTTGGGTTTTGCCGACCTGGACCACCAGCGCTGCCGGGTCGGCGTCGGGGTCGCGGTAGGCCTCGAACGAGCTGGTCCCGGGAGGCGTGGTCAGCTGCCACGGGTCACCGGGGGTGCCGGTGCCTTCGATGTCGTCAACGGTCATGAGCACACTCTGACAGGGCTAACCAGACACCTGCTGTCAGGTTCGGTCTAGAATGCTGCGGTGCGGGCGGCCCGGGTTCTCGACATGTTGATGATCCTGCAGCGTCGCGGGCGACTGACCGCCCGCGAACTGGGCGCCGCACTCGAGGTGAGCGAGCGCACGATCCTGCGGGACGTCGAGGCGCTCAGCGAGGCGGGCGTCCCCATCTATGCCAGTCGCGGCTCACGCGGCGGGATCGAGCTGATGGACGGCTTCGAGACCCGCCTGACCGGGCTGACGAACGACGAGGCCGAGTGCCTGTTCCTGGCCGGGCAGCCACAGGTCGCCCATCGCCTCGGGCTCGGTGCCGTGACCCGCAGCGCCCGGCACAAGCTCAGCAACGCCATCCCGGCGGCTCTCGCCGTGCAGGCGGACAGCCTGTCGACATGGTTCGTCCACGACCCTGATCCGTGGGCCGGGCACCGGATCCCGCACGGCGAGCTGCGCAGGGTCGCCGCCGCCATCCGGGCACGCCGCCGGGTCGAGCTCCACCTCGCCGACGAACCACCGATCACCGTCGAACCCCTCGGGCTCGTGCTCAAGGCCGGCTCCTGGCACCTGGTGGTCGTCGGGAGCGGATCCGAGCGGGTGATCTGCCTGGACAACCTGCGCGCCACCCGGCTGACCGCACAGCAGTTCGAACCGCCCCCGGCCTTCGCCATCGACGCCTTCTGGGAGGCTCACCTGGCGAGCCTCAGGACTGAGCCACGGGCGCCGCGGCCTGCCGCCGACATTGCGGATCTGGCGTAGGGCCCGCCCGGGCGCCAGCAGGTCGCAGCACTCCAGGATCGCGCCGCGATACGGGAACGGCCGGAAGCCGGAACCGCGGCGGGAACGCTAACATGTGGGGGTCGACGACATTGCCGGAGATTGATGACGCACTCCCCCTCCTTGCCCAAGCGCCCCACGCTGGAAGACGTGGCGGCGCGTGCGGGGGTGTCGCGCGCAACGGTGTCAAGGGTCGCCAACGGCTCCACCACTGTCGATCCCCAGCTCACCTCGGTGGTGCAGAAGGCGATCACTGAGCTCGGCTACATCCCCAACACGGCGGCTCGGGCCCTGATGACCGGCCGCACCAACACCATCGCGCTGGTCGCGGCGGAGCCCGACGCCCGGGTCTTCGGCGATCCGTTCTTCAGCAACATCGTTCGCGGAGTGAGCCTGGAAACGGCCGACGCTGGCCAGCACCTGGTGCTCTCGATGATCCAGCGCCACGAGGACTCGGCGGCAGTCGAGCGGTATCTCCTCGGCGACCACGTCGACGGGGTCCTGCTGATCTCCGAGCACTGGGACGTGCAGCTCGCCGAGACGATGAACTCCGCAGGCATCCCGTTCGTGATCGGCGGCCGACCGCTGCATCCCGACCTCCAGACCCCCTACGTCGACAACGACAACGTGGGCGGTTCGGCGATGGCCGCGCGGCACCTGGTCGACACGGGCCGGACGCGCATCGCCACCATCGCCGGACCATCAGACATGAGCGCGGGCGTGGACAGGTTGACCGGCTTCCGGGACGGCCTGGGACCCCGCTTCGATCCCGAACTGGTCGAGCACGCCGACTTCACCATCAACGGTGGCGCGCAGGCCACCAGCCGGCTGCTGCAGCGGGTTCCCGACGTCGACGCGGTGTTCGCCGCGTCCGATCTCATGGCCCTTGGCGCCATCACGACCCTCCGGCGTTCGGGAAGGCGCGTCCCCGAAGACGTCTCGGTGGTCGGGTTCGACGACATCAACCTCGCCGTCGCCTTCGATCCGCCACTCACGACGGTGCGCCAGCACACGCAACTGCAGGGCCGGATGATGGTCCGCCTGCTGCTGTCGCTGCTGGGCCGAGCCTTCCCGGCCTCCACCGAGGAGGAGCTGCCGGCGATCGGGCCCGAAGGCCACCTCGTGCTGCCGGTGGAACTCGTCGTCCGCGGCAGCAGCTAGCAACTACGCGCGCGGACACGGGCGGCGCCGCGCGCCGACTCCCACCGGGGTGATCCCAGCCTTGCTGCGCCGGGGCCCCGGGCCCCGGCGTCAGTCCGAACCGACAGTCACCTTCAGCAGCCGGATCCGTCCGGTCCGCCGGAAGACCTCGGCGCTCAGGAATCCGGGCAACCGGCCGTCCGTGGCGGTGGTCACCGAGCCGCTGTCCAGGACGGCCTCGATCAGGTCGGCGGCGCCGCGCCGCACCACGACCGGTACCTGGCAGAACGTGAATCCCAGCGACTGGGCCGGAAGCTCGATCACGGCCTCCCGGCCGGACACGTCGCGGTAGCGGAACCGCCCCGGGGCGGCGAGCAGCTCCTGGTCCCGCAGCAACGCGGGCTGAACCAGGATCTGGCCGTCCCTGACATCCAGCCCGAGTTCCACCAGCCTGGTCAGGATCTCCTCCTTGACCTGGCCGGTCATGCCCGGTTGCCGCGCACCGCTGCCCGCGGGAGTGTGCGAGTAGGGGTCGGTGGGAAACGCCCCGTACTCGCCTGGCCGACTTGCAGTAGCCCAGGCCGCGCCGGATGTCCTCGTAGCGTTCGGCAAGCGCTCCCACGACGACCGCGGACTCCCCCGACCCCACGGCGTCCAGGGTCGCCTCCTGAACGGCGAGCAGCAGCTTGGACACCATGTGCCAGTAGATGCTGCCCAGACCCTCGTAGGCGAAGAAGGAGCCGGACCGCCCGGTGAAGTCCCGATGCGAGAACACCTCCTCGTACACGGCGAGGATCCGGTCCCGCTCCGCCGCGGCGGCCGCCGCGAACTCGGGATCGGCGGCGAGCCACTCCAGGTTGGCGGCCACGGACCGCGCATTGCGCAACCCGGCCGCGAAGTGGAGGGCACCGAGGCGGTCGCGTACGACCAGGCTCCGATCGCCCGCCGCGACCAGCTGCCGGAAGAGCGAGATCTCCTCGGCGGCATCGGCAGGAATGACGTTCTTCTCCATGAACCCCGGCAACGCCCGGTCCGGGTAGAGCAGGTAGCTGTGCTGGTCGGCGCGGTACAGGTCGCTCTCGCGCAGCGCAGTGAGCACCTCCACCACCTCCGGCGCCCGCAGAATTCCGGACGACAGCACGGCCACCTGACCCTCCAGCATCACCGGCAGCCGGTTGATCGCGGCACCTTGGCCGGTGAGGGCGAGGGTGTTGTAGGAATGGAAGAGGCCGTCCGGGCGCCGACTCGCGCGCAGCCCGTCCTCGACGTAGACCAGCACCACGTCCAGGAAGTCGTGGATCTCGTCGACCGACACCTCTTGCACCTCGGACGGGTCCGCACCGTGGACGTGGTCGCGGAAGCGCTCGCCCGCCTGTCCGAGCCCGGACACGACCTCCAGCCTGGTCGCCTCGTCGAGGTTCGCCAGCCCACCGACGTGGGCGCGCAGCACCGTGCCGAGTTCGCCGATCAGGCCGGCCAGTGCCGAGTCCACGCGGGCCGGGACGACCAGCAGCGAGCTGAGCTGCTTGAGGTAGCGGCGCAGATAGGCCAGCGTGACCACCGAGAGACCGTGCCCGACCAGGGCGTTGTTGGCGTCGTTCCACTCCGGCCGCTGCGTGTTCATCCAGATCCCGCCGCCCGGCACCAGGTTCACCACCTTGGCCGCCAGCAGCAGCAGCAGCTTCTCCGCCAGAGTCACCCGCACCAGTTCGCCGTGGCGATGGACCAACCGGCCGTCACCGCCTTCCACGCTGGCCCGTTCGGTAACCCGTTGGTGGTGGTCGTGGTCGAACTCGATGGTGTTGTGCGGATCGGCCAGGGTCGCCTCGAACCCCTTGATCCGGTACGGCACGTCGGCATGGGTGAAGATCGGGCGGCCCAGCAGCGAGGTGATCCGGCCGGGATGGAAGCGCGCAGAGGTCTCCAGGAGCTTCAGCAGGTAGATGATCTGGTGGTCGCTCCAGTAGCCGATGTTCGACCAGGGGTTCTCCGGCTCCGGCACCTCCCAGTCGACCCGCTGCCTGGTCACCCGGTACGGGTTGTAGCCGTCCGCGGTGGTGGCGTTGACGAAGACCGCGATCATGCCTTCCACGTACTCGGGGAACGACCGCGCCAGCGCCTCCCAGTTCTGGAAGATGTCGCGCCAGTTGCCCTCGTAGCCCAGCCGGGGACGCCCGTGTTCGTCGACCAGCCGGATGTCGAACCGGTTCCACGGGCGGGAAGGATCGCCGTGGCGGCGGCTGAAGGTCAACGGCAGGTACTCCAGGGCCAGCCGGTCCAGGTCAGGATCCTCGATTCCTTCGGCCCAGGCGCGCAGCTCCTCGATGCCGACCGACTCCGGCAGGGCGTCCAGATCCTCGGCGTGGGCGGCCGAGACCGCCGCACTCCGCGACCGGACGAAGTCCCGGAAGTCGTCCGCCGGAACGGAGTAGCCGTCGAGGGGGACGCCGCCCCGCATGCTGTTGAACAGCACGTTGGCCAGGTGATGCACACTCGCGCGCTCGTCCCCGGTGACCTGGAAACCGTCGCCGGATCCGAGAATGGCGACCAGGCTCTCGCGGCCCCGCGCGGCGTCCGCGTCGAGTTCCTCCAGCAGTCGCGACGGGTCGCGCAACGCCTCGCGCAGGTCGATCACCTGCGCACTGTCGTAGTCCACATCGGCCACGAGACACCACCGCGCCGGCCGGCCGGGGGTGAGTCGCAGGGTCGACTCCACCAGGTAGGCTCCGCGCCGGCCGCGGACATCCCGCTCGGCCTGCACCTGCTCCCCCCGGCGGAAACGTGCCACCTGCTCTGCCGAGAGCGCCCTGACCGGCGCCGGAAGCCCTGCGCCCCACACGACGTTGGCCGTGAGGGCTTCGGCGGGCTCGGCCAGGTCGGTGAGCTGGGAACTCATGGCCATCAGCCCCAGCCCGGTGTCCGGGTCCAGTTCAGCGCGCTTGTAGGCGTCCAGGAGGCTGCTGAGTTCGTTCTGCACCTGCTGGGTCGCGCCACTGGGGAGCAGGTTCAGCACCCCGTCAAGGAGCTCGACCTGGCGTTCCCGATCGGCGGTGGACTCCAGGGAGCAGCGCCGCACCAGCCCGAAGCGCGGGCTGGTGCTCCAGGTGACCCGGAAAGTCAGCTCCAGTTCGTGGTGGTGATGCTCGAACATCACGGCGTCGCCCAGGGCGCTCTTGTAGAGGGTCCGGCGTCCGGGCTCACGCTCGCCCAACGGTTGCCACAGGTACTCCTGTCCGTCGGCGCTCGCAGCTCGCACGAGGGTCACGCCCCCGGCCCGGCCGGCGCTCTCGGTGATCTTGTCGTCGGTGTAGTACGGGAACAGCGCGTGATCGGGGTTGCGCCGCCCGGCGGTGAGCCCTCCGGAACTGGAGAGGAAGAGCCACACGTCGGTGGCACTCGCGACGGTCATGAAGAACGGCGGCAGGGCGTCGTACCCGGCGATCCGGAGCCAACGGTCACCGTCGATGCTCGACCAGCTGGGCGTCGGTGGCGGGTTCCTCGGGCACATCGGTGTGTTCCGCGGGCATTGAACTCCAATCAGAGAGCGCTCTCTTCAGTCTGGCACGAGGGTCGGGACCGCAGCAACAGGTGTGAAAAACCTCTTGTGTCGGAGAGCGCTCTGCTAGCTAGGATGTCACCCATCACGAAACCCTCCGGCCCGCCCGGGTCGACGGGTTCAGACAGACGAAGGAGTCTTCCACGTGCGCGTGAATTCCACCCTGAGGGCGAGCGCGGCAGTCGCCAGCCTCGCCCTTCTCCTCGCTGGGTGCTCCAGCACCCAGTCGCCGTCGGCCCCGGTGGCGGGTGACGAGAAGGTCACGTTGTCGGTGGCCACGTTCAACGAGTTCGGCTACGACGACCTGTATGCCGAGTACATGGCGGCGAATCCGAATGTGACGATTGTGCCGAAGAAGGCGGCGACGTCGAATGAGGCGCGGGAGAATTATTTCTCCAAGTTGGCTGCGGGTTCGGGGTTGAGTGATATTGAGGCGATCGAGGTGGATTGGTTGCCGGATGTGATGCAGACCTCGGACAAGTTGTTTGATCTGACGGGTGATGATGTGGCGGGCCGCTGGTTGGAGTGGAAGGCGGCGGCGGCGACCACGGTGGACGGGAAGCTGGTCGGGTTCGGTACCGATATCGGTCCGGAGGCGGTGTGTTACCGGGCGGACCTGTTCGAGAAGGCGGGTTTGCCGACCGATCGCGACGAGGTTGCGGCGGCGATGGGCACGACCTGGGAGGACTATTACAACCTGGGTAAGCAGTTCGTGGCGAAGTCGGGCGGGGTGGCCTGGTTCGATTCGGCGGATGCGATCCTGCAGGGCCAGATGAACCAGTTGCCGAACGCGTTCTCGTCTTCGGACACCGAGGAGGTGTTGATCCCGTTGGATCAGAACCAGCCGGTGAAGGACATGTACACCTCGATCCTGGCGGCGTCGGTGGATGACGGGTTGTCGGCGCATCTGCAGCAGTGGCAGACGGACTGGACGAACGCGTTCCAGAAGGGTTCGTTCGCGACCATGTTGTGCCCGGGCTGGATGCTGGGGGTCATCGAGGGCAACGCGGAGGGTGTCCAGGGTTGGGACATCGCGAACACGTTCCCCGGTGGTGGCGGGAACTGGGGCGGGTCGTACCTGACCGTGCCGGCGCAGGGCGCGAACCCGGAGGCGGCGCGTGCCCTGGCGGCGTGGTTGACCGCGCCGGAGCAGCAGATCAAGGCGTTCAAGGCCAAGGGCACGTTCCCCAGCCAGGTGGAGGCGTTGTCCAGTGAGGACCTGTTGGGGGTGACCAACGAGTTCTTCAACGATGCCCCGACCGGCCAGATCCTGGCGGAGCGGGCGCAGGCGGTCACGGTGAACCCGTTCAAGGGCCCGCAGTACTTCGCGGTCCGTCAGGTCATCTCCGATGCGATGAACCGGGTCGATGTGACCAGGAAGCAGTCCGCGGAGGAGTCCTGGGCGCAGGCGGTCCAGGAGTTCAACGCCCTGGGCTGACATCCCGGCGGGTTGTGGGGCGGCACTGAGCCACCGTCCCGCCCCACAACCCCCACCCCCGCCTGGTCGCGGGGGACTGTCCCTGCCCCACCCCCGCCGGGTCGCGGGGGTCTGTCCCTGCCGAGCGGGCCCTTGTCTGGTCGCTGCGGCGGTACCCCGGCCGTGTGGTTGCGGGGGGTTGTCGGTTTGTTCACCTGTCTTGGAGGGAACCCCTTGATGTTGACCTGGCGTCAGCGTTTGAGCCGGTGGGACGTGAAGAGCGCCCCCTACCTGTACATCGCCCCGTTCTTCGTGTTGTTCGCGCTGGTCGGGCTGTTCCCGTTGCTGTACACCGGCTGGGTCGCGGTCAGCAAGTGGAGCCTGGTCGTCGGTAACCAGGGCCTGACCGGGATGGACAACTTCGGCTACGTGCTGGTCCAGCCCCGGTTCTGGGACGCGGTGGTGAACACGTTCAGCATCTTCTTGTTGTCCTCGGTGCCACAGATCATCCTGGCGATCGGGATCGCTTCGGTCCTGGACGCCAACCTGCGCGCCAAAACGTTTTGGCGGATGGGCGTCCTGGTCCCGTTCGTGGTCGCCCCGGTCGCGGTCGCGCTGGTCTTCGGCCAACTGTTCGCCGACCAGTCCGGGGTGATCAACACCCTGCTCACCTCGATCGGGCTCGACCCGGTCGGCTGGCACTCCGACCGGCTCGCCTCCCACGTCGCGATCGCCACCATGGTCAACTTCCGCTGGACCGGCTACAACACCTTGATCTTCCTGGCCGCGATGCAAGCCATCCCCCGCGACGTCATCGAAGCCGCCGTCGTCGACGGCGCCAACCGGTGGCGGACCTTCCTCAACGTCACCGTCCCGATGCTGCGCCCCACCATCATCTTCGTGGTCATCACCTCCACCATCGGCGGCCTGCAAATCTTCGACGAACCCCGCATGTACGACAACTTCGGGCTCGGCGGCCCCGACCGGGAATGGATGACCGTCACCATGTACCTGTACGAACTCGGCTGGGGCAGCCAACGCAACCTCGGCCGGTCCGCCGCCGTCGCCTGGCTGCTGTTCCTGATCATCGTCGCGTTCGCCCTGATCAACTACACCATCACCCAACGCATCTCCAGCAGCGAAGGCCACCCCACCAAAACCCGGCCCGCCAAAACCAGGAAGGCGGTCACCCGATGACCTCGGTCGCCACCACCCGCCAACTCGCCGGCACCGGCGCCGCCCGCACCGCCGCCCGCAAACGCGACCAGACCGAAGGCGGCGTCCGCCGGCCCGGCTGGATCACCTACACCCTGCTCACCCTGATCGTGACCATCTCCGCCCTACCCCTCTACTACGCGTTCCTGCTCGCCACCTCCACCGCCGCCGACATCGCCCAAAACCCGATCCCCTCCCTCATCCCCCAAACCCACTTCCTCGACAACGTCAACCGCGTCCTCAACGCCGGCATCGGCTTCTGGGGGGCGCTGGTCAACAGCATCATCGTCGCCCTGATCACCGCCGCCTCCGTCGTCTTCTTCTCCACCCTGGCCGGCTACTCCTTCGCCAAACTCCGCTTCCCCGGCCGCAACGGACTCCTCGCCTTCGTCATCGGCACCATGGCCGTCCCCACCCAACTCGGCATCATCCCCCTGTTCATCGTCATGTCCGGACTCGGCTGGACCGGCAAACTCATCGCCGTCATCGTCCCCGCCATGGTCACCGCCTTCGGCGTCTTCTGGATGACCCAATACCTCTCCGAAGCCCTCCCCTACGAACTCATCGAAGCCGCCCGCGTCGACGGCTGCTCCATGATCCGCACCTTCTGGCACATCGCCCTCCCCGCAGCCCGCCCCGCCGCCGCCATGCTCGCCCTGTTCACCTTCGTCGGCAGCTGGACCAACTTCTTCTGGCCCTTCATCGTCCTCGGCTCCACCAACCCCACCCTCCCCGTCGCCCTCCAACTCCTCCAAGCCAGCTACTTCAAAGACCTCGCCCTCATCATGGCCGGCGTCGTCCTCGCCACCCTCCCCCTCCTCGCCCTCTTCGCCCTCGCCGGACGCCACCTCGTCTCCGGCATCATGCAAGGAGCCGTCAAAGGATGACCACCCACACCTTCCCCGGACTTACGGGGTGGCCAGCTCCCACGGCCTGACCTGGCGGCACTGCTCAGGCCCGCGGCGCCCGCAGTCCCTGCTGCCAGGCCACCCGGAGCACCCAACCGGGCGGACCGTCGACCGCCCGCACCAGGTAGGTGGTCGAGACCCCCTCGACCCTCGCGGTGCCGGGGCCGAACCTCAGCTCGCCGGGGGCCAGGCGCAGTCCGTGTCCGCCCGCCTTCGCCACCGCCTGGGTCACCACCGCCTCGACCGCGCCCGGCCGCTCCGCCTGAGACCGGGCCGGTCCGGCATCGCCGGACGCCACGTCGACGCCGAGTCGAGTGACCGCTCCGACCGGCGCCACTGCCGCCACCACCAGCCCGTCGGCGTGGGCCACCGACACCAGCGCCGGAGCCCCTCGCACCATGGCGGGCCCGCGCCCCGCCCCGCAACCCGGACAGGGCGCGGTATCCACCGACCACGCTGCAGAACCCGGGAACAAGTCGGTGAGGAGGCGGGCCAGCAACGCCCGGCCGGTCAGGAATGCCTCCCGTCGCCCGGGACCCAGGGTCTCGGCACGCGCCGCGTCCAGCTCCTGCAACGCCACCGCGCGTCCCCACGCGGCCGAAGGCGCCATCCAGCCGACGACGATCCGGTCCTCGACCGCACATCGCCCGAAGGGCACCGCGATCGTCACCGGCCGGCCCAGGTCAGGTTCACCACCCCAGAGTGCTGCCTGCGGGCGTCCGCCTCAAGACCCCAGGTGGGTCGTCGCTCAGCCGAGGTCGAGCCTGCCGGTGCGGGCCACGTCCCGGTACCACAGCGCGCTGGCCTTGGGGATCCGGCGCAATTGCCCGTCGACGGCCACGAGGCCGAACCGCTTCGAGAAGCCCTTGGCCCACTCGAAATTGTCCATCAGCGACCAGGCGAGGTAGCCACGGACGTCGGCACCCTCGGTGATCGCCTGGTGAACGGCAGCCAGATGGCGGCGGAGGAAGTCGATCCGGTCGGTGTCGTCGACGTAGCCCTCGGCGTCCGGCTGGTCGTCGAACGCCACCCCGTTCTCGGTGATCACCAGGGCCACCCCGGCCGCACCGGTGTAGTCGGTGTGCAGCCAGGTGAGCAGGTTGCGCAGCCCATCCGGGTCCACCTCCCAGCCCATCTCGGTGAGCGGCAGGTCCCGCAACACCTGGACGGCGTCCGGTGCCGCGATGTGCGGGGTCGGCAGGGACGATTCCCCGGCCCGGAACACCTGGGTGGTGTAGTAGTTCACCCCCAGTACGTCGATCGGCGTGCTGATCGCGGCGAGGTCGCCGTCGGCGACGAGGTCCGCGGGCCACAGGTCGGCGAGGTCGGCCAGGACGTCGGTGGGGTAGTGGCCGTTGATGATCGGCTCGATGAAGAAGCGGTTCGCCGTGCCGTTCACCCGTCGGGCGACGTCGACGTCCGCGGGTTCATCGGACGCCGGTTCGGACGGGGTGAAGTTGAGCGTGATTCCCAGGCTGGCGGCCGGGTCCGCGTCCCGCAACGCCTGCACCGCCCAGCCGTGGGCGAGCAGCAGATGGTGTGCGGCGCGGATCGAGGCCACCGGGTCGGTCCACCCGGGGGCGTGCTCGCCGTCGGCATAGGACAGGAACGAGGAGCACCACGGCTCGTTCAGGGTGGTCCAGGTGCCCACCCGATCACCCAGCCGGTCATGCACCGCCAGTGCGTAGTCGACGAAACGCTTCGCGGTGTCCCGGTTCGTCCAGCCTCCGGCAAGCGCGGCCGGCAGGTCCCAGTGGTAGAGGGTCAGCCAGGGCCGCACCCCGCGGGAGAGCAACTCGTCGACGAGCCGGGAGTAGAAGTCGAGCCCCTTGTGGTTCACCACGCCGTCGTTGAGCACCCGGGGCCACGACACCGAGAACCGGTAGGTGTCCAGGCCCAGGTCGGCCATCAGGGCGACGTCCTCGGCGTAGCGGTGGTAGTGGTCGCAGGCCGTCACACCGTCCTCGCCGTTCGCGATCGCGCCCGGCCGGCGGCAGAACACATCCCAGATCGAGTCGGTCTTGCCGTCCTCGTTCGCTGCACCCTCGATCTGATAGGACGAGGTCGCTGAGCCGAAGCGGAAGCCTTCGGGGAACTGAATGGTCATCTTCATCCTCCCATTGGGGGTGGCACCCGCCGCGGCTCCGATCCGCCGGAGCGGTCACCACCTCGATTCAGGCCTTGGGGCCCTCGTCGGTGACGTGAGGGGACGGCTGGCCCTGCGGGCCGCCGGTGGGGGGCGCAGCCGGCGGTTCGACCTGGGTGGCGCCCGTCTCCTCCTTGAACTCCCGGATCGCCTTGCCGGCGTTCTTGCCGAAGTTGGCGAGCTTGGCCCCGCCGAACAACACCAGGGCGACCACCGCGATGATCACCCATTCCCATCCGCCCAGATTCACGATGCTCTCCTCACTCTCCAGGACCGACGTAGAGCCCCGTGCCAACCGACTGGAGCCATCCTTGCCTATCTTCCCCCGCCGGGCCGGTTCGGCGCGACCGCGACGGGTTCGGGGCACCCGTGTCCGCAGCGGACGGACCGCGCCAGCGCCACGGGACGCCGGGTGCGCCCCTGACCCCGTTGGAAGGCCGGTCACCCGGCGCCGGCCGGGTCGAGGAGCACAGGCGGTCTCCCCGGGGTTCGTGCCGACCGCCTGATACGATACCCCTAGGGGTATCCAGGAGTCCTCGAGGAGGCAACAATGTGCAGTCCGGCGACCTGCGAGCACTGCGGCAGGACAACCTGGCGGGGGTGCGGCATGCACGCCGACGAGGTGCTCGCGCGGGTGCCGGAAGGCGAACGCTGCTGCTGCGCCCGACGGCCGGCCCAACCGGCCGGCTGGTACCCGCGCCAACCGTTCCGCACCGCCCGGTGAGCTCGCCGGAGGAGTTCTTCGCCCGGGTTCCCCGGGCCCGGGGCGCCGCCGCGCCCGCCCCGGCGTCCGGTCTCGGCTACTGGCGCCACGCCTGGGCCCTTCGGCACACCGTGCTGGCCGCAGGCCTGACCGTCGCGATGTTCGTCCTGTTCGCCACGCTCACCGGCTGGCCGACCGACCCGGCGGTCCGGTCGCTGCTGGGCGTGGCCGCCGTGCTGGCCGCCCTGATCGGGGCGAGCTACCTGCCACCACGCGACACTCCCGCGGCCAGCAGCGTCTGCGCTGCCGGACCGCTGCTCCTGGTCGGCGCGACGGCCATCCTGCTCGGGAGTGGATCCGCCGGGACGGGCAGCGTCCTGCTCGCCGCCCTGCTCCTGCTGCCGGCCCTCGGGCTGCGGGTGTTCGGGCCAACCACCTGCCCGGCCTGACCCCGGCCCGCAACACCCCGATCCGGAACGCCCCGATCCGGGACGCCCCGATCCGGGACGGTTCAGATCTCCCGGGTGGTGCGGTCGGCGTCGGTCGCGGTGATCACGAACGACTCCCCGGCCAGGTCGGCGTCCAGCGTCGCCTCGAAACCTCCCCGACGCCAGGTGAGCACCAGGCGCCCTGGCCCGGTCTCGCCGACTTCCACGGCCGCGTCCCAGCCGAACGCGCCGAAGCTGTTGCGGAACCGCAGCAACTCCAGCTGCCGCTGCACCACCGGCACACCCAACCGCGCGGACGCGTCGTCGGCCGCCAGGTTCGTCCGGTTGATCTCCTTGTGCCCCCCCGGTCCGGCCTTCGCCACCCCCTCATGGTCGTTGCGGCCGGCGAGCAGGTCGAGGTACCACACCTGCGGCTTGCCCGGCATGAACAGCTGGATCGCCCGGGCCAGCAGCAGCCGGGCGTCGCTCTCCCCGAGCGCGCTGTAGTAGGTCGCGTTGACCTGGTAGTAGATGTTCTTCGCGCCGTGCAGGTCCTTCACGTGACCGCCGCGGTCGACCACGGTCCGGATCAGTGACTGGATGCGATCCTCGTCCAGCAGGCCCTTCAGGTCGAGCAGCGGGATGCCGTCATGGCAGCCGAGCATGTTCACCGTCCTGATCCTCTTGCCCACCAGTTCGCCGATCCACCGCTTCAGGACCGACGCGTCCCGGCTCTCGAAGGCGTCGATGAGCAGCCCCGGCAGGAAGAAGTCGTAGGTCAGGAAACCCTTGGCCGCGATCACCTCGTGGATCCCGTCGGCGTAGCTCGCGTGGATCTCGGGCAGCAGCAGCAGGCCCCGGCGGTCGGCGAGCTCCTTCACCTTCGCCAGGAGTTCCCAGGTGCCGGGGTCGTTCAGGAAGTTCCGGGCCCCCGGCTCCTTGGGGGCGTAGGCGAACGCGTCCAGCCGGACGACCCGGGCGCCGTAGCCGGCCAGCGTGTCGAGGGTGTCGGCGTAGAAGTCCCACACCAGGGGGGAGGCGATGTTCAGGTCCATCTGGCCCAGATAGGTCCGGTGGCCCTCGACGAGCTCGACGACCTCGTCCCGCACGTCCTCGAAGCCGTCGAAGTCGGCCGCTCCCGGCCGCCCGCCGGACGCCAGTGTCGAGGCCAGGCGTCCGGCGAGCACCTCGGCCCGGCCGTACTGCAGGCCGGTGGCCCTCATCAGGGCCTGGGTGTCGGGCGCCGCGTAACGCACCTCCTGGTAGAAGGTGTTCCAGTACGGCTTCTCGCTCCCGTCCGGCAGCCGCACCATCAGGATCGGGAGCCCGGGCTTGCGGAAGAACATGTCCTCGACCAGTTCCGGGTCGGGCTGGAGGTAACCGTCGGACGTCATCGTGCCGTGGCCGTCCCAGAACGCGTTCCAGTCGATGAAGAAGTCGGCGTAGCGCGACCGTTGCCCGTGGGCGAGGATGTCCTGGAACTGCGGCGACAGCACCGAGGCGTGGTTGAGGATGAAGTCCAGCTTCAACCCGATCCCCATCCCGGCCAGCGCGGCAAGGTCGGCCGGGGTCGCGAGTTGTTCGGACAGCTGGTAGTCGATCACGGAGAAGCCGCGGTCGAGGTCGGTGTTGAACAGGCTCGGCAGCAGGTAGGCGGCACCGAACGCGTCCTGCACCCCGGGTTGCCGGACGAAGTCGACCAGCCCGGCCAGGTTGCCGCCCGATGCTGTCGGGGTAGGCGTTCAGCATCGGCCCGGCCTCGGGCAGGTCGGCACCCATCGCCTTGAGATAGCCGTCGTGGTCGAGCAACTCGCCCGCCTTGGACACGATGATCCGCGCCCGGGGTGCCTGCGCGTGCAGCATGGCCTGTTCGAGTCTCCAGGACGGTCGTGGTGAACGGGCTGTCGACCGCGCCGTCCCGGCTGCGGCCGCGGCGGTGGGCGAGGGTCTCCTCCGGGGTGCTGTTCAGCAGGATCGGGATGTCGACACCGGTCAGGTGTCCGTAGTTGCCGTGCGTCCACTCCACGACGAGCACCCGGGTGTCGCGGACGTCGACGGTCGAGTACCACAGCTGGTCGGGGGTGCGGCCCATCCGCTTCAGCACCAGTTCGGGCGCCCCGGCGTGGAAGGCTGCGAGGATGGCGGTTCACCTCGTCGAAGTCGGTTTCGGCGGGAGAGCCGAGGTAGCCGGCGAGTGCGGTTCGTCCGGAACGCAGGTAGCCGGCGAGCCAGGGGTGGGCTGCGACCTGGCCACGGTCGGCGTCGAGGTCGGCGGCCTGGAGGGCCGCGAGCTCGGCCCGCACGTCCTCGTCGTAGGCACCGGACGCGACCACGCCCTGCAGGCCGGCGACCCGGAAGGTGCGCAGCCGCTCGGCATCGTTCGCGACGGGGACGCGCCGCGGGTAGTTGTCCCCGGACAGCACGTAGGCGCCGACCCCGAGGGCGTTCAGCCCGTAGGCCAGCAGGGAACCGGTCTCGGACTTGCCCACACCCGAGCCGCCGCAGACCGCCACCACGGCGCGGCGCCGGGGGTCGGCCAGGACAGGGGTTCGAGCAGTCGCCACAGCGCGGGGAAGACCACCTTGGCCTTGTCGATGTGCCCCGGGGTGATCTGCACCTTGTCGCCCGGCATGTCCCCGGTCGGCACGGCGGCCAGGTCGGCGACCTCAGGGAAGGCCACGTCCATTGTGCGCTCCTTGCAGGGTTTCCCACCACGAACGCCGGCCCGTCGAAGACGTGGGCGCGGGATCGCTTAATCGTTTGACCGATCCTAGCGGAGCATCCCGGCCGGCGGGGTCGTTGCCGCGATTCAGAGCCTTGTGGCGGGGGAGTGTGCAGGACCGGCAGCGGCCCGGGAAAATTAGATGGTTCCTGCCCGGGGGGATGGGGCAGGAACCTCCCTTCGAGTATAGGTCGGCCAGGCAACCGTGTCACCCCAATGGGGGACACGACACGCCCGGGTCCGTCAGGCGCCTTCGGCCGCCTCGGCCTTCAGCTTCTCCATGTCGAGCGCCTTCACCTGCTCGACCAATTGGGTGAACTGGGAGCGATTCAGCGCACCGGCCTCGCGGTAGACCAGATAGCCGTCCCGGAACGCCATCAGGGTGGGAATCGAGGAGATCCCGAGTCCGCCGGCCAGGTTCTGCTCGATGTCGGTGTCCACCTTGGCGAAGACCACGTCGGGGTTCGCCTCGGAGACGTCCTCGAACACCGGCCCGAACATCCGGCAGGGCCCACACCAGGCCGCCCAGAAATCCACGAAGACAATGTCGCTGGTGGTGATGGTCTCGCCGAACTCGGCTTCGGTCAGGGCGATGGTGGCCATGGAGTTCCTCCGAACGTGTCTGGGTACGCGGGAGCAACGCCGTGGAGGGCGTGTGGTATTCCGGGGGCCGGTCAGACGACGGCGACGAAGACGTGGTCCGCGACCGACCCGGCGAGAACCACCTCCCGGTCGGCGGAGCCGAGCAGCAGGCTGCGCCCGGCCATCGTCGCCCGCACCGGCACGCCGGGCATCGCGCCGGCGGCCCGCAGGGAGGCCAGCACCCCGGGATCGTTCTGGAGGTGTTCGCTCAGCCGTCGCACCACCACCTCGTGGGCCCCCCCGTCCGCGAGCCGCAGCGAGAGCAGCTCGGCACCGTCGAGGAACTCCTCCGACGCAGGGTCGACCCCCAACTCGGCCAGGGCAGGGATCGGGTTGCCGTAGGGCGAAGTCACCGGGTGGTCCAGGATGGCGACCAGGCGACGCTCGACATCGGTGGAGATCACGTGCTCCCACCGGCAGGCCTCCTCATGGACCAGGTGCCAGTCGAGGCCGATCACGTCGGTGAGCAACCGCTCGGCCAGCCGGTGGCGTCGCATCACCCGGATGGCCAGTTCGAGACCCTTCTCGCTCAGGACGAGGTGACGGTCGGGATGCACCGAGACCAACCCGTCACGCTCCATCCGGGCGACCGTCTGGGACACGGTGGGACCGCTCTGCCGGAGCCGTTCGGCGATCCGGGCGCGCAGCGGCGGCACGCCCTCCTCACCGAGTTCGTAGATGGTCCGCAGGTACATCTCGGTGGTGTCGATGAGGTCGCTCATGCTCTCCTCTCGCGTCGGTTGCCAGACTATAGGCATGGACATGCATCAGGGGCCGAGGACAGTGGGCGTGGCCGCCGAGCGACTCCCCCGATGGCTGGAGGGCTTCGCCGGGCGGCACGGGCGGCCCGAGGTCGGCGCCACCGGGGACCGGCTGGTCCTGCAGGCCCCCGATGGCGCCCGGGCAGAGATCCGCCTGCCCTGGGGTCCGCTGGAGGCTTCGGATGACCCGCTCGGAGCCGCAGTGTCGGCGTTCCTGCGGCCGCGTCGGGTCGGGGTGCTGCTGGTCCGCCGCAAGGCCCACGCGGTCGGGGTCTTCGAGGGGGAGAAACTGCTGGCCGGGCGCCACCACGGCCACTACGTCCAGGGGCGCACCAAGGCGGGCGGCTGGTCGCAGCAGCGCTACGCGCGGCGGCGGGGCAACCAGGCCGCGCGCGCATTCGACGCGGCGGCCCTCGACGCCGCAGCCATCCTGGTGCCCGAGGTGGACAGACTCGAGGCGCTGGTGACCGGCGGGGACGGATCCGGCGTGGAGGCGGTGCTCGCGCGTCCCGGCCTGGAGCGCCTTGCCGACCCGTCGCTGCGGCGCCGCTTCAGCACCTTCAGCGTCCCGGACCCGAACGCGGGAGTCCTGGCCGGCTTCGCCGCGACCTTCCGGACGGTTCGGATCGAACTGAACGATCTCGCCTGAGCAGGTCAGCGGCGGCGGAGGAACACCACGGTCGCGGCGATCAGGGCCACCCCGCCGGCCGCGGCGAGCGCGATCAGCTGGCG
>CAVPHL010000016.1:0-188788 GCA_963704225.1 uncultured Actinomycetota bacterium
TGTCGTCGTTTCTTCGTCGAGCTCGTATTGCTAACCGTTGCCAAGCGCCAGTGGTAGTCGTCGGTCCTGGTGATGAGGTCGACTTCGGCGACTCCCTCGGGGATGTCGTCCCGGAACCGGACGTACCTGATGTCGCTCGTCGGGATGGCCGCCCGGATAACGCCCTGGGACCGGAAGTCGTCCACGTCGGCGACGAGGACTCGTTGGCTCGTCACGGCTACGAGGAGGTCATCGCGGTCCAGTCCGCCCGCGGCCGCCTCTAGGATGTCCTCCACCGGAGGCACCCACCTCGAATGCCGAGCCGAGGGCGTCCAAGCGGCGCCCGATACCATCACCAACTGACTCGATTGCACCTGCCGGGGGTGTTAGTGTCATCGCGAGGGCGAGCACCTCCTCGTCTCGTCGGACGTGCCAGCGGAGGATGCGGAGGTCCTTGGCCAGACGTTCGTCGCTCCTTGAGTAGGTCGTGGCTGGCCGCTCGAGTGGTGCGGGAACTTCGTGTGCGGAGCCGCCGATTCGCTCCACGGCCGCAAGCAGTTGCCTGGCCATCGCCGCGACGTCTCGGGCGCTGCGGCGAGACCAGCGAAGGGGATGGTCTTCTTGCCAGGAAGTTCAGCAAGGATCGACAGTTCACGGATTAAGGTGTCGAGCACCGCGGCCAGTCTCGTCGACGACGGCGTGTACTCGGAGTTGGCGTCGCTCGATGATCGTCTGCAGCAGCTCTTGCCTCGCGCGGATTGTTGCCGGCGTAAGCCGGGCCCGTCCGCTCGCATCGCTTGGTACTCGAACCACGACTTGTGTGCGAGCAGGAGGCTGTGAAGGTCGAGCAGCATCGCCTCACCGTTCTTCTCGATGTATTGGCGGCGCTCGGTGGGGTCCTGTTGCTTGGCGAATTGGCGGAGTGGTCTTCACATGTCGTCGGAACAGGTCGCGGTGCTTATGCAGAGCCGTCTCGTAGCCGTGGACGTTCTCCCAAATCAGCGGGGTCACATCGCCGACCTCGGCGGCCTCGTCCACGGCCTTGGTCCAACCGCCTGCTCCAGACCGGTGAGTTCGGCCCATTGCTCGTGGCGGAGGGTCTTGAGGACGGTCTCTGTGAGCTCGAGGTTCTGGGGGATCAGGACCTGAGAGCTCGTTCAGTTGGACCTGAATGGCGATCATCGCTATCGCTGGGCCGATGGTGGCGACCATCTCCGCCGCTTGCACACCGCCAGCCGGGAGGCAACGGACCTGGGTGACGATCTGGCCGTTCTGCCAGCCATCACGCCGAGGCTGTAGCCGCCGCTCTGATCGGCGTCGCGCCGGTCGAGTTCAGCTTCGCAACGCTCTCGGCCGCTATCCGGTACAGACCGGGCTGCATCTGAAGCAGCGCGCTGGCCGCCTGACCGCCCAAGTTGATCGCGGAACTCGCAGAGGCGAGCGCTGACCCGATCGCCGCCTGATCCTCCGTGGTGACGAGCCTGAAGGGCACTATGTCGAAGCCTTCGGGCGCCTTGCCGTAGACCAGCGCGGTGCCCGGCAGTACCTCGACGATCACGCTCTCAGGGGCAGGAACCAGTTCGTCGTCCGCCGAACCCTCGCTGTTGATCGTCACCATGTGAGACTAGCCCGTCCCGGCCTGCATGCTGGCCGGCGCTGCGCGGTGTCGAACCGGGGCGTACTCAGTTCGAAGTGGCTCCGATGATGGCCAGCCTATGCTCGCTCGCTCGCTCGACGACGGGGACGGCGGCTGAACAGGCATTCGCCCGTCGCCGTCACTAGTCGGGGGACGCACCCAGTTGCCGTGTGGCGGAGTCGGACATCACTGCTGCCGAGAAGCCCTTGATCTTGCGTACGAGTTCGGGTTCGAACGGTAGATGCGCGTCCCGCATCCTCCTGAGCGCGTCTTCGACGCGGGTTGTGTACCGGAGATCGATGCGGTCGGTCTCCCAGAGCCAGTTCTTGAAGCTTGATCGGCCGGTTCGACGGTACGCCTCGAGGAGGGGTTCCCAGTTGAGTCCGTTCTTGATGGCATCTGGATTGAGATAAGTGACGATGTCTGGGCGGTTCAGCCCGAGGCGTATTGCGTGGAGACCGCGTGAAACCGCTGCATCTATGAAGCGGTTGATGGTCTTCTGCTCGTGAGTGAGACGCGACGCTGGCGAGGCGTCGTTGTCGAACATGATGCCGATAGTTCCGTGGGCGAGCAACAGGACCGATTCGAGCACCAGTTCGGAGATGTCTCCGCTCTCGTGATCGCTGAACTGGTTGACGCCCCGGAACGGCTGAACCACGATGCCCGCTGCGGCCAAGTCTGTTCTGAAGGGCTCTTCGAGCAGGACCAGCTTGTCGTGCTCACCCTCGACCAGAAGCACTGCCCGGGAGCCCGCCCACGCCTCGCCCGGAACCAGACCCAGACTGGCAGCGACCGCATTTCGACGGTCCGCAAGGCTGGCCTCGTAGCGTTGGAGGACGGTGCGGCGCTTTCGCTCATCGAAGCGGAGGTGGAACGTGTCCCAGCCGGGCTGGTAAATGAACCGCGGGTGGTCGAGGACGCCAGGACGTCCGCGGTCTGACCAAGCGTGGACAGGGCGTCCGCGATGCGGCCAACGGCCCCGCTGTGCAGGTGCGCCTCAGGTTCGTCGAAGACGCGGACCTGGGACCGTGGACTGCGGAGGTTCTCGATGGTGCGCCACATCTCCTGCAATGTCAACGCGAGCCTGGAGCGTCGCATCGGGTCCATCTGTTCATGTTCAGCGCCCTCGAGCCGTTCCATCCAATCGGACAAGGTCGCCAAACTGGGCTCGGGATTGTCGATGCCCGATCGCACAGCCAAGAGCGCCTTTAGCCTTAGGATCATCTCCCCGACCCAGGCGCGGTCGGCGGGGTCAATGGTCTCGCTTGAGAAGACGGTGCCCCAGAAACTCCAGGTCTTCAATCTGGTCGCTGAGGTTGCCGGCGTCTAGGGCCTCCAGTAGGCGGGCGACGAACTCCTCATTCGCTGGCTCGCCCAGCGTGCGCCACACCCTTGCCGAAATGAGCTGTGCAAGACGGCGCGGGTCCGTGATCGTGAGCGCGGCCGCATGCATCGCCTCGTCGAACCAGCGGCGTTCTCCGGCTGACATCAAGTCGATGGCTCCGGGGCCAATCGTCCACTCGTTCCGGGACTCGGCGCCGATGCGGCCGAGGTGGGCTTCTGGTGTGAAGTGCAGCTCGATGGCCGCTTGGGGGTATTCCTCCCTGTCTTCGGTGTACACCTCTGACCTGGAGGTGTCGAACCCGTTCCAGACCAGGCTCACCGACTCCATCGACTGCATGGTCATGTTCAGCTCGCGCCGCGCCGCTGCTTCCGCGGGTCCCACGAGCGCAGAGAGCAGCTCATTCGGCGTCCACGACACTCCTGTGCGGTCGAGGAATTCGACCAGCGTGGCGCCTTCGAGGCTTGGTTGTTCCCCGTCACGTAGGAGCCCGAATCCCCAGGCGGCCTCCGCCACGGCGCGGTTGAGATCGCGGATGATCTCCCCGTCGCTTCTGCCGTAGGGCAGCCACTGCAGGCTCACAGGCACATCAGAGTCGGCCGGAAGAAGGAGCACGTCACTGTACGGGCCGCTCCTGGCTCCGCCATTCTGGTCGACCCACGCTGCTGAGAGGGGACTCAAGACCCGCGGCGCAGGCTGATCTGTGGCCGGAAGCCTGCCCACCTTCCCTTCCTTAACCAGGGTGTGCAGCCCATCGCTGCTTCCTCTCCAGGAGCGCCAGACGGTATCGGACTACACCCCCGAAGCAGGCCGTGGCGATATCGCTCTGCAACTTCTCGTCGGCTCCGAATGCAGCGGCTGTTCGGACGGCAGCGTCTGCAAGGGACTCCTCTCCCGCTGACTCCAGGCTCTGCCACCAGTCGAGGTCGGGCGTGACCCGGACACCTTCGAGGACCACGGAGATGTCGTACTCGAGATCGCTGGGAACCCGACGTTCCACCAACTCCCGCGTCTGCTGGGTTCCCATGAGGAGCGCGCAACAGTCGAGCAGGTTGGACTTCCCCACTCCGTTCCGCCCGAGAAGTACCATCCGCCGTCCCCAAGGCAGCCAGATGTCAGAGAGGTTCTTGAACCGAGTGATGTATAGCCCGAGGAGGCGTGGTGTTGGTCGCGCCCAGTCCGGCGGCCTCGCGCCATCATCAGCCTGCATAGCCACACAGTATTGCCCCCGATGACATTGAACCGCCCGGCATGTCTTGAGACCCGACGGATTGGAGTCCATCCGTCGGTCGCGTCGACGAGCCCACCGAGTTCACAGCAGCGACCTTCTTGTCACGCCCATCGGATCCGCGCCTCACACCTGCCACCTACGAGCTGAGGGCGACCCTGGAGCATGGATCGGGTACTCCAGACGATCCGCGATCTCGATCGCGATCTGCCAGCGAGGGCGCCCACGACCATTTAGCGGCAGGGTGGCCATGACTCATGGGCCATGGAGGACCTTGCCAAGGTTCGGGCGGCGGTCAGCGTTGTCAACGCCGGTCGAACTTTGACCCCTTATCGCCGGGGTGGTTTCCAGTGATCGATGCAAACGTGATCCTGTGTTTGGAGGTCTTCGTCGTCCACTCGTCGTATCCCGAAGGGCCCTGGCCGGAGGCCGAAGTCGTTGGCTCGGCAGCGGTTCATGGAGTTGCTCGCCCAAGGCGTGCCGTTACGAGTGTCACGGTGCCCATCTTCCGGCCATGAGCGCGAACTGGGCCGGGATGCCCGCGAGCATGTCAATGGCCAAGTCTTGGTCCCCGTTTTTGGCCAAGTAGAAGTCCCCGCTCTTCGCCTTGGTTTGGTCAGTTCTTGAGTGGGGTTCCTCCTTTGGTTTTGGCTTGTCGCATGCGGTAGCTGTCGCCGTCGGTGATGGTGACGTGGCAGTGGTGGAGGAGTCGGTCGAGCATGCTGACGGCGGTGGTGTGTTCGGGCATGAACCGGCCCCAGGCTTCGAAGGGCCAGTGGGAGGCGATGCCGAGGGATCGGCGTTCGTAGGCGGCGGCGACGAACCGGAACAGCAGCTGTGCGCCGGTGTCGTCCAGCGGAGCGAAGCCCAGCTCGTCGACCAGGATCAGGTCGTTGCGGAGCAGGTTGGTGATGACGCGTCCGACGCTGTTGTCGGCCAGGCCGCGGTACAGGGTGTCGACGAGGTCGGCGGCGGTGAAGTACTTCACCCGATATCCGGCGGTGACGGCGGCTTCGCCGAGAGCCAGCAGCATGTGGGACTTGCCGGTGCCGGCGGGTCCGATGAGGCACACGTTCTCGGCTCCTCGGATCCATTCGAGGCTGGCCAGGTAGCTGATGGTGGCCGGCGGGATGCTGGAGGCGGACACGTCGAAGGTCGTCCAAGGTTTTGGTGACGGGGAACCCGGCGAGGCTGCGCCGGGTGTGGGTGTTGGAGGCGTCGCGGGCGGTGATCTCGGCCTCGATGAGGGTGCGCAGGAACTCCTCGGGGGTCCAGCGTTGGGTTTTGGCGGTGACCAGCAGTTCGGGGGCCAGGCGGCGCATCGAGGCGAGCTTCAGCCGGCGGAGCCCGGTCTCGAGGTCGGCGGCCAGGGCGGGCGGGGTGGTGTTCACCGGGTGCCTCCGACCCGGTAGGCGTCCAGGGATCGGGTCGGCGCGACGGGCAGGTCCAGGATGAGTGCCTCCCCGGCAGCCGCGTGGGGTCGCGACACCGTTTCCGGCGGCCAGGATCGAGGCCACATCAGCTGCCCGCCACCTGCGGAACGCGACCGCCCGGCGCAACGCGTCGAGGCACGGCTTGTTCACCGTGCGCGGCGGTCAGGGTGTTGATCTGTTCGATCTCGCCACCCAGCTTGGTGATGCCTGCTGCGGCTGCGCCGGTCAGGAACGCCTCGGCGATCTCACCCAGGGCCAGGAACCGGGTCTCGGTCGCGGTCCTGGCCCGGGGCGCCCTGCGTGGCCGGTCCGGGCGCGCGTTCGGATAGTGCTCATCGAGCACGCTCGCGGTGCCCGGAGCGGTCAGCGCATGACCGGCAACGATCTCACCAGTAGCTGGGTCGATGATCTCCAGGCGCTGCTCGCCGGCCAGCACCGTCACGCTGGCGCCGATCAGCCGGTGCGGCACCGAGTAGCGGGCCGACCCGAACCGGACACACGACAACTTGTCGACCTTCCGGGTGATCGGCCGTGGCCCGATCTCCAACCGCAACCCCGGCAGGGCGCCGAGCAGCTCCTGCTCGGCGACCAGCCGATCGGCCGGGACCGCGAAGATCTCGGAATGGGTCACAGCGTTGACCTCGGCGCACCACTGGGCCGCCGCGAGGTTGGCTGCTGCCAGGTCGGTGAACGGCGCTTGGGGGATCATCAGGTCACGCTTGGCGTAGCCGACCAGGTGCTCCACCATGCCCTTCGATTCGGGGTCGTGGCCCTCACAGAAGTCGGGCCGGAACCGGTAATGGGTGGCGAACCGGACATAGTCCGGCGTCGGGATCACCACGTTCGCGACGACCCCGCCCTTCAAACAGCCCATCCGGTCGGCCAGCACCACCCTCGGGACCCCGCCCAGGACCTCGAAACACTCCAGCCAGCATCGCGAACGTCGTGGCCGCCTTCTCATCGGTGGCGAACCGGACGAACCGGACCCTGGACCAGGCCAGCACCGCACAGAACACGTGCAGCCCGTCCCGGACACCCCAGTCGATCAGCAGATGCTCACCCGGGGACCACACCCCCGGCCGACGCCCGCGTGAGTTCTCACGCCGGTAGGCCGTCTTGGCGTCGGCGACCAGCCGGCGGAAGTTCCGGGCCGACCCGACGAACCCCGCCGTCCGGGCCGCCGGCAGCAACCGCTTCGCGCTGATCCTGCCCTGGGTGGCCTTCACCCTGTCGGCGACCAGCTCGGTGACCTGGTCATAGTTCCGGGCCCGGACCAGCGCGCACCGGCCGGCCCTCACCGGCCTCGTGGGCGGCGATAACCCGCCGCACCGTCTTGTGAGTCGTGCCGCACAACGCGGCCGCTCCTCGATAGCTGCCCACCTGCTGGTAGGCGGAAATGATGTCCATTCGCTCTCTCGCGTTCTTCAATGGAGACCCCTGCGTGGTGGAAGTGACTGGTTGGCACCGTCACCGTCACCACGCAGGGCCCCCAACGGGGCCTACGACACGACGAACGAAGAGTGGGGACTTCTACTTGGCCACCACCGGGGACTCACACATGGCCACCAGTGGGGACTTTCTCATGGCCACGGACACGCACCTCCGGACGGACGCGAGCAGTCCTAGCGGGCCACGTACCCGGTCTTCTCGATCAGGACGTGGCCATGTGCCTGCGCATGGACCCCGAGACCCGCACCGGCGGCCACGGGCGCACCCCGGGACGAACTTCCGCGACGGCCGCTCGCTCGCCCCTTGACGTCGTGGGGCGGTCGCGCGGGATGCCCACCCTCGGAGAAAGCCGCCGGTCCTGCTGACGCCGAGCCCGCGGTCGGCCGTCTCCCTGGACCCTCGGCCCCGGGAGACGGCGACGGTGGCAGTCCCGTCACTCCTCGATCGTCAGGTGAAGCAGGAAGCCCTGTGCGGGCGCGAGCACCGGCAGGGGCAGGCCGACGTCGCCGAGCACGCGGCCCGACACCACGATGCCCTCGTCCTGCGCCGTCCCGAACCACGCCGGCCCTCGATTCTGGACCGTCTCAGGCAGACCGGCCTCCGGTCGCACCCGGACCCGGTACCTCCGCTCGGGGTCGAGCCCCGGCAGCGGCAGCAGCCCGGGCGTGACGCCCCGACCGCTCGCCACCTGGACGACCGTCATCACCGCCTCGGAACGGTCAGCGGCGACCACTCCACCGACGACGAGCGCCAGGTCCGGGTGATCGGAGCGGACGACGTCGCCGGAGTGCAGCAGCGGCCGCAGCTCGCGGTAGAGGCCGGACCAGTCCCGCAGCGCCGCGAGCTCGCCCGCAGAGCACTTCGTGAGGTCCCATTCGAGCCCGGCGTGCCCGCCGAGCGCGACGAGTGTCCGCAGCGAGAGGTCCAGCGTCACGGTGCGTTGTGTGCGCCCGCGGCGGTCCGACGTGCGTGCCCATACGCTCCGGCGGGACGAGCAGCCCGGTCCACCGCTGGATCGCGACCCGCTCGAGGGCGTCGTTGCAGTCCGAGGCCCAGACCCGGTCGGTGCGGGCCAGGACCCCGAGGTCGACCCGGGCACCGCCGCTCGAGCACGACTCGATCTCGAGCGCGGCGTGCCGTCGCCGCAACTCGTCGAGCAGCCGTAGGTCGCCATGGGTCTGCGCGTGGACAGCCGGCCGGTCCGCACCGGAGGCATCGGTCGCGCACGGCCTCGTGGAGGTCGCGGTTGTGGTCCCACTTGATGAAGTCGATGCCGTACTCCCTGACGAGTCCGCTGATCGCGTCCAGGAGGTAGCCGAACGCATCCGGGTTCGCGAGGTCGAGAACGTGCTGCTGACGCGACGGCCTGGTGGGTCCGGCGACCGGCCCGAGCACCCACTCGCGGGTGCGCGCGCACGAGGTCGGAGTCGAGGTTGACCATCTCGGGTTCGAACCAAAGACCGAACTTCATCCCGAGGCCCTTGACGTGGTCGACGAGCGGCCCCAGCCCGTCCGGCCACACGTCGGCCGAGACCTGCCAGTCGCCGAGCCCGCGGGACGGTCGCGGCGCGAGCCGAACCAGCCGTCGTCGAGGACGAAGCGCTCGACCCCGACCGAGGCCGCGGTGTCGGCCAAGCGCGTCAGCTGGTCGAGGTCGGTGCGGAAGTACACCGCCTCCCAGGTGTTGAGCACGAGGGGGCGAGGGGTCCGAGCGCGATAGTCGGGGCCTGAGCGTTGATGGCGCAGGAGCGCATTGGTCACCCCGTCCAGGCCGACCGGCGACCACACGGCGACGACGTCGGGGGCCGTGTACGTCTCGCCTGGACCCGAGCAGGACCTCTCCGGGCGCGAGCACCTCTCCTCCGCCGACGACGGCGGTGTACGCGCCGGCCCGCTCGGGCAGTCGCTCGACGAGGTGCTCGTGGTTACCGCTCCAGGCGACGTGGACCGACCAGACCTCGCCGTGGCGGAACCCGAAGCCGGTGCTCGCCGACCGTGAGCAGGAGCGTCGCGTCGGCCCCGGTGCGGCCGCGACGGCCGGTCCGCACGAACGAACCGTCGGTGACGGGGCGCCGCTGCGGGATCCGTTCGCGCGCCCAGCGACCGGTGAGGTCGAGCACCTCGTCGGCCCGGGTCGGCAGCGGTAGGAGCGTGCGGATCGCGGCGAGCTCCAGGGCCGGCCGGTCGTCGGCGGCCGTCGAGGTCACCGCCGCCGAGACGGTGAGCACGCCGTGCACGTCGAGGACGTAGGTCAGCTCGACAGCCGCGGCGACCGCCGTGGACTCGGCCCGGACGACACACCGCCCGCCGCGTGCCTCGACGCTCGCCACCCATCGTGGGGAGGCGGACCCCCCGGCCCGGTGGACCGCGATGCCGGGGGTGCCGAGCCATCCGTCTGCGGAAGTGGGGAGGACGGTGAGGTCCCACGGGTCGTCGAGGGCGTTGTGGGCCGCCGGGCCGTCCCGCACGAGGAGCAGGTCGGGCAGGGCTTCGTCCGGCAGGTCTGCGCCCCAGTGCAGGACGGCGGGGAGTGCGTCGCCGTCCTGCACCAGGACCAGACAGGCGCCACCGCCGCGCAGGACGGTCGTCGTCGGACTCATCCCTTTGTCGACCCCAGGGTGAGCCCGGAGACGAACTGCTTCTGCAGGACGAAGAAGACGACCAGGACGGGCAGGGCGACGACGATCGACCCTGCGGCGACGAGGTTGGTGTCGGCGAAGAACTGTCCGCGCAGGTTGTTCAGCGCACTGGTGATGGGGTACAGGTCACCGCGCGACAGCAGCACCGTGGCCCAGAAGAACTCGTTGTAGATCCACGTCACCTGCAAGGTCGCGAGGGCTGCCAGGGCAGGCCGCACGAGGGGCATGGTGAGCTGCCAGTACTGGCGCCAGATCCCGGCACCGTCGATCTCGGCGGACTCGTAGATCTCGTAGGGAAGCGTCTTCATGTAGTTGCTCAGCACGAAGGTGCAGAAGCCCATCTGAAACGCAGTGTTGACCAGGATGAGCGCCCAGAAGCTGTTGAGCATGCGTCCCGCTGGAACTCAGGAATGTCGGGCAGCGGGATCTCCTTGAACATCCTGAACACGGGGATGAGCAGGGCCTGCGGCGGCAACAGGTTGGCGGCGAGGAAGATCCCGAGCAGGGTGAGGTTGAAGCGGTAGGAGAACCGGGCGAGCACGAAGGCGACGAGCGAGGACAGGAAGAGGGTGAGGATGACCGCCGGGACGGTGATGAGCCAGCGAGTTCAACAGGTGCAGGCCGAAGTTCGCCGCGGCTCCACGCCTCCTGGTAGTTGCTCAGCGTCCACCCGCCGAAGGACAGGTACCCGTAGGTCTGGGTGTAGGAGTAGTCGCGGAACGAGTTGTAGAGGGCCCACAGGCAGCGGGAACAGCCAGGTCAGCGCCAGGAGCATCATGACGACGGTGGCGACCGTGCCGCGGCGCCGGTTGAGGACCCCGCCGCCGGGGCCGCGCTCCCGGTGCTTGGCCGTCCGGACAGTGGTTGACGGGGCCCTGGTGGCGCTCATCGGCGGTCCTCCCGGAAGACGATCCGTAGGTAGATGGTGATGAACACCGACGAGATGACCATCATGATGACGGCGAGGGCCGAGCCGAAGCCATAGCGGGTGGCCTCACCGATGACGTTCTGGGACACCAGGGCCGAGATGAGCTCGAGCCCGTTTCGCCCCTTGTTGATGACCCACACCAGGTCGAACGCCCGCAGCGACTCGATGACGACGATGACGAGCACGATGATGTTGATCGGCCGCATCACCGGGAAGATGACCTGGAAGAACGTCTTCACCTCGGTGGCGCCGTCGACGGCTGCCGCCTCACGCAGCGACGCGTCGACACCCTTGAGCCCGGCCAGGTAGAGCAGCATGACGTAGCCCGTGTGCCTCCACGCGGTCGCGACGAGGACCGCCCACAGGTTGACGTCGGGGTCTCCGTACCAGTCGACGTTGGACCCGAAGGCCTGGTTGATCAGGCCCTGGTCCGTGGAGTAGAACAGCTGCCAGATGAACCCGACGAGCGCCATCGACAGGACCACCGGAAGGTAGAAGGCCGTCTGGTAGAAACGGCTGCCCCACATCTCCCGGTCGAGGATGACGGCGAGAAGGATGCCGAGGATCGTCGGGAACACGAACAGGAAGAGCAGCCAGATCAGGTTGTGCTGGATCGCCGGCCAGAAGGGCGGGTAGATGGTCGTGATGTCGGTGTAGTTCTGGGTACCGACCCACTCGAGGCTGCTGAACTTGAAACCGTTCCACCTCGCGAAGGAGAGCAGCACCGACCCGAGCGCCGGAAGCCACACCAGCCACACCACCAGCAGGGTCGGGACCCCGATCATGGCCCCGATGATCAGGCGGTCGCGGGTCGATCTGCGCTTCTCGACCCGCCGGGTCCGCACCGGCTTGGTCCGCCGTGACGTCACTGTAGCCATGAGTTGCCCCCTGCCCTCGGGGTCAGCCGAGGATCGACGCGGCCTGCTGCTGGATGGACGTCGTGATGGAGTCGATGTTGTCCGGGTTCTTGATGAAGTCCTGGAGGGACACTGTGATCACCGTGTTCGCGAGGTCGGCGTTGGTGTCGCGGTCGAGGAACTGCGCGATCGACGAGGCCTTCTGGACGACCTCGGCGGACTTCTTCTGGAGTGCGCCGTACGCCGCGGTGCTCGCCCCGGAGTTCGCCGCGATGAACGGCGCCGAGGCGCTGTTGTTGGCCGCGTCCGCGGCCTCCGCGCTGCCGAGCCACGCGATGAAGGCCTTGGCGGCCTGCTGGTCCGGGCCGCCTTCGGCCACACAGAACCCGTCGATGGGCGCGTCGAGGGCGTCAGAACCGATCGCCGGGTCGAGCTCCGGGAAGGTGAAGAAGTCGAGGTCGTCGGCGGCCTCCGGGGGCACCCCGTCGACGACGAAGGTCCCGAGGAGGTACATGCCACACTCACCGTTGGCCATCGACGTGGCAGCCTCCTGCCAGGTACGCCCGAGGGCGTTCTCCTGGTGGTATGGCAGCAGCGTCTTCCAGGTCTCGAAGACCTTCCTGACCTCGGGGCTGTCCCACTTCTGCTTGCCCTTGGTGAGCTCCATGTGGAAGTCGTAGCCGTTGACCCGCATGTTGAGAATGTCAAACGTCCCCATCGGCGCCCAAGCGTCCTTGGCCGCGAAGGCGAAGGGGGTGATCTTCTTACCCTGCATGTCCTTCATGAGCGTGTTCAGCTCGTCCAACGTGGCCGGCGTGGTCCAGCCGTTCTTTTCGAAAACGGACTTGCGGTAGAAGACGGCCCAGGGGTAGTAGCTGACCGGCACGAAGTACTGCCGGCCGTCCGTTGCCGTCGAGGACTTCTTGAACGCATCGCTCAAACCCTCGATCGGCCACACGTCGCTGATGTCCGTGATCTGGCCGGCCGCGGCGAACTGTTCCATGCGGAAGCCGGCGAACCAGGTGAAGACGTCGTCCGGGCTCCCCTGCAGGTAGGTGGTGATGCTCTCCTGGAAGGTGTTGTGGTCGACCGCGTTGGTCGAGACGGCGACGCCAAACTTCTTGGCGTAAGCGTCCGCCATCGCCTGGAGCCGCTCGTAGGCGGGGCCCGAGCCCTTGGCCTCGTTCATCCCGAACAAGACCGGTCCCGCCTTGGCTGAGGCCCCTGCGCCCGGGGAAGTGGAGGCTTCGCTGCCGCAGGCGGTGAGCAGCAGCGGTGCACCCATCACGGCGGCGGCGCCGAGCAGAAGACTGCGGCGGTCGACGCCGCGGACCGAGGCGGGGACGGTGCTGGCGAGGGACGGATTGCGCGGGGCCGGACGTTCCATGGCGATGTCTCCTTCGACGAACGGGTCGCCCCTTGCGGAACTCCGGCCAGAGGCGAACATCCAATACTCGAAGGCTCCCCATTCCACGAGCGGCTGTCAAGCGTTTTCACCGGGGGGGGGGAAAACGTTCTCTTCAGGCGGTGAAGCCGTCCGATCTTCGAGCGCCCCCAGTGCGCGGTTGACAGGGACGTTGGGCAGGTCGCCGCCATGGACTCGGGGTGATGGCCAGCACCGGCAGCAGCGTTGAGGGGACGATCACGGGCAGCATTGAGGAACGATCACGGCACCCGCAGGGCGGGATCTTGTCGCCTCTTGGCCAACATCGCCTTGTCGGGCCTGTCGTCAAGAAGGCCAAGGCCATCCCTTGCGCTCAGCTGTGGATGGCGATTCGATGGAGCTGCCGCAATGGGGCGCAGCGATGCGTGTCGGCAATCGGCCACCTCTTAGCCACGTTCGTCCGTCCTATCCAGTCAGTGATGATGTTCACCCCCGGCCCAGGGCGGGGGATCATCGGGCCACCGACTCGATCTCCCCGTCCCGGTGCGCCGGGCCTGTCCGTTCCGCACCACGAAGGAGCCTCCAGATGGCCATCGACACCCCGCCGGTGACCAGCGTTCTCCCGGGCAGCGGCCGGCGCCGGGCTCGCGCGCACCTGCGCAGCGATGCGCCGGCGATCTCCCTCGACGGGGCCTGGCAGTTCGCCTACGCCTCCCGGGTCGCCGACGCGACGCCCGGATTCGAGGCGGTCGACTTCGACGCCGGCTCCTGGGGGACGATCGATGTGCCGGGGCACTGGCAGTTCCAGGGCCACGGGCTGCCCGCCTACACCAACGTGCGCTACCCGTTCCCGGTCGATCCGCCCTTCGTGCCCGACGAGAACCCGACCGGCGAGTACCGCCGCACCTTCGACCTGCCCGCCGAGTGGCCTGCGAGGAAACGCCGTGCTGCGCTTCGACGGGGTCGACTCCGTCTTCGCGGTCTGGCTCAACGGGGTGGAGCTCGGCTGGTCGACCGGGCAGCCGCCTGACCAGCGAGTTCGAGGTCGGCCCGCACCTGCGCGAGCGGGACAACGTGCTCGCGGTCCGCGTCCACCAGTGGTCGGCGGCCAGCTACCTCGAGGACCAGGACCAGTGGTGGCTGTCCGGGCATCTTCCGCTCGGTCAGCCTTCTCTCCCGCCCCGACGGCCCGCTCGACGACGTCTTCGTGCACGCGGACTTCGACCACCTGACCGGTCTCGGGACCCTGAGCGTCGAGACCGACGTCCCTGCGCTGCTGTCGGTGCCCGCTCTGGGCCTCGACGGGTCGCCGGCCGACGGTCGCTACGAGATGGCCGTCGAGCCGTGGACGGCCGAGCAGCCCCGGCTCTACGACGCGACGCTCGAGGCCACGGGCGAGACGGTCGCCCTGCGGATCGGTTTCCGCACGGTCACGGGCGGCGGACGGCCTGCTCACGGTCAACGGGCGCCGCGATCGGAATCCGCGGCGTCAACCGGCACGAGTCGAACCCCGACCGTGGCCGCGCGGTCACCGCGGAGGACATGCTCGCCGACGTCCTGCTGATGAAGCGGCACAACGTCAACGCGGTCCGCACCAGCCACTACCCGCCGCACCCCGACTTCCTCGACCTCTGCGACGAGCACGGGCTCTACGTGATCGACGAGTGCGACTCGAGACCCACGGCTTCGAGTACGTCGGGTGGCGCGGGCAACCCGAGCGACGACCTGCAGTGGCAGCCCGCGCTCCTCGACCGGATGAGCCGGACGCTCGAGCGGGACAAGAACCACGCCTCGATCATCCTGTGGTCCCTCGGCAACGAGGCGGGCCACGGGCAGAACCTCGCCGCGATGGCCGCCCTCGTCCACGATCGCGACCCCGGTCGCCCGGTCCACTACGAGGGCGACTGGGATTCGGCGTACGTCGATGTCTACAGCCGGATGTACGCCACGCATGAGGAGGTCGACGAGATCGGCCGCCTCGCCGAGCCGGTCACGACCGATCCCACCGTCGACGCCCACCGCCGCGGACTGCCGTTCGTTCAGTGCGAGTACGCGCATGCGATGGGCACCGGCCCCGGCGGGCTGCTGGAGTACCAGCAGCTCTTCGAGCGCTACCCGCGCTGCCAGGGCGGCTTCGTCTGGGAGTGGATCGACCACGGCATCCGGCAGCACACCGCCGACGGGCGCGAGTTCTTCGCCTACGGCGGCGACTTCGGCGAGCCGCTGCACGACGGCAGCTTCGTCGCCGACGGACTGCTCTTCCCGGATCGCACCCCGTCGCCCGGACTGATCGAGTTCGCGGCGGTCATCTCGCCGGTGCGCATGGTCGTGGCCGACGGCACCGTGACGGTCACGAACCTGCACGACTTCGCCGACACCTCCGATCTGCGCCTGACCTGGGCCCAGGAGGTCGACGGGGTCGAGGTTGCGGGCGGGGAGTTGGAAATGCCGATCGTCCCCGCTGGCGGCTCGGTCACGGTCACCGTGCCGCACCCGGAACCGGTCCGCCACGACGTGGAGACCTGGGTCACCGTCCGGGCCGTGACGACCGAGGCCACGGCCTGGGCTGCGGCGGGTCATCTCGTGGGTCTGGGGCAAGCCCAGGTCGGGACGGTGGGGGCGCGGGAAACCGGCACCAGCCCGCTGGACCTCGGCCTGTTCGACGAATCAACCGGTCTGCTCACCCGGATCGCGTCGATGGCTGTGGAAGGCCCGCGACTGGACCTCTGGCGGGCCCCGACGGACAACGATGTCGGCACCTTCGGTCCTCCCACGGCACCGCGGTGGCGCGAGATCGGCCTGCACCGGCTCACCCATCGGCTGATCGAGCAGCGGCACGAGGGGGACTCCTACGTCGTCCGCAGCCGGGTCGCGCCGGCGTCCATCGATCTCGCGATGCTCGTCACCTACCGCTGGACCGCCGACGGCGAGGCGCTCGTCCTCACCGTTGACGTCGAGCCGGAGGGGGAGTGGACGGTTCCGCTCCCACGGCTCGGTCTGCGGATGGCGCTCCCGGCCGAGATCGCCGAGGTGGAGTGGTTCGGCGCTGGACCGGGGGAGGCCTATGCCGATTTCCGGCAGGCGGCCGTCGTGGGTCGATACCGCAGCACCGTCGACGGCCTGCAGACGCCCTACCTGCGACCTCAGGAGAACGGCAACCGCACGGCCGTCCGGTGGGCGGAGCTGCGCGGCGCCCATGGTGGCGTCCGGGTCGAGGGTGAGCCCACGGTCGAGCTGACGGTGCGACGGTGGACGAGTGAGGAACTCGACGCCGCTGAGCACACGACAGACCTCGTCGCGGGCGATCGGGTGTACGTCAACCTGGATCTCGCGCAGAACGGCCTGGGTACGGCGTCCTGCGGTCCGGGCGTGCTCCCGCAGCACCAGTTGCATGCCGTCCCTGTGCAATGGACCGTCCGGCTGGTGCCGCTCGCCCGTTGAGCCCGGCACGCTCCTGACGGTCTTCGCTTGGCGAACTCAGGAAGACGTGGCGGGTCGACCGCGTCGTCGGGGCCATCCGCCTGCTCCGACAGCGGCTGGTCAATGGGGAGTGGCAGATTGTGCCCCCGGTGCTATGGGCGGGTGAACTGCTTGCCGCTGTCGATCGAGCGGAGGATTCCGCTGGCGGTCACGACCAGGATCTCGATCTCCTGGTCGGCGAGCTTGCGCGTGGCGAGTGCCTGTGGCGTTTCGCCGGCGGTTCCGCGCGGCCGCCAAAGTGTCCCTGCGTCCTCGCTGAGGTAGACGGCCCCGTCGGGCGCGACGCCGACGGCTGTCGCGTTATCCGGGAAGTGCACGAACTGGAGGATCGGTGCTCCGGAGAGGGTGGTCCAGGTGGAGCCGCTGTCGCTGGAGCGTGCGGGTCCGGACTGGCTGGTGACGACCAGCGTCTTGCCATCGGGTGAGGTGGCCAGCGAATACGGAGGGACCGGTGGTTCCAGGGTCGTCCAGTTACGACCGTCGGTGGATGCGATGACCGAGGCGCCGTCTACGCCGACCACGCCGAGCGGCGAGGCGGCAAGTGCATGGAAGTCGGTCTGTCCCTGACGCGACAGCGGCGTCCAGGTCTGACCCCCATCGGTCGACTCCATCAGCCCCACCGGGTTGGGCAGGTCCACCCCCTCGCCTGGATGGCCTGAGGAGTAGAAGCGGTTCGGCCCGGCCGCGGTGAAGCCCATCAGGTCGATAACCGGACCCATCCTGACCGGGCCGGCGGAGTCATAGCGGAAGAGCCCCTCGTGGGTGGCGAGATACACCTTGTCATCGCCCGGGTTGAAGGCGATGCCGTGCACGTGCTCGCTCGGCAGTCCCTTGCCGACCGACGTCGCCGCGCCGGTGGCACTGTGCGTCTCCTCGGGGTGCTCGGTCGCAACCGAGCATCCAGCGGTTGCCAACGCTGCAAGCGCGCCGAGGATGCTGACGAAGGTCCGATGTCGATCAAGGCTGGCCTTGCGCATGGGATGACTTCCAATCGTCGGCGGTTATCCGAATCTGTTCATCGTAGGCGCACAAGAGCAGGCGGGCGGATGCCGGCACCGCCAGTGAGTGTTGTGACGGACCGAACGACGCCAGGCCCTGGCCGGAGGGAAGGGTTGCGCCCGTCCTGATCATCCCGCCGCTGGGCGAGCGTCCCGTGCTGGGAGGCTCGCCCGGGTCGCAACTCCGCTCGAGATGGCTTCTGCCAGCGGATGGTCAGTCGTCAGTGGGTCCCGCGACGTCGTACCGGATCGATCGGATGGTGAAGTCGCCGTAGGTGAAGGGTGCGTCGGGGCGGTGGTAGACGGCGGCGCCGTGGTGGATCAGGTGCCGGCCGTCGTCGTTGCGGTAGGCGGTAACCGGCGTGGACCAGCGCATCGGGATGAACGTGCCGGTGCCGCTGTCGGGGCGGTCGTCGGACCAGAAGTCGACGAGTTCGTCGTCGTCGTTGAACAGCAGGGTCGCGGTCACGGTGTGCGGGCCGTTGGTGAAGGTGACGCCGGCGGTTCGGTCGTCGATGGGGGTCCAGGCCAGGCGGTGGTCCACGAGGGCGCCGGGCGCCATCAGGCACAGGTCGTTGAGGACGGTCACAGTCTCGGCGGCACTGATCTGCTCGCCGCTCAGGTCGACCATGTTCACCGACGAGGCGACCCGCACGGTGAAGGTGGCCCGTTGTTGCCGGTAGACGTGCAGGGCGCGCACAGGCAGGCCGAACATCCGGGCACTCATGAGGAACAGTCGGGTGGGCTGGCCGAAGAAGGTGTACTGCACGGAACGGGCGCGCATCGGTGCCTGGCCGGGCTGGCGGTACATGTTGGCGTCCATGACCACGCGCATGTTCTGTGGCCGGGGTCGCCCGATCGCGCCGGAGCGTTCGACGTAGCGGCGGACGGGGTGAGGCAGCCCGGTGAGCTCGCCGAGGGTGAGGGGCTCGGGGAGTCGCAAGGGTTGGCCGGCGAACTCCGCTGCCACCAGCTGATCGTGCCGGGCCCGCAGGTTGCGGCCGGTGCCGGCGGTGCTGCGCGTGTCGGACTGCGTGGTCACGATGCCACCTCCAGGGGGTGTGAACGGGTGCGGGCGACCCAGGCCGCCCCGGCGAGGATCGCGACGTTGACCGCGATCCCGGCGAATGTCTCGGGCAATCCCAGGAGGCAGACCAGCACGGACGCGCTCGCGAGGCTGACGCTGAGCCGCAGAGCCCAGGGTGCGCGGCGGGCGACGCCCATGGCGGCGGCGAGGAACCCGATCGTGCAGGCCAGCCAGAGCACCCCTACCGCGCGCACGCCCAGGTCGCCAAGGTCGGCGGCGCCACCCAGGACCGTCGTGCGGTACCGGAACCCGTCCATGGCCGCCAACCCCCACGGCACGACGAACCCGATCAGGTGGATGACGCCATGGGCAGCCAGCGCTGCCGCGAGTGCGAAGCGGGTCATGAGGGTCGTACCTCTCCAGGCTCAGGGGTGGTCAGGGTGGCCAGCCAGCGACGCAGGAGCGCCAGCAGGCCGTGGGTCTCGTCAGGGGTCAGGCCAGTGAAGACGTCGTCGAACATGTCCCGGGTCCGCGCTCCATCTGGGGGGTGTCGAACTCGCGGATCCGCTCGGTCAGCTCGATCCGGGTGGTCCTCCCGTCGGCGGGATCGGGCACGAGTCGCACGAAGCCGCGGTCCTGCGAGGCCCAGGGCGACCTGCTTGACGTTCTGCCGGGAGCTGCCGTACTTCGCGGCTGCCTCGCTGAGCGACGGGCTGGAACCCGCGAACGGCTTGGCCAGGATCGCCAGCAGCAGCCATTGGCGGGAGGTGAGCCCAAGGTCGGCCAGCTCCTGGTCGGCCCGCCGAGACAGGTGCTGCATGAGTGCGAACAGCGATCCGAACACCTCCGCCCGGTCCGCATGGAGCTCGTCATTCGTCATGATGCGTAATATATTCCGCATCGGTCGAGGAGTCAAAACTCGTTCCATGAACCTTGGTCCGGGGCTCAGACGGCGGTCACGTCCGCCAGGCGGCGGCGTGGGCTGGGCCTGGCCTCGACGGTGGGCACGCCGATGCGGAAGGCGAACAGGGCGACCCGACCGGATGGGGTCAGCTCGGACAGTGAAGCCTCGAACGGGGAGACCCGCCCGAGACTGCGGTCGCGGGCGACCCGCTCGGTGACCTGGTTCAGCGGGTGCAGGGCCAGTCCCCGGGTCGTTGCCCACAGGTGCAGGCGCTGGTAGGCGCGGCCTACCTGGAGCTGCGCCGCGGTGCTGCCGTGGTCGACGACGCTGAGCAGGCCGTAGGCGGCCGAGGTCGCGACGTGGGTCGTGCGGGTGTTGGCCAGCCAGGACGCATCGTTCTGCCGCTGGGTAGTGGGCGGCAGGACCTTGGCCAGGAACGTGGTCGCAGGCGGCAGCCCTTGGGCATCGAGGGTCATGCCGTCTCGGTGAGCCTCGATCTCAGCCCGGGTGGCGCGCCACCACTGGCTGATCTCGCCGGACTGCTCCCGGTCGGCGATGACAGCCTCGGTGGCCTGCACCGTGATCTCGCCGAACCGGTCGCGGTCGGCGCCCTGCAGCCAGGTGACCTCGACGTCGGGCAGCGAGCCGAGCAGGGCCGTGCCCGCGGCGAGGGACCCATCGGGCAGCGCGCGGTCGGCGCGGTAGGGCCCACGGTTGGTGTGCCGGCGGGGAATGGCGCCGAACAGCTCCGCACCCGGCGCGGCCGGTTCGGGCCGCAGCGAGATCCGGGCGACAGCGTCCCCGGTGGGGGTGGACACGACGGTCGCCGCCTGCCCTGCCGCGGCCGCGGCGACCGCGAGGTTCTCGATCGCGCATCCCAGGCCGATGACCAGCTCCGCATCGGTCGGGTCGGTGGCCGGCAGCGCCCGGGAGCGGTCCGCATGCACGGTGATGGCGTCGGCGCCGGCCGTGAAGCGCCACGGTTGGGTGTTGTGCGGGTTGGCGGCCAGGATCGCAGCGGCGATCAGGGCCTGCGGACTGCCATCGCCGGGCAGCGTCGTCCACGCCTCGTAGGGCGAACCCTGCCCCGCGCTGAAGACTCCCGCGGTTCCCGAGCGGGCACCCAGGCCGACGCTCAGCGCACCGCCGACGCCCAGGGCGGTCAGGCCACTGACCTTGAGCATGTCCCGCCTCTTCATCGTGGTCTGCGTCATCGTCGTCTCCTCAACTCATCGCGATCATCACGGCACTGGCGCCCAGCACGATCCCGCCACCCATCAGCCCCGCACCGAACCCGCCGGCAACCATCGCCGGAGCACGGCGCTTCGACGTCGGGGCGATAACTGCACTGAGGGCCAGCCCCGCGACCAGCGCCACCGCCGCAGCTGCAGCGACCCCGGAGGCGTACGTCCGGAGCAGCACGGTGATCAGCGTGCTGACCGCCACTGCCAGACCCATGGCCGCGGCCAGGGCGTAGAGCAGCCAGCCGCCGGCCCCCACGGGGGCAGGTGCCGGACCCCCCGGGCTGGTCGGCGCCGACAGTGCGGCGGCCTGGGGCTCCAGGTCCTTGCCCGGTTCGGCGGCGAACGCCAGCAGCGCCGCGGCGATGAGCAGCGGCCCCGGCAGGTACCAGAGTCGACCCACGGTCGTGAAGCACACCCCGGCGCAGGCCAGCACCAGCAGCAGGGCGGCCACCCGTTCCCAGCGGGGGAGGGGGCGGTGCAGGTGGCGCAGGCCCACCCCCACCACCAGGCCCAACACGATGGTCGTGATGCCCAGGCCGGTGGTGTCGAGCTTGTTTCCGCTCCACGTCGGGATCGTCGAGCCGACCAGCAGCTGGGTCAGGCCGGCGGCGACGCCAAGGGTGACGCCGGACACCCCGAGCCGGCGAGCGGCCTGCGGGGCGTGTGGAAGCAGGGATGGGGGGGCGGGTCGTGTCGCGGTGGTCATCGCCGGCTCCTTCACCGGGCGCCGGGGGTGGTGGTCATTCCGGTGCCCAGCAGGGCCATCAGGGTGTCGATGCGCGCCGAGAGGTCTGCGCCGTGGCTGACCAACTCGGCGTACTCCTCCACGCCGCTGAACGCCGCGAAGATCGCCTCGGCGATCTGCCGGGAGCCCAGGTCGTCGCGGATCGAACCTTCCCGCTGGCCCCGCACCACGATGGCCTCGATCAGGTCGATCCAAAGGAACAGCGAAGCCTGCAGCTGGGGGGCCAGTTCGGGGCGAGCCGCAGCCAGTTCGGGCACCAGCCGGCCGATCGCGCGCAGGCTGCGGTCCCGGCTGTAGGCGTCCACCACCCTGGCGGCCATCCGCCGGGCCGCCGCCGGGGCAGGCGTGTCGTCGTCAGCCAGCGACACCGCCGCGCTCCACCGCTCCCGCAGGTCGTCGACCACCGCCACCGCCAGCTCCTCCTTGGACGGGAAGTGGAAGTAGAACGCGCCCTTGGTCAACCCCGACCCGGCGATCACGTCGTTCAGCGAGGTCCCGGCGAGGCCATCCTTGGCGAACGCCTCAGCGGCGCGATCCAGGATCACCCGACGAGTGCGGGCCTTGCGTTCCGCCTGGGTCCGAGGGCCGGCTTGCGGTTCCGTGGTCATACCAACCAGTCTACGTACCAACCGGATGGTATGTCAAAACCAACCGGACGGTATGAAAACGTTTGGTTCTCCTTGGGTTGCGGGCACCAGCGTTCCCGAGCCGTGATGGCCGGAAATCGATCAATCGGTGGCACCGCTGGATCACCGGCGGGGGTCATCAGCCGACCAGGTTCAGTTCCCTGGCGCGGGCCGCGGCCTCGGTGCGGCTGGAGGTGCCCAGCTTGGTCGAGATCGCGTGGACGTGCGTCTTGACGGTCCCGACGGTGACGAACAGGTCCTGGGCGATCTGCGAGTTCGACAGGCCCTTCGCCATCAATTCCAGCACCTCGATCTCCCGCGCGCTGAGGGTGAGCCCGTTGGGCAGGCTCGTCGAGCCTGCTGTCCGGCTGGCCGCCAGGTCGCGGGCGCGGTTCATCGTCACCAGGTCGCCGGCGGCGCGCGCGCTCGCCATCGCGGCCCGGGCCACGTCGGCGGCCTCGGGGCGGCCGAGGGCGAGCAGTGCCTCGGCGCGGACCAGCAGGACCAGGGCGTCGGCAGGGATTCCGCGGTCGCCGTACTCGTCGCACACCGCGAGCGCCGCTTCGGGACGGCGCCTGCCGAGTTCGAGGCGGGCGAGGTTGCTGGTCGTCTCCGCCGCAGCCAGCCAGTTGCCGATGGCGCGCAGCACCGGCAGTGCTTCGGCGTAGGTGCTCGCCGCCCGGTCGAGTTCGCCGCTGTCCCACAGCGCGTTGGCAAGGACGGTGAGGCCGTCGCCGCGATAGACCGCTGCCAGGCGGGGGGCGGTACCTTCCGGGAGGCCCTGGTTCAGTGCGGCTTCGGCGTGTTCGACCGCCTCTCGCCTCCGCCCGGCACTGGCCGCGGCCTTCGAGCGGATCATCATCGACATGCCCGGCAGCACTGGCGCGAGGCGATCGCCGGGCGACTGCTCGGCGGCCGCGGACGCGAGCCGGAGCCAGTTCTCGGGGTCCTCGGCCGGCCGTCCCAGCACGCAGGTCCAGGCCTGCAGCAGGCAGACCTCGAGGCTCGCCTCGGCGGTCTCGCCGGGGAGCTTCCTCAGCGCGAACCGGACGGCGGGCACCTCCCCGACGTGCAGCAGCCGGCTGCCGAGCTCCCAGATCAGGCTGCGGGTCACGGCGAAGTCGCCGACGGACACGGCATGGGTGAGGGCGTCATCGAGGAAGCCTTCGTTGCGGTACCAGAGGGCTCCGGCGAGGTGCACCTTCGGGGCGAACTGGCGGCCGTGGATCCGCAGGAGCTCCGCGAACAACCGGTGGTACCGATACCAGTGGCGCTGCTCGTCCAGAGGCACCAGGAGCAGGTTGGCGCGTTCGAGGCGTTCGAGGGTGGCCCCTCCATCGTCGCGACCGGTCACGGCGTCGCACAGCGGCCCCGAGAGCCGCTCCAGATGGGCGGTCTGCAGCAGGAAGTCGACGGTCTGGGGATCCAGCCGGCTCAGCACTTCCTCGGTGATGTAGTCGAGGATGAGGCGGTGGTCGGCGGCGATCGCGACCGCGCGGGCGCTCGCGTCCGCCCGTCCGGCCAGCGACAGCGCGGCGAGCTGGAGGATCGCCGGCCAGCCCTCGGTGGATTCCGTCAGCGCGTGCACGGCCTGGGTCGGGAGGGTGAGCCGCATCCGTTGCCGGAAGAAGGCGTCCGCCTCGGCCTCGGTGAACCGGAGCTGATCGGCGCGGAGTTCCACGAGCTCGCCGGCGGCCCGCAGCCGCGACAGCCGCAAGGGGGGATCCTCGCGGGTGACGATGACCAGGAGCCGATCCGCCGGTAGGTGGGTGATCAGTGCCTCGATGATGGCGAGCACCGAGCGGTCCTCGATGAGGTGGAAGTCGTCGAGCACCAGGACCTTCGGCGCGCGCGGTTCCTCCAGGAGGGCCACCAGGCCACCGGCCAGGTCGTCGGGGTCGACCGCGTCGAGGGTCGCAAGATCGGCCGACCGCTCCGCGGCCTCGCTGACCGCGGCCACGAGGTAGGGCACGATCCGTCCGGGGTCGTTGTCGGCCTCGTCCAGGGACAACCAGGCCGCTGGGCGTCCGTCGGCCTGGAGCCAGTCGACCACGGCGCTGGTCTTGCCGAAGCCCGGCGGTGCCGACAGCACGACCAGGCGGGTAGTTCCGGTGATGGCGAACAGTCCCACCACCCGGGGACGCGGGACCAGCCCGCGCCCGACGCGCGGGATGGACAGCTTGCTGCGCAGCAGGTTCATCGGGACCTCCGGGAGGGGGCCCGCGCCCTGGGCACCCGCTGGTTGATGCTATCGCCCGGCTTCCCGGCGCGTGGCCTGCCCGCGGCGGGGGTGCGAACGAATCAACCACCGTCTCCATCCGTTGACGGATGTCGAGCCGGACGGGCGTCGGCAGGCTGGATGACGTCCCTGGAGCAGGAGAGAGATGAACCATCGAATGAGGATGCGGCTGGTCGTTCCCGGCCGGCTGTCGACCGAGCTGGCCGAGTGGCTGGAGCCGCTGACGGCTGTGGAGCTGCCGGACGGGCACACCGAGTTGGCCGGGTGGCTGCCCGACCAGAGCGCGGTGCACTCGATCTGCAATCGACTGCGTGACCTCGGACTGGCCCTTGATTCCCTGAGTGTTGAGAAGGAGAACGACCGATGACCGCTACCACCATCGCACCCACCCGGACCCGACGCGCCTGGCAGGCCTGGGTGTTGGCCGCCGTGGAGTTGTTCGTGGCCTACCAGGCTGCCAGCGGGGGTGTAGGGCTGATGACCGACAGCTGGCAGCTCCCCACGGACATGCTGGTACGGACCCCGTTCGAGACCTGGGTCGGGCCCGGCTGGCTCCTGATCTGCCTTGTCGGCGTGCCGCATGTGCTCGCAGCTGTTCCTCCTGTCCTGCTGCCGGGCCGTCCGCGGCTGGGGATCCTGGCCGGCTACCTCGGGGGCGGCTCGCTGCTGGTGTGGATCGCCGTGCAGCTGGCGCTGCTGCAGATGTACTTCTTCCTGCAGCCGGTCGTGGTGGTGCTCGGGCTGATCGAGGCCGGCCTTGCCTTCTGGTGGCAGCGGCGGATCAACAGTTCGGACCCCGGCAGCCGGTAGCCGCGGACCGCGCGCGATCGGTCGATTCTCGGTGCCCGCGAGGACGCGAAGGACGCGGTCTGCGCCCGATCGGCAGGTCGAGCGCGGCGATGGGGCTTCGCCCTGGTGCCCCCACGACGATCCGGCCGAGCGGCTCTGGCTATCGCCGCGACGAAAGAGCATCGTGGAGATGGAGAGTGCCGTCGTGGTACTCGGCTGCGACGGCGAGGAGAGGAGTGTGCCATGAAGTACGGACTAGCACGGTGGGCGGCCGTGGTTGCAGTACTCGTGCTCGCCGTCCCGTTTGGTGGTGGTGATGCCGCTGCCGGTGGCGTGACCCGCCCCCGCGTCGTCCTCGCCAACCATCTCAACAGCGTGGGTAGCATCGAGCACAGCTGGAAGGGCGCCGACTTCGACCTGATCGGGACGCCGGTGTTCCGTCGCGGCGTCGTGGGGCGCTCGATGGGCACGATTGACGACGAGACCGTCCTGTTGATGCCGTCCAAGGACTTCTTCGGAAAGGATCCGACGCAGGGGACGGTGTCGGTGTGGCTGAAGAAGCGGATGGTCGCCTCGATCCCGTACGAGACGCCCTTCAACGGCGTGTTCGGCACCCAGCCGTACGACACCCAGGACCAGTGGTGCGCGGAGTACCCGCTGAAGAACCCGGGCCCGCGCAGCGACTCGTGCACGAACTATGCGATCAGCGCCCTGTGGGGCGATGGGGTGTCGGGGCCGGCGGGGCTCTACATGGAGATCGTCGACAGCGAGGAGACCTATCACCAGATCGTCGACCCGGCGTTCAACACGACCGCGGTGCCCGTCGGGAAGTGGGTCCACCTCAAGTTCGTCTGGGACCTGGGTGGGATCTGCGGCTCGAGCGACGTGATGCGGATTGTCCGCGACGGCAAGATCGTCGCCCGTTCGAGCGAACCGATCTCGAGCATCCGTGAACTGCCGACGCCGGTCGCGTTCGGCGGCTCGCACGCCACCTACCGGTTCGATGGTCCGTCGCTGCTGTACGACGAGCTCGTCGTGTACCAGCGCGCGATGCGGTGAGCCAGCTGATCAATCCTCCTGACAACAGGTGATCCCCGACCCTGCGCAGCTCGGGGGAGGGTGTTCTACCTCCCCCGACCCTGCGCAGCTCGGAGGCGTTGGTCAGGTGGCAGGCGAGCGGCGCCCGCCCGGCTGCGGCGCCCCGCTCGCCGTTGGCGCGGTGGCCAACAAGCGTTGGAGTGCGAGGGCCAGCACGAAGGCCGCCAGCATCAGACGGTCTTCCTGGTGGCTGCCGCGCCGAGGCGATGGCGGCAACTGCGACAGCGCGACGCCGCAACGCCGGGGATGGTGGCCGACTGGCTTCGGGCCAGGCGGACGGCGTGCGGTGTGAGAGCGACGAGAAGGGCGAGGGCGGCGGCCAGGTTGACGATCTCCATCCCGTCGGGCGCGGCGATCAGAAGCGAGCCGGCGAGCAGAGCGACCGCTTGCCACACCGGCCACCGCCCGGCCCGGATCAGGCCGAACGCCTGTACCGCGACGCCCAGGGGAAGCAGCACCATTCCCCAGATGAGGACCATCCAGCCCTGCTTGTCGAAGATGGCCGTGAGGCCAGGCATCATCGCGGTGAAGGTGGCGTCGTCGACGGTGTCCAGGGCGCTCATGGTGAGGCACATGGCGCCCTTGTCGGCGGCGAGCAGGCACGCACCGAGCACCGCCATCGAGGCTCCGACCAACCCCGCCCACGCGCCGCGACCGGCCCGCAGCAGCGACTGCAGATGTAACGCGACGATGACCAGGAGGGCGGTGTTGAGGGTCACCAGCGCGTGCGCGAGTTGCAGGACCGGGTTTCCCCGCGCGCGCAGGATCAACTCGGCCGGCTCCAGCGGCCGGAGGCTTCCCAGTTCGGGATGGGTGGCGAACGCGAGCACGAAGATCGTGGGCATCGCGACAAGTGCTGCGGCGGTGCCGAGGCGCCGGGTCCGCTGGATAGGATCGGTGCGGTTCAGTGTTCGCGGGGCTGCGGACAGGGTCGTGGTGGTCATGGTTCCTCCTGACGGATTGACTCCTGATTCCACGATCCGGCACCCGCGCCGCGCGCGCCACGACGAACCTCGGCGGTCCCGGACAGGAGGCGCGTATGTGTCCGACAGTGGCGGATCCTCGGGCTGTCCGCACCCGGCACCGGCTCCGGGGTGCCCTGCTGGACCTGCTCCGAACCCGTGACTGGAACGACATCTCGGTGGCGGACGTGGTGGCTCACGCCCACTGCTCACGCTCCACGTTCTACGCGCATTACGAAGACCGGGACGCGCTCCTGGCTGACGCCTTCGTGGGTGCGGTCGCCATCGTGCCGGCGAGCGGGGAGGGTCACTGCCTCGCCTTCGTGCCCGGCCTCTTCGAGCACATCGCGCACCATCGGGTCCTCGCCGAGCCCTACCTGCTGCGGGGCCGTGGCGGGCCGATGGTGACGGCGTTCCGGGAGAGGATCGGCACCCACATCCGGGACCGAATCGACGCGACCGCGCCCGCCTGGACCGAAGCACAATGCCGGGAAGTCGCGGCCGCCCTCAGCGGCGCTGTGTGGGCCGCCCTGCTGTGGTGGCTCGAGGACGGCCGGGACGTTACGCCCGCCGACGCAGCAGCCGTTCTTGTGGCCCTCCTCGGCCCTGGGCTCACTCGGATGACGCGCGACTGAAGCGCCGCCGTCGCCACAAGTGAAGGCGGCCCGGCGAACCGGAAATGGAGCGTGGCCCGACACGTCCAGGCCGTCCACAAGCGAGGAGGCGCCGCGATCACGATCCGAACCGAACGCCGCCTCGATGACGTCCCGGACGTGCAACCGTGACGCCTCCGTCCGCCGGGCTGGATTCGCCGGTTGAGGCCCCACCGCGACATCCCGTGTCGCGACGGGGCCTGCCCTCGGCCGTTCCCAGGCTTCTTTCAGGCGTGCTTCCGGTGACTACCCCTGGCGCACGGACGTGGCAGCCAGCGCCGATTGATCGAAGCCCTTGGCGATCAGCCAGATCGCCAGCGTCATCTCCTGGAAAGCGATCGGGACGCTGAAGGCGATGTTCACGGTCGTGAAGCCGAAGTCCTGGGTGAAGGCGGCGTACAGGGGCGGGACCAGGCTCATGGCGGCGGCACCAAGGCCCCAACCCGACAGCCATCGGGGAACGAGCCGGGACCGGTAGAACACCCCGTTGTAGAGGAGCGATCCGACGCCCAGCGCGATCACCGCGACCACCCCGGTTGCCCACGTCCGCGCCGCCACCAACGTGCCTCCGACCGCCAAGTGGGAGGCCGCGTCGGTGGAGCCTGCCGCCACAGCCTGCTGGCTCACGGTCAGCAGCGTGAGCAGGCAGAGGGTCCCGCCCAGGATCACCACGTTCTCGACGACCCTGCCGAAGACGGATCCGAGAGCCAGAGCCGGACTGGACTCCCTCAGGGCCGGATACAGCCCGATGGCGATGCCCATCCCGGAGGCGACCCAGACCAACTCGATGAGCGCGGTCGCCACCACCTGGCCCTCGTTCGCCGCCAACCAGGCGAAGTCGACGGGTGCGCTCACCAGAGTGCCCAACGGAACGATGCTCAGGATGGCCGCGGCCGTGCAGGCGATGAAGAGCACGCCCACCGCAATGGCATTTGCCCGGTACGAAGGCATTCCGAGCACGCCGTTGGGTGCCGTCCCCGTGGGCAGCTCGATCACTTTCGTCCCTCTCGTGTTTGCGGGCATCTCCGTCACTCTTTCTCTGGTGTTGGTTGTGGTGTTGGTAGTCGTGTCGGGCCGGTTTCGAGGCGGTTGACGGAGACGAGCGGCACGCCCAGATCCCGCACCTTCCTCAGCAGCCCGTGCAGCGCGGCCTGGTCGATGACCGAGCCGGTCAAGAGGGTGTCGTTGCCTTCCGGTGCGGTCGACAGGCCGGCAAACCAGCCTGTCCACGCGCGTCCGAGATGTCCTTCGATCCTGATCTGGTAGACCGCGGGCCAGCCCGGGCCGGTCCTTTGGCTTCGCTTCTCTGCCATTGATCTCTTCGCCCCTTTCTCCGTCCCGACCTTTGTCGCTCTACAACGAGCATCGGCGCGCGCGGGCGCGCGGACATCGTTCGAAAGGACTAATCGGTGGGACTAATCACCGGCGGCCGTCCATCGGCCCGGCAATAGAGCGAAGGGGACGGGTCACCCGCGCTCGAGCACTCTCAGCGGAGGGGCAGGACTCCCAGCTCCCTTGCCCTGGCAGCGGCCTGCGTGCGGCTGTGGGCATCCAGCTTGTCGAAGATGGTGCGCGCATGGGCCTTGACGGTGAACAGCGACAAATAGAGCCGGTCGGCGATCTGACGGTTCGTGAGTCCCGCGGCCATGTACTGAAGCACCTCGAGCTCACGATTGCTCAGTTGCTCCATGCCTTGGTGGACGGCTCGCCCACGGTCGGAGCCTTCGGGCCTTACTGCGGACCAGGCGTCCAGCAACCGCCTCGCACTGTCCGGCGCGATCGCACCGGAAGCGGCCGCCTGGAGTAGTCGACCCATCGGCGGGCCTTCGGTGACGAAGACCCCGACGTAGCCCTCCGGTTCGGCAAGCGACAAGGCCCGCTCCAGGGGTGCGAGGGCCGAGGAGATGTTGCCCAGCGCTTCGTGGGCGAGCGCCTGCAACACCAGGATCTCGATCACGCTTCCGATCCTGCCGCCCTCGTCCGCCGCACGCAGCAGTCGCTCGAGCAGTCGCAACCCGTCACGGACGCCGCCGCCCACCCGCTCGCCCCCGGATCGGAGGATGAGCAGCCGGGCCAGCGTGAGGTGCTCGAACTCGTGCGGGTAGCTGAGCTCGTCATCAACGGACAGCCCTCGTGCGAGCACCCAGTCCGATGCTTCGGTCACCTTGCCCAGGGCGGTCCAGATCCGGGCCTTCATGGCCGGGATGGGACGAACGTCCGGCAAGGGCGTCCTCACGAACAGGCGCTCAGCCTCGTCCAACAGACTGACAGCGCCCTCCAGATCGCCCCGAGCCTCGTTGAGCCGAGCCTGGGCAAGAACCCAGCGGTACCGCCACACGGGCGACTCCGCCTGCTCGGCGACCTGCTTGCTGGTGATCAGGTGATCTGAGGCAGCAGCCAGGTCGCCCCGTTGGAGATCCAGCTCAGCCAGCCCGCGATACAGCTCAGCCGCGCCGGGAGGAAGGGGCTCGCCCTGTTGCACCAAGAACTGCAGGAGCTGCTCGACTGCGACCACCGCGTCCCGTAGACGTCCCCGAGCCACCCGGATGTCGGGCAGAACAGACGCGGCGCTGATCGCGTCAGGGATGTTGCCGGCGGCACGCAGCGCCAGCACGTAGTCGGTGAAGACCTGGTCGGCGGCTTCCAGGTCGCCGCTGGCCCAGCAGGTCAAACCCATGAGCCCGGTCGCCTGTTGCCGCCGGGGATGGTCTGCCTCGGGCAGCAGGTCGAGTGCCCGCTGGGCCTGCTTCACGGTCCCGGGCACGTCCCCGACGGAATGGGCGTTGTAGGCACGGGACACGGCAATGGTCGCCAGCAGAGACCGCAGGTGTTCTTCGTCGAGGAGGACCCTCGGTTCGCGCGGACCTGGTTCCAGCCCGCGTTCGGCGTCCCGCAGCCGGGCCTCGGCGGCCTCCAGCTCACCGCTGCCCGACAACGCCCACGCGAACCACACCCCGAGTACGGGCCGGGAGCGGACCAGCTCGTCCGGCAGCGCCCTCGCCCACTTCAGCCAGATCGCGCTCTGTGCGACGTCCTCGGTCATGGGCCCCGCCCGCTCGATCAGGTCAGCCGCCCACCCGAAGTCCCCCGCGCACAGGGCATGGTGGATCGCATCCGAGCGTGAGCCGTTGTCCTCGAACCAGTCGCTGGCCTTGCGGTGCAGCGCGGGCACCTGGTCCGGCTGCTCCTGGAGCAGGTGGGCCCGCAGGACATCGGCGAAGAGGTGGTGATAGCGATACCAACGACGCTCGTCGTCGAGGGGGACGACGAAGAGGTTGTCGTGCTCCAGCCCCTCGAGCATCTCCTGGCCGTGCGTCTGCCCGGTGACGGCATCGCACAAGGCGCCGCACAACTTGTCGGCGATGGAGCTGTACAGCAGGAAGCTGCGCCTGTCTTGCGGCTGGCGCCGAAGGACCTCCTCAACCAGGTAGTCCAGGACGAAGCGGTTGCTGCCGGTGAACGCCCGGATGAAGCCGGCGGCATCGGGCCGTCCCTGGATGGAGAGCGCAGCGAGCTGCAGGCCGGCGATCCAGCCTTCGGTGCGGGTCTCGAGGGCGGCAACGTCCGCCGCCGACAACTCGAGTCCCATCACCCGACAGAGGAACTCGGCGGCCTCGGGCGGGGTGAACCGTAGATCGGCAGCGCGCAGTTCGGTGAGCTGGCCCCGAGCACGCCACCGCGCCAGGGGGAGTCGCGGATCCTCCCGGGTGCAGATGGCCAGGCGCAGCTGCGGGGGCAGGTGCTCCAGCAGGAACGTGAGCGCTTCGTCCACAGGTTCGGAATCGAGGAGATGGTAGTCGTCGAGGACGAGGACGAGGTCCTGCGGAAAAGCGGCAATCTCGTTGAGCAAGGCCGTCAGCATCGATTCGGTCGCCGGCTGCTGGGGAGACTGGAGCATGGCCAGCACCCGTCCGCCCAGATCCCCCGCAGCCGTCCGAAGACTGGCGAGGAGGTAGGTCAGGAAGCGCGCCGGATCGCCGTCCGCTTCGTCCAGGGAGAGCCAGGCAAGTCGAACCTGGTCTTCAGGAAGGATGCGGCCCGCCACCCACTCGCTCACCAGCGTGGTCTTGCCGAACCCGGCCGGGGCGGACACCAGGATCAGCCTGCTCTGCAGGCCCTCGTCCAACCGTTTGATCAGGGTGGGACGAGAAACCGCGTTCGGACGTGGCGGCGGGGGCTGGAGCTTGGTGTCGAGAATCGGCGTCGACATGTGGCCATCGTAGGTGAGGTCTCTCGCTGCTGGAGGTGTTTGCGCAGCCGGGGCGTCTGGCTGGAGGTTGGCATTCCGACCTCGCGCAACTCGAGCTCGGATAGGCTGGAATTCGAGGTGGGGACAGCTCACCGGACCTTCGGGACGACGTAGTGAGGAGGCACAATGTCGATCGAGAGTACTCGCGAAGTGATGACGAAATACTGGGATTCGGAGCATTCCGATACCAGCATGATGGCGGATGATGTGGTCTTCACCATGATGCCGACTGGAGAAGAAACGAGAACGCCGCAGGGGGTTCTTGGGCTCCTCAACTACTTCTATCACGTGGCCTTCGACGCCGCCGCGCCCGTCGAGAACTCCATCATTGGCGACGGGAGCGCGATGATGGAGGGTCACGTCACGGGAAAGCACATCGGAGAATTCGCCGGAATCCCCGCGACCGGAAAGGAAATCCGGGTGCCCATCTGCGTGTCCTACGATCTGGAGAACGACAAGATCCAACGGGCCCGCATCTACTTCGAGATGCCCGTCCTGATGCAACAACTGGGCGTCGCGTAGGCACCACGGCAAGCCTGGCGGCGGAACGAACCTCAGGGCGTTCAGGTCACAGTCGTACTCGTGGGCTGTTTGGCTACTTGAACGGCGGGCCATGGTCAGTGCCGTGGGTCGCGGACGGCGGCCAGGAACAGGGGCCATGCCGTTTCGGTGTGGGAGATCGTCAGCAGGAAGGGCCGGTCGACGTGCAATTGGCTGGTCGGGCACCGGGGAGGGCCGTCTCGCCGACGCCGATCTCGGTCACCGCAGCGGCCACGGTTCCCTCCTCGTCGACGGTGAGGACGGCTTGCTGCACGGCCTGCAGCACGCACAGGTCGCCGGGGCCCATCCCGGACAGGTCGGGGGCGTCGCCGCACAGCACCGGGGCACCGATCGCCGGCAGCACGTCCAGCAGGCCGAGCGGTGTCCGGGCCGATGTCCAGAGTGGGCAGGGTCAGGTCGATCAGCTCCGGGGTGGCGGCATCGAGCGCGGCCGACACCTCGGCGAGGAGCTCGGGGGTGGCCTCGGCGGGGTCGGTTCCCTGCGGCGGCAGCAGGACGTCGGCGTGGAGCGCTTCCACGTAGGGCAGCCGGACCGCCCGCCAGCCGTCGACCTCGGCGTAGGCGAACGGGCTCATGGCGGCCATGGTCTCGGTGTCGACCGCGGTGCCGTCGGGGAGCGTGAACGGTCGCGGGGCGGTGGCGTGGGGGTCGAACGGCGTCCGCCAGCGCGCGGCGAGCAGGATCGCGTCCTGCAGCACCAGCCGCAGGTCCGGGTTGGGCTCGATCGCGGTCTTCTCGATCAGCCCGCCGGTGTGGTGCCGGATCCACGCGCTGAGCACGTCCATCCCGGCGTCCGAGCCGAGGTCGGTCTGCTGCACGCCGGCGTCGAACACGTCCGCCAGGGCATCGAGGTAGGCGGGATCGACCTCGAAGCCGTCATCGGTGACGACCCGGCTCGCAAGGTGGACGATCGGCCGGTCCGGAAGTTCGTCGGCGGTGGCCGCCGCAGGGTCGCCGTCGTTGGCCAGGAGGGCACCCCGGAGCGCGGCGAAGGCGTCGCGGCGGTCCTCGCCGGTCGCGCCGAGCGCCTTCTCCAGAGCGGTCCGCGTCGAACCGCGGGCACCCTCGGTGAGCATGCCGAGGGCGAGGACCAGGCTCGACGGCGAAACCACCGTGTTGGTGTCGCGAGGTGCGAGTCCGAGGGTGGTGGTGCCGATCCGGCGGGTCGCCGCGACGACGTCAGGAAGCGCGGCGGCATCGCCGACCGGCACCACCCGCGCGCGCACACCCTCGGCCCGTAACGTCCCGGCGTCCGGATCACCACCAGCACACCCGGCCGCGGCGAGGGTGCCAGCAAGAACCAGACCGGTCAACCCGGCACGCAGCAGTCGCCTCATACCTCCTTCCACGCCGGCAGTCCACCCCTACGTTGCAGTCGATGGCGATGGCTTCGGAGTCGCGCGCCCGGCACGCGCCTGGCGGCCGGTTGCGCCATCCTGCATTGCATGCAGCTGTCAGCGTCCCCTCAGCCCACGTCGATGCGGATCGCGGAGTCGAAGCAACGGTTGCTCGACATGCTCAATAGGCACGGAGATGTGGGCCTTCGCCCCGAGTCTTGGACACGGTGTTGGTTGATTACGCTGCGGTTGGCAGCGTAGCGGCCCGGTGGGCCTCGTAGGTGGACGGGGACTGGTGGCCGCACCAGGAGTGGCGGCGGCGGGTGTTGTAGCGGGTGGCCCAGCGGAACACGGTGCGCCGGCAGCTGGCCTCGTCGGTGAAGGTGGCGGCGCCGGCGAGGAGTTCACGTTTCAGGGTGGCGTTGAACGACTCGGCCAGGGCGTTGTCGGCGCTGGTGCCGACGGCCCCCATGGATTGGGTGACGCCGAGCTGGCTGCACAGTTTGGCGTAGTCAGCCGAGGTGTAGACCGACCCGTGATCGCTGTGGAACACCGCACCTTGGAGGCTGCCCCGGTCAAGGCGGGCGGCTTTGAGGGCGTCTTCGACGAGCTCGGTGCGCATGTGGTCGGCGATCGCCCAGCCGGCGAGTTTCCGGGAGAAGCAGTCGATCACGGTGGCCAGGTACAGGTTGCGGCCCTCGGGCAGCGGCAGGTAGGTGATGTCACCGACGTAGGTGGTGTTGGGTCGCTCGGCGGTGAAGTCCCGCTTGAGCAGGTCGGGATACTTCTGGTCGGCCGGCTCGGGCAGCGTGGTCCGGACCCGACGCCGCAGCCGGATCCCGGCCAGCTGATGGCTGCGCATCACCCGGGCGACCCGCTTGTGGTTCACCCGCTCGCCCTCCGGGACGCCGTCGTTGAGTTCGGCGGTCACCCGCGGCGCCCCGTAGGCCCGATCCCCGCCGGCCTTCGGGTCCTGGACGGTCCGGATTCGGTCGGCGAGCTCGGCATCGGCCACGGCCCGTTCGGCCCGGGCCGGTGCGGCGGCGCACCAGGCGTAGAACGACGACCGGGAGACCTCCACAGCCTGACACAACCGCTTCACCTCGAAGGCGTGCTGGTGGTCGGCGACGAACTGGAAGCGGTTCACCAGTTCGTCTCCCCAGCGAAATACTTGGCCGCTTTCCGCAGGATGTCCCGCTCGGTCTCGACCTTGACCTTGTCGGCCCGTAGCCGGGCGTTCTCCGCCTCCAACCGGGCGATCCGCACCGCCGCGGTCTCGGTGCCGGCCGGCTTCGCGCCGCTGGAGGAGTGTTCGGGCGGCGGGGCGGTCGAGCCTGTCCCGAACGTCTTCACCCAGTCCGCCAACGTTCCCCGGGACACCCCCAGATCAGAGGCGATGCCCCGCAACGTGGCATCGGGAGTGGACTCGTACAAGTCGACGGCCTGCCGGCGGAACTCATCGGAATAGTTCTTCCTGGCCATGATCCTGATCATCTCGCTTCCTCCAGCAACCGCTGGATTCCACGTGTCCAAGACTCGGGGTCAGGGCCCTGTTGCCACCGGCGGCCGGGCCAGCACGCTGCTCGATGTGTTCCCACCCTTCGCGCGGATCCCGGTGGAGGATGCCGCCCCAAGGGACGAGGACAGCGATGGCGTCCTTGCCCAGTTCGGAACCCAGAACTTGCGCGGGGCGCGGGAGTTCCAGGTGGACCTCACCCGGCAGTTCATCGGGCCCGGTGAGGACCAGGTGATGTGGCAACTACGTTGCACGATGTGCTGGGCCCCCACGCCGGAGACCGACGCTCTCGGGTCGGGCGAGCTGTGGTCATTCGGATTGGACCTGGACCAGTTCTTCGCCCAGGTACGTGTGCTGCCGGGCTGGGCGTGGGCCCTCGCCGGGCCGAGCATTCCCGCCTTCGAGGTGTCCCTGGACGAGGTCTGAGCGGCCGGGCCCACAGCTTGGCCCGCCAGTCGCGGGGCACTGGCCCGGGGCTCGGGCCGGGTTCGAAGCCTGTCGCGTCAGGCGGCCCGGTGGTCGGGGCAGTCCAGCCGCAGGGTTGCGGGGCCGAGAGGCTCGTCCAGCAACGCGCAGTGATGCGGAGACGGCGTGCCGGGGTGTTCCTGCGGGCGGAAGAACCGGCAGGTCGCGCAGGTGCGGGCCACATTGATGACGCCGGCGTGCTGCAGGCGTCCGATGAACTGCAGCAGCCCCTCGACCGACAGTTCCGCCGCCGGGGTCTGCAGCGCCTCGAGTTCAGTCCGGATGTCCGCGTCCCAGTGTTCAAGCTCTTGGGCGACCTGTTCGCCGCGCCGCGTCGCGTGCAGGCGGAACCGCCGTCCGTCGCCGGTGACGGGGCGCCGCTCGAGAAGGCCCTTCCGTACCAACGCGGCCACCGCGTCGGAAAGGGTCGGTAGGCGCACATCGAACCATTCGGCCAGCTGGGTGGACTGCCGCTGCGAGTCGTCCGCTGCGGTGATGCGCATCAACAGTTGCGCCTGCATCACCGACAGGCCTGCCTGGGCGGCATGAGTACGCAACTGCACCCTCAGGGCATGCCCAACGCGTTCGAGCGCGGCGACGAGTGTCCGGTCGACCGCGCCGCTCACCAGAGGTCGCTGGCATAGGCGCGGGACCACAAGGCGACCTGCAGAATCACCGACTTGCGCCACGCTTCGTGCATCGCCTCCACCCGCTCAGGGGCCGCGCCACCGGCCTCCAGGAAGGGCCGGATCGTCGCCGTGATCGGGTAGATCAGCGCGACCAGGTGGCGAAGCGGCACGTGGGGGGTTGAGGCCACCGCGTCGGTGTGGTTCTTCTTCGCCGGCGTGTGCCGCAGTGCGATCTCCTGCTGGTAGGCCAACCACGTCGCGTCGTAGGGCCGACGGCAGGTGTCCAGGATCCACTGGCCAAACCTCGGCCGCACGGCGGACAGGTAGCCCGCGATCGGCTCACCACCGGGAGTCGAGAAGTGCGCCACCAGGTGCGGGTTGCCCCCGACGAAGCCGTACCACACGTCGAGCACCGCCTCCACCTGGTCGGCCAGCACTTCGCCCGCCTCGCGCAGCGCCGCCTCGTCCTCGGCGCCGAACAGCACACTCGCCTTCAGCTGCTCGAACTCCTCCAGGCTGATCGGCGCGGCCGGCACCGTCCCGAACTCATACCCGCTCATGTCCTGGCTCATCGGTCCTTCCTAGTTAGGACTCCTTAGTAAGTGTGAGTCTAGGCCACTTGTGACCGCGGGAGAAGCCAGGAGCCGATCAGCGGGGTGCCCGCACAGTGTGGAGGAGGTGGGCGACCGCGGTGAGGTAGTCCTCGGTGTTCTCCCACAGGATCGAGTTGTGGTCACCCCTGTCGAAGACACGAAGGGTGGTGTCGCCGCCGGCCCACTGCGTCAACCGTGTGGCATGGCTGACGTCCACGAGCCCGTCGAAGAGGGTGTGCATGATCAGTGTCGGGCCGCGGAAGCCTCCGATCTTGGCCCGGTGGTCGAGGCGCGCCTCCAGCGCGGCCACGTCTTCGCTGGATCCGCCCAGTTCACTCGGGGTGAGACGGAGCAGGATGCGTTCCATCGGGTCGGCGATCGCGCTCTCCAGGATCAAGCCGGCGATGTTCGGAAAGCGGCTGACCGCCTCGAGCGCAAAGAACGACCCCACCGACCGGCCCATCACCACCAGCTGCTCCGGTGGGCCGGCGGCAGCGATGACCGCGCCGACGTCATCGAGCATCCTGCCCAGCAGCGGTTCGCCGGTCGAGCCGCCGTAGCCGCGGTACTCGGCCAGAAGCAGGTCCCAGCCGATGCGGTTGACCGCCCGGTCCAGAACACCCTGCCAGTCGGCGACAACCTCCCCGTTGCCGTGGAAGTGGACCACGGTGAACCCGTCCGGGTCGACCCGGTGAATCCCGCACGCCAACACCGCACCATCCACCGGGATGTCGACCCGGGAGGTCGGCGGGCGACCGCCCGGGAAGAAGTACCGCTCGGCAATGAGCGGGTGGTTCAACAGGTCCGGCACCCCGCCGATTCTACGGACACACCTCCCTTGAACACCCCCGGGCCGGAGCCGCCCTACCGGCGGCAGATCCGCTCGGTTGTTCACCGGGGTGTTCTGCCAGGAGCGGGCATGATGTGGGGATGGTGGATTTCGGGCTTGACCGAGAAGTGGCCCTGGTCACCGGCGCGTCCAGTGGCATCGGGCAGGCCATCGCGCTCGCCCTGGGACGGGCAGGTGTTGCTGTCGGATGTGGGGCGCGGGCCGGTGCTCGGGCTGCGGAGACCGTGAGGCGGATCGAGGCTGCCGGCGGCCGGGCGGTTGCCATCGAGTGGGATGTCACCGATTCCGAACAGGCGGGGGCGGCGGTCGCTGCGGTGGAGCACGCCTTCGGGCCGCTCAGCCTCGCGGTGAACAACGCCGGGGTCGGTGCGGGCACGCCGGCGCTGGACATGACACCGGGTCAGTGGCAGGCCGTCTTCGACACCAATGTCAACGGCGTCTTCTACTCCTGCCAGGCCGAGGCCCGGGCCATGCGAGCGCACGGACGCGGCGCGATCGTGAACATCGCTTCGATCTCGGCGACCATCGCCAACCGCAACCTGACCCAGGCCCAGTACAACGCGAGCAAGGCTGCGGTGGTCCACCTCACCAAGTCTCTGGCTGTGGAGTGGGCGCCCCTCGGCATCCGGGTGAACGCGGTCAGCCCCGGCTACACCCTCACCCCGATGAACCTGAGGCCCGAAGTGGCCGACCTGGTGGCGCAGTTCGCCGACACGACGCCGCTGGGACGACTGGCCGCACCGGACGAGATCGCCGGCCCGGTCCTCTTCCTGCTGGGGCCGGCGGCCAGCTACATCACCGGTGTGGACCTGCTCGTCGACGGAGGGTACTGCTGCTGGTAGCCCTGACCGCGGCGGACGGGCAACCCCCGCGGCAGGTCCCGGACGATGGAGTCACCGACGGTCTCCTACGGTCGCGATTTCACGTCTCGAACGGCAACCGGTGCCCGGGCACGTGCCGGCGTCGATCTGGGCGTGGATCTGAAGCACCGAGAATCCTGACCGCCGGGGCGCGATGGGTGAGATCGCCGGTGTCGCCGGTGTCGCCGGTGTCGCAGATGTCGCAGATGTCGCGGGTGGCGCGGGTGTCGCAGGTATTGCCGGTGTCTGCGGAACGTTGCAGACTGTGGCACCGATCTGGCGGAGGTTCCATGGGCAATTTGATCTACGCAGCCAACACCTCGCTGGACGGTTTCGTTGAGGACGAGACCGGTTCGTTCGACTGGTCCGTACCCGACGAGGAGGTGCACGCGTTCTGGAACGAGTTCGAGCGCCGGATCGGCACATCGCTCTACGGGCGACGCATGTACGAGGCGATGCGGGTGTGGGAGAGCGATGGCTGGTTGACGAACGAACCCACGGTGGTTCGTGAGTACGCCGAAATCTGGCGTGACGCTGACAAGGTGGTGTACTCCTCCTCGCTCACCGACGTTTCGACCGCGCGCACCCGGATCGAGCGTGAGTTCGATCCCGAGGCGGTGCGACGGCTCAAGGAGACGTCGGGCTCGGACCTGAGCATTGGGGGCGTGGGGATCGCGGCGGAGGCTTTCCGGCACGGTCTGGTAGACGAGTGCGTGCTGCTGGTGTGCCCGGTCGTCGTGGGCGGCGGCAAGCCGGCGCTGCCTCGGGGCGTGCGACTCGACCTCGAATTGCTGGACCACCGGCGATTCGCCAACGGCGTGATCTACCTCCGCCACGCCGTCCGATAGGGATGTTCGCGCGACACCAGGGCGGGTACGGGCTCAGTGCGGCCCGTGCGGAGGTGTGCCGGGCGAGAGTCAGGTCAGCTGTTGCCTTGGCGGCGCGGTGGAGTCCAGCGGTGGGTGTGGCGAGTGCCAACGCCGTCGAGGAGCAGGTCGAGCGCGAACTCGAACTCGGCCTGGTCGTCGCAGCCGGGGCCACGGCCCGAGTCGGGGTCGGGGTGCATGGCGGCCATCGCGATCCTGGCGAGATGGGGATGGTGGGCCGGCAATGCGTCCCGCTGGGCGTTGAACGACTGGGTGTCCGATCGCCGCGTCGCGGCGAACAGTTCCTGGTTGAACCCCCACATCCGGTTCCCGAGGGCGTGCATGACGTGATGGGTCAGGTCGACCGACAGCCCGCCCGCCAGGAAGAGCCCGGTCAGGGCGTCGAGGTAGCCGAGCATGGCCGGGGTCATGGCGCTTCGGGATTCGAGGACGGCACGTGCCCAGGGATGTCGGAGCAGCGAGGCTCTTGCGGCGAGGATGCGGAGCCGGACGTCGGGCTTCCAATGTCCTGTCTCGGAGGTCTGGTCGATCTCGCCGACGATGATCTCGATCATGCCGTCGAGCAGGTCTTCCTTGCTGGCTACATGCTTGTACAACGCCATGGGCACGACGTCGAGTTCGTTCGCCAGCCCGCGCATGCTCAACGCGTCGATGCCGTTCACGTCGGCATAGGCGATGGCGCGCCGCAGGACCCGCTTACGGTTCAAGGTCGCTCGACGCGTTCCGGTGCTCGGGTCGGTCACGGTTCCACACTTCCCTTCACAACTGCCGGACGCTCTCACCATTGACAGGTGTACAGAGTACACCTATCGTTGAAGACGAGGGTGTACGCAGTACACCTGAGGTGTGACGCACCGGACAGGAGAGCCGCAAATGTCGCTCAACAACTCACTTCTCCTCGCGCTGAAGCCGTTCGCAAGGCTCACGGGCGCCCTTTACCTGGCCTTCATCGTGGCCTCCGTGGTGGCCGATGCGTTGGGTCACATCGGTTTGGGCACCGCCACAGAGATGGCGGACTCGATCGCCGCCACACCCGCGTCCTTCCGTCTGGGCCTGGTCTTCGCATTCTTCTCGGCGCTGCTGTTCCTGCTTGCCGCCTGGGGTCTGTACGTACTGCTGCGCTCGGTCGATCAGGATCTGGCGCTGCTCTTCTTCATGCTCAACGCGGTGGGGGTTGCCGTCCACTGCGCGAGCATGCTCGGTCTCGTGTGGGCGATGCTCGCCAGCGATCCTGCCACGGCAGCGGTCGCCGTCCCGCCCGCGCAGCTGCAGGCGTTGGTTCAGCTGGCCCTCGACGTGTACCGAACCGGCTTCGTCACCGCGCAGCTGTTCTTCGGCGCCTGGTTGTTCCCGCTGGGCTACCTGGTGATGAAGTCCCGGCTCCTGCCCCGGTTCCTCGGTGTGCTCCTCGTCCTGGACGGGGTCGCCGAACTGGTCTGGTTCCTCCAGGCGCTGCTGCTGCCGGCCTATCCGGCCATCAGGGTTCCCGGGACGGTGGTGAGTCTTGTCGCTGAGGTCGGCCTGGCGTTGTGGCTGCTGGTCCTCGGGGTGAAGGTCGACCAGCCGGTCGCCGGCATCCCGTCCGAGTCGGCCGCGATGGCAGTATCCAGGGGGAGCGCGCTCCAGTGATTCCCACCCCAGCCGCGGAACGCGTTCGGGCCCGGCAGCCCTGGAGGTCGCGGCCGATACCGGCCCCCTCCGGGCAACCGCGGGTCAGTTGGCGAAGCACCCTCGCGTTGGCCGGCGCCGGCGGGTTGGCGTTCTGGGTGGTCAACTTCGCGATCTCGCTGACCCCGATCGCCGCGGAGTACCGGTCGGCCCTCTCCATCGGCTACCTCCCGATGCTGCTCGAGGCCCTCGCCGGCGGCATGGTGATCGGACTCTGCCTCGCCTACCCGCTGCAACGCTTCTCCGACCGGATCCCGCCGAGGAGCCCCATCCTCAAGGCCGTCGGGCTCAGTGGCGCCGCCATCGTCACCGTGACGCTGTTCATCGAGGCACCGGCCAGGCTCCTCGCACCACCCGCCCCGGAGGTTCGCTACTTCCTGATCGGACTGCTCTTCAACGGGCTACGGATCCTCGCGCTGGGCCTGGCCGTCGGCGCCGTTCAGATGAGGCACTCAGCGCGGCGGACGGACAGCCTTCCGCCGTGGCTTCCAGGCTCCAGTCGCCCACAGCGCCCAGGCCACCAGGACCGGCTGAAAGAACAGCCGGGCCAGTCGGGCCTGGTCACTGTTGAGCCCGAAGGCATCGGTGCGCGTCAGGTACTGCGCGATGTTGCCCGGGAAGATCGCCACGAAGAAGGCCGCTGCCGCCCAACCGACCGCGGGCCGAAGAGCACGGGGCGCCACGATCAGCGCAGCCCCGAGGCCGACCTCGACCACACCGGAGGCGACGACCACGAAGTCGGGGTCGAGCGGGATCCATGGGGGCACCTGGGCCTGGAACTCCTGCCGCAAGGTGGTGAGGTGGCCGATTCCCGCGGCGGCCAGGAACCCCGCGAGCAGCACCCGGCCCACGGTCCTGAGGGGGGATGAGCGCGGCTCGGTCGGTTCGGTCAGGTTGGCACGCAGGGGCCCGGGTTCCATGGTCGAAGTATTGTCCACCGACGGCTCCTGGCACAGGCAATGGATCACCTTCCTGAAGAACGGCCCACCGTCTCCGGACGCAATGCGGCCACCGCGCCCCCAACCGGACGGGGTGAGACGGGCGGATTCGTCGGCCACTCGCGTCCGTCGCGGCGCTCCCGACGGGCGAGGATTGCCACCCTCGCCGCCATCGCCCACGTGATGGTGGGGGCTTAGCATGGCGATACCCCCCACGGACGAAGGGATCGGAGGTGGCCGAGCCCAGCCAGGGCAGGATCTTCATCAGCTACCGGCGTCAGGAGACCGCCTGGCCGGCCCGGCAGCTCTATGAGGTGCTCGTCAGCCGCTTCGGGGTCGAGTCCGTCTTCAAGGACGTGGACGACATCGATCCCGGGGATGACTTCGTCGAGCAGATCACCGCCGCGGTGACGTCCTGCGACGTGCTGCTGGCCCTGATCGGCAACCAGTGGCTGACCATGACCGACGACCAGGGTCGCCGACGCCTCGACAACCCCGAGGACTTCGTCCGGCTCGAACTGGCTGCTGCCCTCGGCCGTGGGGTCCGGGTGATCCCGATCCTGGTGGACGGGGCCCCGATGCCGCGTCCCGAGCAGCTGCCGCCCGATCTGGTGCCGTTGACTCGCCGGCAGGCGGTGGAGATCAGCCCGATTGGATTCAACACCGATCGCCTGCTGGCCACGTTGTCGGCGACCCTTCAGGCGAGTCAGGGCGCCCTCGCCCGCGCCGGAAGCCGCTCCGGCCGCACCCCCGCCGGAACCGGTGGTGCCTCCCGTCTCGCTCGCTGGTTCGGAGTCTGCGGGAGTGACATCCGAGCCGGAGCCGGTGGTGCCAGTCGTTTCGTCCGCTGGTTCGGACGCGGCTCTGGGGGCGCCATCGGAGCCGGAGCCGGTGGTGGCAGTGGTTTCGTCGGCTGGTTCGGACGCGGCTCTGGGGGCGCCATCGGAGCCGGAGCCGGTGGTGCCGCGTTCCGCCCGCTGAGTCTCCCGAAGCGACAACGGAACGTGAGCCGGTGATGCCGCTGGTCCCGCCCGCTGACGCGGAGGAGCCCTCGAAGCGACATCGGAGCCGGAGTCGGTGGCGCCGCCTGTCCGCCGCGGGGTCGCAGGAGGCTCCCGATTCGGCACCTGAGCCGCAGCCGAGGCCGCCCGCCGTGGCGAACGGCCCGTCGACGCCGGCCCCGACCCCGAACCGGCATTATTCCCGACCGACCGGCGGCTGCCGGCGAGGTGCCTCCCGGCCGTGGCGCCGGACCCGCCAGCGGCCCCGATCCCGCCCGGGCCCCCCACCATCCCGCCAGACCCGGGCATGCCCGGATCGAGCGCCTCCCGGCGGTCGTGGCGCTCGTCGGCGCGGGGGTGGCCCTGGTCGCGCTGATCGGCACCCTGCTGGTGCTCAGGCCCTGGGCCGGGACTACAGGCGGGCAATCCGGCCAGCCCGGCGGTGCCGACGCAGCAGGTGACCACGCCACCGGTGACGCCCACCCCGTCGGGTACCCAGGCTGGCCAGCCCGGACTGAGCTCCCGCAGGTCCTCGCTCACCGGGGAGGTCTTGAGGTACACCAGTTCGAAACCCAGCTGGCGATGGAGGCCGCCGCGGCCGCCGGATTCGCCGTTGAGACCGACGTCCGCTTCACCTCCGACGGGGTCGCCGTCCTGGTCCACGACGACCAGGCCACCAAGGGCCTTGACTGCGGTGGCCGTCGAGCTCAGGGTGTCGACGTCGACCTGGGCCGAGCTGAACCGGTACTGCAGGTCCAAGCCCACGGCGAAGGATCCGGTCCGGCACCCGGTCCCGAGGCTGGAAGCGACGCTGGAGGGAATCGCCGCGGCCAGCGACTCGGCGCAGGTGTTCCTGGAGGTGAAGACCACCCAGACGGGGGCGCAGCGGGCCCGGTTCCTGGCAGCGCCGGCGAAGCACGGCCTCCGCGACCGGACAGTGATCACCGGCCGCGACCTCGACGAACTGGACGCCATCGGCAAGGCCGACCCCCTAGACGCGGCGGATGCTGTTCGTTTCCGGGAAACAGGTTCCTGCCCGCAGTTTGGCCGGGGCGGGGCTGTGGGGCGTCGGCCTGCAGCAGGGCGTGGCCACCAGGCAGTATGTGTCCGACCTCAAGGAGATCGGGCTCACGGTGATGATCTACGTCCTCAACGACCCGCAGCAGTGGGCGGAGTTCGTTGCCTACGACCCGGACATCGTGATGACCGCTTACCCGGCCCGCTTCGGGGAGTGGCTGGCCGCGAACCGCTGACCCGGGGCGGGCGTGCCGGCTCAGGGCGCGGCGGTGTACCCGGCTCGGAAGTGTTCCTCGCCGACGACCCACTGGTTGCCGGCGGCGTCCCGCACCAGCCAGTCGCCGATGCCGGCGTGGACCCGACCCTCCTGCGTCATCACCAACTCGCCGGCCGCCGCCGGGCGCGCCCGGACGAGCGCCGTGCGCTCCCAGACCTCGCCCTTCACCGGTCGATGGGTGGCGCGGAAACTCGCATCGGTGACGGTCCGCGTGGCGCCCGAGTCGTCGCTGACCCGCCAGTCACCGGGGGCGCCGGCCAGCACGTCCCCCCTGGCCGACTGCCAGGTGAGCGGCTCGGTGAGCCGCGACGCCCGCACCCGCCCGACCCTGCGGTAGCGGTGCCAGCCGTCACCGGAATCGGCCCGGACCGGGCGGTAGCCCAGGGCGCGGAGCTGGAACAGGGTGTCCACGACCCCGGCCCGGGTCTTCTGCCGGGCGGTCGCGTCGAGCCCGGCCCAGGGCCTGAGGTCAGGGTGACGGCGGGCGCGGTCGTCACGGGTGGCACCGTAGCGCCAGCCGCCGGCCAGGTAGTGCTCGCGCCACGACTGGTGCTCGGCGGCGGCCAACCGGGTGAGCTCGTCGTCGCTGAGGTCGAACACCCGCCGCCCCTCGGCGATGCGTACGTCGTCGTTGGGGGAGGCGACCAGGGCCTCGTCCACGTCGGCGGTCTCGGCCACCGTCGGTGCCCACCCGTGGCCCTCCTCGACCATGCCGTCGAGGAGGGCGGCCAGTTGCCTGCGGTTCGACTCCCGGTAGAACTCCCCGGGCAGGTCCTCCCAGGGCACCGCCATCGGCGCGTCGGGGAACCGCCGGCGGTAGCGCTCGTGCACGGCGCGCGCCGCCCGCTCCCAGGCGTTCGCGGAATCCCCGGAGTCCTGCGGCAGGCAGAGGGCGAAGGACTCCAACCGCCCCACCATGGTCTCGTCGCCGAACAGCGGACGGCCCCCCGCGGCCAACTCGAAGACCGGCAGCCCGGGGTGCCGGACGGCCAGGCGGGTGCCGAGCCTGGTGTCGGCACGGCCGACCACGACCACCGGCGAGCCCCGTTCGGCTGCCACCCCCGCCAGGGCCGTCTCCAGGCCGGCCAGGGTGCCTTCGCCGGGAATCGCCGACACGACCAGCGGGTCGACGGCGTGCCGCGACTGGCGGAGGCGGTGGTCGGCGACGAGTTCCTCGGCCTCGGCGTCGAGCACCCACACCTTCGCAAGCACGTCGTCCTCGTCGAGGAACCGCAGTTCGCGCCCGAGCTGGGAGAGCTCGGCGAGCAGGGCGAGCGCCAGTGGCCCGCCGCCGACCACCAGCAGGTGGGTGACGCCGTCGATCAGCCGGATCCGGGCGACCAGGGACTGCGCGGTGGCCTCGTAGCTGCCGATCGCGTCGAACACGAGCCGCGGGTCGCCGATGAACCGCCGGCGGAAGTCGTCGGCGTGCCAGGGGTCGTCGATCCTCGCGATCACCGTCAGTCGCCCTGCCGGCGGGCGGTCCAGCGCCGCGATCGCCCGTCGCAGCAGCATCGCCCGCGACCGGTTCGCGGCCGCGTCCGCCGCGAGCAGGTAGCACCGGACCGTCCGGTGCCAGCGGAACCCCTCCCGCAGCCCCAACGGGTCGTCGCCGGAGGTGCGCAGCACCAGAACGCCGATCGCCCTGGCGCGCTCGGCCATCGTCCCGGGGTCGCTGGTGAGCAGCACCGTGCGCAGGAACGGACCACTCCGGCGTGCCAGTCGCTGCACGACCGGCCAGGACGACTCGTCGACGCCGACCACGGCGACCAGACGGCGCGCCCGGAGCATCAGCAGCCGGTCGAGTTGGGAACGATAGACCGAGAGCAGCAGCGAGGTGGCGCCGGTGAGAGTGGCCACGACGGCGAGCAGGCGGGCCAGCGGCAGCGCAAGCGGCACGGGGTGCGAGCAGGCCTCGCCGGGACCGAACGGCCGTTCGAACGAGCCAAGGAAGAGCGTGAGGGTGTTGCTCAGCGCATCCCAGAACGCCGGCGTCTGTCCCGTGCAGGGGAGGTAGGCCGCCAGGGCCAGCGGCAACGCGGAGCCCGCGCACCAGGCCGAGAGCAGGAAGGGCTGTCGCAGCGGGGCGCGCCAGCGGGTGGCCATCAGGAGGGCGAACGCCGCGCCCGCGACCCCGAGCGCCACGGTCATCGCCCCGGCCGAGCCGGGCCTGACCAACCAGGCCGCCGCGGGAGGGGCGCCCCGCACGAGGCCCGGTGCGAGGGCGGCCACCGCCAGCCAGGCGTACAGCATTCCGGCCAGCACCACCGTGCCGACCGTGGCGACCAGCCACCGCCGACTCCTCGCGCCGTCGGGAGCCATCACACCTCCGGTGCCCTCAGTTGGCTCACGATAGCCCCCCACACCCCTTCCGGATCCCCCGTCATCGGGCAGTATTACGCATTCTGATCACCGGGCCATCGCGCCGCCCGGCGGCGACGATCCTCGCCGTCGACGCCCGCCGGAGCCCACCCGCGCGCGACCGACGCGCCGCCACGAGACAGCCTTCCACTAGCCACGATGGCACCCTCAGCTCCCGACTGCCGGCCCTCGCTGGGCGCGCCCGGCGGCACTTGCCGATCCCGGCTGATGCTCCGATGGAACTCGCCGTGCAGGCGCGACCGGGCCGCCTCGTCGTTTTGCCTTTCCCAGGTCGGACTGGCACCTTGGAAGAGCGGTCAGGGTCACAACCCAGCCGTACCAGCGCCGGGTCGGGGACCTTTCCCCGGGCCGGCCGTTCTCTTTCCAGCGATGCCGCGGGCGACGTTCCCCAGGCTCGCTCGCGCGTCCACCCACCCATCGGAGACGCTGATGCGCACTCACGACCTGGCCCTTGTAGACGACCTCGACCCCGACAGCCGGCGGCAGCAGACCCGCAACCCCTTCTCGCCGGTGATCATGGTGCTGACCCTCCTCGCGACGGTGGGGGTGGTCGCCTATTCCGTCTTCCTGCTGAACCCCGCCAACCGGGGCGACTGGCTGCCCTACATCCTGGTGATGGCCGCCGAGAGCATCCTCATCGTGCACGCCCTGCTGGCGATGTGGACGATCATCGCCGGCTTCCGTTCCCCGCGGAACGACGAGTACTACCTGGCTCGTCGCGACCTGTTCGGCAGCGCCCGTCCCAACACCGAGCGGCCGACCCCCGAATGGCAGCCGGAGCTGGGGGGCCGCCCGATCTCGGTCGCGGTCTTCATCACCTGCTACGGCGAGGATGTCAGCATCATCCGTCGCACGGCTGAGGCGGCCCGGGACATCTGGGGCAAGCACACCACCTGGATCCTGGACGACGGCCGCTCCGACGAGATTCGGGACCTGGCCGCCGAGATCGGCGTGCAGTACATCCGGCGGCTGTCCAGCGGCGGGGCGAAGGCCGGCAACGTCAACCACGCCCTGAGCCAGGTGAAGTCGGACTACTTCTGCATCTTCGACGCCGACTTCGTGCCGAGGCCGGAGTTCCTGTACGAGACGCTGCCGTTCTTCAACGACAGCAACGTCGCCTTCGTGCAGACCCCGCAGAGCTACGGGAACCTGAACACCCTCGTCGCGCGGGGCGCCGGCTACATGCAGGCCGTCTTCTACCGTTTCGTCCAGCCCGGCCGGAACCACTTCAACGCCGCGTTCTGCGTGGGCACGAACGTCGTGTTCCGTCGCTCCGCGATCGACGACGTCGGCGGCATCTACACCGACTCCAAGTCCGAGGACGTCTGGACGTCGCTGATGCTGCACGAACGTGGCTGGCGCACGATCTACATCCCCGACGTGCTCGCCGTCGGCGACGCCCCGGAGACCATCGAGGACTACACCAAGCAGCAGCTCCGCTGGGCCACCGGCGGCTTCGAGATCCTGTTCACGCCACAACCCGCTGAACCCGAAGCGTCCGCTGACCATGGACCAGCGGCTGATGTACCTGGTCACCGCGACGCACTACCTGACCGGACTGGCTCCCGGCATCCTGCTGATGGTGCCCGCGCTGGAGATCTTCTTCGACCTCCGACCGGTCGAACCTGGGCACGACCTTCGCCACCTGGGTGCTGTTCTACGCCGGGTTCTACGTGATGCAGATCGTGCTGGCGTTCTACACCCTCGGCTCGTTCCGCTGGGAGGTGCTGATCCTGACGACCGCGGTTCGTTCCCGATCTACCACCAGGCCCTGATCAACGCCTTCTCCGGCAAGGAGCAGAAGTGGCACGTCACCGGGGCTGCCGGACGGCGATCCTCGCCGTTCAACTTCATCCGGCCGCAGGTGTACCTGTTCACCTTCCTCGCCCTCACGTCCATGGTGGCGGTGTGGCGGGACATCGGCAACGCCCAGTTGTCCCTCGCTACCGCCTGGAACGTGACGAACACCTTCGCCCTTGGCGTCTTCCTCCTGGTCGCGCTGCAGGAAGCCCACCGCAACCGCCGGCCCGTGGCCACCCGTGCCCGGGTCGGGACCGACGCCGCGCCGAGGCTCAGCCCGGCGTTCACCGCCCCCTCTTCCACCCACGGAGGTTTGTCATGACCTGGGAAAACCGACTTCGACTCACTCTCGGCGTCCTCGGCGTGATCGCCATGGTCGCCGCCCTCACGCTGATCTTCAACCAGCGCCAGAACCAGATCGCGAGCGTGACCGGCGCGGTCGATGCCGACCAGTACACGGTGGGTGCCGACTACGCCGGCACCGTCGTGGAGCAGGAGGTCGAGCAGGGCGACGTCGTCACGCAGGGCCAGCGCCTGTTCGTCGTGCAGAGCCTCGCGCTCAAGGAAAGCCTCAGCAACGGCCTCGCCGTACCCGACACCGACGCCTACCGGGTGAACGCCAAGCTGGGGGCGATCACCTACTACGCCGTGACCGACGGCCAGATCACCGAGCTCAACGCCCGCCTCGGCAACTCGGTGTCCGGCGGCTCGCTGGCGACCATCTCGGCCGGCAACCGGTTCGTGGTGGCCGACTTCAAGCTGGTGCCCCGCGACTACGCCCGCGTCCACTCGGGCTCACCGGCGCGGATCCGGCTCGCCAACGATGAGCTGGTCTACGGGACCGTGGAACAGGTCAGCGCCAGCACGGGCGAGTCCGGCACCGTGAGCACGATCAGGATCACCTCCGACAGCCTCACCACGGTCACCGCTGCGCTCGCCGCGCCGGGGGCCCCGGTGAACGTCACGATCGAGTTGGCGGATTCCGGTCCGCTGGCAGGGGTGACCGACGCCGTCACCGACGCGCTCGCCAAGATCGGGCTCAGGTGAGGTGGCGCGCACTGCCTGCCCTCGCCCTCCTGCTCACGGCCTGCACGGCTGAGGTGCCCCAGACCGGCCAGCCACCGACCAGCCCCTCGCCGGTGTCGCCGGCCGTCCTTGCGGACGTCGGGCCGCTGGTCGCCGGCGTCACCCAGCGGACGCCGAAGGAGCTGCCGGCGCCCCGGCTGGCCGAAGGGCTGACCCCGCCGACCAACCGGTGGTATTCGGGGCTCGTGTTCGGCGATCAGCCGGAGCCGGTCTTCCCGCTGCCCCTGGGGTTCGCGCTCACCGCCGACGGGTTCGCCTTCGGGCTGCCGCGAGTGACCGCAGGGCCCTCGACCATCTCCGGGGGCTTCGTCGCCGACGTCTCCGTCGGCCTGGGCGCTGCCCGCTCGATGGTGTCCAGCAGTGACGCCTCGGTGGTGGTGCTGGACAGCTTCGCCGCGGACGGAGGGTTGATCGGGCACACCACCATCGCCCAGGGCTCGCCCTTCGTCTCCTTCGTCGCGGCAGCCGACACCACCTTGACGATCCCGGCCGGGTTCACCCCCGCCGGGGACGGGATCGCCGTCGCCACCATCGGCGGGGTCCGCTACGCGCTCTCGGCCGGGCAGGTGGACGGCGACCGCGTCGTGCTGAACCAGGGGGAGGCGGCGACGTTCTGGCCGGTGCCCGAGGGTCACGACCCGGCCGAGTTGGCCGGACGCACAGCCACGGTGACCGGGTCGAACATCCGGTACGAGGCCGACGGTGACAACGTCACGACCACGTTGGCCTACAGCACCGCCGGGGGCCGGACCGCCATCGCCCGAATGCCTCACCAGGCGTCGGAGGAGGCCTGCGACCTCGGCAGCTACGCGTCGATCTACGGCGAACTGCAGCTGTGCGCCGGCGAATCCCTGACCTGGTCGACGCCACAGGTACGCCCCGGCGCCGAACTCGACCTCACCGGCCTCAGCGCGCAGCACCGCAGCCAGCTCGGCACCCAGCTGGACGCCGACATCGCCGCCCTCCCGGCCTTCCCGGCGGACACCTACTTCGGAGGCAAGGCGCTGCAGCGAACCGCCATGCTGCTGATGGTCGCCGAGCAGTTGGAGCTGCCCGACCGCGCGGACCGGCTGGCCGGCGTCCTCGACGAGCAACTGACCAGATGGACCGAACCCCAGGGCTGTGCGGAGCGGGACGCGTTCTGCTTCGTCTACGATCCCCAGGGCAAGGGGATGGTCGGCCTGACCCCGTCCTTCGGCAGCGACGAGTACAACGACCATCATTTCCACTACGGCTACTTCCTGTACGCCGCGGCCGTGCTGGCCCGCCACGACCCGGCGCCGTCTCGCCGAGTACGCCCCCGTGATGAACCTGCTCGCGGCCGACATCGCCGGCTCGGCGAGGCACCGACTTCCCCGACCGCCGTGTCGTTCGACTCCTACGCCGGACACTCGTGGGCCTCGGGCACCTCCCCCTTCGCCGACGGCAACAACCAGGAGTCGGTCGTCCGAGGCCGTCAACGCCTGGGCCGGGCTCTCGCTGTGGGCCCAGGCCACCGGGGACAGCGGCGCTGGCGGCGGAGGCCGACTGGATGCTGTCCCTCGAGGCCCGATCGTCGGCCACCTACTGGCTGGAGCCCGACCTCGAGCGCGTTCAGCGGCTACAGCCACCGGATCGTGCCGTTGAACTGGGGCGGCAAGCGGGACTACGCCACCTGGTTCTCCGCCGAGCCGGCAGCCATGCTGGGCATCGTGCTGCTGCCGATGAGCCCCACCTCGACGTATCTCGCCGGATCCCCGGATGCCATCCGCGCGAACGTGGCCGAAGCGGTGGGCGGTGAGTTCGACCAGAAGTTCGGCGACTACATCCTCATGTACGCCGCGCTGGCCGGCCGGGAGGATCGTGATCGGGCCCTCGCCGCGGCGCAGGATCTGTCGGAGGAGTCGATCGACGACGGGATGAGCCGCACCTACCTGCTGGCCTGGCTGCTGTCGGTCCAGACCTGAGCGCCGGAGCGCCGCGACCGCACGGCGTTCCTCACCGCCGCCATCCGGTTCCGGGACGTCCGGGTCGCCGGAACCGGATGGGGGAACTGACCTACCCGATCACCGCCGTGATCACCGGCGTGGTCACGCCGCCCGCCCTCACCGAGTACAGGTAGGGCGTGCCCGGGAGGAGGCCGACGTCGGTGAACGTCGGGCTGGTCGACGTCGCGATCGGGATCCCCGAGCGCAGGATCTGGTACCCGGTGCCCACCGGGCCGTCCCAGCCGATCGTCACGGTGCTCCGGGTCGTGCCGGTGACCCGCAGATTGCTGGGCGTGCCTAGCGTGGCCGGTGCCGTCGGGCTGGAGGCCGTCGGGGTGGGGGTCGTCCCGGGGAGCGAGGCCAGGGTCGCGGTCAGCTCCCCAGTGGTGACGCCGCCGCTGCGAACCGAATACAGGTAGGGAGTGTTCGCCAGCAGGCCGATGTCGGTGAAGGACCGGCCCGTGACGGTGGCGATTCGCACCCCCGAGCGGAGGATCTCGTAGCTGACCGCGTCGGGACCGTCCCATCCGATCGTGATGCTGCTGCCCGTTGTGCCGGTGACCCGCAGGTTGGCCGGCCCAGCGGCCGGCTGGGCCGTGGCGGAGGGCGTCGCGGTGACCACCGGCGGCGTGGCCGTGGGGGTCGCGGTGACCACCGGCGGCGTGGCCGTGGGGGTCACGGTGACCACCGGCGGCGTGACCGTGGGCGTCGGAGTGGGGGTCGGCTCACTCTGCGCACCGGCGTACTTGACCTCGACGTAGTCGACGATCAGCGGAACGCCGGGCCTGGTGTTCGCATCCGGGCCGCCCGCGCCGGGGTTGAGCTTTTCGGGGAAGGCCCCGCCCATCGCGACATTCAGGATGATGAAGTAGCCGGCGTGCTGGGAGATCTCGGTCCAGATCTTCGGCGTGACGTCGGTCTCGTCGACCGAGAAGGTCAGCTCGCCGTCCAGATACCAACGCAGCTGGTCCACCGCGCCGGAGGTGTCCCACTCGAACCCGTAGATGTGGAATCCCGCCTGACACGTGGTCCCCTTGCAGGGCGCCCCGTTGTTGTTCGCATCACCGTTGTTGATGCCTTCGGGCTCGTTGCACGGGGCCTTGCCCCACTCGCCGCAGTGCAGCACGTTGAAGGTCCAGTTCAGGCCCTGGACGTTCTCCATGATGTCGACCTCACCGATGCTCGGCCAGGACCACCGGTCGGCACGGACCGGTCCGCCGAGCATCCAGAACGCCGGCCAGTAGCCCCTGGCTTCCGCGCCCGTCACATTCGGCATCTGCAGGCGGCTCTCCACGTGCATCACACCGTTGGGCGGAGGTGTGAAGTCCGCCCGGACGGATTCGACCCTCGCCGACGTCCAGCCTCCCGCCGCGTCGCGCTGCGGAGTGATGTACAGGTGACCGTTGCGCACGTCGACGTTGGCGGGATCGGCGGTCATCGTCTGGATCTCTCCGGTGCCGAAGTTCGCCGGCCCGCCCGGGTAGGACGTACCCAGGACCAGTTCCCAATCGGCGGGGTTCGGCACGCCGTTGCCGGTGAAGTCATCCCGGAACGTGGTTTCCCAGCTGGTCGCGGCGGTCGCGACCGGGCTGGTCGCCGCCACGGCCAGGCCCGTGGTGGCAATGGCGACACTCACCAGAATGGCGAGTGGAGCCGAGAGTGCGGATCGTGCGGACATCGGTGTCCTTCCAGGGGGTGAGGCCGCGGAGGTGCCCCTCATCACCGGTCCGCAACGTGCTGTAACCGGACCGTAACAGTCGGGCCGGAACTTCCGCAGGACGAAATCGCGGAATGTGACCGTTTTGTGAGATCGCTCCCACATTCTGGGGGGTCGCCGCGGGCAGGGGCCTGGCCTCGCCCGGTCAGCTCCGGGTGAACCGCAGCGCCCGGTCGTCCCCGGTGCCCAGTTCCAGCGTGTCGCCTTCGACGCGCAGCGTGGTCGCGACCCGGAGGGTGCCGAGGAACTTCGACGTCTGGGCGGCCACCTCCTGGGGGAAGCACAGCGCCAGGGTGGTCTGGATCGCGCCCACCTCAACCTGGCTGTCGGCCTGCGTCCACATGCCCCGGTAGGAGTTGCAGCCGGCCTTCCCGGAGACCTGGTCGCCTTCGACCCGAAGGGTGATCAGGGCCGTGACCGCGGTCACTGCGTCGCCCTCCCGAATGCCGGTGAGGGTCCAGGTGATGCCCTCGATCACCACCGGTGTGGGGGTGGGTGTGGGGCTGGCTGAGGGCGGCGCGCACGATCCGTCGGTGCACGGGGCCGGACGCAGGACGAAGAACGCCACCGTTCCGACGACGAGTGCCAACCCGGCGGCGACCAGATAGATCCACCACGGTGTGCGGGGCGGGGGAGCGACGGGAACGCCGGCGGGCACCGTCACGACAACCCGACTGGCCTGGTCGGCGCCCTCCTCGGGCGCCCCGTACGCGGGGTAGGCGATGAAGCGGACGGTGAAGGCTCCGGCGGCGGTGCCGGCGGGAGGTGCGAAGGTGATGGTGAACTGCTCGGTCCCGCCCGGCTGGATCTCGCGCTGGGGCCGGTCGACGCTGGTCCAGCCGGCCGCCGAGGGCACCTCCCCGGAGGCGACGGCGAGCGGCCGGAACGCGGCCAGCACGACGTTCTCAGTGGTGGCGCCACCATTGGTGACCGTGGCCGTGGTCACCGCACGCCCCTGGTCGATGGTCACCGACGAGGTCGGGATGGTCAAGACGATGCTGCTCATGCGATCACTCCTCGCGACAAGCGATGCGCCATCATCGCAGACGGGGGTCCTCCGCGGCGGACCGCGGTCCCGCCGGCCGGCCGGGGCGCGCAATTCTGCACCTTGACCACGACCCGGAACGGCACTGGACTGGTGCTGTCGTCGGCAGCCCGTTGGACATCACCCAGGCCGGCGCACGCCGGGGGGTCCCGTGCTCGTCGTGAATCTGGCCGTGGCAGGCCTCGCTGTCGCGTTCCTCATCCTCGCCGCGGTCGGCCTGCGCGGCGGCTGGCCGATGCAGGTGGCCAGTCTCGTGGCTCTCGCCGGCTGGGTGGTCGCGGGGGTCTGGTCCGTCCTCACCGTCCTGCGGGTGATCGCCGGGTCGTCCGACGCGGCGTCCGCCTCCGACGCGCTGTCCGCCTACGTCCTGGTGCTCGCCCCCACCACCGGCCTCGGGCTTGCTTTCCTGGCGTTCGTGAAATGCGGTCCACCGGTGGTGCCACGGCTGTTCCACGCCCTCGGCCTGGGCGCGTTGGTCGCGGCCGTGGCCGGCGTGTCGATCCCCGACGACGAGGACGCCCCCGGCTGGGTCTGGGCGCTCGTGGTCGTCCTGCCGGTCGTCTGGGGCATCGCCTGGCTCGTCGGGTACCTGCTGCTGCGCGGCAGCGTCGACCCGGCCCGGTACGCCGCGGCGCCGGCGAACTACCGGTTGCCGTTCCCCTCGGGCGCGCGGACCTGGGTGATCCAGGGCAACAACAGCCGTTTCAACCACAACCACGCCAACCTCACCCAGGGCTTCTCCTGGGACTTCCGTCGTGGCTGCGGCACGCCGGTGCTCGCCGCGCTGGGCGGACGGGTGACGAGCATCATCGACAGCCACGACGGCATCGGTGGGCAGAACAACGAGATCGAGGTGACCCACGCCGACGGGTCCGTGGCCTCCTACCTGCACATCCAGAAGGGCAGCGCCAGGGTCGCTGTCGGCGCCACGGTGGCCCAGGGCCAGCGGCTCGCCTCCGTCGGCAGCGTCGGGCACAGCCTGACCGGTCACCTGCACTTCCACGTCCGGGTGGGCCCCGACACGATCCCGCTCAGGTTCGGCGACGTCGCCCGGCATTCGGGGATTCCGCGCGGCTTCCGGTTCTACGTCTCCGGCAACACCCCCGCCGGGCCCTAGGGGGCAGCCGTGTCCGTCCACCCGACCGGAGTCGCCTCCAGGGGGCTGAGCGCCTACCTGCTGGTGCTGCACCTCGTCGCCGCGCTCGCCGGAACGCTGTTCGCGGGGCTGGCCCTCGGCGGGCTCGCCGGCGAGACGCCGATGAAGGTCTCCAGCCTGCTGGTGGCGCTCGGCTGGCTCGCCCTGGTCGGGTGGGCGCTGATCGGCATCGGACGGGGCTGGTCCGGGTTGGGGCGTGGCGAGCTCGCCGGCCCGCTCACCTCCACCCGCCGGTGGCTGACCTACCTGGTCTGGTGGGCGCCCGTGGTCGGGCTGCTGCTGGCGTTCGTGGCGTTCATCGACTGCGGCCCCCTGTGGATCCCGAACCTGTTCCACTGGTTCGGGCTGACCATGACCGCGATCGGTCTCGGCGCGCTGTACAGCCTGCCGCCACTGGTCCGGCTGTTCACCGGCTCGACCCAGCCCGCGGCGCCGTCGCGGCCCTGGTGGCTGATCGTCGTCCATTGCGCCGGTGCCGCGCTGGTCTGGGGGCTGGTCTGGCTGATCCCCTACGTCGCCTACCTCTCCGACGACGTCGACCCGGCCGACTACTCCGGCGCTCCGGCCGGCTTCCTGTTGCCCTGGCGCGGCGGCGAGGACGGGTGGGTGATCCAGGGCAACAACACCGGCCTCAACCACAACGCCGAAGCCAACGGCCAGGACTTCGCCTGGGACTTCCGCCGATCCTGCGGCACCGCGGTCCTCGCCGCGCAGGCCGGCACGATCACCGCCGTCGTCGACACCAACGACGGCATCGGGGGCAGCAACAACCTGGTTGAGGTCACCCACGCCGACGGCACGGTGGGGTCCTACCTGCACATCCGGCAGGGCAGCGCGACCGCACCCGTCGGCACCGCCGTCAACCAGGGTGACGCCCTCGCCCGGGTCGGCTGCGTGGGCAACTCCCTGACCGGCCATGTGCACTTCCATGTCCGTCCGGCGGGCGGCGGGGCGACGATCGCAGTCCGCTTCGACGATGTGGACGACGGCGTCCCGCGCAGCTTCGGCAGCTACACCTCCGGCAATCGCTGAGGGCAGGCCCCGGGAGGGCCGGGCCGAACGGCCAGGAGGGCCGCGTCACTGGGTGCGGGAGAACGACACCCGGATGGCGTTCAACACCCCGGGAATCGACCAGACGAAGGCCCACACGGCGCCGACCAGGGCCACGATCGCGAAGACGACCGCGAGCAGCTGGTCGCCGATGCTGACCAGGATGCCGGGCAGCCAGCCATGGACGATGCCCAGCACCAGTTGCAGCCCGAACGAGACCGCGACGTGGGTCATCAGTGCCACCGCCTTGAGGAATTTCGGTTGCGCGAACACCAGCAACCCGAGGAACACCAGCTTCAGGAACAACAGCAGGCCGAGGACCGCGGACGACTGCGAGACCGGGAAGAACCCCCAGACCGCCAGGTAGGCGATGGTGCCGAACGGGGTCGCCACCAGCAGACCGACCATCACCATCAGCAGGACGAAGGCGACCAGCGCCATCGCCAGGCTCAGGACCAGCCAGAGGAAGGACACGATCAAGGTGATGATGCCCTGCACCCGACCGTAGGCCCGTTGGCTCACCAGGAAACTCACCCCGAGCATCACCACCGAGAACAGCAGGTAGCCGTCGACCAGCGCGAGGTAGCCGATGCCGTTGCCCGGCGGGGTCTGGGCATCCACACCCTCGATCATGTCCGGGTCGACATCGGGGATCCCGGCGGTCAGCGTGCCCACCGGACCGGCCGGGTCCCCGCCCAGGGCCAACGCCGAGCCGGTCTCCACCAGCACCACCAGCAGCAGGGCGAAACACGCCAGGAAGAAGAGTGGACGGCGCACCTCGCCGAAGCCGGGCACCTCAGCCGTCCTCGGAGAGCACGACCATGCAGCCGGTCGGGCTGCCGCAGCCCAGCGAGAGACGGCCGCCCTCCCGGGTGTAGGTCAGCCGCACCCGGTCGCCGGGATCGAGGTCGGTCCTCAACTCCTTGCCGGCGAGGGTGACCTGGAGCGCGACCGGCTGCCCGACGACCGTGAGGGTCGCCCGCCGGGTCGCAGCCTGCCAGGGCAGGCCGCCGGCCACTTCGACCACGTCGACCCGGCACGACCCGCTGAAGGTGATCTCCGTCCCGTCGAACCCGCACGACGCGCTGCCGCGAAGATCGGACGGCCTGAGTTGGTCCCCGGCGGCGAACCCCGGCGCGGCCCACTCCGGCCAGGGGTCGGCATCCCCGTCCCGTCCCGCCCCGACGAAGCCGAACAGGTAGAGCGCGATCGCCAGCAGGGCGAGGACGCCCAACAGGATCAACGGCTTTCGATCGGGCATCGGCTCAGGGCTGCTCTGGCTGCGCCAACGGGGCCTCGGTGATCAGGCCCGTCGCCAGCCTGGTCGGGAAGAACGTCGCCCGGGTGGGAAGCCTGGTCGGGAACCTGGTCGGCAGCACCCTGGTCCGGGTGAAGGTCGGGACCGGCGTGACCGTCGGGGTGGGGGACGGGGTCGGCGTGACCGTCTGGGTGGCGGAGGGGGACGGCGGCACGATCGGCGGATCCGGCGCCGGGCGCAACACCGCGAACGCCACCCCGCCGACCACCAGCACCAGGGCAGCCGCGGCCACCCACAGCCACCAGGGGGTGCCCGGCGCCGCGGCGGCCCTGGCCGGCACCACGACCGTCACGGTGCGGGCCCGGTCGCTGTACTCCTCCGGCGGACGGTCGGCGTCGTAGGCGATGAACCGCACCAGGCGTTCGCCGGCGGCCGCGTCCGGGGGAGGGGTGATCGTGATGGCGAACTCCTCGGTGGCGCCGGCCGGCACCTCCCGCAACGGCCGGTCGATCGCCGACCACTCCCGGGCGCTGTCGACGACCCCGCCGGCTCCGGGCTCGGGTGCGAATGCCGCCAGCACCACCCGGGCGGGCACGGTCGCCGAGTTCGTCACCGTGGCGGTGACGCGTAGTGGCTCGGCACCGGCGGTCACCGACGTCGCGGTCAGTGCCAAGGTGATGGTGCTCATTCGGTTCCCCCTCGCTCGTGGCTGTCCCTACGGTGTCCCGTTCGGGTTTCCCTGGTTCTCCCAGGCGGTCCGGGTCCGGGTGTCGACCGTGACGCACGCCACGTCGCCGGGGAACGCTTCGCGCCAGACGTAGCCCTGCACGCAGGTCTCGGGTCCGTAGGGTCCGGTGGGGTCCTTGCGCAGCTTCTGCAGTTCGGGGTCGTTCTCGAGTTTCGCCTCGGTGGCACTCAGGCCGGTGACACAGGTGAGGTCGCCCGGACGGGCCAGCCGCGGCACGTACGGGGCCTGGCACGGGTTCGTCGCCGTCGGGGACGGGGTGGGCGTCGGGCCGGCAGGGGGCGCCGCCGGGCCGGACCGCAGCACCAGGAAGGCCACCACGCCGATGACGAGCACCAGCACCGCTGCCACCACGTACACCCACCACGGGATGCCGGCCGGCGCCGTCGGCGCCGTGATCGCGGGCACCTCGACCTCCAGGTGTCGCGCCTGGTCGCTGAACTCCTCGGGCGGGCGGTCGGCGTCGTAGGCGATGAACCGGGCGCCGTAGCCGCCGGGTGCGGCGCCCGGCGCCGGGGCGATCGTCACCGTGTACTGCTCGGTGGTGCCGGGGGCGATCAGCCGGAGTGGCCGGTCGACCTGCATCCACGCCTTCGCGTCCTGCGCTCCGGGGGTGGCCGGGGCGAACGCACCGAGCACGACCCGGGCCGGCACGGCCGCCGAGTTGGTCACCGCAGCCGTGACGGTGAGCGGCGCGGTTCCGGCGACCACGGTGGAGCTGGTCATGGTCAGGGTGAGCTGGTTCATGTCACCGCCTCGGGGTGAAGGTCTCGGGATACTCCGTATCGGAGAACATCCGCTCAAGGTAGCCGGGCTGGTTCTCGACGTGGGTGCGGTTGGCCGTGTCCTCCCAGACGCAGACGAAGTCGTCGGCGAACGCCAGCCGCGGCTGGTACGGCACCGCGCACTGCGGGGGGTCGGTGTCCGCGAGCACCCGGTTCCGCTGGACGTCCACGCGGTTGTCCCACTGCGCCTCCTCCGCGCTGGCCGGCATCACGCAGGTGGTGTCGCCGGGCCGGGAGAACCGCGGCACGAACGGGGACGGGCACGGGTTCGACGGTGTCGGCGTGGGCGTCGGCACAGCCGGATCGGGACTGCCACGCAGGGCGAGGAAGGCCACCACCGCGACGACCAGGACGAGCCCGCCGCCGATCGCGTAGATCCACCACGGGGTGCCGGCCACCGCCTTCCCCGCGGCCGGCACACCGACCTCGACGGTGCGGGCCTGGTCGCTGTACTCCTCCGGCGCCCGGTCGGCGTCGTAGGCGATCAGCCGCACGATGTGGGAGCCGGCGGCTGCGTCCGCGGGAGGCGTGATCGTCACGGTGAACTGCTCGGTGGCTCCGGCAGCGAGGTCGCGCAGCGGCCGGTCGATGCCGGTCCACGGGGCCGCGCCGGTGCCGCCGCCCGCGGGCGGGAACGCGCCGAGGACCACTCTCACCGGGACACTGGCCGCGTTGGTGACCGCGGCGGTGAGGCTGGCCGGCCTCCCGGTCGCGACCAGGCTGGTCGCGGTCAGGCTCAGGGTGATCGTGCTCATCGTGGGTCCCCGGGGTTGACCTCGGGTGCGGCGCGGCGCGGCGCCACCGACGCGGTGGCCGGGGGGGTGGCCGTCCCCGGTGCCGGCGGTGGGACGGCCGGTGCCGGTGGGGGAGCGGCGGGGTCAGGGGTCGGTTCGGCGGCCGGGGCCGACACCTCCGCTGGAGCCGGCAGGATCTCGGCGGTGACGTGCGCCGGTTTGGTGGTGGCGACGATCCGGGTGACGACCTCGGCGAGGTCCCCGGCGCCGGGGGGCAACCCGACGGTGATGTGGAAACCGCCGACGTCGGTCACCGTGTACCCGGTGCGTCGGGTCGCCAGTTCCAGGAAACGGATGATGCCGGCCGCCGTCCCGCCGGTGGACGCGAGGTCGGCCGATGCCGCCAGCAGGTCGCGCAGCGGCGCGGCGCCGCCGGGCAGGGTGCTGCGCGACCGGGTGGGCGATTCGGGCAGGGTCAGCCAGTCCAGGTCCACCCAGGAGGCCAGGTAGCAGACCATCGGGTCGGGGGCGCGGGCCGGGTCGAACCGGGTCTCCAGATGGTCCAGCACGTCGCTGACCGGCTGGTGCATCTCGTCCGCGGCCGCGGTGAGCGCGGCCAGCGGGCCGTCGGTCGCGCCGGCGGCGAACACCTGGGGCAGGGCGTCGCGGAGCCAGGTCCTAGCCATTGCCCCGAACCACCTGAACCCGGTGCTCCCCGGAGCAGAAGAGCCACGACGGCGGCAACGTGACCACGTCGTCGACCACCCGCTCCGAGCAGGACCGCCAGGTCTCCCCGCCGTCCAGCGAACGGTGCACCCCGCCGGCCCCGGCGGCCAGGATGAGCTTGGCGCCGCTGCCGAGCACGGTGCCCGACACCGCCGACAGGGGCGTGAAACGCCGCCGGTCGCGCAACGGCAGGCCGCAGTTGACGTCCGGCGCCACCCAGGCGGGGTCGGTGGTGCCGAGCTCGAGGACGAGCACCCCACCGCTCTGGCTGGGGGCGAAGGCGGTGCTGCCGATCACCCGCACCATCCAGCAGCTGCCGCCGGTCCATCCCTTCGACAGTTCCTGCCACATCCCGGACAGGGTCGGGACGTCGACACTGCCGAGCTCGTCGATGGGCAGCCGCAGGCAGCCCGTCCCGTCGCCCTCGGGGGCCGTCCGGGGCGCCCAGAGGAACACGCGCGGGCCGTCGTACTGGACGGTGAGCGACCGGATCTCCTCCCCCGGTGCCCGAACCAGCCGGAACGAGTCGGGCGCGCCGGCGGTGTACGACAGCCAGATCCCGCCGGCCGCTTCGGCCGCCAGCGCCACGCCGACCCGTCCGCGGACGTCGGTGAACGCGACCACGGCGTGGAAGCCGCGGTCGGGCTGCTGGGGATCGACGAGGTTCGGGATCGGGACTGCGCCTGGCGCGAGGGGGATCTCGTACAGCCCCTTCGTCCCGGCGGCGAGCAGGGTCGGGGTGCCGGCGCGGTCGAGCCAGACCAGGTCGTTGACACCGAACCCGAGGTCGGCGACGGTCGTCCAGGACGTGCCCAGGTCGGTGCTCACCCGGATCCGGCAGCCCTCGCCATGGTCGGTGGCGACCGCGACGTGGCCGGGCAGGTGGAGCGTCGCTCCGCGTCCGGCGGTGGCCAGGGGCCAGGCGGCGACGGCCCGCACCTCCTCGTTGTCGAACTGGCCGCAGGCCTCCCAGCCCGAGCCGAAGTTGGTGGTGCGGAACAGGGTGGCGGCCTGGGCGACGAACCAGGTGCCGGACTGGCCGTCGGCCCGGACCAGGTCGGTGGCGTCGGCGTCGGGCACCGCGGCCAGTTCCAGCCGCACCTTGTCGACGTACTGGACGCCCGGCTCGGCCTGCTCCAGCACCCGGTAGAGGTTGGACACCCGCAGCGGTCGACCGAAGCCCGCGCCGGTGTCGGCGCCGGCGTCCGGGGCGGGGGTGATGGTGGCCGCCAGCCGGTTCAGGATGCGCTCCCGCACGGCGTCGGCGTCCTCGTCGGGCCGAATCACGACCCGGGCGTCCACCGAGACCTGCTTGTAGCTGCCCCAGCTGACCACCGGGACGGCGCCGATCGTGGCGCGCCCGGCGAGGTGCGCGGCAACTTCGGCCCGTACCTCCTCGCGCGCGTTGGCGGCCAGCGCCGCCAGGGTCACCCGACCACCCGGACGCTGGTTGTGCGGCACCTGGGGCACCAGCACCACCTCGACCTCGCCGGGTGCGGCGAACGCCCAGGCCTCGCGTCGCGTCCCGGCGTGCGCCCGGGCCACGCCGCCGTTGCGGGTCGCGAGCACCTCGTAGTCGCGCGCGGTCACCGCCCGGTCGCGGGCCTGGAAGTCCCGGGGCCCGCGGCGCAGGGCGCTGGCCAGCTCCTCCTGGTCGTGGCCGCCGGTCGCGGGCCCCGGGTTGGTCACCCTGATCCCGTCCGGAAGCGGGTCCCGCAGGACGGTCAGCTGTCCGGCGGCGACGTTGCCACGCTCCCCGCCGCCGGTGGCGTACGACGCGAGCACCGTCATCCCCGCGCCGGGCACGACCGGTGGCACCTCAGAGCGCGGGTCGAACCAGGCGAAGTTGAGGATGCCGGCGGTCCGGTCGAGCCGGTAGACCGGCTCCCCGGGGCGGGCGTCGGCGAACACGGTGACCTCCCGGCAGATCCGGTAGGACTTTCCGCCGACCACCACGGCGTCGCCGCTGCTGGTGGAGCCGTCGGCCACCTGAATGCCGATCCGCACCCCGGCCCAGGCGACCAGCGGCGCGTGCGGCAGGCTGAACGACTGCCCGGGACCGCCGGTGCCGGTGCCCACCTCCACGTTGTCGTGCAGTTCCACGTCCGCGGCGTCCACCCGCACGCTGGTCTGGCCCTCGGCGAGGATGGCCTCGGCGAGGGTGGCGAACAACGGGGTCGGCGCGCCGGGCGAGCCGGGCGCGCAGGTGACCCGTGACCCCCGCGGGATGCGCACCGCAGGGCCGGGCTTCGGGCGGGTGAACTCCAGGCTCGTGCTGGCTGCCCCGGGCGGGCCGAGGCTGGTGCCGAGCAGGTTCAGGAAGGTGGCGTAGAGCCGGTCGGGAACGCGGTTCAGCCGGTACAGCAGGATGTCGGTGAGGTGCGCGAACGCCTCCACCAGGACCACGCCCGGGTCGTGCACGGTGAGGTCGGTCCAGTCCGGGTCGAGCTGGCGGATCCGCTCGACGGCCTCGCCGACCAGGTCGCTGAAGTTGCGGTCGTCGAGGTTGGGCACGGGCACGCTCATGGCCGGCCTCCCTGGATCGGGACGGCGACCGCGATCCGGTCGCTGGCCTGGGTCGACTGGATCCGGTAGGTCATCCGGACCTCCAGCAGCGACGGCTCGTCGTCGGGCACCCCGGCCGCCACATCGAGCACCTTGACCCGCTTCTCCCAGGTCTCGACGGCCTGGGTGACGTAGTGGATGGCCAGGCCGGCCGCGGTGTCGTCGGCGCCCTCGAACGCCAGCCGCCACAGGTTGCACCCGTAGCCGGGACGGTTCACCCGCTCGCCCGGGCGGGTGCTGAGCAGCAGCAGCAGCGCCTGCCTGATCGAGGCCGCGTCGCTGACGGTGGCGAGCCGGCCGCGGGCGTCGAGCCGCAACCCGGGGCTGTAGGTGTCGTCGAAGCCGGGGATCGCGAAGGCCACCGCGCGGAAGCGCCGGGCAGTCATCGGTCCACCGCCACGAACTGCTGGCCGGGGTCGCGCACCGTGTAGTGGGACGGCGGCACGCCGTCGGTGAAGCCGTCGACGTTGTCCAGGCACACCCGCTGCCGGTCGATGCGGACGAACTCGGAGTAGCCCGTGGCCACGACGAGGGTGGTGTTGCACTGCTTGGTGTTGGTGCTGATGTTGGGGCACATCGAGATCTCGCGACCTTCCGGATCGGTGGCGACCAGCACCGGGTGCGAGGCGATCCGCAGCCATTGCTGGCGGTTGGTGTTCGACACCCTGCCGTCGTGACCGCAGCGCAGTACGGCCGGCAGGACCAGGACCTTCATGTCGCCTCCTCGAAGTCGACGGTGCGGGCACGGACGCGCAGCGCGCGGCCGGGTGCCTCGATGAGCAGATCGGTGGCCGCGGTGATCCGGACCAGCTCGGGGCCCAGTTCGACCGACGACCCGTGGCCGTCGGTCAGCGACAGGATCTGGTTGGTGCCGTCCAGGACCACCTGCTGCCCGTCGCGGGTGCGGACGAGGGTGGTGGCGCCGCGGCCCGCCTCGCCGGAGGTCCGGGGCCCGTCCTGCGCCGAGTTGGCCGGGCGCTCGGTGCGCGGTGGGGGTGGCGACTCCGGCCCGTACAGGCCACCGAGCACCAGGGCGTGCGCCGGGTCGCGCCCGGGCAGCAGCACCAGCACCGAGTCGTCGACGTCGGGCAGCGCGACGACACCCTTGTCGCGGCCGGCGGCGGGGAGCAGCACCGGCGCCCACCACGAGTCCAGGTCGGGGTAGGCCGGCAGCTTCACCCGCACGCGAGCGCGGTCCTCGGGGTCGTCGACGTCGGTGACGACACCGAGGGTGACCTGGTCGGCGTCGCGTCGGGGCGGCGGTGCCGGGGGCCGGGAACTCAGGGTCGTCTCATAGCCGGAGACGGTGATCTCGTGCGTGGCCTCGGTGATCGCGTAGGTGCCTTCGACGGCGGTGCGGACGCCGGCCAGCCGCACCCTCCGGCCCGCCCGCAGCGCAGGGTTCCCCTCGACGACCAGCACGGCAGTCACCTCGGCCTGGCGGCGCAGGTCGAGGTCGGCGAGCGCGAGCTCGGCCGGCTCGGCGACCTCGCCGCGGCGAAGCTCGTCCTGCCGCAGCACCGCTCCGCCGCCGCCGAGGCGGGCCGGGCCGGGGTCGGCCCCCACGTCGGCGCCGCCCCGGGAGTCACTGCTGCGGGTGCGGCCCACCGTGGCGCTGACGGCGTCCCACCAGGTTGTCTCCGCGCTGCGGAACGCCGGCTCGGCGGACACCTCGATCTCCGCGGCGTGCAGCGTCGTGCCGTAGGTGACGGTGGTGGGCTCGCCCTCGCCGGAGGGTGGCACCAGGCGCAGGGTGTCCCCGTCCACGACCGGGTAGCGGCCGTTCCGGGTGGCCAGCTCGACGAGCAGGTCGAGGTCGGAGCGGGCCACCTGGTAGACGCGGCCCAGCGGCAGCGCCGGGGCGTCGACGGCCAGCCCGGTGCCCTCGGCCAGGTCGCGCACCAGGCCGGCCAGATCGGTGGCGTCCAGCAGCCGGGTGGACTGCCGTTTCCGGAGCCGGTGCAGGGCGTCGTAGGCGCGGACGCGGAGCTGGCGACCGGTGTCGGCCCGGTAGCTGTACTCCACGACGGTGACCTCGCCGACGAACAGGGGATCGCGGTGGCCGCCGAGTTCCACCCGCAGGGCGTCGCCGGTGCCCGGGTTGCCGGTGAGGGTGTCGTCCGCGGCCCAGACCACCAGGCACTGGGCGGGTTGGGACAGCACCGAGCGCACCCGGATACTGACGATGCGGGCCGTGTCGGCCGCGTTCAGACGGCGGCCGCCGAGGGTGACGATCAGCTCGGGGAGCCCCTGCACCTGTCTCATCGCGGTCCCTCCCCACTCGGCGGGACGGCCAGCGGCCCGACGAACTGCAGCGGGTCCTCGATGTCGTTGTAGCGGAGCAGTTCCTTCCACTGGAACGGGTTGCCGAAACCCTCCAGCGAGAACAGGCCGAGCCGCGCGGGGTCGATGGTGGCGTCGCCCTCGGTGGCGGTGGCGCTGCCTTCGTCGACCACCTCGAGGGCGGTGACGGCGGGCGCGGTGAGATCGACCGCCGGCAGCCGCTGCGCCAGTTCCCACGCCTCGCCGCCCTCGGAGTCGGCGGCGGTGCCCACCCGGACGAAGCTCAGCCGGAGCCAGGAGCGCAGCGGCGACCCGTCGGTGGCGAACCGGTCGAACCGTTCGGCGACCTCGGTCACGATGCCGGGGATCGACCAGGCCTGGCCCCAGAGCAGCCGCACCAGTGGCGGACGGTGCTGGCGCTGTACCTCCGCGGAATTCTCGGCCAGCGCCCAGATCCGGCGGGTGAGTTGGCGGACGTCGGACGCCTCGAGGTGGGTGGGCAGCAGGTCGATGTCGAACAGCAGATCGAGCTTGAGCTCGGTGCGACCCCCGCCGGTGAACAGCAGGGGGTCGTCGGCCAGCCCGGAGCCGGTGAGACGGCCACCGGAGGACTGGCGCGCCTCGACCCCCGCCGTGCGCGTCATCACCAGCGTCTCAGGGTTCAGCAGGCAGTAGATCTGCTCGCCGGTGGCTTCGATCAGGAAGGCGACCCGTTCCATGTCAGGTGGCTCCCTGCTCGCGGTCCAGCCGCTGCTGCCGGATCAGCGCCGGCGCCGGCGCCGGGCTCACCGGGACGGGCGGCAGCCTGGCCGGCAGGTCGGGCCACAGCGCGGAGGTGGGCACGGCGTCGGCCGGCAGGTAGGGCGGCAGCGGTGTCACCCGCCAGTCCCGGGTGGGTGGCGCCTCCGGCCGGGTCGGGGTGGGTGCCCGGTCGACCGGGGCCGGCACCGGGAGCCGGGTGGCGGGCGCGACGAGCCTGGCCTGGTCGCCCCCCCGCGGGGTGGGACGGACGAGCGGCAGCAGCGCTTCGGCCGGCCGCGGCTGCGGCGTGGTGCCGACGGGACGGACCTCGGCCGGCCGGACCGGTGTCGGGCCGACCGGCTGCCCTGCCCCGGGTCGTACCGGAGGTTCGGCGGGCAGCGGCCTCGGCCGCACCCGGGCGGGCCAGGCCCGCTGCGCGGCTGATCCGCCCCCGTCGCGGGCCGGAGCAGCGACCCCGGCGCCCGGCCGGTCGTCCGGGGATCGCCGGCCCGGGTCCGGAACGGGCCCCGGCCGTGCCCCGCGAGCACCGACCCGGGCCTCGTCGGCCGCGGCGGGAGCGGGGCGTTCGGCGCCCGTGGATGGCGGTGTTCCCGGTCGCGACCCGCCGGCCGCAGCCGGGGACCCCGGCGTCCGCCCGGAGGACGGCAGCGGCTCCCGGTCGCGACCACGGCCCCCCCGGGCAGGATCAGGGAATTCCCGCGGGAACTCCCGCGCGCCGGGCGGCGGAGTCCGCGGATCGGCGTGGCCGGGACCGGGACCGGGACGGCCCTCGGCAGGGACCGGCGTCGGGTCGTGGCCGGGCCCACCGGGCCCACCGGGGACCCGGCGCCCGAAGCCGGGAAGCCTGGGCAGCAGCAGGCGCCGTGGGGTGCGGGCAGCCTTCCGCGCCTGCCGGGCGGCCGCGCGGACATGGTCGGCCCACACCTCGGGCGCCGCGCCCAGATCGATCCCGGGCGGGTCCGGGTCGATCGAATCGGCCAGTCCGCGGAGCCAGCCGGCTACCCGGCTAGGCCACCGGGGTGGCGGCGGGGGCGCTGGTGGGTGGTGCCGAGGCATCGTCGAGCTCCAACCTGTCGTAGGCGATGGTGAGGGTCTCGATGGCGATCTCGTTGCCGATGGCGTCCAGGTCGGGGGTGCGCAGCTCGCAGGGCCAGGCACCGATCAGGTTCCAGCGGCGCACCTCGAGCGAGCCGGAGTCGTCCAGCATCGCGATCGACACGTTCTCGCGCTGCACCCGGCCCTCGCTGGCGGCGAACAGCCACTTCACCATCACGGTGGAGTCGGTGAGGCCGTAGCGGAGGGTGACCGGGGTGTACTCGACCCGGCCCGGGATGGCGCGCACCTGGGCGTGCTCCCCGCCGGCCCGGTAGAGGATGCGCTCCAGTTTCAGGCCGAGGCCCTCCACCCGCACGAAGTGGGCCTGGACGGCCCCCTGGAACTCGAACTTGAAGTTGTACGCGCGGTACGGATCCTGCGGGGCCCCGGGTTGCGGTGTGGTGGTCACTTCAGGCTCCTGTCCGTGAGGTGGTGGCGAGGTCGGCGGACTGGCTCAGCTGGAACACGACGAACTCCGCCGGCTTCACCGGGGCGATCCCGATCAGGGTGACGACGCGGCCCTCGTCGCGCACCTCGGGCGGGTTGGTCTCGGCGTCGCACTTGACGAAGAACGCCTCCTGCGGGGTCTGCCCGACCAGGGCCCCGTCCCGCCACACGTTGGTGAGGAAGGCGGTGACGTCGCGGCGCAACGCCGCCCACAGGGGGTGGTGGTTGGGTTCGAAGACGGCCCAACGGGTGTTCTTCAGGACGGTCTCCTTGATCATGTTGGTGAGGCGGCGCACGTTGATGTAGCGGAACTCGCTCGCCTCCGGGGCCAGGGTGCGGGCGCCCCAGACCAGGATGCCTTCGCCGGGGAAGAAGCGGATGCAGTTGATCCCGGCGGGGTTCAGCAGCTCCTGCTCTCCCTTGGAGACCGGACGCACCAGCCCGACGGCCCCGGCGATACCGGTGTTCGCGGGCGCCTTGTGGACGCCGCGGGTGGCGTCGGTCCGTGCCCAGACGCCGGCGAGGTGGCCGGACGGTGGTGCACTGATGACACCGCCGGAGACCGGGTCGTTGACCAGCACCCAGGGGAAGTAGGCGGCGGCGTAGCCGCCGGGCGACATCGGCGGACGCAGCCCGCCCCCGCCGCCGGAAGGTGCCGGGGCCGGTGTTGCCGCCTCCTCGCCGGTACCGCCCGCCGGGCCTGCCGGCGCCGCCGGGGCCGAGGTGAGGGTGCCGACCTCGGTGAGACGGCCGATGTCCTTCACGTCCTCGGCGGTGTCGAGGATGGCGACGCGGTCCTGCCGCAGCTCGTGCTGGCAGTGGTTGATCAGCGCGTCGTAGGCCACCGGGTCGGTGAAGCCGGGCGCGGCGACGATGGCGACGTCGTCGACCGCCTCGAGCAGGGTGAGGCCGGTGGGGTTCTTGGCGGTGCCGGTGAGGCTGCCGCCCGCGCCGATGTTGACGACGTAGGCGCGGGAGCCGCCGTTCTGGAAGTAGCCGTACACGGCAGTGCTGAGGTGGGTGCCGGTGGTGGCGTCCCCGACGAAAGTGGTGACGAACTGGGTCCAGTTGTCGATCGGCACCACCACGTCCTTGGGTGCGTTCTTGTCGGGTGCAACGCCGACGAAGCCGGCACTGCTGGTGCCGACCCGTCCGAAGGGCCGGTTCGCGCCGGGCACCTCCTCGACGTAGACCCCGGGGGCCCGGTAGTTCGGCATGGGTCAACTCCCTTCGTGGGTTGGCAGGACGATGCGCAGGCCGTTCGGTTCGGCGCGGACCTCGACGTCGGCCCGCCGGGGCCCGCGCGTGACGGTGAGGACCGTGGGCCGGGGGAGTCCCGGCAGGGTGAAACGCCCGGTGGCGTCCGTGGTGGTCCGCTGTCGGGTGAGGCTGGAGCGCACGTCGACGTCGGGCAGCGGGGTGCCGTCCGGGCCGACGACCGTGCCCGAGACGGCCACCAGGGAATGGACCTGGACGACCGGCTCGCGGACCGGCGGACCGCTGGGTTCGATGATCTCGACGCTGGCGCCGAGGACGACGACGAAGCCGAAGCCGGGCCGGTCGGCCGGGAGCGGTTCGATGCGTAGATGCGGCGCGGACTCGGCCGCCACCAGGAGCCGTTCGGTGAGGGCGAGGACGTCGTTGCCGCCGGTCTCGACGGCGACGGCCAGTTCGAGGTCGAGCAGCGGCCCGACGCGGCGGGAGCGCCCGAGGCGGTGCAGCCAGAGCGGGGTGAGCAGGACCGGCGGACGCTCGTCGGGCGGGGCCTGGCCGGGCCGGGCCACGACAACCCCGGCCTCGTCGGTCAACACCGACACGAGGCCGTCGAGCGCCTGCTGGGTGGCGCTCATGGCGTTCCCAGGGAGTGGTAGTCCGAGTGTCCCATCGGCGGTGCCTCGAATCGGGTCGCTTCTTTGGACAGTAGAGCCGCGAGCGCGAGCGGCGATACAGAGGCGTCGTCGGTAGTAATGCGGCGTCGTCGGTAGTAATGCCCACGGCCACGGCCGGGCAGCTCGGGGCAGGATCCCCCCACGCCGGGGCCGGCACCGCGACGACCCTGCGGTACGGGCCGCCACGGGTGCCGGCTGGTCCCTCAGTGACCCAGGTACCGGCCCGGACGGTGGTTGAGGGCCACCACCACGTTGAGCACCACCGCCCCGACGCCCGACAGCACCACGGTGCCGAGCGGGACCACGCCCAACGAGGCAAGGATGATGGCGACGTCGAAGCCGAGCTGGACGAAGCCGGCCCGCCAGCCGACGGTCTCCTGAACGATCAGCGCGAGCGTGTTCAGCCCGCCGAGGCTGGAGCGGTGCCGGAACAGGATCAGCATGCCGATGCCGGCCAGCAGGTTGCCCACCACGGTGGCGTAGACCGGTTCGACCCTCAGCCCGGGCAGCATCACCGGGTGCAGCGAGGCGAAGCCGGAGACCAGGGCGATCGAGAGCAGCGTCCGCAGCGAGAACTCCCAACCCTTGCGGCGGATCGCGAGCACGAAGAAGGGCAGGTTGATCACGAAGTAGAGCAACCCGAACGACCAGCCCGTGGCGTAGCTGAGCAGCAGTGACAACCCTGCGGTGCCCCCGGTGACGGCGCCGACGGTGTGCAGCAGGTGGAGTCCGAGCGACGCCACGAAGGTGCCGCTGAGCAGGCCGAACACGTCCTCCGCCGGAGTGTGCCGGACCAGCTGCGGGGCGTCCTGCTGCCGGGTCGCGGTGTTCACCGGAACTCCGCCAGGACCGCCAGCACCCGGTCGTTGCTGGCCGGGTCGGCGATGGTGATCCGGACGCCGTCACCGGCGTAGCCCCGAACCAGGATGCCGGCCCTGTCGAACGCGGCCACCAGGCGGTTGCGGAGCTGGTCGTCGGCCCGCAGCCACAGGAAGTTCGCCGACCCCTCCGGCAGCTCCCAGCCGAGCGCCCGGATCGCCGCCTCGAGCCGGGGGCGCTCCGTGGTCACGGTGGCCACCCTCTCGGCCACGTCGGCCGCGGAGTCGAGCGCGGCCAGCGCCGCGGCCTGGGCGACGCTGCTCACCGAGAACGGGAGCTGGGTGCGGCGCAGGCCCTCGGCGACCGCCGGGGAGGCGATCGCATAGCCGACCCGGAGTCCGGCGAGTCCGTAGGCCTTCGAGAAGGTGCGCAGCAGGCACAGGTTGGGGTACTCCCGGTACAGGGCCACCGTGTCCAGCTCGGCACCGAGGTACTCCCGGTACGCCTCGTCGAGCACCACCAGCACGCTGCTGGGCACGATCTCCAGGAAGGCGGCCAGCTCGTCCAGGGCGAGCGCCGTGCCGGTCGGGTTGTTCGGCGAGCACAGCAGCACCGCCCGGGTGCGCGGGGTGACCGCCGCGGCCATCCTCGGCAGGTCATGGCGTTCGTCGGCGGTCAGCGGCACCCGGACGGGGTTGGCGCCGGCGATCTGGCACAGGATCGGGTAGGCCTCGAACGAGCGCCACGCGAACAAGACCTCGTCCCCGGCGTCGCAGACCGCGGCGATCAGCTGGGCCAGCACCCCGACGCTGCCCGGGCCGACCGCGACCTCCTCCACCGAGACGCCGTTGGCCTCGGCCAGCCGGTCCCGCAGCCCGCCGGAGGCCATGTCCGGGTACCGGTTGACCGTGCCGGCGGCCCGAGTGATCGCGTCCAGGACCTTCGGCAGCGGCGGGTGATGGCTCTCGTTGGAAGCCAGCGGCGCCACGTCGGCGCCGAGGGCCTTGCGGCCGGCGACGTAGGCGGGCAGTCCGGCGACGGCCGCGCGAAGCCGGGGGAGGGGGGCTGAGTCCACAAGAAGGCCTTTCCGAAAGGTGCCCGGTCATCGTGGCGAGTCCCGGCGGACCTGCGCAACCGGGGTGCGTCGTGTTGCGCACAATGCTTCCCCTGGCGCGACGAAGCGTGCATGATGCCCAGCGTGAGTGTGATTGATCCCCTGGATGCCCGGATCCTGCTGGCCCTCGACGACGACCCGGACGCCACCACGCTGGCCGTCTCGCGCACCCTCGGAGTGTCGCGCAACACCGTCCAGGCCCGGCTGAAGCGGCTGGCCCGGCTGGAGGCCCTGCGCGGGTTCGGCCAGCGGGTCGATCCGGCGGCCCTGGGCTACCCGCTGGCCGCGTTCGTGTCGCTGGAGATCAGCCAGACCAGCGGGGAGGCCGCCGCGGCGGGGCTGCAGGCGTTGCCCGAGGTGGTGGAGGTCCACTCGACCACCGGCGACGCCGACATGCTGGTCAAGGTGGTCGCCCGGGACACCGCGCACCTCTACCAGGTCACCACCGACATGCTGGCCATCCCGGGGGTGGTTCGCAGCAGCACCGCGATCTCGCTGGCCGAGGTCCAGCCGACCCGGATGAGGTTGCTGCTGGAGGCCGTGGCGGCCCGCGGGGCGGGCTGATGGAGAACCTCGCGACCCGGTTCAGGGCGTTCGCCCGCAGTGCGCGCAGCCGGGCCCCCCTGTACGCCCGGCTCAGCGCCGGGATCGCCGGTTCGACGCAGGTCGAGCGGCTGTTCGCCGGCGTCCCGGCCCCGGCCCGGGTGCCGGTGAACCTGTTCGCCGCCGTCCACCACCTGCTGCTCGCCGGGCCGGACGCGACCCTGGCGCGGTTCTACCCGAACCTGGCCGCCGTGGTGGACCCGGGTGACCCGGTGCCGGCGTTCCTGGAGTTCTGCGCCGGGCACGCCGCCGAGATCAACTCGTTGCTGGTGACCCGACTGCCCCAGACCAACGAGGTGGGCCGGTCAGCGCTGCTGCTGGCCGGGATCGCCCAGCTCGGCGACGGACCGGTGGCCCTGCTGGACGTGGGGGCGAGCGCCGGGCTGAACCTGCTGCTGGATCGGTTCGCGTACTCCGACGGGCACGGGAACGGGCTCGGGGACGGTCCGGTGGTGCTGGACTGCTCGGTGCGGGGTGTTCGCCCGGGCGCCGTGGGGCCGCACGGGCTGGCGGACCGGCTGCCCCGGGTGAGCGACCGCCTCGGGCTCGACCTGGACCCGGTGGACCCGTCCGACCCCGAGGCCGCCCGGTGGCTGGCGGCGTGCGTGTGGCCCGATCAGGCCGACCGGTTCGACCGGCTGGAGCGGGCACTGGCGATGGCCTCGGAGACGCCGGCGACGGTGGTGCGTGGCGACGCCGTCGACGACCTGGCCGCCACCCTCGACCGGCTGGACGGACGAGCGGTGGTCACCACCACCTGGGTACTGGCCTACCTCGACCACCCTCGACAGGCCGACTTCGTAGGCGAACTCGACCGGCTCGGTGGCACTCGCGACCTGGCCTGGGTGTGGGCGGAGTCCCCGGAGGTGGTGGGCGTGTTGCCGGTGCCCGCCGACCTCTCCGGTGACCCGGTGACGGTGCTCGGGGTGACCACCTGGCGCGGTGGCGTCCGCAGCGATCGTTGCCTGGCCCGCTGCCACCCGCACGGCTACTGGTTGCAGTGGCGCTGACCCGGCGGAGCGACGAACCGGGAAGGGCCTCAGCCCTCGCCGCCGGTGCGGCGCAGCACCTCGGAGAGTCGCTCGGCCGCGGCGATCACCGCAGGCGCGTGCAACCGGCCGGGCTGCCGGGAGAGCCGCTCGATCGGGCCGGACACGCTGACGGCGGCGATCACCTTGCCGCTCGGGGAGCGCACCGGGGCCGACACCGAGGCCACGCCCGGCTCGCGCTCGGCGACCGACTGGGCCCAGCCGCGGCGACGGACGGTGGCCAGCGCGACCGCGGAGAAGGACGAGCTCTGCAAGCCGCGCTGGATCCGCTCGGGGTCCTCCCAGGCCAGCAGCACCTGGGCGGCGGAGCCGGCGCTCATGGTGAGCTGGGCGCCCACCGGGATGGTGTCCCGAAGCCCGGACGGGCGTTCGGCGGCGGCCGCGCAGACGCGCATGTCGCCCTGGCGGCGGTACAGCTGGGCGGACTCGCCGGTGATGTCCCTCAGCCTGGCCAGGACCGGGCCGGCGGTGGCCAGCAGGCGGTCCTCGCCCGCGGCCGAGGCGAGCTCGGTGAGGCGTGGTCCGAGCACGAAGCGACCCTGCAGGTCGCGGCTGACCAGGCGGTGGTGCTCCAGCGCCACGGCGAGCCGGTGGGCGGTCGGTCGGGCCAGTCCGGTGGCCGTGACCAGCCCGGCGAGGGTGGTGGGGCCCTGCTCGAGGGCGGTCAGCACGAGGGCCGCCTTGTCGAGAACACCGACGCCGCTTGAGTTGTCCATAGGTCAAGACTGCCGTCTCGTATCATGATATGCAAGCTGTAGGCTGAAGGCTGTAATTCAGCCCACAACTGCGGTGATGGAGGTCCGATGGGCAAAACCCTCAGTGACAAGGTATGGGAGAGCCACGTCGTGCGTACGGCGGAGGGCGAGCCCGACCTGCTCTACATCGACCTGCACCTCGTTCACGAGGTGACCAGCCCCCAGGCCTTCGACGGGCTGCGCCTGGCGGGGCGCCCGGTGCGGCGCACCGGCCTGACCATGGCCACCGAGGACCACAACACCCCGACCCAGGACATCCTGGCCCCGATCGCCGACCCGGTGAGCCGGCTCCAGGTGGACACGCTGCGGAAGAACGCCGCCGACTTCGGCGTCCGCATCCACTCCCTGGGCGACAAGGACCAGGGCGTGGTGCACATCATCGGCCCCCAACTGGGCCTCACCCAGCCGGGGCTGACCGTGGTCTGCGGCGACTCCCACACCTCCACCCACGGCGCGTTCGGCGCGCTCGCGTTCGGCATCGGCACCTCCGAGGTGGAGCACGTGCTGGCCACCCAGACGCTGCCGCAGTCCAGGCCGAAGACCATGGCCGTGAACGTCAACGGTGCACTGCCCGACGGCGTCACCGCCAAGGACGTCGTGCTCACCCTGATCGCCAAAGTCGGTACCGGCGGTGGCCAGGGCTACGTGGTGGAGTACCGCGGCGACACCATCCGCAACCTCTCCATGGAGGGCCGGATGACCATCTGCAACATGAGCATCGAGTGGGGTGCCAAGGCCGGCCTGATGGCGCCGGACGAGACCACCTTCGCCTACCTGAAGGGCCGTCCGCACGCCCCCGAGGGTGCCGACTGGGAAGCGGCGGTCGAGTACTGGAAGTCCCTCTACACCGACGCCGACGCCACGTTCGACCGTGAGGTGGACATCGACGCCACCCGGCTCACCCCGTTCGTCACCTGGGGCACCAACCCGGGCCAGGGCGTGCCGCTGGGCGGGTCGGTGCCGTCGCCGGAGGACTTCGCCGACCCGGTCGACCGGGCGGCCGCCGAGCGGGCCCTGACCTACATGGACCTGACCGCAGGCACGCCGATGCGCGAGGTGAAGGTCGACACCGTCTTCCTCGGCTCCTGTACCAACGGCCGGATCGAGGACCTGCGGCTGGCCGCGTCGGTGATCAAGGGACGCAAGGTCGCCGACAGCGTCCGGATGCTGGTGGTGCCGGGTTCGGCCCGGGTCCGGTTGCAGGCCATGGCCGAGGGGCTGGACAAGGTCTTCACCGACGCCGGCGCGGAATGGCGGGAGGCGGGTTGTTCGATGTGCCTGGGCATGAACCCCGACCAACTTGCCCCGGGTGAGCGCAGCGCGTCCACCTCCAATCGCAACTTCGAGGGCCGGCAGGGCAAGGGCGGACGCACCCACCTGGTCTCCCCGCCGGTCGCCGCCGCCACCGCGATCCGCGGTGCCCTCAGCTCCCCGGCCGACCTGTAAGGAACCAGCGATGGACAAGTTCAGCACGCACACCGGCATCGCCGTCCCGCTGCGCAGCAGCAACGTCGACACCGACCAGATCATCCCTGCGGTCTACCTGAAGCGGGTCACCCGCACCGGCTTCGAGGACGGCCTGTTCGCCGCCTGGCGCAACGACCCGGCCTTCGTGCTCAACCAGCCGGCCTACGCCGCCGGGTCGGTCCTGGTCGCCGGTCCCGACTTCGGCACCGGCTCCTCCCGGGAGCACGCGGTCTGGGCACTGCAGAACTACGGCTTCCGGGTCGTGATCGGTTCCCGGTTCGGTGACATCTTCCGCAGCAACTCGGGCAAGGCCGGCCTGGTGGTCGCGGTCGTGCCGCAGGAGGTGGTCGAGGAGCTCTGGGCGATCGCGGAGGCCACCCCGGGGGTGGAGTTCACCGTCGACCTCGGGTCGTGCACGATCGAGGCCTCCGGCCGCTCCTTCGGCTTCGAGATCGACGGCTACACCCGGCACCGGCTGCTCGAGGGCCTGGACGACATCGGCCTGACCCTCACCCACGAGGCCGAGATCGCCGCCTTCGAGGCCACCCGGCCGGCCTGGCTGCCCACGACCCTCCCGGCCAAGACCGCGGGGTGAACGACGTCGGTTCCGCGGGGGAGCCGTCGACGGCCGGGCCTGCCGAAACCTCCGGCCGGCCCGTCGAGCCCTCCGCGCGACCACCGGCGAGCGGGCGGTCCCACACGTCCCGGACACCACTGTCGGTGGCCAACCCGACCCCCGTCCAGCCCACCTACCGGCGGCTGGCACGGTTCGCCGGCTGGCTCCTGAACCGGCTGGTTGATACCGATTGGGACGATGCCGCCGGCCTGCCGGGCACCGGCGGAGTGATCGTGGTCAGCAACCACATCTCCTACTTCGACCCGGCGGCCCTGTGCCAGTACCTGGTCTGGCACGGGCGCTGGCCACGCGCCCTGGGCAAGGCCGAACTGTGGCGGGTCCCGGTGATCGGTCGGCTGGCCCGTGCCACCGGACAGATCCCGGTCGAGCGCAACACCGAGCGGGCCGGTGTCGCCCTGGAGCACGCCCACGCAGCCCTGGCGGCGGGGGAGTGCGTGGTGATCTACCCGGAGGGGACGATCACCGCCGACCCGGGCACCTGGCCGATGACGCCCCGTCGGGGCGCGGCGCGGCTGGCGTTGCGGGCCGGCTGTCCGGTGGTGCCGGTCGGGCAGTGGGGCGCGCACCTGGTGATGCCGGGCAAGAAGCCGGGCCGGCCCCGTTTCCGGCCCCGCCGCACCATGGTGTTCCGGACCGGCGAGCCGGTCGCCCTGGCCGATCTCCACGGTCGGACCGACACCGCGGCCACGGTCGAGGCCGGGGAGCGGATCATGGCCGCCGTCACCGGTCTTGTCGCTCAGATCAGGGATGAGGCGCCGCCGTCCGACGTCTACGACATCCGTTTGGGCGGGCGGGTTCGGCGAGGGTCCGGCCGCTAGGGTGAGCCGGTGACCAGTCGCCCCAGGATCCGGGTGGCCCTCGTCTTCGGCGGGGTCAGTTCCGAGCACGAGATCAGTTGCCTCACCGCGGGTGGCGTGGCCAGGGCGATCGATCCTGACCGGTTCGAGGTGATCGGGATCGGGATCACCGACGAGGGCCGCTGGGTGCGGATCCCCGCCGGGGAACTGGTCGGCTTCGAGGTCGTCGAGGGCCGGTTGCCGCGGGTTCCGGCCGACCGCCCGGAAGCAGTGCTGCTCCGGGGCGCCGACGGGCCGGAGCTCGCGACCAGGGACGGCGGAGCGCTGGTGGACAGCACCGGCGTCGACGTGGCGTTCGCGTTGCTGCACGGTCCGATGGGGGAGGACGGGACCATTCAGGGCCTGTTCGAGATGCTGGGCGTCCGCTATGTCGGGGCCGGCGTCGCAGCCAGCGCGATCGGCATGGACAAGGACCTGATGAAGCGGGCCATGGCCGCCGGCGGCCTGCCGGTGGGGCCGTGGGTCGCGATCACGCCCGCCCAGTGGCGCGACGACCGCGCCGGATGCCTGGCTCGGGTCGACCACGAGCTCACCTATCCGGTGTTCGTGAAGCCCGCCCGGGGCGGGTCCAGCATCGGCATCACCAAGGTCGACGACCGCTCGGGCCTGGAAGCCTCGATCACCGACGCGGTCGGCTACGACCCGAAGGTGGTCGTGGAGCAGGGGTTCGTCGGTGCCCGCGAGGTGGAGGTCGGCGTGCTGCAGAACCTCGACGGGCCGCCCCGGGTCTCGCTGCCCGGCGAGATCGTGATGCACACCGCCGATCGTGTCTACGACTTCCGCGCCAAGTACCTCCCCGAGGAGCAGGTCACCCTCCAGGTGCCGGCAGACCTCACCCCCGGGCTGCGGGCCGCGGTGCAGGAGCTGGCCGGCCGCACCTTCGCCGCGATGGACGTCGAGGGGCTGGCCCGGGTCGACCTGTTCGTCACCCCGGACGGGGTGCCCTTCGTGAACGAGCTGAACACGATGCCGGGCTTCACCGACACCTCGATGTTCCCGATGATGTGGGCGGCCAGCGGGCTGGCCTACCCCGACCTGATCGCCACCCTGGTGCAGCTGGCGCTGGACCGGCCGATGGGCCTGCGGTGAACCCTGCCGGCGTGCAGCGACCGGGCCGGGTGATCGGCGACGTCGGCGAGTTCGCCCTGATCGAGCGGATCACCGCGGGACTGGCTGCGTCCGGGCCGGTGGTGCTGGGTGTCGGGGACGACTGCGCGGTGTTGCGGCTGGCCGGCGACCTGGCGGTGTCCATCGACACGATGGTCGAGGGCGTGCACTTCCGGTGCGACTGGTCGGGCGCCCACGACGTGGGTCGCAAGGCGGTCGCGGCCTGTGTGTCCGACGCCGAGGCGATGGGGGCGGTCCCGATCGGGCTCGTGGTGAGCCTCGCCGCTCCGGCCGCCACCCCGGTGGAGTGGGTGGAGGAATTCGCTGCGGGAGTGCGGGAGGAGTGTGCGAACGCCGGGGTCCAGCTGGTCGGGGGAGACACCACGTCCGCGTCCCAGATCGTGGTGACCGCCACGGTCCTGGCCGACCTCGCCGGCCGGCCGGCGCTCACCCGGTCCGGCGCACGCCCGGGACAGGTGCTGGCGATGGCCGGACGCCTGGGGTGGGCCGCGGCCGGCGTGGCCGTGCTGGGGCGCGGCTTCCGCTCGCCGCGCGCGGTGGTGGTCGCCCACCGGGTACCCGAACCGCCCTACGGCGAGGGCCGGGTGGCCGCGGAAGCCGGGGCGTCGGCGATGATCGATGTGTCCGACGGGCTGCTGGCCGACCTCGGCCACGTCGCCCGGGCCTCGGGGGTCACGCTCGACGTGGACACCTCGACCCTGGAGATCTCCGAACCCCAGCAGGCCGTGGCCGCGGCGATCGGCGGGGGGGACCCGCTGAACTTCCAGCTCACCGGCGGCGACGACCATGCCCTCGTGGGCGCGTTCGAGCCCGACCGGGTGCCCGACGGCTGGCGGGTGATCGGACGGGTGCTCGCCGGCGAGGCCCAGGTGCTGGTCGACGGCCGGGACTGGGACGGACCTGCCGGAGGCTGGCAGCACTTCTCCTCCTGACGACTTCGCTCCGCCGGCGCCCCCGGCGTCCGGTCGCCCGCCGGGGGATGAGGGAGGTCCCCGGCGTGGGGGCGTGGATTCGTCGGTGCCATCGCCTACCCTTCCTGGCATGGCGACCCGCGCGTCTTCCCCTTCGCGGAGCCGCAGCAGCGCGTCCGCGCGAGCTGGCGCCTCCCGGAGCACAGGAAGCAAGAAGAAGTCCCCGGCCCGCAAGCCGGCTGCCTCGCAGCCCTCGGGCTTCCGCCGCGTCCTGTCCGCCCTCGGGCGGGGCATCGCGGCCACCTGGCGAGGCCTGGCCACGATGATCGGTTCCGCCGCACGGGGGATCCCGCCGGCCGTCCGCGACCTCGAGCCGGAGCGTCGCCACGACCGCAGCGGGCTGTTCCTGCTGCTGCTGGGCCTGCTGGTGGCCGGGGAGTTCTGGATCGGACTGCCCGGCACGGCCGGCAACGCGGTGAAGGTCGCCGTCACCACCCTCTTCGGGTCCTTCGCCTACGTGGTCCCGCTGCTCTGCTTCGGCATGGCCTGGCGCACCCTGCGGCACCCGGAACGGCACGGCACCGCCGGGCGTCAGGTCGTGGGGTGGCTGGCCGGCCTGTTCGGCATTCTGGGCCTGGTCCACGTCGCCCGCGGGCTGCCGCGCGGCTCCCAGCCGGAGTTGGTGCGGGAGGCCGGCGGCTTCCTCGGCTTCATCTCGTCCTCCCTCACCGTGGACCTGCTCACCGCGTGGGTCGCGGTGCCGGTCCTGGCCGTCCTGACCCTGTTCGGCGTGCTGGTGATCGCCGGGGTGCCGATGAGTGAGCTTCGCGAGCGGGCCCGAGCCCTGCGGGAGCGCTTCCGGCGCCCACCCAGGGACGAGATCGAGTACGGCGCGCCGCAACGCCCCTACGACACCCCGCTGGTGGCGGAGGAGCCCGAAGCCGAGACCGATCCGGACACCGATCTGACCGTGCCGCTGACCGCGACCCCGCTGAAGCCGGCGGCCAGGCCCGGGCAGCCGCCGCTGGCCGCGCCGGTGATGTCCTCCGGACCGTTGCGGGCCGAGCAGCCCCCGATCTCGGGCGACGTCGTCTACACCCTGCCCGACCCTTCGGTGCTCAAGCCCGGCACGGTGCCGCGGGCCCGTAGCCAGGCCAGCGACGCGGTCGTGCAGAGGCTCACCGAGGTGCTGCGCCAGTTCGAGATCGACGCGACGGTCACCGGCTACACCCGGGGCCCGACAGTCACCCGCTACGAGGTGGAGCTCGGCAACGCCGTCAAGGTCGAGAAGGTCACCGCGCTGGGCAAGAACATCGCCTACGCGGTCGCTTCCGCCGACGTCCGGATCCTGTCGCCGATCCCGGGCAAGTCCGCGATCGGGATCGAGATCCCCAACGCCGACAAGGAGATCGTGTCCCTCGGCGACGTGCTCCGCTCGAACCGGGCCCGCAACGACCACCACCCGATGACCGTCGGGCTGGGCAAGGATGTCGAGGGCGGCTACGTCGTGGCGAACATGGCGAAGATGCCACACCTGCTGGTGGCCGGCGCGACCGGCTCCGGCAAGTCGAGTTTCGTCAACTCGATGGTCACCTCGATCCTGATGCGGGCCACCCCGGACGAGGTCCGGATGCTGCTGGTCGACCCGAAGCGGGTGGAGCTGACCGCACTACGAGGGCATCCCGCACCTGGTCACCCCGATCATCACCAGCCCGAAGAAGGCCGCCGAGGCGCTGCAGTGGGTGGTCCGGGAGATGGACGCCCGCTACGACGACCTCGCCGCGTTCGGGTTCCGCCACGTCGACGACTTCAACAAGGCCGTCCGGGCCGGCCAGGTGAAGCTGCCGCCCGGCTCGGAGCGGGTGCTGGCGCCCTACCCCTACCTGCTGGTGATCGTCGACGAGCTGGCCGACCTGATGATGGTCGCACCCCGTGACGTCGAGGACTCGATCGTCCGGATCACCCAGCTGGCCCGGGCCGCGGGCATCCACCTGGTGCTGGCCACGCAGCGTCCGTCCACCGACGTCGTGACCGGCCTGATCAAGGCCAACGTTCCGTCGCGACTGGCGTTCGCGACCAGCTCGATGGTCGACTCCCGAGTGATCCTGGACACCCCCGGTGCGGAGAAGCTGGTCGGCCAGGGCGACGGACTGTTCCTGCCGATGGGCCAGTCCAAGCCGTTGCGCGTGCAGGGTTCCTGGGTGACCGAGGCGGAGATCCGGGCAGTCGTGAAGCAGGTGACCGAACAGATGGCGCCGCAGTACCGCGACGACGTGGCCGCGGTGGTGGACTCCGGCAGGGCCGTGGCCGAGGACATCGGTGACGACCTGGAACTGGTCCTGGAGGCCGCCCAGCTGGTGGTGAACCTGCAACTCGGCTCCACCTCGATGCTGCAGCGCAAACTGCGGGTGGGCTTCGCGAAGGCCGGCCGGCTGATGGACATCCTGGAGACCCGGGGCGTGGTGGGTCCCTCGGAGGGCTCCAAGCCGCGCGAGGTACTGGTGAAGCCCGACGACCTCGACGAGGTGCTGGCGGCCCTGCGCGACGGCTGACCCGCCGCCGGTGAACCCCGGCGAGGACGCGGGGGAGCCCGCTCACCCTCGCTCCGGCCCGAGCCGGGGCCCACGGTCCGCCGCCACCGCCGACCCCCGGTCCGCGCCGGGTGGTGGGGTAGCGTGGCGCGGGTGAGCCCGACTCCCGTGCACCTGATCAGCCTCGGCTGTGCCCGCAATGAGGTCGATTCCGAGGAACTGGCCGGACGCCTGGCCGCCGGGGGCTTCAGCCTGGTCGCGGAGCCGGACCAGGCCGCCGCCATCGTGGTGAACACCTGCGGTTTCATCGACGCCGCCAAGAAGGACTCCATCGACACCCTGCTGGCGGCCGCCGACCACAAGGGCAACGGCCGGACCCGGGCGGTCGTCGCCGTCGGTTGCATGGCCGAACGTTACGGGCGGGAACTGGCCGAGTCCCTGCCCGAGGCGGACGCGGTGCTCGGCTTCGACGACTACCCCGAGATCGCCGCCCGACTGGATTGGATCCTCGGCGGCGGTCACGTCGCGCCGCACACCCCGTCCGACCGGCGCACCCTGCTGCCGCTGGCGCCGGTGGCCCGGCCGGCCCGGGCCGAGGAGGTCCCGGTGCCGGGGCACGGCTGGATCCCGCGGTTCCGGCTGGCGACCGGCGCGTCCGCGCCGCTGAAGATCGCCTCCGGCTGCGACCGGCGCTGCGCCTTCTGCGCGATCCCTTCGTTCCGCGGTGCCTTCCTTTCCCGTCCGGTCGGGGAAGTGGTCGCCGAGGCCCGCTGGCTGGTCGAACGCGGTGTCCGCGAGGTCGTGCTGGTCAGCGAGAACTCCACCGCCTACGGCAAGGACGCCGGAACCAACCTGGAGACGCTGCTGCGCGCGCTCGACGGCGTGGACGGGCTGGACTGGATCAGGGTGTCCTACCTGCAGCCGGCCGAGGTGCGCCCGGCCCTGCTGGAGGCGATGCTCGGGCTTGATCGCGTGGTGCCGTACTTCGACCTGCCGTTCCAGCACGCGTCCGCGTCCGTGCTCCGCCGGATGCGCCGCTTCGGCGACGCCGACTCGTTCCTCGGCCTGCTCGACCGGATCCGGTCCGTGCGGCCCCACGCGGGCGTCCGCAGCAACGTGATCGCCGGGTTCCCGGGCGAGACCGAGACCGACGTGGAGGAACTGGCCGGCTTCCTCGCGGCGGCCCGGCTGGACGCGGTGGGGGTCTTCGGCTACTCCGACGAGGAGGGCACCGAGGGTGCGACCCTGGCGGGGAAGGTGCCGCCGGAACTGATCGACGAGCGCGTCGACCGGCTCGCGACGCTGGTCGAGGTGGTGTCCGCCCAGCGGTCGGCGGACCGGATCGGGGAGCGGACCCAGGTGCTGGTGGAGGCGGTGGAGCCGGACGGGACCGCGTCGGGGCGGGCGCAGCACCAGGGGCCGGAGACGCGACGGGAACACGACGCTCGCGCCAAATGGGTAACGATCTGGTCACGGGGGCCCTCGCCTGGGGTATGGTCGCCGCGTCGGACGGGGTTGATCTCGTGGTGGAGCTGGAGGGGTGATGACGCAGTCTGCGCAGCGTGCCGGCGCGGTGCCTGCCTGGCTACCGCAACGCCCTCACCGTGCTGCGACTGGTGCTGGTGCCGGTGTTCCTGGTCCTGCTGTTCTGGCACCCCGACCAGTTCAGCTGGCGGCTGGCTGCGACGCTGGCGTTCGGGGTGGCGATCCTCACCGACCTGTTCGACGGCATGATCGCCCGGCGCTACGACCTGGTCAGCGACTTCGGCAAGATCTGGGACCCGATCGCCGACAAGGCGCTGACGGGCGCGGCCTTCATCTCGCTGAGCATCCTCGACGAACTGCCGTGGTGGGTGACCGTGTTGATCCTGCTGCGCGAATGGGGCATCACCTGGATGCGCGTGCAGATGCTGAAGTACGAGGTGATGGCGGCCGCCGCGGGCGGCAAGCTGAAGACCGTGCTGCAGGCGATCGCCCTGCTGATGTTCCTGCCCTACCCGATCCCGCTGGTCGGGGAGTTGCTGCCGTTCTGGTTCTGGCTCGCCTGGCTGGTGATGGGCGCGGCGGTGGTGCTCACGGTGATCACCGGCCTGATGTACGTGCGGGATGCCCTGCGGTTGCGGGCGGCTGCGCTCGCGAAGGGTGCCGGTGGCCGGTCCTGACCCGGGGGCGACCCGCGTCGTGGCTGCGCTGGTGGCCCGGGGGGAGACCCTCTCGACGGCGGAGTCGCTGACCGGTGGGCTGCTCGGCGCCGCCGTCACCTCCGTTCCGGGAGCATCCGCCGCCTACCGTGGCGGCGTGGTGGCCTACGCGACCGACCTGAAGGCCCGCCTGGCCGGCGTGCCGGCCGCACTGCTCGCCGAGTACGGACCGGTGTCGCCGCAGGTGGCGGCGGCGCTCGCGGCCGGGGTGCGGGCGGCCACCGGCACGGACTGGGCGCTGGCGACGACCGGGGTGGCAGGGCCCGACCCGCAGGACGGGCACGCCCCCGGCGAGGTGTGGCTGGGCCTGGCCGGACCGGACACCGAACGGGCCGAGCGATGCGACCTCACCGGGGACCGGGCGGCGGTGAGGAACGGTGCGGTCGTCGCCGCTCTGACCCTGCTGGAGTCGGCGCTGGTGGCCCGGGCCTGAAGGACCGGCCCGTGGCGAACGCGGCGGTGCACCGTGGCCGCGCTCCCAACTGCCATCCGACGGGCCGAGGGTGGGAACAAGCCGGCACCCGCGTGGCGTTGTACCAGCGCCGGGGGAGGACCCGGCAGGACAGGTAGAGTCGGAGCATGGTTCTTCAGGATGCGCGCGAGCGCCCGCTGCTGATGCGGGAGTTGCTCGGTGAGTCGTTGCGGGAGTTGCGCACGTCCTCGAACCTCACCCTGCGCGAGGTCTCCGGCCGGGCCCGGGTGAGCCTGGGCTATCTCTCCGAGATCGAGCGCGGGCAGAAGGAAGCGTCCTCGGAACTGCTCAACGCGGTCTGCGGAGCGCTCGACGTGCCGTTGTCGATGGTGTTGCGGCAGGTGTCGGACAAGATCGAGGATCACGCGGCGGTGACCACGCTGCCGGTGCGCAGCGCCCACGCCGCGGCGGCCTGAGCCCGGATGCGGGAGGCCGACCTGCGGGCCAGGCTGAGGACGCACCTCGGTGAGGCCTACTCCCTGATGTGGTCGGAGACCTTCGTGCTGGAGGGGCTGGGCCACCGGACCGTGAGCCAGGCACTCGCCGGCGGGGTGCCCTGTCGGGACATCTGGCGGGCCGCCTGGGAGGCCCTCGAACTGCCCGTCCGGGAGCGCTGATCCGCACTCCCGCGTGTCGCGTGCATATCGAACACCTGTTCGGCTAACCTGTCCGCAGTTGCCCGTCCGGCGCCGCGACAGCCACACCGTCGCGAGTCCCTGACCGATTGTCAGTGGCGCTGCCTAGGGTGATGGCGACAAGGTGGTAGTGGCTGAAGGAGAGGACGCGGCAATGGCAGTAGCAGACCGGGAGAAGGCGCTCGCGGCGGCGCTGGCGCAGATCGAGAAGCAGCACGGCAAGGGCTCGGTGATGCGCCTGGGTGATGAGACCCGGCTGCCCATCGAGGTGATCCCCACCGGATCGATCGCGCTCGACGTGGCGCTCGGTATCGGCGGCCTGCCCCGGGGCCGGGTCGTGGAGATCTACGGCCCGGAGTCCAGCGGCAAGACGACGGTGGCGCTGCACGTGATCGCAAACGCCCAGGCCGCCGGCGGCATCTGCGCCTTCATCGACGCCGAGCACGCGCTCGACCCCGACTACGCGGCCAGAGCTCGGCGTCGACACCGACGCGCTTCTGGTCAGCCAGCCCGACAACGGTGAGCAGGCGCTGGAGATCGCCGACACCCTGGTGCGGTCCGGCGCCCTGGCTCTCGATCGTGATCGACTCGGTGGCAGCGCTGACCCCGCGGGCCGAGATCGAGGGGGAGATGGGCGACAGCCACGTGGGCCTGCAGGCACGGCTGATGAGCCAGGCACTGCGGAAGATGGCCGGCGCCCTGTCCGTTGCCGGCACCACCGCCATCTTCATCAACCAGCTCCGCGAGAAGATCGGCGTGATGTTCGGCTCGCCGGAGACCACCACCGGGGGCCGGGCACTGAAGTTCTACTCGTCGGTGCGGCTCGACGTGCGCCGGATCGAGACCCTCAAGGACGGCCAGGAGATGGTCGGCAACCGAACCCGGGTCAAGGTGGTCAAGAACAAGGTCGCGCCGCCGTTCAAGCAGGCCGAGTTCGACATCATCTACGGCCAGGGCATCAGCCGTGAGGGCAGCCTGATCGACCTCGGTGTCGACTGCGGGATCATCCGCAAGGCCGGTGCCTGGTTCACCTACGAGGCCGATCAGCTCGGCCAGGGCAAGGAGAACGCCCGCAACTTCCTCAAGGCGCACCCCGACGTGGCCGACGAGATCGAGCGGCGGATCCTCTCCCAGCTCGGAGTGGGTCCGGCAGGTGCGGCGGTACCCGACGGCGTCGATCCGGTCACCGGCGAGGTGGCGTTCTGACGTCGATGCGCGCCCCCGAGCAGCACCCCGACCCCGGGTCGGACCAGGACGCCGACCCGGTGGCGGTCGCCCGCGAGCTCGCGCTGCGCCAGCTCACCACCCGGGCGCGGTCGCGGGTGGAGCTCGCCCGGGCGCTGGCACGCAAGAACGTGCCGGAGGAAGCGGCCCAGCAGGTGCTGGACCGGTTCGCCGAGGTGGGGCTGGTGGATGACGCTGTCTTCGCCAGGGACTGGCTCGCCGCGGGGGCTCGTCGGCAGAAGAGCCGCCGCGTCCTGCTCGCCGAACTGGTCGAGAAGGGGGTCGACCGGGAGCTGGTGGCCGACGCCGCGGCCGAACTGGACAGTGAACACGACGAGGCAGTGGCGCGAGGATTCGCCGAGCGCAAGGCCCGTTCGCTGGTGCGGCTGGACCCGCAGGTGAGGTACCGCCGCCTGGCCGGGGCGCTGGCCCGCCGGGGCTTCAGTTCGGCGGTGGTGGCGAGGGTCACCCGGGACGTGCTGGCCGACCTGCCCGAGTCGTCGGACCTCCCCTGACGTTGTCCGGTGCACCTGGCCGGCGTCCGAACGGCCGGCCCGACCGCGACCCGACCCGTTTGGGGGTACCCCGGGGGTGGACGTCGCTTGCGGAAAGATTCCCGCGGCCCTAGCCTGCCCATTGGGTACGCCTGCGGACCCTTTCCTGAGCGATTGACTGAACACCACCGGGTACTGAAACCCGCGATACAGGCGTGGCCCGGCACGGCCGGGCCGCGGCTGGCCATTGCCTCGGCCTCTCCGGGCGGGGCCGCTTGAGGACTGGGCCTTTCGGCGTCCCCGCACCCCGCTCAAGGAGGATGCCATGGACCAACCGGGCCTGTTGACCGTACTGGTCGTGTTCCTCGTCGTCGTGGCCGCGCTCCTGGTTGTACTCCTGGTCCTGATCTTCCGCGGCGGCGTGGCCGGGCAGCGTCCGCGCCGACCGGGACCCCAGCGGAGCGGGCAGCGCGGGCAGCGGCCGGCACGGGTCGCGACCGTCGCGGATCCGAAGGCGGCCGCGGCCGATGAGGATGACCTGAAGGCCCGGCGCCAGGCGGTCGACCGCCGCGAGGAGCTCCTCGCCGAGCGCGAGGACCGACTGAACCGCTACCTGGAGGAACTGCACACCCGCGAGGCCCACCTGGATCGGATCGCGGCCGGGCTCGACCAGCGGGAGGCGCAGCTGGAGGAGGCCGAGTCGCAACGGACCGACGCCCTCGCCGCGGTCGCCGGGCTGTCGGCCGACGAGGCCCGCAGCCAGCTGATGGCGCAGGTCGAGAAGGAAGCGCGGCTGCACGCCGCCCAGGTCACCCGGGAGATCGAGTCCGAGGCGAAACGCACCGCCGACGCCACCGCCCGCAGGCTGATCGTCACCAGCGTGCAGCGGTTGGCCGCCGAGCAGACCACCGAGTCGGTGGTGGCGACGGTGGCGCTGCCCAGCGAGGAGATGAAGGGCCGGATCATCGGCCGCGAAGGTCGCAACATCAGGGCCTTCGAGCAGATCACCGGGGTCAACGTGATGATCGACGACACCCCGGAAAGCCGTGATCCTGTCCTGCTTCGACCCGGTGCGACGCGAGACCGCCCGGCTCACCATGACCGAACTGGTCGAGGACGGACGCATCCACCCGGCGCGCATCGAGGAGGTGCACGAGCGCTCCCAACGGCGGGTGGACGAGCTCTGCGTCCGGGCCGCGGAGGACGCGCTGATCGAGATGGGAATCACCGACCTGGCCCCGGGCCTGCTGCCCTACCTGGGGCGCGCTGCAGTACCGCACCTCCTACGGGCAGAACGTGCTCAAGCACCTCCTGGAGTGCGGCCACATCGCCGCCCTGCTGGCCGCCGAGCTCGGGCTGGACGTGGACACCTGCCGACGGGCCGCGTTCCTGCACGACATCGGCAAGGCGCTCACCCACGAGGCCGAGGGTTCCCACGCCAAGGTGGGCGCCGACCTGGCCCGCCGCCACGGCGAGCATCCCGACATCGTGCACGCCATCGAGGCACACCACAACGAGGTCGAGCCGCGCACCGTCGAGGCCGTGCTCACCCAGGCTGCGGACGCGATCAGCGGCAGTCGCCCGGGCGCGCGTCGCGAGAGCCTGGAGATCTACGTCAAGCGGCTCCAGCGGCTGGAGGAGATCGCCCGGGAGCATTCCGGGGTCGACAAGGTCTTCGCCATGCAGGCCGGCCGCGAGATCCGGGTGATGGTGGCCCCGGAACAGGTCGAACGACGCCGAGTCCCAGGTGATTGCCCGCGAGATCGCCAAGCGGATCGAAGGGGAGCTGACCTACCCGGGCAGTATCAAGGTGACCGTGGTGCGGGAGTCGCGAGCCGTGGCCCTGGCGAGGTGAGCGGGTAGAGTACGCGTCCTTCACACCGCCACGAACCCGGGGAACGCACTTGTCCGCACGCACCTTTGAGGTCGTCACCTACGGCTGCCAGATGAACGTCCACGATTCGGAGCGGATCGCGGGAGTCCTGGTCGACGCCGGGTATCGGGCGGCTGAGGCCGGTGCGCCGGCGGATGTGGTCGTGTTCAACACCTGCGCGGTTCGGGAGAACGCCGACAACCGGCTCTACGGCAACCTGGGCCACCTGGCCCCGGTGAAGCAGTCCCGGCCCGGCATGCAGATTGCCGTGGGCGGCTGCATGGCCCAGAAGGACCGCCAGGTGGTGGTCGAGAAGGCACCCTGGGTCGACGTGGTCTTCGGCACCAACAACCTCGGCTCGCTGCCGGTGCTCCTGGAACGGGCCCGCATCCAGCACGAGGCACAGGTGGAGATCCTGGAGTCACTCGAACGGTTCCCGTCCACCCTGCCGACCCGGCGTGACTCCGCCTACGCGGCCTGGGTGTCGATCAGCGTCGGCTGCAACAACACCTGCACGTTCTGCATCGTGCCGGCGCTGCGGGGCAGGGAGAACGACCGTCGGCCCGGCGACGTGCTGGCCGAGGTCGAGGCGCTGGTCGCCGAAGGCGTCCAGGAGATCACGCTGCTCGGCCAGAACGTGAACACCTACGGGGTGGAGTTCGGCGACCGGGGAGCGTTCGCCGCCCTGCTGCGTGCCTGCGGCGAGGTGGAGGGCCTGGAGCGGGTCCGGTTCACCTCGCCCCACCCGGCCGCGTTCACCGACGACGTGATCGCGGCGATGGCCGAGACCCCGAACGTGATGCCGTCGCTGCACATGCCGCTGCAGTCCGGTTCGGACCGGGTGCTGAAGCTGATGCGCCGCTCCTACCGCAGCGACAAGTTCCTGGGCATCCTCGACCGGGTGCGGGCGGCGATCCCGCAGGCGGCGATCACCACCGACGTCATCGTCGGGTTCCCCTCCGAGACCGACGCAGATTTCCAGGCCACCCTGGACGTCGTCCGGGCGTCGCGGTTCGCCGCGGCGTTCACGTTCCAGTACTCGATCCGCCCCGGCACGCCCGCGGCCACCATGGCCGACCAGGTGCCCCGGGCAGTCGTGCAGGAACGCTACGAGCGGCTCATCGACCTCGTCGGCGAGACCGCCTGGGCGGAGAACCGCAAGCTGGTGGGGCAGACCGTCGAGGTGATGCTCGCCGACGGGGAGGGGCGCAAGGACGCCGCCACCCAGCGGATGTCGGGACGGGCCCGCGACAACCGCCTGGTGCACGTCCGGGTTCCCCAGGAGCCCGACCTGCGTCCCCGTCCCGGCGATCTCGCCGAGGTGGCGATCACCTACGCCGCCCCGCACCACCTGAACGCCGACGACGGCCTGCTGGGCCTGCGACGTACCCGCGGCGGCGACGCGTGGGCCGCCCGGAACGCGGCCCCCGAGCGCGCGGATGCGGGGCCGGCGCCCACCAGCCTGGGCCTGCCGAAGCTGACCCGGGCCTGAACGACCACCCTTCGCCGGCGGCAGCGGCCGCCGCGGGAAGGGCCTGCGCACCGTGCCGGAACAGGCCGAGGGGCCGGCCGCCTGGGCCGACCCCTCGGGTTTCGTCGTGAGTGCGGGAGCGCTCGTCCCGCGTCCAGATCAGTGGATCCGGTTTACTGGGCAGAGCCCCCCAGTTGGTCCTTGAGGAAGTCCTGGGCCTGATCCACCTGGTCCGCGAACTGGCCGCCGGTCTTGTCGTCGACGAAGTCACCCACCTTCTCGATGCCTTCAGAGACTTCAGCTTCGTGGCCTGCCACGGCACCCTTGATCTGTTCGACGATGTCCATGCGACCTCCTTTCTGCCCCGGCGCCGAGCCTTTCCCGGCTACGGCCTCCATTGTGTGCCCGCGAGGCTCGTGTGCCAAGCACCTGGGCCCCGGTCTTTGCGACAATGCCGGTCGTGAGCATCCCGGTGGTGGCCCTGAACGGCCCGACGGCGAGCGGTAAGACGGCCGTCGCGGTCGAACTCGCCCATGCGCTGGCCGGATCGGGGATCGCGGCCGAGGTGGTGAACGCCGACTCGATGCTGGTCTATCGCGGCATGGACATCGGGACTGCCAAGCCGACGGTGGCCGAGCGAGGCGGGGTGCCCCACCACCTGATCGACATCATGGACGTCACCCGGGCGGCCAGCGTGGCCGAGTTCCAGGCGCTGGCCAGGGCCACGATCGCCGACTGCCGACGGCGTGGCGTGGTGCCGCTGCTCACCGGGGGATCGGCGCTCTACGTGCACGCGATCCTGGACGACTTCACGTTCCCCGGCACCGACCCGGCGGTGCGGGCCAGGCTGGAGGCCGAACTGGCTGCGGCCGGGCCGGAAGAACTGCACCGTCGGCTGGCCGTGCTGGCGCCCGAGGCGGCCGCCGGGATCCTGCCGGGCAACGGCCGCAGGCTCGTCCGGGCCCTGGAGGTGGTGGAGCTGACCGGAAGCTTCACCTCGACCCTGCCGCGCTGGGAGTACGCCCTGGCCGAAGTGGTGCAGTTCGGCCTCGAGGTGGCCCGTGAGGAGTTGGACGCACGGATCGCCCAGCGGGTCCACCGGATGTGGGCCGACGGCCTCGTGGCCGAGGTTGCCGAGCTGGCCGGACGCGGCCTGCGCCAGGGACGGACGGCGTCCCGTGCCCTGGGCTACCGGCAAGTCCTGGCCTTCCTCGACGGCGAGCTGACCGAGGACCAGGCGCGGGAGGCGACGATCACCGGAACCCGTCGGTTCGCTCGCAAGCAGTCGGGTTGGTTCCGCCGAGACCCCCGGATCACCTGGCTGCCCGCCGGTCCGGGGGCCGCGCCGGTGGTCGCGTCCGCCGTGCGGGGTATCGTGCTCTGACAGGGACCGGACCGGCCGCGGGCCGGTCACCCACGGCTGGCCCCGCGGTGCAGGTCCCGGGGCCGCCGGCAGGTTCACGGCAGTGAGAGGAGGTGGGATGAGGATCGAGTTCGCCAAGGGTCACGGCACCCGCAACGACTTCGTGCTGTTCGCCGACCCCGACAACCTCTACAACCTCACCCCGGCCCAGGTCGCCTTCCTGTGCGACCGGCGGGGCGGAATCGGTGCCGACGGCATCCTGCGGGCCGCGCGCTGCGCCATGGTGCCGGGCTGGCAGGCCGAGGGGGAGCGCTGGTTCATGGACTACCGCAACGCCGACGGGTCGGTCGCCGAGATGTGCGGCAACGGCCTGCGGGTGTTCCTGCGTTACCTGGAACAGGAGGGGCTCGTCAACGGCCCCGAGGTCACCGTCGCCACCCGGGCCGGGCTGCGGACCGGCACCTTCCTGCCCGACGGGAGGCTCGCGGCGACGATGGGCCCGGCGCGGGTCGCAGGGCGGGTCACGGTTCACCACGGCCATCGCGAGTGGACGGCCACCAGCGTCGACGTCGGCAACCCCCACGCCGTGGTACTCCTCGACGACGACGAAGACCTGGCCGCCCTCGATCTCACCGTTGCGCCCGGCTGGGAGCCCGCCGGCGCCTTCCCCGCGGGCGTGAACGTCGAGTTCGTCGTCCGCGAGGCACCCGGACGACTACGGCTCCGGGTCCACGAGCGTGGCGTCGGCGAGACCGAGTCCTGCGGCACCGGCGTGGTGGCGGCCGCCGTGGCCCTGGGCGACGCCGACCGGGTCACCGTGGACGTACCTGGTGGCCGGCTCGAGGTCGACCTCACCGGCGACGTCGCCGTCCTGACCGGACCAGCGGTCGTGGTCGCCCGCGGCACCTGTACCCTGCCGAGCTGAGTGGGAGCAATGAGCGAACCTTTCCTGGAAGACGACCCGGAGACCGTCGACTACGACGGTGACCAGCAGGACCTGGCCGACCGGCTGTCGCTGCGTCGCGTCGCCGGCATGTCCACCCAGCTGGCCGACATCTCCGAGGTGGAGTACCGCGAGCTCCAGCTGGAGCGCGTCGTGCTGGTGAGCGTCTGGATGTCCGGCAGCGAGGTGGACGCCGACAACGCCATGGCCGAACTGAAGCTGCTTGCCGAGACCGCCGGCTCCCAGGTGCTGGAGGGCCTCATCCAGCGGCGTCGCACCCCTGACCCGGCCACCTTCATCGGCCGCGGGAAGGTCGACGAGCTTCGCCAGGTCGTGGTGGCCACCGGTTCGGACACGGTGATCTGCGACGGGGAGCTGGAGCCCGCCCAGCTGCGCAACCTGGAGGACCGGGTCGGGGTGAAGGTGATCGACCGCACCTCCCTGATCCTGGACATCTTCGCCCAGCACGCCAGGAGCTCCGAGGGCAAGGCCCAGGTGGAGCTGGCCCAGTTGCAGTACCTGCGCCAGCGGCTCCGTGGCTGGGGCGGCAACCTGTCGCGCCAGGCAGGCGGCCGGGCGGCGGCCGGTGCGGGCATCGGCGGGCGTGGCCCCGGCGAGACCAAGATCGAGACCGACCGGCGCCGGATCAAGACCAGGATCGCGGTGCTGCGGCGGCGGCTGCGCGAGCTGGATTCGGTGCGCGAGACCAAGCGGGCCGAGCGCACCCGTCACCAGGTGCCCAGCGTGGCCATCGTCGGCTACACCAACGCGGGCAAGAGCTCGCTGCTGAACCGCCTCACCGGGGCCGGTGTCCTGGTCGAGGACGCGCTCTTCGCCACCCTCGACCCGACCACCCGGCGTTCCCAGACCGACGACGGCCGGGTCTTCACCCTCACCGACACGGTCGGCTTCATCCGGCACCTCCCGCACGACCTGGTGGAGGCGTTCCGTTCGACACTGGAGGAGTCGGTCGCGGCCGACCTGCTGCTGCACGTCGTGGACGGCTCCGACCCCGATCCGTTCGGCCAGGTGGCGGCGGTGCGCACCGTGCTGGGCGATATCGGGGCGGCCGACGTCGCGGAGCAACTGGTGGTGAACAAGACCGACGCGGCCGGCCCCGACGCGCTGCTCGCGCTGCGCGGGAGGTTCCCGGATGCGGTCTTCGTGTCGGCGCGGACCGGAGCCGGAATGGAGGAGTTGCGCCGCTGCCTCGAGCAGAGGTTGCCGCGCCCGGAGGTGGAGGTGCGCGCCCTGATTCCCTACGACCGTGGGGACCTGATCAACCGGATCCACCGCAGCGGGGAGTTCGTCAGCTCCGACCACACCGAGCACGGCACGCTCGTCGTGGCCAGGGTGAACGCCGACCTCGCCGGGGAACTGGTCCGCTACGCCACCGATGCCTGAGGCGGACCTCGCCGACCGGATCCTGGCCGCAGCGGTGGCGGGCATCGGCGGCCGGCCGCGGCCCGGACAGGGGGTGATGGCCGCGGAGGTGGCCCGCACCTTCGCCAGCGGGGAACACCTCCTCGTGCAGGCCGGCACCGGCACCGGGAAGTCGCTGGGCTACCTGGCACCTGCGTTGGCCAGGCTCGTCAAGAACCCGGATAGCCGGATCGTGATCGCCACCGCCACCCTCGCGCTGCAGGCCCAACTTGCGACCAAGGACATCCCGGCCGCTGTCGAGGCGTGCGCAGAGGTTTCCGGGGAAACGGTGACCTACGCGATCCTGAAGGGTCGCACCAACTACGCGTGCCTGCTCCGGGTCCGCGAAGGCCAGGGCAAGGAGCAGGACGCCCTGCTGCCGGAGCCCGGTGAGGCGGCCGGGCTGGGCGGGGAGGTGGTGGCGCTGCGACGCTGGGCCGAGGACGAGGCCGAAGCGGGCCGGCTCGCCGATCGCGACGACGCCCCCCCGCACACGCCCCCCGCGTGGGCGCAGGTGTCGGTGCCGGCCCGGGAGTGTCTGGGGGCCCAGCGCTGCCCCTTCGGTGCGTCGTGCCTGGTGGAGAAGTCGAGGGTGCGGGCCCGGGAGAGCCAGCTGGTGGTGACGAACCATGCCCTGCTGGCCGTGGACGCCCTGCACGGTGGCACGGCCCTGCCTGAATTCGACGCCCTGGTCGTGGACGAGGCACACGAACTGGTGAGCCGGGTCACCGCGGCGGCGTCGGTCGAACTCGGCCCGGCGCAGGTGGAACGCGTGGCCCGGCGCTGCCTGACCTGGTTGAGCGACGACGTGGGTGTGGCGTTCCTGGACGCAGGAGACGCCCTGCAACTGGGGCTGGACGGCGCCGAGGTCGGCCGGGTCACCGACCCGGAGGCGGAGGTTGTGGCGGCCATGCGCGTGGTGCGGACGGCCGCCCGGGCGGCGATCACGGGGCTGGCCGGCGGGAAGGACGACGAGACCGACCGGCGGCAGTCCCAGGCGGCGGCCCAGGAGGTTTTCGACATCGCCGAGCGGATGGCCAGGCTGGACCAGCAGGACGTGGTCTGGGTGTCGGAGTCGGAGCGTTTCGGGCGGCAACTGAACTGCGCACCGCTGTCGGTGGCGGGGTTGTTGCGCGCCCAGGTGTTCGAGAACCACCCGGTGGTGCTCACGTCGGCGACCCTCAAGATCGGGGGCGACTTCGGCTCGGTGGCCGCGTCCATGGGGCTGGGTGGCGCTGACGTCGAGGACTGGCGGGGGGTCGATGTCGGCTCGCCGTTCGACTACCGCGCCCAGGGCATCCTCTACGTGGCCCGGCAGCTGCCTGCGCCGACCCGGGACGGGATCAGTCCCGAGGTGCTGGCCGAGATCGCCGAACTCCTCTGGGCGGCGGAAGGTCGCACGCTCGGGCTGTTCGCCTCCCAGCGTGCGGCCGAGGCCGCTGCCCGGTACTGCCGTGAACACGTTCCTGAGCGGCTCGTACTCTGCCAGGGCGACGCACACCTGGCCCGGTTGACCACCGAGTTCCTGACCGACGAGGAGGCGTCGCTGTTCGGCACCCTGTCGCTGTGGCAGGGGATCGACGTGCCGGGGGACACCTGCCGGCTGGTGATCATCGACAAGATCCCGTTCCCGCGACCCGACGACCCGCTGCAGCGGGCCCGCCAGCAGGCCGTCGCCGACGCCGGCGGCAACGGGTTCATGGCGGTCGCGGCCACCCACGCAGGCCTGCTCCTCGCCCAGGGATCGGGACGGCTGATCCGCACCCTCACCGACCGGGGAGTGGTGGCTGTTCTCGACCCGCGGCTGGTCACGGCCCGGTACGGCGGCTTCCTGAAGGCGTCGATGCCGGACTTCTGGATGACGACCGACCGTGAGGTCGCCATCGGGGCGCTGCGGCGCCTGGGGTCAGTCGTCGAGTAGCGCCGCCGCCCGAGCGGAGACGTGATCGGGCACCTCGACCAGCTTGCTGCGACGGGTCGCGCCGCTGACCAGCTCCACCATGCGCCTCGGGCACCCCAGCGCCTTGGCAAGGGCCACCAGCGCGGCCTCGGTCGCCCGTCCGTCGACCGCAGGCGCCTGCACGGCCACTACCAGGGCGTCCACCCCGTAGCGACCGCCCACCCGGGTACGACCCGCCCCGGGCTTCACCCGGATCAGCAGGCGAATCGCTAGACCCGCCGCAGGACCGCGACGACCTTGCCCAGGATGGCGGCGTCGTTGCCGTCGATCGGCTCGTACGCCGGGTTGTGGGGCAACAGCCACACCTGGCCCGGCGTCCGCTTGAAGGTCTTCACCGTGGCCTCCTCGCCCAGGAGGGCGGCGACGATGTCGCCGTTCACCGCGTCGGGCTGCTGGCGCACGACCACGTAGTCGCCGTCGCAGATCGCAGCGTCGATCATCGACTCGCCCTTGACCTCCAGCAGGAACAAGGTGCCCTCACCGACCAGCTGGCGGGGCAGCGCGAACACGTCCTCCACGGCCTGTTCGGCCAGGATCGGGCCGCCGGCGGCGATCCGGCCCAGAACCGGCACCGACACCGCCGGTGCGGTGGGGGCGGGCAGGTCCGGCTCGACCACCCGAGGCTCGAGCGGGCGCGGCGCCACTTCCGCAGCCGGGGCCATCGAATCCGGCAACCGCACCTCGAGCGCCCGGGGCCGGTGCGGGTCGCGGTGCAGGAAGCCCTTGGCCTGGAGCACCTTGAGCTGGTGCGCCGCCGACGAGGAGGACGCCAGGCCGGCCCGGTCCGCGATCTCCCGGATGCTCGGCGGGTAGCCGCGCTCCAGCAACTCGTTCCGGATAACCTCGAGAATCCGCCGTTGGCGGACCGTCAGGCCGTCGGCATCGACCGGACCGTCCGGCAGCTGGCTCACCTTCGTGCCGAGCTGGGCGGCGATGTCTTCCTTGCGCGGTCGGCCGCGTCGCCGGGCCGGGGTGTCTGCCGTTCGTGCCATGGCAGCACGCTAGTCCCGGCCATCACCGGAATCAAACACCTGTTCGACGTGTCGCGCGATCCACCGCAGCGCGGCCGTCGGTGAGGGTGGCCTCCGCTGCGCCGGCGAGCACCGCTGCCAGCCCGGAGCCGGCCCAGGCCCGCTGCTCCACTGCCCCGGAACCCCGGGCGCGCAACTGCGACCACAGCCCCGCCACCAGGCCGGTCTCGCCCTGTTCGGCGAGGACCGGAGCCAGCTGGGCGACCAGCGCGCCGACCACGTCGGCAGCCGGCTCCGGGGCGCCGGTGAGCGGGTTGACCAGGGTGCCCTGCAGGCCCCAGCGGCCGGCCCGCCAGCTCGCTCCCCGCAGCACCTCGACCCGCGTCCCCGGTCCGGGGGCGAGCGCGTCCCGGGCCGCGGTCTCCACCAGTGCCCGGACCAGCACCGCCAGGAGCACCGCGTCCTGCTGGCGCAGGCAGACGTCGGCGGTGCGTACCTCGACGGTGGGGTAGCGGGGCGAGAGCCGGGCGTCGAAATAGATCATCCTCGGATCCAGCGCCGCCCCGGCGGCGAGCAGGCCGGCCACCACGGTCGCGTAGGCCTCGGCGTCCCCGAACGGGCCGGTCGGACCGGCCGTCGGCCAGCGTCGCCACACCTGGGAGCGGTAGCTGGCGTAGCCGGTGTCCTCCCCCTGCCAGTACGGCGAATTGGCGCTCAGTGCGAGCAGGCAGGGCAGCCAGGGACCGATCCGGTCGAGCACGGCCACGCCCTGCTGGGGATCGGCGATCTCGACGTGGACGTGGCAGCCGCAGATGAGCTGCTCGCGTCCGGTCAGCCCGAACTCGGCGACGATCCGCCGGTAGCGGGGGTCGGGCGTGACGCTGGCGCCGGCCGGGTGCGGCGAGGTGGCCAGGGCGACCAGCCGGGCGCCCGCCTCCCGTGCTGCCCGTGCTGCCCGGCGGCGGCGCGTGGCCAGCTGGTCGGCGAGGTCCGCGGCGTGGGTGCAGGGGAGGGTGCCGGTTTCCAGCATCTGCTCCATCAGTTCGCGGTCGACCTCCGCCGCGCGCGCGGCCACGCCGGACACGCCGACCGGTCGCCCCTCGTGGTCGACCAGCAGGAACTCCTCCTCGACCCCCATCGTCCGCATTCCGCCTCCGCATCGAGAGTAGCCCGCTCCGGCTACGCAGGCCCGGGTGCCCCCCGGGCTGCGGTCCCGCCCGGGGACGGCCGGGGCACTGTCAGACCCGGCTGTCAGGGTGTTGCCGTGCCCGACACGCGGGCGAACAATTGTTCGAATTGCTTGCTCCGCTGGCCCTGGTGGGGTAGAAAACAGTTATCGAACACTTGTGCGAGATCGAAGGAGAGACGATGAGCGCCCTGCTGGTAGATGATCTGGTCGCCGCCGTTCCCACCCGCACCCGGCCGGGCCGGTGGCGGCATGTCGAGCGCGGCCCGCAGTTGCGCCCGAAGCTGGTCGCCCTCCCCGGCGGTCGCCCGCTGGGGGTGGAGGCGCCCCCGGTGCGCGTGTCGGTCCGTCCGGCGCCGCCGGCCACGGCCCCGGGCTCGGCCGGCTGGCAGTTGACCGACCGTGGCCTGCTGGTGGTGGTGGTTTTCTTCCTGGCCCTGGTCACGACCGCCGCGGTCGTCCTGGTGGGCGCCTTCCTCTCCGTCAGCAATGCCCCCGTCGAGGTGCCCGGAACGGTTCTCGCCGGGGCGATGACGGTGGGCTGAGCGGCCCGTCCCGCCACGCCGGCCGGTCGAGCTGACTGGCCGGCGTCCGCAATTCCTGCCCGCTGGACGACACGCTGACGGGCGGTCTTGCCTGGGGCGTCGAAGGGGCATAACCTCTACATCTAGTAGTTACAGCAGTGTCGTTCGTCCACAGATAGTGTTCTGAACGCACAGGGTTTCCACACCGCCATCCACCGGTCGATCCCCAGGAGAGGAGCCAGGGACGTGCACTGCCCGTTCTGTCGCCATACCGACACCAGGGTCCTCGACAGCCGTGTCGCCGAGGACGGCGCCAGCATCCGCAGGCGCCGCCAGTGCCCGCTGTGCGAGCGCCGGTTCACCACGCTGGAGCAGATGCAACTCGTCGTCGTGAAAAGGTCCGGCGTGGTCGAGCCGTTCTCCCGGGAGAAGGTCGTCACCGGCGTCGCGAAGGCGTGCAAGGGCCGACCGGTGTCCGAGGCGGACCTCGCCCGGCTGGGCCAGCTCGTGGAGGAAACCCTCCGGGCCAGCGGTCAGGCGGAGATCCCGGCCGACGACGTCGGCCTGGCCATCCTCAAGCCGCTCAGCGAACTGGACTCGGTGGCGTACCTGCGGTTCGCCTCCGTCTACAAGCAGTACGACTCGGTCGAAGACTTCGAAGCCGAGATCGAAACCCTGCGCCGTGCGGCGCTGGTCGCTCACTGACCACCATTCACCTCCGAAGAACCGAAAGGCAGCACCCACCATGACCGAGACCGCCAAGGCCCCCGCTCGGGGCGGCCGGAAGTCGCCGGGACTGAAGATCAACCGGGTCTTCACCACCGCCGGCGTGCACCCGTACGACGAGGTCACCTGGGAGTTGCGCGACGTCGTCCAGACGAACTGGAAGACCGGCGAACACGTGTTCGAGCAGCGCGGGGTGGAGTTCCCCGACTTCTGGAGCCTGAACGCGTCCACGATCGTCACCACCAAGTACTTCCGGGGCGCGATCGGCTCCGCGCAGCGGGAATCCAGCCTGAAGGCGCTGATCGACCGGGTGGTGCGGAGCTATCGCAAGGCGGGCGAGGACAACGGCTACTTCGCCTCGCCCGAGGACGCGGAGGTCTTCGAACACGAGATCACCTGGATGCTGCTCAACCAGTTGTTCAGCTTCAACTCGCCGGTCTGGTTCAACGTCGGCACGCCGAGCCCGCAGCAGGTCAGCGCCTGCTTCATCCTCAGCGTCGACGACTCCATGGAGTCGATCCTGAACTGGTACAGGGAGGAGGGGTTCATCTTCAAGGGCGGCTCCGGCGCCGGCCTGAACCTGTCCCGGATCCGGTCCAGCAAGGAACTGCTGTCCTCCGGCGGCACCGCCTCCGGCCCGGTGTCGTTCATGCGGGGGGCGGACGCCTCCGCGGGCACGATCAAGTCCGGCGGCGCCACCCGGCGTGCGGCGAAGATGGTGGTGCTGGACGTCGACCACCCCGACATCTACGAGTTCGTCGAGACCAAGGCCCGGGAGGAGAACAAGATCCGGGCGCTGCGCGACGCCGGGTTCGACATGGACCTGGGGGGCCAGGACATCGTGAGCGTCCAGTACCAGAACGCGAACAACTCGGTACGGGTGTCCGATGAGTTCATGCGCGCGGTGGAGGACGGTACCGAGTTCGGCCTGCGGGCGCGAATGACCGGCGAGGCGATCGAGTCGGTCGACGCCCGCGACCTTTTCGGCAGGATCGCCGAGGCCGCCTGGGCATGCGCCGACCCGGGCATCCAGTACGACGACACCATCAACGCCTGGCACACCAACCCCGAGTCGGGCCGGATCACGGCCTCCAACCCGTGCTCGGAGTACATGAGCCTGGACAACAGCTCGTGCAACCTGGCCAGCCTCAACCTGCTCAAGTTCCTGCGCGACGACGACTCCTTCGACGTCGAGCTGTTCGTCAAGGCGGTGGAGTTGGTGATCACCGCGATGGACATCTCGATCTGCTTCGCGGACTTCCCGACCGAATCGATCGGCGAGACCACGCGCAACTACCGCCAGCTGGGCATCGGCTATGCCAACCTCGGCGCGCTGCTGATGGCCGTGGGGCGGGGCTACGACTCCGACGCGGGACGGGCGCTGGCCGCGTCCATCACCTCGCTGATGACCGCGGTGTCCTACCGCCGCTCGGCGGAACTGGCCGGCGTGGTCGGTCCCTACAACGGCTATGCCCGCAACTCCACGGCGCACCAGCGGGTGATGCGCAAGCATCAGGCGGCCAACGACGACGCGCGTTCCTGGGACGGCCTCGACAAGCCGATCCATGCCACCGCGGCGTCGGAGTGGGCGCAGGTCGTGGCGCTCGGCCAGAAGTTCGGCTACCGGAACGCCCAGGCGTCGGTGCTGGCCCCGACCGGCACCATCGGCTTCATGATGGACTGCGACACCACCGGCATCGAGCCGGACTTCTCGCTGGTGAAGTTCAAGAAGCTCGTCGGTGGCGGTTCGATGCAGATCGTCAACCAGACCATCCCGCGGGCGTTGAAGCGGCTCGGCTACGCCGAGGAGACCGCCGAGGCGATCGTGGAGTACATCGCCACCCACGGCCATGTCGTGAACGCCCCGGGGCTGAAGCCGGAGCACTACGACGTGTTCGACACCGCGATGGGGCAGCGCTCGATCCGGCCGATGGGTCACGTGCGGATGATGGCGGCCGTGCAGCCGTTCCTCTCCGGCGCGATCTCCAAGACCGTGAACCTGCCCGAGAGCGCCACGGTGGCCGAGATCGCCGACGTGTACCTGCAGGGCTGGAAGCTGGGCCTGAAGGCCCTGGCCGTGTACCGGGACAACTGCAAGGTCGGCCAGCCGCTGAGCGACGCGAAGGCCGACGACAAGACCGTGGTCAAGGCCGAGCCTGAGGTCCGGGTCGAGTACCGGCCGCGCCGCCGGCGCCTGCCGAAGTCCCGGATCAGCCGCACCACCTCGTTCGCGGTCGCCGGGGCGGAGGGCTACATGACCTCCGGGCAGTACGACGACGGCACCCTCGGAGAGGTGTTCCTCAAGCTGGGCAAGCAGGGCTCCACCCTGGCCGGTGTGATGGACGCGTTCTCGATCGCGGTGTCGATCGGCCTGCAGTACGGCGTGCCGCTGGAGCAGTTCGCGCAGAAGTTCACCAACCTGAAGTTCGAGCCGGCCGGCCTGACCGACGACCCGGACGTCCGGATGGCGCAGTCGATCATGGACTACATCTTCCGCCGGCTGGCGCTGGACTACCTCACCTTCGACGAACGGGCCGAGCTCGGCATCTACACCGCCTCCGAGCGAGCACGCTACGTGGAGACCGGCAGGTACCTGTCGGAGGAGGACGAGGCCGGGCTGATCGAGTCGGAGGCGCTGAAGAACGACGCCGGCGACGACATCCGGGTGCACGCGGACGGGCCGAATCAGCCGGCGTTGGTCGAGGTGACCGCACGCTCGACCGCGGAAGTGCTGGAGAAGCTGTCCGGGTTGAGCGTGGATGCTCCGCTGTGCCTCACCTGTGGCACCAAGATGCGACGCTCCGGCTCCTGCTACATCTGTGAGGGCTGCGGCTCCACGAGCGGCTGCAGCTGAGCAAGCGACCAGGAAGGCCGGCCCCCGCCCGTGGCGGGCCGGCCTTCCTGCCGCCTCAGCAGGCGAGGAGACGCAGGCCGACCTCCACCCGGTCGCCGTCGGTGAGACCTTCGGCCGTGCGCACGGCAGCCTTCACCGGCAGCACGTAGGGGCCGCCCCCGGCTGTGGGGAACAGTGACGTGCGCCAGGTGGTCGCGGCGATCGTGGCCTCCACCCGCACCGACCCGAACCCCCTCGGCGGCCCGGCATCGAACCGGATCACCTCGGAGAGGGCGTCAGGGAGGGTCACGAATCGCCACGTGCCCTCCGGCACGCACCACAACTCGGCGTCGAACCGATGCGGCGCCGACGCCCGCGGGGCCGTCGGCCTAATCCTGGTCATCCGGCGTCGCCGCCGGCTCCGGCGTGGCCACCGTGAGCTGAACCCAACGGGTGGCGGGTGCGGATCCCTGAGCCCGCGGAACCGGCGGACCACCCGGCGTGACCGGGCGAACCGGCTCACCCATGGCGGCTTTCAATGCCTGGGCGATCGCGTTGCCCGCGGCGGGGTCGAACTTGCGGATCTCGGCCATGGAGCCGATGTTAGGCGACCGGGGTCTCCGTGCGCTGGTCGGCCCGGTCACCGACCGGACGCTTCCGGAGCTGCCAGACCACGTAGCCGGCGATCGCCAGCGACACGGCGGCGAGCAGCCCGATCGCCAGCGGCGGGGAGGACTGGTACAGCCTGCCGAACAGGTCGACCCCGACCGTGCCCAGGGTGCCGTACAGCAGGGCCCACAGCACGCAGCCGACCGACACCGCCGGAAGATAGTGGCGCAGCTTCATCCCGGTCGCGCCGGCCGCGAGGTTCGCGAGGGTCTGGAAGCCGATGGTCAGGAACGACAGCGCGATCACCGGGGCGCCGAACCGGTCGATCCGCTCCGCGGCGCGCAGGTAACCGGGGGATTCGAGGAGGCCGGCCAGCCGGGTCCGCCGGGCCCCGGCCGCGCTGACCCGTCCCAGCCAGAAGGTGCCGTTGGCCCGGAGCATGACGATCACGAACAGGGCGGCGAAGACCACCGGGAACGGCACGTTCCACGTGGTCGGGTCCATCCGGCCTCCCCGGTGCTCGGTGAGACGCCAGCATACCCGGGCCCCGGCGTGCGGTCCGGGGGCCGCCCCGGGCTAGCGGAGGGTGGCGCGCCGCAGCAGCACCACGCCGGCCGTGAAGCCGGTGGCGGCCACCAGTCCGGCCGGGTCACCGGGGTGGAGCACCGATCCGGCCTGCCACACCGCCCAGGTGCCGGCGGTGAACGCCGCGTAGGCCACCACCGCGCCCACCCCGTGCGGGCCCGGGCCGGGTCGGGGAATCAACCGTAGTTCCACCCGGGCGATCAGGGGCACGGCGACCGCCACCACGGCCAGCACCGTCACCACCAGCACCAGCGGGTGCATCAACACCGGCGCCGCGGCTGTGAACAGCAGCGAGCACCCGACCAGCAGCCCCGCAGCGACCAGGATCGCGGGGATGTGCCAGAAGTAGGCGGTGAGCAGCAGGGCGTTGGCGAGCCGCACCCCGTCGGCCGCCCGGCCGGTCAGGCGTGCCGCCACCCCCGCCCGTTCGAGCAGGCCCAGGGCGCAGGCCTGGACGAGGGCGAGCGCCAGGATCGCGACCGTCGGGGGCAGCAGGTTCGCCACCAGCACGTCCGCCCAGGCGACCGCGGCCGGCGGGTAGCGCAGGCCGGCCACCAGAACGAGGATGACGGCCGCGGCGGCCGCGATCACCCCCCACAGACGGCGGCCGGGCCAGCTGCGGAACCAGCCCCGGTGGTACGCGATGCCCCACTGGTGGGCCAGTGGCCACACGAAGGCGAGGTTCAACCACTGCAGGCCGAGATCGCCCGTGGCCCGGACGGCCACGTCGACGCCGATCGCGCCGGCCAACAGCGGGAGCATCGCCCAACCGCCGACCCGGTCGTGCAGCCGGACGGCGAGCGGCGCGGCGGCGAGCAGCACCTGGTAGACGACGGCGAACCACAACAACTGCGCGAACTGGCGGCTGTACCCGGCGGCCTGGGGCAGCCACCCCGCCCAGGCAGCCACGGTTCCGGCCAGGGTGAACACGGCCAGGAACAGGGTGGTCGGGCCCAGCAGCCGACTCCCGCGGAGGGTGAGGAAGGCGCCGTAGCGGGTCCCGCTGGCCCGCCAGCTGTCCACCACCACGGCGTTGGCGTAGCCGGCTGCGAGGAAGAACAGCGGGATGATCGTTGCGACCCAGCTGATCGCCCAGAGCACCGGTCCGGGTGCCCACGGCACCACCTGCAGCTCTCCGTCGATGAGCAGCACCTGCCACAGCAGGGAGTGGAACACCACCACGATGACCATCGACCCGATCCGGGCGAAGTCCATGAGGTGGTTGCGTGCGGGCACCGCGCCATCGTAGGCAGCCGGCGGGTCGGGCTGTCCTGCCCAGCGAACCGCGGACGCCGCAGGCCCCGACGCTGCCTACGCTGACCACCGTGCAGGCTGCCCTCAGCGGATACCTCACCATCTGGTCGGTGATCGGGGTCGGCTGGGTGGCGGCTCAATTCCGGGTGCTCACCGAGAACCACCGGCGGATGCTGTCGCGGCTGGCCTTCACCATCGCCTCGCCCGCGTTGTTGCTGTCCCTGGTGGCCCGCGCCGACCTCGGCCACCTGTTCAGCGCCACGCTCGGGGTCTCCGCCCTCGCGATCGTCCTGGCGGCGGTGGTCTACCTGGCCGCCGCCCGGCTGCTGCCCGGACCGGGCGACCTGCCGGGCCGGGTCGTCGGGACCCTCTGCTCGGTGTACACCAACGCGGGCAACCTGGGCCTGCCGGTGGCGGCCTACGTGCTCGGGGACATGACCTGGATGGCGCCGATCATCCTGATCCAGGTGGGCGTGCTGCAACCGATGGCGATGGCCCTGCTCGACCTCGCTTCGGCCCGCTCCGAGGGCAGGTCGCTGAGCTGGCAACGCTATGCGACCCTGCCGTTCCGCAACCCGATCACGGTCTGTACCCTCCTGGGCCTGCTGTTGAACCTGCTGCACGTCCGACTCCCGGCGCCGTTGTGGGAGCCGGTGGACGTGGTCGGGCAGCTCGCCGTGCCGGCGATGCTGGTCGCCTTCGGGATCTCGCTCCGCCTGGACCCCCTGCCCGGATACGGCCCCGACTCGCGCGAGCTGTCCCTGGTCGCCCCGATCAAGGTGCTCGTCCACCCGGCGATCGCGCTGGCCCTCGGGCGGTGGGTGTTCGACCTGCCCACGCCCGACCTGCTGGCCGTCACCGTGATCGCGGCGCTGCCGACGGCCCAGAACATCTACCTGATCTCCAGCCGGTACCGGGTCCGGACGCTGCTCGCCCGGGACGCGATCTTCGTCTCCACCATCGCCTCGATCCCGGTGATCGTGGCCGCCTCCACCTGGCTGCGCTGAGGCGTCCGGCCCGAATCGCCGTCCCCACTTCGGCGGTTCCGCGCACGCTGGGGTTCGGGAGGGGCTAACATGCGCGCGATGGACACCGGCCACTTCACCCGTCTCTCGGGTGACGAATGTCGTCACCTGGTTCGCGGGCACAGCGTCGGCCGGGTCTGCTGGCTCTCCGGCGAGGTGCTGCAGGCGCTCCCGGTCACCTACGCCGTCTCCAACGACCGGATCTGCTTCCGCGTGGATCCGGACTCGGTGCTCGGAGAGCTGTCCAGCCCGGTCCGGGTGGCGTTCGAAGTGGACGACATCGACCTGCCCACCGCCACCGGCTGGAGTGTCCTGGTGCACGGTGAGGCGAGCGCCATCGAACCCGAGGGGATCCACCTGCCCGCGCCCTGGGCTCCCGGGCCGCGTTCCCAGGTCGTGGCCATCTCCTCTCTCGCCTACTCCGGCCGTGCGGTGTCGGCCGACCATCCGAGGAGTTGAGATGCTCAAGCCCTATCTGGGAACCCCCCGGGTGGTCGTCGGCTTCGACGGGTCCGAGGACTCGTCGCGGGCGCTCGCCTACGCGACCAGTGAGGCGAGGGAGCGGGAGGCCGAACTGTTCCTCGTCCACGCCATCGACGACATCGTCATGAACTCCGCCTGGGGGGTCGTCTTCGACCCGGAGGAGATCAAGCAGGGCGCTGCGGAGATGCTCCAGGCCGGGGTCGAGGAAGCCGTGGCCGCAGGCCTGCCGCGCAGCCGCGTCCGTACCGAGGTGGTGTTGGGCAACGCGGCTGCGGCGCTGACCCGGGAGAGTGACCAGGCCTCGCTGGTGGTGGTCGGTCGCCGGTCGACCGCCCCCGAGGACCGCCCGATCGCCGGTTCCACGGCGGTCGGAGTGGTGGGGGCGTCCCACTGTCCGGTCGTCGTGGTCGCCGCGAACAACGTGGTCCATGAGCGCCGCACCGGGGTGATCGGCGTCGGCGTGGACACCTCCGCTCGTGGCGCGGTGGCGCTGGAGTGGGCCCTGGCCGAGTGCAGCCTGCGCGGCGGACGCGTGCTCGTGATCAGTGTGTGCCGGGCACCGCAGGGTCGCTGGTTCAGCGCCGGCCATCCGACCCCGGAGCAGGAAGTTGCCGCGGTCAACGTCACCCACGCCCGGATGACCGACATGATTTCGGAGATCACCGAGGACTACCCGGGCGTGGTGGTCACCCTCGAGGTCTCCTACGGCAGCCCGCTGGACGTGCTCGTGGCCCGCTCCGAGGAGCTCGACCTGCTCGCCGTGGAGGTGCACGCGTCGTTCCCGACCTATTCGGTGGGTGGCCTGATCCGTGGGCTGATGAGCCACGGCAGTTGCCCCGTCGGCGTGATCCGCCCCCGGGACGCGCACGGCTCCTGAGCAGGGCGGACCCGCGACCGCCTAGGATTGCCCGGCCATGAACCAGCCGGACATCGTCTTCGACGATGCGCTCCCGATCACCGCCCATGTGGCGGAGATCGCCGACGCCTTGCGCCACCACCAGGTGCTGGTGGTCGCCGGGGAGACCGGCTCGGGGAAGACCACCCAGCTGCCGAAGATCTGCCTGCTGGCCGGACGGTCGAGGATCGGCCACACCCAGCCCCGCCGGATCGCGGCCCGCAGTGTGGCCGCCCGGATGGCGGAGGAACTGGGGGAGGAACTCGGCGCCACCATCGGCTTCCAGGTCCGGTTCTCCAGCCAACGCAGCCGGCAGACCCGGGTGAAGGTGATGACCGACGGCATCCTGCTGGCCGAGATCTCCCACGACCGTGACCTGCGCCGCTACGACACGATCATCATCGACGAGGCCCACGAGCGCAGCCTGAACATCGACTTCCTCCTGGGCTACCTCAAGCAGCTGCTGCCGCGGCGTCGTGATCTCAAGGTGGTGATCACCTCGGCGACCATCGACACCGCCCGGTTCTCCGCGCACTTCGATGAGGCCCCGGTGATCGAGGTGTCCGGACGCACCTACCCGGTGGAGCTGCGCTACCGGCCCGTGGCCGGGACCGCCGACCAGCGCGACCGTGACCAGCTCGACGCCATCTGTGACGCGGTGTCCGAGCTTGCCGCGGGCCCCGCGGGGGACATCCTGGTGTTCCAGTCCGGCGAACGGGAGATCCGCGACGCCGCCGAGGCGATCAACGGCCTCCAGCTGCGCTTCACCGAGATCGTGCCGCTGTACGCGAGGTTGTCCGCCGCGGAGCAGCACCGCGTCTTCACCCCGCACACCGGCCGGCGCATCGTCCTCAGCACGAACGTGGCCGAGACCTCGCTGACCGTTCCCGGCATCCGCTACGTCGTCGATCCCGGGATGGCCCGGATCTCGCGGTACTCCGTCCGCACCAAGGTGCAGCGGCTGCCGATCGAGCCGATCTCCCAGGCCTCGGCCAACCAGCGAGCCGGTCGGTGCGGACGCCTGGGACCCGGGGTGTGCATCCGGTTGTACGACGAGGAGGACTTCGCGTCCCGGCCGGAGTTCACCCAGCCGGAAATCCTCCGTACCAACCTCGCCTCGGTCATCCTGCAGATGGCCGACGCCGGACTGGGTGACATCACCCGGTTCCCCTTCGTCGAACCCCCGGACGCCAGCCAGGTCAGGGACGGGCTGCGCCTGCTCAGCGAGCTCGGCGCGATCGAGGCTGGCAAGCACGACCACGGCACCGTCAGGCTGACCGAGGTCGGCCGGAGCCTCGCCCGGCTGCCGGTCGACCCACGGCTGGGCCGGATGCTGGTGGAGGCCGGCCGCCAGGGTTGCCTGCGGGAGGTGCTGCCGATCGTGGCCGGGATCGCCATCCCCGACGTCCGGGAACGTCCGGCGGAGCACGCCGTGGCGGCCGACGCCGCCCACCGCCGGTTCTGGGCGCCGATGGACGGCGCCGCCGAACCGACGCCGGACGGCTCCGACGTCGCGGCGGTGCACCGCCTCTGGACCTACCTGCGCGATCGCCGCCGGCAGCTCTCCGGCAACGCGTTCCGGCGCCTGTGTCGCGACGAGTACCTGAACTTCCTCCGGGTTCGGGAGTGGCAGGACCTGCACAGCCAGCTGCGCGAGGCGTGCACCGAGGTGGGTCTGCGCCGCAATGACGCCCCGGCGGGACTGGACCGGGTGCACACGGCGGTGTTGTCGGGCCTGCTGTCCCATCTGGGCCTGCTGGACGAGGCCAGTGTGGCCAAACCTGCCCGCGGCCGGCGCCGGGGGCAGGCCGAGTACCTGGGCGCTCGCGGCGCCCGGTTCGCGATCAACCCCGGCTCCAGTGCGGCCCGGTCCCAGGCGCCCCTGGTGATGGCGGTCGAACTGGTGGAGACCAGCCGGCTGTGGGCCCGGACGGTCGCGCCGGTCACGGCCGAACAGGTCGAGGCCGTCGGCGGGCACCTGCTCCGGCGCACCTACTCCGAGCCGCACTGGTCGGCCCGGGCCGGCCAGTGCGTCGCCTACGAGAAGGTCACCCTGCTCGGCATCCCGATCGTGGCGCAACGTCAGGTGAGCTACGCGCGGATCGACCCCGTCGTGGCCCGGGAGGTTTTCATCCAGGCCGCACTGGTCGAGGGCCAGTGGCGGACCCGGCACCACTTCTGGGCGCGGAACCAGGCGGTGCGGGCCGAGGCTGAGGAGTTGGCCGATCGCAACCGTCGCCGCGACCTGTTGCTCGACGACCAGGTGATCGCCGGGTTCTATGCCGAGCGCCTGCCCGCCGACGTGGTCAGCGTCGCGCATTTCGATCGCTGGTGGCGCGACGCCCGGCAGGCCGACGAACACCTGCTCGACCTGGCCCTGGCCGACCTGGTCGCACCGGACGCCCACCTGGACACCGTCTCGTTCCCCGACCGGTGGTCGGTCGCCGGTCAGGAACTGTCGGTCGACTACGCGTTCGACCCGGGCACGGGGCACGACGGGGTGACCGTCACCGTGCCGCTCGAACTGCTCACCCGGCTCGACCCGGCCAGCTTCAGCTGGCAGGTCCCGGGCCTGAGAGCGGAGGTGGCCACGGAACTGGTTCGTGGGCTTCCGAAGGCGTGGCGCACCCGACTGGTGCCCGCTCCGGACACGGCCCGCCGTGCCCTGGCCTGGCTGGAGGCCCACCCCGGGCCGCCGGCCGAGCCGCTGTGGGAGGCGTTGGGCCGGGCCCTGCTCGCCCTCACCGGGGTGCAGGTACCGACCGATGCCTGGCGGCCCGCGGCGGTGCCGGAGCACCTCCGGGTGCGGTTCCGGGTGGTGGGCGCGGGCGCCGAACCCGTGGTCGATCGGGACCTGGCGGGGCTCGGGGAGCGGCTGGCACCCAAGGTGGCCCGGACCCTCAACGCCGCGGCCGGCCACCTCACCCATCCCGGGGCGACCCGGTGGGACTTCGGCACCGTCCCGGCACGGATCAGCGAACCCATGCCGGGCTTCCCGGCACTGGTGGACCGCGTCGACCGGGTCGGGGTGCAGGTGTTCGCCGAGGAGGCCACGGCGCGGGTGGCCCACCGCAACGGGTTGCGGCGACTGATCACCCTCGCCACCGTCGACCCGACCCGGTGGGTGGTGTCCCGGATGGCCAACGCCACCAAGCTCTCGTTGGCCACTTCGCCCTACCCCGACGTGCCGGCCCTGCTGGCCGACACCCGGCTCAAGGTCGCCGGGGAACTGGCCGACGTCGTGGGGGACCTGGACGCGGTCCGTGACGAGGGCTCGTTCACCCGGCTCGCGGACACGGTCCGGGCCGAGGCGGCCGGGGCCATGCAGCGGGCGGTGGCTGCGACGGGGGAGGTGCTCCACCTGGCCGGCGAGGTGCGGCGGGCCCTGCCCGGCGTGCCGGCAGCGACCAGGGCGGACGCGTCCGAACAGCTGGACGGACTGGTGTACGCCGGTTTCGTGGCGGCCACGCCGGCGACGGCCTGGCTGCGGCTACCGACCTACCTGAAGGCGATCCGGCGCCGGCTGGAGGCGGCTGTGACCAACCCCCGGCACGAGGCGGAGGGCCTGGCGGTGATCTCCGAACTGGAGGACGAGTACGCCGAGTTGTGTGCGCGCTTCCCGTCCGGGCCGCTGCCCGGGCCGGTCGCCGACGTCGGCTGGCTGATGGAGGAGTTGCGGGTGAGCCTGTTCGCCCAGGCCCTGGGCACGGCGGTGCCGGTCTCGGCCAAGCGGGTGCGGGCGGCGACCTCGGCGGCGGCGACCGGCTGGCAACAGCCCTGACCCGGGACCCGCCCAGGTTGCGCGGGTCGCGGCCTCACGGGTGCCGCGGTGATGACGATCTGCGGTGGTGGTGGCGATGGCGGGCTTGGCCGGGCGCGGTCCGTGTTTCGTCGGGAGCGGCGCCCGGCGGCGTCCGGTCAGGGGGAGGGGTTCCGCACGACCGGGGCCACGCCCGCCGGCTCGGCGTCGGTCAGACGCTGGCCAGGCGAGTACGGAGCGTCTCACCCTCGGTCAGGGCGCGCTGGAACCAGTGGCGCTGGTCGGCCTTCCGCCGGTACACCGGGGTGGGTTCGATCATGCGTGCGAAGTCCAGGTCCTGGGAGAGGCGCTCACCGTCGCGGTCGACAACTGCAGAACTCATCATGGCTCCAGAATCCCGCGAATCTCGATTCGGGACAAGCTGAATGTTCCGAACAACCGTACGGCCATGCCGTATGATTTGAGCGTGCTTGATCTGAATCGCCTCCGCATTCTCCGGGCGGTGGTCGCCACCGGCTCGGTGAACGACACGGCCCGTCGACTGGGCCTCACCCCGTCCACGGTCAGCCAGCATGTGCACACGCTGGAACGCGAGGTCGGCTTCGCTCTGGTGGAACGGGTCGGCCGGGGGATCCGACCCACGCCGGCCGCCACCGAACTGGCGGCTGCCAGCACCGATGCGCTGCACGCGATGGCCGACCTCGACATGCTGGTCCGAGAGCTTCGGGAGGGGGCGATCGAGCGGCTGACCATGCGCACCTTCGCGTCGGCGGCCTACACCTGGGTACCGGCGGTCGCCCGAACGCTGCGGCACGAGTTTCCCGGGCTCACCCTCGAACTGTCGATCAACGAAACCGACACCGCCGACAACGCAGGGCAGGCCGACGTGGAGGTGCACACCGAGACCCCCTACGACGAACCCGGCGTGCCGCCCGCCTACCGCCGCTTCGAACTGGGGTTCGACGACTTCCTGGTGGCGCTGCCCGCCGACCACCCGCTGGCGGAGCTGCAGACCGCCGACCTCACCGAGTTCAGTGACGATGACTGGGTGCAGTACGACTTCCGGGACGAGATGGCCACCAGGCTGGCCGCCCACGCGTTCGCCGGCGCCGGGTTCACCCCCCGCTACGTCGCCCGGGCCCAGGACCACGTGACCGGACTGGCGTTCGTGGCGGCCGGCGTGGGCATCGCACTGGTGCCGCAGCTCGCGGTGGGCTGGTCGGGCTTCGAGGTGGGCTTCGTCCGGCCGACGAACCCGACCCCGCAGCGCCGGATCGTGGCCCTGCTGCGCGACAGCGCCCGGACCAACCCGGCCGCGGGCCGGACGATCGAACTGCTCACCGAGCTGGGCAGCCGGCTCGGCGAGTTCAACCCGACCATCCGGGGCCGGGCGCCGGGCCCGAGCCGATTCGGGCTGATCAGCCCACAGCGCAATGGCCCCGGGTTCGGGGGAGCCGCGGGGTAGAGTGGCCGGGTGCTGGATCCGCGGCTTCTGTACTCCGTCAACCCCGAGCTCTGGGAAGCTGTCCGGGGTGGCCGTCCGGCGCTGTTGCACCTCCTCGAGGGCTACATCGACGCGGGCTCGGTGACCCACAGCGCCGCGAGGTACCTGCTCGACTCCTGCGAACACGAGGTGCTCGTCGAGTTCGACCACGACCAGTTGCACGACTACCGCTCGCGCCGGCCCCAGATGGTGTTCGACACCAACCACTGGGTCTCCATGTCCGACTACTCGCTGGTGATCCACCGGCTGCTGGACCTCAACGGCAAGCCCTTCCTGCTGTTCACCGGGCCCGAGCCGGACGCCCAGTGGAACCGCGCTGCCGCGGCGGTGCTGGGGATCGCCGAGCGTCTCGGGGTCTCCCGGGTGATCACGGTCGCCGGGGTGCCGATGGCGGTCCCGCACACCCGGCCGACCCTGGTCACCGCCCACTCCACCGATCCCGGGACGGTGACCGGCAACCCGATGTGGATCGACCGGGTGCAGCTGCCGGGAAGCTTCTCCCACGTGCTGGAGTACCGGGCCGGACAGGCCGGGCTGCTCGGCCAGGGCTTCGTGGCGCACGTGCCCCACTACCTCGCGCAGTCCTCGTTTCCGCAGGCCACCCGGGCCGTGCTGGCGCGCGTGGCCGAGGCGGCCGGCCTGGAGTTGCCGATGTCGGACCTGGTCGCCCAGGTGTCGGAGAACCTTGCCGGCATCGATGCGGAAGCAGCGCAGGACGCGGACTTCCCGGCCGTCGTGCAAACCCTGGAGGAGCAGTACGACCGGCTGAGCAGCAGCGGGGCGGCCTCGGTGCCGAGCGCGGAGGAGATCGGCGCCGCCGTCGAGCAGTTCCTGGCCGACCAGGATCCGCCCCAGGACTTCCGGCGGTAACGCCGTGCCGGAGTCCGTCGGGGAACTGATCGAGCTTCTCGACCTCGAACAGGGCGCGGAGAACGTCTTCCTGGGCCGGGACGCCGTGTCGGCCCGGCAACGGGTGTTCGGCGGCCAGGTGCTCGCCCAGGCCCTCACCGCCGCTTATCGGACGGTGCCCGAGGTGCGGGTGGCACACTCCCTGGGCGCCTACTTCCTTCGGGCCGGCGTGGCCGGCACCCCCATCCGCTACACCGTCGAGCGCACCCGCGACGGCGGCAGCTTCTCTTCCCGCCGGATCGTGGCCGACCAGGCCGACCGGGTGATCTTCACCATGGTGTGTTCCTTCCACGAGCTCGAACCCGGGCTCGACCACGCGGACCTGACTCCCGCCGGCGTGCCGGCACCGGAGGACTGCCCGCCGCTGTCGGCGGTGCTGGGGGCACGGTCCCGCCGGGCGGTGGAGGCCTGGCAGCAGGAGTGGGGAGTGCTGGAGACCCGGTTCGCCTCCGACACGTCGGCGCTCAGCGCGGCGGGCCACTCCGACGCCGCGATGAAGCTCTGGGTGCGAGCCGAGAGCCCGATCCCTGACGATCCACAGCTCCACCAGGCCTTCCTCGCCTACGCCAGTGACCTGACGCTGCTGGCGGTGAGCACGGTCCCGCACCCGGTGGACTTCGCCGGTCCGGGCATGCAGGTGGCCTCGATCGACCATTCGATGTGGTTCCACCGCCCCAGCCGGGCCGACGAGTGGTTGCTCTACGACCAGGTCTCGCCGTCGGCGTCGTCCGGGCTGGGGTTCAGCTTCGGACGGCTGTTCTCCGGGGGGCGGCTGGCCGCCTCCTGCGCCCAGGAAGGGCTGATCCGGCTGGTCGCTCCCTGAGCGGACAAGCAAGACCCCGAGCCCGGGCGGCTCGGGGTCTTCTGAGTGAGGAGGCGGGGCGGCCGCGGGAGCTCAGGCGGCCTCGCCCTCCTCACGCAGCTTTGAAATGGCGTGCCGTTCGATCTGTCGGACGCGCTCGGCGGTGATGCCCCAGACCGCGGCGATGTCGGCCAGCTTGGCCTGGCGGCCGTCGACCAGGCCGTACCGGCGGCGGACCACGTCCGCCGAGCGCGGGTCGAGGCTGGCGAGCATCGCGTCGAGCCGGGCGCGGTCCTCCGCGTCCAGCACCATCTCGTCGGGGCCCGGCGAGGTTTCGCGGGCGAGCAGGTCACCCAGTGCGGTGTCACCGTTCTCCTCGATCGGAGCGTCGAGACTGACGTGGTCGCGGGACAACCGCAGCAGGTCGACGACCTGCTGCTCGGCAATGCCCAGTTCGTCGCTGATCTCCGCAAGTTCCGGCTCGCGGCCCAGGCGTCGTTCCAGCGTCCGGCGCACCGCGGAAATCTGGTTCACCTGCTCGGCGACGTGCACGGGAAGGCGCACGATCCGCCCCTGCTGGGCGATGCCGCGGGAGATGGACTGGCGCACCCACCAGGTGGCGTAGGTGGAGAACTTGAAGCCCTTGGTGTAATCGAACTTCTCCACCGCTCGGATCAGTCCGGTGTTGCCCTCCTGAACCAGGTCGAGCAGGGGCATCTGGGCGCGGCCGTACTTGCGGGCCACGGACACCACGAGGCGCAGGTTGGCCGTGATGAAGCGCTGCATCGCGCGAATCACCCTCGCGGGCGATCTCGCGGAGTTCGTCGGGCGACGCCTTGACCGTCCGCAGGCCGGTGTCGTCGGCGTCGAGAACACCGTCGAGGATGGCCTGCGCATAGCGCCCGGACTCGATCAGCTTGGCCAGCCGGACCTCGTCCTCAGCGGTCAGCAACGGGGTCTTGGCGATCCCGTCCAGGTAGAGGCCAACCGCGTCCTTGCCGTCGATGCCGTCGGTGGTGCGGACCCGATGTGCGGTTGCGATCACGTCGCGTTCCTTTCGCTCGTCATCAGTACAACGCGCGAGAGGACGCGAATGCTGCCCCGGAGGGCCCTGAACATCCCCCGAGGGCACCCCGGAGGGTCAGATCAAGACCGTGGTCATAGCCGACCCCTGACCCTGGCTGACCCGGGATCGGTCGCGGGAACGGGTGTGGTGGCGTCGATCAGCCAGGCCAGCTCGAAAGCGGCGTCGCGCCAGGCCTGGTAGCGGCCGGACGCGCCGCCGTGCCCGCCGCTCAGTTCGGTGCGCAGCAGGACCGGGCGGGAGGAGCCTGAGTCATGGCGCAACCGGGCCACCCATTTGGCCGGCTCGGTCACCTCGACCCGGGTGTCGTGGAGGTTGGCGGTGACCAGGATCGCCGGGTACCCGGTTCGGCGCACGTTCTCATAAGGCGAGTAGGCCCGCATCCGCGCGTACGCTTCCGGGTCGTGCAGCGGGTCCCCCCACTCCTCCCACTCGCTCACCGTCAGTGGCAGGTCGGGGTCGAGGGTCGTGGTCAGCGCGTCCACGAACGGAACGGCCGCGTGGACGGCGGCGAAAGCGTCGGGGGCGAGGTTGACGGCCGCCCCGACCAACAGCCCGCCGGCACTTCCGCCCTCTGCGGCCAGCCGCTCGACCGTGGTGTAGCCGGCGGCGACCAGGTGCCGGGCACAGGCCACGAAGTCGGTGAAGGAGTTCTCCTTCGCCGCGAGCTTGCCGCCGTCGTACCAGGCCCGGCCGAGCTCGCCGCCGCCGCGGACGTGGGCGACGGCGTAGACGTAGCCGCGGTCGAGCAGGCTCAACCGCGCGATCGAGAAGGTGGGCGGAACGGTCAACTCGTAGGCGCCGTAGCCGTACAGCAGGCAGCCGGCGGTGCCGTCGATCGGGGTGTCGGCCCGGTACACCAGCGAGATCGGCACCCGGGTGCCGTCGGGGGCGGTCGCCCACTCCCGGCGCTGCACGTAGTCCTCGGCGCGGTACGGGCCGTGGACCGGGTGATCCAGCACCGGGCGCTTCCGCAGCAGCCGCCGCGACCCGTCGACCAGGGAGAATTCCAGCACCTCGTCGGGGGTGACCATCGACTGGTGGTGCAGCCGGATCCGGTCGGTGTCGGCCTCGTCGCCGTCGTCGGATTCCACGTGGGAGAGCTGCTCGCCGAAGTCGAGCGGCACCTCGGGCCCGGCGTCGCCGGCCGCGTCGCGGTACCGCAGCGCGACCCCCTGCAGTCCGTCGCGGCGCAGGCCGAGCACCAGCACCCGGTCGTAGGCAGTGACCCCCAGCAGCCTGACCCCGGGTTCTCCCGGGCGCAACTCGCGCCACTGTGCGGGGGAGGTGGCCCCGAGTGGGGCTTCGGCGAGGGCGAAGTCGGGCGCGTCGAGGTTGTGCACCACGAAGAGCCGGTCGGCGGCGACCTCGACGTCGTACTCCACGCCGTCTCGCCTCCCGGCCACCGAACGCAACCGGGCTGCCGGCTCGGTGGTGTCCAGCATCCACACTTCGGTGGTGGTCTTGCTGGCCGCCCCGACGATCACCCAGCGGTGGTCCCGCGAGCAGTCCACCCCCAGCCAGAACCGCTGGTCGGGCTCCTCGTGCAGAAGTTCGTCAGGGCCGGAGGAGCCCATCCGATGACGCCAGACCCGGTGCGGACGCCAGGCGTCGTCCACCGTGAGGTAGCAGAACGCCCCGTCGCCGGCCCAGCAGCCGCCCGACGCCACCTCCGCGACCTCGTCGGCCAGCAGCGCGCCGGTGCGCAGGTCTGCGAACCGGAGCCGGTAGCGCTCGTCGCCGGTGGTGTCGACGGAGTAGGCGGCGATGCGGCCGTCGGGGGAGACCTCGAAGCAGCCGAGCGCGAAGAAGTCGGAGTCCGCGGCGAGGGCCTGCACGTCCAGCAGCAGCTCCTCGCCGTCCGGGGCGCCGGTCCTCGGGTCGGGCACGGCGTCGCGACCGGCCGCCGGGCAGCGGTGGATGCTGGGGTAGTCGAGGCCCTCGGTGGTGCGGGAGTAGTACCAGAACTCGCCCAGGCCCGGATGGCGAGCGAACTCGGGCACGCTCAGGTCGGTCTGCCGGGTCCGGGTCGAGATGTCGTCGAAGACCTCCTGCCGCAGGCCGGCCAGGTGCGCGGTCGAGGCCGCGGTCCAGGCGTTCTCGGCAGCAAGATAGGCGAGGAACTCGGGGTCCTCGGTGTCCCGCATCCAGGCGTACGGGTCGTCGAAGGTGTCGCCGTGGTGGACCCGACGGTGCGGGCGACGCGGCGCGACAGGGGGCAGATCCGGCATGGCGCCCAGCCTAGGGCCGGGCCGACTTGGGCGGATGCAGCCGGCGTGGCACAATGGGAACCGCGAAGTATTGACAACACCCGGTTGTTGTGCGCCCTGAACGTCTCGTTGAGAGGTTTCCTGTGACCCCACGCTCCCGTGCCGCCGCTGTTCCCGCGACCGAAGAGGAACCCGTCGCGGCACCGAAGCGGAGGACGAGGAAAGCTCCGGCGGCCCCGGTGACAGCGATGCCGACGCCCGGGGCGGCGTCCCCGGAGACTCCCGATCAGGATCTGGTCGACCCGACGCCGGAGTCGCTGGCCGAGGCCGAGGTTGATGCGGCCGAGGCTGTGACCGTGGTGGACGCGCTCACCACCCCGGGCGCCGTCGAGGCGGTCAAGGTGGAGCGCGACGGCGACGATGTCGTGCTCACGGTCGGCGGCAAGAAGCGCACCCTGGATGACCTGGACGACGCCGCCTTCGAGCCGGCAGAGGTGGTGAAGACCGAGCGCGAGCTCGCCGAGGACGGCGGGTTCAGCCTCTCCGACGCCGACGACGCCGACGAACCCGAGCAGCAGGTGATGGTCGCCGGGGCGACTGCGGATCCGGTGAAGGACTACCTGAAGCAGATCGGCAAGGTCGCCCTCCTGAACGCCGAGATGGAGGTCAAGCTCGCGAAGCGGATCGAAGCCGGCCTGTTCGCGGAGGAGACCGTGAACGAGGGCACCGTCGCAGCCGGCGACGGCGACGACCTGGGGTGGATCGCCGAGGACGGCCGCCGCGCCAAGAACCACCTGCTGGAGGCCAACCTGCGCCTCGTGGTGAGCCTGGCGAAGCGCTACACCGGCCGCGGAATGCTCTTCCTGGACCTGATCCAGGAAGGCAATCTGGGCCTGATCCGCGCCGTGGAGAAGTTCGACTACACCAAGGGCTACAAGTTCTCCACCTACGCCACCTGGTGGATCAAGCAGGCGATCACCCGCGCGATGGCCGACCAGGCCCGCACCATCCGGATCCCGGTGCACATGGTCGAGGTGATCAACAAGCTGGCCCGGGTGCAGCGGCAGATGCTGCAGGACCTGGGCAGGGAGCCGACGCCGGAGGAACTGGCCAAGGAACTCGACATGACCCCGGAGAAGGTCGTCGAGGTGCAGAAGTACGGCCGCGAGCCGATCTCGCTGCACACCCCGCTGGGTGAGGACGGCGATTCGGAGTTCGGCGACCTGATCGAGGACTCCGAGGCGGTCGTCCCGGCCGAAGCCGTGAACTTCACCCTGCTGCAGGAACAGCTGCACGACGTGCTGGACACCCTCAGCGAACGTGAGGCGGGCGTGGTCAGCATGCGGTTCGGGCTCACCGACGGCCAGCCGAAGACCCTCGACGAGATCGGCAAGGTGTACGGGGTGACCCGGGAGCGGATCCGGCAGATCGAGTCCAAGACGATGAGCAAGCTGCGCCACCCGTCCCGGTCACAGGTGCTGCGGGACTACCTCGACTGATCCTCCCCGGTCGCCAGCGCCGCGACCGCCGCCAGGTCGTCGACCACCGGCACTCCCAAGGTGGCGAGGTGGTCGCGGGCGTGGTGCCCCCGGCTGAACAACACGCAGCGGGCGCCGAGGGCGTCGGCGATCTCGAAGTCGTGCTCGGAGTCGCCGACGAACACCACCCGGGCGGGGTCCGCCCCGGTCTCCTCCAGCCACCGGCGGGCGACACCGGCCTTGGACGCCGCGTAGATGTCCTCGATGCCGTGGGCACCGTCCAGCCAGCGGTCCAGGCCGAACGGCGTGATCTGCTCCAGCAGGTTGTCGTGGTGGGACGCCGAGATCACCACCTGCCGGACGCCCGCCCCGTGCAGCGCTGCCAGCGACTCCCGGGCGCCCGGGTGCAGCCCGCAGCGGGCGGACGCCGTCCCGTACAGCTCCAGGTAGCGGTGCGCCGCGGCGACGAAGTTGCCTCCCGGGGAGGTGTCGAAGCCGAGGTCGGCGTAGTAGTCCACGATCGGGAACCGGAACACGGCCTGGTAGCCGCGGACACCATCGATCGCCGGCAACCCGTACTCGGCGAGCAGCTGGTTGGCGACCTCGACACAGCAGTGGAGGTCGTCGAGCAGGGTGCCGTTCCAGTCCCAGACCACATGTGTCACCACGGCCGCAACCGTAGCCCAGAGCGCAGCGACGGGGACGGGGGCGGTGGTTCGTCACCGGATCGCAACGCCCGCGGGCTGGCCGCGGCACGCCCCAGTGGGTAAGTTCGCCCCATGGGAGACCCGCTCGTCGCGATGGTTGAGGTCAACAAGCACTTCGGAACGTTGCATGTGCTCAACGACATCAACCTCACCGTGCAGGCGGGGGAGGTGGTCGTGGTCCTCGGCCCGTCCGGTTCCGGGAAGTCGACCCTGTGCCGGGCGATCAACCGGCTGGAGACGATCGGCTCGGGCCGGATCCTGATCGACGGCGTGCCGCTGCCGGAGGAGGGCAAGGAGCTGGCCAATCTGCGGGCGGACGTGGGCATGGTGTTCCAGTCGTTCAACCTGTTCGCCCACAAGACCGTGCTCGAGAACGTCACCCTCGGCCCGGCGAAGGTGCGTGGACTGAAGCCCGCCGAGGCCGAGCGGAGGGCGATGGAGCTCCTCGAGCGCGTCGGGGTCACCGACCAGGTCCGCAAGTACCCCGCGCAGCTGTCCGGCGGCCAGCAGCAGCGGGTCGCGATCGCGCGCGCGCTGGCCATGGAGCCGAAGCTGATCCTGTTCGACGAACCGACCTCCGCGCTCGACCCCGAGATGGTGAACGAGGTGCTGGACGTGATGGTCACCCTCGCCCGGGGTGGCATGACGATGATCGTGGTCACCCACGAGATGGGTTTCGCCCGCAAGGCGGCCGACCGCGTCGTGTTCATGGCCGACGGGCAGATCGTCGAGGAGGGAACTCCGGAGGCGTTCTTCACCAACCCGCAGTCGCCCCGGGCCCAGGATTTCCTCAGCAAGATCCTCACCCACTGACCCACCAAGGAGGAGTAATGAAGAACTACGGCAAGGTCATCCTGGCCGCCGTCTCGGCGCTGGTTCTGGCCGCGAGCCTGACCGCCTGCGCCAGCGGGACCCCGGCGGGAAGCGAGGCCGGTGGCGGCAAGGTGGTCATCGGGATCAAGTTCGACCAGCCCGGCCTCGGCCTGAAGGTGGGCGATGACTTCCAGGGCTTCGACGTCGAGGTGGCGCGTTACGTGGCCAAGGAACTCGGCTACACCGAGGTCGAGTTCAAGGAGAGCCCGTCGGCCCAGCGTGAAACCCTGCTGCAGTCCGATCAGGTGAAGATGATCTTCGCCACCTACTCGATCACCGACGACCGCAAGAAGAAGGTGTCCTTCGCCGGGCCCTACTTCATCGCCGGCCAGGACCTGCTGGTGAGCACGTCCAACACCGACATCACCGGGCCCGAGACCCTGAACGGCAAGAAGCTGTGCTCGGTGGTGGGCTCCACCTCGGCGCAGAAGATCAAGGACACCATCGCCAGCCAGGTGCAGCTGCAGGAGTACGACACCTACTCCAAGTGCGTGGAGGCGCTGGCGGCCGGCTCGATCGACGCGGTCACCACCGACAACGTGATCCTGGCCGGCTTCGCCGCCCAGCCCCAGTACGCCGGCAAGTTGAAGGTCGTCGGCACGACGTTCAGCGATGAGCGGTACGGCGTCGGCATCAAGATGGGTGACACCGAGTTGTGCACCCAGATCAACACCGCGCTGGGGAAGATGGTCTCCGACGGCGCCTGGCAGAAGGCGTTGGACGACACGGTCGGACCGTCGGGCTTCGTGCCGGACGCCACCACCAATCCGCCCACGCCGGACGCCTGCAGCTGAGCCGCCGATGTTGCAGGACCTGACGACGCTCCTCACCCGGTACGACTACCTCGGGGCGCTCTGGATGACCGTCCAGTTGGCGGTGTGGAGCGCCGTCGGGTCGCTGCTGATCGGCACGGTGGTGGCGATCTGCAGGGTCTCCCCGGTGGGGGTGCTGCAGCGGTTCGCGGCCGCCTACGTGACCGGGTTCCGCAACACCCCGCTGACCCTGATCGTGGCGTTCTGCTCACTGGGCCTGATGAACGTGATGCAGATCCCGCTGGCCGACCCCGGCTCGCCGACCTCGCTCGTCGACAACGGGTTCCGGTGGGGAGTGGTGGCGCTGTCGGTCTACCACGCGTCCTTCGTGGCGGAGGCGATCCGTTCCGGGATCAACACGGTGCCGTCGGGGCAGGCCGAGGCCGCCCGCTCGATCGGGCTCGGCTTCGTGCCCACCCTGCGGCACGTGGTCCTGCCGCAGGCGATGCGGGGGGCCATCTCGCCGCTGGGCAACACGATGATTGCGCTGACCAAGAACACCACCGTCGTGGCCACGGTCGGGGTGAATGAGCTGTCGTACGTGATGCGGGGGATGATCGAGTTCAACTCCTCGCTGCTGATGCTGATCTTCCTGCTGATGGCGGTGTCCTTCGTGGTGCTGACGCTCCCGATGGGGCTGCTGTTCACGTGGCTGTCCAACCGGTTGGTGGTGCAGCGATGAGCGCGGAGGCGTCGGTCCTTTTCGACGCGCCCGGGCCGCGGGCGAGGGCGAGGCACCGGATCGGGGCGGTGGCGGGCGGGGTCGTGATCGTGGCGGTGCTCGGGTACGCGGTGCTGCGACTGGCCGACCCGTCGAACAACCAGTTCGCCGCGGCGAAGTGGACGCCGTTCCTCGAGCCGGTGACCTGGACCGCCTACATCATCCCCGGCCTGATCGGGACGTTCGTCGCCGCCGTCATCTCGGTGCTGCTGGCGATCGTGTTCGGCCTGCTGCTGGGCATCGGGCGACTGGTCGAGCACCGGTGGATCCGATGGTTGTGCGGCGGTTTCGTGGAGTTCTTCCGGTCGGTGCCGGTGCTGATGATGATGATCTTCGCCTACTACTTCGGCATCTACGTGCTCCGATTGTCCGGCGGCGGGCTCCCGCTGTTCGGGGTGGTCGTCGGCCTGACCGTGTACAACTCGTGCGTGCTGGCCGAGCTGGTCCGTTCCGGGGTGTTCTCGCTACCGAAGGGGCAGCGCGAGTCGGGCCTGGCGATCGGGCTGACCCCGCTGCAGACCCTCACCACGATCCTGCTGCCGCAGGCGATCACCGCGATGCTGCCCTCGATGCTGAGCCAACTGGTGGTGATCCTGAAGGACTCCGCGCTCGGCTCGATGATCTCCTACTCCGAACTGCTGCGGCAGGGGACGAACCTCGCCACGGTGAACGCCAACCTGATCCCGATCATGCTGGTGCTGACGGCCATGTACATCGTGATCAACTACGGGCTCACCCGGGCGGCCGGGAGCGTGGAGCGTCGGCTCCGCCGGGCCCCTCAGGGGGTCGTGCCGCAGCACGTGACCGCGGGGTTCGTGCCGGAGGCCGCTGCGGAGCCGGATGTGCCGGAGACGATCATGCATCGACCCGACCTCCGCCCGGGACGGGAGCGAACGGTTCACCGCAAGCGGTGAGGGCGCGGCTCACGCCGGTGTGAACCCGTGCACGCGGCCGAGGAAGGCCAGGCTGCGCTCGGCGGTCGTGATGATGCTCCCGGCCCGGCGGAAGCCGTGGCCCTCCTCGTCGAACAGCACCAGCTCCACCGCCAGCCCCCTCGCGCGGACTGCGTCCGCCATCGCCTCGGCCTGGCTCGGGGCTACCACCCGGTCGAGCCGGCCCTGGAGGATCAGCATCGGGCACCGCAACCGGTCCAGGTGGTGGATCGGTGACCGATCGAGGTACACCTGTCGACCCTCCGGCCACGGGGCCACCAGCCGGTCGAGGTAGCGGGACTCGAACTTGTGGTCGGACCCGGCCAGGGCCTCCAGGTCGCCGATCCCGTACAGGCTGATCCCGGCGGCGAAGACGTCGGTGCTGGTCAGGGCCGCCAGGGTGGTGAAGCCGCCGGCGGAACTGCCACGGATGCTCAGCCGGGCCGGGTCGGCCAGCCCGGCGGCCACGAGCGCGTGGGCGCCCGCCACGCAGTCGCGGACGTCGCTCACCCCCCAGTTCCCGACCAGTCGTTCGCGGTAGTCGCGCCCGTAGCCGGACGACCCGGAGTAGTTCACGTCGAGGATCCCGACCCCACGGGACGTCCAGAACTGGACGGCGAGCCGGAAGTCCGGACCGGAGAAGCCGGTCGGCCCGCCGTGGCTCCACACCTGGACGGGTGGCAGTTCCCCGTCGGGAGCACGGTGGCCGGGGTTGGTCGGCGGGTGGTACCAGGCGTGGACGGGGCCGTCGGGGGAGTCCCAGGTGAGCGGACGGGCCGTGGACACCGCCCCGGGCGGCAGGTCGACGTCCGCGCCGCGGGCGAGCAGTTCGTCGGTCCCGGTCCGCAGGCTCAGCAGCCGCAGTTCGGTGGGCCGGTCGGGATAGCCGAGCAGGGCCACCACCCGCTCGCCCCGGCCGGTGACCGTGACGCTGACCGCACCGGTGTCCCGTTCCTGCAGGGCGCCGTCGGCCAGCACCCCGAGGCGGGCGACGCCGTCGACGAGCCAGGAGCACAGCACCCGGCCGCCCGGCAGCAGGCTGTACGGCGGTGGGCCGGGCACCCACGGCGGGCCGCAGAAGTCGTGGGGGTGCCGGTGCAGCGGCTGCGTGCTGGTGCCGTCCCAGTGGTGCAGGTTCCAGTGCCCCGAGGTGTCGGACAGGTAGACCAGCGAACCGTCCGCTGCCCAGCTCGGATGCACCACCGAAACGCCCGGTCCGCCCGCGACGAGCTGGGTCACGGTCGGGGCGTCGAGCGTGGCCACGCGCAGTTCGGTGGCGTCCCACGGCATGTCGGGCAGGTTCCACTGCACCCACGCCAGCGTCCCGTCCGCCCGCAGCGCGGGACTGGCGTAGAAGTCCGCCCCGGTCGCCAGTACCCGGCCGCCGTCGGGGTTGCCGATGTCGAGGTCCAGCGCGACGACGGTCTGGGTGCAGGGCGTCCCGGGGCCGCGATGGTCCTCCCTGACGGCCAGCGCCAGTCGCCGGCCCGGGTCCACGCTGAGGCAGCCGTAGCGCAGGCCACCGCCGGGTGCGAGCGGTCGGCTCCGGCCGTGCTCGACGACCCACAGCTCGCCGGAGGGATGGCTGGAGAACACCACCACACCGGAGGCGACCGACCACTCCCCGCCGCCGTACTCGTTGATGGCGTTGCGGACGCTGTGGTCGGGGGCCACCTCCTCGCGGGAGCCGTCCGGGTGCTGGCACCACAGGGCGACCCGTCCACCCTGGGACGGGTAGGCCTCCGTCCAGTAGACCCGGTCACCGTCGACCACGCCGTGGTCGAGCCCGACGGTCGCGCCGGCCAGGTCGGCGGCCCGGATCGGGGACGGCCACGACCCGTAGGGGAGGGTGGTCACCGGCGGCCCAGTTCGACGGCGAACGCCTGGTACAGCCGGGGTGAGAACAGCACGAAGCGGACCCGTTCGATCCCTGACCGCGGGTGGGTCACGGCCGCGCCGACCGCGACGCGGGCGGCGGTCCGGGCGTCCCAGCCGTAGGCGCCGGCGCCGATCGCGGGGAAGGCGACGGTCCGCGCCCCCAGCGCCACGGCAAGGTCGAGGCTGCGGGTGTAACAGCGCGCCAGCAGGGTCTCGTCGTCCTCGCCTCGGTTCCGGTTCGGGCCCACGGTGTGAATCACCCACCGTGCCGGGAGCCTCCCGGCGCCGGTCGCCACCGCCTCCCCGACCGGAAGGCCGTCGGGCCACTGCTCGGCCCGCACCCGGCGGCAGGCCTCGAGCAGGCCGGGGCCGGCCGCGGCGTGCAGTGCGCCGTCCACGCCCCCACCGCCGAGCAGGGTGGAGTTCGCGGCGTTGACCAGCGCGTCCGCCTGCTGGGTGGTCAGGTCGCCCTGGACGGCGTCGATGCTCATGGCAGGGAGTATGTCAGCCCGCGACGAGCGGGCGATGGGCCGGCGGGAGCCCGTGGTTGGCCCGTGCAGACGGGGGCAGGTGGCCGAAAAGCCCGGAGAAACGGCGATGGGCCCCGGGAGACCCGGGGCCCATCGCGAAGCCTGCTTCAGCTGAGCTTGTCGGTCTCGTCGTGGATCGTCAGGGCCACCTGGCTGAGCTTGTCGGAGTGAGCCTTGCCGTGGTGGCCACAGAAGAGCAGCTCGCCGACGGACAGGGTGACCCGGACGTAGGCCTGCGCCCCACACCGGTCGCAACGGTCGGCTGCGTTCAGGGGTTCGGTAACGGTCGCGCTCATCGGGGATCTCCTCACTGTCACACGGCTCACATTCGGTGTTCCTGGTGCCGGTACAACGAGGTGGTCGCCCCCTTTGTTCCCGGTGGTTCTCCAGTGTAGGCGGCGGCGCTGACGATGCCCGCATCGTTCGACACCGTTACCTGAATGGCACCTGGGGCCGTCGCGCCGGGATACTCTCACCGGCGTGACGACGACGAAGGCTGGCGAGGGCAGGGACTACGAGGCCAGGCACCTGCTGGTGCTGGAGGGCCTGGAAGCGGTCCGGAAGCGCCCGGCCATGTACATCGGCTCGACGGACACCCGTGGCCTGATGCACTGCCTGTGGGAGATCATCGACAACGCCGTCGACGAGGCGCTCGCCGGGCACGGCGACCGGATCGAGACCTGCCTGGAGAGCGACGGCAGCATCACCGTGGTCGACCGCGCCCGGGGCATTCCGGTGGACATCGAGCCACGGACCGGCCTGACCGGGGTCGAGGTCGTGTTCACCAAGCTGCACGCCGGCGGCAAGTTCGGGGCGGGCAGCTACAACGCCACCGGTGGCCTGCACGGCGTAGGTGCGTCGGTGGTGAACGCGCTCAGCGCCCGGCTGGACGTGGAGGTCGACCGCAACGGCGCGACCTACGCGATGAGCTTCCGCCGGGGCGTGGTGGGCACCTTCGCCGGGGTCGGTCCCGATGCGCCGTTCACCCCCGGGGGGACGCTGCGCAAGGTGGGCAGGACGGCGAAGGGTGTCACCGGCACCAGGGTGCGGTACTGGCCGGACCGGCAGATCTTCCTCCGGGACGCGCAACTGGCCCTGCCCCAGCTCCTGGCGAGGGCCCGCCAGACCAGCTTCCTGGTGCCGGGGCTGGAGCTGGTGGTCACCGACGCCCGGGGCGACGAGCCGGTCACCGAGGTGTTCAAGCACGACGGCGGCATCTCCGAGTTCTGCGGCTACCTCGCGTCCGACCCGCCGGTGACCGAGGTGCTCCGGTTGCGCGGCAGCGACCAGTTCACCGAGACCGTGCCGATGCTCGACGACGCGGGCGCGATGACGCCGAGAGACGTGGAGCGCACCCTGGAGGTCGACATCGCGTTGCGCTGGGGCACCGGGTACGACGCGCACGTGCAGTCGTTCGTGAACATCATCGCCACGCCGAAGGGCGGCACCCATGTGGCCGGCTTCGAGCGGGGGCTGACCCGGGCGTTCCTGAGGGGCCTGGACGGCACCCGACTGCTGAAGGCGGGTGAGGAGGTCGTCAAGGATGACGCCCTGGAGGGGCTGACCGCAGTGGTCACGGTCAGGCTGGCCGAACCGCAGTTCGAGGGCCAGACCAAGGAGGTGCTCGGCACCCCGCCGGTCACCCGGTTGGTGACGCGGATCGTGGAGTCCGAGCTCGGCGACTTCCTGACCTCGACCCGCGCCGCCCAGCGGACGCAGGCCCGCGCCCTGATGGAGAAGGTCGTGGCCGCGTCCCGCACCCGCGTGCAGGCCCGGGCCCACAAGGAGGCACAGCGGCGGAAGACCGCCCTGGAGTCCTCCACGCTGCCGGCCAAGCTCGCCGACTGCCGCAGCACAGACCTGGACCGGACCGAGCTGTTCATCGTCGAGGGCGACTCGGCGCTCGGCACCGCGAAGCTCGCCCGGAACTCGGAGTACCAGGCGCTGCTGCCGATCCGCGGGAAGATCCTGAACGTCCAGAAGGCGTCGGTGGGCGACATGCTGAAGAACGCCGAGTGTGCCTCGATCATCCAGGTGGTGGGCGCCGGATCGGGACGGACCTTCGACCTTGACGCGGCCCGCTACTCGAAGGTGATCTTCATGGCGGACGCCGACTCCGACGGGGCCCACATCCGCACCCTGCTGGCCACCCTGTTCTTCAAGTACATGCGGCCCCTGGTTGCGGCCGGCCGGGTCTACACGGCGGTGCCGCCACTGCACCGGTTCGAACTGACCAGCCCACGAAAGGGCCAGGAGAAGTACATCTACACCTACAGCGAGGCCGAGTACCGCCGCAAGCTCGCCGAGCTCACCAAGAAGGGCCAGCCGTTCAAGGAGCCGCAGCGCTACAAGGGACTGGGTGAGATGGACGCCCACGAGCTCGCCGAGACCACCATGAACCCGCAGCACCGCACCCTGCGACGGATCACCGTGGACGACGCGGCCGTCGCCGAGTCGACGTTCGAGAAGCTGATGGGCAACGATGTGGCGCCCCGCAAGGAGTTCATCATCGCGGGCGCCTACGCCCTGGACACCGAGCGGATCGACGCCTGAGTCAGCAGACCCGTTCGATCAGGCCGGTGTCCACGTCGTAGAGGAAGCCGCCCACCGTGGCGCGGCCGGCGATCAGCGGGTGCCCGGCCAACCGGTGGACGTCCTTCTGGAGGCGTCCGGCCTGGTCGGGATCGGCGTCGAAGGACTGGCCGGACGCGTCCAGGCCGCTGGCCTCACTGACCCGCCGGGCGATCTCGGCGTCGGTCCCGGAGGCCATCGCGCAGCGGGTGTGGACGATCACCATGATCCGGGTCACGCCGAGGAGGTTGACGCCGAGCACGCACCCGTTCAGGGCGTCATCGGTGACGTGGCCGCCGGGGGTGCGCAGGATCTTCGCCTCCCCGAGGAACAGGCCGATCATCTCCAGCGGCTGGAGCCGGGAGTCCATGCAGGTGACCACGGCGATCCCGGCGTGGGCGAAGCCGTCGAAGTTGCGGGGCGCGGAGTTGGCGTAGCGCTCGTTGGCGGCCAACAGGTCGTCGAAGTCGTGATCCACGCCCGCTACTCTAGCCAGCCAGATCAGGGCGGCTCCAGCAGTCAGGAGTCCCGCGACCCCGTCGGTCGCCGCAGCGGATGCCCGGGTTCGGTGTCGCCGCACGCGGGCCCGGCCCACAGTGCGCGATAGAGTGGTCCATTCTTCTGCCTGCGGGTGAGCCAGGAGGGTGATTCGATGGTGCGTCTTCTGACGGTCCTTGCCATTGTCCTTGGTGCCGCCCTGCCCGCGGGGGTGCCTGGCGGATCGGTCGAGGAGTTCATCGACCACGAGATGCCTGTCTCCGGCGTGCCGGGGCTGGCCTACTCCGTCGTGGTCGATGGCGAGATCACATCGGGCGGTGCACACGGCGTTGCCAGGCTCGGAGGCGACCGGCCGGTGACCCCGGACACCGCATTCCTGACCGGCTCGATCTCCAAGAGCTTCACGGCGCTGGCCGTGATGCAACTGGTCGAGGCAGGCAGGATCGACCTGGATACCGGCATCTCGCACTACCTTGACGGCTTCTCGGGCCGAGCGGCAGGCGGAATCACGATCCGGCAGTTGCTCAGCCACACGAGCGGCTTCTCCACCCTGCAGGGGAACGCCTCGCCCACCGACATCGTCGGCGGGAAGGACGAACTGGCGCGTCGGGTCGACGGGCTCGCCGAGGTGTCGCCAGCCTACGAACCCGACGAGAAATGGGAGTACTCGAACACCAACTACCAGATCCTGGGTCGACTGGTCGAAGTCGTCAGCGGGCAGGAGTACCAGGCCTACGTTGCAGCCAGCATCCTGGAGCCGATCGGAATGGTGCACAGCTTCGTCGCCGACGGAGAGGTCCATGAGTCGATGGCGACCGGACACAGGCCATGGTTCGGCACCAAGCAGCCGCTGCCCGAGAACGCGACCCACCGGGGAACGGCTCCACAAGGCGGGATCGTTGCCAGCGCCGGCGACCTGGCGCGCTATCTGCAGATGATGCTGAACGACGAGGACGATGTGTTGAGCGCCGAGGGCAAGGCGCTGATGATGCGTCCGGCGGGCGGAGCCGCAACGTTCTATGGCCTCGGCTGGTTTGTGGATTCCGGGAACGGGAGCGTCTGGCATTCCGGCTCTACCCCGGGTTTCGAGTCGCTGGCGACGATGATCCCCGCTGAGCGGAAGGGGGTTGTCGTGCTGGTCAACGCCGGAAGCGGCACCGGTTTCGGGGAAACGACACAGCTCCGCAACGGCATCACCGCGAGGGCGATCGGACTCGACTACAACGGCGAGGGGTCGCGACTGTCCCAGAAGGCGGTGTTCGTCGGCCTCGTGCTCCTGCCGATCAGCTACCTGCTCGCCCTGATCTGGGCCTGGCGTCATCGCATCGACCTACGCGCCAAGACGGGCGCGTTCGGCCGGTTCAGCCTGTGGTTCCCGGTGTTCACCACGCTGGTCGCCGCCTGGGCCGTTCTCCAACTGGTGCCGAGCCTGCTCGGCGCACCGCTGGGCACCCTGAGCCTCTTCCAGCCCGATCTTGGTCTGGCAATGATCGCCACCGCGGTCACCGGCGTGCTGTGGGCCGTGTTCAGGCTTGGGGTGGCCCACACCGGTAGACCCGACCCCGCCTGATCGCCGGGTCCGCGGTGTAGCCTGAAAATGACTCGGGGCACCCGGTCCCGGGGCGGGGACGAGGGGGCTGGAAATGGGCACGTTGCGCTTCGCGGGTGTCGCCGGGTTCTCGGTTGCGTTGGCGGTCGGAGCGCTGTTCGGCCCCACTGCTGCGGCAACGGGGTCCGCGGGAATCCCGGACGCCACGGCGGTGGTCGCGGAGGTGGGTGCGGACCTCTCCGGGCCGGCGTCACCCCAGGCCTACGACTTCAACGGCGACGGTTTGTCAGACCTCGCGGTCGGGGTGCCCGGTGAAGACGTCGGCACCACCCGGGACGCCGGCGGTGTCAACGTGATCTACGGTTCGGCACGAGGCTTGACGGCAAGGGGCGACCAGTTCTGGACCCAGAAGAGCCGCGGAGTGCCCGGGAAGGCCGAACGTGGGGACCGCTTCGGCTCGGACCTGGCCTCCGGCGACTTCGACGGTGACGGCTTCGCCGACCTGATTGTCGAGTCCGGCGGCGAGGACCGGCTCAAGGGAGGTCCGTTGTGGGGAGCGATGAACGTGCTGTACGGCTCCCGGTCGGGACTGACCTCCGCAGGCGGGCGGATGTGGAAGGCCTCGGCGTTTCCTGACCGGACCGACGACGAGGGTGTCGGGGTGGGCGGGATGCGTTACCTGACCGGCGACTTCAACGACGACGGAGCCGACGATCTCGCCGTCGGCTACGACGTCCAGGCGACCACCTTCCCCCACGGCTGGCTGCTGTGGGGCGGCTCGTCCGGGTTGGGCCGGACGGTGGCGAAGATCGAGGGCACACCGCTGGCCGCAGGAGACCTGACCGGTGACGGGATCGACGACCTGGTGGTCACGTCCCCCACACGGCCGAGCTGGACCGTGCCCTGGCAACTCGTCGTCGGGTCCGGCACTTCACCCCTGGCGTTGCGCCTGGATGCACCCTCCGACGGCAGGTACCTGGAGACCAGTGACCACGTGGTCTGCGACCTCGACGCCGACGGCACCGCCGAACTGGCCCGGATCGGCACTCCGGGCGACGGGCCGCCGTACTCCCTGCTGGCCCAGGGGGCGTCGCCGACGGGCATCGATGACGCCACCGAGTTCAGCAGCGACCAGCTGGGGATTCCGGCGGACGCGATCTGGCACAACCTTGCCTGCGGCGATCTGACCGCCGACGGTGCTGCCGATCTGGCCATCTCCCTGTGGGGCGGCGCGCCCAGCGGGGCGGTGGCCGTGGTCCGCGGCTCCCCGGTGGACCTGATCGCGATGCCGGCACAGGTCTGGTCGCAGGACACCCCGGGGGTCAAGGGAAGCGATGAGGGCGAGGACGGCTTCGGGAATGCCGTGCGCGTCGGGCAGTTCAGCTCGCGCGAGTACCCCGACGTCGCGATCGGCGCACCGGGGGAGGACAACGGCCGGGGCCGGGTGACGGTGCTACGCGGAAGTGACACCGGGCTCACCGCGCAGGGCGACCGCCTGTGGTCGCAGGACTCGAAGGGCGTCAAGGGCGTCGCCGAGCGCCTGGACCAGTTCGGGGCCGCGTTGGGCTGATTACCCGTCCAGCGCTGCGGTAGCCCGCCGGGGCGGGGCCCCGCGCTCGCCCTGCGTCCGGCAGCCTGCCCCCTGGACCGCGGCAGCGGAGCAGGTCCTTCCGACCTCCCCGGGGCTGTGGGGGTGGGGTGGCCCGGGCGGTCGGACGGGCCGGAAGGCGCGCTGTGGTGTGATCCGATCGGGAGGTGTTCCATGTTCGAGTTCTTCAGTACCCCAGGAGTGTCGGCGCTTTTCTACATCGTGGCCATCGCGGCGTTCTCGGCCTACACGATCGTGCGCACGAAGAACCGGACCCGCGCGATGGACCTGGAGATCGTGCTGATGTACTCGATCGGCATCGTCGGCTTCAACGGGATCTCCAACTTCGTGGTGCATGCGTTCTTCGGGGAGATGGTCGCCCGGTCGATCGGCTGGCCGGCGGGGAACCTGTTCCAGCTGGAGGTGGCCGGGGCGAACCTGGCGATCGGCCTGGTGGGTTTCCTCGGCTTCTGGCGCCGGGACTTCTGGTTGCCCTTCCTGATCGCCAAGGCGGCCTTCAGCTGGACGGCCGGCGCTGCCCACGTCCTCGACCTGGTCGGTCGGAGCAACGACGCGGTGGGCAACGCGGGGCCGATCCTGTACCTCGACTTCCTGATGCCTGTGGTCCTGCTCGTGATCTACGCGGTCTACGCCCGTGGCCTGGCCGAGCCGGAGGGCGCCGTCCGGATACGGCCCCTGGCGACCCGGAGGAGTTGACGCACCGGAGCCACTGCGGGGGCCCTGCCCTCGTGGACCCTCGGGACACCGCAGGGCCACCGCCGGGCGGCGACCGACGTCAGGCGTGGTAGCGGGAGCCGATCGCCGCGACGGGTTGCGGGACCGGCACCCCGGATCCGTCCCGGCGGGGGTCCGGCGCCGGCAGGTCGATCGGTGTCCCGGCCGCGGCGGCGGCGATCGCCGGGTCCGGTCCGGCCCAGGCGAGCAGGAGCGCGTCCTCGCCCTTCAGGAGGCGCTGGCAGCGGACGCCGCCGGTGGCCCGGCCCTTGCTCGGGTACTCCGCCGAGCGGGGTGACCTTGACGCTGCCCGCGTCGGTGCCCGGCAGTGCGTCCGACGAACCCGCGACCGTGACGACCGACGGAGTCGGCCACGGGCGTCGCGCCGAAGAAGATCGCACGGGCGCCACGAGCCAGCTTGATCCCGGCCATGCCACCACCGGAGCGGCCCTGGGGCCGGACGCCGGCCGCGGGGAAGTGCAGCAGTTGGGCGTCGCTGGTGATGAAGACGAACTCGACCAGGTCGTGGCTGAGCTCGACCGCGCCCACCACCTCGTCGCCGTCGTCGAGCCGGATGATCTCCCAGGCGTCCTTGCCGATGATCTCCGGGTTCACCCGCTTCACCACGCCCTTGCCGGGTGCCGAGCGCCCAGCCGTACGTGCCCTCGCCGAGGGTGCCGAGGGTGAGGATCCGCTCGCCGGGCTCGAGGGGCAGCAACTCCGCGGCAGGTGAGCCGCCCTGCAGGTTGGGGGCCGCCGCGGTGTCGCGGTACCGACGGCACGTCGATCGCCTGCCCGCGCACCAGCCGACCGCGGCTGGTGAGGACGCAGAACCTCCCGCGTGCGGTCGTCCGCACCGCCGAGACGATCACGTCGTGCGTCGGCCCGCGGGCCCGAGGTCGGGCAGCGGCTCGTCGCTGTCGGTGCGGGCGAGCAGTCCGGCGGAGGACAGCATCACCCAGCACGGGTCGTCGGCGATCTCCAGGCTGGCCGCAGCGGCCCTGGTCGCGGTGACCTGGTTGCCGCCGGAGGCCAGCAGGATCGTGCGGCGCGGGGTGCCGTGCGCCCGCGCGACCTCGTCCAGTTCGTGCGCGGTGACGTCGCGCAGCCGGGAGTCCGAGTCGAGGATGTCCTGCAGGTCGTTGATGGTGAGCCAGAGCTTCGTCCTGCTCGGCCTCCAGTTCGATCGTGGAGAACTTCGTCAGCCGGCGCAGTTGCATGTCGAGGATGTAGTTGGTCTGCACCTCGGTCAGCTCGAACGCCTCCATCAGCCGCGAGCGGGCCTGCGCGGCGTCGTCGGAGGAACGGATGATCGCGATCACGTCGTCGATGTCGACGATCGCCAGCAGCAGGCCCTCGACCAGGTGCAGCCGGTCCTTGGCCCGCTTCAGCAGGAACGCCGAGCGGCGCCGGATCACCTCGAGCCGGTGGGCGAGGAACACCTCCAGCATCTGCTTCAGCGGGAGGGTGTGCGGCTGGCCCTCGACCAGTGCCACGCTGTTGATCGCGAACGAGTCCTCGAGCTTGGTGAGCCGGTACAGCTCTCCAGCAGTGCTTCGGGGTTGATCCCGTTCTTGATCTCGATCACCAGCCGGGTGCCGTTGGCGAGGTCGGTGAGGTCCTTGATGTCGGCGATGCCGGTCAGCTTCTTGGCTGTGACCAGGTTCTTCACCTGCTCGATGATCCGCTCGGGACCGACCTGGTAGGGGAGTTCGGTGACCACGATGCCCTTGCGGCGGGCGTGGACCTGCTCGATCCGTGCCGTCGCCCGGACGCGGAAGCTGCCGCGGCCGCCCGCGTAGGCCTCCCGGATGCCGTCCAGGCCGATGATCTTGCCGCCCTCGGGGAAGTCCGGGCCGGGCACGAACCGCATCAGCTCGTCGACGTCGGCGTCGGGGTGCCAGAGCAGGTGCTTGAGCGCCTGCACCACCTCGACCAGGTTGTGCGGCGGGATGTTGGTCGCCATCCCGACGGCGATCCCGGTGCTGCCGTTGACCAGCAGGTTGGGGAAGGCCGAGGGCAGGACGGAGGGCTCGGACTCCTTGCCGTCGTAGTTCGGCCGGAAGTCGACGGTGTCGGCCTCGATGTCGGCGGTCATCGCCACCGCGGCCGGTGCCATCCGGCATTCGGTGTACCGCATCGCGGCCGGGCCCGAATCCAGGGAACCGAAGTTGCCGTGCCCGTCGACCGTGGGTAGCCGCATCGCCCAGGGTTGGGCCAGCCGGACCAGGGCGTCATAGATGGCCGAGTCACCGTGCGGGTGGTAGAGGCCCATGACCTGGCCGACGACCCGGGAGCACTTCACGTGGGAGGTGTCGGGACGGATCCGCATCTGGTCCATCGTGTAGAGGATCCGCCGCTGAACGGGCTTCAACCCGTCTCTGGCGTCCGGGAGGGCGCGGGAGTAGATCACCGAGTAGGCGTATTCGAGGAAGCTGCTCTCCATCTCCTCGGACACGTCGATGTCGACGATCCGCTCGGCGACGTCGTCCTCCAGGGGCAGCTTGGCAACCATCGGTCCTCGGGGTCTCCTTCCGGGGTTCGGTGTCACAGGGACTCGTCGAGGGCCCGGAGGCCCGCCAGCAACCCGCGTCCGTCGGGAGCGACGACCCAGGGGATGTCGGCCTCTGCCAGCTTCTCCTCCGGCAGCACGGTGGGCGTGCCGTGCGCCAGCACCTGCTCGGCGGGCGACAGTTGGCGGATGGCGATCGCACGGACCCGGTCGGGCGCGACGCTGGCAAAGTTCGCGTAGGTGACCGGGTCGTGCTGACCGTCGTCACCGACCAGCACCCAGGAGATCCGTGGGAAGTCACGGGTGAGTTGCAGGAGCGAGTCGGCCTTGTGGGCCATCCCCGAGCGGAACCAGCCGGTGTTGGTCGGCCCCCAGTCGGTGAGCAGCATCGGACCGTGGGGGTAGGCGTGCCGCTTCAGGAACCGGGAGAGGAAGCCGTGCGTGCTCCAGGCCCCGGTGGAGAGGTACACCACGGGGGCGCCGGGATGGTCGGCGAGCAGGCCGGCGTACATCCGGGCCATGCCGGGGACGGCCTGCCGGGCGGACTCGTCACGGATGAAGGAGTTCCAGGCCGCGATCATCGGCCGGGGCAGCCAGGTGGTGATGATCGTGTCGTCGATGTCCGAGACCAGCCCGAAGGTGACGTCCTCGGCGACGACGTGGACGTCGGCGAGGGCCGGTTCGGAGGCGTGGCTGCGGACCTCGACCTGCTGCGGGCCGGGCGTCAGCCCGTGGTGGCGGATCCGTTCGTCGAAGTAGCCGCCGCGGTCGGTGGTGGCCTTCACGACCTGCGTCCCGACGGTGATGGTGACTCCGGCTCGGACGCAGGACGCGCTGAAGAAGTTGCGGAAGCCGCGGCGCTTGATCAGCTCCTGGGTTGCCTTGCCGAGGCCGCCCCGGGCCCTCCGTGGCACCAGCACGACCCGGCCGAGCACCCGGATGCTCGCCGAGGTCCCGTAGCCGGTGTAGGAGATGACCAGTTCGCGCCAACCGAGTCCTCGGAGGAGTTGCTCGACGCGGCGGTCGAAGAACTCCTCCACACGCGCGGCGATGAACGGTCGGGTGCTCACGGCACCCCACCCTAGACGAGGAGCGGCTACCGACGCGGTAGCGGCGGTACCGCGACGAGTCTCGACGTGCGGTGAGGGACGAACCGCGAGGAGCAGACGGGGGGTGGCTACCTTTCGGGGCGTGTTCGACGAGGGTGAGACAATGCCTGCGTGACGTCACGATCTGCGCTGCACCTGCCGGCGGCCCTCCGGGCCGAGATCCATGCCTGCGGCTACTTCCCCGAACTGGTGTCCGACGCCGTGTCGCTGGCACTGGGGCCGGAGGAGCCCGTTGCGCACCTGGTGCACCTGGAGGCGACCTTCAATCGTGACGAGATCCAGCGGCACTTGTCGGTGCTGGTGCTCACCGCCACCCGACTGATCGTTGCCCACACCGACGAGGACGAGAACCCCGGCGAGCCGGCGCAGGCCCTGACCACCACCGAGTCGGTGGCCCTCCGGCAGGTCAACTCGGTCTCGATGAGCCAGATCGTCTCCCACCCCGAGCGGTACGGCACCAGGCGGTCGGCGATCGCCGAGGCGTGGCTGACCATTGCCTGGGGCACGATGCGGCGACTCGACCTCGAACCCGCCCACTGCGCCGACCCCGAGTGCGACGCCGACCACGGCATGACCGGAGTGCTGGCCGGCGACGACCTGACGGTGCGGATCAGCACCGCCGGCGACGGGGAGGCCAAGGTCTCCCAGCTGATGGCGTTCACCTCCGCCCTGCAGCTGGCGACCGGCAGCCACGGGTGATCCCGCCGGTGCTGCCCCGGTACGGGAGTTCGACCCTTGCCGAGCTGTTGCCGTCGCTGGCCGGACGACTGGGCCTGCCCGGCGCGGAGGACGTGCTCGGCCTGCCGGCGGCGCAGCGCTACCTGCTGGTGCTGGTCGACGGCCTGGGCGCGTCACTGCTGGCGGATTACGCCGACCGCGCCCCGTTCCTGGCCGGGCTCGCCGGCCGCACGATCACCTCCGGGGTGCCGAGCACCACCGCCACCTCGCTCACGAGCCTCGGCACCGGACTGCCGCCCGGGCGCCACGGTGTGGCCGGGTACGCCTTCTGGTACCCGCCGGCCAACCGGGTGCTGCAGACGCTGCGCTGGCCGGCCGGGATCAGCGGGCTGGACGTGCAGCCGCAGCTGACCATGTTCGAGCGGCTGGAGCGGGCCGGTGTCCGCACGGCCACCGTGGCGCCGGCCCACTTCGCCGGCACGGGGCTCACCACGGCGGCGTTGCGGGGCCCCTCCTTCCTGCCCGTCACGGACGAGACCGACCACGAACGTCGGGTGGAGCTGGCGGTTCAGGCGGTCACGGCGGGGGAGCGGACCCTGGGCTACTGCTACGACCGCCGCCTCGACCACGCCGGCCACGAGCACGGGGTCGGATCCGACGCCTGGCTGGGGGCGCTGGGGGCGGTGGACGCGCTGGTCGGGGCGCTCCGCTCGGCGCTGCCGGCCGACGTCGCGATGCTCGTCACCGGCGACCACGGCATGGTGAACGTCCCCCTCGGCAGTCGGCTGATGGTCGAGGACGAGCCGGGGCTGATGGCCGGGGTGACGGCCCTGGCCGGGGAGGGAAGGCTCCGCCAGTTGATGACCGGTAGGGGCCCGGAGGTGGCGGCACGCTGGAGCGACCGGCTGGGGGAGCGGGCCTGGGTGCGGACCCGGGAGGAGGCGGCCGAGGAGGGCTGGTTCGGTGAGCTGTCGCCACGGCTGGCCCCCCGGTTCGGTGACGTGCTGGTGGCGATGGCCGACGACGGTGCCGTGATGACCCGGACGCTGCCGCGGGAACTGAAGCTGGTCGGGATGCACGGTTCGCTGACCGCGTCCGAGCTCGAGGTGCCGCTGCTCTGGGGCTGAGCGCACCGGCGGCGCGCCGCCGGTGCCGGGGCCGCCGCAGCGGCGTCCGGTCGGGACCGCCGGATGGCCGCAGCTGTCCGGAGCGGCCGCGCGGGGTGTGCGCGGCGCGGCCGTGGGCCACAATGGCGCCCGTGGCAGAGCTGACCTACTTCACCGGGCCGATGGACTGCGGCAAGTCGACCCTCGCCCTCCAGGTCGCCTACACCGAATCGAACGCGGGGCGCCTCGGTCGGCTGTTCACGATGCTGGACCGTTCCGGCGGGTCGGCGATCACCTCCCGGATCGGGCTGACGTCACCGGCCCTGGAGGTCACCGGCGAGCTCGACTTCTGGTCCTACGTGGTGGCCGAACTGACCGCGGGACGTCGGGTGGACTTCCTGGTCTGTGACGAGGCCCAGTTCTACACCCGGCCACAGATCGACCAGCTCGCCCGGATCGTCGACGAGTTGCAGGTGGACGTCTTCTGCTTCGGCATCCTCACCGATTTCCGCACCGAGCTGTTCCCCGCCTCGCAGCGGCTGGTGGAGCTGTGCGACCGGATGGAGTTGCTGCAGGTGCGGCCCCGGTGCTGGTGCGGCGAGTCGGCCACCCACAACGCCCGCACGGTGGACGGGGTGATGGTGATCGAGGGCAGCCAGGTGGTGGTGGGCGACACCGGGGCCGGCGAGGTGAGCTACCAGGTGCTCTGCCGACGACACCACCGCCGACGGGTGACCAGGCAGGTGGCCGCGGTCACCCTGAGCCCCGAGCCGTTGCCGTTCGACCAGTCCTGAGCGTCAGCGCTTCTTCGGGCCCTTGGGCGAACCGAACATGATCTCGTCCCAACTGGGCACCGACGCCCGCTTGCGCTTCCCGCGCGGACGCTCCTGCTCGACCGGCTCGTCCTCCACCAGCGCGGGCTGCTCCGGCACGCGGGGAGGCTGGTCCTGGTCGTCTGGGCCCGGCTCGGCGGCCGGCTGTTCCGGCGCGCCCACCCCCCGCCCGGGCAACGCGGTCGCCCCCGGCAGTTCGTCCAGGACCGGCCGGGGTGCCACGTCGGCGCCGGCCCGGATCAGGCCGGCGTAGACCTGCACCGAGTCCTCGTCGAAGCTGGACAGCATGTCGTACAGCACGTCCAGGCCCGACTCCGCCGACGGGACGATGTCGTACAGCCCGTCCACCTCGGCCAGTTCGCCCTCCGCGTAGGCGTCGTCGAACTCGTCCCCGGGATCGTCCAGCGGCACGGTGTCGTCGGGGCCGGCGGGCTCGTCCACCCGGGGCTGCACGACCCGCACCAGGGCCAGGTCGTCGTTGAGCCCGACCGTGGGCTCGGCTTCCTCGTCGCGACGGCGCCGGTCGGGTTGCGGGCCGTGGGAGGCGGACTGCAGTCCCAGCAGCCAGCGGGCGTCGTCGTTCTCCGGGACGGAGAAGTGGCTGCCGGCGTCATAGGTGAACAGCGCCTCCCGGTGCGCCTTGCCCGAGTCGTAGGCGACCTGGACGGACCAGCGGCGGCCCTCCAGCTTCCAGGCGTCCCAGGCGAGCGTGTCCAGGTTGACCCGGCGGGAGGCGAGCCGGTCGGTCACGACGACGCCGAGGGTGCGGTGGGCGATCGTCTCCGAACCGCGCCGCACCGGATGGTTCTGGGCCTGGGCGGCGATGAACTCCCGCTCGGCGAAGACCGGCCCGGCGAACGGCTCCACCCAGTCGACTCCCATGCCCGCGGCGCGGGCGACATCCTCCAGGCTGGCACCGGCACGGACGCGTGCCTGGATCTCCCTGGGGGTCAGCGCGCTGTCCATGTGGATCTCCAACTGGGTGGCCTGCGGCGCCTCGCGCACCAGACCCCGGCTGTTGTCGGCCTGGTCTCGGTGGGTCATCGCCTCACTTCCGGTCTTGTGTCTGCGCAGTAACCTACCAAGCCTCTCCTCCAACCAGGCGTCGGCGCGACCGCAGCAGCCGAACCCGCTTGTGGCTTTCGTGCCGGGAGACCCGGGTGGATGTGATATGAAGTGCCCTGCACTTGGATGCCCGACCCCCGGACAGACGCGGACACCGCGGAACGGAGATGGACCGACAGCTATGGCGACTGACTACGACGCCCCCCGAAAGACCGACGACGAGAACGAGGACTCCCTGGAGGAGCTCAAGACCCGTCGGAACGACAAGAACTCCGGCAAGGTCGACGAGGACGAGGTCGAGGCGGCGGAGGCTTTCGAGTTGCCCGGCGCCGACCTGTCCCACGAGGAGCTGACGGTCCGGGTCCTGCCCCGGCAGGCCGACGAGTTCACCTGCGCGTCCTGCTTCCTGGTGAAGCACCGCAGCCAGATCGCCGAAGTCCGCGGCGGCCTCATCTACTGCGTGGACTGCGCAGGCTGACCGTTGCCGGGCCGGCGCCCGGACCGGTCCGGACGCCAGCAGCACCACGATGGGCCGCACCCAGCCGTGACCATGGACAGGGGCGCGGAACGGACCGCCAGGATCAGATCCTCAGGCTGGTCTTGTTGAACCGCGGCGCCGGGGTGCCCATCACCCGCGTCCACTGGTTGGCGGCGAACCGGTTCACCAGCAGTTGGGACAGCCCGATGCCCACGCCGCTCGCGATCGCCCAGGTCAGGGCCCGGCGCAGCGGCACCTCCGGGTCGTTCGGCTCGGGCGGGGAGTCGCCGGTGGCCAGCTCCCAGGCGGCGTTCACCGCCTTGGCGGCCAGCACCGCGGTGGCGGCCCCGATGGCTCCGGCGTACAGGTTCCACAGCAGCTTCTGCGACGTGTTCACGAGTCCTCCTGCCGCCCATCCTCCCAAGCACCGCTAGCGTGGATCAATGATGTACCGCGAGCGGCTCCGAGTTCCCGTGGCCTGGTGGGTGACCGGCCTGTTCTTCGCCGTGAGCTTCGTCACGGCCGTGGGCTTCTACGTGGGACCGGAGGTCGCCCTGGCCGCGGCGGTGCTGGCGAGCGTGGGGGTGGCCGGCGCGTTGCTGTGGTTCGGGGGGATGGAGGTCGCCGTGGACGCGGCGGGCCTGCGCGCCGGCGAGGCTGTACTGGAGTGGACCTACCTGGGCCGGGTGGAGGTGCTGGATCGGGCGAGTGCTCGCCGCCGCCTGGGCCCCGATGCCGACCACGCCGCGTGGCTGGCGATCCGGGGGTACGTGCCGGGCGCGGTCGAGGTGGCGGTCGAGGACCCCGACGACCCGCATCCGTACTGGCTGGTGTCCTCGCGGAATCCGGAGAAGCTCGCCGCGGCGATCGAGGAGTCCCGGCCCATCTCGCCGTGACCGGACGTCCCTCGTCCCACGGCTAGACTGCCGCCGTGACTCCGGCCAACCCCGATCGGGTCCGGGTCGGCCTGACCAGGCTCGACCCGGGGATGCCCGTACCCCGCTACGCCCACCCGGGCGACGCGGGCGCCGACCTGGCCATCGCTGAGGACTGCGAGCTCGCGCCCGGTGAGCGGCGGCTGGTGGGCACGGGCATCGCGATCGCTCTTCCGGAGGGCTGGGCGGGGTTCGTGCATCCGCGCTCGGGGCTTGCCGCCCGGGCCGGCCTGACCATCGTGAACGCTCCCGGGACGGTCGACGCCGGCTACCGGGGGGAGATCCGGGTCTGCCTGCTCAACACCGACCGGTCCCGGCCGGTCCGGCTGGCGCGCGGTGACCTGATCGCCCAACTCGTCGTGCAGCAGGTTGCCGGAGCCGAATTCGAACTCCTCGACGAGCTGCCCGACAGCACCAGGGGTGATCGGGGGCACGGTTCCACGGGCGGGGTCACGGCATGGGTGGCCCCGACGTCCGCAGCAACGACAACAGAGGTGAACCAGTGATTTTTGGGCGTAGGCGCAAGCCCGGGTACGACGAGCCGGTGGACCCGGAGGAGGCGGTGGAGATCGTCGGCGACGACGCCGGCGATCCCGGCTCCGACGGCGTGGCGGAGGCCGACGACCTCGACGAGGCCGAGACCGACGGGGAGTTGTCCGACGACGACCTGGCGGAGGAGCTGGAAACGGCCCAGGACGAGGCGGGCGAACCCGAACAGGTGGATTGGCGAGCCGACGGCCCGTTCGATTCCGAGGAGGTCGAACTGGGCGGCGACGGGGTGTCCCGGATCGATCTCGGTGCCCTGGTGGTGACGCCGTGGGACGGGTTGGGACTCCAGCTGCAGGTGAACGAGGCGACCAAGGCCGTGCAGGCGGTGACCGCGGTCTGGAAGAACTCCGGCCTGGAAGTGGCGCTGTTCGCCGCGCCGGCGAGCGGCGGGCTGGCCGAGGAACTGCGCGAGGACGTGGTGGAGGAGGCCGTGGCCGGTGGCGGTAGCGCCACCCCGGCCGAGGGTCCGTTCGGGCGGGAGGTTCGCCGGGTCCTGCCCCAGGAGGGTCCCGGCGGCGAGCAACTGTTCCACGTCTCCCGGATCTGGTTCGCCGAGGGCCCCCGGTGGCTGCTGCGCGGCACACTGCTGGGCGAGGCGGCGGTCGGGGAGGCCGAGGGCCCCATGGTGGCGCCTTTCGTGGAGTTCTTCCGTAATCTGGTGGTGCGACGTGGCTCCCAACCGATGGTGCCCGGCGAACTGATCTCGATGACCTTGCCCGAGTCCTCCCAGGAGGGGTGATGGCGGACACGAACCCGTTGTTGCGGGCTCTGAGGCGGCTGGGTGCGTCCAACGCCGAGCTGGAGTCCGAGGCGCGACAGCGGGTCGTGGAGTCTGCCGGGGCGAACAGCGTCGACGAGGTGCAGGACCGGCAGTGGGCCCGGCTGCGCGGCACGATCGAGGTCCTCACCCTGAAGCCGCGCAGCGGCACCCCCTGGCTGGAGGCGGAGTTCGACGACGGCTCCGGGACGGTCACGATCATCTGGATGGGACGACGTTCCATTCCCGGGATCTCCGCCGGACGGGAAATCCTGGTCAGCGGGCGCGTGTCCTACGTCGACGGCCAGCGCCGCCTCTACAACCCGTTCTACGAGCTGATCCCGAGCTGAACCGGTCCGGCGCACAGCGCGGGGCCGGGTCCGCCGGGCACCGGACTAGCTGCGTTCGGCCGGGCGCAGGGCGCGCGGCACCAGGTACTGCGCCAGGTCGGCCTCGTTCTCGGGGTCGGCCACGAACAGCAGTTCGTCGTTGGCTTCCAGCGCCGCGTCCCGTTCGGGGGCGCGCGCGGCGCCGTCCCGGATGATCGTGACCAGCACCGCGTTGCCGGGCAGGTTGAGGTCGGAGACCCGGGTTCCGACCCGCGGCGACGCTTCGGGAAGCGTCATCTCGACCAGGTTGGCGTGGCCACCCCGGAAACTGAACAGCCGGACGAGGTCGCCGACGGTCACGGCCTCCTCGACCAGGGCGCACATCAGCCGCGGGGTGGAGACGGCGACGTCGACGCCCCACAGGTCGTCGAACATCCATTCGTTGGCCGGGTGGTTCACCCGGCCGACCGTGCGCGGCACGCCGAACTCGGTCTTGGCCAGCAGCGAATGGACCAGGTTGGCCTTGTCGTCGCCGGTCGCGGCGATCGCCACGTCACAGCTGTCCAGGCTGGCCTCCTCCAGGCTGGACACCTCGCAGGCGTCCGCCAGCAGCCACTCGGCCTCGGGCACGCTCTCGGGCTTGATCGCGTTCGGGTCGCGGTCGATCAGCAGGACCTGGTGGCCGTTGGCGACCAGCTCCCGGGCGATCGAACGGCCGACGTTGCCGGCCCCGGCAATGGCTACACGCACGTCAGGTTCCTCTCAGTGCTCAACCGGTGGGCGGCCGAACACGTCTTCGACGTCGTTGACCTGTTCGTTGGCGACGGCGGCATAGATCAGGTCACCGTCCTGGAAGACGGACGCCTCGCCCGGGACGATCCCCGAGCCGAACCGCATCAGGAAGGGGATCCTGGCGCGGGCGGCGGTCTCCATCGCCGAGATCCGCGTGCCCACCCAGTCCGGGTCCACGTGCACCTCGATCAGCCGGACGCTGCCGGAGGGGTCCCGCCACTGGGGCTCCGAGCCCGACGGCAGCATCCGGCGAAGGACCTGGTCGGCCGCCCAGCGGACGGTGGCGACGCTCGGGATGCCCAGTCGCTCGTACACCTCGGCACGGTTCTGGTCGTAGATCCGGGCGACCACGTTGTGCACCTCGAACGTCTCCCGGACCACCCGGGCGGCCAGGATGTTGGAGTTGTCACCGCTGGACACGGCCGCGAAGCCGTCGGCGCGCTCGATGCCGGCGCGCTGGAGAACCTGTCGGTCGAAACCGACTCCCTTGACGGTCTTGCCCTGGAATTCCGGGCCGAGCCGCCGGAAGGCGTCCTGGATGATGTCGACGACGGCCACGGAGTGGCCACGACGTTCCAGCGAGCGGGCCAGCGACGCACCGACGCGCCCGCAACCCATGATGACGTAGTGCCCCACGCCTGCCTCCCGTCCTCTGTTGTCGCCCTGCCGCGGAAGACCATATCCGGCCACCGGCGGGCGACGGAACCGACGCTACACCGGTGGATGCGGTGTCGCCGCGCGGCGGGTCTGGCCGGAGGGCATAAGGTGCCGTCGTGAACGTCACCGACTTCGTCAAGCGAATGCTGGTCGGGCGGAAGCTGGCGAGTGCCCAGTTGGGGGAGACCCTGCTGCCGAAGCGGATCGCCCTGCCGGTCTTCGCCTCCGACGCGCTCAGTTCGGTGGCCTACGCTCCCGACGAGATCCTGCTCACCCTGTCGCTGGCCGGGATGGCCGGGATCGTCTACTCCTGGGAGGTTGCGCTCGGGGTGGCGGCGATCATGGTGATCGTCGTGATCTCCTACCGGCAGAACGTGCAGGCCTACCCTTCCGGCGGCGGCGACTACGAGGTGGCGACCGTCAACCTGGGGCCGAACGCAGGGTTGGGCGTGGCCAGCGCCCTGCTGGTGGACTACGTGCTCACCGTCGCGGTGTCGGTGTCGGCCGGTGTCCAGAACGCGCAGGCGATCTTCCCGTTCATCAAGGGCCAGGAGGGCATCTGGGCGGCGGGGCTGATCATCGTGCTGATGGCCATGAACCTCCGGGGGGTGCGGGAATCGGGGACGTTCTTCGCCGTCCCCACCTACGCCTTCATGGCCGGCGTGCTCACCATGATCGGGTGGGGGCTTTTCCGCATCCTGGTCCTCGGGGAGCCGCTGGCGGCGCCGACGGCCGACTACACCATCGTCGGGTCGCCGGACTTCGAGCCCCTGGTGGGCATCGCCTTCGTCATCCTGATCGCCAGGGCCTTCTCCTCGGGCTGCGCCGCGCTGACCGGGGTCGAGGCGATCTCCAACGGGGTGCCGTCGTTCCGGGAACCGAAGGGCCGCAACGCCGCCGCCACCCTCGCCCTGCTGGGGCTGACCTCGTTGACCATGCTGGCCGGGATCATCGCCCTGTCCAACCTGACCCGGCTGAAGCTCGTCGATCCCGGCGGCGCCTCCCACTTCGTCGACGCGACCGGGGCCCGGGTCGACGACCACGCCACGGCGATGGCGCAGCTGGCGCAGACCATCTTCGGTGCGCCGTCGTTCGGCTTCTTCTTCGTGGTGGGTGCCACCCTGATCATCCTCTTCCTGGCCGCGAACACCGCGTTCAACGGCTTCCCCGTGCTGGGTTCGATCCTGGCCAGGGACGGCTTCCTGCCCCGCGCCCTGCACACCCGCGGCGACCGGCTGGCCTACTCCAACGGCATCCTGTTCCTTGCGGTGGCCGCCTCGGGGCTGGTGCTGGTGTTCAACGCCAGCGTGACCGCGCTGATCCAGCTCTACGTCGTCGGCGTCTTCGTGTCGTTCACGGTCAGCCAGTTCGGGATGACCAGGCACTGGACCCGTCATCTGGCCACCGAGAAGGACCCGGCCACCCGGCGGCGGATGCAACGGTCGAGGGTCATCAACTACATGGGCCTCACCGGTACCGGGGTGGTGCTGGTCATCGTCCTGGTGTCGAAGTTCGTCTACGGCGCCTATCTCGCGGTCCTGGCCATGGCGCTGGTGTTCATCCTGATGCGGCTGATCCGCACCCACTACGGGAAGGTGGCCCGCGAGCTGGCCGTCGGCCCCGCCGACGCGCGGATGCTGCCGAGCCGGGTGCGGGCGGTGATCATCGTGCTGGAGGTGAACAAGCCGACGGTGCGGGCGGTGAACTTCGCCCGGGCCACCCGCGCCAGCAGCATCGAGGCGGTGACCGTCTCGGTCGACGAGCCCGAGACCCGCGCGATCGTCGCGAAGTGGGACGCCCAGGGCCTGGACGTGCCGTTGAAGGTGATCGCGTCCCCGTACCGGGAGGTGACCGGCCCGTTCCTGAACTACGTCAAGGGCATCCGGTCGGGCAACCCGCGTGACGTGGTCTGCGTCTACATCCCGGAGTACATCGTCGGACACTGGTGGGAGCAGTTGCTGCACAACCAGACCGGCCTGATCCTCAAGGCCCGGCTGAACTTCCTGCAGGGGGTGATGGTCACGTCGGTGCCCTACCAGCTCGCCTCGTCCAAGTACGCCTTCAACCGGGCCGAGCGCAACACCGCCGCGGCCTGGCGGCGTCCCGGCACCGGACAGGTCCGGGTGGGCGACCGGCGTGAACCCCGGCCGAAGGAATGACCACCCCGGTCGAACCCGGGCGGCTGCTCGAACGCCTGGAGGTCGGGCCCGTCGCGCACGGCGGCCACTTCGTCGCCCGCCACGAGGGCCGGGTCGTGTTCGTGCGCCACGCGCTCGACGGTGAGCTGGTGGACGTCCGGATCACCGAGGTGAGCAAGCGGTTCGCCCGGGGCGACGTGGTCAGGGTGCACCGGCCCAGCCCGCACCGGGTCACCCCGCCCTGTCCGGTCGCCGGACGGTGCGGCGGCTGCGACTTCCAGCACGTCGACCCGGACTACGCCAGGGAACTCAAGCGACGGGTGGTCGCCGAGTTGCTGCAGCACCAGGCCGGCTACGAGTTCACCGGCGAGGTCGAAGCGGCACCGCCCGGGCCGCTGGGCTGGCGGCGACGGATGCGCTACCAGCTGGGCGCGGACGGGCGTGCGGGGCTGTGGGCACACCGCTCCCGCGAGATCGTGGCCCTGCCGGCCGGCGGATGCCGGATCGCCGATCCGGCGATCGCCGAACCCCCGGCCGATCCGGCCCACCCGGGCGGGCCGCTGCTCGGCGTGAGGTCGGCCGAGGGGGCCAGGTTCGTCGGTCCGGCCGACCCCGCGGCAACGGTCACCGAACGGGTCGGGGAGTTGACGTTCCAGGTGGCCACCGACGGATTCTGGCAGGCGCATGAGGCCGGCCCCCGGGTCCTGGTGGAGCGGGTGCTGGCCGGCCTGGCGCCGCGCCCCGGCGAACTGGCCCTCGACCTCTACTGCGGCGTGGGTCTGTTCGCCGCCGCCCTCAGCGCGGCCGGAGCGACGGTGTGGGGGGTGGAGGGCGACCGCCGGGCCACCGACCTCGCCGCCGCCAATGTGCCCGCGGGGGAGTTCGTCGCCGGCGATGTCGCCCGGCGTCTCCCGCGGCTACCGGCCAGAGCTGACCTGGTGGTGCTGGATCCGCCCCGGGCGGGGGCGGGGGCCCCGGTGATGGCGGCCGTCACGGGGCGGCGTCCGAGGGCGATCGCCTACGTGGCCTGCGACCCCGCGACCCTGGGCCGCGACCTGCGGATCGCGGCCGGCCTGGGCTACCGGCCCACCTCGGTGACCGCCCACGACCTGTTCCCGCTGACCCACCACGTCGAGTGCGTGGCCATCCTCGAGCCGTGACCAGCGCGTCCGGAGCGATGCCCCGACGGACCCGCCCCGAGGCGAAGTGCCCGCTGCGCCCCGCCGAGGTGTGCAACCTGTGCCAACTCGATGTCACCGGGCCGCAGGACTGCGGGCTGGTCTACCTGGTCATGTCCGATCCGGCGCAACGCCAGGAGTGGGGCGAGCGACGCCACGCCCGCCATTGACCGGCGGGCCGCGATAGCCTCGGGTGGTCGGGTTGGGATAATATCTCGACATCAAGATATCTCGGCCGCCTCGGGAGGACCCATGAGTATCGACAGCTACTCCGCATCGGCTGACCTGAGGGTCGCCGGGAAGACCTACCGGATCTTCCGGATCGACGCCGTCGACGGGGCGGCGTCCCTGCCGTTCAGCCTGAAGGTGCTGCTGGAGAACCTGCTGCGCACCGAGGACGGCGCCAACGTCACCGCCGACCACGTCGCGCGCGCTGGCCGCCTGGGACCCCGCCGCCGAACCGAACCGGGAGATCCAGTTCACGCCCGGCACGGGTGCTCATGCAGGACTTCACCGGCGTGCCCTGCGTGGTCGACCTGGCCACCATGCGCGAGGCCATGGCCGACCTCGGCGGGGATCCGGCGAAGATCAACCCGCTGCTCGCCGGCCGAGCTGGTCATCGACCACTCGGTGATCGCCGACGTGTTCGGCACCGCCGACGCGTTCGCCCGCAACGTGGAGCTGGAGTATCGAGCGCAACCGCGAGCGCTACCAGTTCCTGCGCTGGGGCCAGACGGCGTTCGACGACTTCGTGGTGGTTCCGCCGGGCACCGGCATCGTGCACCAGGTGAACATCGAGCACCTGGCCCGGGTGGTCTTCCCGCGCGAGGTGAACGGCGTGCTCCAGGCCTACCCGGACACCTGCGTGGGCACCGACTCGCCACACGACCATGGTCAACGGTCTGGGCGTGCTCGGCTGGGGCGTCGGCGGCATCGAGGCGGAGGCGGCGATGCTGGGCCAGCCGGTCAGCATGCTGATCCCGCGGGTGGTCGGCTTCAAGCTGACGGGGCAGCTGCCGGAGGGCACCACCGCGACCGACCTGGTGCTGACGATCACCGAGATGCTGCGCCAGCACAAGGTGGTGGGCAAGTTCGTGGAGTTCTACGGGTCGGGCGTGGCCGAGGTGCCGCTGGCGAACCGGGCCACCATCGGCAACATGAGTCCCGAGTACGGGTCGACGATCGCGATCTTCCCGATCGACGACGAGACCCTCGACTACCTGCGGCTCACCGGGCGCAGTGTCGAGCAGCTCGAACTGGTCGAGGCCTACGCCAAGGACCCAGGGGCTGTGGCACGACCCGGACAGCGAACCGCGGTACTCGGAGTACCTGGAGCTCGACCTGTCGACGGTGGTGCCCAGCATCGCCGGGCCGAAACGGCCGCAGGACCGCGTCCTGCTGTCGGAGGCGCAGGCCGGGTTCACCGAAGCCCTGCGCGACTACGTGGCCGATGGCATCGACGGCTACGACGAGGCGGTGGCGGAATCGTTCCCCGCCTCCGATGCCCCCAGCCACACCGGCGGGGATGACGCGGCCGCGCCGCACGGCCACGTCGGAGCTTCGCCCGCCGTCGCGCGCCCGTCCCGACCCACTCCCGTCACCCTCGCGGACGGCACGACCTTCGACCATCGACCACGGGGCGGTGGCGATCGCCGCGATCACCTCGTGCACGAACACCTCCAACCCCAGCGTGATGATCGGTGCGGCGCTGGTGGCCAAGAAGGCGGTGGAGAAGGGGCTCACCCGCAAGCCGTGGGTGAAGACCACGCTGGCTCCCGGCTCGAAGGTCGTCACCGACTACTACGAGAAGGCGGGGCTCACCCGCTACCTGGAGGCGCTCGACTTCGACCTGGTCGGCTACGGGTGCACCACCTGCATCGGCAACTCCGGCCCGCTGATCCCGGAGGTGTCGAAGGCGGTCAACGACGCCGACCTCGCGGTCACGTCCGTCCTGTCCGGCAACCGCAACTTCGAGGGCCGGATCAACCCCGACGTGAAGATGAACTACCTGGCCAGTCCGCCCCTGGTGGTGGCCTACGCGCTGGCCGGCACCATGGACATCGACCTCACCACCCAGCCGCTGGGCACCGGCACGGACGGCCGACCCGTCTACCTGCGCGACGTCTGGCCCACCCAGGCCGAGGTGGACGAGGTCGTCAGCTCCTCGATCTCCGCCGACATGTTCACCGCCCGCTACGCCGACGTCTTCGCCGGCGACGACGCCTGGCGCTCGCTGCCCACGCCGACCGGCGACACGTTCGCCTGGGATCCGGACTCCACCTACGTGCGCCGCCCGCCGTACTTCGAGGACCTGCCGGCCCTGCCCCGGCCGGTCACGCGACGTCACCGGCGCCCGGGTGCTGCTCAAGCTCGGGGACTCGGTCACCACCGACCACATCTCGCCGGCCGGCTCGATCAAGGCCGACAGCCCGGCCGGGAAGTACCTGACCGCTCACGGCGTGGAGCGCCGGGACTTCAACTCCTACGGCTCCCGCCGCGGCAACCACGAGGTGATGATCCGCGGCACCTTCGCCAACATCCGGCTGCGCAACCAGCTCGCCCCGGGCACCGAGGGTGGCTTCACCCGGGACTTCACCGGAACCGACGCCCCGGTGGCCACCGTCTACGACGCCGCGGTCAACTACGCCGCGGCCGGGACGCCGCTGGTCGTGCTGGCGGGCAAGGAGTACGGCTCCGGCTCCTCGCGGGACTGGGCGGCCAAGGGCACGGCCCTGCTCGGGGTGAAGGTCGTGATCGCGGAGAGCTACGAGCGGATCCACCGGTCGAACCTGATCGGCATGGGGGTGCTTCCGCTGCAGTTCCCCGACGGCCAGAACGCCGATTCACTCGGCCTGGACGGCACCGAGGTGTTCGGCGTCGAGGGCGTCACCGCACTCAACGACGGCACCACGCCGTCACGGGTGCGGGTCACCGCCACCGGGTCGGGTGCACCGGTGGTGTTCGACGCCGTGGTGCGGATCGACACCCCCGGGGAGGCCGACTACTACCGCCACGGGGGCATCATGCAGTACGTCCTGCGGTCCCTGCTGGCCAGGTAGATGGGCCGCAGGCGCGCGCAGGGCCCGGTGCGCCCGGCCGAGGTCGCCGAGGTCATCCCGGTGTCGGCGCGGGTCGCCTGGTGCTACCTCGCCGCCCTGCTGGCCGGGGTCGGGGCAGCCCTGCTGGTGCTCGTGTCCGACCGGACCCTGGCCGTGGTGGCGTGCGCGTCGGCGAGCGGCACCGATGACGCGACGGCCAGCTGCCAGTTCGGCTACGCCATCTGGGTCGGGCTGGCCGGCTTCCTGGTCTGGCTGTTGCCGGCCGTGCTGGCCCTGCGGCTGGGTTGGGGGACCTGGCTCGCGCTGGCGTCAGCCGGGGCGTTCCTGGTGGCCGCGGACAGCGTCGCCGAGTGGTGGTGGTGGCTCGCGGCCGCTCTGGTACCCGCCGCAGCGGCCATGGCCGGCGCCGACTGGGGCAGGGGAGAGGCCTTCGCCCGCGGCCAGCGGCTGGGCCTGACCGGACTGGCGGTGGTGGCGGCGGCGACCCTCGCCTGGTGGTACCTCACGGGGTGATGACGGCGACGGCCGGCGTCGGCCGCACCCCGAACAGGAACCGCAGCACCCGGATCCGACGGATCAACAGGCAGGCGGCGAGCGTGACCAGGAACGCCGAGGCCAGCACCAGCGGGAAGGCCGCGGCGACCGGGAGCTGCCAGGATCCGACGGCCCAGGCGGCCAGCACGATCGGGGTCTGGTGCACCACGTAGAACGGCAGGGCCAGGCTCGCGGACGCGACCAGCAGGCGTCCGGGGCGTCGCGTGTCCCGGGCGGCGTAGCCGACGAGGGCAAGCACGTAGAACCAGCCGTTGGCCGACCGTAGCCCCCACTCCAGGGCGAAGCCGGGCTCGTACTGGGTCAGGCCGGTCATCGTCTGCGCCCACAGCAGCAGCGGCACGGTGGTGAGGCCGGCAACGGCGAGCCACAGTCGCCGGTACCGGACTGTTGCGGCGACGAAGCGGGGATCAGCGCCGAGCACCGACCCGAGCAGCAGCAGCAGCCAGTAGGTCCCGATCCGCCACCCCCCGAGGTAGCGGCCGAGCACCGGCAGCGACGTCGGCAGCAACAGTTCCGAGGCGACCAGCGGCAGGCACAGTGCGGGCAGCAACCACCACCGGTTCGCGGCTCCGGCGAGCCCGGCCACGAACCGGCGCCCGCCGCCGTCGTGCAACCACACCCACAACGGCATCGACGCCGCCGTGAGCAGCGCGAGGTACCACAGGTACCACAGGTGCAGGCCGGTCAGCGGGAACCAGCCGCCCGACCCGTAGAACCCGCCGCTGAAGTAGGTCGGCAGGAATTCGGGGAAGGTGCCCGTGAACGGCGGCGCGACGTAGCCCTGGCCCGTGGTGGCCTCGACGTAGACCTGGGGAGGGCAGAGGATCAACCAGCCCACGGTCACCAGCGGGACCAGGAGCCGGACGAGCCGGCGGCGCAGGAACTCGCCGGGGGAGTGCCGGGCGAGCGCGGACCAGGTCGCGATCCCGGAGAGGACCCAGAACAGCGGCATGGCGAACTGGCTGCCGACAGCCATCGGGTAGGTGAACCAGCTGCTGACCGGGTCGTTCTTGATGTGCCACGGCTCGAAGTCGTCGAAGGGCCGGGCGCTGTGGTAGGCGAAGATGCAGCAGATGGCCACCACCCGTAGCCGGTCGGCGTAGGCGAGCCGGGGCGTCCGGGCTGCCGTGGCGGGTGCGGAACCGGTCATCGCTCACCTCCCTGCCCCCAGCGTAGGCACCGCAAGGGGAGAAGGCGCCGACGGCCGGGTGAGGTGATTCTCCGTTATGCTGAAATCGAACACCTGAACGAATAGGGGGCGGGCCGTGGTGGCGAGCGCGGGACGGAGCAGTCGGGAGCCCCGCCCTGCGTTCTCGCCCCCGGGGTGGCCCGACGCGGTGCGGCCGCCCGGCAGCCCCGGGTGGGAGGGCACCGCGGCCGTCTTCCTGCTCGACTGCTGCCCGGCCGACTTCCGCGCCTACCCGGTGCTGCGGCGGCACCCGGTGGTGCTCGCCCGGTTCGCCGCGGTGTACGTCAGCGCACACCAGGAGGCGAGCGCGGGGGCCCTCGGCACACTGCGCACCGGCCTTGCCGGTCAGGTGCCGCCAGAGGCGGTACAGGCGGCCGTGGACGCCTGGGAGGAGCAGGCCGCCCTGCTGGTCCGGCGCCGGCGGGAGGTCGGCCTGGTGGAGGACGCGTTGCGGGGCCGGACCTTCGTGCAGCGGCTGTGACATAGACTCGAACGGTGCCGATGTTGGATGCCGTCGACGGACCCGAGGACCTCAAGCGCCTGACGCCGGAGCAGGCCGACCTGCTGGCCGGGGAGATCCGTTCGTTCCTGATCAGCAGCGTGAGCCGCACCGGTGGCCACCTGGGCCCGAACCTGGGCGTGGTCGAACTCACCCTGGCGATCCACCGGGTGTTCGACTCCCCGTCCGACGCGGTCCTGTTCGACACCGGTCACCAGAGCTACGTGCACAAGCTGGTCACCGGCCGGCGCAACCAGTTCGACGGGCTGCGCCAGGCCGGAGGCCTTTCCGGCTATCCGAGCCGCGCCGAGTCCCGGCACGACTGGGTGGAGAACTCCCACGCGTCCACCGCGCTGTCGTGGGCCGACGGCCTGGCCAAGGCGTTCCGGCTGCGGGGTGAGGACCGCTTCGTGGTGGCCGTCGTCGGCGACGGGTCGCTCACCGGCGGGATGGTCTGGGAGGCGCTGAACAACATCGCGGTGGCCGGGGACGAGAAGCTCGTGATCGTGGTCAACGACAACGGCCGGTCCTACACCCCGACCGTCGGCGGCATCGCCACCCAGCTCTCCGCGCTGGGCCGGCAGCTCGCGGCGATCCGCACCGACCGACGCTACGAGCGGACGCTGCGCCGGATCAAGGAGGCGGTGCTGAACGCGCCGCTGTTCGGCCGGGCCGCATACGGGCTGATGCACGGCCTGAAGATGGGGGTGAAGGACGTGCTCGCCCCCCAGGGCATGTTCTCCGACCTGGGCCTGAAGTACCTCGGCCCGATCGACGGCCACGACCTGCCCGCGGTCGAGCTGGCCCTGCACCAGGCGAAGCGGTTCGGTGCGCCGGTGATTGTGCACTGCATCACCGAGAAGGGGCGCGGCTTCGAGGCGGCCGAAAACCATGAGGAGGACCGGTTCCACGCGGTGGGTCCGATCGACGAGGTGACCGGTGCCTCGCTGGCCGAGACGGGCGTGCGGACCTGGACCGAGGCGTTCGGTGAGGAGCTGGCCCGGATCGGCGCGGTCGACCCCCGGGTGGTGGCGATCACCGCGGCGATGCTGCACCCGACCGGCCTGGACCGGTTCGCCCGGGCCTTCCCGGAGCGCACCTTCGACGTCGGCATCGCCGAGCAGCACGCGGTCACCTCCGCTGCCGGCCTGGCCACCGGGGGCCTGCACCCCGTGGTCGCCCTCTACGCCACCTTCCTCAACCGTGCGTTTGATCAGGTTCTGATGGACGTGGCCCTGCACCGGTTGGGGGTGACCTTCGTGCTGGACCGGGCGGGGGTGACCGGGCCGGACGGGCCGAGCCACCACGGCATGTGGGACGCGTCCCTGCTCGGCCTGGTCCCTGGCCTTCGGCTGGCCGCCCCGCGTGACGAACCCCGCCTGCTGGAGGCGCTCCGGCTGGCCGTGTCGATCGACGACGGCCCGACCGTGCTGCGCTACTCCAAGGAGCGGGTGCCGCCGCCGCTGCCGGCGGTCGGCCAGCACGGCGGGGTCGACATCCTGTTCGTCGAGGAGCGGCCGAAGGTACTGGTGGTGGGCCATGGGCAGCTCTGCGGCCTGGCCGTGGAGGTGGGCGAGCGTCTCGCCAGCCAGGGTATCGGGGCGACCGTGGTGGATCCGGTCTGGGCACTCCCGGTGTCGGCCGACCTGCTGGAGCTGGTGGCCAGCCACGACCTGGTGCTGAGCGTGGAGGACAACGGGCTGGTCGGGGGGCTGGGGCGGGACTCTCCCAGGCGGCGCGCGCCGCCGGCATCGACACCAGGATCCGCGAGTTCGGCATCCCCCAGGAGTTCCTGGCCCAGGGCAGCCGCAGCCGGCTCCTGGAGGAGATCGGCCTCACCGCCCAGCAGGTGGCGCGGCAGGCCACCGAACTGGTCGCGGCGGGGGAGGAATCGGTGGGGGTCACCACTCCCGGGTGATCAGCGGCACGACCCGCTCCCGTTGCCAGGGGCGGGCCCCGAGTTCGGTGAGCCGCGCATCCACCTCCGCAGCGGTGGTGGACTCCGGCGAATCCCACAGCAGCCGACGCAGGTGGTCGGGGGCCAGCAGGTTCTCCACCGGGACCTCGAGGGACTCGGCGAGCTCGATCAGGGCCGGCCGGACGCGGTTGAACCGGGCGAAGGACTCCGGCCAGCGGCGCTCCCAGGAGCGGGGCAGCGGCGGACCGTCCGGGGCGACCGTGCGCGGCGGCAGTTCGGCCCGGGTGAGGCCGGCCGCCTGGTCTAGCGCGGCGATCCAGCGGGCGTCGAACCGGCTCGCGAACCGGTTCCCGAACGCGCGTACCGCCCGCAGGTCCTCCCGGGTGAGCCGGGTCTTCCGTTCGGACTCCAGCCGGGCCGCCAGGGCGGTGATGGCCCGGTCGGGGACGATCCGTCCGGGCGCCCGGTCCTGGGCCGCGGCGATCTCCTCGCGGACGGCCCACAGCTCCCGGACGATGGCCAGGGCGGCCGGGGTGCGGAGCGAGTGCAGGCCGGAGGTCCGGCGCCACGGCTCCTTGCGCGGCGGGGCCACATCGGCGGCGTGGGCGGCGAGGTGGGCGAACTCCTGGTCGGCCCACTCCCGTTTGCCGGCCGCGTCGAGACGCTCGAGCAGCCACTCCCGCAGGTCGACCAGCCGTTCCACGTCGAGCGCGGCGTAGGCCAGCCACTCCTGCGGGATCGGGCGCCGCGACCAGTCCGCGGCCGAGTGCTCCTTCAGCAGGGTGATGCCAAGGGCCTGCTCCATCAGGGCTCCCAGGCTCACCTTGGGCAGACCGAGCAGCCGGGCTGCCAGTTCGCTGTCGAACAGCCGGCGCGGGAGGAACCGCACCTCGGCCAGGCACGGCAGGTCCTGGCTGGCCGCGTGCAGGATCCACTCCACGTCGGCGAGCTCGGCGGCCAGGCCGGAGAAGTCCGCCCGGGGCGCGTCGCCCTCGAGCGGGACCGGGTCGACCAGGTGCGTGCCGGCGCCGGCGCGGCGGAGCTGGATCAGGTAGGCCTTGCCCGAGTACCGGAAGCCCTGCGCCCGCTCGGTGTCGATGGCCAGCGGACCGGTGCCGGCGAGCAGTGCGGAGCGGGTCGCGGCGAACGCCTCGGGCGAGTCGACGACAGGCGGGATGCCATCGGCCGGCATGGTCAGGATCGGGTACTCCTCGACGGGCTGCTCCGGCCCGGGACCGGCGGCGGCCGGGTTCTCCTGTACGGGCTGGTCGAGGGCGCTCACCGGAGCCAGGTCCCGGATCGGCGTGGTGCGATCGGCACGACGCCGTCGGGCAGCGGCGGCAACCCGGCGGTGAGGCACAGCAGTTCCGACCAGGCCCGGAGATGCCGGACCACGTCCTGGGCGGATTCGACGGCCGGCGTCCAGGAGGCCCGCAGCTCGATCTCGGCCCGTGGCGGGTCGGTGGAGATGCCGCCGAACGACCGGCTGGAGACCGCGGTCACGGTGCCGCTGGGGGCGCCGAAGGTGGCCTCGTTGCGGTCGAGGGCATCGATCAGCCACGACCACCCGACCTCGGTGAGCAGGGGGTCGGCGACCATCTCCGGGTCGACCGACGCCCGGGCGTAGGTCACGCAGCGGAACTCGCCGTCCCACGACGGGTTGCCGCCGGGCTCGTGCAACAGCACCAGCCGGCCGCTGCCGAGTTCGGTGTCGTTGAGTTCGACCTCGGCGCTGATCGCGACCGCGAACGGCGCGATCTTCTGCGGCGCCGGGATTTCCTCCACCTTGAGTTCGGTGCGCCAGGACATGCTCAGGATTGCCTGCACCGCTGTTTCGAACAGGGGCGGCATGATGGGATCTTGCCTCGCGGCCACGGGGTGAGCGTACCCAAACACCGTGGTCAACCCGGGGTTTGGCACGCCGTCAGGCGGGGTCGGGTTCGAAAACCAGGCAGACCGAGTTGATGCACCACCGCTCGTCGGTGGGCGTCCCGTAGCCCTCGCCGGTGAACACGTGGCCGAGGTGGGAGTCGCAGGCGGAGCAGCGCACCTCGGTGCGCGGGTGCCCCGGCAGGCTGCGGTCCTCCAGCAGCCGGACGCGGTCGGCGGCGGCCGCGGTGAAGAACGAGGGCCAGCCGCAGTGGGACGCGAACTTGTGCTCGCTGCGGAACAGCTCGGTTCCGCAGGCGCGGCAACGGTAGGTGCCGGCGCGGGTGTTGTCGGTGTGCTCGCCGGTGAACGGCGCCTCGGTGCCGGCCTCCCGCAGTACCCGGTACTCCAGCGGGCTCAACATGGCGCGCCACTCCTGCGGGGTCTTGATCACCTTGAGTTCCACCTGAGCCTCCTGTGCCTGCGCAGTTGTGCGAGCCGGGGACCGTCCCCTGCCCCGGGCGCCCGTTCGCAGATTAGCCTGACGGCCATGGCGACGGAGGTCCGGTTGTGGGAGGTCGACGGACGGGAGCTCCGCGTCTCCAGCCCCGACAAGCCGTATTTCCCTGACCTGGGAGTCAACAAGCTCGGTGTGCTCGAATATTTCCAGACGGTGGGCCCGGGCGTGCTGGCCGCGCTGCGGGACCGCCCCACCGCCATGGAACGCTGGCCGGGCGGGGTGCGGGCCGACACGGTCGTGGCGACCCGGGCCGACGGCAGGGGAGAGGCGTTCTACCAGAAGCGTGCCCCGGCGAACACCCCGGACTGGGTCCAGCTGGTCGAGGTGACCTTCCCCTCGGGACGCACCGCCGTCGAAGTGGCTCCGGCCGACCTGGCCACGATCCTGTGGATGGTGAACCTCGGCACCCTGCGGTTCCACCCGTGGCCGGTCCGGGCCGTCGACCCCGACGCGGTCGACCAATTGCGGATCGACCTCGACCCGCAGCCGGGGGCCGGATTCGAGATCACCGTCCGGGCCGCACTGGAGCTGCGGAACGTCCTGGCCGAGGCCGGGTTGACCGGCTTCTGCAAGACCAGTGGCGGCCGCGGCGTCCACGTGTTCGCCCCGATCCAGCCGTGCGGCTTCACCGATGCCCGACACGCGGCGATCGCGGTGGGCCGCGAGCTGGCTCGACGGCTGCCGGCCGAGGTGACCGTGAACTGGTGGAAGGAGGAGCGCGGCCCGCGGGTGTTCGTGGACTTCAACCAGATGGCGCGGGATCGGCTGATGACGTCGGCCTACTCGATCCGGCCCACCCCGCTGGGACGGGTGTCGGCGCCACTGGAGTGGGACGAGCTGCCCGACGCGGACCCGGCCGACTTCACGATCCTCACCATGCCGGCCCGGTTCGCCGGTCGCGGCGATCCGTGGGCCGGCATGGACGCCACCCCTCCCGGCTCGCCGGCCACCCTCCTGGAGTGGTACGACCGGGACGCCGCAGCCGGCGAGGGCGAGCTGCCGTACCCTCCGGAGTACCCCAAGATGCCGGGCGAGCCGCCGCGGGTGCAGCCGTCGAAGAAGAACCCGGCGAACTGGAAGGAATGAGCCGTGCAGCTGCCCGTGATGCCTCCGGTGGCCCCGATGCTGGCGAAGTCGGTGCCGACGATCCCGGAGGGGGAGTTCCTCTACGAGCCGAAGTGGGACGGGTTCCGTTCGATCGTGTTCCGTGACGGCGACGAGGTGGAGATCGGTTCCCGCAACGAGCGTCCGCTGACCCGCTACTTCCCCGAGGTCGTCGCCGCGGTGAGGGCGCACCTTCCGGAGCGCTGCGTGGTGGACGGCGAACTGGTGGTGGTGGTCGGGGACCGGCTCGAGTTCGAAGTGCTCCAGCAGCGGATCCATCCGGCCGCGAGCCGGATCGCGTTGCTGGCGCAACGCACCCCGGCCCGGTTCGTGGCCTTCGACCTGCTCGCGTTGGACGACCGGGACCTCACCGGGCTGCCGTTCGCGGAGCGTCGCAGCCTGCTGGAGCAGGCGCTGGCCGGCGCCGGCGAGCCCGTCCACCTCACCCCGGCCACCAGGGATCGCGCCGTCGCGCAGCGATGGTTCGACCAGTTCGAGGGGGCCGGGCTGGACGGGGTGGTCGCCAAGCCGCTGGGGGCCGCCTACCAGCAGGGCCTGCGGGTGATGGCGAAGATCAAGCACACCCGCACCGCCGACTGCGTGGTGGCGGGCTACCGCACCTTCAAGGGAGATCCCGACAGCATCGGGTCGCTGCTGCTGGGGCTCTACGCCGAGGACGGCTCGCTGGCGTCGGTGGGCGTGGTCGGGGCGTTCCCGGCGGCGCGGCGTCGCGAGCTGATGACCGAGCTGCAGCCGCTGGTGACCACGTTCGAGGATCACCCGTGGGCCTGGGCGCAGCCGGCCGGCGGCGTCCGGACCCCGCGCAGCTCGGAGTACAGCCGCTGGAACAACGGCCGTGACCTCTCGTTCACGCCGCTGCGACCCGAGCTGGTGGTGGAGGTGCGCTACGAGCACATGGAGGGCACCCGTTTCCGGCACACGGCGCAGTTCAACCGGTGGCGACCCGACCGGGACCCGCGCTCGTGCACCTACGCCCAGCTGGAGGAGCCGGTGCGCTACGACCTGGCCGACATCTTCGGCCGCTGAACGCCGAATCTGGCTGGTTCATCTTCCCGCGTCCGCCGGCACGGGCCACACTGTGCGGATGGGCAAGAAGCGCAAGTCGTCGGACCGTCCGCTCTCGGAGCTGCTGCGGGTGCCGCCCGGCCAGGTCTCGCTGGCCGACTTCGATCCCGCGGCGACCCCGGGCTACCCCGGCGAGGGCCAGGAGGACGCCGACGAGCGCACCGCCGAGCTCGGCCCGGAGTTGTCCGACCTGCAGGAGCGACTCTTCGCGGCGGGACGCAGCGAGCCGGAGACGGCGCTGCGGGCGCTGGTGGTGCTGCAGGGCATGGACACCTCGGGCAAGGGTGGGGTGATCCGGCACGCGATCGGGCTGGTCGACCCCCAGGGTGTCGACCTGACCTCGTTCAAGGCGCCGACCGAGGAGGAGCGCACGCACCACTACCTGTGGCGGATCCGCAACGCGCTGCCCGGGCCGGGCAAGCTGGGCATCTTCGACCGCTCCCACTACGAGGACGTGCTGATCGTGCGGGTGCTGAACCTGGTTCCGCCCGAGGTGTGGGGCACCCGCTACGACGAGATCAACGAGTTCGAGGCGGAGCTGGCGGCCGGCGGCACGACGATCATCAAGTGCATGCTGAACATCTCCGCCGACGAGCAGAAGGAGCGCCTGGGGGAGCGGCTGGCGGACCCGAGCAAGCACTGGAAGTACAACCCGGGCGACGTGGACGCACGGGCGCACTGGCCGGCCTACATGACGGCCTACGAGGCGGCCCTGGAGCGCTGCAACACGGAGGTGGCGCCGTGGTACGTGATCCCGTCGGACCGGAAGTGGTACCGGAACTGGGCGGTGGCCGAACTGTTGCGGGAGAAGCTGGACGGGCTCGACCTGGGTTGGCCGCACGCCGATTTCGACGTCGCCGTGGAGCAGCGGCGGGTGGCCGCGAGCTGAACCCGAGCGGTGGGGCCGCCCTGCGGATTCAGGCGCCGACGACGCTCAGGTGGCGCTCGGGCTCGGCCAGTTCGTCCTCGAAGCCGAAGTCGAGCAGCTCCATCGCGGCGAACGCGTAGCGGGCCAGGACCAGGTCGAGCACCTCGGGGGCCGCACCGATGGGCTCGCTGACCGAGACCGCGCCGTAACGGTAGGCGAGATCGGACTGGGCGTGGTACGCCTCGTCCGGGCTCAGGAAGAACGAGCCGACGGCGATGTGGCGGCGTCCCTGCGCCCGCAGGCCCATGATCGCCTGGACGACCGAGGGACCCGAGTCGTCGGCCACCGCGGTGAGGCAGGGGAGCCGGTGGTGGGTCGACCACTGCCGGGCCCGGCGGGCGAGCAGTGCGCTGCCACGGACGTCACCGCTGCACGCGGCCGCCAGCACCAGGCCGTCGAGTTCGAGGCAGCGGGCCTGGCTCAGGGAGGAGCGGAGCCGCTGGTCCAGGATCGTCAGGAGGCTGATCTCGGGGCCGATCGGCCGTGCCATCGAGAACCGCAGGTCGGGGTACCCGGCCCGGGCTCGGTGCATCAGGTCGCCCATCTCCGGGTCGCACTCCACCGCATTGGTGAGTTCGAGGGGAACGAGGACGACCTCTTTGGTGCCGGCGGCGGCGAGCTGGTCGAGCACCTGGTTCGCGGTCGGCGGGCTTGCTTGCAGGAAGGCGCCCCGGACAGCCATTTCCGGCCGTCGTTGGGACAATCCCCGGACCAGCTGATGGGCCACCTGAGCCACCTGGGGGTCGGAGCTGCCGCGGGCCACCATGACGAGGGCTGGTGCGGTCATGGGCGTGCCTTCCTGTCCGAAGGAGCGGCTCCGTTGCCGGTGTTTGGTCAGGACGAACTCTGGTCGTGATCAAGTCGTGACGCAATTCTGCTTACCAGATGGCGAGACGAACGTCCGAATAATGGGATGAATCGTGTCAACGGTGTTACAGCAGGCCCGACGTCACGCGAAGGGGGACGGCTCCATCCCAGTGAATGGGATTTCGGGTTCCATATCATGAGACGGGGCGCGGATGGTGGGCGATACTGGGTTCGAACCAGTGACCTCTTCGGTGTGAACGAAGCGCGCTACCACTGCGCCAATCGCCCGCGGTGGTCCACGATAGCCGAGAGGTGCCGGAGTCGTCACATTGACGCCTGTCGGCGTGGGCACGGGCGGTGAGGAGGACGGTGTGGAGCGGCAGGCGGTGTCCGGGACGACCCTGGAGCAGCGCGGCGGTGCCGTGATGTGGACCCTCGGCCTCGGCATGGCCAATGTCGGGTTCTACGTCGCCAGCATCGGGGTGGTGCTGGTTCTGCTCGCCCAGGATCTCGGCCTGCCGGTGACCAGCCTGGCCTGGTTCGGTTCCACCTTCGGTGCCGGCCTGCTCGCGGTCGCCCTTGGTGGCCCGCTGCTGCTTCGCCTGGGCCCGCCGCGGGCGCTCGCCCTCGCCGCCGTGATCCTGGGGACCGGCAGTGCGCTGCTGGCGTTCGCGACCACGGCGACGCCGGCGTATGTGGGGGCGGTGCTGCAGGGCATCGGGGCGGCCGGCATCATCCTGGTTCAGCCGGGACTGGTGCGGGGACCGGGGGCGGCGTCACGGCTGTCGGTGGTGAATGCGGCGGCGAGCATCGCCGGGGTGTCGGCCCCGCTGCTGCTCGGGGGTGCGGCGATCCTGGGCCTGCGCGGGCGGCTCCCGCTGGTCCTGATCGCGGCGGCGATGGCCGTGCTCGCGGTTCTGGCCCTCCGCCTTCCGGCGACCCCGGCCGGCCCGGAGCAGGCCGCCGGAAGGCAGCCGCTCGCCCGGCCGTTGACCGTGCGGCGGTGGCTGGCGCTGGTGCTGGCTGTGTCCCTGGAGTTCTTCTTCGTGGTGTGGGGGGTCGCCCGGCTCACCGGGGCCGGCCTGGCGGCGGGCGGGGCGGCGCTGGTGAGCGCCACCTTCCCGATCGGCATGGCCCTGTGCCGGGTGTTCGGACCGCGCCTGATCGCCCGGCTGCCGATGATGACGGTGGGCAGCGTGCTCGCCGGGGCCGGGGCGCTGCTGGTGGCGACGGCGGACGCCTGGCCGCTGGTTGGCCTGGGCCTGTTCCTGGCCGGCGTCGGCCTGGCCCTTTTCTACCCGATCTGCCTCGCCGCGCTGATGTCGACCCCGGGGCTGCGTCCGGAGCTGGCGGCGTCCCTGGGCGCGTTCGCGTCCGGGACGGCGATCACCGTCGCGCCGACCGGGCTGGCGCTGCTGGCCTCGATGCTCGACCTGCAAGCCGCGTTCCTGGTGGTGTTGCCGGTGCTCGTCGCGCTGTTGTGGCTGCACCGGGAGCCCCGGGGTGCGCTCCGATGACACCGGACGCTGCGTTCGCGGGTCCCGTTTTGCGGGAGGTCCGGGCGCTGGGTTAAGGTTGCCATCGCACTCGCCCCGGGAACGGTGTGAGCAGCGCGCGGACGTGGCTCAGTTGGTAGAGCATCACCTTGCCAAGGTGAGGGTCGCGGGTTCGAATCCCGTCGTCCGCTCGGAGAAGGTCTCAATAATCGAGTTCCGAGACCGGCTCTTGCCGGTGGAGTGGCCGAGAGGCGAGGCAACGGACTGCAAATCCGTGTACACGGGTTCAAATCCCGTCTCCACCTCGGGCGATTGGCGCAGCGGTAGCGCGCTTCCCTGACACGGAAGAGGTCACTGGTTCGATCCCAGTATCGCCCACCAGTAGCAAACCCCCTTTTGCAAGGGGGTTTGTTCGTTTCGGGCCTGTCGCCGTCGGCTCTACGCAACCTTGCCGCGAACCCATACGGCTGGCCGTGCGACTCCTGTTGGTCGACCGGCGATCTTCCTCGCCACCCAGAGACCCACGACGAGCTGATCGGCGCGGTGCTTGAGAGCGCCGACAAGCTGCCTCCGATCCTTGCGGTCGAGGTGGCCCGTGTCTGAGCCGCGGGTGTCGCTGCTTGCCGCTACGCTCTCGATCGCGAGGTGCTCGCTCTTTTCATGGTTTGGCGAGACTTTCCAAGGCAGTTCCGCGATCATGGAGGGTTCTAGCAGATGAATTCGTTCGCCAAGTGGATGCTCGGGATTGTGGGAGCCGTGCTTGGCGCCGCGGTTCTGGTGGTGGTGGGTGTTCTCATCTCGGGTCTTGCTGTCATACAGTCCATCCTCGGCAGTAGCCCCTTCGCCACGAAGTCAGAGACGATCAACAATCAGGTCGTCAACGCCCTCGACCGGACCCAAGAGGTTTCCCTGCTCAGCCTGGGCATCCAGGGCATCGAGAAGAAGGCCGAGAGCAGGACGACATATTTCGGGATCGTGGTGCCTGGAAGTGAGAGAACCAAGTTCCTCCAGTACTCCTTCGACGCCAAGGTGGGTCTCGACGGCAAGAGCGTGACGATCCACCAGACGGGCGAAAAGCAGTTCACCGTCGCTATCCCGAAGTTCAAGTTCATTGGTTACGACAACATGCACGTCGAGGTGGCCATCGAGAGCAACGGCGCTCTGAGCTGGTTCACACCAGAGATCGATACGACTGCCATGTCCAACAACATCCTCAGTTCTCAGAACCAGCAGAACTACCTCGACGCTCACCAGGACCTGTTAAGGGAGCAAGCTCAGGCCTTTTACAAGGGCATCGTCAGGGCTGTTGATCCGACCATTGACCTCAATTTCGACTTCGGGCAGGAGTAGCTCCAGGCAATCCCCGAGGTCGCCCATCGGACACCATCCCTACGAACTCGAGTCGTCCTGTGAAGCGGGAGTTGATTCGATCTGGTCGGTCACATCGGCTCGGTCTCGCTTCCGGCGGAACACGGAGCCTATGGCTCCGGCCGCTCCCGTCGCGATGCCCTTGATCGCCGAGGTGGCCTCCTCAGCGACTGCGAGTGCCTTGGGTCGATCAGGGATGCCGTCCCCATCGAGGTCCACCGCCCGGAACACATCGGCTGCTCGGTTGAACGTCTCGCTGCTGAGCCGCCCGGCGACCTCGACGCCTCGAGCTCCTGTCGCGAGAGCCTTGTCCTTCGCCTCGACGACGGACTCGACCCATCGTTTGGCCTCCAATGCCTGACGATCATGCTGGATGCCTAGCCGGTCGTGGAACTCGACGACTACGTCGACAACCCTGTTGCTGGATCGGACGACGGCCGGCGCATCGAACGGGTTGAACAGCACTTTTCTATTCGCCCGGCCCGCTGCCGCGTTCATCCGGTCCACCAGGCGCACCGTGCTCCGGGAGATCAGCTCCAGCCGGTGCTGGCGGGCGGCCTTCAGACCCAGGCAATGCTGGTCGAGTTCCTCTGGGGCGGCACCCATCACCCGGTCAAGCTCCAGAACGGCGATAGCGTCCTGCAGTTGGAAGCACCGGGCGAGGATCGCAACCCACTCCTGGACTTTGCTGCCTGCCTCCCTGGCCGTCTTGACGATGGCGTCCATGTCGGACTTGTCTTCCAGCTTCTGCGCAAGCGCGTCCAGCTGTCGCAGGGAGTACGCCTGAGTCCGCGCAATTGTGGCCGAGGTGGCCTGCACCTTCGACCACGTGACCTCCCCGACCTTGCCGACCTGACGTCGAATGGTCATCGATTCCTCGATGATCAGGTCGACCCCGAGCATGTCGGCGATTACGGCGTCCTTCTGGGCGCGAAGGATGTCCTCGACCTTCTCGTCGATGCTGGCGAGGTAGTCCGAGATCTCGTCCATGGCCTGCTGCATCGCCACCTGTTGCATCAGCGCTGCGGCGTTCGCCAGGACGAGCGGATTGAGCGCACGGGATGCAAGCGTTCCGGGATCGCTGACGAACTGGACGATCTTCTTGATGCCTTGCGATTCACCTGTGGCGTACACCACGCCCATACTGAGGCCCGTCTGGTTGCTCTTCATCAGGCCCCACTTCTGGATCGCCTTCGCCGATTCGTCGGTCAGCTGGACCCAGCGACCGGAAGCCGCGGCGATCACAGAGGCTGTCTGGGAGATGTCGGCTCCGACGCCGAGAACAGTCCGAAGCCGAGGCAGCTCAAGGTCCTTCGAGACCAGCCCCTCCGAGACCAGGAACTGTTCGACCGCCGCCGCATGCCCGATGACGGCCAGACCGTCGCCGTCACTGATCAGCTGGATCTCGTTCCCCGCTTCGGGTTGGTCGGGCTTCCGGGGGGAGTGGGGCTCGGTCATGTCCGTGATGCTAGGCGTACCCACTGACGTGCGTCTGCGCGTCCGGAACACTGCCCTGAGAGAGTCGGTGCAGGAGTCGGGCAGGTCACGGTGGGTGCGGGCAAGGCGCGGGGGCCTACTTTGCGGCTGAGGCACCCAATGGCGGGAGGCGGCGAAAGCCGCTGGCGCGGTGCGAAGCTGAGTGTTGGCGCCGCAAAGGAGTCAACGGACGCGATCATTCTCGAGGACCAGGTTCCGAGCAAGAGCCTGCAGGCACTCGTCGAGGGCGGCTACGTGAAAGCGGGTGATCTCGCCAGACTCGGCGGTGCTGTCCATGGCAGAGGCCACGGCACATAGCAGTCGGCCCACTCGGCGCGAGTATTCCGAATTAGCACCATGAGGGAATAGCGCGAAATGGGCCTCGGCGCCTCGGACCTGACCGCGGGAAGGCCGGACTCCTAGGTCGAACCTTGGCAGGGAACCCCCTGAGGTCAACGAAACAAGTGTAAGGCAGACCTGACACCCTCACTGGATGATGTCCAGCAAGGCTCCAAAGCCGATCCGGCTGTCCCCTCTCCGTGCAGCAGACCCAAGCAGCCTCAAAGCGGCCGGGCTTGGAGAAGCGGTTCAGCCAAGGGTCGCGCCTTTGGGGCGATTGCACGGCAGACACAGCAAATGGAGGTTCCGGACCGTCGTCGCGCCCCCAATCGAGACAGGGCTCGTCCGCAGTGAGGTCCTCCGCGCACGAATAGACCTGACTGTTGTACACCCAGGTGTCCCGCTTCCCATCCTCTGCACATGGACTGGTAGCCGATCACTTACCGCACGGACTGATGCTTCGAGCGTGGTTTTCGCGGTGAGGCCAACATAGGCGCACCCACCGGCCCTCCCGGATTCCCTGCATAAGCTCCTGTTTGCTGGCAACACCAAGCCATTGGGCGTGGCTAATCCAACGCCGACCCTTCACGAAGGGCGAGTACGCACACCATTCTGCCTTGTCAAGGTGCTTCAGGAGCATTACGACAGGCAAAGCGTAAGCCGTGCAGCGACTTGGGCGGTCAAGTCCATCCGGGTTGTACGAGTGATTCGGGTCTGCTGGACGGATGGGTGACAACCCGATCGGTGGCCACAGCTTCGTGGTGGGCGGCCGCGGGGCCTAGGTCGCTGGTCAAGACCGAAATCGACGGCGGCCTCGTTTGGGGGAGGTCACTGGTTCGATCCCAGTGTCGCCCACCAGTCTGAAACCCCCATTGTCTGGGGGCTTCACCGTCCCCGAACGCCCTCCCCGCGAGCGTCCCGCCGGCGGGCGACTACCTTCCGCTGCAGAGCATCACGGCGGATCCGTTTCGAAGCCCCGGTAGTAGGCCTCGAGGATGTCCTTGGTGGTGCCGGCGCGCCGGGCGGTCAGCTTGACGGCGTCGAGGGCTGGCCCGAGCCGGGAGAAGTTCGGCTGCTGCGAGACGGCGTCCACTCTCGGCTGGGTCGCGCCCCGCCGCACTCCGTCCAGGAGCTCGTTCTCCCACGGGCCCGACGTCGATGGCGCGACCGCCCGCAGGAAGAACCGCAGCAGGGTGTCCCAGTCGAGGCCCTCATTCAGGGGAGCCGACGAGTACACCCGCCGCAGCAGGGTCGTGACGGTGCTCGCCGCGGCGTGCTTGGCGAAGCCGACGGCCTCGGCCCGCATCGGGTCGGACCGGTTGGTGTCCTTCGACATCAGCGAATGGGTGCCGACGTTCTCCCCGGTGGCCCCGTTGGTGCTCCCCACCTCGTACATCGAGGCGCTGCGCCCGTCGAGCCGCGCCTTGGCGGCCGCGCTGGCGTCCCGTTCGGTCTGCACCTGCTCCAGCATGGTGATCAGGACCGCGCCCGGACCGGGGAAGGTGACGAAGTGGCCGCTGTGCCGGTTGCTGATCGTCAGGTCGCCGGCGAACGCCGCGCGCAGGCGATCGGCGGCGTGCGAGCAGAGCAGGCCCCGGCTCTGCCACCGGGCGATCTCGGTCGGGTAGTCGCCGGCGCGGAGCTGAGCGAGGTGGGTGGCCCGCAGGGCGTCCAGGTTGCCGGCGCTGATCATCGCCTGGCGGTCGGTGGCGCTGAGCAGCAGCCTGATCAGCACCAGGTGGGTCGTTCGTGGGTCGAGCGCGCTCGGCAGCGTCGCCACCTTCCGCTCGATCGCCTCCAGAGCGCCGCCGAGGGTGTGGGAGACGTCGGCGTCACCGAAGCCGCCGGTGAAGACCAGGTCGGTGCCGTCCTCCGAGGCTGTCGGAGACAGTGCGGTGTTGGACGTCCACACCGGGTAGCGAAGCCGTCGGTGCAGGATCCGCCGCAACGGCACCGACGTCGGCGAGAGGCCCGTCCCGGTGAGGCTGCGGTCGATCAGCGTGTTCAGCTCGGCCGGCACCGTCGGGTTGAGGGTCGAGTTGGCCGCGCGCACATCCCGCCACTGGTAGAGGTCGAGCAGGTTGGCGTGGAAGAAGTAGTCCTCGATCGGGTGCGACAGGTGTCCCAGCCGGATCAGGAAGTCCTGCCGTTCGGCCGGGGTGATGCCCCGCGCCTTCGCGGTGGCCCACTCCGACTCCAGCTTGGACAGCTCCTCCGACAGGTACTGCAGGTACCACTCCAGGTAGCCGATCACTCCCCGCGACTGCCGCTGGAAGATCGTGTCGGTGCGGTGCGTCGGGAGCGGCCGGTGCGTCGGAGGGAAGTCGAGGTGCTCGTGCGGGAAGTACTGCGTGAAATGGGCGTTGATCGCCCGGGTGACCTCCGCCGGCGGGATGCCGTGGGCCGGGATCAGGGCCGGACGTCGGCCGGTGCCGACCAGGCCGAGCGCCGACCCGAGCACGGGCAGCCCGTCATCGTCGAACAGCAACTGGGTGAAGGCCTGCATCAGCCCCGCCATCAGGTCGGCCAGCCCACCGTTCACCGGACCGCCCCGCCGCCCGAACACGTCCCGCACCCAGGCGTCGGCGCCGGCCATGCCGGCGAACATGCTCTGCGCCTGCGCCTGTGCCCGCGCCCGGTCCCGGGCCCGGTGGAAGGCGGGCGGGTCCCGGAACTGGGAGACGTCGGTGAGGAAGTTGCCCAGTTCCAGGAACGTGTAGTCGGGGTCGGGGATGTCGGTCGTGCTGATGAACCGTTTCGCCTCCGCCACCGTGAACTCGGTGATCTCGGCGTGCGTCGAGATGTCACCCATGGCTCGGCTACCCGTCGTCGTCCTCGGAGTCGTCCTCGTCCCCATCATGGTCGTGGTCGGGCGCCTCGTCCTGGCAGGGGCAGGGCAGCCCGCTCCCCGGGACGCAGCCGGACTCGCACTGCAGCACGGTCAGCGTGGTGGGCAGCTTGATCTCCCACGGTTCGATTTCGGGGTCGACCACCCCGACCGCCTCCTTGAGGTCGTTCTCGATCGCGACGTACATCGGGTCGTCCACCCCGGGGGTGGCGCCGCCGTCCCAGATGCTGCCATCGGCCAGGAACCGGAGCGCGGCCTTCTCGTAGCCGGGCCGCACCGGCACCACGACCCGGGCGAACCCGGCGCGCAGGAACGAGCGGAAGATCGGGTCGACGTCGTCGAGCTGGTACAGCTCGATCCACTTCGCCTTCCGGCCCCAGAAGTAGGGGTAGAAGGAGTAGGTGATCAGCGGCCACTCGAACAGTTGCTGGAAGAACTGCACGATGCTGCCGTCGCGGATCGCCTCGCAGCATTCGAACTCGGGGTAGCCGTAGTCGCCGCCGTCCTTCATCGCGTCGGACGGCAGGTCGACACAGCTGGTCAGCAGGCGCAGGCACCCCTTCTGCAGTTCCTCGGCCTCGGTCTGGCGGTTGAACGCGGGGTTGTTGCCCTGGATCTCCACGCCCGCCTGGGCCCGCAGCTGGGCCAGGGCGGTCTCGTAGGCGGCGAGCTGTGAGGTGTAGCCGTCCAGGATGGCCCGGAAGGTCTTCTGCTGCCAGGCGCGGTAGGACTCGGGGCGGCGGGTGCAGTTGACCTCGACGTTCAGCGCGTAGAACCGGGTCCGGCCGACGGTGTTGACCGGCACCAGGTCGTCCTCACCGTCCAGGAAGCCGGAGAACGAGCCTCCGCTGGTGGTGAACCGCGACTGCCGTCCGATCATGGTGGTGATCCAGTTGTTGCCGCCGCTCTGGTTCTCGCTGTGGAGGGCGTAGCTGCAGAAGAACGTGGTGGCGTCGTAGCCGGACGGCATGGCCAGGTCGGTCTTGGAGTCGGCGAACTGGACGGTCTGGTCCATGTCGGCACGGCTGTAGGCCTTCGACGTGGTCACGGTGATCGCCGGCGGCGCCTCGACCAGCGCGCTGTACGTGGCCGCCCAGAACGCGTAGTTGGCCTCGCTGACCACGTTGAAGTCGGCCAGCCTGGGTCGCCCGTAGGCGGTGGCCGCCTCGGTGCTGCGCGGATCGATCGGCTTCACCAGCCCGCCGCTGGCGTCGCTGCCCGGATCGGTCTGGGCATACAGGTGGAACGCCGCCGGCTCGGGAACCAGGAACTCGAACATCAGGCGCTTGCCGTAGTTGACCACCTTCGCCTTGTAGATCTTGTCAACCCAGCGGTACAGGCCCACGACATGGTCGCCGACGGCCTCCAACCGGTGCAGGTTGCGTTCGCTGTACTCGGTGGTGGTGCGGGTGGACCGTTCCTCCTTGGTGCGGGTGATCACCTTCTCCACCGTCTTGTCGGTGACCTCCTTGGCGAACTTGGTGGCCTGCTTGTCGGCCTCCTTCGACGAGACCGAGGTGGCGAACTTGGTGTCGGCCACGATCTTCACCGGCCCGTAGCTGGCGCTCACATTCACGCCGATCTCGAACTTCAGGCTGTTCTCCAGGGTCTTGGCCACCTCCTTCTCCATCTCGAACCGGTCGGTGGTCTGGGTGTCCCGCTCCTTGTCGGTCTGCTCCTCCAGCGTGACCGCGGCGAACACCTCGGTGGTGGTCCTGCTCTCGGTGGTGCGCTCCTTCGTCTCGCCCTTCAGCACGTTCTCGATGTGGGCCACCTCGCCGGGCACCCAGCAGCACGGCTCCTGCTCGACGCGGCGGAAGTCGCCGATTCCGAGCGGACGGACCCGGCAGCGGAACTTCTCGACAGGTTCCACCCGGTCACCCCAGAACTTGCCGTACTGCGCCATCGTGCGGTCGTCGGTGATCTGCCAGCGCTCCGTGGCGGTCGACTGCCGGCCGACGTTGGCCACCCACACCGAGCCCCCGACCCGGGTGACCCGCTGCGGCGGGGCGACCGCCGCCTGCTCGGCGCCGACCCGGGCGCTCTCAGCCACGATCCGGTTGACCGCGAGCGACACCGAGTCGCCGGCCCGGACGCCCAGTTCGCCCAGCACCGCGCGGCTGGGCTCGTCGAGATCGCCGAGGACCTCCTTGTCCAGCACCAGCCGGGTCGGCGTCACCGCCTCGGCCTGTTCGGGCGGCACCCGGGCCGGGGTCTTCGAAGGCTTCGGTGCCTTGCCGGGTTCGCTCGGGGCGGGCCGCTCGACCGTCTCGTAGAACGGCACGAACGGCGGCGCGACGGCCGCGGCCCGGGCAGTCTCCCGGGCGCGCTCGATCACGCCGATCAGCTGGGTATGGGCAGCGGCCAGGGTCGCCGCCCGGGCCGCGCCGGCGTCGTTCTCCACCGTCCCGGGTGCCTCGGGAGGGTTGTCCACCGGCGTCTTCACGAACTCGGTCGTGCCGTGGACCGACGAGGTGAACAACGGGGTCGCCTCGGCGAGGCGGCGCGCCTCCTCGTCGGTGGCGGGCTCCTCGCTGCTGAGCACGTGGTGGGCCCGCAGGGCGCCGACCAGTTGCTCGCGCAGGTCGGGCGAGCCGCCGACGTAGGTGAGGATGGCGAGGTTGTCCCAGATCCGGCCCAGCGTCTCGACGTCGAGCGGCTCGTGGCGGGACCGCAGCTCCTTCAGGCTGGACAGGGTGAGGTCGGGGCCGTTCTCCAGCATCCAGACCGCGGCCCTGGACGCCACGGGCTCACGCTCGGCGAACGCATCGAGGGTGCCGTAGGCCGCGTCGGTGTCGCGTGCCTTCAGCAGCACCCGGCGGGCGGCTCCGCGGCCCTTGACCCTGGTTTCGGCGACCTCGTTGAGCAGGCTGGTGCCACCCTGCGGTGGCTTGAAGAAGCCGGTGACTAGCTCCTTCTCGGTCGGCGTTCGAGGATTGCGGATGGTGACGAAGTTGAACAAGGTGACCATGCTTGGTACCCCCGTGATCAGTGTTGGGATGGGATGTTCAGGCCCAGGGTGGGCCGGGGTCGCAGCGCGGTCGACGGTGTCGGGATCGCCGCGGTGCGAGGAATCAGGAGGAGCGTGCCGACGCCCCAGCCCAGGCAGGGCCACAAGTAGCCGACCAGGGCCGGATCGCTGATGAGGGTGGCCAGGATGGACGCGCCCAGGAGCACCCCGGCCAGCGCCTCGAGGGTCCTGGTGGCACGCCGTGGACGGGCGGCCGTCGTCTTCTCCGGCACCGCGGCCCCGCCGCCGACCAGGCCGACCTTCGGCGTCCGCTCAAAGCCGGCCGGCCGACGCGTCCAGCCGGCGACGACCGCGAGGGCGTTGTGGATCGAGAGCGAGGCCGAGACCACCAGGAACTGCAGGTACCGCCACCCTCGCAGTCCGAGGCCGGGAATCCTGGGGCGCAGGGAGAACAGGTAGACCGGCGCCAGCCCGACGAAGCCGAGGAGCAGCGGCAGGTTCCACCCCACCCAGGCGGGTATCGTCCCCTGGCCGACCCGCCAGGCGACCAGCGGCGCGAGCACGACCTGGATCCCGACTGCGACGAAGACCCCGGTTTCGAACAGCTGGCTGACCAGGTGCAGTCGGGTCGGCAGTGGCAGGCGGGAACCCCGCAGACGGGACAGGAACACCCGCGAGTTCTGGGCGACCCCCCGCATCCAGCGGTGCTGCTGGAGGCGCATCCCGGCCGCGTCCGCCGGTATCTCCGCGGGCACCACGATCGACGGGTCGTACCGCACCCGCCACCCCGCCAGCTGGAGCCTCATGCTGAGGTCGAAGTCCTCGGTGAGGGTCTCCGACCGCCACCCCCCGACGGCACGGATCGCGGCGGTGCGGATCAGCCCGGCGGTCCCGTTGAAGGCGCGGAAGGAGCCCGAGGCCTGGCGCCCGGACTGTTCGAGCTGGAAGTGGTTGTCCATCATCACCGACCCGGCGATCGCGATCAGGTTCTCGTCGGGGTTCAGGTGGCCCCAGGCGCCCTGCACCACCGCGACGTCCGGCGTGAAGCGGGCCACGCAGCGGCGCAGGAAGTCGGCCGGCGGAACGAAGTCGGCGTCGAGGATGGCGACGAAGTCGGCCTGCGGCACCAGGGCCAGGCCATCCGCGAGGGCGCCCGCCTTGTACCCGTGCCGATGTGGCCGGCGGACGTGGCTGACCGGCGCGCCGGGGTGCCGGGCGACCCAGCCCGAGACGAGTTCGGGGGTGGCGTCGGTGGAGTCGTCGAGCACCTGCACCAGCCAGCGCCCGGCGGGGTAGTCGAGGCCGACGACGGCATCGAGCAGTCGCTCGACGACCTGCGGCTCGTTGTACACCGGCAGCTGCACCACCACGAACGGGGCGGGATCCGGAAGCTCCGGCTCGCGCGTGGCACCACCGCGGCGGGCAGCGCCGGCCCAGCGGAGGAGGATCAGTTGATCGACGGTGTGCCAAACCGCTGCCAGACCTGCGGCGAAATAGATGACGGCGATCACGATGTCCATGTCATCGGCCTCCGTTTGGGGGTAGCCGCAGCGTAACGCCGCCCCGCAGTACGCGTCGCTACGCACTTTCGCCGTTCGTGGGTCCGCGCTCGGACCCCGGACGCCGTTCGACGCGTACCTGCCCGCCGCCGGGCCGGCCGCCCCGGGGGGGTTCGGTCAGGTCGGCGGGCGCGTGAGCGGCTGGCTGCGGTCAGAGACCGCCGGCCTGACCCTCCCCGGCGAGCCGGTTGATCCGCAGCCGCCACTCCTGCGGCCCCTCGGTCAGGTAGTCCACGCCGATCGGGGAACGCTCAGCGAGCTGGTTCAGCAGCGGCACCGGGTTGTGGGGCGCCACCAGGACGAGCGAGCCGCCGACCGGGATCGCGCCGAAGGCGCCGAAGACCGCGGCGTGCCGGATCGCGTGGGGGATCTGCCGGACGTCCAGCACCAGGTCTTCCTCCTCGTGATGGCCGCAGGTGCAGCCACCGGCAGTGGTGGTCTCCAGCGGGACGGTCGTGGTCATCGTGATCTCCTTCGGTCAGCTCCGGGGGGAGCGGTGGCGGCGGGCACCGTCGGTGCCGCCGGCTGGTGGGGCCGGTCGTTCATGGACCGACCTGGACGTACCCGTGGGCGCCGCGCTCGGCGTCGGCCATGACGTGGGTGACCATCGGGTAGCGTCCGGCTTCGGGGAAGACGGTCTCGACGAAGCCGCCCTGGGCGGGCTGCAGGCCGAGGGACTGGGCCCCGCCGCGGTCGCCGAACGGGTCGCGGCCACGCTTGAGCTGGTAGCTGCCCTCGCTGAGGACGGTGTCGAACTGGGCGCCGACGATGTGGAAGCTGCTGGCGCGGTTGGGTCCGGCGTCCAGAACCCAGAACCGCACCCGCTCGCCGACCCTCGCGGTGAGTGGCCGGGTGTCGTAGCCGTTGGCCACGCCGTTGAACACCACGTAGCTGGGCTCGCCGCCGGCAGCGGCGTCGGCGTCCACCTCCGCTGCCGACGCTGCGTCCGTCGCACGGTTCTGCAGGTAGACCTCCGACTGCACGAGCAGGTAGGAGCGGTCGACCTTCGGCAGCCCGTCAGGTTCGATCACCACGGCGCCGGTCATCCCGGCGGCGATGTGGGCGCTCATCGGCATCGTCGAGCAGTGGTACATCCAGATGCCGGCCTGCCCTGCGGTGAAACGGTAGGTGAGGCGTTCCCCCGGCTCGATGGTCCGCATCGGCTTGTCCGGGGCCAGGGCGCCGGCGTGGAAGTCGATCGAGTGACCCAGGGACCCGTCGTTGACGAGGGTGATCACGAAGGTGTCCCCGACCCGACCGTGGAGGGTGGGCCCGACCGGGCCCCCGTTGTAGGTCCACCGACGCTGCCACACCCCGGGCGCCACCTCCAGCGGTGTCTCCTGCACGGTCAGGGTGACGTGGTGCTCGCGGTCATCGCCCAGTGGCGGCAGCACCGGGTCGACGACGTCCGCGGTCGTCGGTGCGGTCGAGGGGTCCGGCCCCGTCGGGGCGTGCCCACCCTGTTGCGGGTGGCTGCCTGTCGCGGGGCCGGCTGCCGGCCCCGCTGCGGGCGCGTCGTCGACGATGACCTCGAGGACCATGCCCATCTGCCGGTGGCCGGCCACCGAGCAGAAGCCCGTGGTCGACACCCCGATGACGCCCGCATCCAGCTCGGTGCGTGCGCCCGGACCGATCCGTGGACTCCTGGCCGAACCGATCACCAGGTCGTGGGTGGTGGTGTCGGCGTTGATCAGGTCGACGACCAGCCGGTCGCCGGTGTTCAGGTGCACCACGGACGGGACGTAGCGCATGCCGACCGCCGTCACCTCGACCCGAACCACCCTTCCGGTGGGCCGGGTGGCGACCGGGGCAGCCGCGGGACCGGGGACCCCGGCGGCAGCGGGGTCCACGCCGACGCCGATCACGACAGCAGCGGCCAGCGCGGTCAGGCCGGCGATGACCTGGCCGGCGGTGAAGATGCTCCGACGGGCCACCGGCGTCGGCTGGCCCCGGTCGGTCGCGGCCGGCCCCCGTTCGCGGGCCGCGACGAGCAGCTTCCGGGCGGCGGCACTCGCCCGCACTCCCTGCACCATCAGGGGCAGGAAACTCGCGGCGGCGAGGAGGGCCAGCAGCGATCCGGTGACCCTCACCCAGCTCGGTGCCGGCAGGAGCCACAGCGCCAGGCCGCCGTTGATCGCGATCAGGCGGAAAGCGCCCGCCCGGTTGAACCAGGCCTGCCCGGCCCGTACGACGCTCGGTCCACCGCCCAGCACAGAGGGAAGCAGGAAGGACAGCGCACCGGTGAGCACCTGCACCCCGAAGCCGGCGCCGAGGGCCGCTGCCGGCCAGGCGAACCCCTCCCGCACCGTCTGCCAGTCAGGAGCTGTGGCGAGCAGCCAGCCGGCCCAGGTGAGCCCGATCATCAACCACACCAGACCGAGGGCGACCGAGGCCGGAGCGAACTCGCGCGGCGGGCTCTTCCGGATCGGCCGCCACAGGCCGCGTCCCCACAGGCACAAGCCACCGAGGTAGGCCAGCACGCCCACGGCGGCGATGGTGCCGATCCCGGCCAGGGCGCCCCCGACCCCGACGGCGATCGCGACGGTGAGCACCGGCAGGGCCTGCCTGGTCCAGCGCTCCGCGGTGGGGTCGAGCCGGGTGCGCAGCATGGTCGGCCACAGCGTGAGCAACGTGCCGGTCAGGGTGAGGCCGACCCAGCCGAGCAGGTTGGCCAGCGCATGGGCCACCAGCAGCCGGCCATGCCACGGGTCGGGCCAGCCCCAGGCGAGCGTCAGGCCGAGACCGGCACCCACTACCAGGGAGGCGGCCGCCCAGAGGTAGTACCGCACGGTGACCCGGAACCGGGCCGGCAGGGCAGCGCGCAGCATCCGCCACAGCACCAGGCCGTGCCAGCCGGCCGCGGACGCCACCGCGAGACCGCCGGCGAGCGTGAGCGGCCACCAGTCGGTGGGCACTCCCACCAGGACGGCGGCGGCGCCACCGGTGACCAGTCCCAGCCGCGTGGCCTGCCGGTCGGCAGCCTGCGCCGAGGCGGGGGAGCGCAGCAGGGTCTGGGTGAAGTGGAAGCTCCACACGAGGATCGAGTGGGTGAGCGCGCCGAGCAGCACCAGGTGCAGCATGAGCCAGTTCGCGTCCGGCAGCCAGCGGTGCACGATCGCGACCACGACGGCGGCAAGGAGCCAGCCGAGCAGCGGCAGGTCGCGCAGTGGGGACCGGCCGCGGGCAGTCGGGCGGCTCATCGGCGCACCGCCGGGGTGACAGCCGTCCCCGGGAAGGCCCAGGCATCCCGCACGTCGCTTCCGAGCGCGATCAGCACGACGCGGCCACCGGTGGTCCTGCGACGGCGCGCCGGAGGCGCTGAGGGGAGGGCGGCCGCCGGCCGCACGGCAGGGCCCATGTCAGAGTGCGGCGCCGGCAGGCCGACCGGCCGGGGCAGCAGGGCCGTCGGCATGGCCCCGGGGGTGCGGGTGGACGTGGGCGGCGCTGCCGTCGTGGGAGTGAGGCGTGCGGTCATGAACTTCGACCCACTGCGGGCCGTCGAGCGCGATCGCCGCCGCCGGGAAGAGCCCGTTGTCCTCCTTGTCGATGTGGTCGCGGAGCTCGTCCTCGAACCGGGCCATCGCCTCGCCGTTCCCCGGCGTGATGGCCTCAAGGTGAGCGGCGAGGCTCACGTGCTCGGCGCAGAGGGTGGCGATATGGCCCGCGTAGACCTCGTCCCGGGCCATCACCTGGAACAGCCCGGCCTCCTCGGCCATCGTGTGCGGCCAGAGGAGTTCGGACACCACCGACCTTGCCGCATCGAGCGCCGCCGCGTCCCCGGAGCGGACGGCGGCCCGCAACTCGCCGTTGGCGTTGATGATCTCCACGTGCTCGGCCATGAACCGGCCGATCACCTCGATCGAGTCACATCCGCAGTAGCTGCACACCGGCGCCCCATTTCTACATACTGGCCTGTAGAAAACAGTACACTAGTCCCGTGAACACCTCGAAGGGGCTCGGCCCCCAGCCGGCGCGGACCGACCGCCCCCGATCGGCCGCCCTGCGCGTGCTGCGGGCCCTCCTCGCCACCGGGGGCAGCGGCACCATAGCGACGCTCAACGCCGCCCTCGGCGGTCATGCGAACACCATCCGCATCCAGCTCGAGCACCTGATCGGCGACGGTTTCGTCACCCGGACGTCCCTGCCGACCTCCGGGCGTGGCCGGCCGGCGAGCGGCTACCTCGCGACGATCGAGGGCCGCCAGGTGGCCCTGGAGGACCCCGACCGGGACGGGGGCAGCGCGCTGGTCGAAGCCGTGGCTGAACACCTGGCCGGCACTGCCGATCCGGCCGTTGCCGCTCACTCCGTCGGGCGCAACTGGGGGAGCCGGTTGGCAGCCGCCCACGGGGATGACCTCGAAGCGATCCTGGCCCGACAGGGATTCACCCCGATGCAGACACCCGAAGGCATCGCCGTTCGTACCTGCCCGATGCTGGCTGCCGCCCGACGGCACCCCGAGGTGGTCTGCGGCATCCACCAGGGACAGATCGACGCCATCTCCCACGATCCGCAACAACTCCTGCCGTTCGCGAGGGCGGGTGCCTGCCTGATCCGTCCGGTCTGAGTCCGTCGGCTTGCCCGATTCGTCCAGCCCGGGCCCGGACCCGGCCGCTGAAAACCGCAGACTCCCGGCGAAGTCGCCCGGCCCCGTCACCCGGATCAGCTGCTCGGATCCGTCGGGCGGAGAGCCGGAAGATCCTGAGGCGTCCGGTGTGCAGCCCCTCGACCTGTCGTTGCTCCTGCGCCGGGAGGCCGGCGTAGACCGGAACCCGCGAGGCGCAACTGTCGGTCATGACCCCAGCCCGGGAACCTGGCCGAAAGGGTGAGCCCGACACGCGGCTCCCTGGTGCCCGGCGGCCGGACGGTTTCACCTGCCGGCGCCCGGGTGGCCCAGTTGGCGCCATGCTTCGTAGACGGCGATGGCCGCGGCGTTGGCGAGGTTGAGCGAACGCATTCCGGGACGCATCGGGATCCGCACCCGCTCGGTGATCCGGGGGTCGGCCAGCACGTCGGCAGCGAGTCCGGTGGTCTCGGGGCCGAACAGCAGGACGTCGCCGGGCTGGTAGGCGATGTCGGTGTAGGCGGTGTCGGCGTGGGCGGTGAAGGCGAACACCCGGGCGGGCAGCAGGGCGCTGTAGGCGTCCGCCAGTGACTCGTGGACGAAGGTCGAGGCCTTGTCGCGGTAGTCGACGCCCGCGCGGCGCAGCTTGGCGTCATCCATGTCGAAGCCCAGCGGTCGCGCCAGGTGCAGTTCGGCGCCGGTCACGGCGGCCAGCCGCATCGTCGCACCGGTGTTGTTCGGGATCTGGGGCGCGTGGAACAGGATGCGCGGCGGACGGGTCGTGGCGGTCATCGGCTCAGCCTGCCTCCCCGGGCCACCCGAGCGCGAACCGGCTCGTGTAGTCGCGGGGAGTCTGGTCGATCGGGTCGGTGAAGGCGAGCCGGCGGGCCACGAGCTGCAGGGGCGCGGTGAAGTCCCCGGCGTCGACGTCGAGGACCCTCGGGTACAGCGGGTCGCCCAGGATCGGCAGCCCCAGACGGGCCATGTGCACCCGCAGCTGGTGGGTCTTCCCCGTGGTGGGCGTCAACCGGTAGCGCGCGTGCCGGCCGCGGGTCTCGACGAGCTCGACCAGGGTCTCGGTGTTCGGTTCCCCGGCCACCTCCTCGGCCTGCAGGCTGCCCCGCCGCTTCACGATCCGGCTGGTCACCCGCCGCGGGAACTCCAGCGCCGGATCGAACGACGCCAACGCCTCGTAGGTCTTGTGCACCCCGCCGGTCTGGAAGAGGCCCGCGTAGGCGGCCCGGTGCCCGCGCTGCGCGGTGAGCAACAGCACGCCCGCGGTGAGCCGGTCCAGCCGGTGCGCCGGCGCGAGGTCGGGCAGGCCCAGGGAGTCGCGCAGCCTGACCAGGGCCGATTCACGGACGTGCGTGCCGCGCGGGGTGGTGGCCAGGAAGTGCGGCTTGTCGACCACCACGAGGCGCGCGTCCGCGTGCAGCACCTCGATGCCGAAGGGGACGACCGGCTCGGGCGCCAGCGGCCGATGGAACCACACGAAGGCGTGGGGCCGGTAGGGGTCCTGCCCACTCCAGGGGCGCCCTGCCTGGTCGACGAACTCACCGGCCCCCAGCAGCTCCGCGACCGGGACCACGGCCGGGAGGCGATCGAGGAGGAAGTCGCCCATCGTGGCCCAGCGGGTGTTGAGGTCCGGATCGTTGTCGGGAGTGCGCAACCAGGCCGCGTCCAGCCCGTGCCGACGGGGCAGCGGAGAGCGGGGAGGCATCACGCCACCGGTTCCGGACAGGAGGAGGTCACGACCAGCAGAGTACGGACAGAACGGGGACGAAAACCGGGGAGCCCCCGGCCCGGACGCGATCGAGGTGAGCCACGACACGGCCGGGCGGGTTCGGAGGTGTCGCTCAGCGGCGAGGCCCGCCACCGCCGGCTTCCATGCCGCCCGCGGCCGCGACACCCGCTGTCACTGTTCCGGCGGTCTGGCCACCGACCGTGACCGTGTAGGTGGCACCGTCGACGACCTCGGCCGCCGAGAGAACGACCGACTGGAAGGACTTGACCGAGGTGAACTCGGCGACCACCGCGCCGTTGTCGTCGAGCACCTGCACGCTCTCGCCCGCACCATGGGTCTGCTCCAGCGATGCGCTCAGCCAGCCCTGCGCGGATTCCGCATCGGGCGAGACGGCCATCCCGGTGGTTCCGACGGCGAGGATCGTTCCGCCGTTCACGATCAGCGAGCCGTTGGTGTCCAGTGCCCCCTCGCGGTCCTCAGGCGAACCGAACACCGTGGTGGTGCCGCCGGTGACCAGGATCGAGCCGTTCGAGTCGATTCCGTCACCTTCGGCATCGACCGTGGTCTCTCCGCCGGTGATCGTGACCATCGCGCCGTCGTCGGCCTCAACGACGCCGCCGTGGTCGGTGGTGGTGCTGGTTCCGCTGGTGGCGTTGATGCCGTCGTCGCTCGCGGTGACTTCGAGGGAGCCGCCTTCGACCGTCACGTAGAACGCCTCGAGGCCTTCGTAGGAGTTCTCGACGACGGTGCTGCCGCCGGCGACGACCACGTGGACTTCGGCCTTCAGGCCGTCGTCGGTCGCGGCGAGAGTCGTCTCGCCGCCGGTGATGACGACGTCGGTCTGCGCCTGTACGCCGTCGTCCCCGGCGACCAGGTCGATCGTGCCGCCGGCGAGGTACACGTAGCCGCGGGTCTCGTCCTCGTCGTCGTCGGACTTCAGGGCGTCGCCTCCGGCCTCCACCGTGACGGTGCCGCCCTCGATGGTCAGGGAGTCCTTGCCGCGCAGGCCGTCGTCGCCCGCGGTGACGGTGAGGTCACCGGAGAGCACGATGAGGTCGTCGTGGCTGGTGATGCCGTCGTTCTCGGTGCTGGTCACCGTGAGCGACCCGTCGCCGGTGATGGTGAGGTCGGCGTCGCTGAACAGTGCGGCGTTGACGTCGTCGTCGTCTCCGGTGGACGAGAGGGTGTTGCTGCCGCTGAGCGAGACGACGACGTCCTCGGCGGAGAGCACCGCGATCGCGGCGCTCGTCGCGCTGGAGATCTCCACGCCGTCGAGCACCAGGGCCACGACGTCCTCGTCTGCGGTGTCGACGACCACCTGCCCGTCGAGCTGTCCCGGTCAGCACGTAGGTGCCGGCCGCGTGATCGTGACGGTCGAGCCGTCGACCACGACGCCGTCGCCGTCCGCCGACGCGGTGGAGCCGTCGAGGGTGATGGTCACGGCCCCGTCCATGCGTCCACTCGTCGTCGTTGACCGTCGTCGAGTTCGCGTTGGCGGCGAGGACCTCGGTGGCCACTGCTCCGGTGGTGAGGTCGGCAGCCGTCGTGGTGCTGATCTGGCTGACCGCGCTGGGAGTGTCGACGGTGGACGAGCACCCGGCCAGCAGGAGCCCCCCGATGAGGACCGTACTGACGGCGGTGGTGAGGGTCTGTTTTCGTGCTCTTCACGATCAGCTCCTGGAGATGCCGGCGCAACACTTGCGCCCTTCGGCTTTGGCGATGTGACCATCTCATCGCCCTTGCCTATGACATTCCGGTGAGCCGGCCATGAGCCCGCCCTGTGTAGCAGGACACCGCGGATCCGGGTCACCAGGACGACCCGGACTGGAAGCGACCGTCGTCTGGAGCCGTGACCAGCGGTTGCGCTTCACCAGCACGCACCGCGCAGGATCCCGCCGGGTGGGTGCCCGGTCGGTGCGACCGGGCACCCGATTCAAGCCGGTGCGGGACCTCGTGCCTGCGTCGTCACGGGACGTCCGCTCTGGCGGCCTCCCTGATGATGCGGGCGCCGTCGGTGGGCAGGACGAACCGGTTGCGGACCAGGCTGAGCGTGCCCTTCGCCACGGCCTTCACGTATTGACCGTGTGCGCTGTACAGCGCGTCCAGCTGCGTCTGGGACAGCGGTGTCTTGACACCGATGAAGGGGCACGCGCCGCCCGGTGGCAGGCTGTAGCTGGCGATGGGCGCGTCCACGTAGGGGCTTCGCAGTCCGCCGAGGGCGTTGCCGTACTCGTCGCGGGCGATGGTGGTGCCGTTGTAGACGAACCGGTCCGCTGAGGGCGGCCGGATCCCCACGCGCCACTTCTTCAGGTTCACCGCGCCGGCGTTGAAGAAGTACTCGTAGGGGAAGTCGTTCGGGCCGCTCGGCGGAACGAATCCGCAGACCGCGGTCGTCACAGGGTTGACGCCCGCCGTGATCACATCGGCGTCGAGCGGGAAGTTCTCATAGATCGTGGCCGAGTCGTGCGACGTGCCCGCCAGCTCGTAGAGGCGGTACTGGTCGTCCTCGGTGTCGCCGTCCGCCCGTCGGTAGTTGAAGCTGAAGGAGTCGCTTTCGGTGCGGTAGGAGAGCACCGGCACCCCGTTGGGTCTGATCTGCTGGCGCGGGTCAGTGGCGGCGATGCCCCCTTCGCACTGGTTGATCGGGGAGGGCCCGGTGGGTCCGCCAACCAGCCAGCCGTCGTAGACCGGCTTGCCGTTCACCGTGCTCAACGGCCCGAAGGTGCTCAGGTACCGGTGGGCGTAGCCGCCGGTCTGTGACCATCCCTCACCGAAGACCACCCGGGCGGCCTTGGGCAGCGGGTTGCTCCGGGCCTTGCTCTTCATCAAGGCGCCGACCTGGCTGATGATGTCCCAGATGAGCCCGTTCTCGGTCAGGCGAGACGTGTTCGGGTTGAACCCTGGCTCACCGGGGAGCGCGCCGCAGGTCTGCTGTTCGGGTGGCAATGGGTTGGCCATCGACAAGGCGCCGTAACGCTCCGGATCGAAGTTCTTTAATTCTGGAAGGCCTGCGGGCGGCCGTCGAGTATTCGCGCGAGTGGGACTACCCGCCGTCGGCGGGCGGCACCGGCAGGACGGTGAACGGCTGGATCATCGACCTCAGCTACGTCTGGTGAAGCGCACTGCGCGAGCAGCCGCTCATTGACGAGGTCGGCTGCTGCGCGCATGAACTGCGACTTCGCGGCGCGCGAAATCCGTACGCTGGCCATCCTGCCATCCGCATCCGGCCGCAAGCGCGACGAGCGACGCACGCGATCGACGCTTGCTTGCGGCGCGACAGGGCGCGCTGCTCGGCCGTCTTTTTCCGCACCAGCAGGCTGCGGGACTGAATACCTGTGCCGCGGATCGAATCAGGCGCGAGTTCAGCGGCCGCATAATCGTCGGTGGACTCACCGATCGGGCAACGCTTTGCGTCCGGTGCAGGTGGCTGCCGCGGCGGGTCCTGTTCAAAGGGGTAAAGGGTGGTATTTCGTCTTGCGACCAGTTTGGCGGCGTTTGTCAGTCTCGCCGCCTGCAGCACGTTTTCCGGCGCACCGGTATCCGCAACTGCACCGGCGAAGGAAAGCGGCGCTGCCGTCGGACAGGCCGAGCCGCAGCAGATCGGCAACGCAGCGGCGCCGGCGATTCGCCGGCATGCTCGAAGAGGCACGCGGATCGGTCCGCTCGGCCACCGAATGGGTGGCGCGCGGCGTCGACAGCTGGTTCGGCGACACCAGCCGTTCGATCCGGCCACTGCGGTGCGCAACGGCCGTCTCGGCCTGCGCACGGTCCGGCGCGAGGACAACGGCACCGACTTCGCGCTTCGCTTCGACGCGCGCTTCGATCTGCCCAATCTGCGCGAGCAGGCATTCGTGTACTTCGGCCGCGATGACGAGCGTGACGTCGTCACCGACACGCCGAGCGCCTTTTCGCGCCAGGAACAGCTGCGCGACCGACCGGGCGCGCGAGGACCAGTCGTTCTTCGCCGGCCTCGGCCTGAACCTGCGCGACACGATCGAACTGCGCGCCGGCGTCCGTCGCGGCTATCGGCTGTACACGCAGGCGCGCTACCGCAAGCTGCGGCGCAGTCACCGCGCGCGACGAGCTGGAGTTCCGCGAGACGGTGTTCTGGACGGTCACCGACGGCTTCGGCTCGACGACCGCGTTTTCCGCCGAGCATGTCTATTCGCCGTCGCTGGCGCTGCGCTGGCTGAACGCCGGCACGTTGTCGCAGAAGACCGACGGCGTGGCGTGGTCGAGCAGCCTCGGCCTGTACAAGAGTTTCGGCGCGCTGATCTGCTGTCGGGCGAAGCGCTGATCAACGGCGAAACCGGGCGCGACATCAGCGTGACCGAGTACGGCCTGCGCATCAAGTGGCAGCAGCCCGTCTACCGCGACTGGCTGATCGGCGAGATCATCGTCGGTCACTTCTGGCCGCGCAAGGACGCGCTGAGCGAGCGCGAGCGCACCTGGGCCGTCGGCCTCGGCGTGCAGATGCGCTTCTGAGCGCCCGGCATCAGCGGGCGAACGTTACTGCCGCCGCCGCGCAGGGCGGCGGTTTTGCGCTCACAAGGCAGCCGTCAGACAGCGTAGCGTCGCGCGGCGGAAGTTGTTCAACTGGCCCTTGCCCGAATCGACAAAGACGATGCCTTCGCCGTCACGCCCGCCAACCGGCTGGCCCGAGAGTCCAGCCCCTACCTGCTGCAGCACGCGCACAACCCCGTCGACTGGTATCCGTGGGGCGAGGAGGCCTTCGCCAAGGCGCGCGCCGAGGACAAGCCGATCCTGCTGTCGGTCGGCTACTGCGACCTGCCACTGGTGCCACGTGATGGAGCGCGAGAGCTTCGAGGACGACGCGATCGCGCGCCAGCTCGCTGAACGGCTTTCGTCGCGATCAAGGTCGACCGCGAGGAACTGCCCGACGTCGACCACGTGTACATGAGCGCGCTGCAGGCGCTGACCGGCCGCGGCGGCTGGCCGATGAACATGTTCCTGACACCGCAACTGGCGCCGTTCTACGGCGGCACCTATTTCCCGCCGCAGCCGCGCCAAGGGCTGCCAGCTTTTCCGACATGCTGCACGCGGTGCGCGAGGCATGGACGACGCCGGCGCGCCGAGATCGAAGCAGCAGGCCGACCGCGCTGCTCGAGCATCTGCGGCAAGGCACCGCGTTGCCGCGACGCGAACTGCCCGACGGGCTGCACGAGCAGGCCATCGCGCAGCTTGCGCGCCAGTTCGACGCGGTGCACGGCGGCTTCGGCACGCGCCGAAGTTTCCGCAGTCGCCGCTGCTGCAGTACCTGCTGACCGTGGCCGCGCTCGGCGACGAACAGGCGCGCGTCGATGCTGCACAAGACACTTTCGCAGCATGGCCGCTGGCGGCATCTACGACCACGTCGGCGGCGGCTTCGCGCGCTACTCGACCGACGCGCGCTGGCATGTGCCGCACTTCGAGAAAATGCTGTACGACAACGCCCAGCTCGTGCGCGTCTACGTCGGCGCCTACAAGCTCACCGGCGATGAACGGTTGCGCTTCGTCGCCGAGGACACCCTTGCCTATCTGCAGCGCGAGATGCATCCGGCCGCAGCGCCGGCCGCGTTCAGCTCTGCGCAGGACGCCGATGCCGAGGGTGTCGAAGGCAAGTTCCACGTCTGGATCGGCGCAGGAGTTTCGCGTCGCTGCTGGGAGCCGATGCCAACGATGCGATGCGCCTGTACGGCGTGACCGATGCAGGCAACTGGGAGCACGGCGCCAACGTGCTCGAACGGCGCGACCCGGAGGCGGTGCGCACGGCGCTCGGCCTGTCGGCGCCGGACTCGTGGCAGCGGTGGGAGCGGTCGGTTCGCGAACGGCTGTATGCGGTGCGCGCCAGACGCGTCTGGCCGATCACCGACGACAAGGTGCTGGCCGACTGGAACGGCATGGCGCTGCGCGCCTTCGCCGAGGCCGGTCGCCTGCTCGGCCGCGACGACCTGGTGCAGCAGCGCGCGCACTGGCGCGCTTTCTGCTCGGCACGATGGTCGAAGACGGGCAAGCTGCGCCACGCCTGGCGCAATGGCACGCTGCGTCGCGAGAGCTATCTTGCCGACTATGCGCAGGTCGGGCTCGGACTGCTGGAACTGCACGCCGCGAGCGCCGAGCTCGAATGGCTGCAGGCCGCGCATCGACTCGGCGGCCAGATGGTCGAGTCGTTTTCACGTCGCCGACGAAGGCTTTCTTCGACGGCGAACCGGGACCCTGCCGCTGCGGCGCGCGCGATCTGTTCGACGGCGCGACGCCGTCGGCACTGCGGCCGCCTGCGAACTGCTGCTGCGCCTGGCCGGCATCTACGAACGGCTGACTGGGCCGACATCGCGCGGCAGACCATCGACAGCCACGCCGCGTTGCTCGGCGCAGGCACCATCGGCTGCGCCGGCCCTGCTGCTGGCGCACCTGCTCAGCGAGCGCGGCGCCGAGCTGGCGTTGCCGGTCAACGAAGGCGGCGATGTGTTCGCCGCCGTGCGCGCCGAGTTCGCGCCGCTGGCCACGCTCGTCATCGGCCCGCCCGACACGGCGCCGCTCCTGTCCGGACGCCGCCGGGCGAGGCCTACCTTTGCCAGCATGGCCGCTGCCAGCTTCCAGCACGCTCAATCGAGGAACTGCGCGACGCAACTGGCCGCGTTGTAGCGCTCGCGCAGCGCCGGGCCGCTATTTCGCGTTGGCGCGCAGCACGGTGCCGGCACGCGCACGTCGGCTTCCTCCACCCAGACGATCGCGCCCCAGCGGCCGCTTCCCGCGGAAAGACCGTCGACGGCTACGACGTTGATTCTCGCCTGAGCCAGTGCCTTCAGGTTGTCCGCCAGTGCGCCGGGCCGAGTCGCCGCCCTGGATCAGGAAGCCGGCCTTCTTCGGGCTGAAGGTGATGCCGGCTTTCTTGGCCACAGCCGCGAACTTGCGCGTGTCATCGGGAACGACGTCGATCCGCGCTTTCTTGCCGCTCGTGCTGCCGCTGCACGCCAGCAGATTCACACCGCCGCTGACCAGAGCCGCCAGCACGCCGAAGGTCTGGCCGGGCTTGTTGGCGACCGACGTGGAGAAGTAGTTCACCTTGCGCACGGTGTCTGACATGTCGGTCTCCCCTTCGGCTCGCCCGCCCTCCGCAGATCAAGGGGTAAATCGCCGGCCGGCCCCGGGGAAAGATCACGCATTCGCGATGGCGGCGCGGCGCGCTCGCCGCCACCGGCGCACACGTCCTGCGTGACCGGCCTTATCGAGGCGACCCAGCCGCACTATCCGTCGACCGAAGAATGCCGGTTCATGACCTTGCGTCGATCAGCGGCGCGGACATCGCGGGCATACTGAGGTCGGGGATTCGCCCTCGCAGCCCGCCTGATGCTCGTCACGCCCGTCGGCTTCGTCCCGCTGCTGACCAGCAGCCCAGCCGTCAATCCTGACGTTCGTCTTCCGCGGTCACGAACTGCTGGTCCGTGAAGCCGATCTCGCCTTGCCGGAGGAGTCGGTCCGTGCGTCGATTGGCGTGACCGCGGCGACATCGCTGCCGGTCGGCGTGCTCGACGACTGCTTCTGCGGCACGGCGTGGGTCGCGGCTGATGTGGCTCCCGCCGCCGGCCATGTCTTCAGCGGATTACGCCGCCTGTTCGGCGCGATGGACGAACAGCTGCTGGCGGTAGCCGGCCGTGCTTTCCAGATCGCCGAGTGGGCGCGCACCGCTCGCTACTGCGGCGCCTGCGCGCACCGATGCGGCCGTCGCCGGCGAGCGTTGCTTCAGGTGCCCTGCGTGCTCACACGTTCGCGTACCCGCGCATCTCGCCGGCGATGATGACCCTGGTCAGGCGCGGCGACGCGATCCTGCTTGCCCGGCATGCGGCCTCGCCGACCAGCCGCTTCACGGCGCTGGCCGGTTTCCTCGAAGCCGGCGAATCGATCGAGGAGGCGATCCACCGCGAGGTCTTCGAGGAGGTGGGCTTGGCGGTGCAGCACCTGACGTACTTCGCCAGCCAGTCATGGCCGTTTCCGCATTCGCTGATGATCGCCTTCACCGCCGAGTACGCCGGCGGCGAGCTGGCCCTCGATCGCAACGAGATCGCCGAAGCGCGCTGGGTTGGCCCCGACGATGCGCTGCCCGAGATTCCGCCGGGCGTTTCGATCGCCGCGGCGCTGATCGACGCGCAATCTGCCGCCGCGCGCGTGACGGGGTCGTGCGGCGCCGCGCTCGGACCGACGCGCGACAAACCGTTCGAACATAGACACCGGAGTCGAGCAGAACAAGAAAAGGCCCTCGCGAAGAGGGCCTTTGAACTGGTTGCGGGGGAAGGATTTGAACCTTCGACCTTCGGGTTATGAGGCACGGAAGAGCGAACTTTTCGTTTTATGTATCAACCACTTGCAGCGCTTGCCTCAACGTTTCCAGCGTGAATCGCGGCACATTCACGGCACATCCTGCCCGACCAAGTCGCATCGCCTGCAGTGCCGCCGGCGAGCCGGCCGGCAGCGCTCGGTTGACGCTGGTAAGGATGTTCCTTACAGTCGTTCCCATCTCCCTTCCAGCGGCCTGATCCGATGATCGTCAGCAAATTGACGTCCAAGGCGCAGACAACGATTCCGCAGCCGGTCCGGACGGCATTGCAGCTGCAGCCCGGAGACGAGATCGTCTACGAGATCGTCGACGACCGGGTCATCCTGACCAGGGCACGCAGCCGCGACAGGGCCGACGACCCCTTCCGCGCGTTCTCGGAATGGAGCAGCGAGGCTGACGCCAGGGCCTATGCCGGCCTTTAGGCAAGGCGAGGTCATCAAGGTCCCCTTCCCACACGGACCGGGCGACGCGACAGTGGCGGCCGGCGCTCGTCGTGTCCACCGGCGGGGTCGAGGATCTCGGCACGGCCTGCTCTGGGTGGCGATGATCACCAGCGCGGAAAACCGCGGCTGGCCCGGCGACGTCGCGGTGAGCGACCTGCGCCTCGCGGGCCTGCCGGTGCCGTCGGTCGTCCGCACCGCGAAAATCGCAACGATCGAGGCCGCCGATGCGGTGCGCCTGGGCCGCGTTGCCGCCGCGCCGCTGCGGCGTGTGATCGAGCACATCGCCAGGGAGCTTTCCGGCTCCGGCGAGTAACCGGGCCGATTCTCCGTCGCCGCGGCGAAGCGCCGCCTCCGGGAGTCCTCCACCGAGGCCCTTCGTCGGCTTTAACCGCTGTCCGCTGCGCCCGACGTCACGCGGCAGCAGCCGGATGCGCACCAGCACCAGCGCACCGGCCGCCTCGCTGCGACGCGCTCCGCCGCTCGCGCCAGCCTGCGCCACCAGCAGCACGCTTCGCCCAATCGCCAGCCGCGCCGCCAGCCGCCGCGGCAACTGTGGCAGCGGGAAGCCCTCGATCGCGCCGCGCCGCGTCGGCCGCATCCGCCGCAGCGCCGGCCGCCCGTGATCCGCCGTCTCCGCAGGGTCCTGTCCCCGACGCCCGCGCAGCCGCCGCGGCGGCCACTGCAGCCGCTCGACGAAGGCGCCCACCTGCATCCACACCTCGTCGTCGGGAAACTCGCGCCGCCAGTGCGCGTACTGCGCCAGCACGCTGCGTGCTCCGGCCGCCGGCGCATCGCGCCGGGCGGTTTCAGCCGCTCGCGGTCGAGCGCGAAGAACTGCGCCAGCCACGGATGGGCCC
>CAVPHL010000017.1:0-65049 GCA_963704225.1 uncultured Actinomycetota bacterium
AATTGAATTTAGAAATCACCACCTTATTGATAATTAAAAAAACAAATACAACCAATAAAAATGTAAAAAACAAGTAGGCAAAAAAAAGTTATAAAATCTAAACTATCACGATTAATTTTTACCAAGAAAATTGATTTAAACTCATTGGGTTCATAAATCAAAATACTTTATATCCTCCTCATGAATTTCCTGGTATTTTATTCCTTTATTTTTATAATTTAAACTAAAATTATAATTACCATCTTGTTTAATTATGCTCCAGAATTATAAATTGCATAAGCATAATTAGCCAAAACATCATCATATTCCCATTGCTTAAATAGTATAGGAAATACACTGTTATTTTTTTCATTCTTTTCTTGAAAGACAATAAATAAGGAACTTATTACACTATTATTTGCACTAAACAGATCTTTTTTAAACAGATATATTTTGCTTTGGTTGTTATTCTGAAAACTGAATAAATTCTTTTCAGGAATAACTTGAATAGAATGTTTTAAATAACCATTTAGTGTATTGTATTTTACTGTATCACTATTGTAAATTGGTTGTTGCAAACTATCATATAAATAAATCTGTGTATTAAATTTGTTTAAATAACCAGAAAAATTTTCAGCAACTAAACTGTCACGTAAAAATTTAGTTTCACTTTCATTTTTAAACCTTTCCATATTAAAAATGAAGAATGCATTACTAAATCCAGCAGTAGTAATATTCAATAAATTTTCAACTGTTGCATCAGATTGTAAATAAACATTTTCGCAACTCTTTTTTTCGTTCTAATTCTAAATTCTTAGTAAAATAAATAATTAAAAATGAGGCTGAAAAAGTAAAATAAAGAATCCATTTTAACGAAAGTGTAATATTATCATCTACAAATTCTTACCCTTAAAAAATACATTTTTTTTGAGTAAAATAAATATGGTCAACCATATAGATATAGAAATACAAAGCGCAAGCGCTGAAAGCCCAGTATGTGGGGCCACTCGGCTTCGAGTCCGTCGACAACCGGATGACTCGAATCCACGATCCGTGGAATAGCACCCTCCGGACACTCCTGGCGGTCGTCGCCCAGTTCCATCTCCACCGGAAGGACGTCAGCCAGGACGGTGTTCCGATAGTTCGCCATGCCTTGTATACCCTGGAATGACAGATAACCACCGACCATTAGCAGAGCACCGCCGGCCGAGACCCAATCACGAATGACGTCCAACCTGTTCGGGAACGGCCGGCCCTCCTCGAATACTTGCGGATGCAGCAACAGGGAGTTGGACCCGATGTCACTCAGGACACACACGGAATATTTGCTGAGAGCGTCGATCGTCGACGGGAACTCGGACACCGCCACGTGATTTGGAAGGAAATCGACCTCCACTCCAGAACCCCTGAGCACTCGCAGGAAGTCGGCCGCCCCCTCCTCGTACGTGGATGTGATGAAGGTATCGAATCCCTTCGTGTGGTGACTCACCGTCGACCACGATTCGCCAGCCAGCAGCACTCTCAACTGTCTTCCTCCTCAACACCTGGTCCAGCGTCGACGCGCGGGACGCCACTTGATGCTACTTCCCTTGGTTAGGTCGGTTGTGGTCCTTTTCGTGCCTTTTGTCTGGTTGTCTTGCTCGTCTGGTGACTACTGGCTGGCGGCCCTCCTTGGCACCTCACTCCTCCCCCGGGCGACCGCGATGTACCCGGGCTCGGTGCTGCAGTTGCACCAGCACGCAACCATCGTCATCGACGAGGACGCGGCGTCGGAGTTGACCCTGGTCGACTACTACAAGCAGACGTATGCGAACCTGCCCGACTGGCAGCGGTCTGGCGCCTGATCACGCTGACCGCTGGTTGAGAGCCTGTTGGTTCCCGACTCACCGGCTGCGGATCCAGGCGTCGGCGAGCGGCCAGAAGAACGGCACCGCGTCGCTCTCGATGAGGGCGATCAAAGCGGCCACGACCGTCCAGCCGATCCAGGCCCCGACCACGTCGACGACCCGGTTCCAGATGATCTCGTTCTCACCGAACCCTGGCACGTACTTCTCGAAGAACTCCCAGGCGACGGTGATCACGGCGACCAGCAGCAGCGGCACTCCCCAGAGACCGAACATGCAGCCGGCCGTGGCGTGCACCCAGGTCCACCGGTCGAAGGCGAACCTGTCGATGTCCTGGGGCCCGTCGCCCTTCTTCGCGATGATGTCCCGGTACCCGAGGATCAGCGCGAACACCACCCAGGCGGCAGTGCCGACCACGCGGATCACCCAGGTCACCGTCTTCACCTCCGGATCGAAGGTCGCCAGCGACAACAGGACGAACACCAGCACCACCACCGCGAAGCCGATGGCGCTCGACCAGGGCACTCCGAAAGGGGACGTCTTCTGTGTGTCTGCCATGGCCTTCGTCCTTCCGTGGGGGCTGACTCCGGAGTGCTCTACGGGACCAGCTTCCACCCGCGGACCGCCCCGTCGCGCGTGGTAGATCTTCCCTCCGCCGGTCGGTATCAGGTCGCCCCCGTCGCACTCCGGTCCCTCACTCCACCGGCAGCCTCACCCTGGACGACGTAGCGTGGCAGCGTGACACCGAGCTGGTATGACGCGGTCATCGTCGGCGGCGGCCACAACGGGCTGACCGCCGCGGCCTACCTGGCGCAGGCCGGCCGAAGCGTACTGGTGCTCGAGCGGGCCGACCGTTTCGGGGGCGCCACCGATTCCCACCGCGTCTTCCGCGGTGTCGACGCCAACCTGTCCCGCTACTCCTATCTGGTCTCCCTCCTGCCGCGCTCGATCCGCGACGAACTCGGACTGGCCCTCGACCTGCGCCGGCGACGGATCGCGTCCTACACCCCCCTGCCCCGCGACCCGACGCGCGGTCTCCTCATCGACGCCGGGAGCGGCGCCACGACCCGAACCTCTTTCGACGCCGTCGGCGCCGGCGCAGACCACCGCTCCTGGCAGGCGTTCGCCGGGCGGACGCACGCGCTCGCCCAGGCAGTGTTTCCCAGCGTCACCGGGCCGCTGCCGACCCACGCCCAGGTCCGTACCGCTGTCGGGGACCAATGGTGGGCAGACCTGCACGCGCCGCTCGGCGAGCTCATCGAACGCACCTTCGGCAACGACCTGGTCCGCGGCGTCGTCCTGACCGACGCGCTGATCGGCACCTTCGCCGACGCCCACGACACGACCCTGCGGCAGAACCGCTGCTTCCTCTACCACGTGATCGGCGGCGGCACCGGCGACTGGGACGTACCGGTGGGCGGTATGGGTGCGGTCGTCGACGCGCTCACCGAGGCCGCGCGCGCGGGTGGCGCGAGGTTGCTGACCCGCGCCACCGTCCGCTCCGTCCACCCGGGGGCGGACGAGGCTGACGTGGTCTGGAGCGACGGTGACGGCCGCGAGCACACGGTGTCCACAGCCCACGTCCTGGTCAACGCCGCCCCGTCGGAGCTGGAGCGACTGCTGGGCCACGGGCCGGCCGGCGGCCGACCCGAAGGTAGCCAACTCAAGGTCAACATGGTGCTCCGGCGCCTGCCACGGCTCCGCGACCCCCGCGTGGCCCCGAGCGAGGCCTTCGCCGGCACGTTCCACGTCAACGAGTCCTACGAGCAGCTGGCCACCGCGTACACGCAGGCCGCCGCCGGCCGGATACCGACGCTGCCACCGGCGGAGATCTACTGCCACACCCTGACCGACCCGTCGATCCTCGGTGCCGACCTTCGCGCAAGCGGCCACCACACCCTCACGTTGTTCGGCCTGCACCTGCCGGCCCGCCTCTTCCGGGAGGCCGAAGGGGCGCGCGCAGCGGCCCTGGACGCCACCCTCCGCTCCCTGGACTCGGTGCTCGCCGAGCCGATCGAGGACTGCCTGGCGCTGGACGCCGACGGCCGCCCGTGCCTGGAGGTGCGCTCCCCCGTCGACCTCGAGGACGAACTCGCCCTGCCCGGCGGACACATCTTCCACCGTGACCTGCAGTGGCCCTGGCTCGAGGCGGGTGACACCGCCCACACGCCGGCCGAACGCTGGGGCGTCGCCACTGCCCACGTCCGGGTCCTGCTGTGCGGAGCCGGCGCGAAGCGGGGCGGCGGCGTCAGCGGTATCCCCGGCCGGTCGGCCGCGATGGCCGTGCTGGAGGCGTCACCGAGGACGTGAGCTCCGACGCCCGGCCTAGGCTGGCGGGGATGAGCGAGCCGGACGACACCCGCGACCCCCTGCCACCGGGGCAGAGCCGCCTGCCTGCGCTCGGGCGCCGGGGCGGCGGCTGGGTGGGCCTCCAGGTGGTCGTGTTCGCCCTCGTCGCGGTGGCCGGCCGGCTCGGAGCGGCGTGGCCGCCGCCGGCCAGGCCGTGGCTGGCCGCCGCGTCGGCGATCGTCGCGGTCTCCGGGCTGGGGCTGCTGCTGGCCGGCGGTGCCGGCCTGGGCCGCCAGCTGACCCCGTTCCCGCGCCCGGTTCCCGGCGGCGAGCTCCGCCAGACCGGCGTCTACCGGTTCGTCCGCCACCCGATCTACGGCGGCGTCCTGCTCTCGATGCTGGCGTGGGCACTGTTCACCTCGCCCCTGGCCCTGGTGCCGTGGGCGCTCGGCGTGGCCTTCTTCGACTCCAAACGGCGCCGCGAGGAGGCGTGGCTGGCCGACCACTACCCCGGCTACGGGAACTACCGGGAGCGCGTGCGCCGGGCCTTCGTCCCCTTCCTCTGGTGACCTGGCGTGCCGCCGGGGCGCATCGCGGGCCTCATCGGCCATCCGCTCGGCTCCCCGGCGTACGATCGAATCAGGCACCGGCGCCCGGGCCGTCCGTGGTCGTCTCCGCCAGAGGGGGCCTGCGATGTCGAAGGTGACGATCACCGACACGTCGCTCGTCAGCCTGATCGTGGTGATGCTGCTGTCGGAGATCCCGCCCGCCCGGCGCATCCTCCGGCTGGACCTCACCGAGGCCACCAAGCTGATGGAGTGACCACCAGCAATTGATCCTCGGCCAGGAAGGAGGCGGCGAAGTGAACGTCCTGATCGTGGGTGCCGGGATCGCCGGGCCGACGCTCGCCTACTGGCTGCTCCAGGCGGGCTTCCGGCCCACCCTGGTCGAGCGCGCGCCGAGGCTGCGCCGAGGCGGCTACCTGATCGACTTCTGGGGAGCCGGCTTCGACGTGGCCGAACGCATGGGCATCGTGCCGCAACTGCGGCGGCAGGGCTACGTCATGCAGGAGGCGCGGGCCGTGGACGCCCACGGGCGCAGGATCGCGTCGATCAACCCGTCCGTGGTCATCGAGTCGACCGACCGTTACGTCAGCATCGCCCGCTCCGACCTGGCCGCCGCCATCCATGGCGCGCTCGGAGGCGCCGCGGAGCTGATCCTGGACGACACGGTCCGTGCGCTCGACGACGACGGGGATCGCGTCCGCGTCACCTTCGAGAACGGGCCGGAGCGTGACTTCGACCTGGTCGTGGGAGCCGATGGCCTGCATTCGCAGATCCGCCGGTTGGCCTTCGGCCCCGACGAGCAGTTCGAGCGGTACCAGAACATCGTCGTCGCGGTCTTCGACCTCCCTGGCTACCGGCCACGCGACGAACTCATCGCCATGATGTACGCCGAGCCGGGCTTCCAGGCGGTACGGGTCTCACTTCGCGACGACGTCACCATGGCCGTCCTCACGGTCCGACACGACGACGCCGTGCCCCTGACCGGGGTAGCCGACCAACAGGCGATGCTGCGGGGGCGACTGAAGAGAGCAGGGTGGGAGACGCCGGCGCTGCTGGCTGCAATGCCACAGGCCACGACCTTCTATTTCGACGCGGTCAGCCAGATCGAGATGCCGACCTGGACGCGGGTCGGGTGGCCCTGGTCGGGGACGCCGCGGCCTGTCCGTCGCTCCTGCCGGCCAGGTTCGGCCCTGGCCATGATCGAGTCGTACGTGCTGGCCGCCGAACTGGCACGCGCGGACGGCAATCATGCGCTGGCGTTCACCCGGTACCACGACCGGCTCGCAACGTTCCTGGAGTCCAAGCAGGCAGCAGCGCGGCGTCTGGGCGTGGCGTTCGCCCCGAAGGGCCGGCTCGAGCTCATGGTGCGGAACACGGTGATGCGGCTGATGGCACTGCCGAAGGTCACCGAGCTCGCGATGGGCAAGAGCTTCCACGACGCCATCACGCTTCCGACGTTCACACCCGCCTGAGGCTCGCCGTCGGCACGGTGGTCCGCCCCGGGCGAAACTCCCCCTCGAATCCTCACCGGACCTTCACACACTCCTCACCCGAGGACGGGAGGCTCTGGGCTTGACCCCGAAGTGTTGGAGGAGACCGTGCGCACCCCGAGCCCGCCGGCAGGGAAAGGCCCCCTGACCCGCTTCCAGAAACGCACCCGGCAGATCCTGCACGTCAAGCGGGCGCGGCAGCTCACCCAGCTCGTGGTGGCGGCCGTGATCCTGGTGGCGGCGACGCGACACCAATGGGAGAAGAGCGCCGGCGCGGCGGCCTCGGTGGACGCGCTGTGCCCGTTCGGCGCGATGGAGACCCTGATCACGTGGGTCACCACCGGGTCCCTGATCACCAAGACACACCCCTCGAACCTGGTGCTCGGTCTCGCCGTGCTGGTCGCGACCCTGCTGGCCGGAAACGCCTTCTGCGGGTGGATCTGCCCCTTCGGTGCGGTTCAGGACGCGTTGAGCTGGGTGCGCCGCACGCTGCACCTGCCGAGCCTGTCCGTGCCCGTCCGGCTCGACCGCATGCTGCGCTGGGGACGCTTCGTCGTCCTCGCGGTGATCCTGTTCTTCAGCTACACCACCGCGCGGCTGTGGTTCGCCGACTACGACCCCTACCTCGCCCTGTTCGGGCTGCACTGGCTGTTCGGCACCGACAGCTCCACCTTGTGGATCGCCCTGTCGATCCTCGCGGTGGTCGTCGCCGCCTCGCTGCTGGTCGACCGTTTCTGGTGCCGCTACCTGTGTCCGCTCGGCGGCGTCCTCGCCGTGCTGAGCCGGTTCAGCCTGCTGCGGATCCGCCGTTCCCCCTCCGCCTGCACCGACTGCTCCCTGTGCGACCGGGCGTGCCCGGTCGGGATCGAACCGAGCAAGGCCGCACCCATGGTGAGCCCCGACTGCATCGGATGCATGGACTGCGTGACCACCTGCCCGGTCCGGGGCGCACTCAAGGTCGAGGCGCCCGTCCTGCTGGGCATCCCGGTGCTGGCACGGGCGGAGACCACCGCGGCGGGCCGGGTTCCGCGGACGGCGCACAGGGCCGGGCGGGAGTCCCGATGAGGACGTCAGTCTGGGTCGCCCCGGTGGCGTCCGTCGTCGTCCTGTTCGGGTCGGTCGGCATCGCGGACCTCACCGGCAACTGGGTGACCAGCGGACGCACGGCCGTCGTCGCCGGCCAGCAGTTCGGCGTCGAGGACCTCAAGGGATGGATGACCCTGCAACAGGCCGCGGACGGCCTCGGCGTCCCGGTCGCCGCCCTGATCGAGCTGATCGGCGCTCCTGACGGCACGCTCAGCCCCGACAGCGCGTTCCGGGACATCGAGTCGCTGGTCCCCGGGTTCGAACTCAGCACGTTCCGCGACCAGGTCCGCGAGTACCTCGCGGGTGCGGCGGTGTCCCCCGCGGCACCCACGGCGCCCTCCGCCGCAGCCGGGCCGACCGGAGCCGGCGACGGCTCCGAGACCGGACGGCCCGCGGTCACCGGCCAGATGACCCTCGCGGCGGTGGCCCAGACCCACGGGATCGACCTGGCCGAACTCGTTGCGGCCTGCGGGTTGCCTGCGGACGTCGACACGCGGCTGGCGCTGAAGGACCTGCGGGAAGCACTCCCTTCCTTCGAGATCCAGCAGGTCCGCGACGCCGTGGCGCAGCTCTCCTGACCGGCTGACTCCCACCAGTTCGCTACCCGCGCCCACCCGGTCCGCCGCGGACGCCCCGCGACCCGCCGGGAGACCCCCGGGACACACCGACGGCCAGCCCGGGCTGCGGGCTGGCCGTCGGTGGGTCGCGGGATTGCGTTCAGCGTGGTGCGGTCACCGGCGCGGACCTCCTCCGAAGCCGGCCCCTCTGCCGCCACCCATGGCCCCGGCCTGGTGGGCGGCCACAACGGCGTCCGCCTGTGCCTGGGTGAGGGTCCCCGCCTTCACCGCGGCGTCCAGGTTCTCCGTGAGCCGGGCGGTGCGGTCAGCCCGGCGGACGTCCTGCCGCGCGTTGAGGGCATCCAGCACCTTCGCCTCGTCCACCTTCAGCTCGGAGGCCAGGAAGGCCGCGAGCTTCGCGTGCTCGGACGCCTGCTGCGCATCGGTCAGGTCACGGCCGCGGGTCTGCGCCGGATTGTCGACGTGGTACTTCTGCAGGGCCGCCGTCACGGCGTCCTGGCTCACCCCGAGCTGCTCGGACAGGTACTGCGCGTTCTCGGCAGCGCCGTAGCCGGCGCCGTTGCGCTGCCCGGCATTGGGGTTCGCCGCCTGGTTCGCCGCCCGGCCGTGGCCGCCGCCGCCCTGCCAGGCCTGGCTCGCGGTGGGCGTGGGCGTCGGGGACGGCGTCTCCGCGCTCGCGATCCCGGCCGCCCCGATGGCGGTGGCGAGAACGGCGACGGTGCCGCCGACTCCCCAGACGATCTTCTTGCTGAACATGTCCACTCCTTCTCCTGGCTCGGATCTCTTCCTGCCCACCAGTAGAGCCGGTCCGGATGTGGCGATCGCGTGGCACCCATGAAGCCCTCGTGAAGCCGTGCCGCATGCCGGGAGGAGCGGTCGGGGAGACGTCGGGCCCGGGTGAACACCCCAGCCTGGTCGGGGGGAACCCTGCGGGTTCGGCTTGACCGGCGGTTCCGGGAGCGGGATCGTCGCAGTGAGGGAAGGAAGAAGGATGGAAACCGACCTGGACGGCGTCCAGCCCGACGGCGACGAGAACCTGCGGCAGTTCATCGATCGGCTGGTGGCCCAGGGCTACACCGTGTCCGACGGCGACAGCCCGGACCCGGTGCTGATCGACCCGCTCGGACGGGCGGTGGAGACGTGGCGGGAGGACTACCCGTACGCCGAACTGCTGGGCCGCGACGAGTACGAGCAGGAGAAGTACCTGCTGCAGATCGAGTTGCTGAAGCTGCAGTACTGGAGCCAGGACAACGACGTCCGCCACATCATCTTGTTCGAGGGACGCGATGCCGCCGGCAAGGGCGGCACCATCAAGCGTTTCACCGAACACCTCAACCCCCGCGCGGCGCGCGTCGTCGCGCTCACCAGGCCGACCACGCGGGAGCAGGGCCAGTGGTACTTCCAGCGCTACGTCGGGCACTTCCCCACGTCCGGCGAGATGGTGCTGTTCGACCGCTCCTGGTACAACCGGGCCGGGGTCGAGCGCGTGATGGACTTCTGCACCGCCGACGAGTACGAGGACTTCATGACCCAGGTGCCACAGTTCGAGCGCCTGATCGTGGACGCCGGCATCCACCTCACCAAGTTCTGGTTCTCCGTCACCCGGCGCGAACAGCGGACGCGGTTCGCCATCCGCCAGATCGACCCGGTGCGGCGCTGGAAGCTCTCCCCGATGGACCTCGAATCGCTCGACCGCTGGGACGCCTACGGCGCGGCCAAGGAGGCCATGTTCGCCCGTACCGACTCCGACCACGCCCCCTGGACCACGGTCCGGAGCAACGACAAGAAGCGGGGCCGGTTGAACGCCATGCGGCACTTCCTCAGCCAGTTCGACTACGAGGACAAGGACGCGTCGGTCGTCGGTCGGCCCGACCCGCTGATCGTGCAGCGCGCCCGGGACACCATCGGGGACTAGCCGCCGCACGACCTGGCGGGTGGCCGGGGCGCGCACGGGTCGGGTGCCGAGCCCGGCACCGCGCGGCCCGGCACCGCAGCACCTGGTTCTCTGACTGGAGCGGACCGGTCAGCCGGCGCTGCGCCGGGCCTGCTTGGCCCGCGCCTTCTCCTCGACGACGGCCCGGTAGGAGTCCCGTTCGTGCAACAGCCACCCGGGAGGGTCGGCGATCAACGCGCCGACCTGGTCGGCGGTCAGGGCTTCGGTCACCCCGCCGCGGGCCAGGGCGGAGCGGGAGACGCCGAGCTTCCGGGCCACCACGTCCCGCGGGAACGGCCCGTTGCGACGCAGGTCGACCAGCCACTGCGGCGGGTCTGCGCGCAGCGCGTCCAGCTCGTCCCGGGTGATCGGCGAGTTCTGGAACTCCTCCGGCGTCGCGGGCAGGTAGATCCCGAGCTTGCTGGCCGCGGTCACGGGCTTCATGGTCTGGCTCACGTCCGGAAGCCTAGATGACAAGTGGCTGCGACGCCGCCGTGGGCCTTCCGCCGCGGCCCCCACCCCGGGCGGACCACGGCCGCGGCCCGGGCCCGGCGGGCGGCGGGTCCAGGACCATCTGAACCCGTACTACCCTTCGCAGATGACCAGCTCCGACTCCTCCGCCCCGGCGACGCCGCCCCGCCCGCAGCGACTGCAGGTCGGCCACGTGCCCGGCGTGACGATCACCAAGTGGGAGCGGATCTGGCGGGAACGGTTCCCCCGAACGCCCCTCAGCAGTGTCGAGGTGGCCCGGCGCGACCAGCGGGCGGCGCTGGACTCCGGCCAGGTGGACCTGTGCTTCGTCCGGCTGCCCATCGACGCCGACCGGTTGCACACGATCCGCCTCTACGACGAGGTTCCCGTGGTGGTGGCACCCAAGGACCATCCGCTGGCGGCGTTCGAAGAAGTCACCCTGGCCGAGCTCGCCGGGGAGCCACAGCTGCCCGGCGACCTCGACGATGCGTTCGACCAGGTGGCCTGGGGCGCGGGGCTGCTGCGGGTGCCGCACTCGATCGCCCGCTCCCACAGCCGCCGTGATCTGGTCTACCGGCCGGTGACCGATGCCGAACCGACCACGATCGCGGTGGCCTGGCTGGCCGACAACCCCAACGAGCTGATCGAGGAATTCATCGGTGTCGTCCGGGGACGCACCGTGAACAGCGCCCGTACCGCCGCCGCCCGGGCCGCGAAGGAGAAGGCCGCACCCGCCGCCACGACCCGTCCGGCCGGCAGGACTCCGCGCCGGCCCACCCGGAACACCGGACGCGGGCAGCGCCGCCGCTGACCCGGGGCGCCACCCCCGACGCCCGTCACGGCCCGCTCGGGTTGCCGCCCACTGCGTCCGCTCGCCGGGGACCGCGGGTTCGACGCCGCGGGCGCCCTGACCTGGCCGTCCGGACGGCTCGCGGCGGACCTGCGATGGGGCCCATACGGAAGGTTCGACCGCCGGCCGAACCTCCCGGGGCCTTTCTGGAAGGATCGCCAAAAGGATCCCCCACAAGGCTGTATGATCCCTGAAAAGCTGAGGGAGACTGCCGTGCGCCCGCTCCGCGCGTTGGTGACCACCGCCCTGGCCGCGCTGGCCATGGCGGTGCTGCCCATGGTCGCGTTCGCCGCACCGTCGGTGTCCGACGAGGTGTCCGGTGGCTCCGTGGCCGCCCGCACGGCGGCTGACGCCCTTCGCGACGGCTGGGTCACTGCCGTCGGCGCGGGCGGTTACGCCGCGCCTGCCCCGCTGGTCATCCCCGGGACCGTCGGGTCGACCGTCAGCGGCGTGATCGGCACCACGGCGGCCGGCACCTCGGTCAGCGTGGAACGAACCCGGTATTCCTCGAGCCCCACCGCCCCCGTCTTCGTGGCCGCCTCATCCAACCCGGGCACCGCGGCCTGTACCGGTTCGGGCCTCACGCTGCAGGGCAGCGCGCCGCGTCCCACCTCGCTCGTCGGCAACTCCGGCTGCAGCAACGGCAACGGCGTCGCCTACACCGAGTCCGGTGGCACCGGCGAGAGCGACACCCGGGACGCGGTCACCTTCACCTTCAGCCGGCCCGTCTGGGCGTTCGGGGCCTGGTTCGGCGATCTGGAGACCCGCACCGACGGTGTGGGCGTGCCGGCCGTCGTGCAACTCCTCGACGCCGGCGGCGCCGTCATCGACCAGTTCCAGGTGACCCCCGCCGGCGACCAGTCCAGCTGCAGCAGCGCCAGCTCGGGTTGCGGCAACAGCACTACCCGCTGGGTCGGCTTCACCAACGTGCTGGCCAGCGGAATGGTGGTGATCGTCGGGGACGAGGACGCCACCGGCACGGCACTGGCCGAGGGACTCGGCTTCATCGGCCCCAACGCCGTGGACGCCGTCCCGCGACTGACCCTTGCCATCGACACCACCCCCATCGGCCCGGTCGATGCCGGAGACGAGGTGGACGTCCCGGTCACCCTGAGCAACCCGGGCGACGTGCCGGTCTCGTCCCTCGCCGGATCGACCTGCCCGGGCGCCTCGATCGCCGCCGGGGCGACCATCACCTGCACCGTGCCTCACACCGTGACCCAGGCAGACCTGGACGCCGGCGGGTTCGACCTGTCGGCATCGGTCTCCGGCGACTGGACGGGCCTCGCCGTCCAGGCAACCGACTCCGAGCGGGTACCCCTGGTCGCGTCCGTCGCTTTCACCGTCGACCTTGCCGCCAACCTCACCGAGTTCGACACCGTCGGCACCGTGATCACCTACACCGCCACCATCACCAACACCGGCAACCAGACCGGCCAGCCCGACCACACCACCATCCCCGGCGTCACCCTCACCTGCACCCCCACCACCGACATCCCACCCGGCGACACCATCAGCTGCACCGGCACCCTCACCACCACCACCGGCGCCGACGTCACCCGCACCGCCACCACCACCTGGCCCGGTGGCACCACCGACAGCAACACCGTCACCGTCACCTGGATCCCGCGGCCGTCGTTTACCGTCGACCTGGCCGCCGACCTCACCGAGTTCGACACCGTCGGCACCGTGATCACCTACACCGCCACCATCACCAACACCGGCAACCAGACCGGCCAGCCCGACCACACCACCATCCCCGGCGTCACCCTCACCTGCACCCCCACCACCGACATCCCACCCGGCGACACCATCAGCTGCACCGGCACCCTCACCACCACCACCGGCGCCGACGTCACCCGCACCGCCACCACCACCTGGCCCGGTGGCACCACCGACAGCAACACCGTCACCGTCACCTGGATCCCCGCTGACGACGATGGCCCGGCCCTGGCCGAGACCGGGTTCGTCGCCGCCGGCCTCGCCGGAAGCGGCCTGGTCGCTCTCGGGGTGGGCGCCGCCCTGGTGACCTTCGGCGCCCGGGGACGCCGCCGCAGCGAGGGTCGGTGATTGCCCAGCGCCGCCCTGCCCGGACCGGCGTAGGGTCGAAGTATGAGTACCAGTCATGAGGATCGCGGGCGGGTTGCCCGCCGCGCCTGGGAGGCCCTCGGCCCCAACCCTGGCGAGAGCGTCGTGCTGATGGTGCAGTGTGCGTCCTCCCACCATCTGGCCGCGGTGTTCGGTACCCCGGCAGGACCGGTGTTCCACACCGTCCTGCACTCCCGGTCGCACGGGCGCCGCGACTACCAGGACCTGGGGCACCACGCGTCCCGGCGGGGTCGGGACTGGTTCGACCTCCTCGATGCCGGCGACCCGCTCGCCGACGACGAACTCCCCGCCGGGTGCGACTGCGGCCCCTACACGCTGTCGCGTCGAGAGCTGGTCGGTCAGCTCGCCGACGGACAGAAGAAGGTCATCATCCGCTGAGGGAGTGCCCGCACCACCTGCGCCCCAAGGGGCGGATCACCCTCTCGAGGACCGCAGGGCTGGATCCGCTACCGGCCGGGCCGCATCGGGCCGACCAGCCTGCGTAGTCCTGCGCCGTAGGCGGCGCGTCCGACCAGGCCCACAAAGGGGTCGAGCTGGCGGGGCAGCCACGGGATCACGATCTGCTGCTCCCAGTCGACCCGGGCGCCGGAGGACGTCGGCGTGACCGTCCAGCGGACGCGGCCCGCGACCACCCGTCCGCTCTTGGCCACCTCGGCCACGCCGGCCGCGTCGCCGGGGCGGTCCCCCGCGGGCCGGCGCAGCAGCCGTACTTCCATCGGGTCGTCGAACCCGAGCCGACCCACACCGGTCCGAGCCACGAACCGCTGGCCCACCCGGGCCGGGCCGTCGTGGTGGAGGCGGGTGAACGGGATGGTGGCGGAGTGCGCGTCCCAGTCGACCAGCCGACTGAACACTTCGCTCGCCGGCGCGGCCACCCCGGTCGTGATCGAGAACTCTGCCATGAGGCCATCGTGCCACCCACCGCGGCACCCGGCGCCTGCCAATTCTGGATCTCCGCCCAGGCCCGGTAACATTCTCCCTTGTCATGAGAAGACCTGGAGACTCACGCCAGCGCCCAGCGCGGGTGCTGCGCTGGGCGCTGACCACGATCGCCGCCATCCTTGTGGCATTGGCAGGGTGGATCCGGTACAGGTTCGGCCCGGTCAGCTTCGAACAGGTGGTCACCAACCTGCCGATCGGCGGTGCCGAAGGTGTCGGCAACAACAACCTGCTGACCGAGTTGGTGGTGGCCTGCCTGGTGGCGCCGATCGCGCTGACCACGATCTCCGCCGGGGTGCTCCGGCGGCTCCGCCGGCGGCCCGCCGAAGAGGCCGGCGGCGCCCGCCGACCGCTGGTGGTGCCGTCACTCGCCCTTTCGGTCGCCCTCGGCGTCCTGCTGACCGCGGCCGGGGTCCCCCAGTACGCCGCGGCCATGCTCGACTCCCGCTCGATCGCCGACTACTACATCGATCCGGCAGCGGGCACGTCCCCGGCGAAGCCGCGGAACCTGATCACGATCTACCTGGAGTCGATGGAGAACTCGTTCGCGAACGAGGACCTGTTCGGCGAGAACCTGCTGGCCGGCCTCGACCGTCCCACGGCCGGCTGGGCGGACTACCCGCTCAACCAGTACCCCGGCGGCGGGTGGACCATGTCAGGCATCGTGAGCACCCAGTGCGCGGTACCCCTGAAGAGCAAGCTGTTGATGCCCGGAGTCAACTCCAACAGCCTCGGCGAGAAGATGGATCACTACCTTCCGGGGGCTGAATGCCTGGGCGACGTCCTGGCCGACCGGGGTTACACCAACGCCTACGTCGGCGGCGCCAACACCCGTTTCGCCGGCAAGGACACGTTCCTGGCCGACCACGGCTACACCTCCATCCAGGGCCTGGCCAACTGGGAGGCGCGCGGGGAGGACCGGGCCGACATCTCCATCTGGGGCCTCTCGGACGCCCGGACCCTCAGCCACGCCCGGGAGACCCTGGCCGACCTGCGGGCGGCGGGCGAACCGTTCCACCTGACCGTGCTGACTCTCGACACCCACGAGCCGGCCGGGTTGTTCGACACCTGCGGGGGCACCGACGCCGAGCCGATGGCCACCGCGGTGAAATGCTCGCTGCGGGCAGTGGGCAGCTTCCTCGACCACCTGCGCACCGAGGGCTACCTCGACGACACCGTCGTCGTGGTGATGGGCGACCACCTCAAGAACGTCGCCGAGGGCGGGACGTTCAGCGCCCCGCTCGCCGACTCCGACGACCGCACCATCCTGTTCCGGGTCTGGAGCCCTGACGGGGTCCGGCTCGGCCGGAAGGGCGCCGACCAGCTGTCCGTGCTGCCCACGGTGCTCGAACTGCTCGGGCTGGGAAGGGCGGACGGCCGGGCCGGCCTCGGCGTGTCCTTCGCCGGCACCCACGACCTGTCCGGAACAGCCGCCGCGCTGCCACCGGAGGAGTACCGGGCCCTGATCGCGGCGCCCTCCGGCGGGATCTACCAGAAGTTCTGGCGGGCCGAGGAGTAGCTCGTCCCGGCGATCCCCGAACCCGGGACGGGGAGGGTCACAGGGGCAGCCCCCAGGTGTGGACCGGTTCGTTGGAGTGCATGTTCACCGCGTAGCGGGCAACCATCTCGCGCAGCGATTCCTCCCGGGACATGCCGCGTGCCTCCAGCCGGTTCACCGTCGCCACCTGCCAGTCGGCACCGTTCTGGCCGGTGAGGCAACGTCCCTCGATCACGCCGAGCAGCCGTTCGCGGACGGCGGGATCCACCCCGTAGTCCTCCAGCCCCTCATGGGCCAGCGGCAGCAGTTCCCGCAGCACCAGTTCACTGGCCGGGATCTCACCGCGTCCGGGCCAGAACAGGACGGCATCGATACCGTTGCGGGCACTGATCGCGAAGTTCTCGGTGGCGGTGTTGAACGACATCCGCGACCACACCGGGCGGTCCTCGTTCACCATCGCACGCACGACGCCGTAGTAGAAGGCGGCGTTGGCCAGACTGTCCACGATCGTCGGCCCGGCCGGAAGCACCCGGTTCTCCACCCTCAGGTGGGGGCGGCCGGCCACGATGTCGTAGATCGGCCGGTTCCAGCGGTAGATCGTGCCGTTGTGCAGCCTCATCTCGGCGAGCTTCGGGGTGCGGCCGGCATCGAACGCCTCCTGCGGATCCTCCTCGTCGAGTTCGGGCAGCATCGCCGGGAAATAGCGGGCGTTCTCCTCGAACAGGTCGAAGATCGAGGTGATCCAGCGTTCACCGAAGAACACCCGGGGCCGCACGCCCTGGTTCTTCAGCTCTACCGGGCGGGTGTCCGCGGCCTGGGTGAACAGCTCGATCCGGGTCTCCGCCCACAGTTGCCGGCCAAGGAAGTAGGGGCTGTTGGCGCCCAGCGCGAGTTGCGGGCCGGCGATCACCTGGGCGGCGTTCCAGTGTGCGGCGAACTCGCTCGGGCGCACCTGGAGGTGGAGCTGCATCGACGTGCACGCCGACTCCGGCGCCAGCGAGTCGGCCAACGTCTCCAGTTGCTCCCCCGTGGGGCCGGTGATGTCGAGCAGGATGTCCTCCCCGCGCGCGGCCATCACCGCTTCATTGAGCGCCTGGTAGCGCGGGTTCGCACTCATCCAGTCGCCCCGGAAGGCGTCATCCATGATCGTGGGCAGGATGCCGATCATCACGATGTGCGACCCGAGTTCGGCGCAGCGACGCTCCGCCTCGTTCAGCGACGCCCGCAGGTCACGTTCCAGCCTCACCGCACTGTCCCCGCCGAGCGGATGGGGGGCGACGTTGAACTCGATGTTGAACCGGGCGAGCTCGGTCTGGTACTCGGGGTCGGCGATCGCCGCGAGCACCTCCGCGTTGCCCATCCGGGGCCGGTAGTCGGCGTCGACCAGGTTCAGCTCGACCTCCATGCCGGCCAGCGGCTGGTCGAACTCGAACGACCGGGTGGCCAGCATCTGCTCGAACACGTCGAGGCAGGTCCTCACCTTGTCGCGGTACTTCAGGCGCTGTTCGCGCCTGAACACCGCCGATTGCAGGTCCCGGCCCATGCGGTGAGTATGCCCTTTGGCTGCGGGCGGCCGGTAGACCCTGCCGGCCAGTCCGGTCAGTCGTCGATCTCGGTGCCGGCGAAGTGACGCAGGTAGCTGTCGAGGTCGAGGGCGACCGCTCCGTCCAGCTCGGTGGGGCCGGGCACCATCCACAGGTCGATGTCGAGCGCGGAGATCGCCCCGCCCAGTTCGACCCCCCACTCGTTGCCGAAGCCGTAGCGACTGCGCAACACCACGTAGTCCATCAACCCGAGTTCCAGCCTGGAGATCTCCGGCTGCTCCAGCAGCCGGTAGGCGGCGACCGGGTTCAGCGAGTCCAGCCGCCGGGACAGCGTGGAGCGCAGGATGGCGGCGCTGGTCCAGCCCAGGACCGCGTAGGCGTCCTCGGTGTCCGGCTCGAGCCCCCGACCCCGGGCCTGGTTCGCCCAGGCGGTCAGGCGGTCGACGCAGCGGTGGTCGACGCAGTGGTCGCGGAGCAGCCTGGCCAGCGAGCCGGTGCTCTGGCCGGCGTGCGGGACGTAGCGGGCCGGTCGGGTGGCCACCCTGGTGGCGGTGGGAAGCATCGGCTTCCAGCTGTCGATCTTCAGCATGACCCCTCCTGTCGGTCCTGCCCTGTGGAGGTGGGCCTCGGGTTGGCTGATACCTCCACCCCTTGATCGAACCGGACCGGCCCGCCCGCGCGTAAGACCCCTGACGGGCGACGCCCGGAAGGGGACGCGCTCCCCGGTCCGGGCGGAGGTGGTCCGCCTGCTCCCCCTGCTCGGGCGGGCGGGCGGATTCGGCTCCGCTCAGCCCAGTCCCCGGATCGGCCTGCTCGGCACGGTGCGCACGCTCAGCAGTTCCCGCAGCAGGGCCACGAACCCCGCCGGATCCACGGCCTCGATCACTTCGGCGTTCGGGGTCAGGCCGAACTTGTCCCACGCCATCGTCGACATGCCCCGGGTCAGCGCCGAGGCGGTCTCGACGTCCACCCGGTAGGGCGCGCTGGCCCGCACCAGTTCCGGGTGCAGCAGCACCGCCAGGGTGAGGGAGTCCGGATGCGTCGAACCGTTGATCCCCACCGACTCGTCGTAGTCGATGGTCGCGTCGCACATCCGCTGGAAGAACCGGGCCAGGGGCGTCCCGATGGCACCCAGCCGGTCATACTCCGGCCGCGGAATCGTGGCGTCCCGCAACGTCAACGGCGCCCACGGCACGATCCTCAGGTCGGCGAAGCCCGCGTCCAGCACCAGCTGCGCGGCCTCGGGGTCGACGTAGAAGTTGAACTCCGCGCTCGGGGTGATGTTGCCCCGGCCGTTGTTGGACCCACCCATCAGGTACAGGCTCTTCACCCGGGACGCGAAGTCGCGGTCCATCGCCACGGCCGTGGCGATGTTGGTCAGCGGCCCGATCGCGACGATGCTCAGCTCCCCGGGCGCCTCGGCGGTCAGCCGCAGCAGCGCGTTGACGGCGTGCTCCCCGGGCGTCACCACCCCGGACAGGTCCATCCCCAGTCCGCCGGAGCCGTCGCCGTGTACGTCCTGCGCGGAGGCCCACTCCCGCAGCAACGGGCGCCGGCAGCCGTGGTACACCGGCACCGTGCCCAGCCGGCCCGCGACGTTGAGGGTGAGGTGGGCGTTGGTCACCTGCTGGTCGTATCCGACGTTGCCGGCCACCATCGTGATCGCCCGCAGGTCGGCGAGCGGGTCGAGCAGCCCGAGCAGGATCGTGACGCAGTCGTCCTGGGCGGTGTCGGTGTCGATGATCACCGGGATCGGTGCCATGGGCGCTCCTCAGTCGGGGGTTCCCACACCAAACCACCCGCGCCCGCGCTCCCGCAAGAGCGTTCACGATCGCGGGCAGGGCTGCCGGACGTTCCGGGGGCGGTAGATTTCGCAGCAATCGACGGGAGCGAGCGCATGGCCACCACGGATCTCAATCGACCGCGATCACGGCCGGTGTTCCTCGAGAGCCTCGACTCGATCCGACCTCACCGCTGGAGTGCCGATGGCGATCCTTCGGCGGCTCCCGTGAACGAACTCCTTGCGACCCTCGAAGCCGTCGCGGTGCTCGCGATGGGCGATCAGATTACGGTTCCCCAGTCCTTCGCCTTCGACTCCGGCACCTTCATGGCGTTGGCAACTCGACTGCTTAGCGCCAAGGGTGGCAAGGGTGATGGGCCGAATCCGCCGATCAGTGTCGCGCTATGGCGTCAGGACTCCTTCGAGACGGCCGTCGACAGCATGCTTGCGCGGATCAAGAACAACGGATTCGTCAGCTCGCTGTATCCAGAGCTGAACACCGGCGAATGGAAGCTTGAAGACCCCACGCTCGCCTCCTTCCTTCGCCTTCTCGGCCGCCACGACACACAGCGGTACGCACAGCTCTCACGCCTGGCGTTGGAGTTCCAGAGCACCGCGGTCGACCGGGCGACAGCCTGTGACCCGCTGCCGGTCCGGGTGGAGGGCGTGCGCGACTTCCTGGAGCAAAGGACGCTCGGTCCCGTGGACGAGCAACTCACGGAGGCCCTCCGGCTGCTGTCCGGGCCCGGAGCATTCCAGGACCGGAGCCTGATCCGGAAGGACCGGGAATGGATCGGTGGTGGTGGGCGGTCCGCCCGCGAGATCCTCCGGAACGACGCCACGTGGGAGCTCGCAGTCGAGGTGGTGGACACCCTCTATAACCGCGTGCTGGCCGACAGCCTGGGAGTCCGGCACCAGTCCTACTCAACCCCGCCCGACCTCTCTAGCGCGGGCTTACGGGCCCGAGGGCTGGCCCAGGAGTATGCGCTCGACGCCGATCTCGTGCGGCACCGGGGCGAGGTGTCCGATGCCCACAGGATCGCCTCCGGCTTCGAGTACCGACTGGATTCGGCGGCTGTCCTGACCCAGACCGAATCCGCGCGGATCACCCGAACGATCCTCAACGCGGAGCGGCTGGACTCCGCACTGTCGAGCCTCCTGACAGCGCGCTCCGAGCCCGGCAGTGACTTCTGGCGCAGCGTCCGGGCAGTCCGCGAGGCGCATGCGCGGGGGGACCGGAAGGTGCTGGAGCGTCGACTGGCCGACCACCACGCCCAGGTCGCCCAGATCCTTGGAAAGGGGTTCCAGGTCAACCGGGGGATTCCCTACGCGTGCGCAGTCACCTTCACCACCGAGGCGATCCAGCAGGGCTTCAACGCGCTGACCATGGGTCCCAACACTCCGGCGTGGGTGGTTGCGTCCGTGGCGGTCGGCTCGGCAACCGCGTCAGTGCTCGGCGCCGAGCTGTTCGCCGGCCGCGAGCGGCGAACCATGGCGAGCGCGACACGGGCCGCCCTCACCCAAATAGTCCGCCCGCTGAGCGAGGGGCCCCGATGACCACACCCCCGCCGATCCGACGGGTCCACGAGGTACTTGCCTTCGAAAACCGGTTCGTCCGGTTGTACAACGACGACGTTTGTTGGGATTCGGGTAAGACCGGGACTCACGTCCGTCTCGTATCCGGCGACGGGCTGCCCGGCGTGGTCATCGTGCCGCTGCATCGCGGGAAGCTCGGACTGGTCCATGTCTATCGCTATCCGCTGGAGTCCTGGCAGTGGGGCTTCCCTCGCGGGTTCGCGCAATCGGCCGATGTCCTGGAGACGGCCGCGGGCGAACTGCTCGAGGAGATGGGACTCGCGGGCCGGCTCGCCGTCCTGGGCTGGTTCTCCCCGGACTCCGGCGTCCAGGCGGTGCGGGTCGCGGTGGTCTGTGCTGAGATCGACAATCCCCGCGGCACCCCGGTTGACGTCGGCGAGGTCGACGACGTCCGCTGGCTTGATCCGGAGGAGCTCCTGGGTCGCCTGGGCAGCGACGAGTTCGACGATGGCATGACCATGAGCGCCCTCGCCCTCGCCATGGCGCGAGGAGTTGTGGAGCGCTAGCGAGGCGTGCCGGGCGCGCCGCACCCTCTCCACAGTCCCAGTTCGGGCGACAGCGGTGGACGGCGCCCCCCGGGTAGGCTGCTGCCCGCTGCGTCCCGCCGAGGAGCGGAGTTGGGCTGCGGCGAGAGAGAGGGAGATGTTCTTGCCGGTCGCACTCGAGGCGCACGGCCTGGTCAAGGTGTTCGGGAAGGTGCGCGCCGTTGACGGAGTCGACCTGCGCATCCCCCGCGGCACCTTCTACGGCATCGCCGGCCCCAACGGCGCCGGCAAGTCCACCACGCTGCGGATGCTCACCGGCCTGCTCCGTCCCGAGGCCGGCACCGCCACCATCGACGGGGTCGAGGTCTGGCCGGACCCGCTGGCCGCGAAGGCGAGGGTCGGCTTCGTGCCCGACAACCCCGCCCTGTTCGACCGGCTCACCGCCGCCGAGATGCTGGAATACGCCGGGATGCTCCGCCGGATGGACCCGGCCGTGGTCGGGGCACGGTCGGCTGAACTGCTCCGCGTCCTCGATCTCGCCGACGAGGGCGAGAAACTGATCGCGGACTTCTCCCTCGGCATGATCAAGCGGGTGGGCCTGGCCGTGGCGCTGCTGCACAGCCCCCGGGTGCTGATCCTGGACGAGCCGTTCGGGGCCCTCGACCCGGTGAACACCCAGGTCATGGAGGACGTGCTGCGGCTGTACCGGCGCGGCGGCGGGACAGTGGTGTTCGCCAGCCACGTGATGGATGTCGTACAGCGCCTCTGCGACCGCCTGGTGGTGATCGGCTCCGGGCGCGTCCTCGCCGAGGGCACGGTGGCCGAGGTGGCCGGTGGACGCAGCCTCCAGGACGCCTTCGTCGATCTCGTCGGCGGACGTGACCTCGAGGAGGGGGAATTGGCGTGGCTCTCGTCCTCCTCCGGCTGAGGCTCGCCATCGCCCGCCGGACCCGGGGTACCGGCAACGCGGCCCAGCTGTACCTTGCCACCTCCTGGGTGGTCGGCAGCGTCGGCGGCCTGCTCGCCGGCACCGTGAGCGCCGCGCTCGTCACCGTCGGCGGCACCGCCGACCTGCTGCTGCTGGTGGGGTTCTGGGCGGTGTTCCTGCCCTGGGTGGTCGGCCCGATCGTCGAACCCACCCTCGCCGACGGCGCGGTCGACCCCGAACTGCTGGAACAGTATCCGCTCACCGGCTGGGAACAGGTGCGCGGGTTGCTGGTCGGGGCGCTCGTCTCCCCCACCGCCACGTTCACCTTCCTGTTCGCGGTCGGGGGCGTGGTCGCGCTCGGTGAGGACCTGCCGGTGCGGCTGGCCTCCCTCGCCGCCGCGGCCGGCTTCACGGTGATGTGCGTCAGCCTGTCCCGAACCAGCCAGTCCCTCCTCGCCGGGCTGCTGCGGTCACGCCGCGGCGCCGACATCGCCGCCAGCGCCGCCAGCGTGCTGGTGCTGGCGATCTACCTCTTCGCCCAGGACGCCCGCGCCGCCACGGCGTCGCTCGGCGGACAGTCCGCCTACGGTCCGGTCGGGACCCTGCTCAGCTGGACGCCGCCGGGCGCGGCCGGCCGTGCCATCGTCAGCGCCCGGGACGGAGACTGGCTGGACTTCCTGCTCCGGCTCGGCATCCTCGCGGCCACCATCGCGCTGGCCCTCGCCGTCTGGGCGTGGGCGCTGGAGCGGCGGGTGAACGGTGCAACCGGCACCTACCGCGCTGCTGCCCGGCAGAGCATCGCCGGCTCGCTGCCGCTGACCCCCGGCCTGCTCCGCAAGCTCCCCGCGGGACCCGCCCGCGCGGCGACCAGCCAACAACTGCGGTACTTCTTCCTGCGCTCTCCGCGGGCCATCCAGGCGCTCGTGATCCCGCCGGTGATGGGCGTGGTGGTGGCGCACTCCAGCTTCGACGGCCACGGCCCGGAGGCCCAGACCGCCGCCTTCGCCGCGCTGTCGGTGGTCGCCGGCTGTTTCAACCTGTTCGCCTACGACGGCCAGGGGTTCAGCTACTTCCTGCTCGGCGGCGCGCCGCTGCGCCGCGTCCTGCTGGGCAAGGCCCTCGCCCCGCTGCTCTACCTGCTGCCCCTGGTGGTCGGCTTCAGCCTGGTCGAGAACCTGGTCCAGGGCCTGGGCCCGGCCGCACTGGCGTCCTCCATCCTGGCCGGCAGCTGTGTGGTCGCCCTCGGCGTCGGCGTCGGCTCCGTCGCGACGGTGCTGAACCCGAGCGACCAGTCCCGGTTGGGCCAGCGGCAGGGCTCGTTCGTGAGGGTGTTCGCGTGGTTCATGGGGTACTTCGCGGTGGTGGGGATCGGCGGCGGGCTGTGGTGGGCCCTGGCGGTGTACATCGGCAGCCTCAGCGCCGGTCTGGTGATGCTCGCGGCGACGGTCCTGGTCGCCCACCGCCTGCTCGCCTGGTCGGGCCAGCGACTGGAGCGCGACCCCCACCGGGTGCTGCGACGCCTCGACGCCCGCACCGGCTGAGTCAGCCGACCAGCGGCTCGTCCCGCCAGGGGTCGAGCCCCCCGGCCAGCGGACGCAGCCGGGCCAGCGCCCGCCGCTCCAGCCGGGACACCGTCCGCACGCTCACCCCCAGCCTGCCCGCGACGTCGGCGACCGCAACCGGTTCCCCGGTGACGAACCCGTAGCGCAGTCCCAACACCCTGGCCTGGACCGGGTTCAGCCGGCCGAGAAGCCGGCGGAATTGCGCGGCCCAGATCGCCAGATCGGCATCCGGCGGGTCCGGCTCGGGAATACCCCGGTCGCAGGTCGCCTCGTCCAGGCCCACCGGGGGCCGGTAGCCCAGCAGCCGGCTGGTGGACGCCACCGGGCGCCCCAGCTCGGCGGCGACCTCGGCCGCAGCGACGCTGCCACCCCGCTCCTGGCCCAGCACCGCGGCCAGGCCGCGGGCCCGCCGCAGTTGCAGCGCCCGGCTGGGCGGCAGGGCCAGGTCGCCGAACCGGGACGCGGCGACCTCCGCCAGGTGGTGCCGTACCCGCATCGTGGCGAAGGTGGAGAACCGTCCCCGGTCGGGATCGAAACGCTGCAGCGCACCGGCGAGGGCGACGACCCCCTCCTGGAACAGCTCCTCCAGGGGCAGCCCGGTACGCCGCGCCTCCCGTCCGGCCAGCTTCAGGACCAGCCGCAGGTTCGCCAGCAGGAAGTGGTGCCGGGCCCGCTCCCCGGCCTCGGCCAGGGCGGCCAACTCCTCGACGCTCGCCGGCACCGGACGTTCACCGGTGGCCAGCAGGTGGGCGGCCAGGACGCCGGCCTCGATGTTCCGGGCGAGGGCGCGCTCCTCGTCGGCGGTCAGCAGGGGGGTCGATGGGTGCCGGTGCATGCCACCCACCCTCCACCCCGACGAGGCCGGCCGCACCCCAGGAGTACGCCGCTGTGCGGCAACACCGCGACAACACCGGGTTGCTGGGGACGACCTCACAGCCGCGCGGGCTGCTGCCGCCGGGACCGGCCGGGGCCGGCCCGCGGTGGTCAGAGCGAGGGTCCCGTCGCCAGGGCGAGCAGTTCCTTCCGGTTCTTCTCCAGGTTGATCAGGATCGTGAACATCCGGTTGTAGGCGGGCTGGTCGTCCAGCGGGTTGGTGCGCTGGAGCTTCGACTTCAGTTCGGCGATCTGCCGGGCCAGGCTGTGCACCCGCAACTGCGCGGAGTACTCCCGGGCGTAGGCGGCGGTGGGCTCCCGCAGCACCGGTTCCACCGCCAGCGACACCACAAGTTGCTCCAGCACCGGATCGGGATAGGCGTCGAGGATCCGCTGCGTCCAGCCGCCCGGTCCGTCCGCGGCCGCCAGCACGGCCTCGAAGAAGGCCCGGTAGGCCGGGTGGGTGAAGTCCTCGACCGTCAAGCCGTTCCAGCGATCGCCGAACGTCTCCGGGGCGCGCACGATCAGCCGTAGCGTGCCTCGCTCGGCCTCCAGCCGGCGGTCGCGAGGGTCCGGGACGGGCAGGCTCGGGCGCGGATCCCCCATCCCGGGCAGCGCCTCCCCCGGGTCCGGCTCAGGTCGGCGGGGTTCGGGACGCGAGCGTCGCTGCACGGTGACCTTCACCTCGCGACGAACCTCCTCCGGGTCCATGCCGAGCAACTGGGCCAGCTCGCGCAGGTAGCCCGGCACCAGCGAAGCGTCCCGAATGCTGCCGACCAGGGGCGCACGCCCGGAGGGCGGCCATCCGGCCGTCCACCCGGTCGAGGTCGAAGCCGGACACGACGTTGCGCATCACGAACCGGTAGAGGGGCACCCGCCGACCGACCAGCTCGCGCAGGGCCGCATCCCCGGACTGCAGCCGCAGGTCGCACGGGTCGAGGCCGCCCGGTTCCACCGCCACATAGGTCTGGGCCAGGAAGTTCTGGTCGCCCTTGAACACCTTCAACGCCGCCGTCTGGCCCGCCGCATCCCCGTCGAAGGTGAAGACCACCTCGCCGCCGGCGACGTCGCCGGTGCCCAGCAGCCGCTGCAGGAGGCGGGCGTGTTCGTCACCGAAGGCGGTCCCGCACGACGCGACCGCGGTGTCGACCCCGGCGAGATGGCAGGCCATCACGTCGGTGTAGCCCTCGACGACCACGGCCTGGCTCTTCCTGGCGATACTGCCCCTGGCCAGGTCCAGGCCGTACAGCACCCCCGACTTCTTGTAGACGATCGTCTCGGGGGTGTTGAGGTACTTCGCCGGCATCCGGTCGTCGTCGAAGATGCGCCGGGCGCCGAAGCCGAGCACCGACCGCCCCGCGTCCCGGATCGGCCAGAGCAGCCGTCCCTGGAAGAAGTCCCAGCCGTTCTCACGTACCAGCCCGGCCTTGACCAGTTCGGCGTCACTGAAGCCCTGCGCCTTCAGGTGCTGGCTGAGGTCGCGTCCGCCGGTGGGGGCGAACCCGATCCCGAAGTGCTCCGCGGCCTCCCTGTCGAAGCCACGCCCGTCGAGGAATTGCCGACCGGGCAGGCCGGTGCCGCTCATCAGGTGGCCCGCGTAGAACTCCGCCGCGAGCCGGTTGGCCTCCAGGACCCGTAGCCGCAGACCCGGTTCCATCCGCTCGCCGCCGCCGTCGCTGAACCGCAGCTGCACCCCCACCCGGTCGGCCAGGAACTCGACGGCCTCGGCGAAGCTGACGTGGTTGATCTTCTGCACGAAGCTGATCACGTCGCCGCCCTCGCCGCAGCCGAAGCAGTGGAAGAAGCCGCGGGCGGGCGTGACGTGGAACGACGGGGTCTTCTCGTCGTGGAACGGGCACAGGCCGACCAGCGAACCTCCGCCGCCGCGGCGCAGGGTCACGTACGACCCGACGACGTCCTCGATCCGCGAGCGTTCCCGAACAGTCGCCAGGTCCTCCTCGTTGATCAGGCCGGGCACGGGGCGATCCTAGTCCCCGCGGGTCGGCGCCGGGTCGCCGGCCGGAGGACGCCGTGAAGGGCCGGGACCGCCCTGCCGGCAACAAGTACTGAGCACGCCGGACCGGGGCGGGCGGCGCCGGCACGCCTAGCCTTTGGGTCATGAGCGAATCCAGGAACGCCGCCTTCTCCGCCGCGGAGAAGGCGGCGATGAAGGAACGGGCCGCCGAGTTGCGCGCCGAAGCCAAGGCGGGCAAGCGGCGGGCTGACGGCGAGGCCGCGGTGACGGAGAAGATCGCGGAGATGCCCCCGGCCGACCGGGCGCTGGCTGAGCGTTTCCATGCGATCGTGGCCGCCGAGGCCCCACGGCTGGAACCGAAGACCTGGTACGGGATGCCCGCCTATGCCCTCGACGGCAAGGTGGTGTGCTTCTTCAAGCCGTCGGAGAAGTTCGAGTCGCGTTACGCCACGATCGGCTTCGAGGACGCCGCGGCCATCGACGACGGCGCCCTGTGGGCGACGAGCTTCGCGGTGACCCCGGAACTGACCAAGGCCGACGAAGCGCTGATCGCTGCCCTGGTCCGGAAGTCGGTGGGCTGATCCCCGTTCACCCGGCGTGACCCGGGGGGACCCTCCGCTCAGGCTCCCCTGCCGATTCCGCGCGGCAGCCGGTCGGGGTCCCAGCCGAGCCGCTCGGCCGCGGTCTCGAACGCGAACCGGTCGGTCATCCCGGCGACGTAGGTGACCGCCGCCCGCACCCCGGCGTCGCCGTCGGAAGCCACCGGCCGGTACTCGGCCGGCATCTGGTCGGGGTGCCCGGCGAAGTGGTCGACCAGTGCGTGCAGCACCTGGATCACGGCTTCGGCCTGGGCGCGGGAGTCCGGGCGGGTGTAGATCCGCTCGTAGTTGAACGCCCGCAGGGACGCCAGCGCCTCGGCCAGGTCGGGGGCCATCCCCACCTCACCGGTGGTCGTCACCGTCGCGATCACCCCCCGCACGAACGCCCCCAGCTGCTCCCGGCGGCTAGGTCCGCACCGGGAAACGACGATGTGCGGCAGGTCTGCCAGCTCCACGATCCCGGCGCTGGCCGCATCCTCCAGATCGTGGGCGCAGTAGGCGATCCGGTCGGCCCAGCTGACGATCTCACCCTCCACCGTTCCCGGGGCGGGACGCGACCAGGAGTGGTTCCGGATCCCGTCCAGGGTCTGGGCGCACAGGTTGAGCCCGACCAGCACCACGTCGGCCCCCCAGGGTCCGTGGTCGTAGCCGCCGGGCACGAAGGCGTCGAAGGCGTCCTCACTGGCGTGCCCGCCGGGCCCGTGGCCACAGTCATGTCCCAGAGCGATGGCTTCGGCGAGGGTCGCGTTCGCGCCCACGCCACGCGCGATGGACGTGGCCACCTGGGCCACCTCGAGGGCATGGGTCAGCCGGGTCCGCTGGTGGTCGGTGGGGAACACCACGACCTGGGTCTTGCCGGCCAGCCTCCGGAAGGCGGTGGAGTGGACGATCCGGTCCCGGTCGCGCTCGAAGCAGGTACGTTCCGGGTCCGGCTCCTCCCGGATCGCCCGTTCGCCGCCGCCGCGGGCCAGCGCCGCGCCCGGACGGAGGTACTCGGCCTCCCACTCCTCGCGCTGCTGCCGCAGGATCGGGACACCCACCTGGAGGCGCCCTCCCGGACCGGAATGGGCCCGGACCAGCCGGTCGGACGCGTGACCCGACATCGTCTCGGCCCAGGCGATCGCGCGTGGTTGCAGGTCTGGCACGGCTCCATCTTGGCAGCAGCCGGGGCCGGCCATGACCTTGCCCCTCGGGTGTCGAACCTCCGGGACGGCGGGACGGGCGGTAGCCTTTGCCCCATGTCGAACGAGCAGCCCACCGGCACGCCGCAGTCGTCCGGATCCGCGGACGGTTTCCCGCCGCCGGGCGCCTACTCCCAGCCTTCCCAGCCCGCGCAGGGAAATCCCGCCCAGCCCTACCCGACCCAGCCCGGACAGGGCTACCCGGCCCAGGGCTACCCGGCCCAGCCCTACCCGGCCCAGCCCTACCCGGCACAGCCGTATCCGGCACAGCCCCAACCGGCCCAGGGCTACCCGGCACAGGGCTACCAGGCCAGGGCTACCCGGCCCAGGGCTACCCGGCACAGCCGACCCAGCCAGGTCCGTACCAGATCCCGAATTACTCGGCCCAGTACGGCTCCCCGGTGCCACCGGCGTACCCGGCACCGTCGTACGGCGTGAGCCAGCCCGCCGCTCCGGGCAGGGCGAAGAGCCCGCTCCTGGGCATGATCGCGTTCGGCACGGTCCTGCTGACCACGATCGTCGGTTCGGTTGCCGTCTTCCAGGTCATGGGGCCGATCGCCGACCTCCTCATCGCCACCGGCGGCAACGAGGACATGCTCAGCGATCCCCAGATCCAGGCCACCTTCCAGGCGCAGATCACCGCGCAGTTCCCGCTGCAGGCCGCCCTGCTGAACCTGAGCACGCCGATCGGCTTCGGCGCCTGGATCCTGGGCATCGTCGCGACGGCCATGAACCGCGGCCGGATGTGGGGCGTGTTCGCCATCATCCTGGGCGTGCTCGCCCCGATCATCCTGGTCATCGTCGCAGTGCTCGGCCTCGGGCCCGCGTTCGCCGCCCTGCAGTAGTCACCCAGGGTTCCTGCAGCAGCCCGACCGGGGTCCCTGCGGACGCCACCCCGGTCGGAGGCCGACCCGGGCACGGGTTGCCGTCGTGCGATCCGTTCAGCCGCCGGAGGCGTCGGATTCGGCGGCGGTGAGGTCGCCGTCCCCCAGTTCAGTGGAGTCGAGCCAGCCGTAGGGCAGGATGACCCGCTCCCGGGGGGTTCCCTGGCGGCCGCGCGGTGCACCGAGTTCGCCCGCCGGAAACGCCACGTCCGGGTGCAGGGACGCCAGGTGTGCGTCCAGCTCGGCGAACGAGGACACCATCGCCAGCCCGCGACGAAGTTCGCCGCCCACCGGGAAGCCCTTGAAGTACCAGGCCATGTGCTTGCGCAGGTCGGTGAGCCCATGTTTCTCCCCGTACAGCTCGGCGAGGAGTTCGGCGTGCCGCCGCACCATCGCCGCCACGTCGCCCAGGGTCGGGAGCGTGCGCCGCGCCCGTCCGGCGAACGCGTCGGACAGGTCTCTGAACAGCCAGGGCCGGCCCAGGCAGCCCCGGCCCACCACCACGCCCGCGCAGCCGGTCCGCTCGACCATGCGCAGCGCGTCCGAGGCCTCCCAGATGTCACCGTTGCCGAGCACGGGGATGTCGAGCGCGTCCACGAGGGTGGCGATCGTCTCCCAGGCCGCCTCGCCGGCGTAAGCCTGCTGCACGGTGCGGGCGTGCAGGGCGATCGCCGCGCAGCCCGCGTCCTGGGCGATCCGGCCGGCGTCGAGGTAGGTGAGGTGGTCGGCGTCGATGCCCAGCCGGGTCTTGATCGTGACCGGCACGCCGTACCGGTCCGCTGCCCGCACGGTGGCCCGCAGGATCGCGGCCAGCCGGTCCCGTTTCCAGGGCAGCACTCCCCCGCCGCCCCGCCGGGTCACCTTGGGCACCGGGCAGCCGAAGTTCAGGTCGACATGGTGCACGCCGAACTCCGCACACAGGATCTCGGTCGCCTTCGCCATCACGTCGGGATCGACGCCGTACAGCTGCACCGAGCGGACCGCCTCACCCGGGTCGAAGCGCAGCATGTCGAAGGTCTTCGGGATCCGCTCCACGATCCCCCGGGAGGTGATCATCTCGCAGACGTACAGCCCGCGAGCGGAGCGAAGGGGCGAGGCGGGCCCGACGGGCGCGGACACTGCGGTGCCGACGGTTGCTTCGCCAGCCTGCCGGCGGTGCAGGGAACCGATGCCTTCCCCCGCACCCTGCTCGCGGCAGAGCTGGCGGTAGGCGGCGTTGGTGATGCCGGCCATGGGCGCGAGCACCACCGGCACCGACACCTCGACGGCGCCGCCACCCGGCGCCTCCAGCCGCAGCGGTTCGACCACTCCACCTCCACCCGATCAGCCCCGACAGCCTACCCGCCCTTGCGCAGGAGGCCCGTCACGGTGTGCGCTAGGGCCATGAGCACCGAGCACAGCCGCGTCGTGGCCGCCCTCGCCGCGATCCCCAGGGCCCATTTCCTGCCGGAGTCGGTCCGCGACCAGGCCGCCCTGGACGAGCCGCTGCCGATCGGTCACGGGGCGACCAACTCCCAGCCGTGGACGGTGCAGTTCATGCTGGAACTGCTGCACGTCACCCCCGGAGCCAGCGTGCTCGACGTCGGCAGCGGCTCCGGCTGGACGACCGCCCTGCTCGCCCAGCTCACCGGCCCGGCCGGATCGGTGCTCGGCGTCGACGTGGTGCCCGAACTGGTCGAGTTCGGCCGCGGCAACCTCGCCGGCCTCAACCTGCCGTGGGCACGGATCGAGGGCGCCCACCCGGGAGTTCCGGCCGGGGACACGAGGTTCGACCGCATCCTGGTCTCCGCGGACGCCCACGAGATCCCCGGGGACCTCGAGGCCCTGCTCGCCGTCGGCGGCCGGATGGTGGTCCCCGCGCGGGGCGTGATGTGGGTGGTGGACCGGGACCACGAGGGCTGGCACCGGGAACCGGTCACCGGCTACCGGTTCAGTTTCGTCCCGCTGGTCTGAGCCACTTCCCCGGTTGAGGCCCGCTGGCCCCGGTCCGGCCGGAGGGTCGAGCCAGTGGCAGCCCCGCGGCCCCAGCCCCGTGGTCGGCGCTCAGCAGCCCACCAGCCGGGCACCCAGCCAGGCCTGCACCTGGTCGAGGCCGACCCGTTCCTGGGCCATCGTGTCCCGCTCACGGATCGTCACCGCATCATCGTCCAGGGTGTCGAAGTCCACGGTCACGCAGTACGGCGTGCCGATCTCGTCCTGGCGGCGGTAGCGGCGTCCGATCGACTGGGCGTCGTCGAACTCGATGTTCCACACCCGTCGCAGCTGCGCGGCCAGGTCGCGAGCCTTCGGCGACAGGTCGGCGTTGCGCGACAACGGCAGCACCGCCACCTTCACCGGCGCCAGCCGCGGGTCCAGCTTCAGCGACACCCGGGTCTCGACGCCACCCTTAGCGGTCGGCACCTCTTCCTCGGTGTAGGCCTCGACGAGGAACGCCATCAGCGACCGGGTCAGGCCGGCCGCCGGCTCGATCACATACGGCAGGTACCGCTCGCCGGCGGCCTGCTCGAAGTAGCTCAGGTCGGTCCCTGAGTGCTCGGAGTGGGTTCCGAGGTCGAAGTCGGTCCGGTTCGCGATCCCCTCCAGCTCGCCCCAGCCGTCGCCGCCGACGAAGCCGAAGCGGTACTCGATGTCGACGGTCCGCTTGGAGTAGTGGGACAGCTTCTCCCTGGGGTGCTCGTAGTGCCGCAGGTTGTCGCGGCTGAGACCCAGGTCGGTGTACCAGTCAGTACGGGCGTCGATCCAGTGCTGGTGCCACTCCTCGTCGGTCCCGGGCTTGACGAAGAACTCCATCTCCATCTGCTCGAACTCCCGGGTTCGGAAGATGAAGTTGCCCGGGGTGATCTCGTTGCGGAAGCTCTTGCCCACCTGGCCGATGCCGAAGGGCACCTTCATCCGGGAGGTGTTCTCCACGTTCTTGAAGTTCACGAAGATGCCCTGGGCGGTCTCCGGACGCAGGTAGTGCAGCCCGGACTCGTCCTCGATCACACCCAGGTGGGTCTTGAGCATCATGTTGAAGTCCCGGGGCTCGGTGAACTGGCCGAGGTTGCCGCACTCGGGGCAGTTGATCTCGGCCAGGCCCGACGGCTTGCGCCCCTTCTTGAACTCGAACGCCTCCTCGAGCTGGTCGGAACGGAACCGCTTGTGGCAGGACAGGCACTCGGTGAGGGGGTCGGAGAACACGCCCACGTGGCCCGAGGCCACCCACACCTGGCGGGGAAGGATGATCGAGGAGTCGAGGCCGACCACGTCGTCGCGGCCCTGCACCACCGAACGCCACCACTGCCGCTTGATGTTCTCCTTCAGCTCGACACCGAAGGGGCCGTAGTCCCAGGCCGCCCTGGTGCCACCGTAGATCTCGCCGCAGGGGTACACGAACCCCCGGCGTTTGGTCAGGCTGATCACGTTCTCCAGGCGGCTGGCCACCATGCGCTCCCTCGTCGTTGCGACATGCTGCCTGGCTGGCAGCCCGCCTAGATTACCGTTCCCCGCGGCCGGTTCTCGCCGACGTGCGCCGGGTCGTCGAAGGCGCTCGGCTCATCGATCGCCAACGACAGCAGCGGGACCAGGACGAGCTTGGCGTCCGTGCCGTTGAAGGCCCGCCGATAGGAGCCGACGTCGGCCCAGCGGCTCACGATCGCCCACAGGTCGGGATCGTCGAGGTTCTGCACGACCTCGGCACCGAGGCAGCCCGCGCAGCCGGAGAACTGCGCGACCACCGCGTCCGCGCCGGCGCGGAAACGGGCCGGGTCGTCGACCACCCTGAACCTGCTGATCGTGATCACGCCGCCAGCCTAACGGCCACCTCCGGCGCGGGACGGTTCCACCGCTCAGCCGGCCCCGGTCCGGACACCGGCCGCAGGGCGGGCGCCGTCCGTGGCCGGGTGAACGGCGCGAAGCCCCGGCGCAGGGGCCAGGGCTTCGCGGTCCGGGACCGTAGCGGCAGCGGGTCCTGCTACTGCTGGTCGTTCTTGTGGATCAGTCCGGGCTCGATGTCGGCGGTGCTGGCCGACACGTCCTGCACGCCGGTCCGCGGGGCCGCCTCCGCGGCCCGCACCGGAGTCCGGTCCTCCAGGATGTTGGTGTCGCCCTTGCGCAGTCCCCGCTGGATCATGCCGATGATGCTCGGCTTGCCCTGCGTCTTGGACAGCACATCGAAGGCCACCGCTGCCAGCAGCACCATGCCCTTGATCACCTGGATCAGGTTCTGGTCGACGCTCATGTTCGCCAGGCCAAGGTTCAGCACGCCCATCACCAGGCCGCCGATCATCGATCCGACCACCGTGCCGATGCCGCCGGTGACCGCCGCGCCGCCGATGAACACCGCCGCGATCGCGTCCAGCTCGAAGCCGGTGCCGTCCTTGGGGTTGGCGGCGTTCAGGTAGGCGGTGTAGACCATGCCGGCGATCCCGGCCAGCATGCTCATGTTGACCATCACCAGGAAGTCGATCCGGCGGGTGTTCACCCCGGTCAGCCGGGCGGCGTTGCGGTTTCCGCCGACGGCGTAGATGTGCCGCCCGAAGACCGTCTTCTGGGTGATGAAGCTGTACAGGATGATCAGGGCGAGCAGGATCAGCCCGACCACCGGCACACCCTTGTAGGAGGCGAGCAGCAGCGAGAAGACGATGATCACGGTGCTGAGCAGGACCACCTTGACGCTCGACTGCACGATCGAGGGCACCCTCATCTTGTGCTTCTTCAACCCGGCCCGGCGGCGCAGCTCCAGCCAGACCACGGCACCAACGCCGAGCGCGGCGAGCAGCAGGGTCAGGTTGTGGTAGTTCGTGTTCGGACCGACCGCCGGCAGGTAGCCGTTCGCGATGGCCTGGAAGCCTTCCGGCACCGGGATCGACTGCGCGCCGAGGACGATCAGGTCGAGCCCGCGGAACAGGAGCATGCCGGCCAGGGTCACGATGAAGGCGGGAATGCCCACGTAGGCCACCCAGAACCCCTGCCACATGCCGACCAGGACGCCCATCACCACCCCCAGCAGCAGGGCGAGGTACCACGGCAGCCCCCAGTCGCGCATCGCCAGTGCCACCGTGGCGCCGACGAAGGCACACACCGACCCCACGGACAGGTCGATGTGGCCGGCGATGATCACCATCACCATGCCGATCGCCAGGATCAGGACGTAGCCGTTCTGCACCAGCAACAGGGTGATGTTCCGCGGCTGCATGAGCAGGCCGTTGGTCAGCCCGGTGAAGAGCAGCATCAGCAGGACGAGGGCGATCATCATGCCGTACTGGCGGACATTGCCCGCGAACAACGCCTTGAAGCCGCTGGCTCCACGCGCGGGCGCCTGCGGGGCGGCCACGTTCGGTTCGGCCATGGTCAGTCTGCCTTTCGTTGAGTCATGTAGCGCATCAGGGTCTCCTGGGTCGGCCCGCTCGCGGGGCAGGTCAGCAGTGATCCCACCGGCACTGAGGGTGTAGATCCGGTCGCAGATGCCGAGCAGCTCAGGCAGCTCGGAGGAGATGACGACGACGCCCTTGCCGGCGTCAGCCATCTGGTTGATCAGTCGTAGATCTCGTACTTGGCGCCCACGTCGATGCCGCGGGTGGGCTCGTCGAGGATCAGCACCTCGGGCTCGGTGAACAGCCACTTGCCGAGGACGACCTTCTGCTGGTTGCCGCCGGAGAGCTTGTCCACCCCCTCCTCGATGCTGGGGGTCTTGATGTTCATCGCCAGCCGGTACTTCTCGGCCGCGACGATCTCCTCGTTGTCGTCCACCACGCCCCACTGCTGGATCTTCTCCAGCCCGGCGGAGGTGATCGACTCGCGGATGTCGTCGATGAGGTTCAGCCCGAGGCTCTTGCGGTCCTCGGTGACGTAGGCCAGGCCGGCGTCGATGGCCTGCGGCACCGTGCGGATGTGCAACTCCTTGTCGTGGAGCCGGAGCCGGCCCGACAGCTTCTGGCCGTAGGACCGGCCGAAGACGCTCCTCGCGAGCTCGGTGCGTCCGGCACCCATCAGCCCGGCGATGCCGACGATCTCGCCGCGCGCGGACGTTGAGGCTCGCGCCCTGTCGACCACCAGCCGTTCGCCGTCGTCGGGGTGGGCCACGGTCCAGTCCTGACCTCCAGCAGCACGTCTCGCCGATGTTCGGGGTGTGCGCGGGGTAGCGGTGCTCCAGGTCGCGGCCGACCATGCCGCGGATGATCCGGTCCTCGTTGACTCCCTCCGGGTGATGTCGAGGGTCTCGATGGTCCGGCCGTCGCGGATGATCGTGATCGAGTCGGCGATCGCTTCGATCTCGTTGAGCTTGTGGCAGATCATGATGGAGGTGATGCCCTTGGCCCGCAGCTCGGTCAGCAGTCCCAGCAGGTGCGCGGAGTCCGTCGTCGTTGAGGGCGGCCGTCGGCTCGTCGAGGATCAGCAGCTTGACGTCCTTGCGACAGCGCCTTGGCGATCTCGACCAGCTGCTGCTTGCCGACGCCGATGTTGCTTGATCTGGGTGTCGCGGGTTCTCGTCCAGGCCGACGCGGGCGAGCAGCTGCCTGGCCTCGGCGTTGGTCTCGTTCCAGTCGATCACGCCCGCTCGGCGGGCCTGCTCGTTGCCGAGGAAGATGTTCTCGGCGATCGAGAGCTCGGGGATCAGCGCGAGCTCCTGGTGGATGATGACGATGCCGGCCTGCTTCGCTGTCCCGGATGTCGCGGAACTCGGACCGCGCTGCCCTCGAAGACGATCTCGCCCTCGTAGGTGCCGTGCGGGTAGACCCCGGACAGCACCTTCATCAGGGTCGACTTGCCGGCGCCGTTCTCGCCGCAGATCGCGTGGATCTCGCCGCGCTCGACCTCGAGGTTGACGTCCGCGAGCGCCTTGACGCCGGGGAAGTTCTTGGTGATGTCCGCATCTCCAGGATGGTGTCGACCATGGCGTGTGCACCCCTTTGCTTGCCAGTCGGCTGGTTCCCCCGCTCCGGGGGGCCCGGTTCGGGTGGCGGTCGGTCTCCGCCACCCGAACCGGGACTGCGATCACTTCGGCCGGCGTGGCCGGCCAGCGGTGATCGGATCAGCTGCCGAGGTCGGCCTCGGTGTAGTAGCCGGAGTCGACCAGGACCTGCTGTGACGTTGTCCTTGTTGACGATGATCCGGCTTGCAGCAGGTAGGACGGGACGACCTTGACGCCGTTGTCGTAGGTCTCGGTGTCGTTGACCTCGGGCGTCCTCACCGCTGCAGGACCTCCTGCACCATGCGCAGCGGTGGTCTTGGCCAGCTCGCGGGTGTCCTTGAAGATCGTCGAGTACTGCTCGCCCGTCAGGATCGATCTTCACCGACTGCATCTCGGCGTCCTGACCGGTGACGATCGGCATGGCCTTGCCGCCGGAACCGTAGCCACTGGCCTTGAGGGCGGCGATGATGCCGCGGGAGAGGCCGTCGTACGGGGACAGCACGCCGTGCGACGTCCTCCGTCGGAGTAGCGACTCGTCAGCAGGTTCTCCATGCGCTTCTTCGCCGCGCCGGCGTCCCAACGCAGGGTGGCGACCTGCTCGAAGTCGGTCTGACCGGAGACGACGATCGTGCCGTCGTCGATCAACGGCTGCAGCACGCTCATCGCACCGTTGAAGAAGAAGCGGCGTTGTTGTCGTCGGCGGAACCGGCGAACAGCTCGACGTTGAACGGGGACGCCTCGCCGGAGGCCGCGAGGCCGTCGAGCAGCGACTCGGCCTGCTGCACGCCGACCTTGAAGTTGTCGAACGTGGTGTAGTAGTCTGACCGCGTCGGTCTCCCGCGGATCAGGCGGTCGTAGGCGATGACCGGGATGTTGGCCTCCTCGGCAGTCGGCGAGGGCACCCTCAGCGCGGTGCCGTCGATCGCCGCGATGACCAGGATCTGGACGCCCTTGGTGATCATGTTCGGCGATCTGGAGCACCTGGGTCGGGATGTCGTCGTTGGCGTACTGCAGGTCGACCGTGTAGCCCGCCGCCTCCAGCTGCGTCTTCAGGCGTCGCCGTCCGCGATCCAGCGCTCGGAGGTCTTGGTCGGCATCGCGACGCCGATCGTGCCCTTCTCGCTGCGGCGCCGCTGGATCGCCGGGCCGCGAGGCGGGACCTGCGGTGTTCTGGCCGCAGGCGGTAACGGTCAGCGCCAGTGCCGCCGTCGCCGCGAGGCTGCAACCAAGTTGCGCATTGCTGCATCTCCTTCTAGATCCCCCGCCCCTGCGCGATGGATCTGTCCTTGATGTGTTGCCCGCCCGGGAAGCCCCCGTGACCAGACAGGTTATTCAGTTGGTGCGGGAGTCCGGCGGGCGGGCTCAGAACCCCTGCGCCAGCCGGTAGTAGGCCTGGTTCCAGCGCAGCTCCTTCTGGAACGGCGCGGTCGTGGTGTCGCCGTCGATCAGGACCAGCTCGGTGCCCGGCATCTCGGCGAAGTCGGTCGAAGTCCTCGGCGGCCAGCGCCGTGGACAGCACCGTGTGGTGCGGCGCCGCCGGCGGTCAGCCAGGCCTCGGCGGACGTGCGCGAAGTCCGGGCGCGGCTCCCACACGGCGCGGGCGACGGGCAGGTTCGGCAGGTCGGCGCGTCGGCGGCGACGACGTCGACCACGTTGGCGACGAGCCGGAACCGGTCGCGCATGTCGCACAGCGCCGACGACGACCGCCGGCGCCGGGGTCGGCGGTGAAGACCAGCCGGACCGGGTCCTCCTTGCCGCCGATGCCGAGCGGGTGGATCTCGAGGCGTCGGCTTCGCCGCGGTCGAGCGACGGGCAGACCTCGAGCATGTGCGCGCCGAGGATCTGCTCCGTCGCCCGGGCACCAGGTCGTAGGTGTAGTCCTCCATGAAGCGACGCGCCACCGGGCAGGCCCGCGCCCATCACCTTCGGCGGCGCGCACCAGGACCGCGGTCTTCCAGTCGCCCTCGGCGCCGAAGCCGTAGCCGTCGGCCATCAGCCGCTGCACGGCGAGGCCCGGGCAGCTGGCGCAGCCCGCCGAGGTCCTCGAAGTTCGTGGTGAACGCGCCGAAGCCGCCGTCCTCGAGGAACGTCCGCAGCGCCGACCTCGATGCCGGGCGCCGTAGCGCAGCGACTCGTGCCGGTCGCCGCCCGCGCGCAGCTCGGGGCGACGTCGTACAGGTCGACGTACTCGGCGACGAGCGCGTCGACGTCGGCGTCGGCGACCGCGTCGACCGCGGCGACCAGGTCGTTGACGCCCCAGGTGTTGACCGAGACGCCGAACCGCAGCTCGGCCTCGGTCTTGTCGCCCTCGGTGACCGCGACGTTGCGCATGTTGTCGCCGAACCGGGCGAGCTTGCAGCGTCGCGCGTCGCGGCCCAGCCGGCGCGCGCCCGCGCCCAGGCGCCGATCCGCGCGGTGACGGCCGGGTCGCGACACGTGACCGACGACGGTCTTGCGCGGCGACGCCCGAGCCGGGTCTGCGATGTAGCCGAACTCGCGGTCGCCGTGCGCGGCCTGGTTGAGGTTCATGAAGTCGAAGTCGATGGTCGGCCCACGGCAGCGTCGACGTTCGCCTGCGTGTGCAGGTGCAGCAGCGGCTTGCGCAGCGCGTCGAGGCCGGCGATCCACATCTTCGCCGGGCTGAACGTGTGCATCCAGGCGATCACGCCGATGCACGGCGTCGTCGGCGTTGGCCTCGAGCATCGGCGCGGCGGATCGCGTCGGCGTCGGTGAGCACCGGCTTCCAGACGACCGTCGACCGGGAGCGTCGGCGGCCGTCGAGCGCGCGCGGCGATCTCCTGCGACTGCTCGGCGACCTGGCGCAGCGTCTCCTCGCCGTAGAGGCCCTGGCTGCCGGTGAGGAACCAGACCTCGCGGTCGGCGGTGGACGTGCGTGGTCATCTGCGGTCCTCGCGTGCCTGTCCGTAGACGTTCTGGTAGCGGTCGTAGAGGCGAGTCGATGTCGGCCTGCGGCGATCGGGCACGGCGTCGCCGAGCTGGCGGGCGATGTGCACGGTGCGGGCGACGTCCTCGACCATCACGGCGGCCTTGACCGCCGTCGCGGGCGTCCGTGCCGATGGTGAACGGGCCGTGGTTGCGCATCAGCACCGCCGGGCGAGCGGCTGCCGCGCAGCGTCTCGACGATGCCGCGGCCGATCGAGTCGTCGCCGATGAGCGCGAACGGGCCGACCGGGATCGTCGCCGCCGAACTCGTCGGCCATCATCGTCAGCACGCACGGGATCGGCTCGCCGCGCGCGGCCCAGGCGGTGGCGTAGGTCGAGTGGGTGTGCACGACGCCGCCGACCTCGGGCATGTGCGCGGTAGACGTAGGCGTGCGCGGCGGTGTCCGACGACGGGCGCGCGGTCGCCGTCGACGAGGTTCGCCGTCGAGGTCGCAGACGACCATCGTCTCCGGCGTGAGGTCGTCGTAGGAGACCCCGGACGGCTTGATCACGAGCAGGTCGTGGCCCGGGCACCGCGGCGCGCGACACGTTGCCGGCCGTCCACACCACCAGGCCGTAGCGCGGCGAGCTCGGCGTGCAGCGCGGCGACCTCGGCCTTGAGCGTGTCGACAGCCTCTCGAAACTCCCCGGGAACACCGTTCACTGGTCGCTCCCCTGGCTGTCGGGGCCCACGAACGGGAACCTGATCCTCACCGGCTTCGTCACTTCGCTGTGCCCTCCAGATGTTAGCGGCAACATTGCCTGCTGGACGGAATGTTACCGGTATCATGAAGCGGTGGGAAGCACCGCCAGATAACGGTTCGATATCGACAACACCCGACCGGAGGCCACAACCCGCCCCCGCGGAGGGCGGTCAATCGCCGGAGCGGGACCGGTCGACGTGACTCAGGGACCGAAGGCCACGGTCGAGGTGCCAACCCAGGAAGGCGGCCACCAAACCGCTCCCCTGCCGCACCGTCAACTCGGCCACGTCCCGGGTCTGGGGCCAGTTCCCGGCCAGCAGGGCGCCCAGATAGGCGACCGTCTCCGCGTCGGGATGGGTTGAGCCCGGCGGCCGGCAGCGCCGGCACACCATGCCGCCCAACTGGGGCGAGAACGCCGTCGTGCGGTCCGGCCCCGCCACAACGGGCGCAGTCGGCCAGCGTCGGTGCATAGCCGGCCAGGGCGACCGCGCGGAGGAGGTAGGCGTCCATCACCATCACCGGCGGCCTGGGACCGTCCGTGGTGACCGTGGTGAGCGCGTGCAGGGCCCCGACCAGCAACTGGTACTGCTGCAGCGCCGGCTCCCGCTCCTCAACCACCAGCCGATCTGCGGTCTCGATCATCACCTGCCCGGTGGTGTAGCGCTCGTAGTCGTGGGACAGGGGTTCGGAGTAGGGGTGCAGGGTCACCGCCTGGGTGATCACGTCCAGCGTCCGGCCGGTGGCGAACTGAAGGTCGACATGGCTGAACAGCTCCAGCCGGGCACCGAATATTCGACGACGTGCGCCGCACCCCCCGAGCCACGGCCCGGACCTTCCCGTGCCGGCGGGAGAGCAGCGTGATGATCCGGTCGGCCTCGCCCAGTTTGTGGGTGCGCAGCACGACCGCCTCGTCACGATAGGTCGGCACCGGACCATTCTCCCCGGTTCCGGGGCGGCTTCGGTGAAGTCAGGGCGGCGAGCCGTTGTTAGCGCACACACCCGCCTGTCATGATGGTGTCAACCGGTCCCACGCCCAAGGCGCACCGACCGTGATGAAGGAGGATCAATGGAGATCGAGGACATCCGTTCGGCCATCGGCGCAGGCCGGACGGCGCTCGGCATCGAGCTCGGCTCGACCCGGATCAAGGCCGTGCCTGATCGGCCCGGACCACGCCCCGCTCGCGATCGGCAGCCACGACTGGGAGAACCAGTTCGTCGACCGCGATCTGGACCTACTCCCTGGACGCCGTGCTGGTCGGGCCTGCAGGAGGCCTACGCCGTCGCTGGTCGCCGACGTCCGAGGCGCGGCACGGCGTGCGGCCGACGCACGTTCGGCGCGATCGGCGTGTCGGCGATGATGCACGGCTACCTCGCGTTCGACGCCTCCGGCGAGCTGCTGGTGCCGTTCCGCACCTGGCGCAACACGACCACCGGCGCGGCCGCGGCGAGGAGCTGAGCGCGCGGTTCGGACACAACATCCCGCTGCGCTGGTCGATCGCCCACCTGTACCAGGCGATCCTCGACGACGAGGCGCACGTCCCGAGATCGAGCGTCGTCACCACCCTCGCCGGGCTACGTCCACGGCGCGCTGACCGGGCGCGGGTGCTGGGCGTCGGCGACGCGTCGGGCATGTTCCCGATCGACACGACCACCGGCAGCCTACGACGCCAGCGCATGCTCGCCGCGTTCGACGACCTGGCCGCCGGCACGGGGCTGGGCTGCGACCTGGCGAGCCTGCTGCCGTCGGTGCTCGCCGGCCGGGACGCCGGCCGGGACGCTGACCGCCGCCGGCGCGGCCCTGCTCGACCCGTCACGGGGCGCTGCAGCCGGGCGTCCCGTTCTGCCCGCCCGAGGGCGACGCCGGCACCGGCATGGTCGCGACCAACTCGGTGGCTCCGCGCACCGGGCAACGTCAGCGCCGGCACCAGCATCTTCGCGATGGTCGTGCTCGAGCGCGCGCTGAGCCGCGTGCACCACGAACTCGACCTGGTCACCACCCCGGCCGGCGACCTGGTGGCGATGGTGCACTGCAACAACGGCGCCAGCGAGCTGGACGCCTGGGTGGGCGTGTTCGGCGAGTTCGCCGCCGCGCTCGGGCCGCGGCAGCAGACCGGACGCCGTCTTCGAGGCGCTGTTCACCGCCTCGCTCGACGGCGACGCCGGACGGCGGCGGCCTGCTCGCCTACAACTACCTCTCCGGGCGAGCCATCACCGGCCTGGACGAGGGGCGCCCGCTGTTCGTCCGCACTCCCGACAGCCGGTTCAGCCTGGCCAACTTCATGCGGGCCCAGCTCTACGGCGCGTTCGCCACCCTGCGGCTCGGCATGCGACGTACTGCGACGGAGGAGGGCGTCGCGCTCGACTCGCTGTTCGCCCACGGCGGGCTGTTCAAGACCCGGGGCGTGGCGCAGCGCTACCTCGCCGCCGCCGTCGGACGCCGCCGTGTCGGTGGGCGAGCATCGCCGGTGAGGGCGGGGCGTGGGGAATCGCGGTGCTCGCCGCGTACGCGCGCGATCGCGCCGACGGGCAGACGCTGGCCGAGTACCTGGCCACCCAGGTGTTCGCCAACGCCCAATGGAGACCATCGAGCCCGACCCGACCGACGTTGCCGGGTTCGACGCCTACGTGCAGCGATACCGGGCCGCCCTGCCGGTGGAGGAGGCCGCGGTCGCCCACACCTGACCCGGGTCGGAGGGGCTTTTTCGCCGGGAGGGCCGATCACGGCCGATCCAGGCTGCTCGACGCCCCGGAGAGGCTCGCGCCCCGTTCGTCCACCGTGGGATCAGCGGCGGCCGGGCCGGATCCAGCGCCCGGGAGGGCCACGCCGGCCCACACCGGGAGTGGAACCGAACGCCACCACCGGGTTGAGGGGGCACCTCAGCCTCGATTCGGTGTTGTCGGCCTAGGCTGTGGCCATGCACCGCATCTCAACGCTGAGAGTGTCTCCGCTGTGCCTCGGCGGCAACGTGTTCGGCTGGACCGCCGACGACACAGCCTCCGAGGCCATCCTCGACGCGTTCGTCGACGGTGGCGGCAACTTCGTCGACACCGCCGACGCCTATTCCACCTGGGTGCCGGGGCACCGCGGCGGCGAGTCGGAGAGCATCATCGGCGCCTGGCTCCGGCACCGTGGGAACCGGGACAAGGTGGTGCTGGCCACAAAGGTCGCCAAGCACCCGGTGCACCGCGGGCTGCGTCCGGCGAACATCCGGGTCTGCCTGGACGGCTCGCGGCGCCGTCTCGCCACCGAGGTCATCGACCTGTACTACGCGCACGCCGACGATCCCCAGGTGCCGACGGCCGAGTGGGTCGGGGCCTTCGACCAACTGATCCAAACCGGTGCGATCCGGCACTACGGGCTGTCGAACTTCAGCGCTGAACGCGTGGCCGAAGTGGTCGCGGTGGCCACCGCCGAGAGCCTGGCGCTGCCGGTGGCCGTCCAGCCCCAGTACAACCTGGTGCACCGGGCGGAGGTCGAGGGTGACCTGGCGACGGTCTGCGCCGAACACCATCTCGCCGTCGTCCCCTACTTCGGGTTGGCCGCCGGCTTCCTCACCGGCAAGTACGGCCGCGGCGAGGCGCTGCACGGCGCGCGGGCCGCGCGGGTCCGCGGCTACGCGACCGCGGCCGGGTTCGACGTGGCGGACGCGGTGGTCTCGATCGCCGACGAATTGGGGGTCGACCCCGCCACTGTCGCCCTGGCCTGGCTGCGGCAGCGGCCCGGAGTGACGGCCCCGATCGCGTCCGCCAGTTCGGTGGAACAGGTGCCGGCGATCCTGGCCGCCGGGGACCTCAAGCTGTCCCGGATCCACACCAACCTGCTGAACAAGGTCTCGGCACCCTTCGCCTGACCCCCGTTCGCCGAGGGCCACCCTCTTTCACCGAACGCCAGCCTCTGGTGCTGGCCCTCGACCACAGCGGGTGGCCCTCGATTTGCCGCGGCGATCAGCTCTCGACAGAGCCCGCGATCTCGGTCGGGCCGCCCGCGTGGGCCACGCTGATCTTGCGGGGCTTGGCCTCCTCGGCCACGGGGATCCGCAGGTGCAGCACGCCATCGCGGTATTCAGCACCGATCCGGTCGAGAGCGACGCCGTAGCCGAGAGTCAACTGGCGGGCGAAGGTGCCGACCGGGCGCTCCCGGACCAACCACTTCTGACTCTCAGTGGTCTCGGCGCTGCGCTGGGCACGCACGGTGAGGGTGCGGTCGTCGACGTCCACGTCGATCGAGGCCGGATCCACGCCGGGCAGGTCGACGCTGGCCACGAAGACGTCGCCGTCGCGGTAGAGGTCCATCGGCATCGCCGTGCTCGCCGGCGTCCGGGCGACGTCAGTGAACCAGCGATCCATTTCACGGAACGGGTCAAAGGCTCGTGCCATCTCAGTCACTCCTATCGATCGGTTCATTAGCACTCTCCCTGTTCGAGTGCCAGTTCCACCTTCATTCTGCGCCCACTCCCGCCGTATTTCAAGCAGCTTGAGTCCATCCGACTCAACTCTGCGGATCGTTAGGTCGGACGCCCTCCCGTCCGGCCCGGGGCTGCTCCTCTAGGCTTCAGGCGTGGCCCAGAAGCAGATCCTCCCTCCCACCCCGCACCCCTCCGGCGCCCGCCCGCCGACCATCGACGCCAAGGCGCTCCCCCGCCACGTCGCGATCGTGATGGACGGCAACGGCCGCTGGGCCAAACAACGCAACCTCCCCCGCACGGCCGGACACGCCCGCGGCGAGGACGCCCTGTTCGACGTGATCGAGGGTGCCATCGAGATCGGTGTCCGCTACCTGTCCGCCTACGCGTTCTCCACCGAGAACTGGCGCCGCTCGCCCGACGAAGTGCGCTGGCTGATGGGGTTCAACCGGGACGTGATCCACCGACGCCGGGACCAGTTGGACGCGATGGGCGTACAGATCCGCTGGGCCGGGCGAACGCCGAAACTGTGGCGCAGTGTGATCCGCGAGCTCCAGTCCGCCGAACAGCAGAGCGAAGGGAACCACGTCCTCACCCTGCAGTTCTGCGTGAACTACGGCGGCCGGGCCGAGATCGTTGACGCTGCGCGCGCGATTGCGGAGGCGGCGGTGCGCGGAGACCTGGACCCGTCCCGGCTGACCGAGGACCGGTTCCGCCGATTCCTCGACGAGCCCGAGATCCCCGACGTCGACCTCTTCGTTCGCAGCTCCGGCGAGCAGCGGACGTCCAACTTCCTGCTGTGGCAGTCCGCCTACGCCGAGCTGGTGTTCATGGACCGGTTGTGGCCCGACTTCGACCGCCGCGATCTGTGGCGAGCCGTCGAGCAGTACGTGGGCCGCGACCGCCGCTACGGCGGGGCGCTGCCCAACGAGGTCGGCTGATGCCCTTCGTCGTGGTGCACTCCCCGCTGCTCGGCGCCGAGGTCGAGGTGCGGATCGAAGCCGACGCGGACGCAGCGCTCCGCGCCGATGCCGGGGCCATCGCCGAATTCGACCGGCTGACCGCCGTCTTCTCGATGTACGACGAGTCCAGCGAGCTCCGCCGTTGGCGCCGCGGCGACAGCGACAAGTGCTCGCCGGAGCTGACCGGGGTGCTCGCCGCGGCCCAGAGCTGGCACTCGGCCAGCGACGGCGCGTTCCATCCGGCCATCGAGCCGCTACGGAAGCGCTGGCTCCGGGCGACCATGGAGGATCGCCTGCCCGACCCGGCCGAACTGGCCGAACTGGCCGCCGCGTGCGTCGATCTGCCGTACACGGTCATCGACGGGCAGGTCCAACGCCTCACCGACTGTTCCGGGGTCAACCTGAACGCGATCGCCAAGGGGTACATCGTCGACCGGGCCACCGAGGTGGCCATGGCGGTGCCGGGGGTCGATGCGGTGATGATCAAGGCGGGCGGCGATCTGCGGCACCTGGGGAACGGGTCGGCCGTGGTGGGCAGCACCGGCGCGGCCGGTCGGTTCGATCCCCAGGAGGCGCGGTGGCGGATACGCCTGGCCCGAGCAGGGTTGTCCACTTCCGGCTCGGTCGACCGCGGGCTCCGGGTCAAGGGCCAGTGGCTGGGCCACGTCCTCGATCCCCGAACCGGTTGGCCGGTCGTCCACACCACGTCCGCGTCGGTCATCGCCACCGATGCGGTCACCGCCGACGCCCTGGTCACAGCCCTCTGCGTGCTCACGCCCGAGCGGGCGATCGGCTATGCGGAGCGTGCGGGCATTGCCTGCCTCGTGGTCACTCCGGACGGAGTGCGGCACAGTTCGCGATGGCCCGCCGAAGAACCCACGGCGGGGACGGGAGCGGCGACGGGAGACCGGAGGCGATGACCTCCGTGGCAGGTCAGTCCGTGCCCGATTCCATCCCTGACATCATCTGCGCCTCTTCGATCCCGACGTCCACCGAGCCGCCCGCAGTGATCTCGCCGGCGCGCCCGCTGTCGAGTTGCCCGACCAGTGCGGACACCTCGCCTCCGACCAGACCCAGCTGCGCGTACTGCTCCAGCCGCAGCCGCGAGTCGGCGATGTCGAGGTTCCGCATCGTGAGCTGGCCGATCCGGTCCAGCGGACCGAAGGCAGCGTCCCCGACCCGTTCCATGGACAGCCGCTCGGGGCGGTAGCTGAACGAGGGACCGTCGGTGTCCAGCAGCGAGTAGTCGTCACCGCGGCGCAACCGCACCGTCACCGAACCGGTGACCGCCGAACCCACCCAGCGTTGCAGCGACTCCCGGATCATCAGCGCCTGCGGGTCGAGCCAGCGACCCTCGTACATCAGCCGGCCGAGCTTGCGTCCCTCGATCTGGTAGCTGGCGAAGGTGTCCTCGTTGTGGATCGCCGTGACCAGGCGCTCGTAGCAGATGTGCAGCAGCGCCATCCCGGGGGCCTCGTAGATCCCGCGGCTCTTGGCCTCGATGATCCGGTTCTCGATCTGGTCGCTCATCCCGAGGCCGTGCCGACCGCCGATCGCGTTGGCCTCCTGGACCAGATCGACGGCGGTGGCGAAGGTGCGTCCGTTGATCATCACCGGGCGCCCCTGGTCGAAGCTGACCGTGACCTCCTCGGGGAGCGATCTCTACCGCCGGGTCCCAGAACCGGACGCCCATGATCGGCTCGACGATCTCGATGCCGACGTTGAGGTTCTCCAGTTCCTTCGCCTCGTGGGTGGCGCCCCAGATGTTGGCGTCGGTGGAGTAAGCCTTCTCCTTGGAGTCGCGGTAGGGAAGGTCCCGCTCGGCGAGCCACTGGCGACATCTCCGCGCGGCCACCCAGCTCACGGACGAAGTCCGCGTCCAACCACGGCTTGTAGATCCGCAGTTGCGGGTTGGCCAGCAGCCCGTAGCGGTAGAACCGCTCGATGTCGTTGCCCTTGTAGGTCGAGCCGTCACCCCAGATCCAGACATCGTCCTCGCGCATGGCGCGCACCAGCATGGTGCCGGTGACCGCCCGTCCGATCGGGGTGGTGTTGAAGTAGGTCCTGCCGGCGGTGCGGATGTGGAAGGCTCCGCAGCTGAGCGCGACCAGGCCCTCCTCGACCATCGCCGAGGTGCAGTCGACCATGCGGGAGAGCTCGGCGCCGTACGCGCCGGCGCGTCCGGGCACCGAGGCGATGTCGGGCTCGTCGTACTGCCCGAGGTCCGCGGTGTAGGTACACGGAATCGCGCCCTTCTCGCGCATCCAGGCGACCGCGACAGAGGTGTCCAGACCGCCGGAGAAGGCGAGGCCGACGCGTTCGCCGACGGGCAGTTCGGTGAGGACCTTGGGCATGGGCGCGATCCTATCGGCTACCACTCGGTGCACTGTCCCCGGCCGTTGTCCTGGGCCTCGTGGATCGCCGAGAGCCACCCACTCCCCTCGACCGCCAGCCTCCCCGGTTGGCCCTCAGACCAAGCGGGTGGCTCTGGGCACGGCGCGGACCATCGCGCGGCGGAGTCGATCGGTGAATCCAGGTCGCCACAGCTCCGCCCAGGCCCATCGGACCACGATGTATCCAGCATCCTGGAGCTCCTGCTCACGCCGCTTCTCCGCCATGATCGCCTGCGCCGGGCTCTGGCCGGGCTTGAGCAGAGCCTCGTACTTCGTCTCGCCGTCGAACTCCCCGATCAGGCCGTGCCGCTCCCACCAGAAGTCGCCACGACCCAGAAGGGTCCCCGCCCGCCAGAACTCGTGCTGCAACTCCGGCGGGGGCAGGCCGGCCTGGGCGATCCGTACCCGGCTCAGTGATTCCCCGGGGCTCTCCGCCCTCGGATCGGCGAAGGTGAGTGCCCTGCCGGCCAGTCGGCATCCTCGTCCGGACGCCGTCAGGGCCAGCAACTCGCCTCGCTCGAGGCCCCGGGCGAGGGCCACGTCGGCCACCATCACGGCCTCGGGAAACGGCAGGAGCCTGACCAGGTCGGTCACCGTCCGGGTCAGGCTGGTCACCGGTAGTCCGTACACGACAGCGATGTCTGAGCCATCCAGCGACGCCCGCCTGGCGTGCAGCGTGGGGTTGATGCTCCCGTGACCGCCCCCGGTACGCACCACGGTGGTCTCGTCGTGACGCTTCGCCAGCAGGGGCAAGCCGTGCAGCAGCGCGGCGGAGAAGTGGCTGAAGTAGGTCTTTGGCCCGAGGTCGTAGTGCGCAGCGAGGATCCTCCGTCGATGCTGCGTCTCGGGACCAGCTCCGTCCGCCGGCACCAGGACTCCCTGTCGCGGCCGCTCCCACCGCCCGGTGCGGAGTCCTGTCCGCAGTTCAGCCCTGGTATGGCCCTCGGCCAGCCAGTCGTTCGAGGTCATCACGTCCATGCCTCGCACCTTCGTCACGCCGCGCTGGGATCGGTCAGCCGTCCACACCATCGGCCCGCGACGCCGTCGTCATCCACATACCAGCGAAAGCCACCCGTTCTGTTCGAACGCCAGCGCCAGAGGCTGGCGTTTGAACAGGACGGGTGGCTCTCGGCGTCAGGTCAGGGACGAGCCTCGGCCACCACCGACTCGGCGGCGGCGCGACGGACGTCGCGGTTGAGGGCGCCGACCACGGCGCGAAGGGAAGCGGTGACGATCGACTCGTGCAGGCCGACGCCCCACAGCAGGTGGGCGTCCTCCCCTTGACCGACCTCGGCCTCGACGTAAGCCGCGGCCATCGCGTCGCCGCCGGAGGACAGGGCGTGCTCGCTGTAGTCGAGCACCCGGACGTGGTGGCCTAGGATGCCCAGGGCGTCCACGAAGGCCGACACCGGGCCGTTGCCCTCGCCGGTGATCTCCCGCTCCACCCCCCGCTCACGCACCGTCGCGGTCACGGTGTAGCCGCTGCCGTTGGACACCGACTTCACCGTCACCAGGCCGAGCGGCTCCCCGTCGGCGAGGTACTCGTCGGAGAAGATCTGCCACAGCTCGTCCGGCGACACCTCGCCACCGGCGGTGTCGGTGTGCGCCTGGACCACCCTCGAGAACTCCATCTGGAGCCGCCGGGGCAGATCGAGGTGGTGCTCGGACTTCATGATGTAGGCCATTCCGCCCTTGCCGGACTGGCTGTTCACCCGGATCACGGCCTCGTAGGTGCGACCGACGTCGTGCGGATCGATCGGCAGGTACGGGGCCTCCCACGCGATCTCGTGGGGACCCATCCCCTGTGCGGCCGCCTGCTTCTCCAGCGCTTCCAGCCCCTTCTTGATGGCGTCCTGGTGGGAGCCGGAGAAGGCGGTGTAGACCAGGTCCCCCGCGTACGGGTGGCGCGGGTGGACCGGCAGGTTGGTGCAGTACTCCACGGTACGACGGATCTCGTCGATGTCGGAGAAGTCGATCCGGGGATCGATACCCTGGCTGAACAGGTTCAGACCGAGGGTGACCAGGCAGACGTTCCCGGTCCGCTCGCCATGGCCGAACAGGCAGCCCTCCACCCGGTCCGCACCGCCCATCAGGGCCAGCTCGGTGGCGGCGACGGCGGTGCCGCGATCATTGTGCGGGTGCAGCGAGATCGCCACGTTCGGCCGATTGCGGATGTGCCGGCCGAAGTACTCGATCTGGTCGGCGTAGGTGTTCGGCGTGGACCGCTCGACCGTGGCCGGGAGATTCAGGATGATCTCCCGGCCCCGGCCGGGCTGCCAGACGTCCATCACCGCGTTGCAGACCTCGATCGCGAAGTCGGTCGGGGTCTGGGTGAAGATCTCGGGGCTGTACTGGTAGCCGAATTCGACGTCGCGCAGGTTCTGCTCGGCGTACTTCATCACCAGTTCGGTGCCCCTGGTCGCCAGTGCAATGCACTGGGCCTCGTCGATGCCGAACACCACCCGCCTGAACAGTTCCGCGGTCGCGTTGTAGAGGTGGATGGTCGCCCGCCGGGCCCCGATCAGGGACTGGGCGGTGCGTTCGATCAGGTCTTCACGGGCTTGGGTGAGGACGCTGATGGTCACATCTTCGGGAATGGCGTCGTTGACGATCAGGCTGCGCACGAAGTCGAAATCCGTCTGCGATGCCGACGGGAAACCGACCTCGATCTCCTTGTAGCCCATCCGCACGAGCAGGTCGAACATCTTCCGCTTCCGCGAGGGCGTCATCGGGTCGATCAGCGCCTGGTTGCCGTCCCGCAGGTCGGTGGACAGCCAGCGGGGGGCGGCGGTGATCTTCTTCGTCGGCCAGGTCCGGTCAGGCAGGTCGACGGGTTCGAACGGCGTGTACCGTCCGAACGGCATCGGGCTGGGCTGCTGGACCGGGACCGGTTGCGGTCGCGTCGGGAAGGTGTTGCTGGTCATGGGTTCCTCGCTCGGTGGCGGCTGGTGCCAGGCGCGTGCAGAACTCCGCAGCGAGGAGGCCTGATCTGTTTCCTAGGCCCCGCTGCGGCGACCAAGCAGGAGTCGCGCCCATGACATGGCCCCATGCTGACACACCGGGGCCGATTTGGCCAAGACGGCGGACGGCTGGCGGACGGGGTGCACGATCCTGAACCGAAGTCGGTACGAGATCGTGCACGCCGACGGCCGGACTAGAAGCCGAGCCGGTTGAGCAGCTTGGGGTCGCGCTGCCAGTCCTTGAGCACCTTCACCCGCAGGTCCAGGTGGACCGGCATCCCGACCAGGGCGGCGATCTGCTTCCGTGCCGCCGTCCCGACCTCCTTCAGGCGCTGGCCCTGGTGGCCGATCACGATTCCCTTCTGCGAGTCCCGTTCGACGACCATGGACGCGTAGATGTCCAGCAGCGGACGGTCCGGGGTGCGGCCGGCGCGCTCCCCCATCTCCTCGATCACCACCGTCAGCGAGTGCGGGAGTTCGTCCCGCACGCCTTCCAGCGCGGCCTCGCGGATCAGTTCCGCGATCCGGGTCTCCGTCGGCTCGTCGGTCACCTCGCCGTCGGGGTAGAACCGCGGGCCCGGCGGCAACAGCTTTGCCAGCTCGTCGGTGACCACGTCCACCTGGTCGTCGGCGACCGCCGACACCGGGATGATGCTGGCCCAGCGGATGCCGAGTTCATCCTCGAGCGAGGCGATCCGGAGCAGGTGCTCGGCCATCCTGGCCGGGGTGACCAGGTCGGACTTGGTCGCCAACGCGACCAGCTGTGGCGCCCGGGGCAGCTTCGCGATCTCCCCCACCAGATAGGTGTCCCCGGGCCCGATCCGCTCGTTGGCCGGCAGGCAGACGCCCACCACGTCCACCTCCGTCCAGGTGTCCCTGACCAGGTCGTTCAGCCGCTCGCCCAGCAGCGTGCGGGGCTTGTGCAGGCCGGGGGTGTCGATCACGACCAGCTGGAAGTCCGGGCCGTTCACGATGCCGCGGACGGCGTGGCGCGTGGTCTGCGGCTTCGAGGAAGCGATCGCGATCTTGGTGCCGACGAGCGCGTTGGTCAGGGTGGACTTGCCCGCGTTCGGCCGCCCGACGAAGCAGGCGAAGCCGGAGCGGAAGCCGTCCCCGGCCCCGGGCTGGCCGGTCACGAGCTCCTCCGCGCCGACTCGTTGGCCAGTTTCGCCGCCGCCTCGGCGGCAGGGTCGCCCTCCTCGGGGACGAGCGTCGCGAGCACGGTCTGGATGGTGTGGCGCCGGTCGCCGCTGCGTTCGGCAGTCAACTCGATCCCCTCCCACTGCACGACCGAGCCCGGGATCGGGACCTTGTTGAGTTCCTTCGCCATCAGGCCCAGCACCGTGTCGACCTCCTCGTCATCCACCTTGAGCCCGAACAGGGCACCGAGGTCGTCGATCGGCAGCCGGGCCGATACCCGGAACCGCCCTTCATCCAGTTCGGTGACCGGGGCCACCTCCTGGTCGTACTCGTCGACGATCTCCCCGACGATCTCCTCCAGCACGTCCTCGATGGTGGCCAGTCCCGCGGTACCGCCGAACTCGTCGATCACGATCACCACGTGACTGCGGGTGAGCTGCATCTCCCGCAGCAGTTCGTCGACCGGCTTGGAGTCGGGACAGAACGTGGGTGGGCGCATCAGGGTCTCCACCGTCTCGCTGGTCTGCGCCTTCGGGTTGTCGTACATGCGCCGGATCACGTCCTTGAGGTACAGCACGCCGACCACGTCGTCGACGTCCTCCCCGATCACCGGGATCCGGCTGAACCCGGACCTCAGCGCGAGCGAAACCCCTTGCCGCAGAGTCTTGTCGGACTCGATGTAGACCATCTCCGTACGCGGGACCATGACTTCCTTGACGATCGTGTCACCGAGTTCGAACACGGAGTGGATCATCTGCCGCTCGCCGGCCTCGATCACCTCGCGGGCCTCGGCGATGTCGACCAGTTCCCGGAGTTCGGCCTCCGAGGTGAACGGGCCGTCGGCGAAGCCACGGCCCGGGGTCACGGCGTTCCCGATCACGATCATCAGCTGGGGGATCGGCCCGAGCACCGTGGAGAGCACCCCGACGGGCGCGGCCGCGGCCAGCGCGATCCGTTCGGCGTGCTGGCGCCCCAGCGTCCGGGGCGCCACGCCGAGCAGGATGAACGACACCAGCAGCATCGCGAGGGCGGGGTAGAGCACCCGCTCCCAGGCGGTGGTGAAGTGCTCGAACAACACCAGGGCGACCAGCACCGTGGCCAGCACCTCGAGCAGCAGTCGCAGGAACAGCAGCGTGTTGAGGTGGGGGGCCGGGTCCCCGGTCAGCATCACCAGCCTCTGGGCGGAGCGATGGCCCTCCTCGGCGAGACCTTCCGCCCGGGACTTCGAAATCGCAGAAAGGGCGGCCTCTGCAGCCGCCGTGAGGGCGGCGAACAGGACGCAGACGGCGGCCACAGCCAGCAGGATCCACTGGGGTTGGGTCAACAGGTGTTCAGCCTCGCTCGGTCGGGTGTTGGCTCAGTCTAGTGACCCGGCGGGGATCGGCGATTCGCTGCCCGGGGCGGCACCTTCGCCGGCGGGCGCGAGCCGGACGGTGACCAGGGGAAGGAAGAACTGCACCAGCGGGCCGATCGTCAAGGCGTACAGGACGGTGCCGACGCCGACCGTGCCGCCGAGCAGCCAGCCCACGGCGAGCACGGACAGTTCCAGCCCGGTGCGGACCAGGCGCAGCGACCGGCCGGTGCGCCGGGCAAGGCCGGTCATCAGGCCGTCGCGGGGCCCGGGTCCGAGCTGGGAGCCGATGTAGAGGCCCCCGGCAAGGCCGTTCACCACCAGGCCGGCCAGGAGCAGCGCCCACGCGGAGACGGCGTCGGACGCCGGAGGGAGCAGGGCCAGGGTGGCGTCGGTGGCGACGCCGATCACCACCGCGTTCGCGACCGTGCCCAGGCCCGGCCACTGCCGCAGCGGGATCCACAGCAGCAGGACGGCGAAGCCGACCACGATCACGACGGTCCCGAACGACCAGCCGAGCAACTGCTGCAGGCCGGCGTGGAACACGTCCCACGGGTCGAGGCCGAGACCGCTGCGGATGAACATCGCCATGGCGAACCCGTACAGCCACAGCCCAACGAGCAATTGGGGGACGCGGCGGCCCAGGCGCCCGGCCCGGAGCTGGGCCAGCGGCCCCAGGTCGGCAAGCTCGACACGGCCGCCGGCGGGCGGGAAGTTCATGGTGGCTCCATCGTCTGCGGTTCAACCCGCCGGGTCGACGTCGTCGACCGGCGTGCTCAGGCCCGGGAGGCGTTCCAGGCGGCGATGATCCGGTCGTTGAGGTCGAACATCACCTGCTTCTCGGCCGGCTCGGCGTGGTCGTGACCGAGCAGGTGGAGCAGGCCGTGGATGAGCAGGTAGTCCGCCTCCTCCTCCTCCGTCCGGTTGCTGTCGGCCGCCTGGGCCGACGTCACCTCCGGACACAGCACGATGTCGCCGAGGAGTCCGAGCGGAGGCTCCTCGTCGGGCTCGGGGGCGCGGAGCTCGTCCATCGGGAAGCTCAGCACGTCGGTCGGACCCGGCTCGCCCATGAACTTCTCGTGGTAGGCCGACATCGTGTCCACGTCGACCAGCAGGATCGACAGCTCCGCCTGCGGATGGATCCGCAGCGCGTCCAGGGCGAAGGTGGCCAGCTGGACGAGCCTCTCGGTGTCCACCGCCGCTCCGGACTCGTTGTTCAGTTCGATCACGTCAGCTCCTCGTTCAGTTCCGGCGTCCCGGAGGCAGGGTCGCCTCGAAGCGGTCGTAGGCGGCCACGATCCGCCCCACCAGCCGATGCCGGACGACGTCGTGGCTGGTCAACCGGCAGAACGCGATGTCGTGCACCCCGTCCAGGATGTGCTCCACCATGGTCAACCCGGAGCGGGTTCCGGCGGGCAGGTCGATCTGGGTGACGTCGCCGGTGACCACGATCCGCGAACCGAACCCGAGCCGGGTCAGGAACATCTTCATCTGTTCCGGCGTGGTGTTCTGCGCCTCGTCCAGGATGATGAACGCGTCGTTCAGGGTGCGGCCGCGCATGAAGGCCAGCGGCGCCACCTCGATGGTGCCCGCCGTCGAGCAGCTTGGGGACCGACTCCGGCGTCGATCATGTCGTGGAGGGCGTCGTACAGCGGCCGCAGGTACGGGTCGATCTTCTCGGTGAGCGTGCCGGGCAGGAACCCCAGCCGCTCCCCCGCCTCGACCGCCGGGCGGGTCAGGATGATCCGGTTGACCTCCTTGGCCTGCAGCGCCTGGACCGCCTTGGCCATCGCCAGGTAGGTCTTCCCGGTGCCCGCCGGGCCGATCCCGAACACGACCGTGTGGGCGTCGATGGCGTCGACGTAACGCTTCTGGTTCAACGTCTTGGGACGGATCGTCCGGCCCCGGTTCGACAGGATGTTCTGGGTGAGCACCTCGGCCGCGCTGACGTCGGCCCCGGAGGCCATGCCGAGCACCCGCTCGACCGTGTCTGCGGTCAGGCCCTGTCCGGTACGCACGATCGTGATCAGCTCGGTGAGAACGTCCGCGGCCGAGGTGACATCGGCGGGGCTGCCGGAGAGCGTGATCTCGTTGCCGCGGACGTGCAGGTCGGCGGGAAGCTCCCGTTCCAGGATCCGCAGGAACTCGTCCCTTGGGCCCAGCACGGACACCATGTTGATCGACGCGGGAATCGCCACCCGGCGTTCGGCGACGGCGCTGTGCGGCTGGTTCAGGGTTCCTCCTCGGACGCGTAGGGGACCATGGTAGCCAGCAGGTACCCGGAACACCCGCCCAGGAAAGGGGAGCCGATGGCCGAGGTCCACCCGCCCAGCGCCCCGACGTCACCGTCGGGGGTGGTTGCGATGGCGCTGACCAGTGCCAGCGCCGTGCCCCTGATCGCGCTCCAGCAGCCGATCGTCGGCCTGCCACTGCTCGCCGTCGGGCTGGGCCTGGCGGTCGCTGTCGACCGGACGCTGGCGCGCACCCTCGGGGTGGTCGCGACCGGCCTGGTCATCCTGTCGGCCACCTCGCTGGAGGCCGACCTCAGCGATCTCGGCATGCTGCGGTTCGTCCTCGTCCTCGGCGGCGCCGTCGTCGTGCCCACCCTGCTCGCCCGACGGTACGTCGCCGCGGACGCCATCGTCTTCCCGCTCCGCGGCCGGCGCTGGACCGTCATGCAATGGTGGTACCTGGCCGCGGTGGTCGTGATCGCCTACCTGCTGCTGCCGTTCTACTTCGTCGGCTCCGGCGCGTACACCAACTGGCCGGCCGTGGCGGGGCCGGGAGAGATCGGCCGGCTGTTCGTCGGGGTGAACGCTGTCGGGATCTGGGACGAGCTGTTCTTCGTCTGCATCGTGTTCGCCCTGTACCGCCGCCACGTCCCCTGGTGGCTGGCGAACCTGCTCCAGGCGATCGTGTTCGTGTCGTTCCTGTGGGAGCTGGGCTACCGGTCGTGGGGTCCGCTGCTGACGATCCCGTTCGCCCTCGTGCAGGGCTGGATCTTCGCCACCACCGCCTCCCTTGGCTACGTGGTGACCGTGCACCTGCTGTTCGACGCGGTGGTGTTCGGGGTGCTGGTGCACGCCCACAACCCGCACCTGTTCGACATCTTCCTCACCATCCCGCGGTAGGCCCGGCACGGTCACCGGACGGGACGGGTCCGGCTCGGTTTCCTCAGCGGGACCCGGCAGGTCCGGCCCGGTTTCCTCAGCGGGACCCGGCAGGTCCGGCCCGGTTCCTCAGCGGGACGCGAACCGGTCGGTGGCCGCCACCAGCTCGGCGGCGATCGCCGGTTCGCCGGCCGAATGCCCGGCCAGGACCACCCGGTAGTCGGCCTCCGGCCAGGCGTGGTGCAGGGCGTCGGCGGTGGTGACCGGACAGGGCAAGGTCGTAGCGGCCCTGCACGATCACCCCGGGGATTCCGCGCAGCCTTCCGCGTCGCGCGAGCAGCTGGCCCTCCTCAAGCCAGCCGCCGTGCACGAAGTAGTGGTTCTCGATCCGGGCGAACGCCAGCGCGAAAGCCGGATCGGAGAACTCCTCGACCAGCGCCGGGGAGAACTCCAGCGTGACGGTCGCCGCCTCCCAGGTCGTCCAGGCCACCCCCGCGGGCTGGTGGACGGCCGGGTCGGGGTCGAACAGCAGCTCGTGGTAGCCTGGCGATCCGGTCGCCGCTCGAAACCGTCCGGCAGCGGGGCGACGAACGAGCGCCACCACTGGTCGGGGACGAAGTGCGCCGCGCCGCCGTTGTAGTACCAGTCCAGCTCGCTGCGCCGCAGCGTGAAGATGCCTCGCAGCACCAGCTCGGTGACCCGGTCGGGGTGGGTCTCGGCGTAGGCCAGGCCGAGGGCGCTCCCCCAGGAGCCGCCGAACACCAGCCACCGATCGATCCCGCGGGCCTCACGCAGCCGCTCCAGGTCGTCCACCAGGTGCCAGGTGGTGTTGGCGGACAGGTCCGCGTCCGGCTCGCTCGCGTGCGGCAGGCTCCGCCCGCAGCCGCGCTGGTCGAACAGCACGATCCGGTAGGCCGCCGGGTCGAAGTAGCGCCGGTGCTCGGGATGCAGCCGCCGCCGGGACCGCCGTGCAGGAACACCACGGGCTTGCCGTCGGGGTTCCCGCACTCCTCCCAGTAGACTGCTGCCCGTCGCCGACGTCGCAGCAGGCCGGACGCGTACGGCTCGATCACCGGGTACAGGAGGTCGTCGAGGTCGCCCATTTCACCGCCCTCGCCGGACGCCGCCGCACCGGGCTCAGTCATCGTCGTCGTCGTAGTCGTCGATGATGTGCATCGCCGCCTCCTCGGCCGACGCCGCGCCCCCGTCGATCCCCACGTCGTGACCGATGCTCTCCGCTTCGGTGTCCGGCCCGGGCACGCCGCCGTTGGCGTCCACCAGCCGTCCGGAGCGCAGGTGCCCGACCTCACGCGGCTCGGAGGGGTCGGGGTTCCAGGGCCCTTCCGGCCTGGCCGGCTCCACCTGTTCCTGGGCGATCCGCATCTCCAGGGTTTCGCCCCGCCTCATCTCCGCGACGGTGTTGCCGAATCCCTGCGCAGGAGACCAGTTCTCCGCTGTCACGTAGCCCTCGTCCAGGACGTCGACGACACCGCGGTCGAGAAGGGTCTCCTCGGGCTGCAACTGGTCGAGCTGTTCGGACTCCTCCGGCACGGCCTCGTCATAGTCGGTCATAGGCCTAGACTGCCACGCCCACAGCACCGGGGCGAGGCAGGCGCACGCAATCTTCTCCGCGAGTGGTGCACGGATGTCGGTCGCCCCGCCGCCCCGGCCAATTGCCTACCCACTAGGCCAGACCCGGGTCTATGATGCGCTCTTGTGTCTTCTCCCGCCCCGGCCGTCCGTAGGCGCGCCGGCAGCTACGACCTCGTGGTGGCCGCCTTCGTGGGAATGCTGCTGATCTCGAACATCGGCGCGACCAAACTGATCGCCTTCGGCCCGAGCCTGTCCGTCGGCGGGTTCCCGCTGCTGCCGATCCTGACCGACGGCGGCGCCATCCTGTTCCCGCTCACCTACGTGCTGGGGGACGTGCTGGCCGAGGTGTACGGGTTGCGCCGGGCGAACCGCGCGATCCTCACCGGCTTCGTGCTCGCCGCCGTGATGGCGCTCACCTTCCTGGCCGTGGACGCAGCCCCGCCGGCCCCGTCGTGGCCGAACCAGGACGCGTGGCACGCGGTGCTGGGGTTCGTCCCGCGGATCGTGGTGGCCAGCCTCCTGGGCTATCTCGCCGGGCAATTGCTGAACGCGCTCGTCCTGGTCCGGATCAAGCAGCGTTGGGGCGAAGGGCGACTGTGGGTGCGGCTGATCAGCTCCACCGTGGTCGGTGAGTTCGCTGACACGCTGGTGTTCTGCCTGATCGCCTTCGGCCCGCTCGGCAACCCGCTGGGCGGCGAGTCCATCCCCTGGCCGGAACTGATCAACTACACGGTGGTCGGCTGGCTCTACAAGGTGGGGGTCGAGGTGCTGTTGCTGCCCGTCACCTACCGGGTGATCGCCTGGGTTCGCCGGCACGAACCGGCCTGAGCCACCCGGACGGGATGTCGGGAGGTGGGCGGGGTCACTCCTCGAGCCTCGCCACGATCGCCCTCTCCTGCCTGCTCAGGAGCGCACCACCCGGAGCATCCACGAGCCCGCGTCCGTCCCCTCGGCCACGTACTGCGAACCGATGCCGCGCAGCGCCTCGAGGAAGTCCTGGTACTCGCCCTCGGGGACCTGGGCCTGGGCCATCACCGCGGCCAGATCGACGTAGCCCGACGCCGATGCTTCCGCGTGGTCCGGCAGGACGGTCCGGAACGTCTCGGCACCGGCCAGCGTGACGGCCGGCGCGGCGAGCTGTGCGAGGTAGTCCTCCGAGGTGGACACCAGGAGCACGTCGCCGGCCGTCCGGGACACGATCGGGAAGCCGGCGTCCGCCGGAACCAGCTTGGCCAGCGCCGTCCGGGCTCGCTCGACGTCGTCGCTGGTGATCCGGACCCCGAAGGCGGGCAGGTCGGCCGGGTCGCCCGGGCCGGCCGCGCTCGTCGCCACGCCGGCGGCGAAGGACCGTCCCAGGAGGGCGACCAGGTCCGCCTGGTCGAGGCCCACCCCGTCGAGCCACTCGTCCAGGTGGGGCTGCACGGTCGGCAGGGCCCGTTCCAGGGTGCGGCCGCCGTCGGCGAACCCGAGCGCCCCCACGGTGGACGCAGGCAGCTCACCGAGGTCGGCGGTGCCGGCCGTTCCGGTGCCGGCAAGGCCGGTCGCGCGACCCTCCAGCGTCATCGTGTCGGCGGTGAAGGTGAGCGAGAACACCGCCCGGCCCCGGACGTCGGCCCGGGCCGGGTCGCCCTCCCCGGTGAGCCTCGCGGCACCGGCCAGGTCGGCCCAGCCGGACAGGACCCCCGCCTCGCCGAGGCCGGCCACCTCGGCGGTGAACGCCTCCTGCGCGGACAGCGGCCCGGCGGACTCCAGTTGCCCCAGCAGGAACGCGGTGTCATCGGGATCGGTGAGCAGGGCGTAGCCGTCGCGGGTGGTGACGTCGTAGGCCTGCGGTGCCCGGCGCGCCCAGGCCCGCAGGGTCGTGGCGGCCTTCGCCTCGTCGGTCACCTGCACCACGAGCAGCGGGGCGGCGGCACCGGAGTCCCGCGGCACGGCCGCCACGGCGAGGCGGTCACCGAGCCACGGCTTCACGTCCCGGGCGTAGTCCAGGCCGGACAACGGGCCATCGGGGACGTCGACCAGTTCCCAGGCGATCGCCTTCGGGTCGGGCCGGCCGCTCGCGACCGCCTTCTGCACCTGCGGCAGGTCGCGCAGGAACTGCCATGCCGACGCCTTCTGCACCAGCGACGGGTTCAGGTCGACCTGCAGGTAGCTGACGGCGGTGCCCGGCACCAGGTCCGCCGCCTGGGGGCCGGCGCCGAACCAGCCGAGGTAGGCACCGGCGACCGCCGAGCCGCCGCCGGTCAGCACGAGTGCCAGCGCGACCAGCAGGACCGGCAGCAACCGGCGGCGCCTCGGGGCCGGGGCCGCCGCCGTCGTCCAGGCCGGAGCCGGGACGAAGCCGGGCTGACCCTGGAAGGCCGGACCGGGCGACGGCGGGCCACCGGTCGACGACGGATGGGCCGCGGCATAGGCTGCCGGGCTGGTGAAGCCGACCCCGGAACGCGGATCAGGACCAGGGCCTGGCCACGGGTCCGGCCGCGTCGTCGACGGCGTCGTCGCGTTCGGGGGGACCCGTCCGCACCGGGGGCACGCCGCTCCCGCGTCCAGCGCGAAGCCACAGGTCGGGCAGTCCATGGTTCGTCCTTCCGGCACCTCGGGGGCGGCGCGCGCCGATCAGGCTAGCCGAGCACCCCGGTCACGGGCTTGTCCCCTCCCGGGCGACACGGTGGGTGCAACGCCCGGCCGCCCTCAGGCGCGGGGCTCCACATCGACGACGACCTCGTTGTGCCGCAGGAACGGCGGCACGTAGGGCGCGTTGAACCGTGCCAGCCGCACCGGACCGGCCGGCCGCCAGGCAGAGTCCTCCAGGGACGCCAGGAGTTTCCTCCCCCGCCGGTCGAGGTCGCCGGCATTGCCCCAGCCGGAGAACCTCAGGGCGGCGGCCAGTTGTTCGGGGACCACCCGCAGGTGCACCTTCGGGTCGGGCGGCGCCGGCAGCGTGTCGGGCCCGCGCCCCTGGGGCATCACGAAGGCCACGACGTGGCCATCCTCGCCCGGGGTCTGGATCACCGGAGCGGTCATCGCGACCTCGCCCTGGATGTAGCCGAGAAGGGGACGGAACGCCCGGTTCCCGGCATCGTCGAAGTCTCCACCCACGACCACCTCCGCGACCGTGTGCTCGGGGTAGCGACGGATCTCGACGTCGCCGCACCATCCGATCGCCTGGTAGGACTGTTGCTCGGTCATGCCACCGATCGTAGGGAGACGGCCCAAGCCGGTCGGCGCCCCGACGGCGGGCCGGTCCGCCGACGGTCGGTCAGCGGCGTCCGGAATAGAAGCGGCCGAGGAACTCGTCCTTGAACGCCGCGAAGGTGCCGGTCTCGATGCTGGCGCGGATGTCGTCGACCAGCCGGACGGTGAAGCGCTCGTTGTGGATGGTGGCCAGGGTCGAAGCCAGCATCTCCTTCGCCTTGAACAGGTGGTGCAGGTAGGCCCGGGTGTAGTGCGCGCAGGTGTAGCAGTCGCAGCCAGGGTCGAGCGGGCCGAAGGCACGGCGGTTCGCCGCGGTGTTCACGTTGAACCGGCCGTCGACGGTGTAGATGGCCGCGTTGCGGGCCACCCGGGACGGCGATCACGCAGTCGAAGGTGTCCGCGCCGGTCTCGACGGCGGCGAAGAAGTCGTCCGGCTCCGAGATGCCCAGCAGGTGGCGGGGCTTGTCCGCCGGCAGTTCCGAGCTCACCCAGCCGACGATCGTGCCGAGGTTCTCCTTCTCCAGGGCGCCGCCGATGCCGAAGCCGTCGAAACGCCGTCCGGCCACCTCGAGTTCAGCCAGGTCGCGCGCTGCGCGGCGGCGCAGGTCCTCGTACTGCGCCCCCTGGACCACCCCGAACAAGGCCTGGTACGGCCTGTCCTGGCGTGCGGCGGTGAGCCGGCCGTGCTCGGCGAGGCAGCGCCCGGCCCAGGCGTGGGTGCGCTCCAGCGAGCGCTCCTGATAGGCGCGGGTGTTCATCAGCGTCGTGCAGCTCGTCGAAGGCGAACATGATGTCGGCGCCGAGTTCGGTGCTGGATCCGCATCGACACCTCGGGGGTGAACCGGTGCCGGTCGACCGTTCAGGTGCGAGGTGAAGGTCACCCCGTCGTCGTCGACGTGGGCGAGCCGGGCCTTGCCCTCGGCGATCACGTCGTCGTCGGCCAGCCCGGCGGCGTTCATCGCCAGCACCTTCTTGAAGCCGACGCCCAGGCTCATCACCTGGAAACCGCCCGAGTCGGTGAACGTCGGGCCGGGCCAGTTCATGAACGTCCCGAGCCCGCCGGCGGCGTCGACGATGTCGGAGCCCGGCTGCAGGAACAGGTGGTAGGCGTTGGCCAGCACGGCCTGGGCGCCCACCCCGGCGACACTCTCGGGGAGCACGGCCTTGACGGTGGCCTTGGTGCCGACCACGACGAAGGCGGGGGTGCGGATCTCGCCGTGCGGGGTGCGGATCACCCCGCTGCGCCCCAGCCCGTTGGGCAGGGAGGAACCAGGGGTGAAGGAGAACTCAGCGGTCACGGACGGCCAGAGCCTGGAGCTGTGCCAGCGCCACCACGCCCGCGGTCGAGGTGCGCAGCACCGCGTCCGCGATCAGGGCGGGGCGTCCGCCCGCCGCGGTGAAGGTGGCCAGTTCGGCATCGCTCAGCCCGCCCTCGGGCCCGACGATGAACATCACTTCGCCGACCGGCGGCAGGGCGAACGCGCCCAGGCGCTCGACCGCGGTCTCGTGCAGCACCACGGTGAGGTCGGTCTGGGCGATCCGCAGCGCCAGCTCCGCGGTCGTCATCGGCATCGAGACCGTGGGGACACGGAACCGCCGGCACTGCTTGGCCGCCTCACGGGCGGCGGCACGCCAACGGGTGAGGCCGCGCTCGACCCGGTCCGGCCCCCACCTGACCACAGACCGTTCGGCCTGCCACGGCACGATCTCATCGACTCCGAGCTCGGTGAGCACCTCCACCGCCAGCTCCGCACGGTCACCCTTGGGCAGCGCCTGCACGGCCACATAGCGCACGGGACGCTCGGGCTCCTGCAGCACCTCCGCGACCGTGACGACGACCCCGCTCCGGTCCACGCGGGCGACCGGCCCACGCACGGCCCGCCCGGCGCCGTCGCTGACCAGCACGGTCTCCCCGACCCGCAGCCGGCGGACCACCGCGGCGTGGCGGCCCTCCTCGCCGGTGAGGTCGACGGTGCCGCCCACGGTCGGCGTCTCCAGGGCGGCCAGGAACATCGGCTCGGTCACCGGGCCACCCCCGCGGTCCGGGGATCCTCGGGCAGGTCGCCGGTCAGGCCTGTCGCCGCGCCGGGCGCGGGGGTCAAGAGAACGCCTCCTTCAGCCAGCCGAGCAGGCCCTTGCCGTGACGCGCCGTCGCCACCTCGTGCCGGCTCTCGTCGCGCAGCTCGGCGAGCTGGCGGAGCAAGGCGCTCTGCTCGTCGTCGAGCCGGGTCGGGGTCTGCACGAGCAGGGTGACCCCAAGGTCGCCGCGGCCGTCCCGACGCAGCCGGGGCACCCCCCGGCCGGCGATCGTGACCCGGGTTCCCGACTGGGTGCCGGGAGGAATGTCGACGTCCACCGTCGCGAGTTCGGCGTCCAGGTCGTCCCGTTCGGCCTCAAGGGTGTCCAGGGTGACCCGGGTGCCCAGCGCAGCCGCTGTCATCGGCACCTTCACCACCACCTCGAGGTGGTCCCCGTCACGCTTGAACACGTCGTGCGGGAGCACCGACAGCTCCACGTAGAGGTCGCCGGCCGGACCGCCGCCGGGTCCGACCTCGCCCTGGGAGGTTAGGTGGACCCGGTTGCCGGACGCCACCCCGGCCGGGATCTTCACGTTGATCGTGCGGTGGCTGCGCACCCGACCTTCGCCGGAGCACTCACCGCACGGGCTGGCGATCACGGTGCCGTAGCCGCGGCAGGCCGGACATGGCTGGCTGGTGCGGATCTCGCCGAGGAAGGACCTCTGGACCGAGGTCACGTCGCCGGCCCCGTGGCAGGTGGCACAGGTGACCGGGTCGGCGCCGCCGTCGGAGCCACTACCGGTGCACCGCGGGCAGACCACGGCGGTGTCGACCCGCAGCGGCTTGGTGATTCCGAAGGCTGCCTCGGCGAGGGTCAGGTTGAGCCGCACCAGGGCGTCCTGGCCGCGCCGCACCCGGGACCGTGGGCCACGGCTGGTCTGGGCGCCGAACATGGCGTCCACCAGGTTGGTGAAGTCGAACCCGCCACCGGGGAAGCCGAACCCGCCGGCGCCGCCGAAGCCCCCGCCGAGCGGATCGCCGCCACGGTCGTACAGCGACCGCTTGTTCGGGTCGTGCAGCACCTCGTACGCCTCACCGACCTGCTTGAACTTCTCGGCGGCGTCCGGAGTGTCGGCCACGTCCGGGTGGTACTTCATCGCCAGCCGACGGTACGCCTTCTTGATCTGCTCGGGGGTCGCGTCCCGGGGCACACCAAGGGTCTGGTAGTAGTCAGCGCTCACTCATCATCCTTCAGTCAGGAACCGACCGACGTAACGGGCGACCGCCCGCACCGCAGCCATCGTCGAGGGGTAGTCCATTCGGGTCGGGCCGACCACCCCGAGGCTGGCCCAGGCGGCGGTATGGGTGCCGTAGCCGCTGGCCACCACCGACGTGGCCCGCAACGGCACGTAGGGGTTCTCGTGGCCGATCCGGACGGTGACGTCGCCGGCCGCACCGACCTCCCCGAGCAGCCGGAGCAACACGACCTGCTCCTCCAGGGCCTCGAGCACCGGACGGACCGTGGTCTCGTACTGGTCGGAGAAGCGGGTCAGGTTCGGCACGCCGCCCACCACGACCCGGGTCGAGGGGTCGGTCGTGACCAGGTCGAGCAGGACCGCGACCACGGCGGCACCGAGCGGACGGGAGTCCACCGGGAGTTCGTCCACCAGGGCGGTGGCCCGCTCCACGACCTGCGCCGGGGTCAACCCGACCACCGCGGCGTTCAACCGTCCGCGCAGGTCGGCGAGCAGGTCGCTTGCGACCCCGCCGAGCTCGACCACGTGCTGCTCGACCTTGCCCGCGGAGTTCACCACGATCAGCAGGCCCCGCTCCGGGGTGAGGGCCACGATCTCGACGTGCCTGATCGTGGTGCCCGACAGGATCGGGTACTGCACGATCGCCACCTGCTGGGTGATCTGGGCCAGGCAGCCGCACGGTCCGGCGGACCACGTCGTCGATCTCGACCGCCCCCGCCATGAAGGTGTCGATGGCCCGCCGCTCGGCCCCGCTCAGCGGCTTCACCGTGCCGAGCCGGTCCACGAACAGCCGGTAGCCCTTGTCGGTCGGGATCCGGCCGGCGCTGGTGTGCGGCTGGGTGATGTAGCCCTCCTCCTCCAGCACGGCCATGTCGTTGCGGACGGTGGCCGGGGAGACGTCGAGGTGGTACCGCTCGACCAGGGCCGTGGAGCCGACCGGCTCGCGCATGGACACGTAGTCGGTGACGATGGCCCGCAGGATCTGCAGCTTGCGGTCGTCGAGCACGTCGGTCCTCCCTCCGGCGTTGGCACTCTCGATGGTGGAGTGCCAGTCTAACCCAGCCCCGCCGCTAAGCTCCCGGTGTGTTTT
>CAVPHL010000018.1:0-14281 GCA_963704225.1 uncultured Actinomycetota bacterium
GCCTTGGGCCGACGGCGTCTGTCCCACGATTTGAAGCAAAAAAATTTCGATCTGGCGATCCTGTTTCAAAACGCCTTTGAAGCGGCCTTGCTCGCCTTTGCGGCCCGGATTCCCAGGCGGTTGGGTTACGCCACCGACGGCCGGGCCGTGCTGCTGACAGACAGGCTCTACACTTATCGGGAATTAAAAAAAGGACACCTGATCGATTATTACCGCGGAATTCTAAGCGGCGCCGACCTTGACCTGGATGGCCGTGGACTCGAGCTGTTCCTGTTTGATCATGAACAGGCGCAGGCGGAAGCATTCCTGGCCGATCTGGCAACCCGACCCGGACCACCCTGGCCGGAGCGATCGCCGACCTCGAGGGCGGGGCCGGATGCGTGGTCACCGCGTCGGGGATGGGTGCGATCACCACCACCCTCCTCGGCGTGCTCCCGCCCGGCGGCACGCTGCTGGCGCCCTTCGACGCCTACGGCGGCTCCTGGCGGCTGTTCGATGCGCTCGCCCGCACCGGCCGGCTGCAGCTGCGGCTCACCGACTTCTCCGATCCGGGGGCGCTCGACGACCTCGCCGGGGTGGACCTGGTCTGGCTGGAGACCCCCTCCAACCCGTTGCTGCGGATCACCGACATCGCCGCCGTCAGTGCCGCGGCCCACGCCGCGGGTGCGTTGGTGGCCGCCGACAACACCTTTGCCGGCCCGGTCGTCCAGCGTCCGCTCGAGTGGGGGGTGGACATCGTGGTGCAGTCGGCGACCAAGTACCTCAACGGGCACGGCGATGTGGTTGCCGGCGCGATCGTCGCCGCGTCCGCCGACCGGGCCGCGGAGCTCGCGTGGTGGGCGAACACCCTCGGGGTCACCGGCGGGGCGATGGACGCCTACCTCACCCTGCGCGGGCTGCGCACGCTGCACCTGCGGATGCAGGCCGCCCAGGCCAACGCCGCCGCCGTCGTGGAGCTGCTCACCGGACACCCCGCGGTCAGGGCCGTGCACTACCCGGGGCTGGCGACCCATCCGCAGCACGACCTCGCCGCCAGGCAGATGGACGGCTTCGGCGCGATCGTCACCTTCGACCTGGGGTCGGAGGTGGCCGTGCGCGCCCTGGTGGACGGGCTGGACTTCTACTGCCTGGCCGAGAGCCTGGGCGGGGTGGAGTCGCTGGTGTCCCACCCGGCCACGATGACCCACGCGTCGATGCCGGCCGACCTGCGCGCCGCGGCCGGGATCACCGACGGCATGCTGAGGTTGAGCCTGGGGGTGGAGGACGCCGCCGACCTGGTCGCCGACCTTCGTGCCGGGCTGGACCGGGCCGCGGCAGCGGGCTAGCGGCTGGCCACCGCGCGCAGGAAGAACAGCAGGTTCGCCGGGCGTTCGGCCAGCCGGCGGACCAGGTAGCCCCACCAGTCGGTGCCGAACGGCACGTACACCCGCACGGTCTCGCCGGCCGCGGCCAGCCGGCGCTGCTCGTCGGTGCGGATCCCGTACAGCAGCTGGAACTCGTAGCTGCCCGGATCCCGGCCGTACTGGCCGGCCAGTTCGGTGACCGCGGCGATCATCTCCGGGTCGTGCGTGGCCAGCATCGGGTACCCGTCGCCGGCCAGCAGGACCCGGGCGGCGGCGACGTAGGCCGTGGACACCTCCTCGCCCCTCTGGTGGGCCACCTCGGCAGGCTCGGCGTAGGCGCCCTTGCACAGCCGGATCCGCGAACCGGGGCCGGCCAGCACCGAGCAGTCCTCGAGGGTGCGGTGCAGGTAGGCCTGCAGGACGCCCCCGGTCTGCGGGAACTCCCGGCGCAGCTCGGCGAGGATGCCCAGGGTGGCGTCGGTGGCCGTGTGGTCCTCCATGTCGAGGGTGACGGTCGTGCCCGTGGCGGCTGCGGCCGCGCAGATCGCCCGGGCGTGGGCCAGGGCGAGTTCCCGGCCCCCTGCCAGGCCCAGCCCGAGCGCGGTCAGCTTGACCGACACCTCCGCGGTGCCCGACAGCCCCGCGTCCGCCAGCTCGGCCAGGACCTCGAGGTAGTGGTCGCGGACGGCGGCTGCCTGTTCCCCGGTGGTGGTGTCCTCACCGAGGACGTCGATGCTTGCCCGCAGCCGGTCGGCCGCCAGCCTGCGGACCGCCTCGACGGCGTCCGCCGCGGTCTCGCCCGGAACGAACCGGGCCGCCACGGCGGCGGTCAGCGGCAGCCGGAGGGCCAGCGACTTCGCCCGGGTGCTGCGGGACAGCGCCAGCAGGCTCCGCCGGAGCAGTCCCGCAGCGATGCTCACCGCTGTCCCAGCAGCCCGTCGACCCGGTCGGCGGTGAGTTCGTCGAGGGAGTCGAGCACCAGGTCGGCCAGGGCCAGGGTCTGTGCCGGTGGCGGGCTGAAGTGCGGCGGGACCGCCACGACCACCAGGCCGGCGGCGTGCGCGGACAGGATGCCGTTGTGGGCGTCCTCCACCGCGACCGACCGGGACGGTTCGACCGCCAGCCTCCGGCACGCCTCCAGGTACACGTCCGGGGCGGGTTTCCCGGCCCCGAGTTCCTCGGTGCTGAGGGTGGTGCCGAACACCCCGTCGAGTCCCATCGCGGTCACGGCGGCGTCGATCAACACCCGCGGTGACGAACTGGCCAGGCCCACCGGACCGCGGTCGGCCATGCGGCGGACGGCCTCGATCGCGCCGGGCAACAGCTCGATCCCGGCGCGGTGGTGGGCGGCCATGGCGTCGATGGTGCGGCGGGCGGCGTCCTGCGCGGTGCCGGCCAGGCCGACGACGTCGCTGAGGTAGGCCGACCACTCCTGGGTTGACATGCCCATCATCGCCCGGGTCGCCTCCTCCGGCCACGGCAGTCCGTCGGCCTCCGCCAGGCCACGGCGCACCACGTCCCAGAGGTGCTCGGTGTCGGTCAGGGTCCCGTCCATGTCGAACACCACAGCACTCATGCGGGCCATTCTCCGCCCGACCCGGCCCGACGGCCAACCAGCGCGGCTAGCATCGCAGCTGTGCAGGAGGGACGCTGGCGGATCACGGTGCCGATCGGGCACCGCGCGATGCCGGAGCGGCCGCGGACCCGGGTACGACAGCACACCCTGCGGCCCCACGGCCTGGCCCCCCTCGACGCGCTGGTCGCCACGCCCCCCGATCCGGTCGGAGTGCTGGTGTACTTCCCGGGGTTCAACACCCCCCTGGGGCCATGGGAGATCGCCAAGTGCGCCCACCTGGCCGACATCACCTCGCTGGAGGTGGTGGTCACCGAGATCCCGGGGATGAGCCGGTTCGGCGAGCCGATCCCCAGGAAGGTGCGCACCGAGATGCTGCGGGGCCGGATCGACGGCTGGGCGGAGCTCAACCTGGCCTACATCCGGGCGGCGCTCGAGTTCGGCGAGGTGCACAACACCGACTACCTGCAGGTGCTGGGCTTCTCCACCGGCTGCTCGCTGGCCGTCTCCGCGCTGCCGCTGCTGGGGGAGTGGGGGCCGATCGAGGGCCTCAACCTGGTCGAGCCGGTGGCGATCACCAGGCGCAACATCGCCTCGCTGCAGGCCCACAACCTCGCCGACCTCGGCCGGATGCGCGACGCCCTGGCCACCAACCGGGGCCACGAGTGGGTGATGGCGGCCCGGCGCTCGCAACGGCGGGAACCGGCGGTGCGGTACTCGCCGGTCGACCTGGTCGCGATCGGCCAGGTGCTGGCCACCCGGGGGCTGGTCGACGGGCTGGACGCGGTGGAGCTCGCCCGCTGCGCCCTGGTCCGGGGCTCCCGCAGCTCGCTGTGCCGCAAGCGCGACTTCGACCGGTTGGACGCGCTTCTGGCCGCCCGCGACGTCCCCGGGCCCACGGTCACCGTGGACGGGTTGGGCCACCAGTTGTGGCACTCCTTCCCGGTGATCGTCCATCTCACCTCGGTGATGCTGGGCGATCTGGCGGCCGGTCACTGAGGACGTCCGGGTCGCCGCGGTGGCCCGGCCCGCACCGGACCCCGCCGCACCACCGCGGCGCCGGGGCCGCGCGCCAGGCACGGCCAACTCAGGGAATACCCCGAGGTGCCACACAGTTGAGTCCGGTGAACTCAAGATCCAAGTTGAGCGTGCTAAGCTCAACTTCATCCAATGATCCAACCGGAGGTACCACACCATGGCACGAGCAGTCGGCATCGACCTCGGCACCACCAACTCTGTCGTCGCCGTCCTTGAGGGCGGCGAGCCCACCGTCATCCCCAACGCCGAAGGTGCCCGTACGACCCCGTCGGTGGTCGCCTTCGCCAAGGGCGGCGAGATCCTGGTCGGCGAAGTCGCCAAGCGCCAGGCCGTCACCAACGTCGATCGCACCATCCGTTCGGTGAAGCGCCACATGGGCACCACCTGGAGCGTCGACATCGACGGCAAGCACTACACCCCCCAGGAGATCAGTGCGCGGGTGCTGATGAAGCTGAAGCGGGACGCCGAGGCCTACCTGGGTGAGCCCGTCACCAATGCGGTGATCACCGTGCCGGCCTACTTCGGCGACGCCGAGCGCCAGGCCACCAAGGAGGCCGGTGAGATCGCCGGCCTCGTGGTGGACCGGATCATCAACGAGCCCACCGCCGCGGCCCTGGCCTACGGCCTGGACAAGGGCCACATCGAGCAGACCATCCTGGTGTTCGACCTCGGCGGCGGCACCTTCGACGTGTCCCTGCTGGAGATCGCCGAGGGGGTCTTCGAGGTGAAGGCCACCAAGGGCGACAACCGCCTCGGTGGCGACGACTGGGACTCCCGGGTGGTGGACTGGCTGGTCACCCAGTTCAAGAACAAGTACGGGGTCGACCTGAGCAAGGACAAGATGGCCCGCCAGCGCCTCCAGGAGGCTGCCGAGCGCGCCAAGATCGAGCTGTCCAGCACGCAGGAGACCTCCATCAACCTGCCCTACATCACCGCCGGCGCCGACGGCCCGCTGCACCTGGACGAGAAGCTCTCCCGGGCGGACTTCCAGCGGCTGACCCAGGACCTGCTCGACCGGTGCCGGGCACCGTTCAACGCGGTCATCTCCGACGCCAACACCTCGGTGGCCAAGATCGACCACGTGATCCTGGTCGGCGGCTCCACCCGGATGCCGGCCGTGGTCGACCTGGTCAAGGCGCTCACCGGCGGCAAGGAGCCCAACAAGGGCGTCAACCCCGACGAGGTCGTGGCGCTGGGTGCCTCCCTGCAGGCGGGCGTGCTGAAGGGCGAGGTGAAGGACGTGCTGCTGCTCGACGTCACCCCGTTGAGCCTGGGCATCGAGACCAAGGGCGGGGTGATGACCAAGATCATCGAGCGCAACACCACGATCCCGACCAAGCGTTCGGAGGTGTTCACCACCGCGGAGGACAACCAGCCGTCGGTGATGATCCAGGTGTACCAGGGCGAGCGTGACTTCGCCCGGGACAACAAGAGCCTGGGCAACTTCGAGCTCACCGGTCTGATGCCCGCCCCGCGCGGGGTGCCGCAGGTCGAGGTCGCCTTCGACATCGACGCCAACGGCATCGTCCACGTCCACGCCAAGGACCTGGCCACCGGCAAGGAGCAGTCCATGACGGTCACCGGCGGGTCGGCACTGGCCAAGGACGACATCGAGCGGATGGTCCGCGAGGCCGAGGCCCACGCCGAGGAGGACCACAAGCGCCGCGCCGCGGTGGAGATGCGCAACGAGGCCGACGGGCTGGCCTTCCGCACCGAGAAGCTGCTCGCCGAGAACGCCGAGACGCTGCCCGAGGACACGAAGGCTCCGGTGGCGGAGGCCCTCGAGGCGTTGAAGGAGGCGCTGAAGACCGACGACAACGATGCGGTCAAGGCCGCCATGGACGACCTGAACACCAAGGCCGCCACCATGGGCCAGGCGATGTACGCCGCCGCCCAGGCTGCCCAGCAGGCGGAGTCCGAGGCCCCCACCGACGCCGGATCGGCGGCCGGGGATGACGACGTCGTGGACGCCGAGATCGTGGACGAGGACAAGGACAAGTGACCGGCACCACGATTCCCGACCCCGACGAGGGGCGAGCGCCCGACGCCGAGAACCACGCCGAACCCTCCGACTACGTGCCTGAGGGCGAGGCCGGTGGCGACGGCGCGGAGGAGCCGCTGGAGGCCAAGGCCTCGACCGGCTCACCGGTGCTGGACGCCAAGGTGGCCGAATTGCAGGAGCTGGTGGACGAGCGGACCACCGACCTGCAACGGATGCACGCCGAGTACGTCAACTACAAGAAGCGGGTCGACCGTGACCGTGCCCTGGCCCGCCAGGGCGGGGTCGAGGGGGTGATCCTCGACCTGCTGCCGGTGCTGGACAGTGTCGAGGCGGCACGCGAGCACGCCGAACTGGTCGGCGGGTTCAAGCTGGTCGCCGAGGAACTCGAGAAGGTCACCGCCAAGTACGGGCTGGAGACCTTCGGCGAGGTCGGTGAGGAGTTCGACCCGCAGATCCATGAGGCGCTGCTGCAACTGCCCCACCAGGGCGAGGTGACGGTGCCGACGATTTCCGCGGTGATGCAGCGGGGCGTGAAACTCAACGACCGGGTGCTCCGCCCGGCCCGGGTCGGCGTGGCGAACCCCGAGTAGCGGAGAGGAGGAGCGGTGAGTACCAAGGACTGGCTCGAGAAGGACTACTACAAGGTGCTCGGCGTCTCCTCCGACGCCAAGGCCGAGGAGATCAAGAAGGCGTTCCGCAAGCTGGCCCGGGAGAACCACCCCGACCAGAACACGCAGAACCCCGAAGCCGAGAAGCGATTCAAGGAGATCTCCGAGGCCAACTCGATCCTCTCCGACCCGGCCAAGCGCAAGGAGTACGACGAGGCCCGCCGGCTGTTCGGCGGCGGGGGCTTCCGGTTCCCCGGTGCCGGGCAGGGCGGACCGTCGATGGAGGACCTGTTCCGGGGATCCGGTGACGCCGGTCTGGGTGACCTGTTCGGCAACCTGTTCGGCGGTGGCGCGGGGGCCCGGCGTCCCAGCCGGGGACCGCGCCGCGGCCAGGATGTCGAGGGAGAGGTCACCCTCGACTTCGCCGACGCGCTCGCCGGCTCGACGGTGACCATGCAGACCACCTCCGAAACGGCCTGCGCCACCTGCCGCGGGACGGGCGCCCGTCCGGGCACCCAGCCCAAGGTGTGCCGCGCCTGCCAGGGCAGCGGCATGCAGACCTCCGCCTCCGGCGGGGTGTTCGCGGTGACCGAACCGTGCCGGGAGTGCCGCGGCCGCGGGATGGTGGTGGAGGATCCCTGTCCCACCTGCGCAGGCAGCGGTCGCAGCCAGTCCACCCGCAGCATGCAGGTGCGGATCCCGGCCGGCGTGACCGACGGCCAGCGGATCCGGATCAAGGGCAAGGGCGGTCCCGGGGAGAACTCCGGGGCGCCGGGGGACCTCTACGTACAGGTGCACGTCCGGCCGCACCGGGTGTTCGGACGCAAGGGCGACCACCTCACCCTCACCGTCCCGGTGACCTTCGCCGAAGCGGCGCTGGGCGCCGAGATCGAGGTGCCGACGCTGGACGACGGGCCGGTCCGGCTGAAGGTGCCGGCCGGCACGCCGAACGGGCGGACGTTCCGCGTCCGCGGTCGCGGGGTGAAGGGCGGGGCCACCGACGGGGACCTCCTGGTCACCGTCGAGGTCGAGGTGCCCCGCCACCTCTCCGAGGAGGCCAGGTCGGCCCTGGTCGACTTCCAGGCCAAGGCCGGTGGCGCTGACCCTCGTGCCCACCTGTTCCAGGGTGACCACCGATGACCGGCCAGCTCCCGGAGCGGCTGGACGCGGACGCCCCGATCTTCGTGATCTCCGTCGCCGCGCAACTGGCCGAGATGCACCCCCAGACCCTGCGTGGCTACGACCGGCTCGGCCTGGTCGTGCCCGGTCGCTCCCGTGGGCGCGGGCGTCGCTACTCGTTGCGGGACATCGCGACGCTGCGGCACATCCAGCACCTGTCCCAGGCGGAGGGGATCAATCTGGAGGGGGTGCGACGGATCCTCGCCCTCGAGGCGGAGCTCGACGCGGTGCGGCAGCAGCTGAGCCGCGTGGCCGCGGTGGTGCATGAGCTCCAGCTGCTGCCGGAGGGGTCGCGGCTGTTCACGGCCGAGCAGTCCGGCCAGGTGCACCTCGGCCGCATCCGGACGCGTCCACCCAGGGAGATCACCGCGCGCTGACCGCGCGGACGGGGCCGCGACCGCGCGCGACCGCCGCGACCGCCCGACCGCGCGCGACCGCCCGCCGCGGCGGCCCGACCGCGCGCTGACCGCACTCTGACCGCACTCTGACCGCGCGCTGACCGCACCTGACCGCGCGCTGACCGCGCGCTGACCTCCCGCCGGACCCGTCCACAGGTTCCCCCTGGCGGTTCCGCCAGCCCCAGACGCCATCGAAACCGGCAAACGCCACCGAAGTTTCGGTGGCGTCTGCCGGTTTCGATGGCTTTTGGGGGGAGGGTCGGGGCTTCTGGGGCGAGTCGGGGACGTTCGGGTGGGTCTGGGGGGGGGCGGGTGGGTCGGGCGTTGGGGGGTCGGGCGTTGGGGGGTCGGGCGTTGGGGGTCGGGCGTTGGGTGGGTCGGGGCGTTGGGTGGGAGTGGCGGGCGGGGGTACTGGGGGAGTCCGGCGAGGTGCTCGGGCGGGTCGGAGTTGCGTCCCTTCTAATCCTATGTATTAAATAGGGGTACTCGGAATAATATGGGAGTGGGAGTGATGAGAGCTCGACAGCTACGACGGGGTACCGCAGCCGCGGCCCTGGCCATGATCTCGGCGATGGGACTGACCGCCTGCAGCGGCCCGGGAGGGGGCAGTGACGCCGTGACGATGGGCTACTTCCCCAATCTCACCCACGCGCCTGCTCTGGTCGGGGTCTCCAAGGGGTTCTACGCCAGCGCTCTCGGGGACGGCACCGAGTTGAAGACAGTGACCTTCAACGCCGGGCCGGCCGCGATCGAGGCGCTCAACGCCGGCTCGGTCGACGTGGCGTTCATCGGGCCCAACCCCACGATCACCGGCTACACCCAGTCCAAAGGCCAGTCGCTGCGGGTGATCGCCGGCGCGGCCGCCAACGGCGCGTCCCTGGTGGTCAGCCAGGACATCACCGAGCCGGCCCAGCTGGCCGGCAAGCGGATCGCCACGCCCCAGCTGGGCAACACCCAGGACGTGGCGCTGCGCTACTGGCTGAAGCAGCAGGGGTTCGAGACCACCACCGAGGGCGGCGGCGACGTGAGCGTGATGCCCCAGGACAACGCGACCGCACTGCAGGCCTTCGCCTCCGGTGAGATCGACGGCGCGTGGGTGCCGGAGCCCTGGGCCACCCGGCTGATCGCCGACGGTGGCGGCCACGTGCTGGTCGATGAGTCCGAGCTGTGGCCCGACGGCAGGTTCATCGTGACCAACGTGATCGTGCGCACCGAGTTCCTCGAACAGCACCCCGACCGGGTCAAGGCGGTCCTGACCGGCCTGCTCGACTCGCTGGACTACATCGAGCAGAACCCGGCGGACGCCCGGCAACTCGTCAACGACGCGATCGCCGCGGTTTCCGGCAAGCCGATGGACGACAGCGTCCTCGAACAGGCCTGGCAGAACGTGGAGTTCACCTCCGACCCGCTCGCGGACACCCTGCGCGAAGGCGCCGCGCATGCCGTCGCCGTGGGCCTGCTGGAAACCCCCGACCTGTCCGGGCTGCACTCGCTCGACCTGCTCAACGGCCTGCTCACGGAGCGGGGCGAAAAGGCGGTGAGCGACCAGTGACCACCTCGCCGAGCATGGCGTCGCTGACGATCCGCGACGTCTCCAAGGTCTTCCGCAACGCGAAGCTGCCCACCACCGCGCTCAGCCACGCCAGCCTCACGGTCGCCGACGGCGAGTTCGTCTGCCTGCTGGGACGCTCGGGCTGTGGCAAGAGCACCCTGCTGTCGATGATCGCCGGGTTGGCCGAACCGACGTCGGGCAGCCTGGAGGCGCACGGCAACCGGGTCGGGATGATGTTCCAGGACGCCAACCTGTTCCCCTGGCTGACCGTGGGCGGCAACATCGAACTGGCCCTGCGCCTGTCCGGCGTCGCCCGGCAGGACTGGGCCGAACGCACCGCCGGGCTGCTGGAGATCGTGCAGCTGCCGCACGCGGCGGACCTGCGGCCGCACCAGCTCTCCGGCGGGATGCGGCAGCGGGTGTCCCTGGCCCGCGCCCTGGCGCAGGAGTGCCGAATCCTGCTGATGGACGAGCCGTTCGCCAGCCTGGACGCGCTCACCCGCGACGGCATGCACGAACAGATCGAGCGGATCTGGCTCGAGCGGGGGATCACCGTCGTGTTCGTCACCCACAACGTGCGCGAGGCCGCTCGCCTCGGCGACCGGGTCGTGGTGATGAGCCCGTCACCGGGACGGATCGTCGACGAGGTGCGGATAGACCTGCCCCGGCCGCGCCGGATGGAGGACGCCGCTGTCGCCGCCCTGTCGGGACGGTTGCACGAGTTGATGGACCTGCACGACGGTGCGACCGGAAGGGTGGCGTGATGACGACCATGGTTGAGCCGCGGGTGGACGCGGTGCTCGCCCCGGGCGACGACCCGGGTGAGACCCCCCGACCCCGCTGGCGGCCCCCGGTCGTCGCGCGGGGCCAGGTCTGGGCGAAGCTGTGGCCCGGCCTGCTGGCGTCCGCGCTGGCGCTCCTGGGCTGGCAGCTGGTGGTCTGGTCGGGCTGGAAGCCCGACTACGTGCTGCCCGGGCCCGCGGAGGTGGGTGCCGAGCTGGTCGCCTTCCTCGGCGAGGGCAAGTTCTGGCAGGCGCTGGGCAACACCCTCGTGCGCGCCGTGTTCGGTTTCGGTCTGGCGCTCGTGATCGGGACAGTTCTGGGGATCGCCGTGTCGGCGTCCCAGGTCCTGCGCACGGCGATCGGCTCGATGCTGACCGGACTGCAGACGATGCCCTCGATCGCCTGGTTCCCGTTCGCGATCCTGCTGTTCGGGCTGAGCGAGAACGCGATCACCTTCGTGGTGGTGCTGGGGGCTGCCCCCTCGATCGCCAACGGGCTGATCTCCGGCATCGACGACGTGCCGCCGCCGCTGCTGCGGACGGCCCAGGTGCTCGGGGCCGCCGGCGCGACCCTCTACCGGCACGTGGTGCTGCCGTCCGCCCTGCCCACCTACGTCGCGGGGCTGAAGCAGGGCTGGGCGTTCGCCTGGCGCTCGCTGATGGCCGGCGAGCTGCTGGTGATCATCGCCAGCAAGCCGTCGCTCGGCGTCCAGCTCCAGTACTACCGCGAGTTCGCGAACGCCTCGGCGCTGATCGCTACCATGATCGTGGTCCTGGTGCTGGGCATGGCGTTCGACGCGGTGTTCAGCAGGGTGTCGGCCAACGTCCGGACGAGGCGAGGGCTGGGGGCCACTCTGCTGTAGGGAAGGGATCGGCGATGCAGGTGACGGCGCGGGTGGAGTATGCGCTGCGCGCTGTCGCCGAGCTCGCCGCCGAGCCCGAACACTCGTTCTCGCGCAACGACCTCGCCACGGCGCAGGGGCTGCCCGGCAAGTTCCTCGAGTCGATCCTGCGGGACCTCACCCGGGAGGGCGTGCTGCTGTCGCGGCGGGGGAGCGGGGGCGGCCTCCAGCTGGCCCGGCCGGCCGCCGAGATCTCCCTGGCCCAGGTCGTGCGGGCCGTGGACGGGCCGCTGGCCGCCGTCCGCGGGATCGCCCCGGAGGGGGTGACCTACGCCGGCCCCGCCAAGGCCCTCACCGAGGTGTGGGTGGCGGTGCGGGCCGCGGTCCGCACCATCCTGGAGACCACGACCGTGGCCGACCTGGTCTCGGGGGAGCTGCCCGAGAACGTCCGCGCCCTGATCTCCAGCGACGAGGCCTGGCATCGCCGCTGACGTCCCCATCGGGCGGCTGACCGCCGTGCGGGCGCCGGCCGCGATCCGTCACGGCAACCGCTCGCCCCGCATCTGCGGGGAGGCGTAGACCGAGGACACCACCTCGCCGGCCAGGAAGCCGGTGAGGCGTTCGGCCTCCTCGTCCAGCGCGGCCCGGCCCCCGGGACCCGGGTCCGACCGGAGGACGACCCGGACGCGGGCGTCGGCGCCCTGGACCCAGCACCCGACCACCCGCCCGTTCCACCAGGCGGTGCTGCCGCCGTTGCCCACCGAGTCGAACAGGAAGGGCGCGTCGGCCGGGTCGAGGTAGAAGCCCCGCTGCTTCCAGCCCATCGTGGTCGGGTCGAGCACCGGCAACAGGGCCGCCCACGGATCGACCGCCGGCTCGGGTTCCTCGTCTCCGGGCAGGACCCAGCCGGTGTCGCCGGAGTCGAGCGCGACCGCGATCGCGCCCACGTCGGCCAGCGCCCGGCGCACCGACGACACGGTCGCGCCCAGCCACCAGGTGAGGTCCCGCTCGGTGCCGGGACCGAAGGTCCACAGCCACCGCCGGACCAGTTCGGCGTACCCCTCCGCCGCGGCCAGTGGCACCGGATCCTCGCCCAGCCAGGAACGGGCCGGCGTCCACACCGGCCGCGAGATCCGCCAGTGGCCACCGTTGCGACCGCGGAACAGGTGGCCGCGGGCGCCCAGCAGGGTCAGCACCCGGGGTGCGACCGGCGCCTCCTGGGCCCACCGCCCGCCGCCGTAGGTGATCCGGGTGTCGAGGACGGGTAGTTGGGCGCGCAACGACGCCGCGTCCAGGGCGCCGTCGGTGCCGAGGTGGTCGAGCACCGCCGCCGCGGCGGCCTCCACCCACGCGGTCCCGGCTGCGGCCACCCCCGAGCGCTCAACGTCACCGGCGAGGCGGCGCAGTTCCGCCGCCGCGACCCGCGCCGAGGCGCTGCCCAGGGCCGCGGGCAGCAGGTCGCGGGTGAACCCGAACAGGGTGCGTCGCATGGCCAGCTGCTTCACCACGGCGCGCTGCTCCTGCAGCAGGTCGCTCACGGCCGCGATGTCGAGCCCGTCCACCCGGGCCTGCAGCGCGAGGTACACGCTGGGCGGCTCGGTCGCGTGCAGGACGGTCATGGCGCGGGTGGCGCTCACCGGGTCGGGATGGCGGAAGGCCGGGTGCACGCCGTGCCGCCGGGCCAGGCGGCGCCGACGGTCCTCGTCGGTGAAGCGCAGCATCGGCCCATCATGCCAGCAGCCCGCCCGCTCCCCCGGCCCGGCGGGTGCCCGGACGGTGGGCGGGAGAGGCGGATCGCCCACCCGTCGCAGGCGGTGCCATTGCCCGCCCTTCTCGCCCTACGCTGGTACGCGGCGGGGAGGAGGTGGGCATGAACGCGCTACTGCGCGGCGGTGCGCTGCGGGCGGTCCTCGCGCTGCCCCCGGCCCTGGCCGCCCTCTACGTGGCCGGCACGCAGATCCCGGGCAGCACCCTGCTGCCCTGGCAGCCGAACATGCTCGACCTCGCGGTCTACCAGCGGGTGGGCGGGCTGGTGCTGGCCGGAGGAGACATCTTCGACCCGCAGGGCCAGCTGCCGTGGATCTACCCGGGCTTCGCCGCGCTGCTCACCGTGCCGTTCGCCGCCCTCACCTTCACGGTGGCGGCGCTCGCCTGGCTCCTGCTGTGCGCGGCCGCCCTGGCCGCGGTGCTGCACGGTCGGACTCGCCGGCTGGCGGTTGAGCCTGGCTACCACGGCGGTGATCCTGCTCGTGCAGCCGGTGCGGGACACCCTGGGCTTCGGCCAGCTCGCGATCCTGCTGGTTGCGGCGGCCGTGCTCGACTCGATGCCCGGGCCGCGGCTGCTGCGCCGCCGGTTGCTTCCCGAGGGCTGGCTGGTCGGGGTGGCCACCGCGGTCAAGCTCACCCCCGCCGTGGTCGCCGCGTACAACTTCTTCGCCGGTCGCCGCCAGGCCGGCCTGGTCGCGTTCTTCTCCTTCCTGGCCGCCACGGCGATCGGGTTCCTGGTGCTGCCGCCGGCCGCCTCGCTGGAGTACTGGGTGCGGCTGGCTTCGGGGGATTCGGGGCTCAACTCGGGGATCGTGTTCGCGTCCAACCAGTCGGTGCTGGGCGTGTGGAACCGGCTCACCGGCGCCCCCGGCCCGGGTGGGTTGGCGCTGAGTGCCGCCGTGGTCCTGCTCGGGGTGGCGGCCGGCGGTGCTGCTGCACCGTCGCGGGGAGGTGGCGTTGGCCCTGTGCCTGGCGGGACTGACCAGCCTGCTGGGCTCGCCGATCTCGTGGTCCCACCACTATGTGTGGGTGGTGCCACTCGGCGTGGTGCTGTGGCAGGCCCGCGGGCTGCCGGCCGCGTTGCGCTGGCCCGGCCTGGGTCTACTGTGCCTGGGTGGCGGTGGCGCCGTTCATGTGGCTGCCCATGGGCGAGGACGTCGAGCTCACCTACACGCCCTGGCAACAGCTGGTCGTGAA
>CAVPHL010000019.1:0-5342 GCA_963704225.1 uncultured Actinomycetota bacterium
AGACAAAATGGAACGGCTGGGCCCAGCGGTGTATGGTGGGTATCTCACTGTCACCCAGGGCCACATGAGAGTTGCCGCTCTCGTTCCCGCAAAGGAGCCCAGCCATGACCCAGTATAGCACCGATACCGTCTGGGTGGGGATGGATGTCCATCAGGACTCCATCACCGCCGCCATCCTGTTCGGCAACGATCCCGAGCCCCCAGATCGAGCGCCTGCCCGGTGACCTCAACGCCGTTCGCCGCATGTTCCGGCGGTTGAGCGAGCACGGCACCCCGCGCAGTTGCTACGAGGCCACCGGCGCCGGGTACGTCCTGCAGCGCTGCCTCGAGCACGACGGCTTCCACTGCGAGGTCATCGCGCCGAGCCTGGTACCAAAGAAGCCCGGCGACCGCCGCAAGACCGATCGCCTGGACGCGATCCACCTGGCCGAGCAGTACCGAGCGGGCAACCTGGTTGCCGGTCGCCGTGCCGACGCGGGAGCAGGAAGAGATCCGCCAACTGGTCCGCTCCCGCCTGGCGGTGCAGTCCCACGTCGTGCGCCTGAAGCACCGGATCGTCCGGGTGCTGGCCACCCACGGCCACCGGTTCACCGGCGGCAAGAGCAACTGGACGCAGAAGCACCGCGCCTGGCTGAGGAAGCTGCATCGCGAGCTGGACGGCCCGCTGGGCACCGTCCTGGCCCACCATCTCGAGCACCTGGAGTACCTCGAAGGCGCAGAAGCACTCCCTGGAAGCGGAGATCGATCGCTACGCGCAAGAGCGAACCGTTCCGCGCCAAGGTCGAGGCCCTGTGCTGCTTCCGGGGCATCAAGACCCTGACGGCGATGACCATCCTGACCGAGCTGGGCGACATCCGTCGGTTCGCCCGGCCGACGGGCCTGATGGCGTTCGCCGGACTGGTGCCTTCCGAGCGCAGCAGCGGCAACGTGCAGCGGCGCGGCTCGATCACGAAGTCGGGCTCGCAGGAGCTGCAGACGGATCCTGGTCGAGGCATCGTGGCACTACCGCAAGCGGGCCGGCGGCGGATCTGATCCTGACTCGTCGGCGCATGGGTCAGAACCCGGAGGTGGTCGCCATCGCGATCAAGGCTCAGCATCGCCTGCAGAAGAAGTACTGGAAGATCGCTGCAAGAAGCATCAGTGCACCGCCGTGACGGCCGTGGCCCGCGAACTGTGCGGCTTCCTCTGGTCGGCGCTGTGGGTGCTGGAAAGCAAGGAGGCCTGAGCCACGAAGATCGGGGAAGAGGCACGCGGAATGGGTGATCCTCGTTTGAAATATGCGGTAGAGCCAACCCGCGTCCCTAGACAGAGGCAGACCCGGACGGAGAAAATGGAGTGCGGTAACCAACCCGCGGATATCAGTCTGATCGACCGTCGTTGAAGTCTCTTCCCCGTCAAGAAGAGGCCCCGGGCTGACGCCCGGGGCCAGAGGGAAGCGACTAATGGTTGACTAGCCGTTCCATATCACCTCACCAGCACCGCCTTGCGCGTCTGCACCCCGGCCGCCGTGCTGAGGTGCACGAGGTATGTCCCCGACGGCATGTCCCGGCCCGCCGCATCGCGCCCATCCCAGTCGACGGTGGTCTCCCCGGCCTCATGGATGCCGTTGGCCAGGATGGCCACCCGCCCACCGCGGACATCATGGACCGCGACCTCGACCCGCATCTGCCGGGCCAACGCGAACCGGACCGTTGTCCGTGGATTGAACGGGTTGGGCGCGACCTCGCGGAGCACGACCGGGCCGGGCAGCGTCGGCCCCACCGCGGTCGCCGCCGCACACCCCACCGGCCAGGCGCCCATCTGCAGGCACGGATAGTGGCCAGGGGCGCAGGGCGAGTCGGCGTGCAGGGCGTAGGGCGTCTCGGGGAGGTCGTCACCGCAGAACAAGGGGTCGGTGGCCACGTTGCCGCGGGTGCCGGCCTGGTCGGCGATGGCGTCGACCCAGTCGCCGCCGGCGTTGCCGAAGATGTCGGTGCAGCTGATCGACGGGGTCGGGTCGCCTTGCACGCCGACCGAGGGCCCGTCGCCGAAGGCGATGATCGAACTCAGCACCGTGGCGGTCCCCTGGTCGACGCCGATGCCGCTGCCGTCGTCCGCCGAGTTGCCGGCGAACGTGCAACGCTCGAAGGTGCACTCGGCGCCACCCCAGACGTAGGCCCCGCCGCCGCCGCCCACGGCGACGTTGTCGGCGAAGGTGCAGTCGACCACCTCGCACACCGTGGACGTGAAGCATTCGAGGCCGCCGCCGCCGCCGCCGGCGTTGACCCGGTTGGCCGCGAAGAGGCAGCGCTCCAGCCGGAACTCGCTGCTGGCCGAGGCCACGGCGCCGCCGGTCTGGTGGGACGCGTTGCCGCGGAACACGCAGTCGGCGATGGGCTCGGTGAGGGTCGCGGCGTAGAGGTTGAGGGCGCCGCCGGAGCCCCACCAGGCGGTGTTGTCGCTGAAGACGCAGCGGTCGAAGGTGGGCGCTGCGTCGTGCACCCACACGGCGCCGCCCGACATGGCCGTGTTGTCGCGCAGCACCACGCCGATCAGGGTGGGCGCCGCGCCGCCGACGATCCGCAGGGCGCCGCCGGTGCCGTCGTTGAACACGTCGTCACCCTCGGCCCAGCCGCCGCGCACGGTGATGTGCTCGAGGCGCGTGTCGGCGTCCTCCTGGGTGTGGAAATCGAAGCCGCGGTGCGGGTCGGCCGCCGACCCCTGGCAGTCGATGATGCAGGCCTGGGCCTCGCCGCCCAGCGAGCGGATGGTGAGCGTCTTGCCCGCGAGGTCGAGGTCGCGGTTACCGGGGCCGGTGAAGGTGCCGTAGGCCAGCTGGATGACGTCGCGCGGGGCGGCGGCGTCGATGGCGGCCTGGATGGAGGGGGCGTCGCCGGTGCCGTCGGGCAGCACCAGCCAGGTCGCCGCCGGGGCCGCCGGGGCGAGGGCGAGGCCGCTTTATCGTTGCAAGCGCGACGATCCACGGGGTCTTCATGACGAGATCTCCTGGCCGGGGCGGACAGCCAACGCACCGAACGGCGACGCGGTCGGGGCGTTTGATCGACGCCGATCATATCACATCGCGTCTCGGTGGACCACCTGCCCGCGTAACGTCCGCGTAACGCCCCATTGCCCATGATTCCTCCGCGAGCCGGTCAACCCGCGACCCCCTGATCCGGAGGAAACATCCATGCGCACCATCGCGCCGCTCATCGCCCTGATCCTCGTCGCCGTTCCCCTCGCCGCCCAGGACTTCACCTGGACCGGCTGGTATGGCCCGCCCGAGAGCAACCCGGCCTGGGGCCACGACTGGGCCACGGAGGGAAACAACTACGCCAACGGCTGGGGCCATACCTGGCATTATTCCGACGATGCCGTGCCCCACTTTCCCGGGGCCGCATCCTGGGTCCTGATCCCTGACGGCACGGTCCTCGACATCGAGGGCGGCATTCCCGCCCAATGCGCCGACCTCACCCTCGGCCTTGGCGCACAACTGATCCTGCCCCAGGCAGCCCTGGCCATCCACGGCCCGACCCTCACCAACGACGGCAGTATCGTCATGTACGGCGTCACCACCGTCGCCCACACCTTCAACCTCGAGGGCGACCTGGAGATCGTGGGCACGGGGGACATCTCCATGGAGTCCGCGCGCATGGCCAGCTGGTTGCCCGAGGTCTCCCTCGGCATCGGCCCGGGTCAGGTCGTCCACGGTTCCGGCAGCTTCGGCTGGGAGCCTTACGGCAACTACCACGGCGTCGATCTCACCAACCACGGGATCATCCAGGCCACCAATACCGTCAACCAGTTCGACATCCTGGCCACCACCGTAGCCAACCTGAACCTGGTCGAGGCGACCGGCGGTGGCTTGCTCCGGATCTGGGGCGCCTGGGACAACACAGCCGGCGAGATCCATGCGGGCGACGGCTCGGTGGTGCGCCTGTCTTTCGAGGCCGACCACCCGGCCCGGATCGAGGGCGGCGTGCTGCGCACCTCGGGCACCGGCGAGATCCAGACCACCGGCGGCGTCAGCCTCGAGGACATCACCCTCGAGGGCACCCTGCACCTGCAGCGCTACACCGACATCCACATGGCCGACATCATCACCAACAACGGGTTCATCAAGCAGGGCGTCGACGGCTGGGCCGGATCCGCCGTCGTGTACGTCGACAGTGCCCTGACCTTCGCGGGCGACGGTCTGCTGCGCATGGGCGACGCCAACGTCATCAAGATGTTCCAGTGGCCCGACCACAACGCGCTGGTCACCAACGGCCCCCAGCACACCATCGAGAGCCACGGCGGCTTCTTTGGTGAGCTGCCCAACTACTACGGCGACCAGCGGATCGAACTGCTCAACGAGGGCACGATCATCTGCGAGGACGCGACCTACAACACCGAGTTCCGCTGCACCGGCGCCGGTTTCGAGAACCGCGGCACGCTGGAGATCCAGCCCGCGGCGGACACCAGTACCCGCGTCTGGGGACCCTTCCTGCAGACGTCCGGCCGCCTGGAGTGTGACGACGCGCTCGTCGCCATGGACAGCGGCCTGGCCTTCACCGGCGGGGTGCTCGCCGGCCAGGGCTCCCTGCAGGGCTCCGTCGCGGTGGGCGGCGAGTGCGTCATCCATCCCGGCGACGAGGGCGAGATCGGCACCCTGGACATCTGGGGCCCGCTCACCGTCAACCACGGCGCCACGCTTGTCTGGAGTGGGCCCCAACCAGACGGACCGCCTGGCGGTGCACGGCCTACTGTCGGCCACGGGCAATGTGAGGCTGCGCGTCGAGTACCTGGAGATCGAGCCCTCGCGGGCGGCCGACTACACCGTGCTGACCTGCGACGAGCGCGACGACCAGGCCACGTGGACCGTCGAGCTGCCGGACGGCTGGTCCTACGATTCGCTGGCCTGGGAGGGCAACGACCTGGTGGTCCACGGCATGCTCGGCATGCCCAGCGACGCGCCCGAGTTGCCGGTGGCGACGGCCCTGCACGGCGTGGCGCCCAACCCGTTCAACCCCACAACGACGCTGAGCTTCAGCCTGGCGCAGGACGGACCGGTGCGCCTGTGGGTGGCCGACGTGAGGGGCCGGCGGGTGCGGATGCTGGTCGACATCGGCCGGCAGGCCGCCGGTGGACACCAGGTGCGCTGGAACGGGCGTGACGACGCCGGCCGCGGCATGGGGTCGGGGACGTACCTGGGCATCCTGGAGACCCGGGACGGCCGCCGCACCCGCCGGCATGACGCTGGTGAGGTAGTCGCTGCTGACCATGCGCGGCCCACGGCGTCTCCGCGGGTCGCGCACCGCGCCTCCGCAGACCCGGAATCCCAGTTGTGTCATCCGCTCCTTCACGGCGGTCCAACTCGTTGA
>CAVPHL010000020.1:0-32411 GCA_963704225.1 uncultured Actinomycetota bacterium
TATAGTCGTACTCGCCGGGACGACCGAATCCGGCGAAGGCGTAGCTGGTCGACAGGTAGACCGGCGGGACCACGGCACCATGGCCGGGATCGGTCGCGATCCCCGCCCGTACGGCCCTGGTCCGCGGGTGCTGCTCGGTCATAGCGGCAGACCTTATCAAGCGGCAGTTGCGACACCCCGTCGAGGCTGGTGCCGGGCGGGTGCTCCGGGTAGCGTCCATGCCATGAAGATCGAGGACATCATCAGCAAGAAGGGGGCGGACGTGGTCACCGTCGCCCCCACCGCCACGGTCGCCGAGCTGCTGGACCTGCTGGCCCGGAACAACATCGGGGCGGTCGTGGTGAGCGAGGACGGGGCGACCATCGGCGGGATCGTCAGCGAGCGGGACGTCGTCCGGCACCTGGCCAGCACGGGCGCCGGGGTGCTCGCCGAGCCGGTCACGGCCATCATGACCGCGGAGGTGCAGACCTGCAGCCGCGAGGACAACCTCGAGTCCACCGCGCAGGCCATGACCTACGGGCGCTTCCGCCACCTGCCCGTGGTCGAGGACGGCCGCCTGGTGGCGATCATCTCGATCGGTGACGTGGTCAAGAACCGGATCGACCAGCTGACCGACGAACGCAACCATCTGCTTGAATACCTGCACCACTGAGCCGCTGGACGCGCCCACCTGGGATGACCCGACCCTCGCCGCCGCTGCCGCGCCGGCGGGTCGCTGCCGAACCCCGGGACCCCGACGGTTGTCCCCGGCCCGCGGCATGCTGGGGACATGACCGACCTCCACCAGATCGTCCCGCCCTACCTGCTACGGCACCTGGCCGCAGGCTCGGAGCCGATCGCCGGGCAGGCGAGATCCACCCTGAACCGGGACGCCCGGACCCGCCGGGCCAGGGTGGCCACCCCGATCCACGCGGGGATGGCCATCGCCCGGCCGGGGGCGACCGGGCCGGCCCGAGCGGTGTCCGACGCCGGCAACTCGACCACGCTGCCCGGCAGGCCGGCCCGGACCGAGGGCGACCCGGCCACCGGAGACCCGGCGACCGACGAGGCCTACGACGGCTTCGGCGCCACCTGGCGGTTCTTCGCCGAGGTGTTCGACCGTGACTCCATCGACGGCGCCGGCATGGACCTGCTCGGCACCGTCCACTACGGCACGAGCTACCAGAACGCGTTCTGGAACGGGGAACGGATGGTGTTCGGTGACGGCGACGGCGAGGTCTTCGGCCGGTTCACCGCCAGCCTGGAGGTGATCGCCCACGAACTCTGCCACGCAGTGGTCGCGCACACCGCGGACCTCACCTACCGCAGCCAGTCCGGCGCCCTGAACGAGTCGGTCTGCGACGTGTTCGGCGTGCTCGTGGCCCAGCACGCGGCCGGGCAGACGGCGGCGGCCGCCGACTGGCTGGTCGGCGCCGACCTGCTGCTGCCGGGGGTCGGCGGGGTGGCGCTGCGCAGCATGCTCCACCCCGGCACCGCCTACGACGACCCGCGCCTGGGCACCGACCCGCAGCCGGCCCACATGAGCGGCTACGTCCGCACCCGCGAGGACAACGGCGGGGTCCACTACAACTCCGGGATTCCCAACCGCGCGTTCGCCCTTGCCGCGACCACCATCGGGGGCCACGCCTGGGAACAGGCCGGTCGGGTCTGGTACGACGTGCTCAGCGGCGACGCGATCCGCCCCGACTGCGACTTCGCCACGTTCGCGGACCTGACCATCGCCGCGGCCGTCGCCCGCTACGGCGAGGGCGCGGAAGCGGAAGCGATCCGGGCCGCCTGGCGGGAGGTGGGGGTCGACCCGGCCGTCGCTGCCCCGCCGGGAGGCGAGGGTGAACAGCTCGACCCGAACGCCCAACTCCTGCTGCGCCGCACCGGCGGTGTCGCCGGGGTCGCGAGGGAACGACGAACCACGCTGGCCGCGTTGCCCGGCCCGGATCGTCGCGCGTGGGCCAGCCTGCTGGCGGGCCAGGAGTTGGCCCGGTTCGCCGGTGCCGGCCGGGAACTGCCCGATGCGTTCTGCTACGGAGTGGTGTGCCGCGACGCCGGGGTGGACGTGGTGGTGCCCGAGCCCGTCCTTCCCACCTCGCTCCGCGCCCTTTTCGAACGGACCCTCCGCGGGGGCTGAGGGCCTGTGCGAAGGCCGGTGCCGGACGAGGCGGCGCGCCGCCGCGCCGGTTCGTCCGCCGCGCTCACGAACCTGCCGGGGGGCTCTCACCGCCGCCCGCCCCGCTAGCCTGTCGCCCGTGCCCGCCCCCTCGCTGCGTCCGGCCGTGATGATGGTCGCCGCGGCGGTATTGTTCGGCACCACCGGTACCGCCCAGGCGTTCGCCCCGGCGACCGCCAACCCACTCAGCGTGGGCGCGGTGCGGCAGGCGATCGGCGGCGGCATCCTGGCCCTGATCGGCGTCGGGTGGTGGCTGCGCCACCAGGGCCTGCGGCTGCCCCGGTGGTCGGTCCACGCCGGCTGGGTCCTGTGGGGCGGAGCCTGTGTGATGGCGTTCCAGGCGACCTTCTTCTTCGGCACCAGGGGCAACGGTGTGGCCGTCGGCACCGTGATCGCGCTCGGCTCCAGCCCCCTGTTCGCCGGACTCTTCGACGCCGGCCGCGGACGCCGGCCGTCGGGCCGCTGGCTCGCCGCCACCACACTGGCCGTCGTGGGCATCCTGCTGCTCTCCGGCGTCATCGGACGGGCGGTCGCGCTGCAGCCGGTCGCCGGGTTGGCCTCCCTGGTCGCAGGGGCCGCCTACGCCGGCTTCGCGGTGGCCGCGGCGGAAGTGGTGCAGCAGGGTCTCGCCGCACTACCCGCGACGGCCGCCATCGTCGCCACCAGCGGCCTGATCGGCGCGGCCGTCCTGCCGTTCACCGACAACACCTGGCTCGCCGAACCCCGCGGGCTCGCCGCCGGCCTCTGGCTGGGCGGGGTCACCGTGGTGGTCTGCTACCTGCTGATGGGCGCGGCACTGCAACACCTCACCGCCTCGACCGCGATCACCCTCGGACTGGCCGAACCGCTCACCGCGGTCATCCTCGGCGTCGCCGTGCTCGGCGAGACGCTCGTACCACTGCAGGTCGCCGGCGTGCTCCTGGTGCTGGGCGGCGTGATGATCGCCGGCAACGGAAGGGCCGTCACCGGGGTACCCGTCATGGCATGATCTCGAACCTGCGAAGGAGGACCGCGTGACCAGCTTCACCACCACATTGCAGCTCTTCGGCACCAACGTCGGCATCGAGGTGCCCGGGGAGACCGTGCAGGGCTTCGGTGCCGGCAAGCGCGTACCCGTGGTCGTCACCATCAACGGCTACAGCTACCCCTCGACCATCGCCGTGATGGGCGGGCGGTACCTGGTGCCGCTCGCCGCCGTCCATCGTGAGGCGGCCGGTGTGGCCGGGGGCGAGACCCACGAGGTCACGCTCACCCACGACACGTCCGCGCGCGACACCCCCGTCCCCGACGACCTGGCCCTGGCCCTGGCGTCGGCAGGCCTGCGCGCGAAGTTCGACGCGCTCGCCCCGTCCCGCCGCAAGGAACACGTGCGATCGGTGACCGAGGCGAAGGCGGTGGCGACCCGGCAGCGCCGCATCGAGAAGGTGGTCTCGGCGCTCGGCTGAGGATCAGTTGTCGGTGGAGCGGCCCTTCAGCGGCGGCTCGCTCGACCACGGGAAGGCGATCCACTCCCCGGTCCGCTTCCACACGTAGTCGCACTTGACGACCGACTGCGGCTTCTCGTACAGCACGGCGGTCCGGGTCTCGGCGACGTGCTCCTCACAGAAGTCGCGCACCATCCGCAGCGTCTCGCCGGTGTCGGCGACGTCGTCGATGATCAGCACGGTCTGGCCGGACAGGTCGACGGCCACCGGCACCGGGGGCAGCAGCACGGGCAGCGGCAGCCGCTCGTCCACCCCGGTGTAGAGCTCGACGTTGATGATGTGCAGGTTCTTGATGCCCATCGCGTAGCTCATCGCGCCGGCCGGCAACATGCCGCCACGGGTGATGGAGAGGATCAGGTCGGGCTGGAAGCCGGAATCGACCACCTGCTGCGCCAGTTCGCGGGCCGCCTTCCCGAACAGCTCCCAGGTGAGTACTTCGCGGACCGGATCGCTCATGCCGACATCCTCCCAGACCCGGCCCGGGGCCTCGAAATCCCGCCCACCAGGAAGCAGGCGGGCCCCGGGGAGGCTCCGCCGGGTCGACCTGCGGACCGGGACCGGGTTGAATGGGGACTCATGATCGCGGTGGCCATCACAGTCCGCGGCCGCGTCCAGGGCGTCGGCTTCCGCTGGTGGGCGATGGGGGAGGCCCGCTATCTCGGCCTGTCCGGCTACGCCGAGAACCAGGCCGACGGATCGGTCCTGATCCGCGCGCAGGGCGAGCCGGACGCCGTCGGCAAGATGATCCGGCTGGTGAGTGAGGACCCGACGAGGTCCGCCCGTCCCGGCCGGGTCGACGATGTCGACCTCAGCCCGGCCGACGTGATCCCGGGGGCGCGGGTCTTCGGCTACCGCTGAGAGCCCACCGTGCTACCCAGAACCACCAGGGCCGGCACCAGGCTGAGGCCGAGCAGGGCCACGTTCAGCGGGAGGTGGTCACGCAGCACGGCGAGGAACTCCCGGATCACCGCGCTCGGCCAGAAGTACCCGGCGGTCGGGGCGCCGACCCCGTAGCCGGCCAGGCCGTGCCGGCGCAGCAGCAGCGCGGCCCGGAACGCATGGAAGTCGCTGGTCACGACCGCGATCGGTCCGGTGAGCCCCCGGGAGGCGAGCAGCCCGGCGGAGTTGGCGAGGTTCTCCTCGGTGTTCCGGGAGCGATCCTCGACCAGCACCAGTTCGGCGGACATCCCGTGCTCGACCAGGTAGTCGGCCATCGCCTTTCCCTCCGACACCGGTTCGTCGGGTCCCCGGCCGCCGGAGGTCACCAGCACCCGGGCCGGCGTGCCGCGGGCCGCGAGCCGGTCGAACACCTGCCGTCCCCGACGCAGCCGGGACGCGAGCAGGGGCGGGACCTTTCCGTCGATCAGCCCACAGCCGAGCACCACGACGGCCTGCACCGCCCCGCCGCGCCGCGCCATCCACGCGGGGTACAGGCTGGCGTAGATTCCGAAGGCGGTGAACGCGAAGCCCAGGTAGCCGGCCGGGAGTCCGAGCACGAGCAGCCAGGTGAACAGCTCGATGGAGTCGGTGGACACCACCGCGACGGCCAGGCCGGCGTGGACCAGGAGCCCGAGGCCGAGCAGGATCGCCAGGACCCGGGACAGAGCCAGTCCCTCCCTGCGCACCAGGGTCACGCCGGCCACGAGCAGGAAACCCGCGAACCCGATCACCGTGACCAGTCCCAGTCCGATCACGGCCCGGACCACGAACGCCCCGGCTCGGGCGTCGACGCTGGCCACCCGGCCGGTGACCTCGCCCACCGCCGCGATCGCCAGCCAGACCAGGGCGAACAGCAGGTAGAGCCCGGTACGCACCTTTCGCGGGTCCCGCCAGAAGCTGAACAGGAAGACCGCCACCGGTAGCAGCACGGTCACCGACACGGCGTGGCCCCGCTCACTCCCCGACGGTGGTTTCGTTGAACGGCAGGTAGGGCGCGACCGCCGGGAACACCCAGGTGAACAGCACCGCGACCACCGCCACCACCAGCAGCAGTGCCTCGACCAGCTTCACCGCCCAGGGCCCGGGCAACAGACGCCAGAGCAGTCCGTAGAAGGACATGTCACTCACCCACTTCCAGCAGGTCGGCGGGCAGGCCCTGCTCGTGGGGGTAGGTCGTGTCCAGGGTGGCCCGCACCACGTAACGTTCGCGGGCACTGAATTCGGGGTGACAACTTGTCATGGTCAACTCCGCCGCTGTCGGCTCCGCGGCCGGCTGGTTGGGTACCGGCAGCAGCACCGAGACCTGGGTCGGCGGGACGATCTCGTGCGCCGTCACCCGGTACACGAACCAGGTCGACCCGGTCTCCACCAGCACCACGTCGCCCTGGCGCAGCTCAGCGATCCGGCTGAACGGCTTGCCGTAGGTGGTGCGGTGGCCGGCCATCGCGAAATTGCCGACCTCCCCCGGCAACGCCGTGTCGACGTAGTGCCCCACGCCGCGCTGGAGCAGGTCGGCGGTGGTGCCCTCGTACAGCGGCCGCGCGAACTTCGCCCCGAACCGGGGGACGCGGACAATGGCGAACGCGTCCCCGAGCTTCACCTGCTTCGGCTGCACCCACTCCGGGTCGGCGAAGCCCTGCTCCAGGACGCCCACCACCTGGGCGGCGTCGGCGTCGGAGACCACGTCGGTCCACCACAGCTGCCAGCCGACGAACAGCAGAAGCACCACTCCGAGGGTCACCAGCAGTTCCCCGAGCAGGCCGGCGACGCCGCGGACGATCCGCATCCCGCCTCCTGCTCCCCTGTGCTGCCGGCGTCGGCCGCCGGGCTGCGCCAAGGCTACCCGAGCCCCCCGCCGCCCCGCGGAGGCTGGGGGCAGACATAGGATTCACACAGGTGACACCCAGCACATCCTCACCCGGTACTGAGAGAGTCGACCCATGGCCATCACTGCACGAAGCGGACACGAAGCGCTCACCCGCCCCGACGGAACGGCGATCCGGGTGCTCGTCGTCGACGACGAGACCAGCCTCACCGAGCTGCTCGCATGGCGCTGCGCTACGAGGGCTGGGAGGTGACCACGCGCCGCGTCCGGCACTGACCGCGGTGAAGGCGGCGCGCGAGGTGCGTCCCGACGCGATCGTGCTCGACATGATGCTGCCCGACTTCGACGGCCTGGAGGTGCTGCGCCGGGTCCGTACCGAGCAGCCCGACGTCCCGGTGCTCTTCCTCACCGCCAAGGACGCCGTCGAGGACCGGATCGGCGGGCTCACCGCGGGCGGCGACGACTACGTGACCAAGCCGTTCAGCCTCGAGGAGGTCGTCGCCCGCCTGCGCGCGCTGCTGCGCCGCACCGGGGCGACCACCGCTGCGCGAGCGAGTCGCCAGCTCGTGGTCGGCGACCTCACCCTGGACGAGGACAGCCACGAGGTGACCCGGGGCGGGCGAGGCCGATCAAGCTGACCGCCACCGAGTTCGAGCTGCTGCGCTACCTGATGCGCAACCCGCGCCGGGTGCTGCAGCAAGGCCCAGATCCTCGACCGGGTCTGGAACTACGACTTCGGCGGCCAGGCCAACGTCGTCGAGCTCTACATCTCGTACCTGCGCAAGAAGATCGACGCCAACCGCGCGCCGATGATCCACACGATGCGCGGGGCCGGCTACGTCCTGAAGCCCGGCTGAGTGAGCGTGCCCGACCCTCGCCGGCGGTGTCCCCTTCCCCCATGGGCGGGGGACGCTGGCCGCCGGCTGGTGCTCGCGCCATCGCGATGGTGGCGCGGTGACCGTGGCGCTGAGCGTGCTCACCGCGCTGTCCAGCTTCCAGATCCTGCAACGACCAGCTGGAGGACCAGCTGCAGGCGGCGGTCAGGCGCCCGACGATGCGGCGGGGAACACGGTGCCGGGCGACCGGCGCCGACGGCTCCTCGGGTCCCGGCGACGCTCGCCGCCAGCGGGCTGATCCGGCTGGACCAGCGCGGCGACAGCTGGTACCTGACCATCGGCCCCGACCGCCCTGACCCAGGCCGCCGCGCTCGATCTCGCCGGGATCACGACCGACGCAGGGACCGGTGACGGTCAACGTGCCCGGGCTGGGGCGGTACCACTTCCTGCTGCGACCAGCGCGACGGACGGCGCCACCCTGGTCGGCCTGCCTTTCACCGAGGTGAGCGGTCCGATGAGCAAGTTGCTGGGCATGGCCGGTGCTCACTCTCGGCGCGATCCTGGCGTCCTTCGTCGCCGCCCGCCGGGTGGTCGAACGGAGCCTGCGTCCGCTGACCCGCGTGGCCGCGACCGCCACCGCAGGTGTCCACCCTGCCGCTGGACCGCGGCGAGGTCGCCGGTCCCGATCCGGGTGGCGCCGCCAGGACACCCAACCCGAATCCGAGGTCGGCCGGGTCGGCCTGGCGCTCAACCACATGCTCGACAACGTCGAGAGCGCGCTGGCCGCGCGGCACGCAGAGCGAGACCAAGGTGCGCCAGTTCGTCGCCGACGCCTCCCACGAGCTGCGCAACCCGCTCGCCTCGATCCGCGGCTACGCCGAGCTGACCCGGCGCGGCAGCGACGAGCTGCCCGAGGACGCCGCCCACGCGCTGGGCCGGGTCGAGTCCGAGGCCGGAACGGATGTCGGCGCTGGTCGAGGACCTGCTGCTGCTGGCCCGGCTCGACTCCGACCCGACCCTGGACCTGCAGCCGACCGACCTGACCGGGATCGTGCTGAACGCCGTCAGCGACGCGCGCGCGGCCGGCCCCGACCACACCTGGGCGCTGTCGCTGCCCGAGGAGCGTGATCGTGGCCCGTGCCGACCCGCCACCGCCTGCACCAGGTGGTGGCGAACCTGCTGGCGAACGCCCGCACCCACACCCCGCCCGGCACCCGGGTGGAGACCTCGCTGGCCACCGCCGGGGAGTGGGCGGTGATCTCGGTCACCGACGACGGCCCGGGGGTGCCGGCCCGAGATCCAGGACACGGTGTTCGAACGGTTCAGCAGGGCCGACGCCAGCCGCGTCCGCCAGAGCCCGAGGCTCCTCCACCGGCCTCGGCCTGGCCATCGTCGCCGCCGTGGTCAACGCCCATGGCGGCGAGGTGTCCCTGGACAGCAAACCCGGACGCACCACCTTCAACGTCCGCGTCCCTTTGGCCTGAGGCTCGCCCCGGGCCCGCGCCGCGGCCGCTTTCACTGCGGGCGCCACCTGAACCACCCATCCCGGTCTGAGCACCGCGCTGCCGGGATCCGTCTGGCCGGAACCAGTCGGCTGGTCGAGGCGGTTGGGATCGTGGCGGCAAACGCCGCGGCCCACCCCTGCTGCGACTCGCGGCCCCGCGTCCGATGTTGCGCCGGCCGGGGCCGGGCAGCCGTCCGCCTACGCTCGCGATCATGCTCGGTCGGTCGGGAACCCTCACCGCGACGCGCGCGAGGGTCGGCCCCGTCCATATGATTGGCCGGCGACCAGAGGAGCACCATGGCGGCCACCGTCGGAATCATGTCGATGCAGCGGATCTACAACTACGGGTCCTCGTTGCAGGCGTACGGCCTCCGGCGGCTGATCGAAGGCGCCTGCTCGCGACGCGCGCGTCTCGTTCGTCGACTACGTCCCGGGCGTCTCCTCGTCGAACCGGCGGCCGGTGCAGGGCGTTCGCGGCTCAGGCATCAGCGGGCGGTGTCCAAGGTCGGCCGAGTACAACGACGGTCGACGCGGCTGTCCGACAAGCTCCGGTTCTTCAACCACAAGCGCAGCTACGGCAAGCGGTACTTCCCGATGATCGGCGTCCCTCCGCAACCCAACCGCGACCTCGACGTCGATGTGCAGGTGATCGGCAGCGACGAGGTCTTCAACTGCGTCCAGTCCAACACGAACGTGGGCTACTCCCGCGACCTCTTCGGTCACGGGTCACCGGCGCAGGCGGCGGATCTCGTACGCCGGCTCGTTCGGCAACACGACGCTGGAGAAGATCGATGCCGCCGGGATTCGCGACGGATCTCGCGCGAGGACTTCCGCGGGTTCGCGTCGATCTCGGTCCGAGACCGGAACTCGGCCGGGATCGTCGAACGCTCACGGGGCAGCGCGCCGAGCTCCACGTCGACCCGGTCGCTGGCGTACGACTTCATGCGGCTCGAGACCGAGGGTTCCTTCAGGGCGCCAACACGACGGGAAGTACATCATCGTGTACGGCTACTCGGGCGTCTCGACCACGACGAGAACGAGATCCTGCGGGCGTACGCCCGCTCGATCGGCGCCCGATCCTGTGCGTCGGCGGCGTCCAGGAATGCTGCGACCGATTCGTCGACTGCAACCCGTTCGAGTTGCTCGCCTACTTCCGCGACGCCGAGGCGATCGTCACCGACACGTTCCACGGCACGATCTTGTCGATGATCAACAGACAGCCGTTCGGCACGATCATCCGCACGCAGCGTCGGTCACGGCTACGGCAACGAGGAGAAGCTCGGCTTCCTGCTCGACACGTTCGGCCTGCGTCGCAGAAGGTGACTGATATGGCCCGGATCGCCGACATCTTGGCCAACGAGGTCGAGTACGATCCGGTCGGTGAATTGTTGGAGCGCGAACGCGGCGATCGGACTCGCAGTACCTGCGCAGGTCGACCCTCGTGTAGGCGGGCGACAGCGTTGAAGCTCGAACACGACGCGGGCGAAGCAGACCATCAAGAAGCTGCTGCAGAAGATCCGTCTGCGCTATCTCGCCCACAACGACATCAGCCGGTTCTCGCGCACAGCCGTCCTTCTCGGTCTTCGACGGCGGGTACGAGCAGGTCGTGTCTCGGATCATGTACAACGTGCATGCGCTCGAGAAGGGCCTGGCCCGGACCGGCGATCTGCGACTGGGGTTCGGTGTCAAGGCGCTATCCAACCTAAACGACGCCCTCGTCGTCTATCGAACGAAGGGGTACGACGAGACTGCGTTCGCCTACATCGAAGGTGTGTCGATCATCCAGCGATACAAGGAGCTTCACACCAAGGAGCAGTTCGACGTCGGCTTCCTCGACGACATCTTCGATCCCGTCTTCCTCGACCCGCAGGTGAATTCGGGTGCCGCCGGCACGAAGATCGTCCGGAAGGTCGACAAGGAGCGGAACTACGACAAGTCGTTCTACGAGCTCGCACAGGGTCGCAGCAGCGTCCGCGAGTTCTCCGGCGAGCCGATCGACCACAGCAAGGTCATGAACGCGATCCGCAACGCCGAACGAACGCCATCGGTGTGCAACCGGCAGGGGTGGAAGCGTCTACTGGGTCGAGGATCCGGATCTCGCTCGCCAGGTCCTCAAGCACCAGCGCGGGTTCGGCTATCCCCGGATGCCCGAGGTGCTGCTCACGATCACGGTCTCCAACAACACGTATCTGAGCCCGGTTGAACGTAACCAGGCGTTCGTCGACGGCGGCCTGTTCTCGATGTCGGTGCTGTACGGCCTCGAGCACGAGGGTCTCGCTGCTGTCCCGCTCAACGCCATGATGTACTACAGCGATCAGAAGGCCGTCCGCGAACTGCTCGACATCGACGACTCCGAGATGATCACGATGTTCATCGCGGTCGGTGCGTTCATGGACGAGAGCGTCGTTCCGATCTCCGACCGCAAGCCGGCCGACACGTTCGTCAAGCGTCGCTGAGTCGGCGGGCAGCCGCCAGCGGTCAGAGGACCGCGTCGCGCAGCATCGACATGTAGCGGTCGCGGGCGGCCGCCGCCTTCACTGGGGGTTCACAGGAACCACCCATCCTGGTCCCAGCACCGCCGCCTTGAATGGTGGCATGACCGTGATCGAGACTTCGCCGCCGAACCCGCCCGGGACGCAACCGGACGCCGCATCGGCGCGACCCTACTTCTCCTATGTCGACGACCGTCCCGACTGGGTCGTCCGGGGCAGTGTGATCACGCTGCTGGTGGCCACCGCCTTCCTCTACGTGTGGGGCCTTTCGGCGTCGGGCTACGCCAACTCGTTCTACTCGGCGGCGGCGCAGGCCGGCTCGGAGAACTGGACCGCCTGGTTCTTCGGCTCCCTGGACGGCGGCAACTCCATCACCGTCGACAAGCCGCCGGCCGCGATCTGGCTGATGGCACTGTCGGTACGCCTGTTCGGGCTGAGCTCCTGGAGCATCCTGGTCCCCGAGGCGCTCCTCGGCGTGGCCAGTGTCGGCGTTCTCTACGCGACCGTACGCCGAAGCCTGCTCGCCTGGCGGAACGGCCCGGGCCAGACCCATCCCCTCACCGCGCGCGCGGCGCACTGGGCGGCGCTGGCCGGCGCGGCGGTCTTCGCCCTGACCCCGGTGGCGACCCTGATGTTCCGCTTCAACAACCCCGACGCCCTGCTGGTGTTCACCATGGTGGTGGCCTCCTACTTCACTGTTCGCGCCGGCGAGACCGCCTCCCGTGGCTGGCTTGCGCTGGCCGGGGTGGCGATCGGCCTGGGCTTCCTCACCAAGATGCTGCAGGCCTTCCTGGTGCTGCCCGCCCTGGTGGTCGCCTACTGGCTGGCCGCCCCCGCGACCTGGAAGAAGAAGCTGACCGACCTGGCCGTCGCCTTCGTCACCATGCTGGCTGCGGCCGGCTGGTACGTCGCCGCGGTCGAACTCACCCCTGAATCCGTGCGGCCCTACATCGGCGGTTCCCAGACCAACTCCCTGCTCGAGCTCATCCTCGGCTACAACGGCCTGGGCCGGATCACCGGCACCCAGGTCGGCTCGGTCGGCACCCAGTGGGGTTTCACCGGCATCCTGCGGATGTTCGAAGGCATCTCCGGCGGCATGGTGTCCTGGCTGATCCCCGCTGCTCTGGTGCTGGGCCTGGGTGCCCTCGGCTACGCGATCCGGCACCGCCGGGCGGTTCCGGCCACGACCGCGGCCGGTGGGCTTCGGCAGACCCCCAGCCAGGCACTGGCCGGCGGCCTGGTGATCTGGCTCGGGTGGCTGGTGGTCACCGCCGCCGTCTTCAGCTTCATGGCCGGCATCTACCACGACTACTACACGGTGGCGTTGGCCCCGGCCATCGGCGGGGCGGTGGCCCTCGGCGGCGCGGCGCTCTGGGCGCAGCGCGGGCACATCACCGCCCGACTGCTCCTGGCGTCGACCGCGATCGGAACCGGCACCTGGGCGTGGGTGCTGCTGCAGCAGGCCGGCGGCTGGTACGCCTGGCTCGGCCTGGTCGCCTTCGGGCTCGGTGTGGCCTCCGGGCTGGCAATGGTCTGGGTCGACCGGCTCCCCACCGCGCTGGCCGGCACCGCCCTGGGGGCGGCGCTGCTCGCCGGGCTGGTGGGTCCGTACGCCTACTCGGTCAACACCGCCGCGACCGCGCACACCGGCTCGCTCGTCACCGCGGGTCCGGTGACCTCCGGCGGTCCCGGCGGCGGCGGACGCGGTCCCGGCCGAGACGGCCGCACTCCTGGCGGCAGGTCCCAGGGCCAGGCGGCCAACGCCAACGCCGGCGCCCCGAACGGCGGGGGTGGCGATGGCCGCGACGGTGGGGGCGGTGGCACGGGCGGCCTGCTGAACGGTGCGTCGGCCTCCCCCGAGCTGGTCGACCTGCTCAGCCTGGACGCCCGGGACTACACCTGGGTCGCGGCAACCGTCGGTTCGCAGAACGCGGCCACCTACCAGTTGGCGACCGGCGACCCGGTGATGGCTGTCGGCGGCTTCAACGGCTCCGATCCCTCGCCGGCATTGGCCCAGTTCCAGCAGTACGTGGCCGAGGGCCGGATCCACTACTTCCTCGGCGGTGACCTCTCCGGCCAGCGGAACGGCGGCTCCGAAGCCGCCAGCGAGATCGCGACCTGGGTGGCGGCCAACTACAGCGCCCAGACGGTCGGCGACACCACCGTCTACAACCTGACCCAGAACTGAGGTGCACCGATGAGCGCGATGCAACGACCCGCCCCCGCCCCGTTCCGCCGACCGGCCCGAACCGCCGAGGTGGACATCATCGTCCCGGTCTACAACGAGGAGGTCGACCTCGCCGCGTCCGTGCTGCGGCTGGACGACTACCTCGCCGGGAGCTTCCCCTACGACTACCGGATCGTGATCGCGGACAACGCGTCCACCGACAACACCTGGTCGATCGCGCAGCGGCTGGCCGCCCGGCACCTCCACGTCCGGGCCGTGCATCTGGACGCCAAGGGCCGCGGCCGGGCGCTGCGCCAGGCCTGGCTGGCCTCCGAAGCTGACGTGGTCGCCTACATGGACGTGGACCTGTCCACCGACCTGAGGGCGCTGCTGCCGCTGGTCGCACCGCTGGTGTCGGGGCACTCCGACGTCGCGATCGGGTCGCGGCTGGCCCGCGGTTCCCGCGTCACCCGGGGGCCGAAGCGGGAGTTCATCTCCCGCAGCTACAACCTGATCCTGCGCGCCACGCTCGGCGCGACGTTCTCCGACGCCCAGTGCGGCTTCAAGGCCGTGCGAGCCGATGTCGCGCAGCGGCTGCTGCCGCTGGTCGAGGACGACAACTGGTTCTTCGACACCGAGTTGCTGGTGCTGGCGCAGCGGGCCGGGCTGCGGATCCATGAGGTGCCGGTGGACTGGACCGACGACCCGGGCACGACCGTGGACATCGTGGCCACTGCACGCGAGGACCTCCGCGGGGTGTGGCGGCTGCTGCGAGGGCTGGGCACCGGGCGGATCCCGATCGCGCGGTTGAAGGCCGAGCTGCCCCGGGCCAACGACGCGCCCTCGGCCGTGCCCGGGGTACCCGACGGCATGCTCGGCCAGCTGGTGCGGTTCGGGCTCGTCGGGGTGGCCAGCACCCTGGCCTACTTCGCGCTCTACCTGCTGCTGCGCCCGTTCGGGGCCCAGGCCGCGAACCTGGTCTCGCTGCTGGTGACCGCCGTGGCCAACACGGCGGCCAACCGGCGGCTCACCTTCGGGGTCTCCGGACGCACCGACGCGCTCAAGCACCACCTCGGCGGACTCGCCGCGTTCGGGGTGGCCCTCGGCCTGACCAGCGGGTCGTTGTGGCTCCTGGACGCCTTCTGGCCCGGAGCCGACCGGCTGGTCGAGGTGGTGGTGCTCGTGGCGGCCAACGCCGCGGCCACCCTGCTGCGGTTCGTGGCCCTGCGCCTGCTGATGCACCAGTCCGGGGCCGGGCAGCCGTCCGCCTGACCGACGCCTGTCGGGTCGCTGATCGAGGACACTCGCCAGCGGTCCGAGGACAGCAGGAATACGCGCACCTACCCCTTGCGCGGCCCCGCCCCGACTGGGAAAGTGATTGCAGGTGTCTCGGGGGGGGACGCCTCACGTCTGGGCAGGTAACTGCTGGTCGTGCGACGCATGGGGGGAATCGTGCGCAAGACCTATCGACCAGTTCTCATCGGGCTCAGCCTGGCCACTGCACTGCCCTTGATCGGGATCGGCAGCGCTCCACTCGCTCACGCCGCCAATGGTGAGCTGTCGGTGGTCGGCGCTGCGAGCACCAGCGGCAACCGGAGCAACCACACCGTCACAGTGCCCGCGGGGGTCGAGGGCGGCGACCTGCTGGTTCTGGCTATCACCGTCAACTCCTCAGCCACCACGGTCACCGGCCCGGCCGGCTGGACCCTGGCCGAGTCGGTGAGCGGCAGCAGCATGCAGGGCCAGTTGTGGACGCGGACAGCGGCCTCGGCCGACGCGGGCGCCACGGTTGCGGTCGCCAGCAGCAGCACGGTCAAGTCCACCGTGAGCGTGGCCGCCTACCACAGCTCACTCGGCCTGCCTGCGGCCACCGACACCGCCTCAGGCCTGGTCGACACGTCGGCCAGCAGTTTCACCGCACCCGCGGTCGATCTCACCGGGGACAACTCGTGGGTGGTCAACGTCTGGGGCGAGAAATCCGCCACCCAGGTGACCTGGACGCTGCCCGGCGAGGTCACCGAACGGACGACCGATCAGGGCATCAACAGCGGCAAGACCAGCCAGGTACTCGGCGACTCCAACGGCCCGGTGGCAGGCCCGTCGTCCGGTACCCGGGTCGCGACCACCAGCGCCGCGGTGAGCCGGGGCCTGCAGTTCTCCGTGGCGATCAAACCGGGAACCTCCGACGACGGGCCGGTGAACAACCCACCGACCGCCTCGTTCACGTCCAACTGCTCCAACCTCGCCTGCGCCTTCGATGCGGCCGGTTCCACCGACCCCGACGGCGACGCGCTCAGCTACGACTGGGACTTCGGCGACGGCGGCACCGCGACCGGGGTCAGCCCGAGCCGCACCTACGCCGCCAGCGGCACCCGGACGGTGACCCTGACCGTGAGCGACGGCACCGCCACGGCCCAGACCACCCGGAGCGTGACCGTCACGGCCCCGACGGTGCTGCCCGGCCCGGGCCACACCGCGGTCGTCTCGGACACGGTGATCACCACCTACCCGCGGATCACCACCGGTGAGATCCTGGACCTGGAGTACATCGGCAACAAGGTGTACGTGGTGGGCGGCTTCACCACGATCCGGAACAACACCAGCGGCAACACCACCAGCTACAACCAGCGCTACGTGGCGGCGTTCAGCCTGACCACCGGGCTGGTCGACACCGCTTTCCGGCCCACCTTCGACGGCTCCGTCACCGACGTCGAGGCCAGCCCGGACGGCACCAAGCTGTTCGTCGCCGGGCGGTTCAACACCGTCAACGGCGTCACCAAGCGCAAGTTCGCCTCGATCAGCCCGACCACCGGCGCGACCGTGACCGGGTTCACCGCTCACGGCAACGGTGCCGGCACCGAACTGGAGGCCACTGACACCACCGTGTACCTGGGCGGCCAGTTCACCCAGATCAACGGCGCCGACAAGGTCGGCCTGGCAGCAGTGAGCGCCACCACCGGCGCCCTGGTCGGCCGCACCAACGCCAACCCCCGTGGCACCTGGAACAACGACATCTCCGGCGGCATCGGCCCCAACGGCCTGCTGAACGTGCAGGAGATGAGGATCACCCCCGACCAGGCCAAGCTGGTCGTGGTCCACACCGGACGCAAGGTTGCGGGCGAGGACCGGTACGGGGTCGCGCTGATCGAATTGTCCACCGGCGAGCTGGCGCCGTGGCGCACCCGGCTCTGGGAGGACAACCTCGCCTTCGTCGGTGGCGTCCAGCGGGCCTACAGCGCCGACGTCTCTCCCGACGGGAGCTTCTTCGTGGTGGGCAGCGGTTCCGGTGGCGACCGGCCGCCGATCAACGACACGGCGATCCGGTTCCCGATCGAGGGTGGCGACCACGTGCAGCCCGACTGGGTGTCGCGCCTGTTCGACTCGGTCTATTCCCTGGCGATCTCGGAGACGGCCATCTATGCCGGAGGCCACTTCAACTTCATCGAGTCCCCGAGCGCTCGGGACCCGTGGCCCGGCCTCGACGACCAGGGCTATGGCACCGGGCAGGGGCTGTCCGGTTACGGGCTGGGTGACGACGTCGTCCGCCGCGATCACATCGGCGCGATCGACCCGGAGTTCGGCAAGGCGGTCGAATTCAACCCCGGCTCGAACGCCTTCGAGGGCAACAAGGCGATGCTGGTCACCCCGCGAGGCCTGGTCACCGGCGGTGACGCAACCACGCAGGGGTCGCAGAATGTCGGCCGGCTCGCCGTCTACAACCTGCCCTCGACCACCCCGCCGGCCTACGAGGCCGTGATCACCTCTCCGATCGAGGGCCGGGTCGAGGAGGCCGGAGTGCCGTTCACCGTCGAGGGCACCGCCCGTGCCACCAGCGGCGTGCAGCGGGTTCAGCTTGAGATCCGCAACCGGAGCACGAACCGGTACCTGGCTGACGACCTGGTGACCTGGGGATCGGCCAACACCATCAACACGGTCCTGGCCAACCCCAACGCCACCAACACCAACTGGTCGCTGGACCTGAACCTGACCGGGAACCTCAGCCTTGAGGTGCTGGCCCGCACGTTCGCTGTCAACGGCAACCGGTCGGTCAAGTTCGGCAACAAGTTCGAGACCTTCAGCGTCGCCGACCGCACCCCCAGCGTGAGCATCACCGGTCCGTCCGGGGTGCTGAGCACAACCACGTTCACGATCACCGGCACCGCCAGTGACGACGTCGGGGTGCGCCGGCTGAGTTACACCCTCCGGGATGCGAACAGCCGCTACCTGCAGACCGACGGTTCGGTGGAAGCCACCTACAACAGCTTCTCGGTGCAGCCCGACGTCCTGGACGCCCTCGCCACCACCTGGTCGGTCGAGGTCACCGTCCCCTACGAGGGCGAGTGGAAGCTCCAGGTGCTCGCCTACGACACCGCCGGGCAGTCCTCGCTCGACACCGTCGACCGCTCCTGGATCGTCAGCAGCACCGGCATCGCGCCGTCGGTGACCATCAGCAGCCCTGTGGTGATGATCCCGCCGACCTCGGTGGCCGCTGTCGCGGTGTCCCCGGGGGGCACCGTGACGTTCAGTGGCTCGGCCACCGACGACGAGGGCCTGGCCAATGTCCAGATCACGCTGCGCAACACCACGACCGGGGAGGCCCTCGCCACCGATGGCACCTGGGCCGTGCAGTCGTCCGGCTGGTACCGGATCACCGCGATCAACCTGCCCGGGACGAACGCCAACTGGTCCTACACCACACCGTTCACCCTGACCCCCGGCTCGTACAGCTTCTCGGTGCGGGCCACCGACGACATCGGCCTGAGCACCTCGACCACGAACCAGGGCCGGCTGACGCTGACTGCCCAGGTGGCCGGGGACAATGCCCCGAACGGCCTGCTGGACGTGACCGGTACGGTCACCGGGCTGCAGTCGCTGAGCCTGAACCTGACCGGCACCGCGACCGACGACTTCGGTGTGGCGAGTGTCCGGGTGGCGGTGCGGGACGCAGACACCAACCGCTACCTGCAACCGGACGGCTCCCAGTCGGGCCTGTTCGCCACACTGTCGGCCTCCCTGGAGACACCGAACGGCACCAGCACCAACTGGAGCTTGCCGCTCACGCTGCCCAACGAGGGCGACTGGCGGATCACTGCCTACGCCTACGACACCGCCGGCCAGCAGGACCTGTCGACCGTGGGCGCCACCGCGACCTACCCGATCTACCCCGGTGACCTGCCGCCCACGGTGACGGCCGGCCTCGCCGCGCCGCAGACCGGGGCGGCGTTCACCGACGGCCGGATCCAGGTCAGCGGCCGGGTGGAGGACGACCGGCAGATCGCCAGGGTTCAGGTGGCCGTCAGGAACGCCCTGGGCCAGTACATGAGCAGCGCCGGCGCGTTCACCACCACGGCGGAGGTCTGGATCACGACCTTCCTGAACTCGCCGGGCTCCCCGGGCTCGAACTACTCCTACACCACGCCGGTGATCCCGGCCGGGTCGTACGCGGTCCGGGTGCGTGGCATCGACAACCACGACCTGATCACGACGCCGACCTTCGACGTCACCGATGTGACGGTGCAGGTGCCGGTGAGTGATCCTCCGGTGGCTGCGTTCACCTACACCTGCGGCACGGCCGGCGACAGCAACCTCTGCCAGTTCGACGCCCGCGCCACCACCGACGAGAACATCAACGCGGTGACCTACGCCTGGAACTACGGGACCGGGCAGGGCACGGCCACGGGCGCGGTTCCGGTGGTGAAGACCTTCACCGCCCCCGGCACCTTCATCGTGACGCTGACCGCCCGCGACGAGTACGGCTACCTCGGGACGACCACCCAGTTCGTCACGATCACCGAGCCGACCGACAACGTCGCCCCGAACGGGGTGATCAGCGAGCCGTCCTGCGTGGGGCTGGTCTGCAACTTCTCCAGCGCCGCCTCGACCGACCCGAACGTCGGGGACACCTTCACCAGGGTCTGGCAGTGGGGCGACGGGACGGCCCAGTCGACCGCAACCGCAACCTCGCACACCTTCCCGCTGGCCGGCACGTACACGGTCACGCTGACGGTCACCGACGGCTGGGGCAAGTCGGCGGTGGTCACCCGGAACGTGACGGTCGCCTAGCCAGCCCCTCGCGTCGGCCCCCGGCGGCTTTCCCGCCGGGGGCCGACGCGATAGCGTCGCGGAATGGCTCTCACCGCACCTGCACTCGCCCGCCACGTCGACCACACCCTGCTCTCCCCCACCGCCACCGATGCCGACGTCGCTGCGCTCGCCGCCGAGGCGGTGCGGCTCGGCACCTACTCGATCTGCGTCCCGCCGTCGATGCTCCCGGTGACCGCGGCGCTCGGCGCCGTCAAGGTGGCCACCGTCTGCGGCTTCCCGTCCGGCAAGCACACGGCCACCACCAAGGCGGCCGAGGCGGCGGAATCGGTGGCGCAGGGCGCCGACGAGGTCGACATGGTGATCGACCTCGGCCTGCTCAAGGCCGGACGCGTCGACGCCACCCAGGCCGAGATCGCGGCCGTGCGAGCCGCCGTTCCGGCACCCCGGGTGCTGAAGGTGATCATCGAGTCCGCAGCGCTCACCGACGAGGAGATCGTCGCCGCCTGCCGGGCGGCCGAAGCTGCGGGCGCCGATTTCGTGAAGACCTCCACCGGCTACCACCCGGCCGGTGGCGCCTCGGTCCAGGCCGTGGCCCTGATGGCCGCCACGGTCGGCGGGCGCCTGGGCGTGAAGGCCTCCGGCGGCATTCGCGACTGGGACACCGCGGCGGCGATGATCGAAGCCGGGGCGACCCGGCTCGGCCTCTCGGGCACCGCAGCCGTCCTCGCGGGCGGCTCCTCCGAAGGCTACTGAGCTCCGCTCAGGCCAGACCCTGCTGCTGCAGCCACCGGCGGGCCACGTCCACCACTCCGCCCCCGGCAGCGACCTCGGCCTGGAGGCCGACCAGTCCGTCGGTGGTCAGGGCCTGCGCCGCGGCGGCGACGGCCAGCACGGCGTCGGGCTCGGTCTCGGTGAAGCTGGTGCCGAGCAGGATCAGCGCCGGGTCCGGAATCGCCAGCTGCTCGGGGTCCGCCAGTGCCACCAGCCCGTTCACCCCGGTGTACTCGGTCCGCCGGAAGGCGGCGATCGCCGCTGCCCCGGTGGTCAGTCTGGACGCACGTTCCCGGGGGTCCTGCACCTTCGCCACCTCGAAGCGGGCACCGTAGACCGCTTTCAGGCCCGGCACGCCGTCACCCCGGGAGGTCGCCAGGGGAAGCACGGCGGCCACTCTCCCCGGCGACCAGTCGCCGATCCGGCTGAGGCTGGTGATGCCGGTCTCCGCAGTCGCCCGCGTGACCAACCAGACCAGGCCCCCGTCCACCTCCGGCACCTCCAGCACGCTCACCTCCGGCGCCAGCAACGCGGCCAGCTCTCCCGGCAGGTCGGCCGCGGCCGGCGGCTCGCTGTTCCCGGTGAGCGAGGCCCACAGCGTCGCGGCGAACCCGGGCAGGGCGGCGAGGTCCCCGTGGCCGAGCGCCGCCCGCCAGTCGGCTCCCGCCTCGACCGCGGACGCGTTGCGACCCGTCGCCGTCAGCGTCTCGACCAGCAACCCGCTGAACGCCGCGCCCGCCGGCGTGCTGTCCCGCCCGACTCCCCAGGTCGGCCCGGCCGTGGTCGACGGCTGAGGGCTCGGGGCCAGGCCGGGCGGCGGCACCCGCGCACAACCCGCAGCGAGCAAGGCCGACGCCGCCAGCAGCAATCCTCGTCTGTCCACCCGGCCAGTGTCGCCGAGGTCCCGCCGCCGCGGGGACGGCCACGCCGGTACCGGCCCGACCTGTCACCCGGAAGAGGACGTCCGGGCTGGCGTCATGGGTCGGGAGTGGGTAAGGTGGACGACGGCCGTACTTCTCGGGGGGGAACAGGCGGCCGTGGTCCGGTCGGTTGACTGGGCAAAGGGGGACCGTCAGGCAATCCCGCACCCGTTGCGGATGCAGCCTTCGATCCTGACGATGGGCCCGGCTCACGCCGGGCCCATCGCAATTCCCCGGCGGACCTGACCCTCCCGGCTCCGCCCCACCCGCCCCAAAGCAGCAGGTGCGCCGCCCCGGTCGGGGCGGCGCACCTGGTTCCGCTGAGGACTAGCGGGCGTTCAGCGCGGACTGCGCGGCCGCCAGGCGCGCGATCGGCACCCGGAACGGCGAGCAGGACACGTAGTCGAGGCCCACCTGCTGGCAGAACTCGATGGACGACGGGTCGCCACCGTGCTCACCACAGATTCCCAGCTTGATGTCGGGCCTGGTCGACCGGCCGAGCTCGACCGCCATCTTGACGAGCTTGCCCACGCCGACCTGGTCGAGCCGGGCGAACGGGTCGCCCTCGTAGATCTTGGTCGCGTAGTAGGCGTCCAGGAACTTCCCGGCGTCGTCACGGCTGAAGCCGAACGTCATCTGGGTGAGGTCGTTGGTGCCGAAGGAGAAGAACTGCGCCTCCTTCGCGATCTCGTCCGCCGTGATCGCGGCGCGCGGGATCTCGATCATGGTGCCGACCAGGTAGTCCAGGTCCACGCCGGCCTCGGCGATGATCGCGTCGGCGGTGTCGGTGATGATCTTCTTGACGAACGCCAACTCCTTCACCTCGCCCACCAGCGGGATCATGATCTCCGGCACCAGCTTCCACTCCGGGTGGCGCTTCTGGACGTTGATCGCGGCCTCGATGATCGCCCGGGTCTGCATGGCGCCGATCTCGGGGTAGGTCACGTCGAGGCGGCAGCCGCGGTGGCCCATCATCGGGTTGAACTCGTGCAGCGAGGAGATGATCGCCTTCAGGTCCTCAACGCTCAGGTTCATCTCGGCGGCGAGGGCGGCGATGTCGTCCTCGTCGGTCGGGAGGAACTCGTGCAGCGGCGGGTCGAGCAGGCGGACGGTGACCGGCAGGCCCTCCATCGCCTCGTAGATGCCCTCGAAGTCGCCACGCTGCATCGGCAGCAGCTTGGCCAGGGCGGCCTCGCGCTGCGCCACGGTCTTGGAGACGATCATCTCGCGGATGGCCGCGATCCGTTCCCCCTCGAAGAACATGTGCTCGGTCCGGCACAGCCCGATGCCCCTCGGCGCCGAACTCGCGGGCCTGGAGAGCGTCGGCCGGGGTGTCGGCGTTGGTGCGCACCTTCATCGTGCGGTACTGGTCGGCCCACCCCATGATCCGGCCGAAGTAGCCGCTGATCTCGGCCGGGACCGTGTCGATCTCCTCGCCGTAGACGTTGCCGGTGGAACCGTCGAGGGAGATCCAGTCGTTCTCGGTGAAACGGTGCCCACCGAGGCTGAAGCTCTTGCCGTCCGCGGCGAAGGAGACGTCGCCGAGGCCGGACACGCAGCAGGTGCCCATGCCGCGGGCGACCACGGCCGCGTGGGAGGTCATGCCGCCGCGCGCGGTGAGGATGCCGTTGGCGTAGTGCATGCCCTCGATGTCCTCGGGGGTGGTCTCCAGGCGAACCAGGATGACGGCTTCGCCGGCCTTGCCGCGGGCGGCGGCGTTCTCGGCGGTGAAGGCGACCTTGCCGGTGGCCGCACCCGGGGACGCCGGGAGGCCCTTGCCGATCGGGACGGCGGCCGCCAGCTTGTCGAGGTCGAACTGCGGGTGCAGCAGGGCGTCGATCTGCTTGGGGTCGATCATCGAGACGGCCCGCTCCGGGCCGATCATGCCCTCGTCCACCAGATCGCAGGCGATCTTGAAGGCGGCGGCGGCGGTCCGCTTGCCGTTGCGGGTCTGGAGCATGAAGAGCTTGCCCTCTTCGATGGTGAACTCCATGTCCTGCATGTCGGCGTAGTGGCCCTCGAGCTTGGCGACGATCTCGACGAACTGGTCGTACACCGCCGGGTTCTCGTCGCGCAGCTGGTCGATGGTCTCCGGGGTACGGATGCCGGCCACGACGTCCTCACCCTGGGCGTTCATCAGGAACTCGCCGTACAGGCCCTTGTCGCCCGTGGCGGGGTTGCGGGAGAAGGCCACGCCGGTGCCGGAGGTCGTCGCCCATGTTGCCGAACACCATCGCCTGCACGTTGACCGCAGTGCCCCAGTCGGAGGGGATGTCGTTCATCCGGCGGTAGTAGACGGCGCGCGGGTTGTCCCAGGAACGGAACACGGCCTTGACCGCGCCGAACAGCTGCTCCACCGGGTCGGCCGGGAAGTCGGCGCCGATCTTCACCTTGTACTGGGCCTTGAACTCGGTGGCGAGCTCCTTGAGGTCGTCGGCGGTGAGTTCGGTGTCGAGCCGGACCCCGCGAGCTTCCTTCATCTCGTCGATCAGCTTCTCGAAGTACGACTTGCCGACCTCCATCACGACGTCGGAGTACATCTGGATGAACCGGCGGTAGGAGTCGTAGGCGAAGCGCGGGTTGTTGGTCTTGGCGGCGAAGGCCTCCACCACGTCGTCGTTCATGCCGAGGTTGAGGATGGTGTCCATCATGCCCGGCATGGACGCGCGGGAGCCGGAGCGGACCGACACCAGCAGCGGGTTGTTCGGGTCACCGAACTTCTTGCCGGTGAGCGTCTCCAGCTTGGCGACGTAGCCCATGATCTCGGCGCGAATGCTGTCGTTGATGACCTCGCCGTCGAGGTAGTACTGGGTGCAGGCTTCGGTGGTGATGGTGAAGCCCTGCGGTACGGGCATCCCGAGCCCGGTCATCTCCGCCAGGTTGGCACCCTTGCCACCGAGCAGGTTCTTCATCGAGGCGTCGCCCTCGCTGAACTCATACACGAATTTGTGGTCAGTCATCGTGACGTCGAGTCTCCTTCAATGGGCTCCCGTGTGGGCCGGCATGGGTCCGTCGCGTCTGCGTCTTCGGTGACCCCGCGGCGTCGGCGGAGCAGTTTCCGACACCCGGCGCATACGACTCCACCGTATCGGTTCCCGAATGCAGGTTCACCCCCGATCCACCCTCGCCCAAGGATTGGACGACCGTGCCCGGCCAGCGGAACCCCCGACGCAAAAGACCAGGCCCGTGTGCGTCTCACCTCCCTGCCCGCGTCGTGGCCCGCCAACCATTCCGCCGCGACGGGTTCGGCTGGGGCGGCGAGCCGAACCCCGGGACCCTCGCGGTGCGTGCACTCGAGCGGTCGCCGGCCGGCCCCGCGGTCCATGGCCCCGATCTTGACCTTGGCAAGGGGTGCGGGGTCTGGCAGGATGAGGCTTGGTCGACCGTCGCTTGGGGGAGTGGACGTCGGCCCGGTCATCCGGGGGGATTGACCGTCGGGCATTCTGGTCTGAGCCGGGGGGATCATGACCACTTTCAGTTCCTACCTCGAAGCATTCGCGCATCCTGCTTCCACTCGAGCGAGCAGGCAATGGGTCGTCTCGCCGGCCGCTCAGCGCATCTACCTGGTCCTGATCGACCTGCTGGTCATCACCGTCACCATGGTCGCTGCCGTGAACGTCAGGAGCCTGCCGGTCGACGTGGGCTCCTCGTCGCCGATCATGCTGCTGCCGGCGATCGGCGCACTCTGGATCGGCCTGATCCGCGTCTTCGGTGGCTACCACCTCCGCCACCAGCGGGCCGGGTCCGTGGAGTACAAACGGACGGTGATGGCCGCGTTCACAACCGCCGGCACGGTCGGCATCACCAGCTACCTGCTCAATGCGGACTTCTCCCGTGCGGTCTTCGTCATGTTGTTCACCGTCGGCACGATCGGACTGCTGGGCGTGCGGTTCATCCGTCGCCGGGTGATGCACGCGGTGCACCGGCAGGGCGCCCTGCTCACCCCGGTCGTGGTGGCCGGCGAGAGCGGGCACATCGATGCCATCGCCAAGGTGCTGCGCCGGGAGACCTGGCTCGGCTACCGGGTGGTGGGGGCGGTGACCAGGGATCGGGTCACCCAGACCCCGGGCGGACTGCCCGTGCTCGGGTCCGTGACCGACACCGTGGGGGTGATCGACGAGCACTCCATCGGCACGGTCATCTTCGCCGAAGGTTCCTTCTCGGCTGCCGCGGACTTCCGCCGGATGGCGTGGGAGATGGAGGAACAGAACGTTCACATGATCGTGGTGCCCAACCTCACCGACATCAGCGCCCAGCGCCTCGAAGTCCGGCCCGTGGCCGGCCTGCCCCTCGTGGATGTGGCCCGACCGCAGGCCATCGAGGCGGCGCGATGGATCAAGCGCACCTTCGACATCGTCGGTTCGTCGTTCCTGCTGCTGCTCGCGGCTCCGGTGATGGCCTTCGCCGCCCTGGCCATCAAGCTCGAGGACGGCGGCCCGGTGGTCTTCCGCCAGCGCCGGGTCGGCCTGAAGGGACAGGAGTTCGACTGCCTCAAGTTCCGCAGCATGTGCGTCGATGCCGAGGCCCGGCTCGCCGCCCTCGCCGCGGAGAACGAGGGGGCCGGCCCCTGTTCAAGTTGACTCACGACCCACGGATCACGAAGGTGGGCCGGTTCCTGCGCCGGTTCTCCGTCGACGAGGTCCCGCAGTTGTGGAACGTCCTCCGAGGCGACATGAGCCTGGTAGGACCCCGCCCGCCACTGCCCACGGAGGTGGCACAGTACGATTCCGACACCCGAAGCGCGACTCGACGTACGACCCGGTCTCACCGGCCTCTGGCAGGTCTCCGGACGCTCCGATCTCTCCTGGGACGACACGGTCCGGCTCGACCTCTACTACGTCGACAACTGGTCGATGGTCCAGGACCTCATGATCCTGGCCAAGACCGCCAAAGCCGTCTTGGGCTCCGACGGGGCGTACTGAGCAACAGGTGGCGCCGGCCCGATTCCCCCCGCCGGCGCCACCGGCCTCCTTCCGGCACGACCCGTGACCCTGTCGGGTAGGCTCACGAACCGTGGGCGGTCTCCTCGTCACCGGTGGTGCCGGCTTCATCGGCGCAAACTTCATCCGGCTCGCGCTGGGATCGGGGTACTCCCGGGTGACCGCGCTGGACGCAATGACCTATGCCGGCAACCGCGCCTCGCTGGCCGGGCTCGATCCGACCAGGTTCACCCTCGTCGAAGGGTCCGTCTGCGACCCTCCACTGGTTGAAGCCCTGGTCGCAGACCACGACCTGGTGGTCCACTTCGCCGCGGAGAGCCACGCCGACAACTCCCTGCGAGATCCGGCCCCCTTCGTCCACACCAACCTGATGGGGACCTTCACGCTTCTCGAGGCGGTTCGGAAGCACCGTCGGCGGTACCACCACGTCTCGACCGACGAAGTGTTCGGGGAGCTCCCGCTGGAGGGTCCCGGGCGGTTCAGCGAAACCTCGCCCTACCAGCCGTCCAGCCCCTACGCCGCAACCAAGGCCGGGGCCGACCACCTGGTCCGCGCGTGGGTCCGGTCCTTCGACGTGCCGGCGACGATCAGCACCTGCTCGAACAACTACGGGCCTTACCAGCATGTCGAGAAGTTCATCCCGAGGCAGATCACCAACGTGATCGACGGCGTCCGGCCAAAGCTCTACGGCGCCGGCGTCAACGTCCGGGACTGGATCCACGTCACCGACCACAACAGGGCCGTGCTCAGGATCCTCGACGCGGGGCGGATCGGCGAGACCTACCTGATCGGCGCGGGCTGCGAAGTCAGCAACCGCCACGTGCTGGAGACGATCCTGCAGCTGATGGGCCGTCCCCGACGCCTACGACCGGGTGAAGGACCGGGCGGGCCACGACCTGCGATACGCCAACGACGCCACCCGGTTGCGCACCGAGCTGGGCTGGGAGCCCGTCCATGCCGACTTCGCCGGGGGGCTTGCCGCAACGATCGAGTGGTACCGGCAGAACGAGGAGTGGTGGCGACCGGCGAAGGCAGTGACCGAGGCCCGCTACGCGGCGGACGTGCGCTGACCGGGTCGCTCAGGCCCTGACCAGAGCCACATCGAGCAGCAGGTCCTGCTCGAGCATCGTCTCCACCGTCACCGTCCCAGCCGTCGCCGAGGTGTCCACCGCCTCCCCGCCGGCCCGGAATCGGGCCTCGGCAGCAAGAACCCGCCAACCGGTCGGCACGCTGACGCTCACCCGTGCCGCCGTGTCGACCAGGTCGGCCTGCTTCACCACCAGCAGCCGGTAGTGCCGGTAGCTGCCCTGACCGTCGGCCGGCAGAGCACCCGGACCGCCCGGCAGGGGGGAGATGGTGCCCGGCAGGGTGGCGTTGGGCACCAGGGTGCCGCAGTTCGACGCTGGTCGAGGCGTCCCGGTTGAGGCGGAAGTAGTGCCCGAAGGTCGGGAAGCCGGTCGCATCCTCCAGCGAGCTGAATCCCGACTCCGTGGAGGACAGCACGGTGCCCGGCGACCGATGCGCCCGCACGTAATTGGCCAGCCACTGCCGGGGCACGCCGAGCAGCTTGAGGGCGCTCTTGCGATAGCCGAGCTGAAGTCGGGTCTCGGCACTGCCGTCGGCGCCGAGGGCGACCTGGTAGTCGATGGTCTTGGTGACCCCCAGGTTCGCCTTGCTGGGTTTGATCACCGCGTTGCTCACCGCGAGCAGGTCCGTCGTCGACTCGGGAGGGTCGATCGCACCGGAGAACCCGGTCGCCACGTTGGCGGCCTGCGCCGCCGGATCGACGAAGTACGTCTGGATGTGGCGCTCCCGGGCGGACCTGCCCAGGGACTCAAGGGTCGCTGCGAACTGGCTTTCGGTGAGCCGGGTCAGGCGATCGAACAGCTCCACCGCAAGGGAGACCACGGCATTCTTCTTGCCTCCGGGCTCGCCCCCACTGTGCTGGTACTGAACCACGTCGTGGAGTTCCTCCATCAGGTTCTCCGCCGTGATCGGCTCCGCGGACTCCGGCACCCGGATCGGACCGAACACCCGCAACAGATCGCGGACGACCGGGATGTCGATGGCGACGATCCCGTCGATCTCGGGCTGCTTGAGGCTCTGCCACAGGCGCAACATCACTTCGGCGCTGGTCGGGAAGTCGACCCACCAGTTGGCGTTGCGGAAGGTGAAGCGCCGGTAGCTGGGCTGCCCGCCCTCCGGGATCGGCAGGTCCAGCACGTCCAGGGGCAGGGTGTAGATGTCGGCATAGCTCTCCAGCCGGAACCCTTCGGGGCCGAACTGGATCAACCCGTAGGTCCCCATGAAGCCACCGGTGGGGCGCAGTTCGGAGCTGTTCTGCGAGACCAGCAGGAAGCGGTGCTGGCCGGAGAAGAGGTACCGCACCAGCTCCAGCAGGTGCGGGCTGCGGCGGAGGACGAGCTCCAACGGCTCGAGCTCCCGGCGCAGGTCGGTCACGGCTTCCGCCAGCGGCTCCGCCAGCCCGTCCGGGTCCAGCCGGTCGGCACGCTCCGAGACGATCACCAGCGAGGCCAGGGCACCTTCCAGATGCGGCCGTGCAGCGACGAGCAGCTGACCGAGCCGGTCCTGACCGGTTACCGTCGTCGCCGTGGCGACCAGCCGTGCGGCCTCCGCGCCCGCGAGCGAGCCTTCGATACCGATCGTGGTGAGGTCGTCTGCCGCATCAAGCTGGCGGCCGAGCCAGGGAGCGCCGCGCAGCCACAACGGACCCAGACGGTCCCGGGCCGCACGGAACTGCTGCTCCGCACCTTCGAACGCGGCCAGCGCCGCCGTGGGGTCGCCCTTGTCAAGGGTCCGCAGACCCGCCCTGGCGTCGGCCTTGGCAGCTGTGGCGAGGGCCTGGAACTCCTTCGCCCACTGCACGGTCGACGCGCCCACCCCGATCAGGGCGAGCAACACGACCAGACCGGCCACCCCCCAGGCCCACCGTTTCACGCGGCAACCATATCCGGACCCGCCAACCGGCCCGCCCCAGGCCGACTAGCCTGCTCCCATGCCTCGCATCGCACCGTTCCCGGCCATCCGTTACGCCCCCGGCACAGACCTCCAGCAGGTGATCGCCCCCCCGTACGACGTGCTCTCGCCGGCCGACGTGGCCGAGCTCGCCGCCCGCGACCCGCACAACATCGTCCACATCGACGTGCCGACCGGGGGCGAGGACCGCTACGAGGTGGCCGCCGCCACGCTCGCCGGCTGGCTGGACGCCGGCGTCCTGGTGCGTGACGAGCAGCCGACCCTGACGATCTACCGGATGTCGTTCACCGACGCCACCGGGGCGGCCCGCACCATCGTCGGCGTGCTCTGCGGGCTGGAGGTGGTCGATCCCGACGCCGGCGGCGTCTTGCTGCACGAGCGCACCACGCCGAAGGCGGTCACCGACCGCCTCGACCTGACCCGGGCCACGGCCACCAACCCCTCCCCGATCTGGGGGCTCAGTCTGGCCACAGGACTCACCGCGGCCCTGACCGAACCCGGCGAGCCGGCCGGCGAGATGGTTGCCGAGGGCGTCGTCCACACCGTCGAGCGGATCACCGACCCGGGCCGGATCGCGGCGATCACCGCCGTCCTCGCCGCCGACGACGTGCTGATCGCCGACGGCCACCACCGCTACTCGATCTCGGGCGCCTACCGCGACGAGGTGCGCGCCGCCACCGGACGCGACGACACCGACGCGGAGTACACGCTCACCTTCGTCAACGAACTGGTGGCCGACCAGCTCAGCATCGAGGCCATCCACCGGGTGTACACCGGCACCACCGTCGAGCAGCTGCGCACCGACCTCGCCGGCTGCTTCGACCTCGAGGCCGCCCCGGCGCCCACACCGGCGATGCTGGCCGAGATGGTCGAACTCGGCCGGCTGGTGCTGCTCGCCCCCGACGGGACGGCGGAGTGGCTGGTGCCCAGGCCGGGCGCGTTCGACGGCGTCCGCTCCCTCGACGGCGCCTGGCTGGAGCACGCCCTGACCGGCTCCACCGCGGAGGTGGCCTACCAGCACGGGCTGGAGGAGACCCTCGGCGTGGTCGCTGCCGGCGACGTGGCCGCGGGCGTGCTGATCCGGCCCACGTCGCTGGAGGAGATCCAGCGGACGGCGCGGGAGGGCCTGCTGATGCCGCCGAAGTCGACCTTCTTCACCCCGAAGCTGCGCACGGGCCTGGTCATCCGGCCCACCACGCCGCTGGCGTAGGGGCGGCGCGCTGGGGGCGGTCGGTTCGGGGCTCTCCGGCGGTGCTCGGGCGGTGCTCGGGCAGTGCTCGGGCGGTGCTCGGGGCTCTCCGTCCTGTGCGCGGTGTCAGGGGCTCGGTGCGTGGGGCTCGGCGTGTGGGGCTCGGCCCATGGGGCTCGGCGTGTGGGGCTCGGTCCATGGGGCTCGGCCTCCGAGGCGAAGTGCGGCCGAGGCGAGTATCCGAAGCGCGGCGCAGCCGGGCGCAGCCCGGCGTAGCGCATCGTTCCGGGGCGTGGAGTTGGGGCAGCGCCCGAGGCGAGGTGTCCGGGGCGCGGCGTGGCGGCGCAGCTTCCGGGGCGGCTTCCGGGACGCGCCCCTGGCGGGGCAGCGTCGGGACGGCGTCCGAGAAGTGCCAACACCAGGCGCGGAACGGGCAACACCCAGGGCCCCGCGCGGCCGCGTTTCTGTCAGTGCCGGGTGTTTGACTGGACGCATGGCAGTTCAGATCGAGGCGCGGAGCGTCGGGGTGGTCCCGGCGGGCGCGGCGCTGACTGCCATCACGCAGTGGCTCGACCGGGTCGACCCCGACCGTTCAGCCCTGGCGCCCGCCGATCGCCTGGCGTGGGCGAAGGTGGCCCGGGTGGTCGCCGACCGCGCGTCCGCCCTCGCGCAGGTGCTGGTCGGCGAGGCGGAGCGCGCGCAGGCGTCCGAGCGCACCTCGGGCACCCCCATGTCCTCGTGGCTGTCGGTGGCCGGCGGGTTGTCGAAGCGCGAGTCGGCGGGGCTGCTGCACCGGGCCAGGGCGCTGACCGACAACCCGCAGGTGGCCGAGGCCGCCGCTGCCGGGCGGATCGGTGCCGGGCAGGCGAAGGCGATCACCGACGTGCTGGGTTCGCTGGCGCCGCAGCTCGACGAACGCCAGCGCGAGCGGGCGCAGGGCGTGATGGTCGGGCTGGCGTCCCAGCTGGACGCCGACCACCTGGCGAAGGCCGCGGGACGGGTGCTTGCCGCGGTGGCGCCGCAGAACGCGGAAGACCTGCTGGAGGAGCGGCTGCAGCGGGAGGCGGAGGCCGCCCAACGGAGGCGGTCGCTGGTGTTCTTCAACGAGGGCAGCGGGTCGGTCGGGTTCAAGGGGAGCCTGCCGCGGGTCGAGGCGGAGCAGTGGCGCGTGCAGATCGACGCGTGGGTGGAGTCCCTGCGGCGCAGCGCCATCGAGCGGCGTGACCCGGTGGCCGGACCCCTCACCCCCGAACAACGGCGGGCGGACGCGCTGATCGCCATCATCCGGGCGGGCGAGAACGGCGAACGGACGCCCACGACCGGCGGCGAGCGGCCCCGGCTGATGGTGCGGATCGACTACGACGCGCTCCGCAGACAGGCAGCCGGCGCAGGCCTGATCGCCGACGACCAGCCCCTTTCTGCCGGCGAACTGCGCCAGCTGTGCTGCGACGCCGAGCTAGTGCCCGCGGTGATGGGCGGCGCCGGCCAGGTGCTCGACATCGGACGTGAGTCGCGGACAATCCCCCGGGCGATCCGGGCGGCACTGGTGCTGCGCGACGGCGGTTGTTCGTTCCCCGGCTGCCACACCAGGCCCAACGTCTGCGAAGCCCACCACCTCACGCCGTGGTACCTCGGCGGCCCGACGTCGCTGGGGAACCTCGCCCTGCTCTGCCACCACCACCACGGTCTGCTGGAGCCGGCCAGGTTCGGCATCCGCGACCAGTGGCAGATCAGGATCGCCGCCGACGGCCTGCCCGAGGTCATCCCGCCGACGAGGGTCGACCCGGCACGACGGCCCCTGCGGCACCAGCGCCACGCGGCAGCAGGTCCACCGGGCAGCGCGCCGGCAGCGGGGCAACCTCCCGACGAGACGGATACCGCGCAGGCCGGCGCGGCCTGAAACCCTGCGCGGCCCTTGACTCGACGCGGCCCGAGACCCGGCGCGGCCCGAGACCCGGCGCGGCCCGGGACTCGACACGGCCCGGGACCAGACAGGCAGAGACGGCCCGGGACCAGACAGGCAAAGACTCCGACGCGGGCCGAAACCGGGCGGGAGCAAAGCCGCGCCCCGGGCGGAGGTAGGACAGCAAGCCGGATGGGCAGGCGCGGGAGGCCGGACATCCCCGCGTGCACAGCCG
>CAVPHL010000021.1:0-71091 GCA_963704225.1 uncultured Actinomycetota bacterium
GACAGCTGCACCTGGTTGGCCACCAGGGGCTGGCGGACATGTCGGCGCAGCAGCTCGATCTGTGCCGGGGTGTGGTTGGAGACGCCGAAGTGGTGCACCTTGCCGGCCGCGTGCAGCTCGTCGAACGCCCGCGCCACCTCCTGCGGCTCCACCAGCGCGTCCGGCCGGTGCAGCAGCAGGATGTCCAGGTAGTCGGTGTCCAGCGCCCGCAGGGAGCCTTCGGCGGCCTCGATCAGGTGCGCGTAGAGAAGTCGAAGTACGGCCCGTCCTTCACGATCCCGGCCTTGGACTGGAGCACCACCTCGGCCCGGTCCGAGGGGTTGAGCCGCAGCGCCTCGGCGAAGCGCCGCTGCGCACCCGTGGGCAGGCCCGCGGCCGTAGATGTCGGCATGGTCGAAGGTGATCCCGGCGGCCATCGAGGCGTCGAACAGGGCCCGGACCTCGGCGTCGGACTTGTCCTGGATGCGCATCATGCCCGTGACCACGGCGGGGACGGTCAGCGGTGTGCCCGGCAGGATGAAGGTCTTCATGCCTCGCAGCCTAGGCCCGGCGGCTTCCCCGGGCCGCAGCCGGCCGCCCGGCCCGGTGCGGAGGCGCGGCCGGCGACGACGCCAGGACAGCCTCGCGGACGCCAGGCTCGACGAACGGTAGCCGGACGACCGCGAACGGCTCGGCCCGGTTGCGGACCAGCACCTCGACGGTGGCGCCGACGGTCACCGACCGGTGGAGCAGGCCCAGCGCGATGCCGGTGCCGAGCGTGGGCGAGAACGTGCCGGAGGTCACCTCACCGACGGCGACCCGTCGAAGCTGGACCTGCACGTGCGGGCGCGGGATGCCCTTGCCGAGCGCCTTCAGGCCGCGCAGCAGCGGACCCGCTTTCGCCTCCCGCTGGGCCGCAGGGCCTCCGCACCGCAGAACTCCGGCTCGTCCCAGCCACCGCCCAGTTCAGGTTCGCCATCACCGGCGAGATCTCCGGGCCGAGGTCGTGGCCGTGCAGCGGATATCCCATCTCGGCGCGCAGCGTGTCCCTGGCGCCCAGGCCGCAGGGCAGGATGTCGTACTCCGAACCGGCGGCGAGCACCGCGTCCCGAGACCAGCCCGGCGGACGCGGCCGGCACGATCAGCTCGTACCCGGCGCTCGCCGGTGTAGCCGGTGCGGCACACGGTCAGGTCCGGCGCCGGCGTAGCGTGCGGTCACGAACGTCAGGACGTCGTGCCCGGTGGGCAACTCGAGGGCGCCGAGCACCTCGTCCGAGCTGGTGCCGGACGGCGATCACGGCGTGGTCACGGTGCTCGTTGGTGACCGTGATCCCCGCCGGCGCGGCCTCCGACAGCAGTCCGAAGACGGTGTCGTTGTTGGCCGCGTCGCACGAGGAGGACCTCCTCCGGTGAGATCAGGTAGCTGAAGATGTCGTCGATCGCACCGCCGGCAGGGTTGTAGCAGAGCGTGTACTGCGCCCGGCCCGGGTGATCCGGTTCAGGTCGTTGGTGAAGCAGCGGTTCACGGACCCGGCCGCACCCTCGCCGCGACGCGGATCTTGCGAGGTGGCTGACGTCGAACACTCCACCGCGGACGCACGGCCCGGTGCTCTGCGACCGACGCCGGAGTACTGCGACGGCATCAGCCAGCCGACCGAATTCGGAGAACTTCGCACCCAGGGCGACCTGCCGGTCGTGCAGCGGCGAGTGGAGCGGTTCGGTCATGGGTGCCCTTCCTGTCACGCTCAGCCTAGTCAGCCGCCGTCGCTGCGCGCGCTACAGCGAGCGGCGCAGGATGCCGGCGAAGTCGTTCGGGCTGACCGGCACCGGGTTGCCCTTGGTGCTGGAGGCCCGGTGCCGCCGCCTCGGCGACGGGAGCGATCCCGTCCTCGGTCAGCCCGAGCGCGGCCAGGCCCGCCACCCCGAACTCGGCGGTGGTCTGGTTCCACCACTCCAGGAGGGCGTTCGCGTCCCGGCGACCGGTGAGCAGGTCGGCCACCTCCTCGTACCGCGCCCGGGCCCCGGCCGAGCCGTGGGTGATGTTGAACTCGCACACCGGCGACCATCACCGAGGCCGTGATCGCACCGTGCGGGGCTCCGATGTGGCCGCCCAGCGGCCCGGCGATGCCGTGCGCGGCGCCGAAGCCTGCCGTTGGCCAGGGCGAGCCCGGAGAGCAGCGCGCACAGGCTCACATCGGTGCGCGCGGCCAGGTCGGTCCCGTCGGCGAAGGCACGGCGCAGGCCGGTGGCCGCCCGGCGGATCCCCTCCCGGCAGAAGCCGTCGGTGAGCGGGTTGGCGAACGCCGACACGAAGGGCTCGATGCACTGCACCAGCGCGTCCAGGCCGGCGTGCGCCGTGATCGACGGCGGACAGCCCACGGTGAGCTCAGGGGTCGACGATCGCCACCCTGGCCAGCATGGACGGCGAGCGAAGGCTCACCTTCACCCGGTGCTCGTCGGAGCTGACCACGCCGTTCGCGGTCACCTCCGAGCCGGTGCCCGCCGTGGTCGGCACGGCGACGAAGGGCAGGGCCGGAATGGTCAGCGGCCGGCCGGCGCCGATCACCTCGGCGTAGTCCAGCGGGTCGCCGCCGTTGGTCACCAGCGCCGCCACGATCTTGGCCGCGTCCAGCACCGCCCCGCCGCCGAGGCCGACAACCAGATCCGCCCGGTGCTCGCGGGCCGCCACGGCAGCGACGCGGACGACGTCCATGGTGGGTTCGCCGTGGATCGCGAAGGTGGCGGCGTCCGGCAGTTGCGCGACCAGTTCGGCGTGCCGGGACGGGTTCGACCCGGTGCAGACGAACGGACGCGAGCCCAGCCCGGCGGCTGCCAGGGCGAGCTGGTCGCGGGAACCTGCCCCGACACGATCCGGCCGGCGGTGGCGAAGGTGAATGCGGTCACGGGGGAAGTGTGCCGCACCCGCCCCCGCACCGCCCGGCGTGGCCGTGCCGCGGGACCGGTCCGGGATTGTGGAGCACGGGGGGAGGACTCGGGACTAGCCTTAGGAGTCGCAGCCGACCACCGGCCCGCCGCCAGAGAGGAACACCCGTGCCGACCACCACCGTGCCCACCATCACCCTCTCCCCCAGCGTCGCCAAGGATCCGGGCCTGCTCGTCGTCGGACTTGCCGACGCCTCCGAGGGCGAGATCCTGGTGGGGCTCCCCGAGGAGCTGGCCAAGGCCTTCGTCAAGACGTTCGGCACCGACCTCGCCGCCATCGCCCGCCAGCTCGGCGGCTCGGCCAAGGCAGGCAGGGTCGTCCTGGTCCCGGGTCCCGGCGGCCTGCGGGTGGTCGTGGTCGGACTCGGCCCGATCGACGTCACCCCCGAACAGGTCCGGCGCGCGGCCGGAGCCGCGGCACGGCTGGTGGCCGGGCTGGGCGGCACGGCTCCGCTGCAGGTGACGATCAGTCTGGAGACCGCCGAGCCGCAGGTGATCAAGGGGGCGGCCGAAGGTGCCCTGCTGGGTGCGTACAGCTACCGCCCGGCCGGTCCGGACACCCCGGGATCGGCGAGTTCGTGCTGGTCAGTGCCAACCGCAAGCCGGAGGCCCGGCAGGCCATCGAGCTGGCCTCGACCACGGCCGCGGCGGTGATCGCGGCGCGGACCTGGGTGAACACCCCGCCGAACCTGCTCTACCCCGAATCGTTCGCCGGACGCCGTCCGGCCACTGGCGAAAGCCGGCCGGATCAGCCATGAGGTGTGGGACGAGAAGGCGCTGGAAAGGGACGGCTTCGGCGGGATCCTGGCGGTCGGCGGCGGCTCGCACCGCAAGCCGCGGCTGGTGAAGCTGGCCTACGCCCCTCGCGGCGCCCGCTTCCACCTGGTCCTGGTGGGCAAGGGGATCACCTTCGACACCGGCGGATCGAACCTGAAGCCCTTCGACGGCATGTACACGATGAAGTGCGACATGGCCGGTGCCGCGGCGGTGCTCGCCGCCACGACCGCGATCGCCGAACTCGGCCTGCGGATCCGGGTCACAGCCTGGGCGGCGATGGCGGAGAACATGCCCTCGGTGGTGCCTACCGGCCCTCCGACGTGACTCACCATGTATGGCGGCAAGACCGTGGAGAACGGCAATTCCGACGCCGAGGGGCGGCTGGTGATGGCCGACGCGCTGGTGAAGGGGTCGCGAGGAACGCCCGGACCTGATCCTCGACGTGGCCACGCTGACCGGCGCCTGCATGGTGGCGCTGGGCGAGCGGGTGGCCGGACTGATGGCCCGCGACGACGACACCGCCGACCTGGTGCTGGACGCGGCGGAGGCCGCCGGCGAGATTGTTCTGGCAGCTCCCGATCGCCGAGGACGCCCGACCCAAGCTGGACTCGAAGGTCGCCGACATCAAGTCCACCGGGGACAAGTTCGGTGGCGCCCTGACCGCAGCCGCATTCCTGTCCGAGTTCGTGCCCGCCGAGATCCCGTGGGCCCACCTCGACATCGCCGGCCCCGCCTTCAACTCCGGCAGCCCGTACGACTACACCCCCACCGGGGGCACCGGCGCAGCGGTGCGCACCCTGATCGCGCTGGCTCACGCGCTGGCGAACTGACCATGTCCGCAGACGTCGACCTGGTGGTCGTGGGTGCCGGCGCGGCAGGACTGCTCGCTGCGGTGGCGGCACGGCGCCTCGGCGACCGGGTGCTGGTGGTCGACGCCGACCCGGGTTGCCGGCGGTTCGACCGCGGGCGCGGACGGCCGCCTGTGGCTGCCCGCCACCCACCTGGCCACCAAGCTGGGGCCGGACTCCGTCGCGGACGCGGCCGCCTACCTCGACGCGCTGCTCGGCCCGACGGGCCCGGCATCGTCCGCCGCTCGCCGGGACGCCTTCACCCGCACGGCCCCCAAGCTGGCCCGCTGGCTGTCGCTCCTCCGACGTGCCGCTGGCCGTGGTGAAGGGCGCCGGCGACCACCGGCCGGACCTGCCCGGCGGCAGGACCCAGGGCCGGGTGCTGAGCACCCCAACCGCTCGACCGCCGGGTGCTCGGCGAGTGGGCCGACCGGCTGCGCGCCGCCGCCGAGGGCGACGAGGGCCCTTTCGGGCTGGGCCGGTTGCTTCCGGGGCGGCGACGGAGCCACACCGCCGGTGAGGCGCTGGCCGGACACCTGCTGCACCGGGCCACCGCCAACGGCGTGGACGTGTGGCTGAACGCGCCGGTGGTCGACCTGATCGTCACCGACGGTGCGGTCAGCGGGGTGGTCGTGCGCCGCGACGACGGCGACACCACCGTACTGGCGGGCCGGGTCCTGCTGGCCGCGGGCGGCTTCGAGCACAGCCAGGACCTGCGCGAGGAGTACCTGCCGTTGCCGACCGACGCGGCCTGGTCGACCTCGGGGGCCGTCGCGAACACCGGCGGGCTGCTGGCGCTGGCGGAGGCACACGGGGCGACCACGACCGGCCTGGACGATGCCTGGTGGACCCCGGTGATGCTGGCCGACGACCGGGCCTGGTCGGTGGACGAGGCACGCACCGGGCCGCACGGCCTGATCGTGGACTCGGCGGGCGACCGGTTCTTCGACGAGTCCCTGCCGCCGAACGCGGCCGGCCGGGCCCTCTACGAGCGCAGCCGGGGCGTCCGCGCGGTGCCCTCCTACCTCGTGATCGACAACCGCCACCGCCAGGCCGTTCCGCTCGGACCGTGGCCGGCGGGCAGCACCCCCCGGAGGGCGCTCGAGGCAGGGGAGGTGGTGCGGGCGGGCACGCTCAACGACCTCGCCCAGGCCCTCGGCGTCGACCGGGCCGGGCTGCTCGGCACGGTGGTGCGGTACAACGGGTTCGCCGGCAAGGGCCGCGACCTCGACTTCTCCCGCGGCGAGGCCGGCCGGGCGGCGGAGGCGGCCGGAGCACAGGGCAAGCGGCGCAGCCCGAGCCTCGGCAAGGTCGACAAGCCGCCGTTCTGGGCGGTCAAGGTGTACCCGGGTGACACCGGCACCAAGGGCGGCCTGGTGGTCGACGACCATGCCCGGGTGCTGCGGACGGACGGGACGCCCCTGCCCGGGCTGTACGCCTGTGGCGGCGTGGCGGCGTCGGTGTTCCCCGGCACCTCTCCGGCCCCCGGGGCAGCGCTCGGTGCCGCGCTGGTGGAGGCCTTCCTGGCCGCTACCGACCGGCCGCAGCAGGGCGGTCAGCCGGCCGAACGCCGCCGGGCGTTGTAGTCGCGCATCCGTTTCGGGTAGCCGACCACGCCGGCGTCGTAGGCCGGCAGCCGGTGCTGGCCGGCGAACCGTCGGGCCCATTCGACACTGGCCACGCTGCGCCGCGTCCACTCCCCGTCGTGGGCGATCAGTAGCAGGGTGGCCCGCGTCATCGTGGTGGGTTGCTCGATGAACGCTTCCACGCCACGCCGCGTCCCGAGGAAGCCCTCCAGATGCGCGAGCGTGGCGGCCTCCATGGCGGCGTCCTGGCCGGACGCGCTCGCCGCCCGGTGCCGCATTCTCGAGAACCAGCCCACGTCGCCCATTATGGCCGCTCGATTCCGGGCTAGTCTGAGCCTGCACCGACCTGAAGCGAAGGAGAACCCGACATGTCTACTCCCGTCCCGTTGCCGGCACTCGGGGAGAGCGTCACCGAGGGTACGATCTCCCGCTGGTTGAAGCAGGTGGGTGACCGGGTCGAGGCGGACGAGCCGCTGGTGGAGGTGTCCACCGACAAGGTCGACACCGAGATCCCCTCGCCCACAGCCGGGGTGGTCCTGGAAATTCTGGTCCCCGAGGACGGGGTGGCCCCGGTCGGTGCCGTCCTGGCGATCATCGGCGAGCCCGGTGACGCTGCTGCCGAGCAGCCGGCGGAGCCGGAGCCGGAGCCGGTCGCCGCCGCGCCCGCCGCCCCGGTCGAGAGCGCCCCCGCCGGACCGGCCGCACCCGCACCCGCACCGGCACCCGCACCCGCACCGGCAGCTGCCGCTGCGCCGGCCGCGCCGGCCGGTAGCGGCACCGAGGTGCTCCTCCCCCAGCTCGGGGAGTCCGTCACCGAGGGCACCGTCTCCCGTTGGCTCAAGCAGGTCGGCGACACTGTCGCGGCCGACGAGCCGCTGGTGGAGGTGTCCACCGACAAGGTCGACACCGAGATCCCCTCCCCGGCCGCCGGTACCCTGCTGGAGATCCGTGTCCCCGAGGACGGCGTCGCCGCCGTCGGAGCGGTGCTCGCCGTGATCGGAGCCGCCTCGGCTGCGCCGGCCCCGGCCGCCTCGGCTGCCCCGGCCCCGGCCCCGGCCGCTCCGCCCGCTCCTGCTCCTGCTCCTGCTCCTGCTGCTCCTGCTCCCCCTGCTCCTGCTCCTGCTCCTGCTCCTGCCGCTCCTGCTCCTGCTCCTGCTCCTGCTCCTGCTCCTGCTCCTGCCCAGGCTCCCACCGCGACTCCAGCCCCGGCGCCGAGCGCCGCCCCGGCCACCCCGGTCCCGGCGCAGACGCCGCCCGCCGCCCCGGCACCGGCCCGCCGGGCGGCGGAGGAGGCGCCCGATACCGGGTACGTGACCCCGCTGGTCCGCAAGATGGCCGAGACGGCCGGAATCGACCTCGCCGCAGTGACCGGCACCGGCGTCGGCGGCCGGATCCGCAAGCAGGACGTCCTGGCCGCCGCTGAAGCCGCGAAGCAGGCAGCCGAGGCGAAGCAGGCAGCCGAGGCCGCTGCCGCTGCTGCCGCCGCTGCCGCGGCCGCCGCAGCCGCCGCCCCCGCCGCAGCCGCCCCGGCGGCCGCAGCCACCGCCCCTGCCCCCGTTCCCGCGACCGGGGGCTCGGAGGCCGGCAAGCGTGGCACCACCGAGAAGATGACCCGGATCCGGGCCACCATCGCCAGGCGCATGGTCGAGTCGCTGCAGGTCTCCGCCCAGCTCACGGCCACCGTCGAGGTGGACCTCACCACGGTGTCCAAGCTGCGCGCGAAGGAGAAGGACGCCTTCAAGGCCCGCGAGGGAGTCAGCCTGAGCTACCTGCCGTTCATCACGAAGGCGGCGATCGAGGCGCTGAAGGCGTACCCGAAGGTGAACGCGACCATCGACACCGAAGCCGGCACGATCACCTACGCCGACGCCGAGCACGTCGGCGTCGCGGTCGACACCGACAAGGGCCTGATGGTGCCGGTGATCAAGGACGCCGGTGACCTCTCGGTGAGCGGCCTGGCCAAGAAGATCGGCGACCTGGCCGCCCGCAGCCGGGCCGGCCGGGTCACCCCCGACGAGCTCTCCGGGGGCACGTTCACCATCACCAACTACGGCTCCGCCGGCACGCTGTTCGACACCCCGGTGATCAACCAGCCGCAGGTGGCCATCCTGGGCACCGGCGCGCTGGTGAAGCGACCGATGGTGGTCACCGACCCGGGCCTGGGCGCGATCGTCGCGGTGCGCGACATGATGTACCTGTCGCTCACCTACGACCACCGGCTGGTCGACGGGGCGGACGCCGCCCGCTTCCTCGGCGCCGTGAAGGCCCGTCTGGAGGAGGGCGTGTTCGAGCTGTGACGTCCAGGGAACAGGTCGCCGATCCCCGGGCGGTGAGGTTCGACTACCTCGGACTCGCGGAGGGAAGGCAGACCGACTACCACCAGGCGTGGGCGCTGCAGCGCGAGTTGCACGCGAGCGTGGCCGCCGGCGTGCTCGGCCCGCAGGTGCTGTACGTGGAGCACCCGCCGGTCTATACCGCCGGGCGCCGCACCGAGCCGCACGAACGCCCCTCCGACGGCACGCCGGTGGTGGACGTCGACCGCGGCGGCAAGATCACCTATGCACGGCCCCGGGCAATTGGTCGGCTACCCGATCGTGTTCCTGCCCCGCGGGGTGGGCGTCGTCGACTACGTTCGCCGGGTCGAGGAGGCCCTGATCCGGCTTCTGGCCGGCTACGGGGTCGCCGCCGGACGGGTACCCGGCCGCACCGGCGTGTGGCTGGTCGCGGACGGGGTCCGGCCGGAACGGAAGATCGCGGCCATCGGCATCCGGGTGTCCCGCCAGACCACCATGCACGGGTTCGCCCTGAACGTGACCAGCGACCTCGCCGACTTCGGCCGGATCGTGCCCTGCGGCATCACCGACGCCGGGGTCACCTCACTGGCCGCCGAACTCGACGGTCCGCCGCCGTCCCTGGTCGAGGTGGGGCGGGCGCTGGAACCACACCTCACCGAGATGCTGGCCTTCGAACCGTTCGCCCCGGCACCGACCTGCACCCGTCGGCCGAGCCCGTGGACGCCCTCCCCCGGCCTCCCGCGCCGCCGGCGACTCCGGTGATCAGCTACGGCCTCACCGGCTGACTCCCGCCCAGCCCGACCCGGCTAGGGGCATCGCCGTCCCCCGGATACCATTGACCGGTGACCGATACCCAGCCGCGACGTCCGCTCCGCCTGGAGGTGCGCAACGCGCAGACCCCGATCGAGCGGAAGCCGGCGTGGATCAGGACCACCGCCACCGATGGGCCCGGACTACCGCGAACTGCAGCAGCTGGTGAAGGACGAGGGCCTGCACACGGTCTGCCAGGAGGCGGGCTGCCCCAACATCTTCGAGTGCTGGGAGGACCGCGAGGCGACCTTCCTGATCGGCGGCGACTCCTGCACCCGCCGCTGCGACTTCTGCCAGATCGAACCGCGCAAGCCTGCCGGTTACGACACCGGCGGAGCCTCTCCGGGTCGCTGAGTCGGTCCGGACGATGGGCCTGCGCTACGCCACCGTCACCGGCGTCTGCCGCGACGACCTGGCCGACGAGGGCGCCTGGCTGTACGCCGAGACGATCCGGCAGATCCACGACCTCAACCCCGGTGTCGGGGTGGAGATGCTCGCCCCGGACTTCTCCGGCCGCCGCGAACTCCTGCAGCCAGATCTTCGACACCCGCCCCGAGGTGTTCGCGCACAACGTCGAGACGGTGCCGCGGATCTTCAGGCGGATCCGCCCGGCGTTCCGTTACGACACGCTCGCTGCAGGTGCATCACCTGGGCCCGCGCGACGCGGGACTGGTCACCAAGTCGAACCTGATCCTCGGCATGGGCGAGACCCGCGACGAGGTCTCCCAGGCGTTGCGCGACCTGCACGACGCCGGCACCGAGCTCATCACCATCACCCAGTACCTGCGGCCGTCGGTCCGGCACCACCCGGTCGACCGCTGGGTCAACGCCGGAGGAGTTCGACGAGCTCGCGGCCGAGGCCACCGAGATCGGCTTCGTCGGGGTGCTGAGCGGACCCTTGGTACGTTCCTCCTACCGCGCCGGCCGGTCTGTACCGCGGCGAAGCGATGGCTCGCCTCAGCGAACGGCGAGCGACGACGCAGCACGCGAGCGCAGAGATGGCGAGCGAGAAGGCCAAGGCAACCAGCCGCCAAGCAGCAAGGCGCGGTCAAGGCGGCCAAGCTGGCGAGGAAGACGTCGACCGACCCCCGCGACTGGCCGTGGTACGGCAGATCTGGCGCAGCCTACAAGGTCACCGCCGAGGTCGACAAGCAGCTGAACCTGCTGCTGGTCGCTGCCTTCTTCGGGGTGCTCGTGGTGGCCGTGCTGCTCGGGGTGTTCCTGCCCCCGTGGTGGATGCTGGCTGCTGCTGGGGCTCTCCGGCGGCCTCACCGCGGCGCTCTGGGTGCTGCTGAACCGGGCCAAGAAGGCCACCTACCTCCGCTACGCCGGCCAGGCCGGGTCGGCCGAGGTCGCGCTGGGGATGCTGGACGCCAAGAAGTGGTTCTCCACCCCGGTGATCTCCGCCACCCGCCAGCTGGACGTCGTGCACCGCACGGTCGGCCCGGCGGGATCGTGCTGATCGGCGAGGGTGTCGCCTCCCGGGTCAAGAGCGCTGCTCGCCTCCGAGGTCCAGGAAGCACGAGCAGGTCGCCTACGGCGTCCCGGTCACCACGATCGTGATGGGCGACCACGAGGGCCAGGTTCCGCTCGCGAAACTGGCCGAGGTCATCCGCAAGCTGCCCAAGAAGCTGGAGCCTAGCCAGGTCACCGACGTGAAGGCCCGGCTGCGTGCTCTCGACGCGGTCCGGCCCAAGGTGCCGCTGCCGCGTGGCCCGATGCCTTCCATGAAGGGCGCCCCGGGCGATGCGCGGACGCTGAGCCGCGTCCCTGGCGAACCTGGTCAACGCCGAACGGATCTCGATCGCGTTCGGCACCCGCATCCTGCTGGACGCGGTGAGCCTCGGCCTGGACACCGGCGACGTGGTCGGGGTCGTCGGCCGCAACGGGGACGGCAAGTCCACCCTGCTGCAACTGCTGGTCGGCGTCCGCGCGCCCGACTCCGGCCAGGTGGTCCGAAGCCGGTCCGCGTCGATCGGCCACCTCACCCAGACCGAGGATTTCGCGCCCGGCGCGACCGTCCGCGACGTCGCCGTCCACGGCCGGCCCGACCACGTCTGGGCGGCGGACGCCGGCAAGCGCTCGGTGGTCACCCACCTGCTCGGACACCTCGACCTCGCCACCCCGGTGGCCGAACTCAGCGGCGGCGAGCGGCGGCGGGTGGGGCTGGCCGGGCTGCTGCTGGCCGGACACGACCTGCTGGTACTCGACGAGCCCACGAACCATCTCGACGTCGAGGTCGTGGCCTGGCTGGCCGGCCACCTCAACCGGCTCCAGGCCGCCGGCACCGCGATGCTGGTGGTCAGCCACGACCGGTGGTTCCTGGACGCGGTCTGCAACCGGGTCTGGGAGGTCCACGACGCGGCGGTGGACGCCTACGACGGCGGCTACGCCGCCTACGTGCTGGCTCGGGCGGAGCGCGTCCGACAGGCCGCAGCGAACGAGTCGCGGCGGCAGAACCTGCTGCGCAAGGAGCTGGCCTGGCTGCGCCGCGGGCCGCCCGCGCGCACCTCCAAGCCGAGGTTCCGGATCGACGCGGCCAACGCGCTGATCGGCGACGTCCCCGAGCCCCGGGACAGCCTGCGGCTGCGCGAGTTCGCAACCGCCCGGTTGGGCAAGGACGTGTTCGACCTCGCCGATGTCGGCTACGCGCTGCCCGACGGGCGGGTGCTGTTCGACGACCTGGACTGGTCGATCGGTCCCGGGGAGCGGATCGGCATCGTCGGCGTGAACGGTTCGGGCAAGACCACCCTGCTGCGCCTGCTGGCCGGCGGACTGGCTCCCGGGCACGGCCGGGTGAAGCGCGGCCGAACCCTGCGGCTGGGGCACCTGACCCAGGACGCGTCCGCGGTCTCCTCGGCGGGGTCCGTCCCGGGATTCACCGATGACCCGATGGAGCTGGACGACTCCGAGCGGGTCCTGGAATCGGTGCAACGACTGCAGCGGCAGGTGCGGCTGGTGACCGGCAAGGAAGTCCTCCGCGTCCAGCCTGCTGGAGGACTTCGGCTTCGCCGGGCCCCGACTGTCCACCCGGATCGGCGAACTGAGCGGCGGCGAAAGGCGGCGGCTGCAGTTCCTGCGGCTGCTGCTGTCGGAACCGAACGTGCTGTTGCTCGACGAGCCGACCAACGATCTGGACATCGACACCCTGACCGTGGTCGAGGACCACCTGGACGGCTGGCCCGGCACGCTCATCGTGGTGTCCCACGACCGGTGGTTCCTGGAGCGGACCTGCGACGTGCAGTACGCGCTGCTCGGCGACGGCCGGTGCATCCTGCTGCCCGGTGGCGTGGAGGAATACCTCGCCCGGCGGCAGTCGGCCGTCACGGCCGGCGCGACGCCGGGTCGCCCGGCGGCTTCCCGGCGCGCCGACCCGACCCCCCGGCCGTCCGCCGGGGACACCGCCCGGCTGCGTCAGGCCCGCAAGGACCTCGCCAGGGTGGAGTCCCAGCTGACCAGGGCCGGCTCCCGAATCGCGGACCTGCACGCGCAGATGGCCAGCCACGCGGCCGACTACCAGAAGCTGGTGGCCCTCGGATCCGAGCTCGAGGAGGCGCTGGCCCGCCAGGACGACCTGGAAGGCCAGTGGCTGGAACTGGTCGAGGTCGTGGGCGAGGCCTGATCGGCCGGGACCGCCGAGGCGCGGGGCAAGGACGATCGCGACACCGGGCGCCCGGCGCCGGCTTGCTAGCGTCACCCCATGGCCGAGTTCTGCAAGCGACGGGCCGGCGCCCCGCCCGGCTTCTTCGAGGTCGAAGCCGCCGGGCTGCGCTGGCTGGCCGTCCGGGACGGCGTGCCGGTCGCGCGCGTCCTCAGGGTGGCCGCCGGCTCCCTGACCGTGGAACGGGTGGAACCGTCCCGGCCGACTGCTGCGGCCGCAGCCCGGTTCGGCGCCCAGCTGGCGGCCACCCACGACGCGGGCGCGACCGCGTTCGGCAGCCCGCCCGAGGGGTGGACCGGGGACGGGTTCATCGGTGACGCCCCGCTGGCCCTGCGCGAGTTCCCCCGTTGGGGCGAGTTCTACGCCGAGGCCCGGGTGCTGCCCTACGCCCGCGCGGCGGCCCGCGCCGGATCGGTGTCCGCAGCCGGGCTGGTGGCCATCGAGGCGCTCGCGGAGCGGCTGGCGGCGGCGGAGTTCGACGACCCCGCTCCCCCGGCCCGGATCCACGGGGACCTGTGGGCCGGGAACGTGATCTTCACCGGTGGGTCCGTCACCCTGATCGACCCGGCCGCGCACGGCGGCCACCGGGTGACCGACCTGGCCATGCTGGCCCTGTTCGGGCTGCCGTTCCTGACCGAGGTGTTCGCCGGGTACGAGTCCGCCAGCGACCGGCTGCCGACCAGATGGCGCGACCTGGTCGCTCTGCACCAGCTCCACCCCCTGCTGGTGCACGCCGTCCTGTTCGGCGGCGGCTACGGCGGGCAGGCGGTCGCCGCGGCCCGCCGGTACTGACCTCGCCCGCCGCCGCACCCGTGGGAGAATCGTGCCAGCACCCAGGCGGGAGCCCGGACGAGGGAGCCGTACCCGGCCAGCGACAAGACGGCCATGGAGGTTCGCCATGTCCTGGTTGGTGTTGTTGGTCTCCGGTGTCCTGGAGTCGGTCTGGGCCATCGCCCTGGGCCGCAGCGAGGGTCTGAGTCGCCCGGTCCCCTCCGCGGTCTTCCTGGTCGCCCTCGTCCTGAGCATGGGCGGACTGGCCTGGGCGATGCGCGAACTTCCGGTGGGCACGGCCTACGCGGTCTGGGTCGGGGTGGGAGCCACGCTCACCGTCGCCCACGGGATGATCTCGGGGACCGAGCCGGTCTCGGCGCTGCGCGTCTTCTTCCTCGCCCTGATCGTGGGCGGGGTGATCGGGGTGAAGGCGTTCGACTGAGGACCGGTCGGGGTCCTCGGCGGGCGCCGGTCAGCTGATCCGGCGGAAGGCCTGGGGCTCGTCGTCCCCGTCGTCGTCGGAGTACCGCCCGGCGAGGTCGGAGTACTGGTCGTCAACCTCGACCACGTCCTCGACCACTTCCTCGGCCACGATCTGGGGCTCGTACGGGTCTCCCCGCAGCTCCCGTTCCAGGGACGTGAAGTCCGTGGAGTAGGAACGGTACTTCAAGTCGCGAGCGACCTTGGTCTGCTTCGCCTTCGCACGGCCGCGCCCCATGAGGTCAGCCCCCTTCGCAGCGGTCGAGCCGCTAAAGATTCAATAGTTTCGTCGTGAGGCAAGGGTACCCGTTCCGCGCAGCGCCGCAAAGACGACGTCCGCGGGCCGCGGCAGCCGGGGCAAGGCTCTCAGCGAGGGTGGTCGCCGTGCAACTCGACGCGCGCCGGAGAACCGTCGTCGGCCGTCACGCTGCCGACCACCCAGGAGGCGATCCCGGCCTCGGCGGCGACCTGCTGGGCGGCCGCGACCGAGCCCTCCGGCAGGACCAGCGCCATGCCGACGCCCTGGTTCAGGGTCGCCTCGACGTCGGCGAGGGAGATCCCGCCGAGCGCCTGGACCAGGCCGAACACCGCCGGCGGCGTCCACGTCGCCCGGTCGAGGTCGGCCCGCATGCCGTCGGGCAGTACCCGGACCAGGTTGTTCGCCAGGCCGCCGCCGGTGATGTGGCTGATCGAGTGCACCCGGGTGGCGGCGATGATCGCCAGCAGGTCCTTCGCGTACACCCGGGTCGGGGTCGAGCAGCGCCTCGCCGAGGGTGCGTGCCGAGCTCGGGGACCTCGCGGTCCAGCCCCCAGCCGGCCGCGGCGAGTGACGTGCCGCACCAGCGAGTACCCGTTGGAGTGCAGGCCCGAGGATGCCAGCGGCGAGCACCACGTCGCCGGCACGCACCCGGTCGGCGCCGAGGAGCTGGTCGGCCTCGACCACGCCGGTGGCGGCGCCGGCGACGTCGAACTCGTCGGGATCCAGCAGCCCGGGGTGCTCGGCGGTCTCGCCGCCCACGCAGGGCGCACCGGCCGCCGTCGCAGCCGCGGCGATGCCGCCGACGATGTCGGCGATCCGCTCCGGGACGCACCTTGCCGCAGGCGATGTAGTCGGTGATGAACAGCGGCTCGGCGCCGCACGACCACGAGGTCGTCGACGACCATGCCGACCAGGTCCTAGCCGATCGTGTCGTACACCCCCAGCGCCTGGGCGATCGCCATCTTGGTGCCGACGCCATCGGTCGAGGTGGCCAGCACCGGTCGCCGGTACTGCGTGAGCGCGGAGGCGTCGAAGAAGCCCGCAAAGCCACCGAGCCCGCCGAGCACTTCGGGCCGATGGGTCGCGCGCGACCGAGGCCTTCATCAGTTCGACGGCACGCTCGCCGGCGACGATGTCGACCCCGGCGGCGGCGTAGGCGCTCTCAGCTGTCAACCTTCTGCTCCAATCCCATGCTGGAGGGCCCGGCCCGGCGGATCGGCACCGGGTAGTGGCCGTCGAAACACGCCCGGCACAGCTTGCGTCCCGACACCCCGGTGGAGGCGATCAGACCCTCGATGCTGATGTAGCCGAGGGAGTCGGCCCCGAGTGGAGCGGCAGATCTCCTCGATGCTCAGCCCCGGCGCGATCAGCTCGGCCCGGGTGGCGAAGTCGATGCCGTAGAAGCACGGCCACTGCACGGGCGGCGACGAGATCCGCACGTGGACCTCGGCGGCGCCGGCCTCGCGAAGCATCTGCACCAGCGCGCGCTGGGTGTTGCCGCGGACGATCGAGTCGTCGACGACGACCAGGCGACTGCCCTCGATCACGTCCCGGAGCGGGTTCAGCTTGAGCCGGATGCCGAGCTGCCGGATCGTCTGGGACGGCTGGATGAAGGTGCGCCCGACGTAGGCGTTCTTGACCAGCCCGAGCCCGAACGGGATCCCGGACTCCTCGGCGTAGCCGATCGCCGCGGGGGTACCGGACTCGGGGACGGGGATCGACCAGGTCGGCGTCCGCCGGGGCCTCCATGGCCAGCGTGCGACCGATCTCCACCCGGACCGCGTGCACCCGGCGCCCGCCGATCGGGGTGTCGGGACGGGCCAGGTAGACGTACTCGAACAGGCAGCCGCTGGGGCTCGGCGGCCGCGAACGGGCGCTGTTGCAGCCCGGACTCGTCGATCCAGATCAGCTCGCCCGGCTCCACCTCGCGGATCAACGAGGCACCGACGATGTCCAGGGCGGCGGTCTCGCTGGCGACCACCCAGCCCGTTCGCCAGCCGGCCGAGCACCAGCGGGCGGATGCCCTGGGGGTCGCGTGCGGCGTACAGCGTGTGCTCGTCCATGAAGACGAGGCAGAACGCGCCCTGCAGGCGCGGCAGCACCTGCAGCGCGGCCTCCTCGAGGGCCTCGCTCCGCGTGCAGGGCCAGCAGCGCGGTGACCAGCGCGGTGTCGGGGTGGAGTCCATCCGGTCCTTGTGGGGCGACCTCGGCGGGGGCGAGCGGCCTCGCGCTCGAGCCACGCCTCGCAGCTCGTCGGTGTTGGTGAGGTTGCCGTTGTGGCCGAGCGCCAGGCCGGAGTCGCCGGTGCGGCGGAACGTCGGCTGGGCGTTCTCCCAGGTGCTGGCACCGGTGGTCGAGTAGCGGCAGTGACCGACCGCGATGTGCCCCGGCAGCGACTCCAGCGTGCGCCTCGTCGAACACCTGGGAGACCAGGCCCATGTCCTTGAAGACCATGATCTCGTTCGCCGTTGCTGACCGCGATGCCGGCCGACTCCTGGCCACGGTGCTGCAGCGCGTACAGCCCGAAGTAGGTGAGCTTGGCGACCTCCTCGCCGGGTGCCCAGACCCCGAAGACGCCACAGGCGTCACGCGGTCCCGGGTCGTCGGTCCAGTCGTCACCGGGGCTCAGCACACCGGTGAGTGTACCGGCGGGCGCCGACGGCGCCCCACCGGGTTCACTTCACCAGGCGGAGGTTCACCGGGTACCGGTAGTCCTGACCGGAAGAGGTCTGGACGGAAGCGATGATCCGCAGGACCAGCCACACCAGCGGCAGCAGGACGATGGTGAGGAAACCGACCACCACCAGCATCAGCAGCACGCTCGCGATCATCGACAGCACGAAGGTGATCTCGAAGTTCAGCGACTCCACCGCGTTGGCGCGCACCCGGGCACTCTTCGGGCCCTGGATGAGCATCACCAGGAGCGGGCCGAGGAAGCCCAGCCCGAGGAAGCTGGCCACGATCGCCGACCAGTGGGCCGCCGTGGACCAGGTGTCCTCCTCGGTGCGACTGAGCCCGGACGCGGGCACCATCTGCCCGTAGCCGGACTGCTGCCCGTAGCCCGGCTGCTGCCCATAGCCCGGCTGCTGCCCGTAGCCAGGCTGCTGCCCATAGCCCGGCTGCTGCCCGAAGCCGGACTGGTGGCCGTAACCCGGCTGCTGGCCGTACGCCGCCGGGGCGCCGTAGGAGGCCTGGCCACCGAACGAAGGCTCGGCGTACCCGGCCTGGGCCGGCGGCTGCGCGGCGTACGGGGGCTGCGCGAACGGAGGCTGGCCGGGTCCAGGCTGGGCCGCTGGTGCGGGCGGGGCGGGCGGGGGCTGGTGGGGCAGCTCCAGGCTCGGCAGGTCCAGGTTGGTCGCGGCACCCGGCGGCGGCCCCGCGGTGTCGACCGCGGCCAGGTCGGGCGCAGCAGGGGCGGCCGGTGCGGCGTCCTCGAGTTCCAGCCGCGTCGGGGCCGGCTCGACCTCCGGCACGTACTCGAACACGGGAGCGGGCTCGCCCTCCGCCGCGTGCTCGAGGGCGGGGGCGTCCTCGACGGCCTCGGTGACGGCCTCGACCGGGACCTCGTTGGCTGCTTCGGCGGAGGTCCAGTCCTCCACAGGTTCGCGCTCTTCTGCGGGAGTGTTGCTGGTCGGTTCCATGGGATCACCCTAGGAGCGCCGGGGCCTGCCTGCCCAGCTTCCGGCGAGAAAGCCGGGACGGCTCAGGGTTGCCCGGGCCCGCCCCTGACCGGCGGGGCCCGGACCCCCGTACCCTGATCGCCGTGGCCCCAGAACAGCTCGCCCTCCGTCGCGGGATCGGGCGCACCGGGTGTGTCCGGCTCGTCGCGACCCGCGCAGGCCGGGAGGTGACCGGTCCGGCGCCCCGCTGGCCGGCGCCCCCGGCGCGGGCACCGCTGGCCGCTGCGGCCGGACCCCGCCGGTGGCCGTTGGGGACAGTCCCCTTCGACCGTGGCCGGTGGCTGTTGGGGCCAGTCCCCTTCGACCGTGGCCGGTGGCTGTTGGGGACAGTCCCCATCGACCGGTTGGGGACGGTCCCCTTCGACCGACGGGTCCGGCGTTGAGCATGACCTGGGCCGCCTTCGACATCCCCGCCGACCCGCCACACCGCGAGCGGCGGCTCCGGGGCCGGTTCCTGCGCCCGCCGGTGCGCGTGCTCCAGGCCCACACCCCCGCCGAGGTGGCGGCCGTGGTGACCGCAGCGGAGGCCGCGTCCCTGGCCGGTAATTGGGTGCTCGGCGGCCTGCGCTACCCGGCCGCCGGGGCCTGGGACCCGGCCCAACGGGCACTTCCCGCCACCGGCCCGGTCGCATCCTTCGAGGTGTACCCCGACCCCCCCGACCCGTGGCCCGAAGCCACGACCGGCCTGCCCGGCCTGGACTGGCGTCCCGACCCGTACCTGGCCGGCGGTCGCACCGGGGAGGCGGCGGTGAGGAGGGTGCTCGGCCACATCGCTGCCGGCGACTGCTACCAGGTGAACCTCACCACCCGGTTCCGGGCGTATGCACCCCAGGTCGACCTGTTCGGCTGCTTCGCCGCGCTCACCACGGCCCAGCCGGGCGGCTACGCGGTGTTCTCCGCCACCGCCGGTGTGGCCAGCGTGTCCCCCGAGCTCTTCTTCCACCGCCATGGCGAGCACGTGGTCACTCAGCCGATGAAGGGAACCGCGTCCCTCGCTTCCGGCCCGGAGGCGCTCGGGACTCCGAAGGAGCGGGCCGAGAACCTGATGATCGTCGACCTGCTGCGCAACGACCTGGGCCGGGTGTGCCGCACCGGCACGGTCCGGGTGGACCGGCTCTTCGAGGTGCACCGCCTGCCCACCCTGTGGCAGCAGACCTCGACGGTGAGTGGCCGGCTGCCGCCCGGCACGCCGCTGGCCGACGTGCTCGCCGCGCTCTTCCCGTGCGCGTCGGTCACCGGGGCGCCGAAGCTGGCGGCGATGCGCGTGATCACCGAACTGGAGGGTTCCCCCAGGGGTTGGTACTGCGGGGCGCTGGGGCTGGTGCGGCCCGGCGGCGAGGCCACCTTCAACGTGCCGATCCGCACCGTCGAACGGGACGGCGACGCGCTGCTGTGCGGGGTCGGCAGTGGCATCGTCGCCGACTCCGACCCGGCCGCCGAGGTCGCCGAATGGCACGCCAAGGCCGCCTTCCTCGGCGTGGTCCCGCTGCGAGGCCTGGAGACCATGCTGCTCGCCGACGGTGCGATCGCCCGGCGCCGCGCCCACCTGCAACGACTGGCCGCGACCTGTGCCGCGCACCGGCTCCCGCTCGATCCGGGCGCGGTCGACCGGCTGCTCGACCAGGCCTGCACCGACCACCCGTCCGGCCGCTTCCGGGTCCGGCTGGTCGCCGGTGGGGGTGCGCCCGAGCTGGCCCTCGCCGCCGCCCCCGATCCGGGGACGCCGATGCTGCTGCGGCTCGCCCCGGCTCCGCTGGACGCCGGTGACCTGCTCGGCCCGCTGATCCGGCACAAGACCACCCACCGGACCCACTACGACCGGCTGCGGGCGGCGGGCGGGGACGCCGACGACGTGATCTGCCACAACTCCCGCGGCGAGCTCACCGAGGGGACCCTCGGCAACATCGCGCTCTGCCTCGACGGGGAGTGGGTCACCCCGCCGGAGGAGGCCGGGCTGCTGCCGGGCGTGCTCCGGGCCGAACTGCTCGCGTCCGGGCGGTTACGGGAGCGGCGACTTCGTGCTGGCCGACCTCGACCGGGCCGTGGGGATCGCGTTCCTGAACGCGCTGCGCGGCTGGTGCCCGGCCCGGCTGGCCACCCCGGAGGAGTCGCCGGGGTAATCGCGTGGCCGACGAGGCCGGCCGCGTGCCGGGTCGGCCGGCACGGACCCCGGGCACCGCGGCGGCAGCCCCGTGGCGGCACTAGGCTGCGACGCGTGAGTGGACTGTTGGCCCTGGACGCGGGCCAGACCGGGATCCGGCTGCGGTGGGAGCACGGACAGGAACGGCTGGAGGGCGCCACCGCCGGCGTCCTGACCGATCGGGCGCTGATGCCGCAACTGGCCGACGCCATCGGCGCGTTCGTCACCGGCCACCGGCTCGCGCCCGTGGTCGTCGGCGTGGGCACGTCCGGCCTGGTGACGCCTGAGGCGACCCGAACTTCTCGGCCTCATCGAACGTTACGGGGTCCGCGAAGTGGCGGTGGCGCACGACTCGACCACCAGCTACCTGGGCGCGCTCGGCGACACCACCGGCGCCGTGATCGCCGCCGGCACGGGTGTGGTGACGCTGCGCGGTCGGAGCTACCTCCGTCGCCCGGGTGGACGGCTGGGGCTACCTGATCGGCGATGCCGGCAGCGGCTTCTGGATCGGCCGGGCCGGGATGGAGGCGGCGATGCGCGGTTTCGACGGCCGCGGCCCGATCACCCCGCTGACCGATCGGCTGCGGGAGGTCTTGCCGGACCTGTCCGCCGCCTACGTGGAACTCCAGGCCGACGATCGCCGGGTGAGCCGGATCGCCGCCTTCGCCAAGGTCGTCGACGAGGTCGGGACCGACGACCCGGCGGCGGCCGGGATCCTGGACGCCGCCGCCGCCGAGCTGGGCGAGTCCGTGCTGGCCGGCCTGCGACGGGTGGGGTTGAAGGGCACCGAGGTGCCCCGGGTGTGCGCGCTCGGGCAGGTGCTGCGCTCGCACCGGATCCGGGTCCGGTTCACCCACTACCTCCGCCTGCAGTGGCCCAGCCTCGAGCTCTCCGATCCGCTCGGCAACGCCCTCCATGGGGCCGCGCTGCTGGCGAACCTTGGGGAGCACAGCCCCCTGGCGGCGCTGGTGGCGCGGGCGAAGGCCTGACGCCGAGGCCGCGGCTCAGCCGAACTCGCGCTCCGGTGAGCCGGCGGAAGGCCTCCAGGTAGCGCTCGCGGGTGGCCGCGACGACGTCGTCGGGCAGCGCGGGGGCGGCGGCGACGCCCGGTCCCATCCGGAGTCGCGGGCCAGCCAGTCGCGCACGTACTGCTTGTCGAAGCTGGGCATGGCTGCGCCCGGGCTGCCACGCGTCGGCGTCCCAGAACCGCGAGGAGTCGGGGGTCAGCACCTCGTCGGCCAGCACGAGGCTGCCGTCCGGGCGCAGCCCGAACTCGAACTTGGTGTCGGCCAGGATGATCCCGCGCTCGGCGGCGAGCGCGGCGCGCGCGGGCGTAGATCGCCAGGGTGAGCGTCCGCAGAGCCGGCGGCGAGCTCCGCGCCGTGGCGGTCGACGACGGTGGCGAAGTCGACGTTCTCGTCGTGCTCCCCCATCGGCGCCTTGATGGGCCGGGGTGAAGATGGGCTCGGGCAGCCGGTCGCCGTCGCACCAGCCCGTCCGGCAGCGGCGACCCCGCACACCGTGCGCGACGGCTGGTACTCGACCCAGCCCGAACCGGTGAGGTAGCCGCGGGCGACGCACTCGACCGGCACCATGTCGAGCTTCTCCACCACCAGGGCGCGGCCGGCCACTTCGGCGGGGACGTCGGTGGAGACGACGTGGTTGCGGGATCAGGTCGGCGAGCTGGTCGAACCACCACAGCGAGAGCTGGGTGAGGATCGCGCCCTTGTCGGGGATCGGGGTCGGCAGCACGTGGTCGAACGCGGAGATGGCGTCGGTGGCCACCATCAGGATGCGGTCGCCCGGCCAGGCGTAGAGGCGGCGGACCTTGCCGGAGTGGATCGGGGCAGCGAGCACGGCGTCAGCCTAGAGGTCCGCGACGGGGTGGCGGGAACGGCCCGGCATCGCCGGGCCGGCTACGGCGTCTCGACAGGGCCGGGCGCCGCCCGGCCCCGCCCTGGCCGGGTTAGCCTTGTGCCGCCGTCCGTCCGCCACGACCCGGAGGTCCCATGCCCCGCTCGCACGCGCTCGTGCTGACCAGCTTCGGGGGCGGCAACGCGCTGTCACCGTTCCGCGCCGCCGCCCTGCTCCGGCGCCTGCAGGCGGTCGCTCCGACGGTCAGCAGCCTGACCGCCCGGCACGTGCACTGGGTGGCCAGCACGGACGCCCTGGACCGGGCCACCACCGACACCGTCGCCCGCCTGCTCACCTACGGCCCGGCCGCCGGGCCTGCGGCACCCGGCCCGGCGAACGCCACGGTCGTCGTGGCGCCCGCGCCTGGGCACCCTCTCGCCGTGGGCGTCCAAGGCCACCGACATCGCCCACAACTGCGGCGTCGACGTGCGCCGGGTCGAGCGGGTCGTCGAGTTCACCCTCGCCTCCGGAGCCCGCTCACCGGGACCGACGTGGGCGGCCTGCGCCGACCTGCTGCACGACCGGATGACCGAGACGGTGCTGCCTCGCGTGCGCCGACTGCCGCCGCCCTCTTCGACGAGCGCGAGGCCGAGCCGATGGCGCACGTCGACGTGCTCGGCCGCGGCCGCGCCGCGCTCGAGGAGGCCGAACGCCGCCTTCGGGCTCGCGCTGTCCGACGACGAGATCGACTACCTGGTCGACGCCTTCGCCGGCGCTGCGGCCGCAACCCCACCGACGTCGAGCTGATGATGTTCGCGCAGGCCAACTCCGAGCACTGCCGGCACAAGATCTTCAACGCCGACTTCGTCGTCGACGGCGGCCGCAGGCCAGCTCGCTGTTCGGGATGATCCGGCACACCGAGGAGCGTCGCCGGCCGGCACCGTCGTGGCCTACACGGACAACGCCGTCGGTCATGGAAGGCGGCCCGGTCGACGCGCTGGCTCCCCGAGGCCGCCGACGGCCCGAGCGCGCTACGCGGCCGCGACGACGACGTCCACGTGCTGATGAAGGTCGAGACCCACAACCACCCGACCGCGATCAGCCCGTTCCCGGGCGCCGCGACCGGCGCCGGCGGCGAGATCCGCGACGAGGGCGCGACCGGCCGCGGCTCGCAGCCCAAGGCCGGGCTCACCGGGTTCGTCGGTCTCCAACCTGCACCTGCCCGGGCACCGACGAGCCGTGGGAGCGCGAGACCGTACGGCGCGCCCGACCACATCGCCACGCCCGCTGCGAGATCATGATCGACGGGCCGATCGGTGCCGCGGCGTTCAACAACGAGTTCGGCCGGCCCGGCCTCGGCGGGCTTCTTCCGCGTCTACGAGCAGACCGTCGACGGCGTGCGCCGCGGCTATCCACAAGCCGATCATGAGCGCCGGCGGGCTCGGCACGATCAGCGCCGACCAGACCGAGAAGGTCGTCTTCCCCGCCGGCACGCCTGCTGGTCCAGATCGGCGGGCCGGGCATGCGCATCGGCATGGGCGGCGGCGCCGCCTCGTCGATGGCGGCCGGTGCCAACGCCGCCGACCTCGACTTCGACTCCGTGCAGCGCGGCAACCCCGAGATCGAGCGGCGCGCGCCAGGAGGTCATCAACCACTGCTGGAGCCTCGGCGCCGACAACCCCGATCCTGGCGATCCACGACGTCGGGGCCGGCGGGCTGTCGCAACGCCTTCCCCGAGCTGGTCGACGACGCCGGCCTCGGCGCCCGGTTCGACCTGTCGCGCGGTGCCGCTCGAGGAGTCGGGTCTGGCGCCGAAGGAGATCTGGTGCAACGAGAGCCAGGAGCGCTACGTCCTGGCCATCGCCCCGGAGTCGCTGCCCGAGTTCGCGGCCCTGTGCGAGCGCGAGCGCTGCCCGTGCGCCGTGGTCGGCGTCGCCACCGACGACGGCCAGCTCGTGCTCGCCTCGGCCGCCGACGACGCCGACGACGACGACCGGCCGATCGACATGCCGATGGAGGTGCTGCTCGGGCAAGCCCCCGCGGATGACCCGCGACGTCGCCCGGGTGCGCGCTGGCCGGCGGCGCCGTCGACCTGACCGGCGCTCGATCTGCGCGACGCCGCGTACGCGCGTGCTGCGGCATCCCGTCGGTCGCCTCGCAAGCGCTTCCTGGTCACCATCGCCGACCGCACCGTCGGCGGGCTGACCACCGCGACCAGATGGTCGGTCCGTGGCAGGTGCCGGTGGCCGACGTGCGCGGTCACCCTCGCCGACCACGTCGGCTTCGCCGGCGAGGCGATGGCCATCGGGGAGCGGATGCCGCTCGCCGCGGTCGACGCGCCGGCGTCCGGTCGGATGGCGGTCGGGCGAGGCGCTGACCAACCTGCTCGCCGCGCCCGTCGCCGGGCTGGCCGGGTCAAGCTGTCGTGCAACTGGATGGCCGCCTGCGGCGAGGCCGGCGAGGACGCCGCGCTCTACGACACGGTGCACGCCGTGGCGATGGAGCTGTGCCCCGCCCTGGGCATCTCGGTGCCGGTCGGCAAGGACTCGCTGTCGATGCGCACCCGGTGGACGGACCCGGCGTCGGGCGAGGCGCGGCAGGTGACCTCGCCGGTGTCGCTCGTCGTGTCGGCGTTCGCCTCGCTGCCCGACGTGCGCGGCACCCTGGACGCCCGCAAGCTCGGCAGCGCGGGCTCCGAGCCTGGTGCTGGTCGACCTGGGCGCCGGGCGCGACCGGCTCGGCGGCTCGATGCTGGCCCAGGTGACCGGCGCAGTTCGGCGGCGACCGTGCCCGACCTCGACGACCCGTCGCGGCTGGTCGCGCTGGCCGCCGCCGCTCGCCGAGCTGCGCGCGCGGGAGCTGGTCAGCGCGTACCACGACCGCTCCGACGGCGGGCTGTGGGCGACCGCGTGCGAGATGGCCTTCGCCGGGGCCGCCGGGGTCGACGGTCGGACGTGCCGCCGTCGCGGCCCTGTTCACCGAGGAGCTCGGGGTGCGTGCTGGTGCACCGCCGACCCGGACGCGGTGCTGGCGCGTGCTGGCCGACCATGGCCTCGGCGCGCTCGCCGCGTCGTGCGGCCGCGACGCACCGACGACCGCCGGGTGCGGGTGGTGCCGACCGGTTCACGCGGCGACTCCCTGCTCGACGAGCCGCTGCGCGACCTCGCCCAGGCCTGGGACGAGGTGTCCTGGCGGATCGCCGCGCTGCGCGACAACCCCGAGTGCGCCGACGAGGAGCACGCCGCGGTCGGCGCGCGACGTCCCCGGGCTCGTCGTCGCCCCGACTTCGACCCGACCGACGACGTCGCCGCGCCGCTCATCGCCACCGGTGCCCGGCCGCGGGTGGCGATCCTGCGCGAGCAGGGCGTCAACAGCCACGTCGAGACCGCGCACGCGTTCGCACCGGGCCGGGTTCGACGTCTGCGACGTGCACATGACCGACCTCCAGTCCGGGCCGGTTCGACCTGGCCGACACGGTCGGGCTGGTGGCCTGCGGCGGGTTCTCCTACGGCGACACCCTCGGCGCCGGTGAGGGCTGGGCCCGGTCGGTGCTGTTCAACCCGCGGCTCACCGACGCGTTCGCCACCTTCTTCGCCCGCGACGACACCTTCGGCCTGGGCATCTGCAACGGCTGCCAGATGTTCGCCGCGCTGGCCGACCTCGATCCCCGGCGCCGAGGCCTGGCCACGGTTCACCCGCAACAGCTCCGAGCAGTACGAGGCGCGCCTGACCCAGGTCGAGGTGCTCGACTCCCCGTCGGTGCTTCTTCCAGGGCATGGCCGGCAGCCTCGTCCCGATCGCGGTGGCGCACGGCGAGGGCCGGGCCGACTTCTCGGACCCGCGGCGACCTCGCGTCGGTGCACCGCGTGGCCCGGTTCGCCGACGCCTCCGGCGTCCCGGTGACGGCCTACCCGGCGAACCCGAACGGCTCCCCGGACGGCCTGACCGCGGTGACCACCACCGACGGCCGGTTCACCGCGATGATGCCGCACCCCGAGCGGGTGGCCCGCAACGCCCAGCTGTCCTGGACCAACGGTGCGCTGGACCAGCCCAGCCCCTGGCTGCGGATGTTCCGCAACGCGCGGGTCTGGGTGGGCTGAACCCGCCGTTCCGGGCCCGACCGCCCGCGCCGGCGTGGGAAGGTTGGTTCCAGTGCCGTCGGGAGGTTTGCGATGCGCATCATCGCGCTGGGTGCGACCGGGAACGCCGGACGTGAGATCGCCGCCCTGCTGGGCCCGGGGCTCGCCGCCGGCGACGAGTTGGTGCTGGCCGGACGTGATCGGAGCAGGCTGGCCCGGTCGCGTGACGCGGTGACCGGCCCCGCCCGGGTGACCACGGCCCGGGTGGACGCGGCCGACGCCGCGGCGGTGCGGGAACTGGTGGACGGCGCCGGACTGGTCGTGGTGACCCTCGGCCGTCCCGACCTCGTTCCCGAACTGGCCCGAGCGGTGCTGGACGCGAAGGCGGACTGGTTCGACACGATGCTGTCCACACCGGCCAAGCTCGCTGCCCTGCGCAGGCTGGCCGGTGAGCTCACCGGCCGCGGCCGCTGCTTCGTCACCGACGGCGGCTTCCATCCCGGCCTTCCCGGGGCGTTGGTGCGGTGGGCTGCCGGCCGGCTGGACGAACTCGTCGAGGCCGACGTGTTCGGCGCGATCCGGACCGACTGGCGCGCCGGCACTCTCGCCGACTCCACGGTGACCGAGCTCCTGGAGGAGATCGCCGGCTTCGACATGGTCGCCTGGGTCGACGGGCGTCCACGGACACTGCGCTGGCGGGATTGCCCGACGGTCGACTTCGGCCCGCCGATCGGCCGCAGGCGGTGCGTGCCGATGCCCCTGGCCGAGATCGAGGCACTTCCCCGCGCCGTCCCCAGCCTGCGCCGCTGCGGCTTCTACCTCGGCGGCTTCGGCGCCGCCATGGACCACCTGGCGATGCCGGTACTGCTCTCCCTGGCGAGGGCGCCGGCGCTGCGACCGGCCGCCCTGCGGCTGACCAGGTGGTCGTTCGCCCGGCTGGCAAGTCCGCCGCCGCCGCACCAGATCGCGGTCCGGCTGGTCGCCCGGGGCAGCCACGGCGGCGCACCGGCGACCGCGACGGTCACCGTGCGCGGTGAGGACGGCTACCGGCTGACCGCCGCCCCGGCCGTCGCCTGCCTGCGCGGCATCCTCGACCAGACGATCCGGCGTCCGGGCCTGCACCTGCAGGCCCACCTGGTCGATCCCGAACCATTCCTGCGCGACCTCGCCGGCTTCGGCCTGACGGTGGAGACCAGCCTGGACGTCCCGGCGTAGCGGCCCGGGTCGCGGGCTTCCCGCCCGGCCCCGTCGGCGCGCCCGCAGCCGGGTGGCGCTCTCAGGCAGGACGGCCGGGCCGGAGCACCTGCCGCGCCATGCTGCCCCCGACGAACACCAGGAAGGCCGCGAACAACCAGGCGGCCCCCTGCGCCGGGATGCTGTGCGCGAGCAGCGATCCGAGCGGGCCGGTCAGCAGCGCCGCCGTCCCCACCACCATCCCGGTGCGCACGTCGACGCTGTGGCGCCGCAGGCTGGCCCACAGGCCGGAGGCCAGGGTCGGCACCATCATCACCAGCGAGGCGCCCTTCGCGGCCAGGTCCCCCAGCCCGAAGGCGAACATGAGCACCGGCACCACCACTCCCCCGCCACCGATGCCGAGAACGGCCGACAGCGTCCCCGCGACCAGCCCGAGCCCGACCAGCCCGGCGGCCCGTACCGGGTCGAGTGCGATCACCGCGGCGCGGTCCGGCACGACCACCAGCAGCTGGACGGCCATCGCCACCACGAAGGCGAGGAACACCCCTTGCGCGACCCGGCGCGACACCCGGTGCAGCAGCCAGCTGCCCGCCTGCGCACCGAACACGGCGCCGAGCGCGAGCAGACCACCGACGACGAGGTCGACGCTGCCCGTCACGCTGTAGGACGCCAGTGAGGCCAGGACCGCGGGCGCGATGGCGAGCAACGACGTCCCCACCGCGCGACGATGGTCCAGACCCAGCACGGCCACCAGCCCGGGGACGACGATCAGGCCGCCGCCCACCCCGAACAGCCCGGAGAACACTCCCGCCGCGAGCCCGATCCCCCACAGGCGGAGGAGTCGCCCGGTCGGGGAAGCCCGGTCACGACCGGGCGACCCGCCCACCGCCGCCTCCCCTGCCGGGGGCTCGCCGCCTCCCCTGCCGGGGGCTCCGCCGCCTCCCCTGCCGGGGGCTCCGGGCCGTCCGGCCCCTCAGGAACCCCGGAGGGGGAACGGGTCACAGCACGGAGCCGGGCGTGTACGCCGCCCCGGCGGGGTGGCGCGCGGCCAACTCCGCCACCCGGGCGACGATCACGTCCACCTGGTCGCGGGCCGAGCCGGTCAGTTCCAGCGGATCGACGACCACGGCGCCCAGCTGCTCGCGCGACAGCCCGAGCCGGGGGTCGGCGGCGAGCCGGTCGAAGAGGTCGTTGGCGGCCGCGCCGCGCGCGCATGCGCCAGCGCCACCGCCGACCGCGTGCTCCTTGATCGCCTCGTGGGCGGTCTCGCGCCCGACACCGCCGCGCACCGCGGCCATCAGCACCTTGGTGGTGGTCAGGAACGGCAGGTAGCGCTCGCAGCTCGGCCTCGATGACCGCGGGGAAGGCGCCGAACTCGGCCGAGCACGGTCAGGAACGTCTCGAACAGCCCGTCGATGGCGAAGAAGGCGTCCGGCAGCGCGACCCGGCGCACGACCGAGCAGGACACGTCGCCCTCGTTCCACTGGTCGCCGGCCAGCTCGCCGACCATCGACCGCGTAGCCGCGAAGGACCACCGTGAGGCCGTTGACCCGCTCGCAGGACCGGGTGTTCATCTTGTGCGGCATCGCCGAGGAGCCGACCTGGCCCTCGGCTGAAGCCCTCGGTGACCAGCTCGTGGCCGGCCATCAGCCGGATCGTGGTGGCCAGGCTGGACGGCCCGGCCGCCACCTGGACCAGCGCGCCGACGCACGTCGAAGTCGAGCGAGCGCGGGTAGACCTGGCCGATGCCGGTGAACACGTCAGCCGAAGCCGAGGTGGGCGGCCACCTGCCGCTCGAGCCGTCCAGCTTGCGCGCGTCGCCACCGAGCAGGTCGAGCATGTCCTGGGCGGTGCCCATCGGGCCCTTGATCCCGCGCAGCGGGTAGCGCGCGATCAGCTCCGTCGAGCCGGGCGAAGGCGACCAGCAGCTCGTCGGCCGCGGACGCGAACCGCTTGCCGAGCGTGGTCGTCTGCGCGGCCACGTTGTGCGAGCGCCCGGCCATCGGCAGGTCGCGGTACTGGACGGCGAGCCGGGCCAGCTGCACCAGCGCGGCGACGATCCGGTCCCGGACCAGCTCGAGCGACGACAGCGATCTGCAGCTGCTCGACGTTCTCGGTGAGGTCGCGGCTGGTCATCCCCTTGTGGACGTGCTCGTGGCCGGCGAGCGCGTTGAACTCCTCGATCCGGGCCTTCACGTCGTGCCGGGTGACCCGCTCGCGGGCGGCGATGGACGCCAGGTCGACCTGGTCGATGACGGCCTCGTAGGCGTCGATCACCGCGTCCGGGTCGTCCCGCGATGTCGACACCGAGGTCGCGCTGGGCCCGCAGCACGGCGATCCACAGCCTGCCGCTCGGCGACGATCTTGTGCTCGGGGGACCAGATCCGCCGCATCGCCGCGGAGGCGTAGCGGGTGGCCAGGACGTCGGGAACTCATCGGCTGAACCTCACGTGGTCAGCCGCGCTGTCTGGGCGATGTCGGTGCGGTGGAAGCCGCCGGGAAGGCGTGATCCCGGCGACCTTCGCGTACGCGTCGTCGCGGGCCTCGGCGAGGTTCGCCCCGGTGCCGACCACGGCCAGGACGCGACCGCCCGCGCTGACCAGTGGCCGTCGGCGGCCAGCGCCGTGCCGGCGTGGATGACGCCCGTCGGCGCTCGGCGTCGAGCCGGTGATCACGTCGCCCCTGCGGGGCGCCTCGGGTAGCCGTCCGCGGCCACCACGACGCGCCACGGCGGCGCCGCTGCCCCACTCCAGCGGGGCGTGACCGGCCGAGCGTGCCGGTGGCCGCGGCCGCGCAGCACCTCGTCCAGCGGGGTCTCCAGCCGGGCCAGCAGCGGCTGGGTCTCCGGGTCGCCGAAGCGGGCGTTGAACTCGACCACCCGCAGCCCGCGCGAGGTGAGCGCGAGCCCGGCGTAGAGCAGCCCGACGAACGGGGTGCCCCGCCGCGCGCATCTCGTCGACGGTCGGCTGGAGGACGCTCGCCGACGACCTCCTCGACCAGGCCGGCCGGCGCCCACGGCAGCGGCGTGTAGGCGCCCATGCCGCCGGTGTTGGGGCCGGCGTCGCCGTCGCCGACCCGCTTGAAGTCCTGGGCCGGCTGCGAGCGGCAGCACGTGCACTGCCGTCGGAGATGGCGAACAGGCGACACCTCGGGGCCGTCGAGGAACTCCTCGATGACCACCCGGTCGACAGGCGGCCGCGTGGCCGGATCGCCGCGTCCCGGTCGCCGGTGACGACGACGCCCTTGCCGGCGGCCAGCCCGTCGTCCTTGACGACGTACGGCGGCCCGAACTCGTCGAGCGCGGCGACCGCCTCGTCGGCGTCGTGCAGGCACAGCCGGGCGTCCGCCGTCGGCACGCCGGCCGCCGCCATGACCTCCTTGGCGAAGGCCTTGCAGCCCTCCAGCCGGGCGGCCCCGGCCGACGGGCCGAAGCAGGCGATGCCCCGGGCCCGGACGGCGTCGGCCACCCCGGCCACCAGCGGCGCCTCCGGGCCGACCACGACGAGGTCGACGCCGAGGTCGACGGCGAGCGCGGCGACGGCCTCGCCGTCCATCGGCGTCGACCGGGTGGATGGTGCCGACCGCCGCCGTGCCCGGGTTGCCGGGCGCGACGTGCACCTCGGCCACCGCCGGGTCCCGGCCCAGCGCCAGGGCCAGCGCGTGCTCGCGGCCGCCCGATCCGATCACCAACACCGTCTGCGTCACGCGCGAATCCTACCGATGCCCCGGTGGGCCCCACGGGCGGCGTCCGGACGGACCCGTGCCAGGGCCGGGTTCGCCCCGGGGCCGGCTGAGAATCACAGCGAGCGGGAGCCGGACAGCGCGTCCGACGAGGTCACCCAGCCCGGCAGGCCGCGTCGCCGATCACACCGGCCGGACCCGGCCTCGGCCCCCACGACCCGACCAGGGGCGGAGCCCAACCGGTCGTCGGGGCGGTGCCCGGGACGCTCACAGCAGGTCGTGGAGCATGATCACCTGTTCCCGCGACGGACCCACGCCGATGCCGGAGATCCGGCAGCGGACAGCTCCTCGAGCCTGCGGACGTAGGCCTGCGTGGTGCGCGGGCAGCTCGTCGAACGTCCGGCACCCGGAGATGTCCTCGGTCCAGCCGTCGAGGTACTCGTACACCGGGATCGCGTGGTGGAAGTCGGTCTGGGTCATCGGCAGCCGGTCGGTGCGCTCGCCGTTCGACCTCGTAGGCGACACAGACCGGGATCTTCTCCCAGCCGGTGAGGATGTCCAGCTTGGTCAGGAAGAGGTCGGTGAAGCCGTTGGCGGTGACCGCGGCCTCCACCACGAGCGCGTCGAACCAGCCGCAGCGACGCGTTGCGACCGGTGGTGGTGCCGAACTCGGCCCCGTCCTGACGCAGCTTCTCGCCGTCCTCGTCGAGCAGCTCGGTGGGGAACGGCCCCTCGCCGACCCGGGTGGTGTAGGCCTTGATGATGCCGATGATGCGGTCGATCCGGGTCGGGCCGACACCGGCGCCGATGCAGGCCCCGGCCGGCGATCGGGTTCGAGGAGGTCACGTAGGGGTAGGTGCCGTGGTCGACGTCGAGGTGGTGGGCCTGGGCGCCCTCGAAGAGCACCACCAGGTCGGAGTCGAGCGCGTCGTTGAGCACCCTGGTGACGTCGGTGACCATCGGACGCAGCCGCTCGGCGTGGGCCAGGAGTTCGGCCGACACCTCCGCAGGGTCGATGGCGCGCCGGTTGTAGACCTTCAGCAGCAGGTGGTTCTTCTGCTCCAGGGCCGCCTCCACCTTCTGGCACAGGATCGAGTCGTCGAAAAGGTCCTGGACGCGGATTCCGAGCCGGTTGATCTTGTCCGAATAGGCCGGGCCGATGCCTCGTCCCGTGGTGCCGATGCGGCGTTCGCCGAGGAACCGCTCGGTGACCTTGTCGATCACCTTGTGGTAGGGCGCGATGAGGTGCGCATTGGCCGAGACCAGCAGCCTGGAGGTGTCCACCCCGCGCGCTTCCAGGCCGTCGATCTCCTCGAAAAGCACGTCGAGGTCGATCACGACGCCGTTGCCGATCACCGGCGTGCTCTTCGGGCTCAGGATTCCGGACGGCAACAGGTGCAGGGCGTATTTCTCGCCCGCGACGACAAGGGTGTGGCCGGCGTTGTTCCCGCCCGAGTAGCGCACCGTGTAGTCGACGCGGTCACCCAGTTGATCGGTCGCCTTGCCCTTGCCCTCGTCGCCCCATTGCGCGCCGACGACCACGATTCCCGGCATTGTCTGCCCCTTTACGTCAGAAAGCCCGCGGCAATGCCGCCGGGCTCTTGCGCGCCCACTCTAGCGGCGGCGCGGCCTTCGCCTCGGCGGTCCACCGAACTCGAGCACAACCGCCAGCACGAGCAGGCCGCACGCGAGGCCGGTCCCGATGTGCTTGAGGTACTCCCGGCCTTCCGGCGCCGGCGGATCGGAACGTAGCACCCATCCCGGGGAAGTCCGGGTCAGCAGGACGGCGCTGATCGCCTCATCAAGGCCGGCCCGTTCCGCACTGCTGGCGTAGGCGCCGATACCTGCGAGCTCGGCGTACCGTGCCTGCAGGGTTGAGAGCAGCTGGGTTCGACGGTTCTCCAGGAAGTCCGCACGGGTCTGCAGGTAGGCTTCGGCCAGCCTCCTCGCCAGGCCGGGCAGCTCCTGTTCGTCCTCCGAACGGACCGAGATCACCAGAACCTGGGTGTTCGGGACCGCAGTCACGGTGATGCCGTGGCTGAGTCGCCACTGCGCGGTGTCGGCTCCCTCCACCTGGGAGAGGGTTCGCTCTGACATGACCAGCGCTGCCTCGGTGTCGACGGTGGTGTTGCGGGGCAGCGCGGCGGTGCCGACGCTGGTCGGCAGGTACGCCGGTGACGGCGAGAGCAGAACGTACTCGCTCACCAGGTAGGTCTGCTTGGGGAACTCCGCGACCGCCACGCCCACTGATGCCCCCGCCACCAGCAGTAGCGCGGCCACCCCACGCCGCGCCGCGATGCTGTCCAGCCAGTACCGGAATGTGCGGACCGGCAACTCACCGTTCGACCGGGCGGATCGCCACCCCAGGCCGATCGCCATCAGCACCAGCAGCAGCGGGATCCCCAAGGTGTCGTAGACGAACATCTGGATCAGGAAGAACAGCACCAGGGTGGTCGAAAGGGTCTCGGCGGGCGTTCGACATCGCCAGGTCCGCAACAGCGAGGTCAGGAAGAACATCAGGAAGAGCGCTGCGCCGACCAGGCCCTGCGCGAAGACGACCAGCCACAGGTGGCCCTGCGTACCGAGTGGCGGGACGCCGCAGGCCTGACAGTCCGGGGTCGAGTTGCCGGCGATCGAGGCGAAGCTCCCCTGGACGTCCCGGGTACCGCCGAAGCCGATCACGGGAGAACCGGTCGCCGCACTGGACACCGTTCTGGTCAGGAGTTGTTCCCTGCGGTCGTTGCTGTGCTGGTTCTCGAGGCGATCCCCGATGATCTGGCCGAGCGGACTGGCCAGGAGCACGGTGGCCGCAAGGGCGAGCGAGGCGCCCAGCGCCAACAGCACCACCAGTCGCCCTTTCCTGGCCTGCAGCAGGACCAGGAGCCCGATCCCGGCCGCGAGGCACACCCACAGTCCACGGTTCAGCGAGTACACGATCGGGACGAGCGAGACCAGCAGGATCCCCATCCCGGCGAGCCGCCTGGCCCGCGACCCCCGCCGAATCCAGGCGTCGAGGAAGAACGGCAACGAGAGGGCGACGACGCTGCCCCAGGTGTTGGCGTAGGCGAACGGAGCCTTCGGGCGCGGTTCCGGGGTGCCGAGCACGTCCTGGATGTCGGACAGCCCGGGATGGATCCGGGACAGGACGAAGTCGTTCTGGGTGAGGCTCCTGGGCAGGACGACCTCGAGGACGGAAGGGAAGTCCAGGGTCGGGAACAGCACCCCAAGCAGGCCACCGGCCGCGGTGAACACGTAGAACCAGGAGAGCACCGACACCACCGAGCCGAACGGGAGTTCGGCCTCGGTGGAGTTGACCAGCCACAGTGCCGCGACGGTGCAGACCAGGTAGAGGCCCAGGTTGTAGCCGAAGACCAGGATCCGGCCACCGCCGCCACCCGGAACAGCACCCGGCGCATTGGCGTAGAGCACGAACAGGCCGAAGCCGACCCAGACCACGAAGACCAACCACCAGCCCATACCCTGCGGAACGAGCAGCAGCCGGTGGCGGCGGAGCTGCCACGCCATCGCGAGCGCCATCGCGAACGGCAGGAACGATGCGACGCCCAACAGCCACCAGAGCGGAAAGCCCAGCACCACCACGGCGAGGGGCCAGATCCTGGGCCAACGGTCGCTACCCCTGCCCAGCGGGGACTGCACCAGCTGCGCCGGTTGCTCGGCAAGGACCACGGTCCCCATCAGGACGGCGGTCCTCCCGGCTCAGGATCCGGCTCGGCGGTGGCGAGCCAACTCGGTGGGCGCCGCATCATGGTGCGCAGCCTCTCGTCCGACTCGGCGAACTCCCCGCGCAGACGGTTCCGCAGGGCCTCGTCCATCGGCTCGCGCTCCTGCGCGTTCCATTTGGCCACCTCGTCCGGCAGCCACTCGCTGAGTCCCAGCCAGGCGAAGAGCTCGCCCAGTTCCAGATGCGGCTCGGCGAAGAAGCGGTCAGCGTCCACGAGGAACACCCGGTCTGGGCCGAGGACATCGAGGTACCGCTGGACCTGGTCGGCGTAGCGACCCCTGGTCACGTAGGCGTGATGTCGGTGGTCGAAGCTCTCGTAGCCCGGTTCGTCGCGGAGCCGCTCCTCCTCCCCGGCGAGCCGCTTCGGCTCCAGCTCCAGGGCAGGCTCGAACTCCTCAGCCTCAAAGCCACGGCGGAACTCATGGCGATGGGCGGAGTAGGCCCGCTCGACCGGATCACGCAGCATTGCCACGACCTTCACGTCGGGCAGGTCCGCGGCGATCCTTCCTGGCGCCAGGGGATGGAACAGGTAGTAGCCACTGCTTTCAAAGGTGCGGGCCCGCCCACGGGTGCGCAGCCTGGCGAGCATCCGGATCGGGAAGTGGCTGCGGTACCATCCCGGACCGCGGTGGTAGTTGGTCTCGAAGTACCCTGTGCCCTTGGTCGCGGTGGGCCGGACGATGTCCGGGTGGTCGTTCAGCACCCGGAAGAGGGTCGTGGTCCCGGCACGCTGCGCGCCGAGGATGAGGAAATCGGGATCCATCCGCAGGGCGGCCGTAGCCCTGCCCCAACCCGCGATCACCCCCCGCGCCAGGCTGTTGAGCGAGGCCGGCAGGGCCCGCCGGGCCCAGGACGCGGCAGCACGAACAGTCATCGTCTCTCCCCCCCACTGCTGACGAGCTTCCCCAGCCAGACGTCCATGGCGTCCAGCATTGCGGCCACCCGCTCCGAGACCAGATGCTCCCCATTCTTGCCGACCGACTCAAGGTAGCGGAACGCCACCGCCGCCAGATAGGCGGCGCCGGCCACGCGGGCCGCAGAGGTGTCGCCGAGGGCACGCAGACCAGCGTCCAGTCCGGCCAGCACACTGTCACGATTCGCTCCTCGCCGCAGAGTGAACGCGTTGACCGGATAGTGGAAAGCATCCAGACCGTGAACCGCCCCGTCCTCGAACCGCTCGAAGTCCCACAGCTGAAGGCGGCGGCCACGCCAGGCCATGTTCCACGCTGTCCAGTCCCCGTGCCAGGCACCGATCCGCAGCTCGGGCCCGTCCCCCGCGAGGGCCTCCAGCCGGTCTGCCGACGACGTCCATCGATCCGTCAACGGGGCGGCCGGCAGCGACGCCGAGCGCATCCGGCGCCACTGGGGCACCTCGGCCAGGGAGGCCTGGCCGTCCCCGAACGACTCACTGAACTCACCGATCCGGTCGATCGGGATCCGCCGCTCTCCCGCAGGACGTTGCGGCATCGTCCGCAGCGGGGTGAGGAGCAGCACGTCGTGCTCGCGCCAGCGCGAGAGCGAGATGACCTTCGGCACCTCGAACCCGGCTCCGAGACGGCCCTGGACCTCGGTCAGCGCCTTCGCCTCGGCCAACACCCGTTCCCGGGCCACCGGGTTGTCGCCCACTTTGGCGAACGCCAGCGTCCGGCCAGAGGCGTCGAGCACCTCGAGGACGGGTTTGCGATTGGCCCGTGCGGTGCCGACTCCCAGGCCGAAGACCACCGGCCCGCCCAGCTGCTCCGCGAGGTGCCGACCCAGGTCGTGCTCGTCACCGCCGACCACCGCCAGTCCCTCGGGAAAGACGGTTCCGGCCCCGAGCAGCCGAACCACGGCCGCGGCGGCCAGCCGCGAGCCCGTCTCCCGGGCCGTGAGTGCCGCGCTGAACCGCCACAGGGCCCGGGACGCGGGCCGCCTGGCCCCGGGGATCAGCAGTCGAGGACGGGCGAGGTCGGGGAGGGCCCGGAAGGTCACTGTCCGGAGACGGTCCCGTGTCGGGGTCACCGTTGCACCCGGGTGCAGGTCAGCCACGGCTGCCATGAGTGCCTCGGCTGCTTCCCCGGCCAACGGGGTGGGCCCGCCGGGCGTTCCGATCACCGCTCCACCCCGGAGGAGCGCAACCCGCTCACCGGCCACGCTCCGCACGCCCTGGGCTGAGCCGGTAGCCGTACCTGACCAGCAGGGGAGCACAAAGGACGGTCACCACGCTGCGTCCCGGTTCGGCCATCCGGTCCCGCCACGCGTCGTCAGAACGCAGGGCGGTCGTCCCCCGCCGGAACCGCATCGGGTTCCCGGCGACGGAATGGGTTGCCACCAGCTCGATCGTCTGGTTGTCGAGCATCGGCAGGGCCCCCTTTCCGGGGAGACCGAGCTCCCGCCAGGCCGCGGCCACCGTTGCGGCCGGTTCCGCCACCAGGTCCTCGTAACGCAGCCGCCGCAGCGGTCGCCCCAACCGGCGGGCCAGCTCGAGCGCGAGATTGTGCGACAGCCAATGCACGGAGCTCCGCACCGCCGAATAGCGGGGCATGGCCTCCTGATCCACGGTTTCCGGGCGCGCGACGGTCTTCGCCCAACTGAAGGCCACCCCACGGCTGTCCCGGACCAGGTGGAGGATCCTGAGATCCGTTTCGGGGTCGTGGGCGAGCACGATCGCCAGCGGGGGAAACTTGCTGGAGTCAACCACCACCCGGGCTCCGGTGATCTCCCTGGCTGCGGAGCAGATGGCTCGGTGGTAGCCGGCGAACTCGGCGGCGGCGGCCGCCATCGGGCCCTTGAGTCGCCGCCGCAGCAGGCGGGGCAGGAAACGCTGGCGGACGACCTGGGACTTCAGCCGGAGCACACGGTCCACGTCCACCCGGTCCCACCCCCCGAAGGCGATCCGGCCGACCTCGGACCAGAACTCGCAGCCGTCGAACGGCTGGCCGCAGGCGCACAGCTGGTTGGCCTGGACTCCCCGGACCCAGAGGTGTTCGAGCTCACCGAGGACGACGACCGATTCCAGACGTGCCAGCAGGCACTCCAGCAGGGTCGAACCGCTGCGCCCGAACCCGCCGATGAACAGCAGGGGCCCCCGTTTCCCGTCCATGGCGATCAGGCTAGCCGGTTGTCGTCGGACGCCGGTTCCTGGGGGTCCGGCCGCGGCGCGGCCACCGGGAAGCATCGCCCGCAGGGCCGAGAGGTGCAGCCGCCGCCGGTTGCGCCACAGGACCGCCGCATAGGTCAGGGCGCCGGCGCCGAACACCACACCGGCCACGGGCAGCGACGCCCCGGCGGTAGCCGAGACGGCTCCGAGCGGCAGGCCGAAGCACCCCAGCGCGGCCGCGGCCACCACTGCAGCCGGCTTGGACAGAGGCGAGATGCCGAGCTGGCGGCGGATCTGGAAATAGCCGAGAGCGGCCCGGATGGACACCGCAGCGCACCATGCCACTGCTGCGCCGATGATGCCGATCCGGGGGACAAGGACGAAGCACAGCGTGATGTCGACCACCAGCGCCACCAGCGAGTTGAGCAGGCTGAGGCCGCTCCGTCCGGACATCAACAGCAGGGTGTCGACCGGTCCTGAAGCCACGCCGATCATCATCGCGGCGGCCATGACCAGGACGACGCCGACCCCCTGGTCCCGGAACCCGGGCCCGAAGATGCCCAGGTAGAGCGCGGGGAGTCCGGCGATGGTCAGGTAGAGGGGCCAGGCCATCGCCATGTTCCAGGCCGTCGTGGTGCGAAAGACCTCGCCGAGGGACTGCCGGTCACCGATCGCGAGCAGGTGGGCGAATCTGGGCTGGATCACCTGCTGCACCGCCTGCACACCGAGTTGCCCCAGCGGGACGAACCGGGTGGCAACCGTGTACACCGCGGCCGCGGCCGGTGACAGCAAAGCGCCGACGATGACAATGTCAGCGCGCTGGATGATCACCTGGGACACCTGGGAGATACTCCGCGGCCAGGTGAACGACCAGAACTCGGCAACGATCCCGGCCGTGGGGACCTCCTCGGGATCGCGGGCGGCCCGGCGTCGCAGGAGGACGACCAACCCCCACAGCGCCAGCGGGGCGAGAAGTGCCGACGGAACCACCCAGGCGACGGTCAGGCTGATCAGGCTGCTGGCAGACGTCGCTGCCCAGGCAACCAGCGCGAGCTGAGCCAGCGACCGGAACAGCTTGTCGACCCAGACGGTGTGGCGGATGTTCGCGAACGACCTGCTCGCGGCCAGCGCCCACAGGCCGATCGTGGTCGGCGGGATCGCCATCGCCAGGACCCGCAGGACCGACCCCCCGAGGTCGGGCGGGAGCGCCATGGCCGCGGCCAGCGAGTCCGCCGACACCCAGGTGGCCGCGGAGATGAAGATGCTGCCGCCGGCGCTGACCAGCACGGTGTTCTTCAAGCACTTCTCGATCGCCGCCCACCGGCCGGACACCAGCAGTGGTGGGACGAAACGCCCCAGGCCCACCTCCACCCCGAGGCCACCGAGCGAGACCAGAACCAGGAAGAGCGAGGTGGCGCTGAACAGCGCGCCGGCGTCCTGCCGGGGGTACTGATTGGTGATCAGGGCGACCACCGCGAACCCGGCGAGCGCCGAAATCCCTGCTCCTGCAATGCTCAGCGAGCCACCGCGTGCGATCTGCGCGAGGTGGCGAGCCGCCCGTTCGGTCATCCGCCCGCGCTCACCGGCACCGTGGGCTCAGCCAGGTCCGTGCCGAGCTCCGGGAGGGTCTCGGCCGGCGAGGAGGGACTGGTCCGACGCCGGCCCTGCTGTGTCCGCGGGGTCGACCCCGGCCTCGCCGGAGGGGCATCGTCCTGCGCCGTCACGGGATCGGTCTCCCCCGACCGGTGGTCAACGGCGTCACCGCCGGGCTGGAGAGGGACGGTCTCGGCCGGCGATGCGGGACTGGTCCGTGCCCGCCCGCGCTGCGTCCGGGTTGTCGGCCTCGGCTTCGCCGGGACGATGTCCTGTGGCGCCGCGACGACATCGGTCTCCGCCGACCTGTGGTCAGGGGCGTCCTCGCCGGGCTCGGGCGGCACGCTCCCGTCCAACGCATCATCGCCGGGAGGGTCGGCGGGCCGGGTGGCCTGCTCAGGCTCCGCAGGGGCACGGCCGGCCTCGTCGGGGCTGATGGACTCGGGGCGTTCGCCGGCTTCGTGGTCGTTCGGCTTCGGGGGCTCGGGCAGGCGGAGCGGCGCAGCGGTCCGCCCGATCGCCCGCCTCGACTGCGTCCGTCGTCCCAGGTCCTGGCCCCCGGTGATGACCACGACCCCAAGGTCCCTGGCGCGCAGGTTCGTGGGGACCGAGGCGTCCGTGGCGTGGGATTGGCCCTGCAGCACTTCGGTGATCAGCGAATCGGCCAGGTTCGACAGGGCCAGGGTTGACGAGCTCCGAATGCCGACGCTGGTGATGAGCACGATGTCCGACACCTGACGGAGGCGTTCCAGGAGCCGCCCCATCGCCGGGGACATGAGGAGATCGGCGCCGTCACCGGGTGAGGCCGCCGGTAGGAGCTGGAGGTTGTCGGCGACCTCGATCAGGGCCTTTGCCGGTTCGCCGCCCGCGGCGAGCACCTCGCGGAGACCCGGCCGGTCGGTTCCGGCGTTGGCGGGGACCGACCAGGCAGCTCTGGTGTCGACAACGGTGGTTCGCAGGCCCGCGGTCGCCAGGGCCGCCGCCAGCCCACCCGCGCTGAGCGGGCCCCTGGGTGCCTCGGCGGAGCCTTGGGCGAGCAGTACCACTGCGGGCCGGCGTGGTTCGCTGGTGAGAACCACCACCGCCAGGTCCCGGAATGCCGGCGGTACGTCCAGTGGCCCGGGGCCTGACAGCCCCCGGCGTACCGACCTGGCGTCAGCAAGGGCGACCTCCCCGAGCAGGGTTCGCCCGGTCACAAGAACATCGTCGACGTGGTGGATCCGGGTGTCCATCCGGGACCGGACGTAGGCGATCAGAATGCTGAGCACCAGACCGGACAGCGTTCCGACCGCTGCGTAGGCGACCCAGGAGTCGAGCAGACCCTCCCTGCGAAGGGCCGCGGGCGTGACCACCTGGCCCGGCGAGAACGGCCCGATCTCGAGCTCTGCACTGCGGGTACGCAGCTGGTTGATCTGGGTCGTGATCGCGTCCAACTGGGCCTGCAGGACAGCGGCCTGACTGGCGCCCTTCACCTTGCTGAGCTCACGCGACAGCGTGCCCTGTTCGTCCTGCCGGTCCGCGATCTGCTGCTTGATCAGGGCGAGCTGGTCGTCCACCACCGAGCGGGACCGTCCCTCCCGGAAGGCCAGGAATTGCTCGGCGAAGGACTGGGCCAGTTCGACGGCTCGAGCCGGGTTGCCATCGCTGTAGCTGATCTGGAGGAGCTGGGTGTTCGTAGGGGGGACCACGTCGAGGTGCGCGATCAGTTCCGCTGCGCTGGTGGAGGTCCCGGTATCGGTCCGCACCAGCTCAGCCACCTCGAAGGACCTGACGAGTTGCGCCTCGGTCTCCAGGTTGGTGAGGCTGTCGCCCCGCCCGGAGGTCGAGAAGGGGTTGCCGTCCAGCGGATTGAGCAGGATGACGGCGACGCCTTGCGCCACGCGCTCGCGGGACCACCCGTACAGGCCTCCTGCCACGGCGCTGAGCATGACAAGAACGCTGCCGAGGGCGACGCTGCGAACGAGCGCCGACCTGAATGAGGCCGATCTTGAGTTCAAAGACTCCGTAGCCGACACCCGACTCCCCCTTGCTCCGGCTGCGGTCCTCGCCTGGGCGAGCCACGCGGCCGAGGCTACCATCGCCACGCTGTGATGCCCGGTCAGCACTCCGCTCGCCGGGCATCCTGTCGGTCGGTCAGCCCTGCTTGGGGAAGCTCGGCGACAGCTTCAGCGCGTTCACGAAATCGGCACGCTTGGTCGCCGTGGACAGCTGCCAGTTCTCCGTGCTGTTCAACGGGGTGTCGAAGTAGGACAGCGCGATCGCACCGTTGGCGTCCAACTCCCGGTGGGTGTCCCGCAGCCAGTTCGGGTAATCCTTGCTCGCCCGGTCGTTCAGCCCGGTCTCGGCCAGCCCCCAGGCGACGCCCTTCTTCTTCGCCCACGCTGCGATCGGGGCGAAGTAGGTGTCGTTCAGGGACGGGTCACCCAGCCGCAGCACCCCGTTCTTGGTCGTGCCGTAGGAGGCGTAGATGTCGAACCCGGCGATGTCGACCGTCGTGTTCGGCCAGATCGCGTCCAACCGGAACTGCGAGGGGCCGTACAGCTGGTTCCAGCCGGTCAACACCACGGTGAACGCCGCGTTCGGGGCCTTCGAACGCAGGATCGGGCCGAGCCGCTCCTGGGTCCTGATCCACTTCGTGATGTCGGTCTCGTCATTCTCCGGCTCGTGATGGAACGCCACCCAGACCGGACCGTTCACCTTCGCCAGCCGCGTGGCCAGGTCAGTGGCCCACGCGTCACCGGAACCGGCCGCCATCTTGGTCCAGTTGTACGGCAGCTTGAAGCTGATCCACGGGATCCGTCCCGCCGCGACATCAGCGGTCACGATCTTCAGCGCACCAGAAACCTGGGTCGACTGGAAATAGGTCCGCCGAACCGCCAAGCGCTTGCCGTAGGTAGCCTCCACCGAGGCCGGATCCGTATTGGACCCCACCGATGCCCCCACGAGGGGGCCGCACGGCCCCACCCCCCGCACGTTCAGCATGCACCCGTCAGACAGCCGGTGGACGATCACGACGCGGCCGTCAGCGGCGAGGGCGAGCACGAGAAAGCACAGCAGGAGGGCTGTGATGCGACGGATCGTCGATCTCACCCTTCCCGACCCCGTGACCGCCACCCGTATCCCCCTGCTCCGGTTGCGGCTCCCGAGGCTACCATCGGAACGCCGTGATGCCCGGCGAGCACTCTGCTCGCCGGGCATCCTGTCGGTCGGTCAGCCCTGCTTGGGGAAGCTCGGCGACAGCTTCAGCGCGTTCACGAAATCGGCACGCTTGGTCGCCGTGGACAGCTGCCAGTTCTCCGTGCTGTTCAACGGGGTGTCGAAGTAGGACAGCGCGATCGCACCGTTGGCGTCCAACTCCCGGTGGGTGTCCCGCAGCCAGTTCGGGTAATCCTTGCTCGCCCGGTCGTTCAGCCCGGTCTCGGCCAGCCCCCAGGCGACGCCCTTCTTCTTCGCCCACGCTGCGATCGGGGCGAAGTAGGTGTCGTTCAGGGACGGGTCACCCAGCCGCAGCACCCCGTTCTTGGTCGTGCCGTAGGAGGCGTAGATGTCGAACCCGGCGATGTCGACCGTCGTGTTCGGCCAGATCGCGTCCAACCGGAACTGCGAGGGGCCGTACAGCTGGTTCCAGCCGGTCAACACCACGGTGAACGCCGCGTTCGGGGCCTTCGAACGCAGGATCGGGCCGAGCCGCTCCTGGGTCCTGATCCACTTCGTGATGTCGGTCTCGTCATTCTCCGGCTCGTGATGGAACGCCACCCAGACCGGACCGTTCACCTTCGCCAGCCGCGTGGCCAGGTCAGTGGCCCACGCGTCACCGGAACCGGCCGCCATCTTGGTCCAGTTGTACGGCAGCTTGAAGCTGATCCACGGGATCCGTCCCGCCGCGACATCAGCGGTCACGATCTTCAGCGCACCAGAAACCTGGGTCGACTGGAAATAGGTCCGCCGAACCGCCAAGCGCTTGCCGTAGGTAGCCTCCACCGAGGCCGGATCCGTATTCGGACCCCACCGCAGAGCCTGTCAGTGGGCCACACGCCCCCACCCCCCGCGCGTTCAGCATGCACCCGTCAGACAGGCTGTAGACACCAGCCGAGCTGGTGCCGCTGCTGGAGACCGGGGTGTCGCTGCCGACGACCGGGGTGTCGCCGCCATCGGCGGGAGCGGTCACGGCGAGTGCGAAGTCGTCGCCGTACAGGCGGGTGGTCAAGGACAGGTCCTTGCCGAGCAGGCTCAGATCGAGCTTCGACGCGGAGGTGCCCGTGGTGAACTCCAAGGTGACGGTCTTCCAGGACTTCCCCACGGTGAAAGCCTTCAGGTGCTTGGTCACCAGGGAGCCGGTCGCTGTGTATTCATGGGCGCGGAGCGTGGCCGAGACCGATGCCTTGTTGGCCCTCACCTCCACCGAGGCGGCGTAGCTGGCGCCTGCTTCGGCATCGACGCTGCCCGTGTCACGGATCTGGACGTTGGTCTTGGCCCGGGTCGGCTTCAACTTGACGACCTTGTCGGCCCCCCAGTCGATGACCGAGAGCGTGGTCGTGGAGCCGGCGGTCCAGCCGGTCTTGCCATTGCTGAAGTCCGGGTTGACCACCAGATTGTCGGCGGCTCGGACTACGGACGGAGAGCTGAAGCCAAGTGCGACAGCCGAAGCAAGAAGAACGCTTGCGGCGCGACGGGCAGCTCGAATAGACGTGCGAGACATGTTGGGGGGGAACCTTCTCTTGGAGACTGACTGTATGAAGAAGTAGCTCGCGCTCCCCCCCGAATCCGCGAACCGCGGACGCGAAGCACTTGGTAAGGATCCTAAGGTAAAACTGTGAATTTGCCAAACTTTTCGCCTGAGACCCTGAGATCAACCTGAGCAATGGTCAGGATTGCCCGGGCGTGCACCGTCCACCGCCGGGGTGGTGCCGCCATCGGTCAGCACCGTGCTGGAGCGCCGGGCTCCCGCTCGCAGCTACCAGGGCCCGCTCTGGTCAGCCGACCGCGATCCAGACCGAATCCAGGGCGCCGTTGAACTGATCGGGCTGCTTCAGGACCGGCTCGCCCTCAACGGTGACCTTGCGGCCGATGGAGACGGGCCGATCCGCCTCGAAACTGACCGCTCCGGTTTCGCCGCCCTGCGTCGCCACGAACGGCTCCGATCCGTCTTCAAGCAAGGTCGCGGTGAGCGTGACCTGAGCTCCGTCACGCTCACAAACCAGGCTGTACCAGCTGCCCACCACGAGCTTCTGCCCCTTGACCAGGACACGACCCGCAGCCCCGGCGACGACACAACTGGGGACACCGCGGTCCACCTGCAGCTTGTACTGGGTCGGATCGCTGGCCAGGCCGCGTTGCAGGACGTTGTCGCCGTTGTCCTGGGCTGAGGCGGCTTCGCCGCTCAGCCGCACGTCGGCACCGAAGGAGAAGGTGCGCTCACCCGGATCGGGAAGCCGGTCCCCGGCAGCGGACACGATCAGGACCAGGCCGGCGGCGTCCTCGGCGTCGGCGTAGGCCGGGAACTCCACCGCGCTGCCCTGGCCATGGGACGGGACCACCTTCAGCTCGCCACCGCCCACGCCGATGCCACGGACCGTGAACCCGCCCAGCGCGACCTCCAAGGGATCCGCTGCATCGAAGTCGAGCCGGAACACCTCGTTCGGGTTCGGGGAGGGGGGCGCCGGCGTCGCGCTGGCGGTGGGCTCGGGCGGGACGGCCGTGCGCTCTGAGGCGCACCCGCCGAGCAGGGCGACCCCGAGTACGACTCCCCACAGGAGGGGACGCGGCATCCTCACGACGGACCTCCTGGCGTGTGTGCGGTGTTGTCCGCCCTCAGGCTAGCGTGGCGCCGCACACCCGGTTGCCGCAACAGGCCTGGGGTCGAAGCCGCGCCGGCCCCGAACCCCGCGGCGAGCGTGGCGAAGGAACGGGGTCCTCAGCCGGTCACGCGCCGAACCCGCTGCCGGATCGTTACGGCCGCCAGCACCGCCACCGTGAACGCACCCCGAAGGTAGCGCGGTCCCAGTCGGGCGGGGCTGGCTCACCCGGGCCAGCCATTCCAGCCCCGGCCTGCGAAGCAGTTCCGGCGCCCGCTTCTCTGCTCCGCTCAGGAAGCCGAACCAACCGCCGCAGGTCATCACCAGACACGGCGGCAAGCGGTCCGCGTGCTCGCGGACCCAGAGCATCTCCTTGGGTGCCCCCAGGCCAAGGACCAGGACATCTGGCGCGGCAGCGACGATCGCCGCGAGCACGTCGGCCCAACTCATCGTGGTAGCCGTTCTCAACCAGCACCACCTCTCCGGCCGCGCCCTCGGAGAGGCTTCGGGCCGCTCCGGCCACCAACTCCGCGGTTCCGCCGACCAGCGCGATCCGGGCCGGGCGCCCAGGCGTTCACCGACGGCCCGCAACACATCCCAGCCGGCGTCCGTCGTGGGCACCTGCTGGATCCGGCCGGCACCGGCCAGCCTGCCGAGCAGGACGACCGATCCGCCATCGGCGCAGACGAAGCTCGGCCGCCTGCACTCGGCGACGAACTCGCGGTCCCCGCGGGCGTTCAGCCCCCCGACGTGCAGCGCGTAGAAGCGCTGCACCCGGGGTCGGCTCGACGGCAAGTTCGGCCGCGGCCTGAACGGCTTCGCCGTAGCCGAGGTTGGCGACCTTGAATGGCCGACCTGCACGTTCATCGGATCAGTGTGCCCGCAACAGGAGGGTGTAGGCGAGGACGCGACTGGCCTGGCCGGACAGGTTCACGCTCTCGCCGCCGAAGCTGCCACCGCTGAGGTAGCCACCGGAGTCTGCCGCCCAGGCGAAGATCGCACCCGACCCCGACCCCGTCGACGAAGTCCGCCCGGTGAGCGCCCCCGGCAGGTCGGCAGTGATCGCCGAGCCGGCCTTGGCCCCGACGTAGACCACCCCGATGCCGCCGTCCCCGACCGGGACAGCCGCCGGGGTGATCGCCGTCGCAGCGCTGGCCATGGCCTCCGCCGACTCAGCAACGCTCACCGAGCCGGTCACCGACCGGTAGGCCGCCACCGCGACGTCGCCCTTGGCGAACCCACAACCCGACCTCACACTTGTTCCGGCGTCGAGCGCGTCCGCCACCCTGGTCCAGACCCGGCCGGCGAACGAACTGCCGTCGGTGCTGCGCTCCGCCGTCCACCCCGACGGCGGCGTGATCGTCACAGCAGTGCTGTTCACGGGTGAGGAACAGGACCACACCGGTCCCCCGCCTGCACCGATGACGGGACCTCCACCGCATGCGTGGTCCGGTTCCCGTTGGCCGAGGCCGCAGCCACGAACGCCACCGCCGCCGGGCTCACCTCGACGGTCACGGTCCTGACGTCGGTGGCACCCTCGTTGTCGGTGACGGTCAGGGCCACCTCATAGCCGCCGACCCCGGGGAAGGTGTGGGCGGCCGGCGTCGCACCGGAAGCCGTGTCGCCGTCGCCGAAGTCCCAGTCGTAGCCCGTGAGGCTCCCGTCCGGATCGCTCGAACCCGACGCGTCGAAGACGCAGGTCAGCTCCGAACAGCCCCACGTGAAGTCGGCCACCGGACCGGCGTTCACCTCCACCTCTGCCCGCAACAGCAGGGTGTAGGCGAGGACGCGACTGGCCTGGCCGGACAGGTTCACGCTCTCGCCGCCGAAGCTGCCACCGCTGAGGTAGCCACCGGAGTCTGCCGCCCAGGCGAAGATCGCACCCGACCCCGACCCCGTCGACGAAGTCCGCCCGGTGAGCGCCCCCGGCAGGTCGGCCGTGATCGCCGAGCCGGCCTTGGCCCCGACGTAGACCACCCCGATGCCGCCGTCCCCGACCGGGACAGCCGCCGGGGTGATCGCCGTCGCAGAGCTGGCCATGACCTCCGCCGACTCAGCAACGCTGACCGAGCCGGTGTTCGACCGGTAGGCCGCCACCGTGATGTCGCCCTTGGCGGAACCCGACAACCCGACCTCGACACTTGTTCCGGCGTCGGAGCCGTCCGCCACCCTGGTCCAGACCCGGCCGGCGAACGAACTGCCGTCGGTGCTGCGCTCCGCCGTCCACCCCGACGGCGGCGTGATCGTCACAGCAGTGCTGTTCACGGTGAGGAACAGGACCAACCGGTCCCCCGCCTGCACCGATGACGGGACCTCCACCGCATGCGTGGTCCGGTTCCCGTTGGCCGAGGCCGCAGCCACGAACGCCACCGCCGCCGGGCTCACCTCGACGGTCACGGTCCTGACGTCGGTGGCACCCTCGTTGTCGGTGACGGTCAGGGCCACCTCATAGCTGCCGGCCCCGGGGAAGGTGTGGGCGGCTGGCGTCGCACCGGAAGCCGTGTCGCCGTCGCCGAAGTCCCAGTCGTAGCCCGTGAGGGTCCCGTCCGGATCGCTCGAACCCGACGCGTCGAAGACGCAGGTCAGCTCCGAACAGTCCCGCGTGAAGTCGGCCACCGGACCGGCGTTCACCCGGACCACCTGAACCGGCTTCGTCTCGGTGTCGGTGAGCGACCTCGCTGTCGTGACCGTCAGGGTCACGTCGTAGTCGCCGCCCACCGCATAGTCGTGGTCCGGGGTGCGGCCGGTGCCGGTGCTCCCGTCGCCGAAATCCCAGGCGTAGGAGGAGATCGTCGAAGCCGGAGCAGTCGAGGCCGACGCGTCGAAGGCGCAGGCCAGCGACGTGCAGTCAACGGCGAACTCCGCCACCGGTGGCTGCGCGATGCCTTCGCCGGCTGCGTCCTGGAACAGGAACGTGGCTCGCGGGTCCCAGGTGATGCCATCGACCGCGGGTCCGGAAACCGCAACGGCCGTGCCGGCCACCGGCGCCCCGCTGGCTGGCCGGTTGACCCAGTCGATCCGGTTCAGCGTGCCGTTGGCGACGGCCCAGTACAGTTTCTGGCCGGCCAGGAACATCCCCCGCACCTGGGAGAAGTTGATCCCGGTCAGGTTCGCGGAGGCCTGGTAACGCACCGCACCGACGATTCCGCTCTCCAGGTTGAGATAGCGGTAGTACAGCGCGTTGGCTCCGGAAAGGGTGTAGTAGACCCGGCCGTTGTCGTAGAACATGCCGGTCGCCGTGGAGGCCTCGGTCCGCCAGGCGGTCAGGACGACCAGCGCGTCCTGCCCGTTGACCGGCTCGGCAGCGCCGAGGGTGGCCCCGTCGAAGCTGCGCCGGACGAAGGAACCGTCCGACATCGCCAGGTAGACGAAGCCGTTCACCATGAACGCGCCGCGGACACTGGTCCAGTTCAGGCCGCTGACCGCCACATTGCTGCTGGGGCCGGCCACCGAACCGGTGAACGAACGCCGGGCAAGGCCGCCGGTGGAGGTGGCGGAGTACACGTCATTGGGCAGGACCGGCTCGTTCACCGCGGGGAAGACCACACCGCCGGTCCGGAACAGGGCGACCCGACCGTGGTACTGGAGTTGCCGATCCGGTCAGTGTCGGAGACTGCCCACAACCCGTCGGAGGTGTGCAGGAAGTCGAACAGACCGACTCCCCGGTCCCGCGTCGGGTTCCAGCTGAACGGCAGGCCGTTGTCCGGACTCAGGGCGGCGATCCCCGGACGGGACACCGAACCGGCTCCGGCACGGTCCCCCACGAAGCTCGAGTTGTGCCAGCGCTGGTGCCCGCCCACGTAGACGGCACTGTCGGTCACCTCGACGGCGTAGTTGGTGTCGCCACCGGTGGTGTCGAGCCAGGATGGAACCGATGCCGGTGCCGGTCTGGTCGGTGTCGAAACGGGCCACCGTGTCACGGGGGAGGCTGCGCCGCGGTAGGCGCCGGTCGTGGTCACGACGAAGAAGGTCCCATCGGGCGAGAAGTCGACGTCGCGCATGTAGGTGTCGAAGGAGGAGGAGCAGGCCCCCTCGTAGAAGCTCGTGCGGAAGTTGGCCGCGACCGCGGTCGCACCGGTCAGGTCCAGCATCAGCAACTGGTGCCTGGTGGCACCGTCGATGGTGTCGAAGTTGCCCACCAGAACCAGCCGACTGCCGTCGACGGTCGTGTCCATCTTGTAGCCGTAGGTGACCGTTCCGGTCTTGTGAACGCCGGCGATCGTGCCCCGGAAGAAGCTGTCGAAGGCGCCGGTGTCGGGGTTCAGGGTGGCGAGCGCACGTTGGGACTTGCCGTGGACGTGGGTGAACGCGCCGGCCAACCACAGCCTGCCCTGGGCGAACTTGAGGTCCCGCACCCGGCCGTTCGGCGAACCGCCGTTGAAGGAGGTCACCACCGAGCCGTCGGAGACCCGGATCCGGGCGATGTTCTTCACCGACTGGCCCGCGATCGAGGTGAAACTGCCACCCACGTAGACGCTGGTGCCGTCACCGGCCGGCAGCACGACGTCGATCTGACCGTTCGGACCAGGGTCGAAGGTGGTGCTGATCAGCCCGGTGGCGGCGTCGAAGGCGACCAGCCTGTTGCGGGTCAGCACGGTGGTGGCCTCGTTGTCGCGCGCCTGGGAGAAGCTCCCGCCGAGGATGACCGTGTTCCCGACCTGGGCCACCGCGTACACCGAACCGTCGAGCACGTGGGGCGTGAAGCCGGCCGGGTCGTCACTCACCAACTGGCCTGCCGGCCGCGAGACCGCCGACGCCGGAGCAGCGCTGCCCAAGATTGTGTGGAGCACCACCAGCAGTGCCACCAGTAACGCGGTAATCGCGCGCTTCATTTTCCCCCCCGGGCCGAATCAGCGACGTGCGGAGCCGCCGAACCCGGAGAGACAGACCGACGGCCCTCCCCCGAAGGCTGTGGTGATGACCGGTCACCCCCCGGGACCGTCGCAGTCAGTATCGCGCGCCACCGGGGCCCGGGCAAGCGGCTCACCCCCTCGGTCGAGGGTCGCAATACTGCGGTACTGCCCGCCGCGACGGCTCCGGGCGGCTTCCCCTACCGACGCATGAAGGCCCGGACGACCGACGAATGGTCCAGCTCGGCTCTCTGGTTCTGCCCGATGCTGCGCCCGGCAAACAGGTGAGCGACGCGGTCACCCCGTTGATCGGTCGCCTTGCCCTTGCCCTCGTCGCCCCTTTGCGCGCCGACGACCACGACACGTCAGAAAGCCCGCGGCAGGGCCGCCGGGCTCTTGCGCGCCAACCCTACCGGGTGGGACGCGGGGAGCAGCGTGAGCTCAGCGGATCCCGGGGATGGGCAGGTCGCCACGGAGCCAGACGACGAAGATCGCGCACGCGACGAGGTTGATGACGACCGTCATCGCGAAGGTGGCCTGGAACGCTGCCTTGCGGTTCTTGTGCCGCAGGAGTTGCTGGGCGAGTGCCGCGCCTGGCCAGCCGCAGAGCAAGGCAGCCAGGTGGAGCGTCGACTCCGCGAGGCGCCACTCCCCGGCCGTCGCCGCACGCTTGTCGGCTGCGTACAGCGAGAACGTGGCCACGGTCATCACCAGGTATCCCAGTGGGAGCAGGACCGGAAGGTCGAGGAGGAGCACGGCGAGCGTGAGCCCGAGGAGGAACAGTCCTGCGCCGACCAGCGGGGCCAGCCTGGTCCGGCCGCGTCCGGGCTCGGTGCGCCGGACCGGCTCGACCCGGCGTCGGGAGCGGACGAGGGTTGCCTGCACGGCTCGCGGACGACCATCCGGGGCTGTGCCCAGGCTGTACTGCACGCTGTCACCGGCGGTGGGGCGGCCGTCCCGCAGGTCGAAGGCGGAGACGTGGACGAACGTGCGGCGCCCATTCTCCTCGATGAAGCCGAAGCCGCGTCCGTCGTTCCAGTCGGCCAGTACCCCAGTGCCCATGGCGGGATGCTAGCGAGTGCGCCGGGACCAGGAGGACCGAATCGAACTCGTCACCGCGCGGGCGAGAACCCGGGGTTCTGGCCGACCACGGGCGCTCGGCGGCGTGGCTGTGGCTGCCGAACCTCGACGGCCCGACCGCATTCCTCGCCCACCCGTCGTTGCGCTCCCGGCGGGGCGTCGTGGTGTCAGGGCGCCTCGTTCACCGGAGTTCGTCCGGCGGACCTCCGTCGTCCGGGTCGAGAGTCCGGTGGGCGACCGGTTCTATGGAGTCGGCCGGAGTCCCACGGTCAGCCGGACGTCCTGCGCGAGGGTGAAGCCGGCCCCGTCGCGCGCAGCCTGAAGCCGTTCCGCAGCCGCGGCCAGCACCTCGGCGGCCGCGTCACCCACGGCGTCCCACATGCCGCGCTGGCCGTGCGAGGTGGACCAGCGACGCCAGTCCTCGACATCGGCCAGCCGCAGGCGCTGCTCGACGTGCCTGGTCCGCACGCCAACGAGCCCGGCCCCCGTGAGCAGGTCGGCAACGCCTGCGTCGCTGGCGAACGGGCCTCGGGCGCCGGAGGTCCGGGCATCCAGCATCGCCGCTGGCAGGTAGGGCACGAACACCTCGTCGAGCACCTCCCACGCGTCATCGCGCGGACCGAAGGTGGCTACGCCGATGCGGCCTCCCGGCGCCAGCAAACCCACCCAGCGGCTCACCGCGGCGGCCGGATCGGGCAGGAAGAACAGCACCAGCGAGGAGACGATCACGTCAACCGGACCCAGGTCGGCGGACGGGGCAGTGGCGTCACCCAGCTCGATCCGAAGGGCCAGCCCGCGTCGCTCCGCCTCCTCGCCGGCTGCGGCCACCATGCCCGGGGCGATGTCGATGGCAGCAACGCCGCCGGTCGGCCCGACCGCCTCGGCGGCGGGCCAGAGTGCCGCACCCCTGCCGGTGCCGATGTCGAGCACCCGCTCCCCGGGCTGCGGCGCCAGGTCTGCGATCAGCGCTTCAGCGATCGGGGTGAACCATGGGTGGCCCGTGGTGTCGTAGATGGGCGCCACCCGATCAAACAGCGCCGCCACCTGGGCGATCCGATCCGAGGGGTCCATGCGGTCAGGCTAGGCCCGCCGGGAGACGGGAAGCGGGCCGGGCCCGAAGGACCGGCCCGCTTGAGTAGAACTGCTCAGCCGATGGTCTTGCCGACGCTGCGCAGGTACTCGCAGGCCTCGACGACCCGCTCGGCCATGCCCGCCTCGGCGGCCTTGCCCCAGGCGCGCGGGTCGTACTGCTTCTTGTTGCCGACCTCGCCGTCGATCTTCAGCACGCCGTCGTAGTTGCGGAACATGTGCTCCACGACCGGACGGGTGAACGCGTACTGGGTGTCGGTGTCGATGTTCATCTTGACGACGCCGTAGTCGACCGCGTCGCGGATCTCCTGCGGCGGTCGAGCCGGAGCCACCGTGGAAGACGAGGTCGAACGGCTTCGTCCTTGCCGTACTTGGCGCCGACGGCGTCCTGGATCTCCTTGAGCACCTCGGGACGCAGCTTCACCGCACCCGGCTTGTACACGCCGTGCACGTTGCCGAAGGTCAGCGCGGTGATGTAGCGGCCCTTCTCGCCGAGGCCGAGCACCTCGATCGTGCGCAGGCCGTCCTCGACGGTGGTGTAGAGCTTGTCGTTGATCTCGGCCTTGACGCCGTCCTCCTCGCCACCGACGACGCCGACCTCGATCTCGAGGATCTGGCGAGCCTTGCTGGTGAGCGCGAGCAGTTCGTCGGCGATCTGCAGGTTCTCCTCCACCGGCACCGCCGAGCCGTCCCACATGTGCGACTGGAACAGCGGCTCCAGGCCACGGTCGACGCGCTCCTGCGAGATCGCGATGCAGCGGCCGGACGAACGTGTCGAGCTTGCTCCTTCGGGCAGTGGTCGGTGTGCAGCACGACGTTGATCGGGTAGTTCTTGGCGACGACGTGCGCGTACTCGGCCAGGGCGACCGCGCCGGTCGACCATGTCCTTGATGGTGGGACCGGACGCGTATTCCGCACCGCCGGTGCAGACCTGGATGATGCCGTCGCGAGCCGGCCTCGGCGAAGCCCGCGAGTGCGGCGTTGATGGACTGCGACGAGGTGATGTTGATCGCCGGGTAGGCGAACTTGCCGCTCTTCGCGGCGTCCAGCATCTCCGCGTACTTCTCGGGACTTGCAATGGGCATGCTTTGCCTCTCTCAGGTGGCGACGCCCGCGACGTCGCGGCCGGCGGGCATGACTGTGCCAGTCTCTCAAATGTCCGCGGTGCCTGCCACGGTGGGGCACAGAATGGACGTCGTCAGTCCAGCCGGGACAGGTCTATCCAGGCGCGACCCGAGGACAGCACCCGCACCGCCGTGTCCAGGGTGGCGGGCATCGTGTCGGTGTAGTCCAGCGGCACCCGGCTGCTGGACCCCTCACGTCCGGTGGCCACCAGGGTGGCCGACCCGCCCAGCGAGGCGGGGCGGACCTCGACCGCGCCGACCTCAGGCCAGCCGAGCCAGCGATCCCCGACGAGCATCCCGTCCCGGTTCAGCCCGATCGCCAGACCCGTCCCGGCGAGCCCGGCGTCGCGACGGGCGCGTCGCCACCGCAGCAGGCTGAACCCGGCCGTCGCCGTGCCGGTGACCACCGACGTCCCGAGCAGCCACGGGGCCCATTCCCCGAACCGGTCGGGCCACAGGTACCAGGCGCCCGCGACCACGCCGAGGCTGAGCACCGTGGAGCCGAGCTGCCACTGCAGCGAGCGGCGGGCGCGCGCAAGCCGGCCCTCGGCCGCACCGGGCAGGTAGTAGACGCCGTACTCGTCGCTCATCGCGACCATCCTAGGTGGGCAGCCCGGGGCCGGACGCAGCGTGGATCAGCGCAAGGCCCACTGCAGGGCCCAGTGGTACATGGCGATCGCAGCGGCGGCACCGGCGTTCAGCGAGCGGGTCGAGCCGTACTGGGTGATCGCAACCACCCGCTCGCAGCCCGCAGCGAGCTGTTCGGTCAGGCCAGGGCCCTCGGAACCGAAGACCAGGCAGCAGCGCTCCGGCAGCGACTGGCCCTCCAGGGGTACCGAGCCGGGGATGTTGTCCACCCCGACCGGGGTCACTCCCGCCTCGCGTAGCCAGTCGAGCAGGGACGCCGCGTCGGGGTGGTGGTGGACGTGCAGGTAGCGGTCGGTGACCATCGCGCCCGCGCCGGTTCCAGCGCCGCCGTCCGACGATGTGCACTGCGGCCACGTTGAAGGCGTTCGCCGTGCGCACGATCGAGCCGATGTTGAAGTCGTGTTCCCAGTTCTGGATCGCCACGTGCAGCGGCGCCCGGCGGGTGTCGAGGTCGGCGACGATCGCCGCCACCGTCTGGTACCGGTACTCGTCGGCCACGTTGCGGCGGTCACCTTCGGCGAGCAGTTGCGGGTCGAAGCGGGAGTCCTGTGGCCACGGCTCCGGGTGCGGCCCGAGGCCCGGGCTGCTCACAGCTGCCACCTCGTCGTCGCTCAGGGAGGGCACAGCGGCCACGGTACCCTGAGTGACTGTGACCCTGTTGCCGCTGACCCTCCTTCCCCTGCTGCTGCCCGACTGGCTCGATCCCGAGTTCCTGCTCACCACCCTGGGCAACGGCGCGCTGTGGGGAGCCGCCCTGATCATCTTCCTGGAGTGCGCCATCTTCCCGGTGCTGCCCGGCGACTCGCTGCTGTTCGCGGTCGGGATGTTCATCGCCAACGACGCGGGGATCATCCAGTTCGGCGACCTCGACAAGCCCGGGGTGCTGGGGATCTCGATCGCGGTGCTGATGGTCGCCGCCGTGCTCGGCAACGTGGTCGGCTACTGGGTGGGCAAGACGATCTCGCCCTGGCTGTTCAGGCCGCGAACGGGCTTCATCGGCCGGGTGTTCTCGCAGAAACACCTGGACCAGACCCACACCTTCTTCGAGCGCTACGGCGCCAAGGCTCTCGTGCTGGGCCGCTTCGTGCCGTTCGTGCGCACCTTCGTCACCATGGTGGCCGGCGCGGCCGGGATGAGCTTCCGCACCTTCATCACCTGGACCGGCATCGGTGCGGTGGTCTGGGCCGGCGGCCTGACCGTGCTGGGCTACTTCCTCGGGACGATCGACTTCATCCGGCACAACCTCGACGTCGTGCTGGTGGCGATCGTGATCATCTCCGTCCTCCCGATGGTGATCGAGGCCGTGCTGCACAAGCGTCGCGCGGCAGCCGACGCTGCGGGCGAGGTGGTCGAACCCTGAGCCTGCGGCGCCCCGGCATCGGCTGGATGCCCGCCGGACCAGACCCCGTACCGCCGGCCGGACAGGCCGAGCTGGACGCCGTGCTCACCGCACTGGCGGGCCGCGACGTGGTCGCGCTCACCGGCGCCGGCTTCTCCACCGACTCGGGCCTGCCGGACTACCGCGGCCCGCACGCCCGGCCGCGGAACCCGATGACCTACGACCAGTTCGTGGCCGACGCGGCGTTCCGCCGGCACTACTGGGCCCGCAACCACCTCGGCTGGCACCACCTGCGGCGCACCGAACCCAACGAGGGGCACCACGCCCTGGCCCGCCTGGAAGCCGCCGGCGTGGTGCGCGGGGTGATCACCCAGAACGTGGACCGGCTCCACCAGCGGGCCGGCTCGCGCCGGGTGATCGACCTCCACGGGCACTACGACCTGATCCGCTGCCTGTCCTGCGGCGGGACCTGCAGCCGGGCGCAACTGGACGAGCGCCTGTCCGCGCTGAACCCCCGCTTCCTGGACCGGGTGAGCCAGCTGGGAGACATCGAGGTGGCCCCGGACGCCGACGTCGTGCTGGCCGAGACCGCCGGGTTCGTGGTCGCCGACTGTCCCGCCTGCGGCGGCGTCCTCAAGCCCGACATCGTGTTCTTCGGGGAGTCGGTGCCACCGGCCAGGGTGCGGGAGTCGTTCGCCCTGGTGGACGGCGCCGGCGCCCTGCTGGTGGCCGGCACCTCGCTGGCCGTGATGTCGGGGCTGCGGTTCGTCCGTCAGGCCGCCCGGGCCGGGCTGCCGGTGATCGTGGTCAACCGGGGCGTGACCCGGGGCGACGAGTTCGCGTCGGTGCGGCTCAACGCCGGCACCACCGAGGCCCTGGTCTTCCTGGAGCCGCGGCTGACTGCCGCGTACAGCGGCGGCCACCCGGGCCGGACGCCGGCCGGCTGACCGCCCCGGGCCGGGCAACCAGGGCGCCAGAACGCCCGGTGCTTTCGCCCGGTAGCGACCGCTACCCCCGCCCCTTACTGCGGGGGCGGCTGCTGGTAGGTCGGCGGGACGTAGCCGCCCGGCTGCGGCGGCTGGGCCTGTGGGGGCTGTACCGGCTGCGGCTGGGCCGGTGGCGGGGTCCAGGTGGGCGGCTGGGGTGCGGCGAACTCACCGGGCGCGGGGGCGGCCTGGTTCGGCTGCGGATAGGCCTGCGGGTTCGGCAGGGCGGACGGGGCGGCACCCGCGGCCAGCTGCTCGTTGCTGGGTTCGCCGACGGCCCCCTCCGGCCGGGTGCTGATCTCGCCGAAGCTCACCTGCGGGGCCTGCCGGACCGCGGCCTCGTTCACCTCGAAGTAGGTCGCCCGCTCGAACTTGAACATGCCGGCGAGGATGTTCGACGGGAACGACTCGACCTGGGTGTTGTAGTTGCGCACGTTGGCGTTGTAGAAGCGACGCCCGGCGGCGATCCGGTCCTCGGTCGCGGCCAGCTCCCGCTGCAGCTCCAGGAAGTTCACGTTGCTCTTCAGGTCGGGGTAGGCCTCCACGCTGACCATCAGCTGGCGCACCGCGCCGCTCAGCTGCTCCTCCACCTCGGCGCGCTCCGCCGACGCCGCCCCACCGGCGGCCTGGGCCAGTGCCGCGGCCTGGTTGCGCAGCCGGGTGACTCCCTCCAGGGTGTTGCGCTCGTGGGCCGCGAAGGCACGCACCGTCTCGACCAGGTTCGGGATCAGGTCGTAGCGACGGTTGAGTTCGACGTCGATCTGCCGCCACGACTCCTGGATCAGGTTCCGGGAGCGGACGAAGCCGTTGTACAGCGACACCGCGTAGAACGCGAGCCCGACGACGACGAGCAGCAGGATGATGAGGAAGATCTCCACGATGTCTCCATTCCAGCGGAAGGTTTGCCCCAGCCTAGTGACGGCCCGCGACGCAGGTCGAGGGATTGGCCCCGGACTCGGCGCCACCCCTGCCGGCGGAGGTCAGTCCAGGCCGAGGTCGGACAGGCCGACGGCGTACCGGTAGGGCACGCCCGCCGCCTCGATCCGCTCCTTCGCCCCGGTGCCGCGGTCGACGATGACAGCCACCCCGACCACCTCGGCCGCCCGCCCCCCGGACGGCGTCGACCGCCGTCATCACCGAGCCGCCGGTGGTGGAGGTGTCCTCGACCACGAGGACCCGGCGTCCGGCCACCTCGGTGCCCTCGATCCGGCGCTGCAGGCCGTGGGCCTTGGACTCCTTGCGCACCACGAAGGCGTCCAGCCGGCCGCCCACGCGCGCGGCGTGGTGCAGCATCGCGACCGCGACCGGGTCGGCGCCGAGGGTGAGTCCACCGGCCGCGTCGAACTCCCAGTCGGCGACCAGGCCGGTCATCACCTCGCCGACCAGGGGCGCGGCCACCCCGTCGAGGGTCACCCGGCGCAGGTCGACGTAGTAGTCGGCCGCCTTGCCCGACGCAAGGGTCACCCGTCCCCGCACCACGGCCAGGTTGGTGATCGCCTCGATGAGTTCCTCGCGTGCAGCCATGGCAGAACCGTAGGGCACCGTCAGCCGAACCAGCCCCGCGACCACGCCGGGGAGGGGGAAGGGGCGGCGTCGTCGTCGGTGAACGGGTCGGCACCCCCCACCCAGCGGGTCAGGTCGTCGCCGGTGAGCAGCCGGTACGGGAACGGCGCCCGGGTGAGCCGGCGGGCCAGCGCCGTCGCCGGCACCTCGGCGCCGGCGACGGCGACCAGGTTGCCGAACCGGCGTCCCTTCCAGACCGGCACCTCGGCGCTCACCGCCACCCGGGCGAAGGTGGCGAGGTAGCCGGCCAGGCAACGGCGCGACCAGGCGAACGGCCCGGAGTCGGTGAGGTTCACCGCCACGATCCCGCCGTGGCGCAGCACCCGCTCCAGGTCGGCGAGGAACTCCACCGTGGCGAGCTCGGCCGGCACGCTGGCGCCGGCGAACGCGTCCACGATCACGACGTCGGCGCATCCGGACGGAAGCTGGGCCACGCCGGTGCGCCCGTCCACCCCCCGCACCTTGATGCCGGTGTGGCGTGGCAGCGGCAGCGTGGCGCGCACCCGGGCGGTGAGTTCCTCGTCCGGTTCGAGCACGATCTGCGCGGTGCGGGGACGCCGGGCCTCGACGTAGCGCGGCAGGGTGAGCCCGCCGCCGCCGAGGTGGACCACCCGCACCCGCTCCGAGTCCGGCCGGTCCAGGACGGTCTCCTCGAGCACCTCCGCGATCCGCTGGACGTACTCGAACTCCAGGCGGAGCGGGTCGCCCGGGTCGACCCAGGACTGCTCGGTGCGGCCGTTCACCACCAGGAACGCGCGCCGGTCGTCCGGCGCCGGCACCACCTCGGTCATGCCCGAAGAGTAGTGGGTCGGATTCGCCGGTCCGGGAGCCCGCGAGGCCGTGCACCGGCCGGCCGAGCGGGCGAGCACCGCGGCCGGTCGCTGGCCGCCGCGGTCGCGACGGGGTTACGTTTGGCGGGAGCTGTCTTTCGTGCGGAGCAGGAATGACGAACCAAGAGGAACGGGCAACCAAGAGGCGGATCCCGCTGTTCAACGTGATCGGCGCGGGCGTGCTGGTCGTGGTGGCCGCCCTCGCGCTCACCCGGGCCGTCCTGCCCCTGACGGCTCCGCCCCCGTCCCCGAGCGCCACGACCTCATCGGCGAGTGTCCCGTACGCGCTCGACCCCGCGCTCGCCGTCCAGGGCTACCTCGACGCGCTGGCGAGCGGTGACGCCGGTTCCGCGCTCGCCTATGCCGTGCGACCTCCGGCCGACCTGCTGATGCTCACCGACACGGCGCTGGCCGCGTCCCTGGCCCTGGCGCCGATCACCAGGATCCACCTCGCCTCCGGTGCGGGCACCGGCACCGGCGCCGGGCACCGGAGGGTCGGAGTCAGCTACACCCTCGGCGACACCACCGTCCGGACGGCCTTCGAGGTGAGCCGGGTCGCCGGGGTCTGGCTGCTCGACAAGGTGGCGATCGCCCTGCCCCTCGACCTGTCCCCCGCCGCCGGGGTCGCCCTGACCGTCAACGGGACGCCGCTGGCCCGCAAACTCCCGCTGGTCTTCCCCGGCCGCTACCGGGTGGACGCGGTCAGCCCGTGGTACCGGATCATCGACGGAACCGTCGATGTGGTCACCACCAGCACCGGCGACCCTCCCCCGAAGCTGCGGCTCGCGGTCAGCCCCGCCGGCGTGTCGGCGATCCGCACAGCCGCCCGGCAGAAGCTGGCCGCGTGCCTGGCCGAGAAGTCGCTGGCGCCGGCGGGATGCGGCTTCAGCGCGCGCCTGCCCGACGGGACAGCCGTGCGGGCCTCGACGATCCGCTGGCAGGTCGTCGGCGACGCCGCGACGGTGGACGTCCTCCGACCACGCCTCCGCACCCCCGGCGCCGCCACCGCCGAGGTGGCCGTCCAGACCCGGGTGCGCTGCGTGTCCACCGACGGCCGCCACTGGAGCAGGTCCGCGGCCATCCGGTCGGTGAACGCCGACCTTGCCGGCGGCACCGTCGAGGTCACCTTCGGAGGCTGATCGCGGTGCGATCCGGCCCCACGTCTGGTCGGCCGGGCGAGCACCCCACAGGGTTTCGCCCCAGCAGGCAAGCTCCTTCGTGCGGAGCGGGCGTGAGCAACGAACCGGCAACCCGATCCGCCCTCCGACCAGTCCGGACAACCGGCCCCGGGAGGGTCCTGCGTCGGCGGCGGCAACACCGGCTCCTCGCCACCGCCCCACCCCGGCCCGCGGCTCGGCCCGACCCCGACCGCGGATTCCCCGAAGATGGCCCTCCGCACGGCTGGTCCGGCGGCACGGACGCGATTAGGGTGGCCCCACAGGCACCTTCGGCGGGCGGGAGACGGGTGTGACCGGCAACGAACCCCACGATCCGGCAGGAGCCACTCCCCCGTCGCCACAGTCGGGCTCGTTCGCCAGCGGGCCGGAACCTGCCCCGCCGCCACCGCCCAGCTATCCGGGCGCGCCACCGAACCGTTCCGAGTCCCCACCGGCCTACCCGGGTTCGTACCCGACCGCGCCCCCGCCCTACCCGGGGTACCCCTACCCGGGCGCTCCCCAGCCCGGGCAGCCCTACCCGGGGCCACCCCAGGCCTACCCGGCCGGCCCCGGGTACCCCAACGGCACCTTCCCACCGCCCCCCCTGCCACCGGGCGGTCCCCCGTCCGGCCGGGCGGCACAGCCCGGCGGCCCGCGCCGGAGCAGGGTGCCGCTGGTCCTCGCGGGCAGCGTCGGCGTGCTGGTCCTGGGGCTGGTGATCACGTTCGCGATGCTGACCGGGAACCGGGCCGGCGCGCCCGGTGGCAGTCCGACCGGAGGGACCATCCCCACCGGTGCCGCCGGCACCGCCACGGCGCTGGCTCCCCCACAGGCCGCTGAGGCGCACCTCGCCGTCCAGGGGTACCTCGAGGCCCTGGCGGTCGGCGACGCGGCAGCGGCGTTGAGCTACGCGGCCGTCCCGCCGCTCGACACCGGCCTGCTCACCGACGGGATGCTCGCCACCAGCCTGGCGCGGGCACCGATCACCGACATCACCACCACCCCGGGCTCGGGCGTCGACCAGCAGAGCGTCCGCGCCGACTTCCGCATCGGCCCCGACGAGGTGACCAGCGTCTTCGCCGTCACCCTGGTGTCCGGCACCTGGCTGCTCGAGGACGTGGCGACGCCACTGCCGCTCGACCTCACCGGGGCCGAGGGGATCGCGCTGACCATCAACGGCGTCCCCTTCACCGGGACCTCCCCGGTGGTGTTCCCCGGCAGCTACACCGTGGCCACGGCGGAGCCCCGGTACAAGGTGTCCGGCGGAACGGTGGTGGTCGAGGGGACCGCCGAAGCCGGCCGACGGCCCGCGGTCACCGCCAGGCTCAGTGCGGCGGGCATCGCCGAGATCCGCAAGGCCGCACAACGCAAGCTCACCGCCTGCCTCGGCAAGAAGTCGCTCACCCCGAAGGGCTGCGGCTTCAACACCTGGCTGCCCGGCAACAACAAGGTACGTGCCGCGACCATCGACTGGGACGTGGTCAGCGGGTCGCGCGCGATGACCCGGCTCAAGCCGGTCCTCGCCACCCCCGGATCCGCCACGGCGGCGGTGTCGGTCCGGACCCGGGTCTACTGCTCCTCCACCAACGGACTGCGCTGGCGGGGGTTCTCCAGCGTCAGCACCGTCCACGCCGACCTGTCCGGCGGGTCGGTCTCGATCATCTTCAACCCGTAGCCGACGAACCCGTCGGGTCCGTCCGGGCGCCGCGGCCCGAACCCGTCGGGCCGGTCCAGGCCGGTTCGGCTCGTCGAACGCCGCCGGGTCGCGACCGGACCGACCACCGGTCAGCCTGAGGTCCGGCAGGCTCAGACGACCTCGGCGTGTTCGACCACGACCAGTCCCGCGCCGTCGGGGGCCACGTCGATGTGCACCGTGTCACCGTCGGCCACCTCTCCGGCCAGCACCCGCCTGGCCAGGGCGTCCTCGATCGTCGACTGCACCAGCCGCTTCAGCGGACGGGCGCCGTAGACCGGGTCGAAACCGGTGCGCGCCAGCCAGTCCTCGGCCGCCGGGCTGACCTCGATGGTGATCCGGCGGTCGGCCAGCCGCGCGTTGAGGCGCCTCAGCTGGATGTCGACGATCCGGGCCAGGTCCCCGGTGCCGAGGGCGTCGAACACCACGATCTCGTCGAGGCGGTTCAGGAACTCCGGCTTGAAAGCCTGGCGAACCACGCCCATCACGGCGTCCCGCTTGGTCTGCGGCTGCAGGGCGGGGTCGGCGGTGAACTGCGAGCCGAGGTTGCTGGTCATGATCAGGATGACGTTGCGGAAGTCCACCGTCCGGCCCTGGCCGTCGGTCAACCGGCCGTCATCCAGCACCTGCAGCAGGATGTTGAACACGTCGGCGTGCGCCTTCTCCACCTCGTCGAGAAGCACCACGGCGTAGGGGCGCCGCCGGACCGCCTCGGTGAGCTGGCCGCCCTCCTCGTAGCCGATGTAGCCCGGCGGTGCGCCGACCAGCCGGGAGACAGTGTGCTTCTCGCCGTACTCGCTCATGTCGATCCGGACCATGGCGCGCTCGTCGTCGAACAGGAACTCGGCCAGCGCCTTGGCCAGCTCGGTCTTGCCGACGCCGGTCGGGCCCAGGAACAGGAACGAGCCGGTCGGCCGGTTCGGGTCGGCGATGCCGGCGCGCGAGCGCCGGACGGCGTCCGCCACCGCCTGTACGGCCCGGCGCTGCCCGATCAGACGCTCACCGACGCGGTCCTCCATGGCCAGCAATTTCTCGCTCTCCCCCTGCAGCAGCTTGCCCACCGGGATGCCGGTCCAGGCGGCGACCACCTCGGCGATGTCGGTGGCCGACACCTCCTCGCTGACCATCGGCTTGGCGCCCTGGTCACGCTGCTCGGCCTGGGTGGCCCGCTCCAGTTCCGCCTCCAGCGCCGGGATCTCGCCGTAGAGGATCTGGGACGCCCGGGTCAGGTCCCCTTCGCGCTGCGCCCGCTCGGCCTCGATCCGGAACCGGTCGATCTGCTCCTTGACCTCACCCACCCGGTTCAGGCCGGACTTCTCGGCCTCCCAGAGGGCCTCCAGGCCGCGGAGCTCCTCCTTGGCGTCGGCGAGGGCCGCGGCGAGCCGGGCGTAGCGGTCCCTGGAACCGGGGTCCTCCTCCTTCTCCAGCGCGAACGCCTGCATGGTCATCCGGTCGATGTCACGGCGCAGCTGGTCGATCTCCTCCGGCGAGGAGTCGATCTCCATCCGCAACCGGGAGGCGGACTCGTCGATCAGGTCGATGGCCTTGTCCGGCAGCTGCCGGCTGGTGATGTACCGGTGGGACAGGGTCGCCGCGGCGACCAGGGCGGCGTCGGTGATCCGCACCTTGTGGTGCGCCTCGTAGCGCTGGCGCAGGCCGCGCAGGATCGCGATCGTGTCCTCCACCGACGGCTCGCCGACGAACACCTGCTGGAAGCGGCGCTCCAGCGCGGGGTCCTTCTCGATCCGCTCCCGATACTCGTCCAGCGTGGTGGCGCCGATCATCCGCAGCTCGCCGCGGGCGAGCATCGGCTTGAGCATGTTCCCGGCGTCCATGGAGGAGTCCCCGGTGGCGCCCGCGCCGACGACGGTGTGCAGCTCGTCGATGAAGGTGATGATCCGGCCCTCGGCGTCCCGGATCTCGTTCAGGACCGCCTTCAGCCGCTCCTCGAACTCGCCGCGGTACTTCGCGCCGGCCACCATCGAGGCCAGGTCCAGGCTGACCACGCGCCGGTCGCGCAGCGAGTCGGGCACGTCCCCGGCGACCACCCGCTGGGCGAGCCCCTCGACGACGGCGGTCTTGCCGACGCCGGGCTCGCCGATCAGCACCGGGTTGTTCTTTGGTGCGCCGGGCCAGCACCTGCACCACCCGGCGGATCTCGGCGTCGCGCCCGATCACCGGGTCGAGCTTGCCCTCGCGGGCGCGGGAGGTGAGGTCGACGGAGTACTTGTCGAGCGCCGACTGGGCGCCCTCGTCCTCGGGCGAGGTGACCCGCTTGGTGCCGCGCAGCTGTGCGAAAGCCTGGTTGAGCCGGTCGATCGCGACGCCGAGGTCGGTCAGGATCTTCTGCGCGTCCGACGGCACCGCAGCCAGTCCCAGCAGCAGGTGCTCGGTGGCCACGAACGCGTCCCCCAGCTGCTGGGCCCGGGTCTCGGCGTCGGCGAGCACGCGGGCCAGGCCACCGGAGATCCCGGGCTGGCTCACCGAGGAGCCCTGGGCCGAGGGCAGCTTGGTGATGGCGCCGCGCGCGGCGGCGTCCACGACGGCCGGGTCGGCGCCCGCCGCGGTGAGCAGCGGCGCGACCGGGTTCTCCGGCACCAGCAGCAGCGCGTGCAGCAGGTGCACCGGCTCCGCGTTGGGGTTGCCGTTGGTGAGGGCGGTGCGGATCGCGGCCGACACGGCGTCCCGGCTGCGGGTGGTCAACTTCTCAGTGTCCATCGGGATCGCATTCTCCTAGGATCGGGCAAGTTGAGTTCACTGGACTCAACTTCGTCCAACCCCAGCGTATTCCGTTCCGGCGGCCCGGCAAACCCCCGCTACTTCCTGCGGCGCAGCTTCCGCTTCAGCGCCTTCCAGCGACGCTTCACCCGGATCCTGACCTCGTCGACGAGTCGGGTGCTGGTCTGGGCGACAACCGTCGGCGCACCGTTGAACTGGGTGTCGGTCCGCGTCTTGCGGAACATGGACGCCGGGGTGCGCTCGAAGGACACCGCCTCGCGTCCGGTGGCTGCGGCGATCACGCCGACCATCGCCGTCACCGCCAGGTCGATCGGCACGGCCTGGATGTCGCGGTGGTCGACGTAGGCAGCGGTCGGCTTCCTGTCCCCGCTGATCAGGTGGGCCGGGTCCCCGATCAGCTGGACGCCGGTGTCCTCGATCGTCTGGACGATCTTCCGTTCCTCGGCGTAGCCCAGGTCGAGCGCCCAGTCGGGCAGCCGCAGCTTCGGCTCCTCCGGCAGCGGCGTCCGGGCGGCGACCACCCGGGCCAGGGCGCCGTGGTAGTCCAGCCACTCGTGGTTCGGCCACTCCAGGCCGAGTTCGCGGGTGGCCATGTTGAGCCGGCGGAAGAGCTCCGCCTCCGAGGTGGACATGCTGCGGTTGATCGCCTGGTCCGCCGGGTTCGCCGAGGCCAGCATCTCCCGGGGCAGCCCGAGCAGGTCCTCGAAGGTGTGGAAGACGAAGGCATGGTCGCGGGGATCGAGAGCGACCACGGTCACCCGCTCCGGGCCGAGTTCCTGGGCCCAGCGGCTGATCAGGTAGCTGTGGTCGAAGCGCACCTTGCGTCCGGGCAGGCCGACCTCCTCGGGCTTCAGCACGTTGTGCATCCACTTGTCGTAGCCCATCCGGCCTGCGTTGCGCTTCAGCGTCTCCTGCCACAGCGACGGCAGCATCCGGCTGTAGGCGCGCAGCGTGATCACCACGTGCAGGGTGGGCCCCAGGTCCTTGGCCCAGCCGACGATGTGGTGGTCCTCGGCGCTGGAGGCGTACTCGTGCCCGAAGAGGATCCGGCGCTCGTGGTCGCGCTCCATCTCGTCCTTCAGCGCCTGCCAGCGCTTGTACGACGGAGCCGGGGTCGACTTCTCGCCGTCCACCATCCAGCCGAAGCCGCGGCCCATGAACGCGTTCACCGCCACCCGGTGGTTGAACGTCCGGCCCGGGTAGCGCACCCCGTGGTCGAGCAGATCCTCCCGCCGGGCGTGCGCGGCACCCTGGAGCGCCGTCGTGCCGGTCTTGTGCGGACCGATGTGGAACAGGCGGGTACGTGGCGGCAGCAACAGGTCGTTGACCCGCCCCATTTCGGTAGCCATCAGGTGAACTCCAGGGATCGTGAACAGGGCACAGAATGGCAGGCCAACCTGTGACCGGGCTGGGTGGTCAGGCCAGGAAACCCGCCCCGACGGTACGGTTCGTGGCCTCGTCGACCAGGATCACCGCGCCGGTGGTCCGGTTCTCCTCGTAGTCGTCCATGAACAGCGGGCGCGAACAGCGCAGCCGCACCCGACCGATCTCGTTCAGTTCCAGCCGGCCCGCGGTCTCGTCCCGGTGCAGCGTGTTGATGTCCACCTTGTAGACCACCTCGCGCACCTTCGCCCGAGCCCACACCGTGGTGTGCTTGATCGCCAGGTTGCGTCCCGGGGCGAGCGCGGTGGTCTCGTCCATCCAGCACACCCGCAGGTCGAGGTCCTGCACCGGCGGGGGCTGGTTGTTCGGCCGCACCAGCATGTCACCACGGCTGATGTCGATCTCGTCGGCCAGGCGCACCACCACCGACATCGGCGGGAACGCCTCGTCGACCGGCCCCATCGGGGTGTCGATCCCGCTCACGGTCGTGGTGAAGCCGCTCGGCAGCGACATGATCGGGTCGCCCACCTTGATCACGCCGCTGGCCACCGTGCCGGCATAGCCCCGGTAGTCGCGGGCCTTCGCCGACTGCGGCCGGATCACGTACTGGACCGGGAACCGGACGTCGGTGAGGTTGCGATCGCTGGCCACGTGGAGGTGTTCCAGGTGGTACAGCAGCGCCGGCCCGTCGTACCACGGCGTCCGCTCGCTGCGCTTCACCACGTTGTCGCCGGCCAGCGCGGAGATCGGGATGAAGGCGAGGTCGCCGACCTTGAGCCGGCTGGCGAACTCGGTGTACTCCGCCACGATCCGGTCGTAGACCTCGTGGGAGTAGTCGACCAGGTCCATCTTGTTGATGCACACGCACCAGGTGCGGACGCCCAGCAGGGAGGCCAGGAAGGAGTGCCGCCGGGTCTGCTCGATGATCCCCTTGCGGGCGTCGATGAGGATGAGCGCCAGCGTCCGCGGTCGAGGCCCCGGTCACCATGTTGCGGGTGTACTGCAGGTGTCCCGGCGTGTCGGCGATGATGAACTTGCGCTGCGGGGTCGCGAAGTAGCGGTACGCCACGTCGATGGTGATGCCCTGCTCGCGTTCGGCCCGGAGCCCGTCGGTGAGCAGCGCGAGGTCGACGTAGTCGTCGCCACGCTTGTTGCTGACCCGCTCCACGGCCTCGTACTGGTCGATGAAGATGGCCTTCGAGTCGTACAGCAGCCGGCCGATCAGGGTGCTCTTGCCGTCGTCCACGCTCCCCGCGGTGGCGAACCTCAACAGGTCTGTCATCAGAAGTACCCTTCCTTCTTCCGGTCCTCCATCGCTGCTTCGCTGACCCGGTCGTCACCGCGGGTCGCCCCGCGCTCGGTGAGTCGGGCAGCCGCGATCTCGGCGACGATCGCCTCGTTGGTCTCGGCGTCGGACGCCACGGCCGCAGTCAGGTTCGCGTCCCCCATGGTGCGGTAGCGGACCCGGCGCCGGATGACCTCCTCGCCGTCCTTCGGCACCACGAATTCGTTGACCGCATACAGCATCCCGTCCCGCGCGACGACGTCGCGCTCCTGGGCGTAGTACAGGTTCGGCAACGGGATGTCCTCGGCCTCGATGTAGGCCCAGGTGTCCAGCTCGGTCCAGTTCGACATCGGGAAGACCCGGATGCTCTCGCCGGAGTTCACCCGACCGTTGTAGAGGCTCCACAGCTCGGGACGCTGGTTCTTCGGGTCCCACTGGCCGAAGTCGTCACGGAAGGAGAACACCCGCTCCTTCGCCCGCGCCTTCTCCTCGTCCCGGCGGGCGCCCCCGAAGAGCGCGTCGAACCGGTGGGTCTCCGCGGCGTCCAGCAGCACCGGGGTCTGGATCCGGTTGCGGGAGCCGTTGGGCTCCTCCTTCACCAGCCCGCGCTCGATCGCCTCCGGGACCGATGCCACCACCAGCTGGACCTCCAGCTGGTCGAGCCACCAGTCGCGGAACGCGATCACCTCGGGGAAGTTGAGGCCGGTGTCGACGTGCATGAAGGGGAACGGGATCCGCGAGGGCGCGAACGCCTTGCGGGCCAGCACGCTCATCACCACCGAGTCCTTGCCGCCGGAGAAGAGCAGGCAGGGGCGCTGCATCTCCGCGGCCACCTCCCGGATGATGTGGATGCTCTCCGCCTCCAGGGCGCGCAGTTGGCTCATCACGTAGCGGGTCATCGTCCTCCTCCAGTCTGGGCAATCACAGCCACCAGGCCCTGTGCCCGCTCGGCCCTGCACACCAGCAGGTCCGGCAGCCACGGGTCGGAATTGTCGTAGGTCAGCGGTGACCCGTCCAGCCTGGCTGGTGTGCAGTCCGCACGCCGCCGCCACGGCGACCGGCGCTGCGGAGTCCCATTCGTACTGGCCGCCCCCGTGCACGTAGGCGTCCACCTCGCCGGTCACCACCGCCATCGCCTTCACCCCGGCCGATCCCATCGGCACCAGCTCCACCGGCATCAGCTCACCGATCTGGCGGACCAGTTCCGGCGGCCGGCTACGGCTCACTGCCAGGCGGAGCGGGCCTTCGGCCCGCAGCGGCGGCAGCGGCGAGGCAGGGTCGGTGGTGAACACCTGGCCGCGTGCGGGCAGTGCCACCGCACCGGCGACCAGCCCCCGCCCGCGCTGCCACAAGGCGACGTGGACGGCGAAGTCGGTCCGCCACGCGCCGTCGGTGCGCTCGGCGTACTCGCGGGTGCCGTCCAGCGGGTCCACGATCCACACCCGCTCCGCTCCGAGGCGGGCAGGGTCGTCCTTCGCCTCCTCCGACAACACGGCGTCCTGCGGGCGCGCCGCGGCCAGCTTGTGCCAGCAGGTACTCGTCGGCGGACCGGTCGCCGTCCGCGCCGGACACCTCGTCCGCCTCCCGCAGGCCGAGCAGGACCAGGCCGGCGCCGTGCGCCAGGCTGGCCGCCAGTTCGGCGTCGGCGGCGTCCGTGGCCGCGTCCTGCCCTGGTTCAGATGTCATAGTCGAGAGGATCCTCTCCGGCTCGTTCGTCGTGGCCGGCCCGATCCGGGCCCGCGAATGCGTCGCCCCGGCGGGCGGCCCGGGCCTCCAGTTCGGCGATCACCAGCTCGACGGCGTCATCCACCCCGAGCACGGTGGTGTCGAGGAACCAGGTCGGCGCCCGGCGGCGCCTCGTAGGGCGAGTCGATCCCGGTGAAGTGGGGAATCTGACCGGCACGGGCCTGGGCGTAGAGGCCCTTGCGGTCACGCCGCTCGCACTCGGCCAGGGGCGTCGACACCCACACCTCGACGAAGTCGGCGCCGGGCTCGGCGAACCGCCGCGCCTCCTCGCGTCCGGTGGCGAACGGGGCGATCAGGGCCGTGATCGCGATCCCGCCGTGGCGGGCCACCAGTGCGGCGACCCAGCTCGCCCGACGGACGTTGGCCTCCCGGCCGGCGTCGTCGAACCCGAGGCCGGCCGACAACAGCCGGCGCACGTCGTCGCCGTCGAGCAGGGTGATCTCCCGATCGCTGCGCTGCTCGAGAGCGTCGTGCAGTGCCTTGGCGATGGTGGACTTGCCCGATCCGGACAGGCCGGTGAAGAACACCACGGTGCCGCCGCGGTGAGGGTGCGCGGTCCGGCCGGTGGCCGCAGCGTCGCCCACCGCCACGAAGTGCCGGGCGTCGTGCAGCCGGGCGAGGTCAGCGGAGCTCGGCAGCCGCGGCCACTCGAAGACGCCGCGGTCGCTGCGGGCCGGCCAGGGCAACCGGGCCACCCGGTGCCGGCCGTGCGGACGGTCGGCGACCAGTTCCGCGGTGTCGGCGAGCAGCTGCCGGCCGACCCGGGTGCGGCTGGCGAGCACCAGCCACAGCACCTCCGAGCGCGGCGTGGTGAGGGCGTCGACCCGGACGAGGTCGGGCCGGGGACGGCGTCCCCCGCACGATCACCGCGAGGTCGGCGGGCCCGGGGCGCTCCGCCCCGCCCTCCACCGGGCGCAGGGCACTGACGCTGAGCGCGCCCGCGGCGAACCGCCCCCGCAGCAACGGGGTGGCCTCGACGTCACGGACGACCACGGACTCCGCATCGCCGAGCGTGGCCAGGGCGGCGTGGGTGAGCCGCAGCGACGGCCCGATCAGGCCGCGCTGGGCGAATTCAACGATGTCGAGGTCGACGGCTTCCACCGTGATCGTGGGGAGCTGGGCGACTTCGGTCCAGTCGACCACTGCGGTCTCGGGCTCATGGATCATCGTGTATGACCGCTTTCGTCTTCTTGGCCTCCCGGGCTTTGGTTCCGTGAGTGAAGCTGTACCGGCGGCGGAGCAGCGCCCAGGCCACCGGTCCCACCGCGACCCCGGCTCCGGTCACGCCGAGCACCACCGGCGTCGGCACACCCAGCAACTTCAGCCCGGACGCGGCCAGCAGGATCGCCAGCGCGCGGCGGATGATCCCTCCGGGTGCCAGGAACGAGATCTGGGCGCCGATGAAGGCTCCCGGGATCGCGCCGATCAGCATGGAGCCGGTGACGCCCAGGGAGACCGAGCCGAACATCAGGTGGCCCAGGGAGGCGGCGGCGACCAGCGGAACCGCCTGGACCAGGTCGGTGCCGACCAGCTGGGAAGGCTTCAGTTGCGGGTAGAGCACCAGCAGCAGGGTCAGGATCAGCGAGCCGGCTCCGACCGAGGTCAGGCCCACCATCGAGACCTCCGACCACGCCGAGGATGATGGTGGGCAGCTTGCGGACCTCCACCTCGGCCGAGCTCATCGGTGCGGGCCCCTCGCCCCAGGGCAGACGCTTGCGGGTCATCTGGAACCAGGACCGGATGATCAGCCCGGACGCCGCCAGCAGCAGCGCCACTCCCAGCATGGCCAGCAGGGTTTCCTCGAAATGGGGGATGCCCTTCAGCTGGTCGACCAGCACCGCACCCAGGAACGCGGAGGGCACCGAACCGACGCACAGCCACAGCACGAGCTTCAGGTTGGCGGTGCGGCGCACGATGTGGACGATCGCCCCGGCGGGCTTCATGAACAGGCTGCTGACCACGTCGCTGGAGATCGCGGTGAGGGGGTCGACCCCGGAAGAAGAAGACCAGGATCGGGGTCATCAGGGCGCCGCCGCCCATTCCGGTCAGGCCGACGACGATGCCGACGAGCAGACCCGCCAGCGCAATCCCCGCGTCCACTCCACTCCGTTTCTCCGTTGGGCACGACGCCGACCAGACCCAAGCCGGATCAACTGAGTTGAGCCAGGCAGGAAGCTGTCGATGTGGTCACGCCCGAGGCGGTCGGCTCGCACTAGGATACCCGCCCCCGGTTCTCAGCGGAAACTCAGCCGATCCTTGCCGGGGCTCCGGCCAACCGGCGGGCGCGCCCACGGACCGACGGAGACCGCGAGTGACCCCGCCAGCAGCAGGACG
>CAVPHL010000022.1:0-118516 GCA_963704225.1 uncultured Actinomycetota bacterium
CGCTGCTGCGTTCGGTGATCGTCACCGTCGTCGTGGTGCAGGCGGTGTTCGTCTTCAACGACTTCCAGAACCCGCTCGTACTTCCTGCCTGGCGACGACAACGCCACCGTGCAGCTGACGCTGCTACAACTTCCAGAGCCAGTTCAACACCCAGTGGAACCTGCTGTTCACGGACATCCTGCTGATCACGATCCCGCCGCTGATCATGTACATCTTCTTCAACCGCCAGATCGTCGCCGGGCTCACGGCCGGCGCGGTCAAGGGATCACCATCACACCCGCAGCGCCACCGAGCCTTCGGTTCGAAGTACGAGCAGCGCCGCCATCGGTCGCCGTGCCCAGACCGCGCGTCTCGCTGGCGCACCGAGACGCAGCCGCAGATCCTGGGTGACGCAGCGACATCGCCGAGCTGGACTGGAGCTGACGGCCTGCGGCGACCACGGGATCCGGGTCGACGGGCGCGACTCGGTGCTGGTCGAGTGGCCGTTCGCGGCGCTGCGGCCCGTCAGCGGGGCACGCTGCGGGTGCGCGTGCAGGGCAGGACGGCTGGTCGCCGTGGAGCGACGACCAGCCAATCGTGCGCGCCGGCTTCCTGGGGCAAGGGCGATTGGCAGGCGCAGTTCATCGGCTGACCTGAGCCGCGACGCGGACGCGCAGCCCGTGCTCCTGCGCCGACGAGTTCGACGTGGCGCCGGGACTGGTCTCCGCGCAACCCTGTACGCCACCGCGCACGGCGTCTACCAGGCCGAGCGTCAACGGCAGCGACGGTCGACGACCAGGTGCTCAAGCCGGGCTGGACGCCGTACCAGTACGCGCCTCGTCCACGAGACCACCGACGTGACCGACCTGCTGCGACGCCGGGCGCAACGCGCATCGGCGTCGCGTCGCCGGCGGCTGGTTCACCGAGCAGCTTCGGCTTCGCAGGGCCAGGCGAGCGCCGTTCTACGGCGACCAGCCCGCTTCGCCGGACAGCTGGTGCTCGACGTACGACGACGGCACCACCGAGACGGTCGTCACCGACGCCGACTGGCGGGCCACCGCACCGGCCCGATCGTCGTCCAGCCGGCATCTACCACGGCGAGAACTACGACGCGCGGCTGGTGCATCCGGGATGGTCCCGCCCGGCTTCCGACGCTGCCGGCTGGGTCGCGGCCGTGCGCGGCCGACCCGTCGCCTCCCCGAGCGCCCGCACCTCGCCCGTGGTGCGCGGTGATCGAGGAGCGTCCGCCGTCGCCGAGGTGCTCACCACGCCCGTCCGGCACGACCCTGCTCGACTTCGGCCAGAACCTCGTCGGGCCGGCTGCGCGTCCGCGTCGCCGGCGCCGGCCGGCGACCGCGATCACGCTGCGGCACGCCGAGGTGCTCGAGGACGGCGAGCTCGGCACCCGCCCGCTGCGCGACGGCCAGGCGACCGACACGCTACACCCTGGCCGGCGAGCGGCGGCGAGGACGTGGGAGCCCGAGCTTCACCTTCCACGGCTTCCGCTACGCCGAGGTCGACGGGCTGGCCGGGCGACGTTCGACCCGGCGGCCGTGACCGCGCCGTCGTCGTCCACTCCGACATGCGCGCGCACCGGCTGGTTCGCCTGCTCCGACCCGCTGCGTCGAACCGGCTGCACGAGAACGTCGTGTGGGGCATGCGCGGCAACTTCCTCGACGTGCCCACCGACTGCCCGCAGCGCGACGAGCGACTCGGCTGGACCGGCGACATCCAGGTCTTCGCCCCGACCGCGTCGTTCCTGTTCGACGTGCGCGGCTTCCTCGCGTCCTGGCTGCGCCGACCTCGCGCTCGAGCAGGCGCACGCCGACGGCGGTCGTGCCGTTCGTCGTGCCCGACGTGCTGCGACGTCGGCCGACGCCCGGCCGCCGCGTGGGGCGACGCGGCCACCGTCGTGCCGCCTGGGTGCTCTACGAGCGCTTCGGCGACCTCGGCGTCCTCGGCCGCGCAGTTCGCGAGCATGCGGCGCTGGGTCGACCAGCGTGCAGGCGCTCGCCGGGCAGCCGACGACTGTGGGAGGGCGGCTTCCAGTTCGGCGACTGGCTCGACCCGGCCGCCCCGCCGGACAACCCCGCCGAGGCCAAGGCCGACCCCGACCTGGTCGCGACCGCCTACCTGTTCCGCTCCGCCGACCTCGCTGGCCCGGACGGCTGCACTGCTCGGGCAACGAGGCTGACGCCGACCACTACGCGAGCCTCGCAGAGGACGTGCGGCCTTGCCTGGCTTGCGAGTACGTCACCCCCGCTGGACGGATCCTGTCCGACGCCCAGACCGCGTACGCCCTGGCGATCGATGTTCGACCATCGCCGGCGACGACCTGCGGCAGGCGCTGGGCGGACGCCTGGCCGAGCTCGTGCGCCGTGACGGCTACCGGATCAGCACCGGCTTCGTCGGCACCCCGCTCGTGACCGACGCGCTCACCCACACCGGCCACCTCGACGAAGCCGCGACGCATGCTCCCCCAGACCGAGTGCCCGTCCTGGCTCTACCCGGTGACCATGGGCGCCACCACCGTCTGGGAGCGCTGGGACACCATGCTCGGCCGACGGCACGATCAACCCCGGCGAGATGACCACCTTCAACCACTACGCGCTGGGCGCGGTGGCCGACTGGCTGCACCGGTCCGTCGCCGGCCTCGCTCCCGCCGAGCCCGGCTATAAAAGGCTCGAGATCGCACCCCACCCGCTGCCCGGGATGGAACTGGGCCTCGGCCCGGCACGACACCCCGTATGGCACCGCCACCGTCGAGTGGCGACGCGTGGACGGCCAGATCATGATCACCGCGGACGTGCCGCCCAACACCAGCGCCGACGTCCACCTCCCCGACGGGCAACAGTTCACCGTCGCCGCCGGCCACCACGAATGGACCGTCGATGCCGAGCCACAGCCGGCACCATCCCCGATGACCACCTCCACCTCGCTGGCGGCGATCATCGACGACCCCGAGGCCTACCGCACGGTCATCGACGCGTTCACCCGCATCGACCCCGCCGTCGCAGAGGACTTCCGCAAACGCATGGCCTGGGTGCCCAACCAGCCACTCTTCGGGGCCTTCAGCCTCATTTCACCTGCCGTTGTCGCGGAGGTCGAGAGCAGCCTCGCTGCGCTCAACGCTGCAAGGGCCGTGTGAGATGACTGCCGAATCCGGCCTGCCGGCCGACTTCCTGTGGGGCGGAGCGCTGGCGGCCCACCAATTCGAGGGCGGCTGGGACGCCGGCGGCAAGGGCCCCAGCGTCGTCGACGTGCTCACTGCCGGCGCACACGGAGTGCTGCGCCGCATTACCGACACCGTCGAGCCCAACGAGTTCTACCCCAACCATGAGGCGATCGACTTCTACCACCGGTTCCGCGAGGACATCGCGCTGTTCGCCGAGCTTGGGCTGAAGTGCCTGCGGACCTCGATCGGGTGGTCGCGGATCTTCCCCAACGGCGACGAGCCCGAACCCAACGAGGAGGGCCTGGCGTTCTACGACGCGGTGTTCGACGAATTGCTGGCCCACGGGATCCAGCCGGTGATCACGCTGTCGCACTTCGAGCTGCCGCTGCACCTGGCCCGCCACTTCGGCGGCTTCCGCAACCGTGAGCTGGTGGAGTTCTTCGCCCGGTTCGCGCGGGTCTGCTTCGAGCGATACCACTCCAAGGTGCGGTGGTGGATGACGTTCAACGAGATCAACAACCAGATGAACACCGACAACCCGCTGTTCCTGTGGACCAACTCCGGTGTCCAGCTGCGCCCTAACGAGAACCCCCGCGAGGTCCTGTTCCAGGTCGCGCACAACGAACTGCTGGCCAGCGCCCGCGCCGTCAGCATCGGGCACGAGATCGACCCCGACCTGCAGATCGGCTGCATGGTCAGCCACGTCCCCGTCTACCCGTTCTCCTGCCACCCCGACGACGTCATGGCCGCCCAGGTCGCCATGCGTGAACGGTTCCTGTTCCCCGACGTCCACGTCCGCGGCCACTACCCGGCCTACGCACTCAAGGAGATCGAACGCGGCGGCTACGACATCGGCATGCAGGACGGGGACGCGCAGATCCTCGCTGACGGCGTGGTCGACTACATCGGCTTCAGCTACTACATGTCGGCAGCAGTGAAGGCCGGCGCACGCACGTCGAACACCGGCGTCGCGGTCAACGGCGGACCGGCCAACTCCGTGCCCAACCCGCACGTCACTGCCAGCGACTGGGGCTGGCAGATCGACCCGGTCGGGCTCCGCTACACCCTCAACGTGCTGGCCGAACGGTACGAGAAGCCGCTGTTCGTTGTAGAGAACGGATTCGGCGCAATCGACGAGATCGCCCCGGACGGCCAGATCCACGACCAGCCACGGATCGGCTATCTGCGCGCCCACATCAAGGCCCTCATCGATGCCGTCGAGGTCGACGGGGTAGACCTGATCGGCTACACGCCGTGGGGGATCATCGACTGCGTTTCCTTCACCACCGGCGAAATGAAGAAGCGCTACGGCATGATCCACGTCGACCGCGACAACGCCGGCAACGGCACCATGGCGCGGACCAGAAAGCAATCCTTCGACTGGTACCAGAACGTCATCGCCACCAACGGGCGCGAGCTGTAAGCGCGCTCATGAAGTGGCTGGCCATGGACGTCGGGGGATCCGGCATCAAGTACGCACTGGCGGACGAGTCGTACCAACTCAGCGAGGCAGGGGTCCTCCCGACCCAATACGACACCCACGCCGCCTTCATCGACGCCGTCGGCAGCATCTACGACCAGTTCGCCGGCACGGTGGCCGGGGTCGCGATGAGCAGCTGCGGAGAACTTGACCCAGACACCGGACACATGTTCTCCGGCGGCACCCTCACCTTCAACAACGGCACCAACATGATCGACGCGGTCACCGCACGCTGCGGCGTCCGGGTCACCGTTGAGAACGACGCCAACTGTGCACTCCTCGCCGAAGCCCACCTCGGCTGTCTCACCGACTGCCGCAACGCCGTCGTCCTGGTCATCGGAACCGCCGTGGGCGGCGCCATCATGATCAACCGAGAGGTCTATCGGGGTTCGCACTTCCATTCCGGGAACGCCAGCTTCACCAAGGTCGACCTGGCCAACGAGAAGAGCCGTCAGCTCGACACCGTCAACGGGGTACGCACGCTTACCTCCGGCTATGCCGAAGCAGTCGGTCTGGCCGCATCCGACGTCGACGGGCGGGTGTTCTTTGACCGTCTCGCCGAAGGCGACCCCGCCGCCATCAACGCGCTCGACAGCTTCTGCGGCAGCCTCGCCAACTACATCTTCAATCTCCAAACCGTGCTGGACGTCGAGGCGGTCGCGATTGGCGGAGGGATCAGTGCCCAGCCCGCGTTCGTGAACGGACTCCGCGAGAAGTCCGAGGAGAGCTTTGCCCGCGCGACAGCACTGCTGCCCAGACCCGACATTCGAACCTGCCAGTTCTTCAACGACGCCAACCTTGTGGGTGCACTGCTCCACCATCGCGCCGCTCAGGTCTTCGACGCCTCGCGCGCCTGACGAATGTTCGACTGCATTCCTGCCGGCCGCCAACCACAGGAGGTGCAGGAGGCATCGCCCCTCTGCCCCATGTCTGCCCAACGACGGGCCGCCAATGACTCAGAACCTGTGTGAGAGGCCTAGTCGGAAGCCAGTTCGCCGGACGTCCGAGCGAGGTTCAACTCCTCTCTCGCGCACCGTAAGGTGCCCCTGACTAGGGCAAACACGGAATCGCGGATCCTCTCTCGTGGCCGTTTCCGACTCGCGCGTAATCTCTCTGTCTAGGGCTTTCGCTTGGCCGCGTGGGCCGCCGCGGGCCAGAAAGTCCCTTTTTGGGCTACTCCTGCCCCACGGATTTGGTCAGCGGACACTGGCTCTCACTAGGTGCGGAAGGTGGCTGGGCGTCCCCGGGACGGTCGTGCTGCCCCACGAACCGGCCGGCGAATGGTGCGGCTCTGTGGTGGGGCAGTGGAGCGACATTCGTGCCCGGGCTCGGTGTCATGATCGCTGATCGCCAGGAGTTCCATGAACCCGTCAACCTGCTCCCTGACGACCAGGTCGCGCGGGCTTCCAGCGGACATGCTGAGCCGCGTCCGGCCACGTCACGTGACGCCTTTGACCCCGGCGTTCTTTGGCTTGGGAATCGACAAGGACAGCGGCACTGACCTGTCCACGAGTGTTGACTGTCCTTGCCGGAGGCTTCGGCGAGTCAGGCTGACCACGGTGGTGAGGGCGGGAAGCGACTCTTGCCCCAGTGAGGCAACAATCTGCTCCGGGTCGGAGGATGGCCGCCGCATGCTCGGCCACCCCACGGACCGGTGTGTGGCGGCGAACCGGGCCCGGCGCCCGTCTAGATGCTCAGTAGAAACCTGTCGAGATGCGCAGTAGTAGGTTGTCTGTTTGCTAGATTGATGCGATGGAGTACCGCCGCCGGGTGATTGACGACGTGCTTGATGAGACGCTGCCTGAGCTTGCGGCGGTGGCGATCGAGGGCGCGAAGGGTGTGGGCAAGACCGCGACGGCGACTCGTCGTGCGGCGACGGTGTTGTCGCTGAGTGATCCTCGCAACCGCGCGAGTCTGGCCGCGAACTTCGACCTTGTCACCGAGGTGGAGCCCCCGGTCTTCATCGACGAGTGGCAGTTGGAACCGCAGGTCTGGGACCGGGTCCGGATGGCTGTGGATGACCAGCCGGCCGGGGGTGGACGCTTCCTGCTGGCCGGGTCGGCTGGTTTGGCTCCGGGTGTCCGGATTCACAGTGGCGCCGGCCGAATCATCAGTCTGACCATGCGGCCGATGGCGTTCAGCGAGCGTGGCTTGCAAGAGCCGACGGTCTCGTTGAGAGCTGTCCACGCTGGGGACGCGACGATCTCAGGCAGGTCGACCCTGGGTGTGCGCGGCTACGTCGACGAGATCTTGCGGTCAGGGTTTCCCGGCATTCGCGATCTGAGCCCGGCAAACCGGGACCGTCAACTGGACGGCTATCTCGCCCGAATTGTCGACCGCGATCTTCCCGAGAACGGGATCACCGTGCGTCGTCCGGCCGCATTGCGTGCCTGGCTCCGCGCGTACGCCGCCGCGACGGCCTCAACCGCGGACTACACCAAGATCCTCGACGCGGCCACTGCCGGGGAACCGGACAAGCCGTCCCGCAACACCGTCGATGGGTACCGGGAACATCTTCAGCGCCTGTTCATCCTCGACCCGGTCGAAGCGTGGACGCCCGCCTTCGTCCCCCTGAAGCGGCTCACCAACTCCTCCAAGCACCATTTGGTCGACCCGGCGCTCGCCGCCCGGCTGGTCGGGGTGGGCGCGGCAGGGCTACTGGTTGGTGAAGGACGGACGGTCTCGCCGACCACCGGCACCTGGCTGGGTGCACTGTTCGAGTCCTTGGCTGTGCAATCAGTGCGTGTCTATGCCGAGGCGATGGGCGCCCGCGTGGGGCACCTTCGCACCAAGAACGGTGACCACGAGATTGACATGATCATCGAAACCAACGACACCCGCTGTACCGCTATCGAGGTGAAGCTCGCCGACACCATCCACGACGCCGACGTCCGCCACCTGCACTGGCTCCGCGATCAACTCGGCCCTCGGCTCGGCGAGTGCATGATCGTCCACACCGGACCACAGGCCTACCGACGCCCCGACGGGGTCGCTGTGGTCCCACTCGCCCTGCTTGGACACTGAACACCGGCTGGCCCGCCAGCGCCAGCCAGGCGAGGGTGATCATCGCGTGCCGAGCGCCCAATCCTGCCCCACATCTGCCCCACGAGCCCCGTTACGCGGTTCCGCAACTGTACAAAACGCCTAGTGAGGGGCTGGTTCGTGCATGCCCGACGGTAGGTTCAACTCCTCTCTCGCGCACTTATTGAGTTCTCGAAGTAGCCTCTGACAAGGGCAAACGATCGAATGCGGGTGGAGGGTCGCGACCTCTCTCGTCGGTGGGCTTGAATGAGCATCTGGCAAGGGTAAACGTCATCTGACTAGGTGCTTTGCGCTCCATTCGGGATGTGTTCAGGTGTGCCCACGGGAGCCCAACTCATGGGGCTCTGCCCCACGTGTGCCCCACGCCAGCGAGAAAATGGCGACACCCCTACGGGTATTCCATCCCGAGCATGCCCCGCCGCAATCCAGGATGGTGACCGGGGGATCGGTGCGTTCGTTTTGTTCGTTTGTGGGTGATCGACTGGTAGTGTGGCGGTCAGAGGGGGTGGTCGACGTGGCCCGGAACCAGGCGACTGCTGACACCAGGACGTACTTCCCTGAGGGTTCCGAGGCTCAGATCGTCGACTTCGTTCAGGCGTTGGCCGATCGCGGAATCCTCGCGCCGACATCGAAGGCGGCTTTGGTGGCGCCGGACAACAGCCGCGTCGAGTTGCCCGAGCCTCTGCACGCCGTGCTTGTGCAGGTGGCCGAGGCATTGATGCAGGGCATGGCGGTGAGCGTGATCCCGCAGAGCGCCAGGCTGACGACCCAACAGGCCGCTGACTTCCTGGGCGTCTCGCGTCCGACGCTCGTGCGACTGTTGGAGCGCGGCGAGATCCCGATGTCCAAGCCGGGCCGTCACCGCTACGTGCAGTTGCAGGACCTTGTCACCTACCAGGACGCCATGCAGTCCCGCCGCAGAGAGATCCTGGACACGATGGCGCGGGAGGCTGCCGAGGCCGGCCTGTACGAGGCGACCGACGGCCCGCCACCTGCGCTGCGCTGATCATGACGTTCCCGGCTTTCCTGGACACCAACGTCCTCTACGGCGCGGTGCTCGCAGACACGCTTCTCCGCGTCGCGGAGGCGGGCGCCTACCGGCCGCACTGGTCGGCGGACGTCCTGGCCGAGTTGTCCCGGAATCTGGTCCGGCATGCCGGGTTGGGCCTGGAGAAGGCAGAGCGTCGGGTCGAGCAGATGGAGCAGGCCTTCCCGGATGCGAGCGTGACCGGCTACAACGGGCTGATCGACGGTCTGCGCTGCGACCCGAAGGATCGGCACGTGCTGGCTGCGGCGATTCACGGCGGCTGCCAGGTGATCGTGACGTTCAACACCAAGGACTTCCCGCCAGAATCGGTTGAGGGCTTCGGGATCACGGTCGTCCACCCGCAAGAGTTCCTGCTCGATCAGCTGGACCTCTACCCGCGTCTGGTTCACGACGCGTTGCAGGCTCAGGCGGCGACGTCTAGACGTCCCGAGCTCTCGTACTCGCAAGTGCTGGGGCGGCTGCGCCGGGCCGGTGTGGGCGCGTTCGTGGACGAGGTTCGGCACCGCTTCGGCGAGCGTCCCGACGACGAGCGCATCGAAGGGAGACGTTTCCAGACTTAGGCGGCGCGGAATCTCATCCTGAAGTGCCAATCGAGAGCGTCGCGGTCTGGCTGAAGCTGGGGCGCCTCGGGCACGGTAATCCGGAATCCGGCGGTTTCCCTGTCGTAGAACTCGACCCCGTTCCACCCGTGCGCACGCAGCTCGGGGCTGACGCGAAGGCGCAGGTCGGCGTCGATGCCGAGGTAGCCGCGGTCGTACAGGGCGTGGACGTCGGATCGCAGCAGAAGTGCGTTCGACACCGTGTGATGTCCGCCGTCGAGCGCGAAATCCCGGATGTGGGCTGCCTCGAGGCTTGGGTAGGTCCTGCTGCCGGTGATCGCGCACCGGTAGGAGTAGGCCTCGTCGACCGCTCGCCTGAACCGTCCCTGACCCATGCGAGGGCGCACGAGGACGGGTGCGCCGTACTTCGGGCCGTCCCACGTGATCTCGACGCCTCGCAGGTCGGCGTCCCACCCGAGGTCGACCCGTGCTCGCCCCTGCAAGAGCTGGAAGGACTCGAGCACGTACTCCGAGTCAGGCTTGCGGTCGCGGCCGATCGTTTCGTAGCCCTCGATCGTGACGTTGTTGGGCGACCAGTTCGGCGGTTGGGGGAGTTCGCCGCCAGGTTCGGCGAGGAAGATGTTCCGGAGGATGACGCAGCCGATCGTCGGGTCGGGTTGAGGCTCGTGGTTCTTCGAGGTGCGGTAGGTCTGCACCCGCAGGAGGAGCTCTTGCTCGCTATCAGCGCCGTTCCCGCGGCCCCAGATGGCCCAGGCTTCACTCACCGGCATCTCGAAGTACTGCTCGAAGAAACCGCCGCCGACAAGGCTGTAGCCCGGCATCTCCAGCCCCGGGTACGTCCGCGGGTGCTTCGTCTTGAAGAGGAACGGCTCCCCTTCGCTAAGGGCCTTGAAGCCGTGTGGCGAGGGCTGCCAGAAGTTCGCCTCGCTGATCGAGCGATGGTCACGCAGGAACGTCGCCCACCGACTGTCGGTGACTCCAACGACGATCCTCACGGCCAGATGCTAACCGAGGCAGATGCCGTGGGAGGGCAGCCGCGGCGAACGGCGGGGAGACGCGTCAAGGTCGCCCTTCGGGGGATCGCGAACGGAGCGAGGCCGTCGCTCTGGCACGCGGAGCTTTCGCCCGGCGACGGTGCGAGCGGAGCGGCTCGGAGTTGTCGGGTCCTCTTTGCCCGCACCAATTCGGCCCGGTGCGACTCAGTCGCGCCGGATCGTCCGGCCTGCGTTTGCCGGAAACGCCTTGACACCTGCCCCACATCTGCCCCACGAGCCTCATGTGGTGCCGTAGGAACTGTGCAAAATGCGTAGTCAAATGCGAAATTCACTCAGGCCCAACGGTAGGTTCAACTCCTCTCTCGCGCACAAGAACAAGAGGTCTCCTGACCAGGTGAAAACCATGGTCACGGGGCCTTTTGTCATTCCCGGAGGTCTTGCCGAATGGACCCCGGGCCGGGCCATGTCGTGCCAGTTGCCGGCGCGCAGCTGGCACGACGTGCAGAAGGAGCAGAGATGGGTGGGATGGCATGCCCTGCCGGGTGCTCGCCCAGTAGTCCTCCGGCGTGCTCGCAAACCCCGGGTCCCGCTGTTCCGACCCCGGCAGCTGCTGCCCCCGCCGTCAGGTGGGCGGGTCGACGCCGTTCCCGCTGAGCTTCTCCAGCCGGGTCCGCAGCGGCTCCGCCCGGTGCGCGTTGCCGGGCAGGGCGACGTACTGCGTCCCGAACGCGGCGAGCAGGGCGTCGTCGAGGCGGCGTACGGCGCCGGGCGGGTAGCGGTAGTCCATCCGCGCGGTGACCTGCTCGGCGTCGACGGCGGCGCAGCACGTCGCCGAGCTCGGCGCAGCGAGGTGATGCCGAGCTCGAGGCAGCAGGCCGGAGATCCAGGCGTAGTGGTCGGTGCGCGACCACCCGGCGTCGGGGTACTGCCCGGCGAGGAACGCCGCGAGCTCGCGCGGGCGTGATCCGCGGGTCGTCGTCGTCGGTCTCGCGGCTCGGCCGACCGATCCGCTCGCGGAGCCGGTCGCGGATGGTCGAGAACTCCCGGTCGGCGAGCTCGAGCAGCCCGGCGGCGAGGGTGAAGCGCCGGTCGAAGTCGCGGGCGTGCTCGTCGGGGACCGTGCCCTTGTAGCGGATGTCGTGCTCGAACTCCGCCCACGCGTGCTGCAGCACCGTGCGGATCTGGACCTGGACGCTGCCGCCGACCGGTGGCGGGTAGTCGCCCGGCCGTCGGGTCGAGGGCGACCAGCAGGTGCCGGCTGGCGTAGCCGAACCGACCCTCGCTGGCGGTCTCCTGGCCCAGGTCGCGGTCGTCGAGCACCGTCGAGCTGGTCGTGCCGAGCAGGTCGGCGACGGCGGCGACGTCGCTGTGGACGTAGGTGATGACGCGGACGCCGATCTGGTCGGTGATGTCGCGCAGCGGGTCGGCGTAGACGCGGCACCCCGTCCACGGTCCGGCCGGCCTTGGCGGCGAACGACGCGACGCTCTTCGTCCGGCCGGTGACGGTCAGGTAGTTGATGCCGGCGTCGTCGAGGATCGGTCGGTGACCAGCGCGAGTCGTCGGCGCCTGCCGCGACCTGGGCTGCAGGTCGGCGTAGCTACGGACGGCGTGCACGGGGTCCTCGATGGCCGATCCGCTGCGGTGGGCGTCGGCACGTGCGCCGTCGGGCAGGGTCGGGGTGACGATGTAGCCGCTCTCGAAGTCGCCGTACGTCGTGGTCCGCTCCGGGCGCTGCGCTCGGCGAAGCAGCGCGACGTACGCGCAGACGACCGCGTCGACCTGGTCCTCGACGTGGCGCAGCTCGCTCTTGCGGGCGGCCCGGGCCACTCCGGCCACCACGGGTGCGCCACGCCGTCGCTGTTCGCGAGATGCAGGCGGAGCGGTGCGTCGACGAGCCCTCGAGGAGCGTCCATCAGCACGCAGCAGCTCGGAGCGCAGCATCGGTCGAGGTGCGGCCCGGCTTGCTGCTTGTACTTCAGCGTCGCGCCGAGCCGGAACAGCGCGACCGTCGCCGGGTGCGGGTAGACCTCGATCGCGCGTCGGGTGCCGGCCCGAGCGCGGGTCGATGTCGAGGCCGAACCGGGTGGCGAGCCGGGCGCCGCGCGGGTGCCGCCGGCGAACTCCGGCTTGCCGGTGTTGGACGGGTGCGCGCCGGCCTCGAACCGCGCGAAGTCCCGGTTCAGCGGCGGCCTCGGCCGGCCGGTTCCCGGTCGGGTTGGTGACGATCAGCGGGGCGTCGATGCCGACCAGGCAGGGGCCGTCGACGTACGGCGCCAGCGCTGGGCGAGATCTCGTCGTCGGTGCGCACCGTCGAGACGTGCACCAGGTGGCCGCTCCTCGTCGAGGACCGCGAGGCCGGTGGGCTGCGCGGTCACCCCAGGCGAGGTCGATCCCGATGAAGTTCACGTCACCGACTTCCTTGCGCCGCCCCGGACCGGCGCCCTCGATGACGGTATCGCGTCACCGGTCCGCGTGACCCGGGATTCCCTGGAGCGCGCCGCCCGCAGCCTGGGGGGCGCTGGTGTCGCGGCCCCCATCGCCGACCCTCTCGCGCGACGAAGTTCTCCAGCCTCCTTGTATCAGACAGAGGCGCCCCAGGACCTGCCCGAGGACCCCCGATCGAGACCCCCCGGGCAGGGCAAGCACACGCTGCGCTCCAGCCCCCACTCCTGGGGCAATGGATGATGATGGCGAACCCGGTGCTTGGGAGTCGACGTCTTCGCCCGGGCTGGAGCCACCGTCCTGCACGCCCACGCCGAGTCAACCCCTGAGATCGGGCGCGCGCTCAAAAAGATGATCGAACACGCGGCATTCCACCAGGCATCGCGACCAACCCCGCGGGCACGACACCACGTTCGCCCTGTTCAACTTCAGCGCATCCGAGCAAACCATCACGCCAGGTGAGATCCCCTACCCGGGCACCTATCGGGATCCGTTCACGGGGGAGGCCGTCGAAGCGCTCACCGGGGGCAGGTAGCCGTCCCCCATGGGCACCGCCTCCTCACGCGATGGGAGGCCATGCCGACCTGGCCGGGTATCACCAGGATCGACCGGCAGGAGTGGTCCGGCTTCAGATCGCGAGCCTGGCGCGGAGCGCGTCGAGTTCGGCTTCCCCGATCGGGTACGTGTGTTCGCCGGCAGGGAAATCGCCGTTGCGGACGGCGGCGGTGTAGGCGCTGAGCCCGCGGACGGTTTCGGTGTGGAGGTCGGCGAAGGTGCGGACGAACCTGGCGAGCTGTCCGGTGTTGATACCGAGGAGGTCGTGCCAGACAAGCACCTGGCCGGAGGTGGCGCTGCCGGCACCGATGCCGATGGTGAGGCAGTCGAGCTGGCTGGCGAGCAGCTCGGTGACGGGTGCGGGGACCGCCTCGACGACGATCGCGAAGCAGCCTGCCGCTTGCAGGTCGAGCGCGTCGTGGACGAGTCGCTCGGCACGGTCGGCGGTCTTGCCCTGGACCTTGTAGCCGCCCAGTGAAGTGGCGGCCTGTGGAGTGAGCCCGATGTGGCCCATGACGGGGATGCCGGCCTCGATGATGGCGCGTGCCCGCGAGGTCGTGGTGCCGCCGCGTTCGATCTTGACTGCGTCCGCACCGCCTTCCTTGACGAACCGCTGTGCGGTGTGGACGGCGTCGGTGTCGCTGGCTTCGTAGGAGCCGAACGGCAGGTCTGCGACGAGCAGGGCATGGGTCAGGCCTCGCCGCACGGCCTTGGTCAGCATGAGCAGCTCGTCGGTGGTCACGGGCACGGTCGAGTCGTAGCCCAGCACCACGTTGGCGGCCGAGTCCCCAACGAGCACCAGGTCGACGCCCACCTCGTCGGCGATCTGGGCGCTGGGGAAGTCGTACGCGGTGACCATCACGATGGGCTCGCCAGCGGCCTTCTGCTGTGCCAGCGAGGCCAGGGTGACGTGCTTGTGTCTGGTGTCGCGCTGCCCGCCGGACATGCTCATTCCTCCCCGTTGTCGTTGAGGGAGGCCACGTCAGCGTCCACGCTGAGGATCCGGTTCGACCGGTCGACGTGAACCACCACGGGCACATAGCTCGCCAGCTGGTCGGCGGTGTACAGGCCGTAGGAGATCAGGATCACGGTGTCCCCGGTGTGCACCAGGCGGGCCGCGGCGCCGTTGACCTTGATCTCGCCGGAGCCGCGGCGTCCGGCGATCGTGTAGGTCTCGAAGCGGGCGCCGTTGTCGACGTCGACGACGGCGACCTGCTCGTGGATGTGGATGTCGGCTGCATCGAGCAGATCGGGGTCGACGGTGATCGACCCGACGTAGTGCAGGTCGGAGTCGGTGACCGTCGCGCGGTGGATCTTGCTCTTCAGCATGGTGCGGATCACGGGGCGACCTCCATGTTGTCGATGAGGCGCACGGGGCCGACCCGCGCGGCCAGGGCGATCAGGGCGGGCCGCACGACACGGGGGACCGGTCCGAACGTGTCCGGGTCGAGGACGGCAATGTATTCGGCGGTGAGCGATTCACGCGCCAACTCGTCCGCCACGATCCTGGCCAGGGTGTCGGCGCCGGTCGCGCCTGCTGCGGCGGCGTCGCGGGCTGCGGCGAGACCCCGGTGGAGCGCGGTCGCGCGACGTCGCTGGTCGGCGTTCAGCCTGACGTTGCGGCTGCTCATCGCCAGCCCGTCGGGCTCGCGGACGATCGGCAGCACGTCGATGGAGACCCGGAGGTTGAGGTCAGCCACCATTCGTCGGACGACGGCCACCTGCTGGGCGTCCTTCGCCCCGAAGAACGCCACGTCCGGCCCGACCATGTTCAGCATCTTGGCCACGACCGTGGCTACGCCGGCGAAGTGGCCGGGACGGTGGGCCCCCTCGAGGACGTCGGCGATGCCGGACACGGTGACGGTCGTCGCGAAGCCGGCGGGGTAGACCTCGTCCACCGGCGGGGTGAACAGGATGTCGGCGCCGGCCTCGTCCGCCAGGGCGGCGTCGCGCTCCTCGTCACGGGGGTAGTTGGCCAGGTCCGCGGCCTCGTTGAACTGGCTCGGGTTCACGAACAGCCACACCACGACCAGGTCACAGGATTCCCGTGCCGCACGGATCAGCGACAGGTGTCCCTCGTGGAACGCGCCCATGGTTGGCACAAGGCCGACCCGCCCCGCAGCGTTCACCGCGGCACGGACCGCCGCAACGTCCCTCACGATCCTCATCTTCGAGCCACCTCCACCATTGCGTCGTACAAGGTGAGTAGTACGGGCGCGCGGGCCAGCAGCGCCTCTCGATGTGAGGCCAACGTTGAGGCGTCGCCCCGCACCACAGGGCCGGTGAGGGCCTCCGGTCCGAGCCGGGCCCAGTTCTCCACGGTCGCACGGACGAGTGGGAGCAGGTCGTTCCGGGTCAGTCCTGCCGTGCGTCCGACCCGCTCCGCTGCGTCCTCAAGGACCACAAGGAAGTTGGACGCCAGGCAGGCGGCCGCGTGGTACGCCGCCCTGTCGTCATCGGAAATCGTGATCGGTCGCATGCCGAGCCGGCGGGCCAGGCTGACGGCCATCGGGTCGCCGGCGACCGCGCAGGCTATCCCATGGAAATCGGCTGCGCCCTCGGCGGGAACTGTCATCAACGGATGGAGCGAGAACCCGGGGTGGCTACCCAGCGGCTCCAATGTGGTCACCCCCGAACAATGACCCACGAGCGGACCCGGGGCGATTTCTGCCGCGGCCGGTCCGATTGCCCGGTCGGGGACGCACAGGAGCACGATGCCCGCAGATCGGCTCGGCTGTTCGCCTCTTCCGAGGGGACCCTCAACGTCCAGGCCGGCGTCGCTCAGGGCTGCGGCAAGAGCGGTGCCGAGGCGTCCGGCACCCACAACGGCGACTCGCTCGAAATTCCGCATCGTCCCCCCACGGCTCGTCGCGACCAGGTCGACCTCGAGGAGGTCCGGTCGTGCGGCGAGCCCAGTCTAGAGGACCGCCTGCCAGACCCGACCCTTCAGGCTTCCGTCCCGTGAGACTCCCGTTGCTGACACCGGCGACCGGCACCCGGCGATCGCGACCAGCGCGGCGGCCTCGCCGGCGACCCGGGCGTAGCCCTGGGCGACATGGACGGTGTCCGGGTCGCCGTGGTTCCGCACGCGGAGGTCGACCGGAAGGCCGTTCGCCACGACGTCGACGCCGGTGACCATCGTCGTGACGTATCCCCGACGGTGGTCGAAGCCGAAGCGAGCCCCGTGCGTGGGGATCCCTGGCGAGCGGGAGCCGATGCAGGACGGCCAGCGGCTGCAGCACGACGATCGTGGGCGGGTCGCCGTGGCCACGGCCTTGCGAGCTGAGGCCGCGGCTGTCGGGACCTCAACGGCCAGATGCCCCCGAAGCTCACTCCCGCCCCCGAAGTTCCGGGGGCAGGAGTGAGTTCCGGGGGCGTTTGCACCGGGACACCGGGGGCCGGGGGGCCGGGGGCCGGGGCGCCGGGGGCCGGGGGCCGGGGCGCCGGGGGCCGGGGGCCGGGGCGCCGGGGCCGGGCGTCACTCGCGCCCGGCAGCAGCGTCGGCGGCGGCGCGCCGTGGTGTGAGGCAGGCCGGCGGTGCGCCGTGGTGTGAGGCAGGCCGGTGCCGCCGCGGTGTGAGGCGTGACCGCAGACGCGCCCCGGGAGGACCCCGGACCGTGTATACCCATGAGGGTGGTGTCAGAAGTTTTCGCGCCGGAATCGGCGGGCCGGGACGGGCGTCGCTGCGCCGTCCGCGAGCGTGGAGCGGGCGTGGCACGTGGGCGGCGTCGGGTCGTTGCCGAGGAGGTCGACGGGTTCGACGGCTCGGGCCTCGGCCTTCCGGGCCGGTCCGTGGCGACCGCCGTGCCGCGCAGTGCCGATCGAGGAGAACACCGATGACCCCACCCCCGGCAGCCGGACCCGACGGCCGCGCCGGCGTCGTCATGGTCGAACGCTCTGGCGCGAGGCACCCCCTCGACGATTCCCGGTGGCGGGGGCTGGACGGTTCACCGCTGGCCCTCAGCCCGGTCCCGGGGCTGGCCCCGGACGGAATCAACACCGCCGAACGATCGTTGTGGCGCTACTCCCGCGCCCTTCCTGTCGACCCGGCGTTCCGGGTGAGCCTCGGCGAAGGCTGGACGCCCCTCGTCGGCGGGAGGCACGACGGCATCGACGTGCGGTTCAAGCTGGAGTGGTTCAACCCCACTTCGAGCTTCAAGGATCGCGGTGTCTCGGTGATGATGTCGCAGCTGCGCAGCCAGGGGGTGACCCGGGTCCTTGAGGACAGCTCCGGCAACGGCGGGGCGGCCGTCGCCTGCTATGCGGCAGCCGCCGGGATCCCGGCGAAGATCATCGTCCCCGCCGGGACCTCACCGGCGAAGATCCTGCAGGCCCGGGCGTTCGGTGCCGAGATCGAACTGGTCGGCGGAACCCGCGACGAGGTGGCGGAGGAGGCGATCCGGCAGTCCGCGACCATCCCGTACGCCAGCCACAACTGGAACCCGTTCTTCCTCCAGGGCACGAAGACCATCGGCTACGAGCTGTGGGAACAGCTCGGCTTCACCGCCCCCGACAACGTCGTTGTGGTCGCCGGCGCCGGAAGCCTCATCCTCGGCTGCGACCTCGCCTTCTCCGAACTGCTCGCGGCCGGCCAGGTCGATCGCCTGCCCCGGCTCCTGGTCGGGCAACCCGAACACTGGGCGACGATCGCCGACGCCGTCAACGGCATCGATCCGGGCAGCCGTGGGCCGCGCCTCCCGACGATCGCCGAGGGTGCCTCCATCGCCGGGCCGGTTCGGCTGCCGGAAGCCGTCGCGGCGGTCCGTCGCTCGGGGGGCGCGGCCGTCGCCGTCTCGGACGCGGAGATCCGCACCGCCGTCCGGGGACTCACCGCGAACGGGCTCTACCCCGAACCCACCAGCGCTGTGGCCGCAGCGGCGCTCACCCGCTTCCTCGCCGACGGGACGGTCGGCCCGGACCAGCTGACGGTCGTGATCCTCACCGGATCCGGGCTGAAGTGCGCCGACCGGATGGAAGGCCTGCTGGTCGACCCGGCCGCAGGGTCGTGACCGTCGCCGCGCGCCGGTCAACGGCCGAACTGGTCGCCTGGGGCGTCTGGCCAGCTCACCGGCCGCTTTCGTGAGATCGTGTGCCGGAACCCACTGGAGTGAGGAAACCGATGGAGATCCTGTTCGACACCGCCAACCTGGCCGACATCGAGGAGATGACCCCGCTCTACCCGGTCGCCGGTGTGACCACGAACCCGACCATCATCAAGGCCGAGGGCCGGGTCGACCTCTACCCGCACTTCCGCCGGATCAGGGAGATCATCGGCCCGGACCGGACCCTGCACATCCAGGTGCTGGCCCAGGACGCGGACGGGATCGTCGCCGACGCGCACCGGCTGCTCGATCAGGTCGACGGCAACGTGTTCGCCAAGATCCCGACCACGGAGCAGGGCATCCGGGCGATGCGGCTGCTGAAGGACGAGGGGATCGGGGTGACGGCCACCGCGATCTACTCAAAGACCCAGGGCATGCTCGCGATCGCCGCGGGCGCCGACTACATCGCGCCGTACTTCAACCGGATGGAAAGCCTGGACATCGACACCTCCGCCACCATCAAGTCGTTGGCGAAGTTCATCGACCGGCACGGCGCGAACTGCAAGATCATGGCCGCCAGTTTCAAGAACGTGGCCCAGGTCAGCGCCGCCTTCGAAGCCGGCGCTGCCGCCGTCACCCTGCCGCCCGCGCTGCTCCGTGCCGCGCTGGGCGCTCCGGACGTGACCCAGGCCGTGAACGCCTTCGCCCAGGACTGGTACGACACCTTCGGAACCACCGAACTCCCCTGACGGCACCGTGGCCGGCCCTGCCCCGGAGACCGGGCAGGGCTGGGCTGGGCCATCGCCCCACCCGCGCGCCGGCCGGCCGGAACGGAGTGGCCCAGGAGACCACTGGTCAGCCGGGCCTCGACCCGGCGGGGGCTGCGGCCGCCGGGCCCGGTTCCGGCAGGTCGTCCTGCTCCGTCGCTGGACGCGGTGCGCGACGCTACCGGCTCGCCGACGAGTTCCGGACGACGAGTTCGGGCTGGAGCACGAGCTGGCGGTGCTGGTGGAGCGGGTCGCCGGCGGTGTGCTCGAGCAGCAGCCGGGCGGCCAGGTAGCCGAGTTCGTCGGTGGGCTGCCTGACCGAGGTCAGGGGGACGACCCAGTCGGCGGCGAAGTCGATGTCGTCGTAGCCGACCAGGGCAACGTCATCGGGGACCTTGACCCCGGCACGGCTCAGGCCGCGGTAGACCCCGAACGCCATCATGTCGTTGCCGCAGAAGACGCCGGTGGGGAGCCCGGTCGAGAGCAGGCGCTCGGCGGCCAGGACCCCGTCCTGAATTCCCAGACCATCCTGGTCGATCTCCAGCAGGCCCACCGAGGGGTCGAGCCCTCGGGCAAGGAGTGCTTCGCGCGCGCCCTGGGCTCGTTCCACGTGCTGGCGGAGTCCCCGCCCGCCGCTCACGAAGGCCACCCGCTCGTGGCCGAGGTCGAGGAGGTGCTCGACCGCGAGCCGGGCGCCGGCCACGTTGTCCACCGAGACCGAGCAGTCCTCCCCCGAGGCCCGGTAGTCCAGGAACACCGTGGGGAGGTTCCGGGTGCCGAGGTCGGGTCGATCGACACCGGGACCGGTGGTGGCAGGGGTGAGCAGGGCACCCCGGACCCGCTGGGCGGCCAGGATCTGCAGGAGTTGGGACTCCCGGTCGGGATCGTTGCCGGAATTGCAGAGGATGACGACGTGTCCGGCCTCACGGGCGGCTCGCTCGACCGCGCGCGCAGCCTCCATGAAGAACGGGCTCACCACGTCCAGGACCACGAGCCCGATGACCTGGCTGGCGGCTCCGGTGAGGACCCGGGCCTGCTGGTTGGGGACGAAGCCCAGGTCCAGGATCGCGCGCTCCACCGCCTGCCGGGTGCGGGCACTCACCAGTTCGGGATGGTTGATCGTGTGGGACACGGTGCCCACCGAGACGCCGGCCCGTGCGGCCACGTCCTGGATCCGGACACTGTTGCTGCTGCCCGTCCGTGCCATCCCTACCTCCTGCTGCCCGGGCGCCTGCGCCTGACCGGCTCCGCGTGGCCGGCGTCGATACCAACTTGGTAACGGCCGGCTGGCGACGGTTGCGGGCCCCTCGGAACGAGGATAACGTTTGAATCGCTTCAAGGGTTGAAGCGCTTCAATAAGCAACGTCGCTTGGAGAAACATGTGTGACGCCCCGCTGGACAGCGCAACCTCCACCGACCCGTCGCGCACCATGCCTCGCTCGTCGCTCACGCAGGAGTACCGCCCGCTTTGATCGCGGCTGACCGAACCGCCACCAGCCGAAGCACCACCCAGGAATCGCCCAACAAGGAGGATGTCATGAAGCAACGACGCTTTGCCGGGGGAGCCCTCAGCCTCGCGCTCGCTCTCGGCCTGTCACTGACTGCGTGCAGCAGCGGTGCGACCACGGACCCGGGTGCGAGCGCTCCGGCCGGGGACAAGAACTACACGATCGCGGTCGTCCCGAAGGACGCGACGAACCCCTGGTTCGTCCGGATGGAGACCGGCGTGAAGAAGTTCGCGGCCGACAGCGGTCTGAACGTGTACCAGAAGGGCCCGTCGGAGACCGACGCCACCATGCAGGCGCAGGTGATCCAGGACCTGATCGCGCAGGATGTCGACGCGATCGCGGTCGTCCCGGTCGATCCGGGCGCCCTCGAGACCGTCCTGAAGGAGGCGATGGACGCCGGCATCGTGGTGGTCACCCATGAGGGCGCCACCCAGCAGAACACCATGTACGACATCGAGGCGTTCAACAACGCCGACTACGGCGCCTTCATCATGGACAACCTCGCCGAGGCGATGGGTGAAGAGGGCATGTACACCACGATGGTGGGCCACGTGACCAACGCCTCCCACAACGAGTGGGCCGACGGAGGCGTCGCGCATGCCACGGCCACCTACCCGAACATGAAGCTGCTGGAGGCCGAGCCCCGCGTGGAGTCGCAGGACGACGGCGAGCAGGCCTACCAGAAGGCGAAGGAGCTGCTCAAGAAGTACCCGGACCTGAAGGGCATCATGGGCACCTCTTCGTTCGACGCCCCCGGTGTCGCTCGCGCGATCGAGGAGCTCGGGCTCAAGGGCAAGGTCTTCACCGCCGGTACCGGCATGCCGGCCGCGAACAAGCAGATCCTGGTGGACGGCTCGGTCTCCGCGCTGACCCTGTGGGATCCGGCGGACGCCGGCTACGCACTGGCGTCCCTGGCCAAGAAGATCCTCGACGGTGACACGATCGAGGGCACCGTGGACCTCGGCGTCAAGGGCTATGAGGCGATGAACTTCGCTGAGGGCAGCACCAAGGTTCTCGAAGGCAACGGCTGGATCGTCATCAACAAGGACAACGTCGACGAGTTCGGGTTCTGAGCTTGTTGGCCGGTGTTGGCGGCGTGAACCCTCGCGCCGCCAACACCACCCATGACCCCGCCTCGGACGGCGGCCCATCCCGTCCGCACGGCCGCGGCGAGCGGCGGCGCGCTGGCACAACGAGGAACAACTGATGGTCGACAATGTCATTTCGGTACGGAACGTCAGCAAGTCGTTCGCCGGCGTGAAGGCGCTGCACAACATCAACCTGGAGATCCTGCCGGGCGAGATCCACTGCCTCGCCGGCGAGAACGGCAGCGGCAAGTCCACGCTGATCAAGGTCGTCTCCGGCGTCTACGAACCAGACGAGGGGACGATCGAACTCAACGGCAGGGTGCACACCCGGCTCACGCCGATCGAGGCCATCCTCAACGGCGTCCAGGTCATCTACCAGGATTTCTCGGTCTTCCCCAACCTGACCGTGATGGAGAACCTCGCGCTCAACACCGAACTGGCGAGCAAGCGGAAGCTGGTCAACTGGCCGCGCTTCCGCCAGATCGCCGAGCAGGCGGTGGCCAAGATCGACTTCAAGGTCGACCTCGACCAGCGGGTGGGCCGGCTCTCGGTCGCGGACAAGCAGTTGGTGGCGATCAGCCGGGCCCTGATGAGCGACGCGAAGCTGATCATCATGGACGAGCCCACCACCGCGCTCACCAAGAAAGAGGTCGATGCGCTGTTCCGGATCATCCTCGATCTCAAGGCCCGCGGCATCTCCACCCTGTTCGTCAGCCACAAGCTCGAAGAGGTGTTCGAGATCAGCGAGCGGTTCACCATCCTCCGCAACGGCGAGACGGTGATCACCTGCCTGCCCGAGGACCTGGATCGCAAGAAGTTCACCCGGCACATGACCGGACGCGACTTCGAGGACGCCCACTTCACTTTCGACAACCCCCAGGCCGAGCCGGTCCTCGAAGTCAAGGACCTGAGCCTGGACGGCGCCTTCGCCAACGTCGACTTCACCCTGCACAAGGGCGAGATCCTCGGCGTCACCGGTCTGCTGGGGTCGGGCCGCACCGAGCTCGCGCTGACCCTGTTCGGTGCCTACCACAGCGACTCCGGCGAGATCAGGATCAAGGGCGAGCCGGTCACGTTCCACGGGATCCGGGACGCGATCGCCAACGGGATCGGCTATGTTCCCGAGGACCGGCTCACCGAGGGCCTGTTCCTCGAGCGGTCCATCGGCGACAACATCGTCATCTCCGAGATCGACGCCCTGGTCGGCCGGGGCGGCCTGCTCAACCAGCAGGACAAGCGCGCCATGGCCGCCGACTGGGTGGAACAACTCAAGATCGCCACCCCGGACCCGGACAACGCAGCGAACACCCTCTCGGGGGGCAACCAGCAGCGCATCGTCCTGGCCAAGTGGCTGGCGACCGGGCCCGACGTCCTGATCCTCAACGGCCCGACCGTCGGGGTGGACATCGGCTCCAAGCACGACATCCACGAGATCCTGCGCGAGCTGGCCGCCAAGGGGATGGCGATCATCATCATCTCCGACGACATCCCCGAGATCATCAGCAACTGCAACCGGATCCTGTTGATGAAGGCCGGACGAATCGAAGAGGAGCTGGATCCAGAGGTGGTCACCGAGGCAGCCCTGGCCGAGTTGATGACCCGCGAGGGTCCCGCCGAAGGAGGGCTCTGACATGCCACGGCTGATCCAGAAGCTCACCAGCTCCAACGAGTTCTACGTCTTCCTGGTGGTCGTTGCACTGAGCATCCTGATCCAGGTCCGCAGCGGCCAGTTCTTCACCGCCAACAACCTGGTCGACCTGGCCAACGCCATGGTGGTGCCCGGCCTGTTCGCGGTCGGTGCCTACATGGTGATCGTGTCCGGTGGCATCGACGTCTCGTTCCCGGCGCTGGCGTCGCTGGCGGTCTATGCCACCACCCGCTACCTGGTCGACGCCGGCTACACCGGCAACGTGCTGGTGCCGTTCCTGATGGCGATGGTCCTCGGCGCGATCCTCGGTGCCTTCAACGGGCTGTTCACCTCGCGGCTGGCGGTGCCGACGCTGATCATCACCCTCGGCACCGCCAACGTGTTCTCCGGCGTCATGCAGGGAGCCCTCGGGTCGGTGCAGATCCCGATCATCCCCCCGTCGATGGAGGCCTTCGGCAGGGCATCGGTGTTCGTCGCCACCAACCCGACCACCGGCCTGACCTCGAGCATGCCGGTGTCGTTCCTGATCCTGGTGGCCGTGGTCGCGATCGTCTTCTTCGTGATGCGGTTCACGATGTTCGGTCGCGGCATCTACGCCCTCGGCGGCGACGAGAGCGCCGCCGCCCGGGCAGGGTTCGAAGTCCGCTGGATCAAGTTCTGGCTGTACGTGGTCGTCGGCGTGATCGCCAGCCTCGCCGGGCTCGTCCGTACCAGCATGATGGGGCAGATGCACCCCACCAACTTGCTGGGGATGGAGATGATGGTGATCGCCGCGGTCGTCCTCGGTGGCACCGCGATCACCGGCGGCACCGGATCCCTGACCGGCGTGATGCTCGGCACGCTCCTGATCGTCACGGTGCAGAACAGCATGATCCTGGTCGGCATCCCCACCTTCTGGCAACAATTCTCGCTGGGTGTGCTGATCATCGTCGGCACCGGCGTCTCCGCACTCCAGGTGGCACGGTCCGGCAACGGCCTGCGCGCGGTCATGGGATGAAAGGACACGATATGCAGGCAACCCTGAGGAAACCGAACCTGGTGCGGGCCCTCACCCGCGATACCCATGTCACTCGCCTGGTCATGATCCTGGTCGCCCTGGTGCTGCTGTTCGCGGTCGTCAAGACCGAAGGCTTCCTGAACCTGCGGACGTGGCAGTCGATGGCCATCCAGTTCCCCGAGTTCGGGCTGATGGCACTGGGGGTGATGCTGGCGATGATCACCGGCGGCATCGACCTGTCCGTGGTGGGAATCGCCAACATGACCTCGATCAGCGCTGCCGTGGTGATGCTGAGCCTCGCCCCGAGCGGATCCGACGCCGGCACCACCGCCACGGCGATCGCGGTCGCGATGGGCGCCGCGCTCGTCGCGGGCACGGCTGCGGGGGCGGTCAACGGATTCCTCGTCGCCAAGGTGAAGATCCCCCCGATCCTGGCGACTCTCGGGACGTTCGCGCTCTTCACCGGAATCGCGATCCTGATCACCGGGGGCAAGCCCAAGAGCGGGCTGCCACCGGAGTACGGAGCCACCTTCGCCGGGAAGCTGTTCGGCGTGGTCCCGGTCCAGCTCGTCGTGTTCTCGGTCGTCGCGATCCTGATCGCGGTCCTGATGGCCAAGACCGCGTTCGGCACGAAGATCTACATGCTCGGCACGAACGCCAACGCGGCCCGGTTCAGCGGCCTCCACACCACCAAGCTGCTGGTGCGCACCTACATGATCTCCGGGTTGTGCGCGTCCGTCGCCGGACTGGTGATGCTCGCCAACTACAACTCCGCCAAGGCCGACTACGGTTCGACCTACACCCTGCTGACCGTGCTGATCGTCGTGCTCGGCGGGGTCAACCCCAACGGCGGCACCGGTCGGCTGATCGGCGTGGTGCTCGCGATCGTGATCCTCCAGATCCTGTCGTCGGGCCTGAACATGTTCCCCAACATCAGCAACTTCTACCGTCCCCTGATCTGGGGCGGGGTCCTGCTCGCCGTGATCGCCGCCAACCAGGCCACCGGCAGGCGCTCCCACCACCGATTCGCGAAGAAGGAAGGGCAACCGCAATGAAGACAGCCAAGGACAGGCACGTCGTCGTCGGAGCCGATTTCGCCGGTTTCCCGCTCAAGGAGGCGGTGAAGCAGCACCTGGCTGAGCGTGGCTGGACGGTGGCGGACCTCACGCCCACCCTGGAGGACTGCGACATGTACCACCGGGTCGGTTTCCTGGTCGGGTCCCGGATCTCCGAAGGCGAGTACGAGAAGGCCCTGGCCTTCTGCGGCACCGGCATGGGCATCCACATCGCCGCCAGCAAATGCCCGCACGTCCACGCCGCAGTGGCCGAGACCCTGCCCGCGGCCCAGCGCGCCGCCACCGCCAACAACGCGAACCTGCTCGCCATGGGCGCCTTCTGGACCGCGCCCCGGCTCGCCCAGGCCATGGCCGACGCCTTCCTCGAGGGCTCGTTGGGCGAGGGCTACGAGGAGTGGGACGGCTTCTACGGGTACCACAAGCTCGGGTACGACGAATGCGAGACCTTCGACTACGACGCCTACAAGGCGAACGGGTTCCGCGTCCCGAACCCGGCCGAGGTGCCGCTCGGCCCCGAACCCCGCGGCCTCGCCTACTAGTCGTCGACCAACCTCAGGCCTTGGAGAGCACCGTGGGCACCATCGCAGTGATCGGTTCAGCCAACGCCGACCTGGTCGTCCAGGTCGATCGCCGTCCGGCCGGCGGGGAGACCATCCTCGGCTCGGACCTGGTGACCACCCCCGGCGGCAAGGGCGCCAACCAGGCTGTCGCAGCGGGCCGGCTGGGCGGCAACGTGCGATTCGTCGGCTGCGTCGGGGCTGATCCGCACGGCGGGATGCTGCGGACCTCGCTGACCGAGGCCGCCGTCGACGTCTCTGCACTCCTCACCGTCACCGAGCCCACGGGCTGTGCGCTGATCCTGGTCACTCCCGACGGGGAGAACTCGATCGTGGTCGCACCCGGCGCCAACAGTTCGGTCAGCGTGGACCACCTGACGGCCCGGGAGGCCTCCTGGGTGGGCGCAGACGTCGTGGTGGTGCAGCTGGAGATCCCGATGGCAGCGGTCGAGCAGGTCGCGGCCCAGTGCCGGGCGCGTGGCACCCGGCTGCTGCTCAACGCGGCGCCGGCCGCGGTGCTGGCCGACGAGGTGCTGGCCACCTGTGACCCCCTGGTGGTCAACGAGAGTGAAGCGCTGTTCCTCCTGGGGGACCGGCCCGACGCCGGCTCGACCCCGGAGGCCCTGGCCCGACGCCTGCTGGCCATGGGACCGCGGAGCGTGGTCCTGACCCTCGGCGCCGCGGGCGCCCTCGCGATCGCCACCGATGGAACCCTGCACCACGAGCCGGGCCGCCGGGTCGAGGCGGTGGACACGACCGGCGCCGGAGACGCCTTCGTCGGGGCGCTGGCCACCGCGCTCGCCGCGGGGCGGACGCTCGCCGAAGGACTGGCCCTGGCCACCGATGTCGCTGCGTTGTCCGTCCAGCGCACCGGTGCCCAGTCCTCCTACCCGAGCGCCGCGGAGGTGGGGGGACGGTGAAGCGCGCCGGGATCCTCAACGCCGAGCTGAATCACCTGCTGTCCCGGCTCGGCCACACTGACGCCGTCGTGGTGGCCGACTGCGGCCTGCCCCGGCCGCCGGGTGTCCCGGTGGTCGACCTCGCCGTGGTGTTCGGCGTCCCGACGTTCGAACAGGTGCTGCGGGCCGTCGCCGCGGAGATCGTCGTCGAGGAGGCGGTGATCGCCGCCGAGGCCGTGGACCGGAACCCTGCCGTCCCGGCCCTGGTCGAGGCGCTCTTCGGGCACACCTCGTCGGTGAGCCATGAGGAGTTCAAGCGGCGGTGCGCGGACGCGCGTCTGCTGGTTCGCACCGGCGAGGCAGCTCCCTACGCGAACGTGATCCTGCGCTGCGGCGTCCCGTTCTGAACGGGACGGGCCCCCGGTCCATTGCCGGAGCCTGAGCCCTGGACCTCGCAAAGTTAGGCTAGATTAACTTTCGTGGATGGTGCCCTGGTGACCCCGGTCGCCGACGCCGGGGCGGCCGGTCCGCGTCGACGCCGGTGGTCCTGGCTGTGGGGTCCCGCGTTCGTCGCGGCGATCGCCTACGTCGACCCGGGCAATGTGGCGGCGAACCTGACCGCGGGGGCCCGCTACGGCTACCTGCTCGTGTGGGTGCTCGTAATGGCGAACGGCATGGCCGTCCTGGTGCAGTACCTGTCGGCCAAGACCGGTCTGGTCACCGGCGCCAGCCTGCCCGAACTCCTCGGGTCCCGGCTGGGACGCAGGCCGCGCATCCTGTACTGGCTGCAGGCCGAACTGGTCGCGGCGGCCACCGACCTCGCCGAGGTGCTGGGCGGCGCCATCGCCCTGGAGATCCTGTTCGGGGTGCCGCTGCTGCTCGGCGGCGTGATCGTGGGCGTGGTCTCCATGCTGATCCTGGCGATCCAGTCCCGGCGCGGACAGCGTCACTTCGAGTACGTGGTGATGGGTCTGCTGCTGGTGATCACGATCGGGTTCGTGGCCGGGCTGTTCGTCTCCGGCGTCGCCTGGCCTGAGGCGGCCGGGGGCCTGGTGCCCCGGTTCGACGGCGGCGAGTCGGTGCTGTTGGCGGCCAGCATGCTGGGCGCGACCGTGATGCCGCACGCCATCTACGTCCACTCCGCCCTGGCCAGGGACCGTCACGGCCACCGGCGCCACGAGCTGCCCCGGATGCTGCGGGCGACCCGCTGGGACGTGGTGGCCTCGATGGTGGTGGCGGGCGCGGTGAACATCGCGATGCTGCTGCTGGCCGCGGGGAACCTGCAGGGCGTCGGCGGCACCGACTCGATCGAGGGCGCCCACGCCGCGATCAGCAACGCCCTCGGGCCGGCCGTGGGCGTGCTGTTCGGGATCGGGCTGCTGGCTTCGGGACTGGCATCCACCTCGGTCGGCTGCTACGCCGGCGCGACCATCATGTCGGGACTTCTCAGGATTCAGGTTCCGATGCTCGTGCGCCGCGCGATCACCCTCGTCCCGGCCCTCGTCATCCTCGCGCTCGGGGTGAACCCGACCTGGGCCCTCGTGCTCAGCCAGGTGCTGCTGAGCCTCGGCATCCCGTTCGCCCTGATCCCGCTCGTCCGGCTGAGCAGCGACCGCAGCCTGATGGGGCACCACGTGAACTCGGTCCCCCTGCGGGTGGTCGCCTGGGTCGTGGTCGCCCTGATCGCGCTGCTCAACGTGCTCCTCATCGTGTTCATCGTCTTCGGGCTGGCCTGATGGACGCCGATGACCTGACCCCGGTCGCCCAGGACTACCTGAAGGTGATCTGGTCGGCGGTCGAGTGGGGCGAACCCCCGATCACCACGAAGGCGCTCGCGGAACGCTTCGACACCAGCCAGGCCAACGTGTCCGCGACGATGCGCCGGCTCCAGGCCCAGGGCCTGGTCAGCTACGCGCCCTACAAGCCGGTCACCCTCACCGGACTGGGCCAGCGGCTCGCGGTCGCCATGGTGCGTCGGCACCGCCTGATCGAGACCTTCCTGGCCGAGATGCTGGGCTATGGCTGGGAGGAGGTGCACGCCGATGCGGAGCGCCTGGAGCACGCCGCGTCGGAGCGGTTCCTCGCCCGGATCGACGAGTTGCTCGGGCACCCGGCAACCGACCCGCACGGCGACCCGATCCCGTCCGCGGACGGGCGCTGGGTGCCGCAGGCCGGGGTGATCCGGCTCGCGGAGGCGGCCCCGGGCAGCTATCGGGTGGCCCGGGTCGACGACGGGGACCCGGTCCGGCTCGCCCGACTGCGGGGGCTGCGGATCGCGCCCGGGGCCCAGCTCCGGGTGGGCGACCAGCCACCGACGTACCTGCGAGTCGACGGGGAGCCGGTCGCGCTCACCCCCGACGACCAGGCGGCCGTCCGGGTGCGGCCCGACGACCCGGCCGGGCGTCGGCCCTGAGCCCGGTTCGGGGTGAGGCGCCCCTCGCAGGACGGCCGATCGGTCAGCAGGGCCTGACGCTCGGGGGCGTCGACCCCGCCGACCGTGCTGCGGTCACAGCGGGTCGATGCCGGCCGGTGGTTGGGCACAACGGGCTCTCGGGTCCCTCCGCCCGACGCTGTTCCAGGACGCCATCGCGAGGAGCCGGGTCCGCCTCCTCGGGCCCCCTCGCCGGGCGCCCGGTCTCCGCCGGACGCCCGGGTCGTCCTCAGCGGACGCGCTCCTTCCGGCTGCCGGTGCTCGTCGGCGTCCGGGTCGCCCGGAGGCTGGCGACGACCGACACCGTGACGCAGGCGGCGATCACGGTCAGCGACAGCCAGATCGGGACCTTCCAGACGTCGAGCAGCAGCATCTTCACCCCGACGAACACCAGGATGGCTGCGAGCCCCACCTTCAGGTAGATGAAACGGTGCATCAGGTCGGCGAGCAGGAAGTACATCGCCCGAAGCCCCAGGATCGCGAACGCGTTGCTCGTGAAGACCAGGAACGGGTCTCTGGTCACGGCGAAGATCGCGGGGATCGAGTCCACCGCGAAGACGATGTCGGTCGTCTCCACCAGCACCAGCACCGACAACAGGGGTGTGGCAACGAGCCGGCCGTCCACCCGCGTCCAGAACCGCTGCCCGTCGTAGGCGTCGCTGGTCGGCACGAACCGGCGGAACAACCGGAGCACCGGGTTGCGGGTCGGGTCGGATTCCTCGTTGCGATGGCGGAACATGCGCCAGCCGGTGTACACCAGGAAGGCGCCGAAGAGGTACAGCACCCAGCCGAACCGGTCGATCAGTACCGCGCCGCCCGCGATGAAGATGGCCCGGAAGACCAGCGCGCCCACCACCCCATAGAACAGCACGCGGTGCTGCAGTTCCCGGGGCACGGCGAAGGCGCTGAAGATCAGTGCGAACACGAACACGTTGTCGACGGCGAGCGATTTCTCGATCAGGTAGCCCGCGAGGTACTCCCCGCCGGCCTGGCTCCCCCCCGCCCACCAGACGACCGCTCCGAAGCCCAGGCCGAGGCCGACCCAGACCGCCGACCACACCGCCGCTTCCTTCACCGAGACCACGTGGGCCTTGCGGTGGGCGAACAGGTCAATGGCAAGCATGACGACGATGATCCCCAGCACCGTCGCCCAGGCCCACAGCGGTACGTCCATGAGATCCTCCAGCGAACATCAGTCCACGGAGGTCTCTCCACCGCCGGCGAGGCGGCCGGCGATCCGGGCGGGACGTCGGGTCCCCCGTACTTGTCGGATACGCCGTGGGGGATACTCCCCTCTCGTAGCGGCAATGATGGCCACCCTCACGGGGCCTGTCAAGAACGGCCGGAGGATCATTCCCGCCCCGCGGAGGGGTGATCACCGGCGTTCGACCTAGCCAGGGCCCTTTTAGCGAGTGCTGAAGAATTCAGGAATAATATTTCTGGTGAGACGCGGAGCCCCGGGGCGTGATCGGGCCAGCCAGCAGACCCACGAACTCGCCGACCGTCACCGAGGCTTCGAGCGGGTGCCGGAGGTGCGCGTCCGGTGTGATCGCATAGTGGTTGCGCCGGCCGTCCTTGGCGCGCAGCACGATCCCCTGGCTGACGAGCTCGCCGACGATCTGCTGGGCCGCGCGCTCGGTGATCCCGACCCGCTCGGCCAGGTCCCGGAGTCGGGCCTGGGGATCAAGGGCGATCGCGACCAGCACGTGGCCGTGGTTCGAAAGGAAGGTCCACCCGTGGTCACTGGCCATGGTGGCATGATATACGAAGTGTGATTCAGGAAACAGGAGGCCGACCATGGCAGCACCGAAAGATCCCGGCCCCGGCGGAGCGGCCCTCGACGTCCTGCTCGTCAACGATCTGGAGTTGCTCACCGCGATGCACCGGGCCACGCTCGCCGACCGCGGAGCGGGCCGTGTCGCCGACCTGATGGAGTCCCTCAGCGACGCCGCCGGCGGGGGCGCCGGCGACCCGATCGCGATGGTCGAGCAGCTCGACGTCGGGGACGCGGCCGCGCTCGCCCAGGCACTCACCGTCCACTTCCACCTGGTCAACCTCGCCGAGGAACGGCACCAGTCCCGGCTGCATCGCCGCCGCGAGCCCGGGGAGGACGCGGCCTGGCCGGTCACCGCTGACCTGGGCGCGGACGCGCTGGACCGGTTGGGCCGGCTGCGGCTGCACCCGGTGCTCACCGCCCACCCCACCGAGGCGCGGCGCCGCGCCGTGACCGCGGCCCTGTCCCGGATCGCCGAGCACCTGGAGGCGTTCGACGACCCGCGCAACGGCGCGCTGCAGCGGGGCCACGCCCGGCGCCGGCTGCTTGAGGAGATCGACATCCTCGGCCGGACCGCACCGCTTCGTCGCACCGCCCCCGCACCCACAGACGAGGTGCGCACCGTGATGGGCGTCTTCGACCAGACCCTGTTCCGGGCCGTCCCGGGGGTGTACCGGGCTGTGGAGGCGGCCGTCGCCGGCACCGAGCCCGGCCGCGACGCCAGCGAAGTCCCGGCCTTCCTGCGGTTCGGGTCCTGGATCGGCGGCGACCGGGACGGCAACCCGTTCGTCACCGCCGAGGTCACCCGGCAGACGATGACCATCCAGGCCGAGCACGTGCTGCGGGCACTGGGCGTCGCCACCGAACGGATCGCCCGCACCCTGACCATGAGCGAGCTGGTCACGCCGCCGTCCGCGGAGCTGCGCGAGGCGCTGGCGCTGGCCGCGGTGACCGCGCCGGAGACGGCGGCAGCCATTGCCCGGTCTTCCCCGGGGGAACCGCACCGACAGCACCTGCTGTTCGCCGCCGAGCGGCTGCAGGCGACCCTGCGGGGAAGCCTCGATCTGGGCTACCGGGAACCGGCCGAGTTCGTCGCCGACCTGCGTCTGGTGCAGGCCAGCCTGGCCGCGGCCGGGGACGCCCGCGCCGCCAACGGCGAACTGCAGAATCTTCTCTGGCAAGCCGCGACGTTCGGGTTCCACCTTGCCGAACTCGAGGTGCGCCAGCACAGCTCCGTGCACGCGGCCGCGGTGGCGGAGCTGCTCGACCAGCTGGACGGGGACACCGGGGCGCCCGGCAGCCCGGAGCGGCTGGCCCTGCTGGACCGGCTGGCGCTGCACGGCTGGCCCGGGCAGGTGCGAGCCTTCACCGAATCCACCGCCGAGGTGCTGGACACCTTCCGGGTGATGGCCTGGCTGCAGCACCGCTGGGGGCGAGGTTGCTGCGGACGCTACGTAGTGAGCTTCTCCCAGTCCGCGGAGCACCTGGTGGCCGTCCGCGCGTTGGCGCGGCTCGCGGTCGGGGAGCGTCCGCTCCAGCTGGACGTGGTGCCGCTGTTCGAGACCGGTGCGGACCTGAAGGGCGCGCGCGCGACCCTGACGACGTGGCTGGAGCTGCCCAGCACCGGCGCCTGGCTGGACGCCAAGGGGCGCCGCCTGGAGGTGATGGTCGGCTACTCCGACTCCGCCAAGGACATCGGCCCGGCCGCGGCGACGCTCACCCTGTACCGCACCCAGGCCGATCTGGTCCGCTGGGCCGACCGTGCCGGGGTTCGCTTGACCATCTTCCACGGTCGCGGTGGCTCGCTCGGACGCGGCGGCGGCCCCCTGCACCGGGCGGTACTGGCCCAGCCGCCGGGTTCCCTCGACGACCGGCTCAAGGTGACCGAGCAGGGTGAGGTGATCTTCGCCCGCTACGCCGACGTGACCCTTGCCCAGGCGCACCTCGAGCGGCTCACGTCGGCGGTGTTGCTGGCCGGGACGCCCCGGGTGGCCAAGAGGATCGGGGAGGCGGAGCGACGGTTCCGGGGTTTTGCCGCCACGGTCGAGCAGGCGTCCCGGGAAGCCTGGCTGGCTCTGGTGAGGATGCCGGGTTTCGCCGACGTGGTCGCGGCGTCCAGCCCCCTGGAGGAGCTCGGCCAGCTGCGACTGGGCTCGCGTCCGGCGCGGCGCAGCGGTGCGCAGACCGGGCGCGACCTCGGCGACTTCCGGGCGATCCCGTGGGTGTTCGCCTGGTCGCAGGTCCGCGCCAACGTGCCCGGCTGGTACGGCCTCGGCTCGGGGCTGGCAGCCGTCGGCGACCGCGACGAGCTCCGGGCCGCCTACCGCGACTGGCCGCTGTTCACCAGCCTGGTCGACATCGCGGAGATGAGCCTGGCCAAGGCCAACCCGTTGCTGGCCCGGCGTTTCCTGGCGCTCGGGGGACGCCCCGACGTCACCGCGGCGATCCTGGCCGAGTTCGAGACCACCCGCCGGCTCGTGCTGGAGACCCTCGGGCAGTCCGAACTCCTGGAGGGCAAGCCGCAACTCCGCCACCGGTTGCGGCTTCGGGCCCCGTCCATCGACGCCCTCAGCCACCTCCAGCTCCGAGCCCTGCAGATGCTCCGCTCCGGGGGGGCGGACGGCGACGGCCTCCTCGACCTGCGCCAGGACTGGTCGCAGGTGTTGCTGCTCACCGTGAACGGCGCGGCCGCCGGGCTGCAGAACACGGGGTAGCCGCCCGGCCGGCCGCTGCGGGTCGATCGTCGGTGACCGCAGTCCGATCTGTCAGGAGAGCCTTGCGTTCCACGTGTGGCGACAGGGCTGACCGCCCTGCGGTCACTGCGGGGTGACGCGGGCGGGCGGGTCAGCCCGCCGCGGCGGCGCACCCAGCGCCCGGCGAACGCCGCGACCGGGGCCGTGGCCGCACCCGCACTGGTCGAGCAGGTGTTCCCCGCAGCCGCAGTCGGCGCGGGGACAGCCGAGCCGGGGGATGCAGCCCCAGCGTTCGTGGGCGGCCTGACGGCTCATCCCGGCGGCTTCCCCGAGCTGCGCCCACGTCGCACCGGCGCCGCGGGCCAGCACCACGGTCGCCTCCAGCAGCGCCTGGGCCCGGTCGACCCCCTTCACCGCCTCGGACACCGCCGCCAAGGCCATCCGTCGTTCCATTCCGCGCCTCCCGGGCCGAGTATCCCAAAACCCGAAAACGTCAGGCAACCCTGACGTAGCATTCGGTCAGGGGCCGATGTGTGGGAAGCGGCCCTGGTGAGGCGAACCCACTGGAGGTATCCGATGAGCCTTGAGTTCGTCGCCATCGAGACCGCGAGTCGGCGCCCCGGGTCGCCCTGTCAGGTGGGCATCGCGCTGGTCGCTGACGGTCAGGTCCGTCAGACCTGGGGCTCGCTGATGCGGCCCCCGCCCGGCCGCGACTGGTTCGATCCGGACTGCACCGGGGTGCACGGCATCGACGAACGGGATCTGGACGGGCAGCCCCGCTTCGAGCGGCTCGATCCCGCCCTCAGTCCGACCCTGTTCTAGAGCCACCAAGGAGACCGATGCGGCTGTTCCTGGATTGCGTGCCCTGTCTGCACCGGCAGGTGCTGGAGGCCGCCCGGATGGCTTCGAGCGACGAAGCCGTCCATGCCCGCGTCCTCGACGAGGCGCTGATCACCTTGGCCCACCATCGCGACTACCGGACGGCCCCGGCGCTGGCCCAGGCGATGCACGAGATAGTGAAGCGGCAGTCCGGTCTGACGGATCCGTATCACGAGGTGAAGCAGCGCGACATGGTCGCCGCACTGAGGTTGGAGCCCACCCTGCGTCGGTTTGCCCTTGCCGGCCCGGATACCCTGCTGGGCGCGTTGAAGGTGTCGGCCACCGGGAACGTGATGGACTCCGCGCTCTACGCGGACCTGGACATCGAGGCCTGCGTTGCCGCGGAGTTGGCCAAGCCCTTCGCGCGCTGCGACCGGGATGCCCTCGCGGCCGATCTGGCTGCGGCGGGCACCGTCCTGATCATCGGCGACAACGCCGGCGAGGCGGTGTTCGACAAGGCACTCGTCCGGGAGTTGGCCGCAGGTCGCGAGGTCTTCTTCGCCGTCCGGGGCGAGCCGATCATCAACGATGTGACCGCGGACGACGCCCGGTTCGTCGGCCTGGGGGATCACGCAACCATCGTGTCCACCGGATGCGGTGCCCCGGGGGCAATCCTTGATTCCAGCAGCGCCGGGTTCCGGGACCTCTTCGACCGTGCCGACGTGATCATCAGCAAAGGGCAGGGCAACTTCGAGGCCCTGTCGGACGCGCCGCGGCACCTGTACTTCCTGCTCAAAGCCAAGTGCCCCCGGATCGCGCACGCCCTCGCCGTCACCGTGGGCGACTACGTTCTCGCCCACTCGGGCTCATCCGGGCGAGATTGACGACGAGACCTGACTCAGCACGGCCGCCGGGCTGCAGCACACGGGGTAGTCGCCCGTCGGCCGTCGTGGGGATCGCTCGCCGCCACCCCGAGCGCACGGCGGAGCCTGACGGCATCGGGGTGGGCGCGCCCGGCCCGGCGGCGGCGCCGGGACCCTCGGGGCGGGCCCGGCGCGCGCCCGGCGCCTACTTGTTCGCGAACGCGGCGTCGAAGGCCGCCGTCGGGGGCGTCGAACGGCCAGCCGGCGGACGAACTCGAGCGCCTCGGGCGCGCCGACGAGGCGGTCCATGCCGGCGTCCTCCCACTCGACCGAGATCGGGCCGTCGTAGCCGATCGTGTTGAGCATCCGGAAGCACGTCCTCCCACGGCACGTCGCCGTGGCCGGTGGAGACGAAGTCCCAGCCGCGGCGCGGGTCGGCCCACGGCAGGTGCGAGCCGAGCCGGCCGTTGCGGCCGTTGCCGACCTGCGTCTTCGCGTCCTTGCAGTCGACGTGGTAGATCCGGTCCTCGAAGTCCCAGAGGAAGCCGACCGGGTCGAGGTCCTGCCAGACCAAGTGGCTCGGGTCCCAGTTGAGGCCGAACGCCTCGCGGTGGCCGATCGCCTCCAGCGTGCGCGACGGTCGTCCAGTAGTCGTAGGCGATCTCGCTGGGGTGCACCTCGTGGGCGAACCGCACGCCGCACCTCGTCGAACACGTCGAGGATCGGGTTCCAGCGGTCGGCGAAGTCCTGGTAGCCCGGCGTCGACCATCGTCCTGCGAGACCGGCGGGAACATCGCGACGTACTTCCAGATCGACGAGCCGGTGAAGCCCGACGACGGTCGTCGACGCCGAGCTTCGCGCGCGGCGCGGGCGGTCGTGCTTCATCTCCTCGGCGGCGCGCTGCCGCACGCCCTCGGGGTCGCCGTCGCCCCAGACCGCGTCGGGCAGGATGTCGCGGTGCCGCTGCGTCGATCGGGTCGTCGCAGACCGCCTGGCCCTTGAGGTGGTTGGAGATCGCCCAGACCTTGAGGCCGTACTGCTCGAGGATCGTCGAGCTTGCCCTGCGACGTAGTCGTCGTCGCTCGGCGCCGCGCCACGGGTCGAGGTGGTCGCCCCAGCAGGCGATCTCGAGGCCGTCGTAGCCCCACCCGGAGGCCAGCCGCGCGACCTCCTCGAACGGCAGGTCGGCCCACTGGCCGGTGAACAGGGTGATCGGTCGCGCCATGGCGAGGTCCTTTCGTGGGTCGGTTGCGGCGAGGCCGGGTCGACCGACGGCCAGGCACTGCCGGCGGCGGCGGACTGCGCTCCACGGCGTCGAGCACCCGCTGGACCTGCGAGGCCGTCGGCGAACGACGGCGTCGGGCTGCGTCGCCGGCGGCGATCGCCGTCGACGAGGTCGACGACCTGGTGGGTGAAGCCGTGCTCGTAGCCGAGCCCGTGGCCGGGCGGCCACCAGGCGCGCGACGTAGGGGTGCTCGGGCTCGGTGACGAGGATCCGCCGGAAGCCCGGCGTCGTCGGCGGGCTCGGTGGCGTCGTAGAAGCTGCAGGACGTTCATGTCCTCGAGGTCGAAGGCCAGGCTGCCCGTGCGACCCGTTGACCTCGATGCGGATGCGCGTTCTTGCGGCCGGTGGCGAACCGGGTCGCCTCGAAGACGCCGAGCGCGCCGCCGGCGAACCGGCCGAGGAACGAGCGCGGCGTCGTCGACGGTGACCGGGCCGCGCTCGCCGGCCGGCCGTGCCGCGCGAGCCCGGTGCGCCTCGGCCGGCGAGCGGGCGCTCCTTGACGAAGGTCTCCAGGCGTGCCGAGACGCGCCGTGATCCGGCTCGCCGGTGATGAACTGGGCGAGGTCGACGATGTGCGCGCCGATGTCGCCGAGCGCGCCGGAGCCGGCCTTCTCCTTGTCGCAGCCGCCAGGCCAGCGGCGCCTGCGGGTCGACGATCCAGTCCTGCAGGTACTGCGCGCGCACGTGGCGGATCGTGCCGATCCGGCCCTCGGCGACCAGCGTCGCGGGCCAGCGCGATGGCCGGGCACGCGGCGGTAGGTGAAGCCGACCATCGCGCGCACGCCGCGTCCGGCGGCCGCGCTCGGCCGCGGCGGCCATCGCCTCGGCCTCGGCGACGGTGTTGGCCAGCGGCTTCTCGCAGAGCACGTGCTTGCCGGCCTCGAGCGCGGCGATCGCGATCTCGGCGTGGGTGTCGCCCGGGGTGCAGATGTCGACGAGGTCGATGTCGTCGCGGGCGACCAGCGTCGCGCCAGTCGGTCTCGCGCTCGCGCCCAGCCGAGCCGGTCGGCCGCCTCGGCGGCGCGGTCGGCGTCGCGGCCGCACGACGACGGCCATGCTCGGGCGCGAGCGGCAGGTCGAAGAAGCGGGGGGCGGTGCGCCAGCGCCTGCGAGTGGGCGGCGCCCATGAAGGCGTAGCCCGACCATGCCGACGCGCAGGCGGGGCTGCTGTCGGTCATGCGAGCTCCTCCTCGGGCGGTGGGTCGGGCGGGCCCCGGCGGAGCGGTGCGCACGCCCGGCGCCGCGGTCGGTCGGTCAGGACTCGAAGGCGGTCGGCAGGTACTGGTCGACGTTGTCCTTGGTGACGACCGGGGCGTAGAGCTGCGACCGTGCGCGGGCACCTCGACCTCGACCAGGTCGCTCATCGACTTGCCCTGGACCAGCAGGCGGGCCAGCGTGATGCCGTCGGCGGCCTGGGTCGACGGGTAGATGACGGTCGCCTTGAGCGACGCGTGTCGTCGGCCTTGATGGCCTCCATCGACGTTCGGCCGAGCCGGCGCCACCGACCATGAAGAACTCGTCGCGGCCGGCGTTCTCGATCGCCGCGAGGACGCCGACACCCTGGTCGTCGTCGTGGTTCCAGATGGCGTCGATCTTCGGTGCGGCCTGGAGCAGGTTCGCAGCCGCCTGCTCGCCGCCCTGCGACGGTGAAGTCGGCGGCGACGCGGTTGTCGACCTTCAGGCCGCAGTCGGCGAGCGCGTCGGCGAAGCCCTCGGCTGCGGTCCTGGGTCAGCGGCAGCGAGTCGATGCCGGCGATCTCGGCGACGACGGCGTCCGTCTTGCTCGCCGAGCTGCTCGCAGATGTAGGTGCCGGCCGAGACGCCCATGCCGTAGTTGTCGCCGAGGACCGTGGTGCGGGCGGCGAACGGGGTCGTCGAACTCGCGGTCGACGTTGATGACCGGGATGCCGGCCTCCATCGCCTTGATGCGCGACCGGCGGTCAGCGCGGCGCCGTCGAACGGCAGCAGCACGATGGCGTCGACCCGTCGTTGATGAAGGTCTCGACCTGGCTGATCTGCAGGTTGACGTCGTTGGTGCCCTCGGCGACCCGCAGCTCGACGTCGGCGTACTTCGTCGGCCTCGGCGATCGCGCCGACTTGGTGATCGCGCCCATCCAGCCGTGGTCGGCGGCGGGGGCGGAGAAGCCGATGACGACCGTTGTCGCCGGGCTCGTCGTTGGCGCCGGCCGCAGCCGGCCGGCGCGGCCGCCGGCTGCGTCGTCGGTGTCGTCGGTCGGGGCGTTGCTGGTGCAGGCGGCGAGGCGAGCGCGGCCGAGGGCCGGCGACCAGGCCGGCGCGATCCGACGCTGCCTGCTGGATGCGTGGACCGCAGGGACATGCGGTGCTCCTTGGTTGGGACGGTGCTGGTGCGGACGAGGTGCGGACCGGTCTGGTGCGGCTAGGCTGTCTTGCGTTCGCGCGCGATGCCGCTGCTGGAGCAGCACGGCGACGACGATGATCACTCCCTTGGCGATCTGCTGGACCGAGATGGAGCAGGTTGTTGAGGGTGAAGATGTTGGTGAGCGTCGTGAAGATCAGGACGCCGAGGACGGTGCCGACGATGGTGCCGCGACCGCCGCTGAGCAGCGTGCCGCCGATGACGACGGCCGCGATGGCGTCGAGCTCGTAGAGGCTGCCGTGGGTCGAGGTGCCGGTCGTCGTGCGGGCGATCATCATCACCGCGGCGATGCCGCAGCGAGACGCCGACAGCACGTAGAGGTAGCACGGTGTGGCGCTTGACGTTGATGCCGGCGAGCCGGGCCGCCTCGGGGTTGCCGCCGACGCGCGACGGTGCGACGGCCGAAGGTCGTGCGGTTGAGCAGGACCCAGCCGACGACCGCGACCAGCGCGAAGATCCAGACGAGCACCGGGATGCCGAGCGACGTCGGCGGTGAAGAAGTCGCTCGAAGCCCCGGCACCTTGCACGATCTGGGTCTGCCGGTTCGCGATGATCTCGGCCAGGCCGCGGGCGCCGACCAGCATGGCGAGGGTCGCGATGAACGGCGACGATCTTGCCGTAGGCGATCAGCACGCCGTTGACGAGCCCGCCGCCGACGCCGACCAGCAGGGCGACGAAGACCATGCACGCAGCCAGTGGGCGTCCTCGGCCATCGTGTCTGGGTGGCGAGCGGTGGTCGCCCAGACCGAGGCCAGCCCGAGCGATCGCGCCGACCGACAGGTCGATGCCGCCGCCGGTGATCACGAAGGTCATGCCGATGCTGACCACGCCGATGATCGACGGCGAGCCGCAGGATCGTCAGCAGCGTTGTCGACGCTGGCGAACCGCTCTCCCGCGGTGACGCGCCGACGAGGCAGATCAGCCACGCAGGGCGACGACCAGCCCGAGGTTGCGGCCGACGCTGGCGCCGCAGCAGGCGACCGGCCGGGTGTCGGCGCTCGCGGTCGGTCTCGAGCGCGAGCCTGCTCGTCTCGGGCGCTGTCCTGGCTCATGCCGGGACTGTTCCTTCCATGACGAGGTCGAGGACCTGGTGCTCGTCGATGCTCGGCGGCGGCGGACGTCGTGGACGACCGCGCCCTCGCGGACGACCAGGACCCGGTCGGCCAGGCCGAGCACCTCCTCGATCTCGCTGGACACGACCACGACGGCGACGCCGCGGTCGGCCAGCGCCGCGGATCAGCGCGTAGATCTCGGCGCGGGCGCCGACGTCGACGCCGCGGGTCGGCTCGTCGAGCAGCAGCACCCGGCAGCCGCGCAGCAGCCAGCGGGCGAGCACGACCTTCTGCTGGTTGCCGCCGGAGAGGGTGCGGACCGCGCGCGTCGGGGTCGGCCGGCGTACGTCGAGCGCTGGTCGATCTGCTCGCGGGCGCCGCCGCGCTCCGCCGGCTCGTCGAGGAACCCCAGCCGGGCGAAGCGGCGCGAAGATGGAGAGCGTGATGTTGCGTAGACCGACTCGTCGAGCAGCAGGCCCTGGCTCTTGCGCTCCTCGGGGCAGAAGCCCGATGCCCGGCCCGCACCGCGGCCGCCACCGAGCCGCGGCGCGGGTCGCTCGCCGTCGACGGGACCGTGCCGGCGGTCGCGCGGCGGGCGCCGTAGATCGTCTCGAGGATCTCCGAGCGTCCCGCGCCGACCAGCCCGGCGAGACCGACGATCTCGCCGGCCCGGACGTCGAAGCTGACGTCGGCGAACACGCCGGCCAGGGCGAGGTCCCGCGACGCTCAGCACGGTCTCGCCGCAGCCGTCGCTGTTCCGCGGCGGGAAGACGTACTCGATGCCGCGTGCCCGGTCATCAGCGGGATCAGCTCGCGCGGTCGGGGTGTCGCTCGACCGCGCAGGCCGGTGGCGACGGTGCGGCCGTCCTTGAGGACGGTGATCCGGTCGCCGATCTGGCGGATCTCCTCCAGGCGGTGGGAGATGTAGACGACGGCGACGCCCTGCGGCGGTGAGGTCGCGGATCACGCGGAAGAGGTTGGCGACCTCCTCGGAGTCGAGCACGGCCGACGGCTCGTCCATGACGATCAGGCGGGCGTCGTGGGAGAGCGCCCGCGCCATGGAGACGATCTGCTTGCCGGCCGGCGGAGAGCTCTCCGACCTCGGTGCCCGGCGAGATTTCGAGTGGCCGAGCCGCTCCAGCAGCTCGCGGGTGCGGGCTGTCGGCCGCCGCGCTGGGTGAAGCCGCCGCGCGCAGCTCGTGGCCGAGGAAGATGTTCTCGGCGACGGTCAGGCCGTCGACGAGGTCGAGCTCCTGGTAGATCGTCGCGATGCCCGAGCTCGATCGCCGCCAGCGGGGTGCGGGAACGCGACCTTCTCGCCGCGCCAGGTGATCGTGCCCTCGTCGGGCTGGTGCGCGCCGGCCAGCACCTTGATCAGCGTCGACTTGCCGGCGCCGTTCTGGCCGAGCAGGCAGTGCACCTCGCCGGGGCGGACGTCGAGGTCGACCCCGTCCAGTGCTTTGGAGCCCGGGAAGTGCTTGACCACGCCGCGTGCGGTCAGTAGCGGAGCGTCCCGATGATCGTCAGTGACCATGGCAGGAGGCTATCCCACTTTTGTATGTCGTCAAGCAAAAGTCGGCTAGTTCACAACATCGAGGAGGCGGGTGTCGCCGTTTCTTGCGGATTTGACCCACGGATCCCTCGTCGCGGGTGGTTAACTTCTCCCCGTGGAAGAGCTGCAGCGCATCCTGCCCCGGGCGCCCGGGGTCGGGGAGGTCTTCCAGCTCCTTCGGGCCGAACCGCGCACCCGCGCGCAGCTGGTTGCCATCACCGGCCAGGCCAGGTCGACCATTGCCGCCAGGCTCGACTCCCTGGGCGAGGTGGGCCTGATCGGCCGGGTCGGTGAGCAGTCCGCCGCGATGGGGCGGCCTGGCGGCCTCCTTCTTCTTCCGTCCTGACTCCGGCACGGTCCTGGCCATCGACGTCGGTGCAACCCACGTACGGGTCGGGCTGACCGACCTCGCGGCGATGGTCCTGGCCGAGCGCCAGCTCGACCTCAGCGTCGGCGAGGGCCCCGAGGTCGTGCTCCGAGGGGTGATCGAGACCAGCAGCGAGCTGCTCGCCGGGACCGGGACGGGAGCCGGACGGCTGAAGGGGATCGGTATCGGTGTGCCCGGGCCGGTCGACCACACCTCGGGCCGTCCGTCCAGCCCGCCGATCATGCCGGGTTGGGACGGCTACGACATCGTCGCCACCCTGCGGGCGGTGTTCGACGTCCCCGTCTACGTCGACAACGACGCCAACCTCATGGCGATCGGGGAGCACTCCCTGGCCTGGAAGGACGTCGGCGACCTGCTGTTCGTGAAGTTCGCCACCGGTGTGGGCCTGGGGATCATTCTGGACGGTCAGATCCGCCGCGGGGCGCAGGGTTCCAGCGGCGACATCGGGCACGTCCGGGTTCCCGGTGGCCCCCCGGTCCCGTGCCACTGCGGCGGTTCGGGGTGCCTTGAGGCCGTGATCGGGGTGCCCGCCCTGCTCCACCAGCTGGAACGGGCCGGGCTGACGGCCGGGACGGGCTCAGACATCGTCAACCTGGTCCGGCTCGGGGACAAGACCGCGATCCAGGTGATGCGCGACGCGGGACGGACGGCCGGTGAGGTCCTTGCCGGCGTGGTCTCCCTGCTCAACCCCTCGGTGATCGCCGTCGGCGGCATCCTCGCCCAGGCCCACGAGCAGTTGATCGCCGGGATCCGGGAGTCGGTCTACGCCAAGTCGTTGCCGCTGGCCACCCAGGACCTTCGGATCACCGCTTCCGTGGCGGGTCCGCGAGCCGGGATAATCGGGGCGAGCACGTTGGTCTGCGACCAGGTGCTCTCGCCCGCCGCCGTCGAAGCACTGGTGGAGGGCTTCGACGCCAGCGGAGGAGGGACATGACCACGGTCGTCCCACAGCGCCGGGCACTCGTCGTCAGAGGCGGTTGGGAGGGCCATTCGCCGGAGGCCGCCACCGACGAGTTCCTGGGCTTCCTCGCCGACGCCGACTTCGAGGTGATCGTGGAGGACTCCCTCGAGGCCTACGCGGATCCAGAGCTGATGGGCTCGTTGTCCCTGATCGTCCAGTCCTGGACCCAGGGGGACATCCTGCCCGACGAGTTCTGCGGCCTCCGGGACGCGATCGTCGGCGGGGTCGGTTTCGCCGGGTGGCACGGGGGCGTGCTGGACGCCTTCCGGCAGACCGTCGAGTACAGCCAGATGCTCGGAGGGGTGTTCACCGCGCATCCGCACGGGATGGTGCCCTACCGGGTGGAGTTCTCCGCGGCGGGCAGGTCACATCCGATCACCTCGGGGATGGCCGACTTCGACCTGACGGCGGAGCAGTACTGGGTGCTCTGCGACAGCCTGTCGACGGTGCTGGCCACCACCTGGATCCGGCCCGGTTCCGGCGACGCGTGGCTCGAGCCCTACCAGGCGCCGGTGGCCTGGGCGCGCCGCTGGGGGCAGGGGCGGATCTTCGTGACCACCCTCGGCCACGGACTGGCCGACCTTCGGCACCCGCCCGTCCCCGAACTGGTCACCCGCGGCATGCTCTGGGCCGCCCGGTAGCAGGCCGGGCCGGGCACCGCAGGCGGTCCGGGGAGGGCCCCTTCAGCTGCTCGTCCGCCCGCGAGCCTTCCGGCCGTTCTCGACCAGGCGCCAGATCAGCGGGGTGAAGATCAGCTGCATGGTCAGGTCCAATTTGCCCCCCGGCACGACGATGCTGTTGGCCCGCGACATGAACGAGCCGTCGATCATCGACAACAGGTAGGGGAAGTCGATGCCGCGCGGGTTGGCGAACCGGATCACCACCATGGACTCGTCGGCGGTCGGGATCCACCGGGCGATGAACGGGTTGGAGGTGTCGACCACCGGTACCCGCTGGAAGTTGATGTGGGTGTTGCCGAACTGCGGACAGATGTAGTGCACGTAGTCCGGCATGCGGCGCAGGATCGTGTCGGTCACGTCCTCGGTGGAGTAGCCGCGCTTGGTCCGGTCCCGGTGGAGTTTCTGGATCCACTCCAGGTTGATGATCGGGACCACGCCGATCAGCAGGTCGACATGCTTGGCGACGTCGACGGTGTCGGTCTGCACCGCGCCGTGCAGGCCCTCGTAGTACAGCAGGTCGGTGCCTCCCGGCAGCATCTCCCAGGGGGTGAAGGTGCCGGGCTCGTGGCCGTAGAGGGCCGCCTCGTCGGCGTCGTGGACGTAGTTGCGGACCTTGCCGGTGCCGGATTCGCCGTACTGGGCGAACAGCGCCTCCAGTTCGGCGAACAGGTTCGCGTCCGGCCCGAAATGGCTGAACTCCACCTTGCCGGACGCCGCGGCGTCGAGGTAGGCCTGCTTCATGCCCGCCCGGTCGTAGCGGTGGAAGGAGTCGCCGTGCACGAGGGACGCGGTGACGCCCTCACGGTCGAAGATCTGCTGGAAGGTGTCGGTCACCGTGCTGGTGCCGGCCCCTGATGACCCGGTGACCGCGACCACGGGATGTTTGCGCGACATGGTTCTCCCTTCGGTGCTAGTCGGCGAACAGGGTGCGATTGTGGAAGAGGGGATGGGTGAATTCCTGGTCGTCCTGCTCATGGTCGGCGAAGTAGCCCTCGATCCGGGTCACTTCGTCGGCGCTGCCGAAGAAGAACGGGATCCGGTCGGTGAGCGCGGCGGGCGTCACCTCCATGACCCGCTGGGTGCCGGTGGTCGCGCCGCCGCCGGCCTGCTCGGCCAGGAAGGCGAGCGGGGCGGCCGTGTGCAGCATCGGTGCGAGCCACCCGTTGGGCCGGTCGTTGTCGGGCACCAGGAACAGGCCACCGCTGTTGAGGACCCGGTACGCGCCGAGGACGGCGGAGGCGTTCCAGCGCATCGTGAAGTCATGCTCGCGAGGACCTTCGGTGCCGAGCACGCACTCCTCGACGTACCGTTTCACCGGCGCCGGCCAGTAGGGCGCGTCAGCGGGATTGATGGCGAACACGCGCGCCTCCGCCGGGATGCTCAGCTGTGGATGGGTGAGGACGAAGTTGCCGACGTCGCGATCCAGGGTGAACCCGTCCACGCCGTGGCCGGTGGTCACCACCAGCACGGTCCTCGGGCCGAAGATCGCGATGCCCGCGCAGACCTGGCGGGTGCCCGGCTGGAGGAAATCCCCGGCGGTGGCCGGGCCGGTGCCCGGGTCGCGTTCCAGCACCGAGAACGTCGAGCCGACGGGCAGGTTGTCGGTGAGGTTCCTGAGGCCGTGGAGCGCCTCGAACACCAGCAGGTAGCGACCTCTTGGCGACGCCTGGTGAATGGTCGGGCTGCCGGCGATGGAGATCGCGGCGAGTTGCCTGACCGGCTCGGCCTGGCCAAGCAGGTTGGTGGTCGCCTGCCGGCGCAGGCCCCGGTTCACTTCCTGGGCGGGCGGAGGGGGACCGTCCGGCGCCGCGCCGAGGATCAGCGACCCCCGGCTGACCATGGCGGCGTTGAGTTTCAGCGAGACCGCGACCGCGCTCAGGATCTGGGCATAGCCCGCCGGCCGGCCGTCCGATTCGCTGACATCCAGCAGGTACTGGGTAAGGGTGGGTGCTGCCATGGCCGGGGAACCTACCGGCCAGGGAGTGCTGTCGAGGAAGTCCCGCTGATCGCCACTGTGCGCTCCTTCGCGAGTTGGTACCGCAACTACCGGCCAGCCTAACGGCGCCGGTCCGGCCACGGACCAGATCCGAGGCATTGAGGAAATGGCTCCGGGGCCGGTGGGCCGCTGACCAGATGTGCACGTGTGCCCGGAGCGGCCCCGCGGCGGAGGCGCCGACGCTAGCATCGACTCAATAGCTGGAGCCGGTCCTGACGTCACCTGAGCGGCGTTCGCCCACGGCCCAGGGCCACCTTGGCGACCTGCCCGGAGTGCCCGAGCCGGGACGTTGCAGGTGTCGTCGGGGCCCGCTCCCCAGCCCGGGAAGGAAGTCATTGTGGACCAGTCCAACCGTTACGCCGACTTGAGCCTCAACGAGGACGAGCTGATCAGTGGTGGCCAGCACATCCTGTGCGCGTACAAGATGAAGCCGAAGCCGGGAACCGGGTACGTCGAGGCTGCCGCCCACTTCGCCGCCGAGTCCTCCACCGGAACGAACGTCGATGTGGCGACGACCGACGATTTCACCAAGGGCCTCGACGCCCTGGTGTACCACGTGGACGAGGCGACCGAGGAAATGCGGATCGCCTACCCGCTGGAGCTGTTCGACCGCAACATCATCGACGGCCGGATGATGCTGGTGTCCTTCCTGACCCTGACCATCGGCAACAACCAGGGCATGGGCGACATCGAGCACGCCAAGATGTACGACTTCTTCATGCCGCGCAGGGCGATCGAGCTGTTCGACGGCCCCGCGGTCGGGATCGCCGACATGTGGCGCTCGCTGGGGCGCCCGGTGGTGGACGGCGGCTACATCGCTGGCACGATCATCAAGCCGAAGCTGGGCCTGCGTCCCGAACCGTTCGCCAGGGCGGCCTACGAGTTCTGGCTGGGTGGGGACTTCATCAAGAACGACGAGCCGCAGGGCAACCAGGTGTTCGCTCCCCTGAGGCAGACGATCCCGCTGGTCTACGACGCGATGAAGCGGGCGATGGACGAAACCGGCGAACCCAAGCTGTTCAGCGCCAACATCTCCGCCGACGACCACGCCGAGATGATCGCGCGCGGCGAATTCATCCTGGCCGCGTTCGGCCCCGACGCCGACAAGGTCGCCTTCCTCGTCGACGGCTTCGTGGGCGGGCCGGGCATGCTCACCACCGCCCGGCGTTACTTCTCCCGCCAGTTCGTCCACTACCACCGGGCCGGACACGGCATGGTCACCTCACCCAGTTCCAAGCGCGGCTACACCGCCTACGTGCTGGCCAAGATGTCCCGGCTGCAGGGCGCCTCGGGCATCCACGTGGGCACGATGGGGTACGGCAAGATGGAAGGCGCCGCCGATGACCGCTCCGCCGCCTACGTGATCGAACGGGATTCCTTCACCGGGCCGGCCTACCACCAGGAGTGGTACGGGATGCTTCCGACCACGCCGATCATCTCCGGCGGCATGAACGCGCTCCGCCTGCCCGGCTTCTTCGCCAACCTCGGCCATGCCAACGTGATCAACACTGCCGGCGGGGGCGCCTACGGCCACCTCGACGGCGCGGCTGCCGGCGCCAGGTCGCTGCGGCAGGGCCACGAATGCTGGGCGGCCGGTGCCGATCCGGTGGAGTGGGCCAAGAGCCATCGCGAGTTCGCCCGCGCCTTCGAGTCCTTCCCCGGTGACGCCGACACCCTGTTCCCCGGCTGGCGGCAACAGCTCGGGCTCGCCTGAGCCGACGCGCCGCCCCCGGCCGGGTCGGGGGCGGCGCCAAGGCTCGTCCCGAGCCACGGCTGCAGCGGTCGATCCGCGGGGCGAGCTCCCGCGGGCTGACCCCGGCCGCCCTGCCGACCGGTTCGCGACTAGTGTCGGGGACGTGCCCACCGGACGCGTACCCCAGCCCGATCCTGACCGCATGGTGCCGATCCCCGGCCACCCGCTGGTGGTCGGCGTGGTGCCGGGCCAGCCCGCCCTTGTCGCCCTGACCGCTGTCGCCTGGGCCGAGGCGCTGGGCGGGGTGCCCCTGCACTTCGGCTACGCGGATCCTTCGCGGGTCGTCGACCTCGAATTCACCGACGGGAACGTCCGGCATTCCGCGATCGACCCGGACGGGGCCGACGAGGAGTGGGAGCGGCGGGAAGTCGCGCTACGCGCCCAGCTGGCCGAAGTCCTGGCCGGCCGCGGGGTGGCGTGGGACTTCCGCTACCTCGCCGGTCGGGCGGACCGGGCACTGACCCACCTGGCCCGTGCCGTGGACGCCTCCGCGATCGTGGTCGGCGCGAAGAACCCCGGCTCGGTGGAACGGCTGCGCGAGTTCCTGGCCGGATCGGTGGCGGTGCGCCTCTCCCGACACCAGCACCGCCCGGTGCTGGTGGTGCCCCTGGCCGTCGTGGACTGGAAGGCTCCGACCCGGTGGTGACCCGACCCGCCGGGCTGCCGGTGCGGCCTTCGTGGCTGGCCGTGATCCTGGTCGGCGGCAGCATCGGCACCGGCATCCGCGCCGGGCTCTCCTCGGCCTTCCCGCACGGGCCCGGGGAGTGGCCGTGGGCCACCTTCGGGATCAACCTCACCGGCGCGCTGCTGCTCGGCATCCTGCTGGAGGTGCTCGCCGGCACCGGACCGGACCGCGGCTGGCGGCGGGTCGTGCGCCTGGGGCTGGGAACCGGCGTCCTGGGCGGCTTCACCACCTACAGCACGTTCGCCGTCGAGACCGTCGAGTTGCTCCGGGCCGGGGCGTGGCTGGCCGGCATCGGCTATGCGCTCGGCAGCGTGCTGGTGGGCCTGGTCGCGGCCTGGTCCGGGGTCCTGCTGGCCCGCCGCGGGCTCGCCCGCGTCCGCCGGGCCCAGGGAGGGATCGGGTGATCCCGCTGCTGGTGGCCCTCGCCGGCGGCCTGGGTGCGGTGACCCGGTTCGTCGTCGACGCCGCGGTGACTCGCCGGACCCGGTCCGTCCGGCTGCCGGTCGGGACGATCGTGGTGAACGTCACCGGCTCGCTGCTGTTGGGCCTCGTGGTGGGCTGGTGGTCGTCCCGCACCGGCGACCCGACCCTGCGCGCGATCCTCGGCACCGGGTTCCTCGGTGGGTACACCACCTTCAGTACTGCCAGCGTCGAGGCGGCGAGGCTGGTCCGCGCCGAACGCCCCTGGTCGGTCCTGCTGCATGCCGGCGGCACCCTGGTCGCCGGCGTCCTGGCCGCCGCCCTCGGGTTCTGGCTGGGCAGCCGCTGACCGGGGTCCCGTGCCAACCCGGGATGCCTCGGGTAGGGTCGTGAACGGCGCTGCCACGCCGGGCCGCCGGGCGCCGAGGAGGGGTGGTGGACCACCGGTCGGAACGAGGGTTCGAGGTGGTCGTCACGCCGGGTTTCCCCGTGACGATGATCTGCCTCGTCGTGGTCTACTCCGGCTTCCACGCGCTGAACATCCGCCACCAGGGCGACCCGGCTTTCCTGCTGCAGGCGCTGAACTGGGGCGCCGCGGTGACTGTCCTGATCCTGCTGGGCACGCTGGTCCATGAACTCGGTCACGTGCTGGCGGGGCTCGCCGCCGGGCACCGCTGGACCAAGGCGATCCTCAACGGTGCCGGGCTGGGGGTGGTTCTTGAGCCCCGGCCGTACGGACGGGACCGGGTCCTGAGGAGCCTGGCCGGACCCTTCGCGCACCTGCTCTTCGCGCTGCCGCTGCTCGCCTGGCCGATCCTGACGAGCCCGTCCGGCCAACTCACCGTCGCCGAGGCCGAGGCGTCCATCTGGTGGGTGAGTGGGGTGGGCTCGCTCTTCCTCGCGCTGCTGAACGCGTTGCCGATCCCCGGGCTCGACGGTGCGAAGGTCCTGGCGGGACTGCGCGAACTGAGGGGCCCCGCCGGCCTGGCCACGGTCCCGGAGCGGTCGGTGCGGCCCGCGGTGGCCGGGGAGCCGTCTGGGCCGGCAACCGACTGACTGATCGGTCCGGCCGGGGGTGGCAGAATGCGCCCAGGACCCCAGCTCAAGGAGTGACATGCCCCAGGCGATCGCCTACGCCATCGACGGCCCCACCGGCCGGTTCGCCCGTACCACGATCGAGCGCCGCGAACCTGGCCCCACCGAGGTGCTTTTCGACATCACCCACGCCGGCATCTGCCATTCCGACATCCACACGGCCCGGGGGGAGTGGGGGCCGGCCACCTACCCGCTGGTGCCCGGGCACGAGATCGCCGGGGTCGTGCGCGGGGTCGGTGCAGAGGTGACCCGCTTCGCCGTCGGTGACCGGGTGGGAGTCGGCTGCTTCGTCGACTCCTGCGGTGCCTGTGAACAGTGCCGGGCGGGCGACGAGCAGTTCTGCGACGGTCCGGGCGGCACGATCTGGACCTACAACGCCACCGGCCGGGACGAACTGCCGACCGCCGGCGGCTACTCCACCTGTATCACCGTCGAGCAGGACTACCTCTGCCGGATCCCCGAGGGCATCCCCCTGGCCAACGCCGCACCGCTGCTGTGCGCCGGGATCACCCTCTACTCCCCGCTGAAGCGGTGGGGGGCCGGACCCGGCAAGCGCGTGGCGATCGTCGGCATGGGCGGCCTGGGGCACATGGGGGTCCAGATTGCGGCCGCGATGGGCGCGGAGGTTGCCGTGATCAGCCAGACCCGTTCCAAGGAGGCGGACGGTCGCCGCTTCGGCGCGTCGGAGCACCACGCGCTCTCCGAACCCGGCACGCTGCGCGGCCTGCGCAAGAGCTTCGACCTGGTCATCAGCACGGTCTCCGGAGCCCTGGACCTGAACGCCCTGGTGAACACCCTGAAGACCGGCGGGGCGCTGGTGGACGTGGGCCTGCCCGAGCACCCGGTGGAGCTGAGGCTCGGCGGACTGGTGGGGCAGCGCCGGATCCTGGCCGGCTCCCAGATCGGCGGCATCGCCGAGACCCAGGAGATGCTGGAGTTCTGCGCGGAGCACGGCCTGGCCGCCCAGGTGGAGGTCATCGGCGGCGAGGACATCAACGCCGCCTACGACCGGGTGGTCGCTTCCGACGTCCGGTACCGGTTCGTGATCGACACCGCCACCTTCAGCGACTGAGGTCCACCGCGGGTTCGACCCGGGACCGCAGGCCGGCCCGGGTCACCCGGCGGAGTCCGAGACCGCCTTCAGCACGGGGCGCAGGGCCAGCCACCACTGCTCCTTCGGCCGGCGGTAGCGGAGGTCCATCTCGGCCATCATCCCCGACACGGGGAACGCGGAGACCTTCGACTGCACCAGGCCGAGGTAGTGGCTCTCGGAGGTGCCGGCGGCGAACTCGGCGGTGATCAGGTCGAGTGCCCGCGACACCAGCCGCACGGCCAGCAGCCGGTCGAACGGGGTCGGACAGCCGCCCTGCTGGACGTGGCCCAGGATGTTCTGCCGCACGTCGTAGAGCCCCTGGCCCTCCTGCTCGAGCAACCGGGCGAGGAAGTCGGTGGTGTAGAGCGGGTTCGCGTTCTCGTTGCGGATCGCCAGGAACAGTTTCCGGCCGGAGGCGAAGCTCTGGCGCAGCCACTCCAGGTCCTCGATCAGCGCCGGCAGGCTGATTCCCTCCTCGTGCAGGTAGACCCGCTCGGCGCCGCCGGCGATCGCACCCATCAGCGCGAGGTAGCCGCAGTAGCGACCCATCGTCTCCACCACGAACGCCCGCTTCGCCGCGCTCGCCGGACATCTTGATCCGGTCCACGGACTCGGTGATCACGTTCAGGGCGGTGTCGGCGCCGATCGCCAGCTCCGAGCCCGGCAGGTTGTTGTCGATGGACGCGGGCACGCAGACGATCGGCAGGCCGCAGGCCGGGAACCGAGTCGCGCTCGCGGTGCAGCACCTCGACGGCCTGGTAGCCGTTCCAGCCGCCGATCATCACGCAGGGCGTCGATCCGGTGGTCCTCGATCGACCGGCTGATCCGGTACAAGGTCCTTCTCGGTCGGGACGGTGCGACGGACGCCGAGATCGGCGCCGCCCGTCCACCAGCCAGCCCTCGACGTCGCCCCAGTCCAGCTCGGCGACGTGGCCGTCCTGCAGGCCGGCGGAACCCGTCCTGCACGCCCAGCATGGTGTGGCCGCGGCTGATCCCCAGCCGGACCGCGTCCCGCGCCGCGGCGTTCATGCCCGGGGCGAGACCGCCGGCGTGGATGATCGCGATCCGCCGGGACTCCTCGCGGGCGCGTCGATCCGGCTGGGCTCGACGAGTTCGGCGAAGATCCGTGCCGCCTCGGTGAAGGAGCCGCCGCGCATCGCCATCGCGCCCTGGTAGTCGCCTGAGGCGATCAGCTGGGGGACCTGCCGGGTCTTCGCGACCGCGTCCACGAGCGGCACCCGGCTCACCCGGTTGCCCCGGAAGCCGATCACCGGTCCGGCGGCCTCGGGCGTCGCAGCGAGCACCTCCTGCACCGCCTCGTACCCCAGCCAGGTGGACGCCCACCGGTCGTAGGCGCTGGGCGAGCCGCCGCGCTGGACGTGACCGAGGATCGTCACCCGGGCGTCCTCCTGCAGTCGGTCCTCGATTACCTGGCGCACATGGGCCGAGGTGATCGGTTCGCCCTCCCGGTCGCAGGCTCCCTCGGCCACGACCACCATCGAGTCGCGTCGGCCGGCCACCCGGCCCCGCCGCAGCGGCGGCGCACATCCGCTCCTCCCACCCGGGGGCCGGCGGGTCCTCCGGCAGCAGCACGTAGTCGCACCCGCCCGCGATGGCGCTCATCAGCGCCAGGTAGCCGCAGTGGCGTCCCATCACCTCGACGACGAAGCTGCGCTGGTGGCTGGCGGCGGTACTGGCCAGGGCGTCGATCGCTTCCACGATCCGGTGCAGGGCGGTGTCGGCGCCGATCGTCATGTCCGTTGCCGACGAGGTCGTTGTCGATCGAGCCGACGAGGCCGGCGAACATGAGCGCGGGGTGGGCGGCGGCCACCTCGGCGGACAGGTCGCCGGCAGTGACCAGTTCGGCGAGCAGTTCGGGCCATTCGGCGCGGAACTGGTCCAGCGCCCGTCAGCGACCCGTCGCCACCGATCACCACGAGCCGGTCGATCCCGTGCTCGAGCAGGTTGCGGGCGGCCTTCCGGCGCCCGTCCCGCTGGCGGAAGTCCGCCGACCGGAACGTGCCGATCACGGTGCCACCCTTGTGCAGGATGCTGCCGACGTCCTCCCAGGTGAGCTCTGCGATCCCCGTCCCGCCGTCCACCATGCCCTGGTAGCCCTCGTGCACGGCGAAGACCCGGGCGCCGAGGGACACCGCGGTACGGACGACGGCGCGCACGGCGGCGTTCATGCCCTGGGCGTCGCCGCCGCTGGTCAGGATGCCGATCCGCTTGCCCGCCCCCGGTCGTTCCGCTCCGGTCTGCACGTCCTTGGTCATGGCCACATTCTGGCCGGTCCGGGACGGGTGCACGTGGGCCCGGCGAGATCTCAGGCCAGACCCAGGTACTCCTCAAGGGTCAGCTTGTTGTTCGGGAACTGCCGCGAGGCCGCCCGGCCGATGTACCGGTAGTGCCAGGGCTCGTACTGGTACCCGGTGATCTTGGTCTTGCCCTGCGGGTACCGCAGGATGAAACCGTAGGTCCGGGCGTTGCGGAACAGCCACTTCCCGGCCGCGGTGCTCGCCATCGGCAGGCTCCAGGTGGCCCCGTCCCAAAGGTCCACCGCCAGTCCGGTCTGGTGCTCGCTCGCTCCGGCGGGGGCGTAGTAGCCGATGCTCTGCGGGTAGTTCCGGAGCGCCTTGGCGTAGATGGCCGACTGTGTCGCCCAGGTGCGATGGCCGCTGCGGACCCGGATCGGGACGCCGTCGGCCTTCGCCGCTGCCATCATCCGGGTCAGGGCCGCGGCCGCCTTCGCCTCCAGCCGGTAGGGGCCGGTGGGCCGGGAAGGCCCGTAGGAAGCCGTGATCCGGTGCTTCTTGGACACCACGATGATCCCGTCAACCTCGAAGGGCTTGGCCAGTTGACGGCCCTTCCGGGTGTCCTTCGGGGGACTCTCGGGGGAAGGCTCCAGGGTCGGCGACGGGGTCGGCGTGAGCGTCGGCGTCGGTGTCGCGGACGCGCGGGGCGGGACCGGGGTGGATGCGACCGGTGCCGGGCTGGTCGTCGACGGTGCCGCGTCCGGCGGAGGTGGCACCGCACAACCCACCGCCAGGGTCAGGGCGAGCGCTGCGCCGAGGACGTGGTACCTCACGAGGTGGCGGTGAGGGCGGTCTCCGGCCCGGCGGCACCCACGGGTCGCCGGCCCGCCTGGCTGGCGGAGTCGACCGTGCGGCTGGCCGGGCCGGGTGTCCTGGCGCCGCTGTCGCACTGCGCGGCGACGGCGCTCTCCTTGCGCGCAGGCTCGGCCGGGGGTTGTTCGTGCCGCACCGGCGGTTCCGGGAGACGGTTGTGTTTCGCCGCGGCGTCGCCGGCCTTGGCCGGGTCACCGGAAGGCCGGGGTGACGGGTCGGATCCGCTCGAGCCGCCGTCGGGGTCCGCCGAGGCCGGGTGCGTCGTTCTCGGCCTCGGGGTGGCCTTCCGGGGCGGAGTCGGGGTTGCGGTCGGCGATGCCGTGACCGTGGGTAGGCCCGTGGGGGTCACGGTCGCCGTCGAAGTTGGCGTGGCGGTCGCGGTCTGGGTGGCGCTGGTCGTCGGGGTTGGGGTGGCGCTGGTCGTCGGGGTTGCGGTGGCGCTGGTCGTCGGGGTTGCAGTGGTACTGGCCGTCGGCGTGGCGGTAACCGTCGCGGTCGCGGTGGGGGTCGCGGTCGGCGTGGCGGTCGGCGTGGCGGTCGCAGTCGCGGTGCTCGTCGGGGTCGCGGTCGGCGTGGCGGTCGCGGTCGCAGTCGCGGTGCTCGGTCGGGGTGTGCGGTGGGCGGTGCTCGTCGGGGTTGCGGTGGCGGTGTGGTTGCGGTGGGTGGCGGTACCGTCGGGGTTGCGGTCGGTGTGGCGGTGACGCGGTGCCGGTTGGCGGTGGCGTTGCGGTCGGTGTGGCGGTGACCGTCGGCGTCGCGGTGGTGGTCGCGGTCGGCGTGGCGGTGCCGGTGGTGGTCGATGTGGCCGTCGGGGTCGCGGTGGGTGTCGCGGTCTGGTTCGGGTTCGTCGTCGGGCTGGAGGTGGACGTGGGCACCGGGCCCGGGCTGGTGGTCGCGGCCGTGGCGGTGGCCGTGGCCGTGGCCGTGACGGTGGCTGTGACGGTCGCCGTGACGGTGGCCGTGGGCTGTGCGGTCACGGTCGGTTCGGGCAGCCGGGTCGGTGTCGGCATCGTCGGCGCGACGGTGGGTGACGGAGCGGGGATGGAGGTGGGCGCCACGGTCGGCACCGAGATCGTCGGACGGACGTCGTCACCGGTGGTGATCACGGGCACGCCGGAACGCGGCGGCGCCACAAGGGCGCCAGCGACAACACAAGCTGCCGCGGCAAGCCACACACTTGCCTTCGCCATCGCGTCCCCCCGCAAGGTGGCTAGAGCTTCTGACACTCCATCCTACTCGGTAGCTTCGGTCAGCCGCGACCAACGCCGGAGCTCCTCGGTGAGGTTCCGCTGCGCCGGATTCGACCACGCCCGGGCGGCGGTGGTGCTCCGGTACAGCACGGGGGCCGACGACAGGGTTTCCAGGACCGCGATCCGGCCCCGGGCGAACTCCGCATCCCCGTAGCGGGAGTACTCCAGGCGAACGTCCCGGGAGTACACGTGGTAGCGCCCGGGCGGCTGGCCGAGGATGGACAGGTCGGCGTCCGCCAGCAGAACCCCGGCGGCATCCTCGGGGGACGGATCGTGCCGGGCCGTGAGGCGCACCAGCCGGGCGACCTCGGCCACCTCCGACGCCGGGAGCCCGGCCTCCGGCAGTGCCGTCTCGGCCAACCCGGCTGAGCGTTCCTCGTCCTCGCCGGCGGTGCCGTCGTGCACCGCGTCGTGGAACCAGGCGGCGAGCGCGAGCGGCCGTGGCACCTCCCCGGCGGCCAGCCCGGCGAGCGCGTCGAGTACCTGGGCGAGGTGCCGGACATCGTGGTAGTGCCGGTGCGGCTGTTGCCACCGGTCCAGCAGGTCGACGCCCAGCGCCGGCGCGCGGGGGAGCAGCCGGTGCCACGCCGCCCGCAGGGAGGGCAGCACCTGGGCGCGCTTCGGAGTGCGTTCCGGGGGGCGGACGCGCAGGCCCGAGGAGACCAGCCTGCGCAGCAGGGCCGCGCCGTCGACCGGCTCGGCACCCGCGGCCACCAGCTCGGCGTAGCGACGCTCGGCCACGTCGTAGTGGTCGTGGTCGAAAGCGCGGACCGCAACGCCGTGGGCGTCGGCGAACTCCAGCAGTTCGCCCAGGGACGCGTCCGAGACCAGGTGGGAGAACCGCGTTCCGTGGGCGGGCCACCGTGGCGGGTCGATCAGCACCGCCACCGGTCGGCGACCTAGCTCGCCGGGTTGGCGAAGAGCGCGGTGAAGGACGCCTGTCCCCGCACGTCGAAGCTCAGGGTGAGCCGCGCCACCGCACTGCTGGCCTGGTCGGGCACGTCCAGCCGGTCGACGCCGACGGCGAACACGGTGAACACGTAGTGGTGCGCGGGCCCCGGCGGCGGCCACGGTCCGCCCCAGCCGGAGTAGCCGAAGTCATTGGTCCAGGTGCGGGCGCCTGCGGGCAGCGGCGCACCTTCGACCAGGCCGGAGACGTCGGCAGGGAGATCGGTCACGACCCAGTGCCACCAGCCGCTCCCGGTGGGGGCGTCGGGGTCGAAACAGGTGATCGCGTAACTGCGGGTGCCATCGGGGGCACCCGACCAGGCGAGTCCCGGCGAGACGTTGGAGCCGCCCACCCCGGGCTCGGCGAAGCGAAGGTCGATGACCGTGTCGGGGGCGATGCCGTCGCTGGTGATCTCCACGGTTCCTCCTCGAGGTGGCTGTCGGTTCAGCTAACCACGCGGCGCGGCGGGTGTCACCGTCACGGATCGGGCAGGATGGGCCCGTGGCTCCCTTCCTGCCGGATCTCGACGCGCACGCGGTCATCGTCGGCCTCCCGGAGCTTGCGGCCGAGGAACTGGTTCCCGCCTGCGAGGTGCTGTGCCAGGAAGGGTTCCGGCTCTGGGCCGTGGCCGCCGCTGAGTTGGTCGAACTGCCGGCCCTGCTGCGGCTGTTCGGACGGCGTGCGCGGATCGGTGTCCACGGGGTCACCACCCCCGAGCAGGTGGTGGCGGCACAGTCGGCAGGGGCGGCGTTCGCCGCGTCCGACTTCTGCCTGCCGGCGCTGGTCGCCGCCGCACCGGGGTTCCCGGTGGTGCTGGGCGGGCTCACCCCGTCGGAACTGCACCAGGGGCTGCGGGCCGGGGCGGCGGCCGTCCAGGTCACGCCGCTGGAGGCGTTCGGTACCGCCTACGTCAGGGTGTTGCCGGACTTGCTGGCGCCGGGGCCGGTCGTGGCGAGCGGCCGGGTGGAGCGCTATCAGGCCGAGTTGTGGTGGGAGGCCGGCGGGATCGCGGTCTGGCCGCGGGACCTGGTTGCGCGCGAGGTCGTGCTCGGGGAGAACCTGGACGAACTGCGAGCCACCCTGCAGCAGTGGCTCCGGCACGGCTGAAACCCACTCAGGAGTTTCGTCGCCGGGACCGGCGCCGGAGCAGGGCGCCGATCCCGAAGAAGACCAGGACCACGGCGAGCATGCCGCCGCCGCCCACCAGGGCGAGCTGGACCCAGCGCTCACCCTCCTCGTCCACCGGCCGTCGGCTCGGGGCCACGCTGGGTGGGGCGACGGGGGAAGAAGCGGGGGTCGCTGCGGTCGTCTTCGGTGGCTTGGGGGCCTTCTTCGTCGCCTCCGGCGCCGGATGCGCGCCGGCGGCGTGGGCCGGCAGGGTGGCCGTCCCGTGGCCGGCCTCGATCCCGCCCGGCCCGAGCGTGAGGACCAGGCTCGCCGCCAGCAGGGCCAGCACTCTCATCGTCCCCCCGATCGTCGGCGCCCACCGCAGCCTCGTGCTCCCAGTATCGACGACGACGCGGCGCGGGAAGGGTTGGACGCGGGAAGAGGGTTGCCCGATCCAGATTCCTTAAGGTAACCTGAGAATCCACCCAATCATCTTCAGGACAGGGATGCCCATGTATCAGCCTCGCCGGGTCGCAGACCCGATCGTGCGGGCTGACGTGGTGACCCCGGCGGAGTCGGCCAGGTTCGCCCGCTCCGGGCACGCCCCGCGGCACGCCGCACCCACCCGGACCGACCGCCTGGTCACCCGCGGCAGCATCGCTCTCGCCACCCTCACCGCCACCGCCACCACGGGCGCCGTCGTGTTCGGCAGCGGCGCGGATGCTGCGCTCGCGGTCGGCGCCGCCCCCGCGCCCGCCCAGGCCGCGCTCGTGGTTGAGGCCGCTGCGGACGCTGCCCCGGCCACGGAACCGGCCGCCCTGAACGCCGAGGTACTCGCGGCGCCGGGCCTGGGTCCGGCCAAGTCCGCAGCCAAGGCCCTGGCCAGCCAGACCCCGCTGTTCACCAAGGGCGCGCTGAACGTCCGCAAGGGCCCGAAGGAGACCACCGCGCTGCTGGGCCGGCTGCAGCTCGGCGTCCGGGTGAGCGCCACCGCCGAGGTCGATGGGGACTACCGCCGGATCGAGTTCGACACGGGCTACGGCTGGGTCCTGGCGGCACATCTCTCCGACGCCGCCCCGATCGAGGCCGCCGGCACCACCTGGGAACAATGCGCCCGTGGCTCCTCCATCGAGGGCAGGCTGCGCAAGGACACGGTCCACATCTACCGCTCGGTGTGTGCGCTCTTCCCCGCGGTGAACTCCTACGGCGGCTGGCGATCCGGCGGCCTGCCGTTCCACCGCAACGGTCGCGCGGTCGACATCATGCTCACCCCGGGCGCCGAGAGCGCCCTCGGCTGGCGGATCGCGCGCTACCTGGTGGCGCACGCGAGCGTGTTCAACGTCGACCACATCATCTTCGAGCAGAAGATCTGGACGCCGAGCACCCCGCGCTGGCGTTCGATGGCGGACCGCGGCAGCGTCACCGCCAACCACTTCAACCACGTCCACGTGGCCATCCGCGCCTGAAGGGTCGCCGCAGGAGGCGGTCCGCCGAGTCCGGGGGGTGAACCCGGCGGCCGGTAGTCACTACGCTGACGGCATGAACGCACCCGTGGATCCGACCACCACCCGCGCCTGGGAACAGCTGTCCCAGCTGGAACACGACCTGCAGCCCGACCTGCGCAGCTGGTTCGCGGCAGATCCCGGCCGCGCAGAGCGGTTGACCTTCACCGCAGCCGACCTGCACGTCGACCTCTCCAAGAACCTGGTCACCGACGAGGTGGTCGCCGCCCTGGTCGCACTCGGCGAGCAGGTGGGACTGGCGGCCAGGCGGGACGCCATGTACGCCGGGGCGCGGATCAACACCACCGAGAACCGCTCGGTGCTGCACACCGCGCTCCGCCGGCCCCGCGGCGACAGCCTGGTGGTGGAGGGCACGGAGGTCGTGGCCCAGGTGCACGCGGTGCTGGACCAGGTCTACGCCTTCGCCGACCGGGTCCGTTCCGGGGAGTGGCGGGGAGTCACCGGGCAGCCGATCCGGACAGTGGTGAACATCGGGATCGGTGGCTCCGACCTCGGGCCGGTGATGGTGTACGAGGCACTGAAGCCTTACGTCCAGGCCGGGCTGGAGTGCCGGTTCGTGTCCAACATCGACCCGGCCGACGTGGCCGAGAAGACCGCCGGCCTCGACCCGGCCACCACGCTGTTCATCGTCGCGTCCAAGACCTTCACCACCCTGGAGACGCTCACCAACGCCCGGCTGGCGCGGGACTGGCTGCTCCGGGAATTGCGCGACTCCGGCGTGATCGACGCTTCCGGGGACGCGGCGGCCGACGCGATCAGCAAGCACTTCGTCGCGGTGTCCACCGCGCTGGACAAGGTTGCGGCCTTCGGCATCGACCCGGCCAACGCCTTCGGCTTCTGGGACTGGGTGGGCGGTCGCTATTCGGTCGACTCCGCGGTGGGCACGAGCCTCGCCGTCGCCCTCGGCCCGGACAATTTCGCCGACTTCCTGGCCGGCTTCCACGCGATCGACCGCCACTTCGCCGAGGCGCCCCTGGCCGAGAACGTGCCTGCGCTGATGGGCCTGCTGAACGTCTGGTACGTGAACTTCCTGAAGGCCGGCAGCCATGCGGTGCTGCCGTACGCGCAGAACCTGCACCGGTTCGCCGCCTACCTCCAGCAGCTCACCATGGAGTCCAACGGCAAGGGCGTGCGCAGCGACGGTTCGGCGGTCGTCACCGAGACCGGCGAGATCTTCTGGGGTGAGCCCGGCACCAACGGTCAGCACGCCTTCTACCAGCTGATCCACCAGGGCACCCAGGTCATCCCGGCGGACTTCATCGCGGTGGCCACCCCGGCCCACCCGCTCCGCGACGGGGACGCCGACGTCCACGAGCTGTTCCTGGCCAACTTCTTCGCCCAGACCAAGGCCCTTGCCTTCGGCAAGACCGCCGACGAGGTGCGCGCCGAAGGGACTCCGGAGGAGATCGTGCCCGCCCGCGTGTTCCCGGGCAACCGTCCGACCACCTCGATCATGGCGCCGTCGCTCACCCCGTCCGTGGTCGGGCAGCTGATCGCCCTGTACGAGCACATCACCTTCACCCAGGGCGTGGTGTGGGGCGTCAACTCCTACGACCAGTGGGGGGTCGAGCTGGGCAAGCAGTTGGCCATGCAGATCGCCCCAGCCGTCGCCGGGGACGCCGAGGCGCTGGCAGCGCAGGACCCGTCCACACAGGCGCTGGTCGGCTACTACCTGGCCCACCGCGAGCGGGACTGACCGGCCGATGGCCGGGTCGCACCGGCGGGTCCGGTAGAATCCCGGTGTCCGCGGGCCGGTCCGGCCGCCTAGCGATGGGATGAGCGAGCGCATGAGTCTGGCCGAACTGGCCGTCACACACGGGCTGAAGCGGGTCGGGGCGAGGCCGCGTTTCTGGCGCTACCTCGGTGATGCGTGGCGGCGACGGGAGTTCATCGTCGCGCTCGCCAGGTACCGGCTGCGGGCGGGCCTGGAACGCAACCGCCTCGGCGTGGTCTGGCTCGTCCTGGAACCGACTCTGAACGCCCTCGTCTACGGCACGATCTTCTTCTTCCTCCAGCGCGGGACCGATCCCCTGGAGTACGCCGCCCAGGTGGTGATCGGCGTGTTCCTGTTCCAGTTCTTCGCCCGCAGCATGACCCAGGGCGCCAGGTCGATCACCAACAACCAGGCCCTGGTGCAGTCCCTGGCCTTTCCACGGCTCACCCTCCCGATCGCGGAGGTGATCGAGGAGTTCCTGTCGCTGATGCCCTCGATCGCACTGCTGCTGGTGGTGCTTCCCTTCCTCGGGCACTGGCCCCGGGTCGAGTGGCTGCTGATCATCCCGCTGCTGGCGTTGTTCACCCTGTTCAACACCGGGGTGTCGCTGTTCGCCGCCCGGCTCACCGTGCACGTCCGCGACCTGACCCAGGTGCTTCCGTTCGTCTCGCGGATCCTGTTCTACACCTCCGGGGTGCTCTTCGATGTGAGCAAGATCTTCGACCGGTGGCCCTGGGTCGTCCAGGTCTACGACTTCCACCCGGTCTACCAGGTGCTGCAGATGGCCCGCGCGGCGCTGCTGGGGAACCAGGCCTACGACCCGATGTACTGGGCCTATTTCTCCGCGTGGTCGATCCTGGCCTTCATCGCCGGGCTGCTGTTCTTCTGGGTCGCCGAGGAGAGGTACGGCCGTGGCTGAGGCCCGCAAGCCGGTGGTCGTGGTCGACGACCTGCACGTCAAGTACCGGGTGTTCGCCAGCGGCAGGGCGATCCAGCGCAAGCGACAGCGGCGGCTGGCCACCGGTCGCAACATCCGGATCGTGCACGCGCTGAAGGGCGTGTCGTTCGTCGCCTACGAGAACGAGTCGATCGGGATCATCGGTCCGAACGGCTCGGGCAAGTCCACCCTGATGCGGACCATGACCGGCTTGACCCCTGCCGAATCGGGGGCGGTCTACGCCAGTGCCCGGCCCAACCTGCTGGGTGTGGGGGCGGCGCTCATCCCCGACCTGTCCGGCGACCGGAACATCACCCTCGGGTCGCTGGCGTTGGGGCTCTCCCCGAAGGAGGTGGAGGGTGTGCGGGAGGAGATCATCGAGTTCTCGGGGCTGGGCAAGTTCATCGACCTGCCGATGCGGACGTACTCCTCCGGTATGCAGGCGCGGCTGAAGTTCGCCATCGCCACGGTCAGGCACCACGAGATCCTGATCGTGGACGAGGCCCTGGCGGTCGGGGACAAGCGGTTCCGCAAGCGGAGCGAGGAACGGATCCGGGAGATCCGCGACAACGCCGGCACGGTCTTCCTGGTCTCGCACTCGATGGGTTCGATCCGCGACACCTGCTCGCGCACCATCTGGCTCGAGGAGGGCACCATCGTCATGGACGGCGACACCGACGAGGTGGTCTCTGCCTACGAGGCCACCCACAGCAACTGACCCGCCGTATCGACGGGGCTCCGGGCGCGCCGGGCGCCGGGACGAGGTCAGCCTGAAAAGCAGCAGTGGGGTGGAGCCGACCGGCTCCACCCCATCTGCTGTGCTCGCTGCCTAGCTGATCCGGTAGGCCTTCGAGGTGGTCGACCCGGTCGGGAACCCGTAGTGACGGTAGGTGATCTTCAAGGAGATCTTCTTGCCACGGTCGGCCGACTTGAGCTTGTACTTGTAGGCGGTCGCGCCGGAGATCGCGCTCCCGTTGCGCAGCCACTGGTAGGACCAGCTGCTGGCGCGTTCCTTGGGGTAGTTGCTCGCCACCCAGTGGTTGTTGTACCGCTTGAGGGTCTTGCCCACCCGCTTTGTGCCCTTGATCTTGGACCGGATCTCCTTGGCCCAGCTGTCCAGCGCCAGCTTCTCCGTCGCCACCGAGGTGGTGCCGGTGCCGGTGACGTTGAAGGTGGCCGAGGTTCCGGGCTTGAAGCCCACCCCGGTTCCACTGGTGCCGCGGTACTTGAAGCGGAGCTTGTAGTCGTTGCTGACCGGCAGTCCCTGGATGGTGTAGCTGCCGTTGGTGGCCGTGGTGGCCCGGGCCATGACCACTCCGCTGAGGAGCGCGGTGACGTCCACCGTGGCGATCGGGTCCCCGGAGGTGTCGGTCACCGTGCCGCTGGCCTCTCCGCCCTTGGTGAGCGTGATGTCCGGCACACCCTGGTTCTCGCCCAGAGCGACCGCGCGGCTGGTGCCGTCGGTCCTCAGGGCGACGCCGTTCGCACCGCTCTTGGCCCACAGCGAGGTGTACCCGTTGGTGCCGGTGTAGGTGGCCAGCACCCAGTAGGTTCCGGGGCTCACCTGGATGGAGTAGTTGCCGTTGCCGGCGACGTCGGCCTGGCCGACCACGTCGTTGGACTTGTCGTAGGCCACGACCACGACGTCACCGGTGCCGTTGACGGTGCCGGTGAGGTTGCCGTACTCGGCCCGGGTCTTGATCAGGCCGTAGTCGGAGGTGTCGCTGCGGGTGCTTCCGCTGTCCTTGTCGACCACCTTGACCCGCACGTAGAAGTTCGTGTCGGAGACCATTCCGGTCAGGGTGATCGATGCGGTGTTGTCGGTGGTCTTCTTGGTCTTCGGCGACTTCGTCAGCCCCGAATCCAGTGCATAAGTCACCGAGTAGAGGTCGGACGAGGTCACGTTCGCCGGAGCGGTCCAACTCAGCGTGGCCGTACTGGTGGTGGCCGCGGTCACGGTGAGCTCCGACGGTGCGTTCAACGCATAGTTGGCCGTCTTGAGCTTCAGGATCGAGGAGTACGCGCTCAACCGGGCCGCGCCGGACTCCGTGGAGGCGGCCACCGCCACCTTGATGGAGTAGGTGGTGTTCCGGGTCAGCCCGGTCATCTTGACCGTGTTGTTGCCGCTACGGAACACCTTGGTGGTTTCACCGGTGGTGGCGGCCCGGATCACGTAGGCCGGTGCCCCGCTGACGTGAAGCCACTCGATTTCCAGCTGGGTACTACCGACGATCGTCGAGGACAGCTTGGTCGGCGCCTTGTAGGCGTAGGCGGCCGTGGCCGCGCTGGAGGTCAGCAGCGCCGAGCTGGCGACCAGCGCCACTGCCAGCAGCAACCGGACCAGGTGCGTGGGTTTGCGGGTCGTGGTGGTCAGCATGATTCCCTCCCCTGGGCGAGATCGTCCCAGGCGGCCAGATAGTTGCCGTACGCCCGTCTCATCGATTGCTGGTACTCGCCCGTCGCCGATCTGGTGTCGAGGGTGAGCACGTGCTCATCGCTGTACCGCAAACCCGAGGTCGACATGTTCGCGGTGCCGACCAGTACGCGTCCGTCATTGCCGACCATGGGCCCGATCAGGATCATCTTGGTGTGCATCGGAATGGCCGAGCAGTAGTAGGGGATGTCGGCCTTGTTGAGGGTCTTCTTCACCTTGGTGGAGAGCTCGTTGGCGCCGTAGGACTGCGACACCAGCATCTCCACGTTGCAGCCCTGCTTCTCGATCCGGGCGAGGCTGTCCGCCAGTCGCTCGGCCTTGGAGTCGGTGAGCTTGAACATGGCGATCCGCACCTTCGTGTCCACGGTGCAGTCCAGTCCGTCGAACTGCGCGACGTAGTAGTCCGGCGCGTCGGAGGCCTGCGGCGCGAACGCGACGAAGGTCCCCCGGTTCTTGTCGGTGGCGCGACGGTAGAACGGATCGATCCAGATCTTGCGCTCCTTCTTCAACCCGAGCGTCGTGATCGCCTTGCTGCCGCCACCGCAGCCGCCGTCGGCGCAGGACATCAGGCCGTCGGCGCGCTTGTCGAACTCGTTCCACAACTTGTAGTCGTCATAGATCAGGGTGGCTTCCTGCCAGTAGTTGCGGATCTGGCTGCGCGCGAAGTTGCCCGAGGTGGACAGCACGACCGGGTGATCGTCGGAATCGGAGTTGTCCCACCGGGTGTCGGAGATCGCCAGGTACTTCTCGTGCTCGATGGCGTAGGGGTAGCGCTTGCCCTTGTTCACGTTGAAACAGCCGTTGTAGCAGTACTCGACGGTACCGATGGACTTGAAGCGGTCCGTGACCTGGGTCAGGTTGACCCCGGCGTGAAGACCCTGGTCGAGGACCAGTTCGACGTCGACGTTCCGGTTCTCGTGCACCCACTGCAGCGCATCGAAGATGACCTCGGAGTCGGCCTCGGGCCGCGACGAGGTGCCGATCGCCCGGATGAAGTACATGCCGATCCGGATCTCGGCGTTGTTCGCGGCGCCGCAGACGATCTGGGCGACGCGGGAGGCGAAGCTCCAGGGGGAGTTGTCCTTCGGGTCCCACCAGCCGCGGGACTCCGAGTCGTCGGTGTTCAGCCACACCTCGAAATAGTCCGGCGCCGAGCCCAGGGTGGGGCAGTCGGTGGGGTTGCTGGTGGCGTCGCTGGCAGCGTTCACGTCAGCGGGGTAGGCGACCTGGCCGCTGTCGGTATCGAAGGAGATGGCCTGGGCGCTGGGCACCCCCACCCCGAGCGCGAGGCCCGCCGCGAGCAGCAGGACCATCCACTTCTTGTGTCGGGATTCGATCCGACGAGTATTGTCGGGCAAGACAGACCTCCCCAATCCTGCGATCCCGGCGCCCGTCCGTCAGAGGGCACACCTGAACCGCGGGCGTACTTGGCTTCTTCCGAGTCACGATACCTGAAGAGACTGTGAACATGAGCAATGAAAGAACTGTGAACGACCGCACGGGGGCAGCTGCTCCCGGGCCGGCCAGGAGGATCGGATGAGACGAGTTGCCAGATTCGCGGCCGCGCTGTTGGCCACGGCCCTGCTGCTCGGCGGCCAGGCCCTCGTAGCCCGGGCGGCCGAGGACTTCATCAGTGACCCCGCCCCGCAGGCCGAACTGAAGCGGGAGCCGGGCTGGGTGACGATGGCCTTCGACTTCCAGCTCGACCCCAGCACGGCGAAGATGCTGGTGCTCAGCAGCAGCGGCACGAACGTCACCACCGGCAGGCTGGTGGTGGAGTGGACCAACGTGCGGGTGCAACTGAAGGACGACCTGCCCAAGGACACCTACACCGTGCACTACCGGGTCTCCAAGCCCGACGGCGAGCCTGTCGGCGGGACCTTCCAGTTCGCCTACGGCGAGGGCACCTGGGTTTCCGGCGGCGAGACCACCTGGACCGGTTCGGACCAGGAACCGGACGTGATGAAGAACCCGAACCCCAACCCGAACCCGAACCCGACCACCGCGTCCGCCGAGCCGACCCCGTCCCCGACGGCGTCCGCCTCCGTCACGCCGACGCCCACCCCGACCCCGACCCTCACCCCGACGCCGACCCCGGCTGCCGCGCCGCCGGACGGCGACGACTCCGGCCTGCTCCTGTGGGTGGCCCTGGTAGGCGTGGTGGCCGTGGCCGCCTCGGCGGGCGGCGCGTGGTGGTACCGCAGCCGGCGCGGCACGGCGGACTGATCCCGGGGCTCAGCCGGCCCCGCGCCGGGCGCCCCTGGGCCGGGCGGCCAGCAGCCGGGTCAGCTGCCCGGCGGTGATGCTGGCCGCCGCCTGGGCGAAGCGCGCGGCTGTGGACTCGTTGACCCGTCCGCTCCACCCACCCCAGAAGTCCAGATAGTTGTCGACCACCCGGTTCGGGATCGGTTCGGCCAGCCGGTTGAACCAGACCGCCGCCACGGCGGTGACGATCAGTTCGGGCAGCCGCGCCCGGCTCGCCAGGCCACCCACGACCAGGGCCAGCGGAACCACCATGAAGCTCACGAACCGGTGGATGTCGGTGCCGCCCAGGAAGACCAGGACGAACACCAGCCCCGAGTAGGCGAGCAGGAAGCGCTGGAGGTCGCGCCCGAAGCCGGCCCAGACGTCGGCGAACCGGGACGGGGAGAACAGCATCAGCGCGGGCACGGCGTAGGAGAGGTAGCCGAGCAGGATGTTGAGGTGCCGCGTCCAGAAGGTGACCAGCCGGGTGAGGTCTGCCCAGAAGGTGTCGAGGTCCACGGTCTGGCGGCTCTTCACCACCGGGATCAGCAGGCGGGGCAGGACGACCGCGACGAACAGCGCGGCCAGGAACGGGAGCCCCCAACGGGCCAGGGTCTTCCCGTCCCGGTTCCACAGCAGCACCACCAGGGCTGCCAGCAGCGGCACGACGGTGAACTCCCGGATCGGCGCCCCGAGCATGGTGAGGGCGATCAACCAGCCCCACCGTCGCTGGTGGGCTGCCAGCGAGGCCAGGATCACGATCGGGTAGGCGAGGTGGTCGGGCCGGAACGGGTCGAACATCAGGAACCGGACGTTCCAGACCGACAGCAGGACGACCGCCCAGCCCGCCCACGCCGCCCGCACCGAGCGGCTGACCGTAAGGACCAGGTAGAACACCGACACCAACTGGAGCACCGCCCCCGCCCAGGCGACCAGGCGGAAACCCAGCGGGAGCGACACCCCGAGCAGATCGGAGAGCACCCGGGCCAGCAGGGGGGTGCCCCACCGGTAGGCGAACGGCGAGGTCATGGTCTCGGTGGCGAACCACTCCCGCGCCATCCGGAGGTAGCGGACGTTGTCCCAGCTGAACCGCTCGATGTTGATCAGGCTGGTGGTGAGTTCGAAGCCGGCCACCACGGCAAGGCTCGCCGCGAGGACGAGCAGCGCGGTCACCCACCAGCGCCCGCCCAGGGCCGTCCTCGGTCCGGGCCGGTCGGCGGCGACGAGGTCAGCCGCCCGCCCGGCGGGACCAGGATCAGCCATTCGCTTCGGCCGCGTCCGTCCGGCCGTCCGGCCCGCCCCAGCCCGCGTCGGCCAACCCGTGGAACAGGGTGGACCAGCGGCGCAGGAAGACCGGCTCGGTGAACTCCTCCGCGGACAACGCCGAAGCGTCGACCAGCCGCTGGTGGAGCTCGGGATCCTGCATGACCTCGACCACCTTGGCCGCCATCGCCTTGACGTCGCCGTACTTCACCAGGAACCCGTTCACCCCGTCGGTGAGGATGTCGGCCGGGCCGTAGCGAAGGTCGTAGCTGATCACCGGGCAGCCGTGCATCAGGCTCTCCTGGAGCGTGAGCGGCGCCCCCTCGAACCGGCTGGTGAGCAGCGACATCCCGGCCCGCTGGTAGGCGCCGGTCGGGTCCTTGGTGTAGCCCTTCAGCTTCACCGAGTCCGACACCCCGAGACGATCGATCTGGGCCTGCAGGGCAGGCTCGACCAACGGCCCCATCCCATAGATCTCCAGTCGGGCGTCCGGCACGGCCTTCACCACTTCGGCGAAGGCGGCGATCGCATGGTTGAGCTGCTTCTGCGGGTCGAGTCGGCTCATCATGATCGCGAGCGTGCGGTCACGGGCGATCCCGGGCTTCAGTACGGGTGTGCGCGCGGGGTGGGGGATCACCCGGAAGGTCTCCCGCGGGCCGACGTGGGCCTCGGCCTCGGCGCGCTGGGTACGGGTGAGGAACACCACCGCGTCGGAGTCCTGCGGCCTGGACAGGCAGGGCTGGTAGGCCGGCCGAAGCTTGTGGATGTCCTGGTAGGGCTCGGTGATGTGGGCGTTGTGCACCACCAGGACCTTCTTCACCTGGGGACGTCGGTAGGACAGCACGATGTCGTCGATGAAGCGGTCCTCGTTGGTGAGGAACGTGGGCCGGTTCCCGATCAGTTCGTCCAGGCAGGTGTGCAGCACCGGGGTGAACGCGTTCGGGTCGACCGGGTTGCGCACCGGTTGCCCGTCCGGGTCGAAGAAGACCACCCGGAAGGTGTCCAGGTTGACCCCGTTGCTGTTGAGCATCGACCAGTGGCTGAGCTGAGGGGTGCCGTCGTGGGCGTAGTAGACGCTCTGCCGGGGGAAGTTGTTCGTGGGATCCATGTAGGAGGTCCGTCGAATCGTGCCGTCGAGGCGGAACTCGTCCCGGCGGGTCCGGACCCGGGTCTCGTTGAACCAGTCCCGCACGATCAGCCGTCCGGCGTAGTCGTACCGCTTCCAGAGCCGGTACAGGCCCTGGTCGTCGAAGAACCGGTAGACCGGCCCGTCCGCCTCCTTGATCCAGCGCAGGCCAGGCTCCTCCAGCGGATGCTCGATCGGCGGACCCTCATGGACGGAGTCGTCGGGGTAGTAGTCGAGCAGGCTCGCCAGCCGTACCCCCGGGGCCAGCGCCCCCCGCTCCCGCCAGTGGTGGGAGAGGTCGTCGAGCTCGGCTGAGGGGGTCGCGGTGACGATCAACGACTCCACCCCGTACCGCTGGTAGAACAGGCGGGTCTTGGTCAGCATGGACGCGGTCCGGCCGGCGAAGTGCCGGGGCAGGCCGCCGACGATGAAGACGTACTGGGCGTCCGGCAGGGGCCGCTCCGGGCCGAGCGGGTCGTCGCGGAGGTCGAGTTCCGGCTCCGGCTCCGGCTCCGGCTTCGGGGGCGGGGGCGGGGGCGGGGGTTCGATCCCGAGGGTCCTGCGGACCTTCCGGATGACCCGCCGGCCGAACTCTCCGGGGTCGGGCGAGGGCATTGGGACCGTCCTTTCTCCGTCGGATAGTCTAGGCACCCGGAAACCTGCTCAGGAGCGTCACGTGCGAGTCATCACCTACGGCACCTTCGACTTGTTCCATGAAGGGCATCGGCGCCTCCTGGAACGGGCCAGGGCGCTCGGGGACTATCTCATCGTCGGGGTCACGACGGAGAACTACGACGATTCCCGCGGCAAGTTGAACGTTGCCCAGAGCCTGATGGAGCGGATCCGCAACGTCACCGACTCCGGGCTGGCGGACGAGATCATCATCGAGGAGTACGAGGGCCAGAAGGTCCAGGACATCCAGAAGCACGAGGTCGACACCTTCGCCATCGGATCGGACTGGCTGGGCAAGTTCGACTACCTGCGCGACTACTGCGACGTCGTCTACCTGGATCGGACGAAGGGGGTCTCGAGCACCCAGTTGCGCAACGAGACCGCCGGTGTGTTGAGGGTGGGCGTGGCCGGCTCCGGGCGGATCGCCGGGCGGTTCGTGGCCGAGGCGCGGTTCGTGAGCGGGGTCAACGTCGAGGCCGTGTACTCCCGCAACTACGACAACGCCAAGGCCTTCGCCGCCCGGCTCGAACTGGAGTGGGCGAACGAGACCTACGACGACCTGCTGAAGCACGTCGACGCGGTCTACGTCGCCACCCCGCACTCCACCCACTACGACTTCACCCGGCGAGCCATCGAAGCCGGCGTGCACGTGCTGTGCGAGAAGCCGATGACCCTTACCGAGGCAGAGACCGCGGACCTGTTCGAGCGTGCCTCGAAGGCCGGCGTGGTGCTGCTGGAGGCGGTGAAGACCGCGTTCTCGCCGGGCTTCCAGCGGATGGTGGCCGTGGCCCGCAGCGGCTCGATCGGTCGCGTCCGTTCGGTGGACGCCACCTTCACCAAGCTGGTCAGCTCCGGCCGGGAACTCCTCGGGGCCGATGGGGGCAGCATCTCCGAACTCGCCACCTACCCCCTGCTCGCCGCGGTGAAGCTGCTCGGCACGGGCTATGAGGACCTCCGCACCGTGTCGTTGCGCCCGGAGGGGTCCGAGGTTGAGGTGTTCTCCCGGATCGACCTCACCTATCCGCACGCGGTCGCCTCGGCGCGGACCGGGATCGGGGTCAAGGCCGAGGGAGAGCTCGTCGTCGCCGGCTCCTCGGGTTACATCTACGTCCCGGCGCCCTGGTGGCTCACCGAGTACTTCGAGGCGAGGTTCGAGGACAGCCGGCAGAACAAGAAGTACTACTACAAGTTCGACGGGGACGGCCTGCGCTACGAACTGGCCGAGTTCGCCTGGATGATCCGGAACAAGGTCAGCGAATCCTTCCGGCTCCGCCCCTCGGAGTCGATCGCGATGGCCGGAATGATCGAGCGGGCCAGGGCCCACGCCACCGAAATCCGCTGAGAAATCCGTTCCGGAGGAGCTGTTCGTTGAGTCTGGTACCCGCCACCCTGTTCCGGTTCGCCCGCCGGCTCCCCGCCAAGCTGGGCAGTTCGGAGGACAGCTGGTACTTCCCCGCCTACGTCGCCACCCGGCAGGCCGCCCGTCGCACGGTGAACACGGTCAGCTGGGCCCAGCTCGGCTGGGTGGGTACGATCCGCTCGGCGCACTGGCTGGAGGACTCGACCTACCAGGTAGCAGGCTGGGCCTACGAGCGTGGCTACGGCTTCGAGGAGCCCCCGACGGTGGAGGTCGTCTTCCACGCCCGCGGCTGCGAGCCGGTATCGGCCAGGGTGCGCAACTACGACGAGATCCTGGCCAACTCGCGGGTCCGGGGGGCCCGGCGGGATTACACCAACACCGGCTTCGTGGCCGAGGTGGACGTCGCCGAGCTGATCCGCAGCGGCGGCGGCCGGTCACGGGTGTGGCACACCACGATCACCGTCCACGGCGGTGGCCGGACGGTGACGGGACGGTTCTCCCGACGGGTCTTCCCCGGTTCGGGCCTGATGCCCCTGCCGAAGACCTTCGGCGGTGTCCAGGCGGTCCCGGAATGGAGCCCGCGGTGGGGGCTGATGCTGCGGGTCGGGCGCCCGGAGGTGCTGGCCACGGCAGCCGAGCTCGTCGACCGCCGGCTGGACGTCACCGTGCAGCCCCACCGGGTGGAGATCGTCGAAGCCCGGATGGTGTCCCCCCAGGGGGTCACCAACCTGGTGGTCGCACCCCTGCCGGACGGCCAGGTCCGGCTGACCGGGCTGGTGCCGCCGCTCGACCCGTTCGGCCCATCGAGCCTGCTCGACCCCGGTGAGGACGAGGACCTGTTCTCTCCGGAGGCCGATGGCGTCGCGCTGCCGGTGCTGAGCTACCGGATCCTGACGACCGACTCGACCGGCCGCGAGCGGATCGTGCGGTCGTCCGCCGACCCGGTCGATCCCGCGTCCCTGCCGGCCTCGGCGCCGATCCCCTACACCGCCTACGACGGCTCCCTGCGGCTGCGCGACACCGAGGCGATGCTGTTGCTCACCGACGCCCGGATCGTGCAGTCCCCGGCGTTCGGCGTGCAGGTGTCGGGCCGGGTGCTGGGCGACCTCGCCGGCGCGACGATCGATCTGGTCGGGCCGCGGGCCCAGCGTCCGATGCAGGTCGACTGGCACCCTGACGGCTCCTTCGACGGCTTCGCTCCGTGGCTGGGTTCGAGCTGGGGTGGCCCGGAACTGCCGCCCCCGTCCGGGCGGTACACGCTGCGCGGACACACCGCGGACGGCGCGTGGTTCCGGATCGCCAGCTCCCTCGCCCTGATCGACCGGTCGCCGGAGCGGATCACCACCGACTGGTTCACCTGCCTGCTCGGGGTCGGCTCCGGACGTCGGCTGGTGTTCAGCCTGTCCAATCCGCTGCGGCCCAAGGAGTACGGCTCGTACCGCCAGCACCGGCTGCGGACCCATTTCCACCAGCCTGAGCTCCCGGTGAAGGAGCAGTTCTTCTTCGAGTCGTTCATGGGCCAGCAGGCCACCTGCAACCCGCTCGCCCTGGATCGGGAGCTGGCCCGCCGGCTCCCCGACGCCCCCCGCTTCTGGGGTGTCGCCAACCTGTCCGTGGCGGTGCCGCCGGGGTCCGTCCCGGTGGTGCGGGGCAGCCGGGCCTGGTGGGACGCCCGGCAGGCCTCCCGGTTCGTGATCACCAACGAATGGCTGAGCAACACCTATGCGCACAACCCCGGCCAGCTGGTGCTGCAGACCTGGCACGGCACCATGTTCAAGACCGTCGGCCTGGACCGCAAGAACGCCGATCAACTCACCCGGCGGGCACTGCTGAACGAGCGGTCCAAATGGGACTGGCTGCTGTCCCAGAACCGGCACAGCAGCGACGTCTTCCGCACCGCCTACGCCTGGGACAAGGAGATCTGGGAGGAGGGCTATCCGCGCAACGACGCCCTGGTCAGCCAGCCGCGGGGCCCGGTCCGCGAACTCCTGGGCATCCGGGAGGATCAGGTGGCGCTGCTCTACGCCCCGACCTGGCGGGAGGACCGCAACGACCTGGTCACCTTCCTCGACCTGGCCCGGCTGATGACGGACCTCGGTGACGGCTACGTGCTGCTGCTGCGCGGTCACAGCCGGACGATGGGGTACGGCGCGGACGTCCAGCTGCCCGGGGTGCTCGACGTCACCAGCTACCCGAACATCACCGACCTGTACCTGGCGGCGGACGCGATGATCACCGACTACTCCTCGGTGATGTTCGACTACTCGGTCACCGGGCGTCCGATGATCTTCTTCGTTCCCGATATCGAGGAGTACAGCGGCTCGTTGCGCGGCACCTACTTCGATCTCGCCAGCACGGCCCCCGGCCCGGTCCTGGAAACCCAGGAGGCGGTGCGGGACGCGATCGCCAACCTCACCGGCCACAGCCCGCGGTACGCCGAGAAGTACCGGGCCTGGCGGGACAGGTTCAACCGGTACGACGACGGCCACTCCGCCGAGCGGGTGATCGACCGGCTGCTTTCCCGGGGCTGAGCGGCCCGACTCAGCGCCGTACCGTGGTCGCCCGGATCAGGTTGTGGTCGGAGGGGAAGATGTCGAGGAACCTGTTCGCGGAGTCCGCCTTGACCACGGTCTCCCACTCCGGCACCCCGATGCCGGCCTGGGTGAAGACGTAGTCCGGCAGGGACCCTTGATGTGGCGGGTGCCGGGCCGGTCCACACGGGTGGCCGCCCCGCCTGAGCGGGGAAGGTCAGGGCAGCGTGGTGGTGGCCCTGATCATGTTGTGGTCGGAGGGGATGGTGCCGATGAACTTGTTCTTGGAGTTGATCCGAACCACGGTCTCCCATTCCGGCACCTTGATGCCGGGTGTGGTGAAGATGTAGTCGAGGTAGGTGCCGTTGACGTAGTTGTCGTGCCTGGCCTTGCGCTTGAAGTCGTTCCAGCTGTCGAAGTTGGTGTGGATCCGCTTGCTGACGGTGGCGCTCTGGGCGGAGTACATCGAGGCGTCGGAGTTGCCGAGCGGGTCGACGAAGCCGCCGCTGTTGAGCATGATCCGACGGGGCGCGTTGTCACGTGCGACGGACTTCTTCTTGCTGTCGTTCACCCGGCTCCACTTGTGGGAGTTGAAGTCGCCGACGACGTAGGTCGGCAGGTTGGCGGTGTTCTTCGCCTTGACGACGGCGAGGACCTCGCGGGTCTGCTGCTGGCGGAGCTCGTAGTACTTCGCGCCCTTGGTGTTCTCCAGGTGGGTGTTGGCGAAGAAGAACCGCTCGCCGCTCGCCTTGTGGGTGAAGATGGCCCAGGCCACGTAGCGGTCATTGTGGCTGGCGCGAACGTAGGAGAGTTGCTTCGCGCCCTGGCTGACCAGGGTGAGGGTCCTGGTGTTGTAGATGATCCGGTTGTCCTGCGATGCGCCCCGGTCGGCGTAGACGCAGTTGTTGGGGCTGGCGGAGTTGACGCAGTTGTTCCGGGCGGTGTTCGTCAGGGCGTAGGGGGCGCCGAGCCGGTTCACCAGATCCTCGAACTGGGAGAGGTCGATCTTCTTGCCCTTGCCGCTGTTGGCCCTCAGCCAGCCCTGACTGGCTTCCTGCACCCCGAGCACGTCGACGTCCTGGCCGAGGATCGTCGAGACGACGGCGCCGCGCCGCTGGTACCAGGACTTCCCCCCCTTGCAGTTCGCGCACCTGATGTTGTACGAACCGACCCGGATCGTTGCCTGGGAACTGGCCGCGGTGACCACCTGGGTGGTGCCGGCGGCGACCGAAGCGGCCGGTGGCTGGATCGCGGTCAGCGAGAGTGCGGCAGCGACAGCGACGAGCAGGCTTGCCACCCTGGGGCGGGAGAACGTGGGCATCGGAAACTCCAGATCGGGGTGAGGGAGTGGGGGGTGGGGATGGACGGTCGGGTCAGGGCAACGTGGTGGTCGCCCGGATCATGTTGTGGTCGGACGGGATGGTGCCGATGAACTTGTTGGCGGCGTCGATCTTGACCACCGTCTCCCATTCCGGCACCCCGACCCCGGGTGAGGTGAAGATGTAGTCGAGGTAGGTGCCGTTGACGTAGTCGTCGTGCTTGGCCACCGACTCGTAGTTGTTCCAGCTGTCGAAGTTGGTGTGGATCCGCGTGCTGACGGTGGCGCCCCGGCTGGCGTACATCGACGCGTCGTAGTTGCCCAGCGGATCCACGAAGTCCCCCTCGGCGAGCATGATCCGGCGCGGCGCGTTGTCCCGGGCCACCGACGAACTGGTGCTGTCGTCCACCCGGCTCCACTTGTGGGAGTTGAAGTCGCCGACGACGTAGGTAGGCAGGTTGGCGGTGTTCTCCTGCTCGACGACGGCCAGGATCTCGCGGGTCTGCTGCTGGCGGAGTTCGTAGTACTTCGCGCCCTTGGTGTTCTCCAGGTGGGTGTTGGCGAAGAAGAACCGCTCGCCGCTCGCCTTGTGGGTGAAGATGGCCCAGGCCACATAGCGGTCGTTCTCGCCGCCGCTGACGTAGGAGAGGTGCCTTGACCCCTCGTCCACCAGGCTGAGGGTGTCGGAGTTGTAGATGATCTTCGTGCCCTGGGAGGCGCCCTGGTCGGCGTACACGCAGTTGGTCGGGGTGGTCGACTTCACACAGTTGTTGCGGGCCGGGTTGGCCAGGGCGTAGGGGGCGCCGAGGCGGTTGACCAGGTCCTCGAACTGGGAGAGGTCGATCTTCTCGCTGCTGGCGCCGTCGTTGGCGTAGAGCCAGCCCTGGCTCGCCTCCTGCACGCCCAGCACGTCGACGTCCTGGCCGAGGATCGTCGAGACGACGGCACTGCGACGGTCGTACCAGGACTTCCCGCCGCTGCAGTTGGCGCATTTCACGTTGTAGGAGCCCACCCTGACGGTCGCCGACCCCGAACTGGTGACCGGCTCGTCCCCGGAGGAGGAACTGGACGCGCTCGTGGTTGCGGAGGCGGCGTCGCTGTAGGGGCTGCGAGTGGCGCCGGCCGCCTTCGTCACGACCTTCACCTGGAAGTGGTAGGTGGTGGAAGCGGACAGCCCGCTCACGGTGTAGCTGGTTCCGGACACCTTCTTCGTGGTGGCGCCGCTCATCGACGAGTTGGTTGCCCACCGCAGCCGGTAGGTCCCGGGGCCGCTGGACGCCCAGTCGGCGCTGATCCTGCTGGAACTGACGGGGCTCACCGCAAGGCTCGCCGGAGTCAGGTACTTCAGGGACAGTGACCGCGGGGTCCTGGCCGAGGCCTTCTCCGAATACGCGCTGAGCGAGGCCCCGGAGCTGCTGACCACCCGGACCTGGAAGTAGTAGGTCTCGCCGCGGCTGAGCCCGCTGATGGTCGTCGACGTCGATGCTGTCCGGACGTAGCGCGCTCCCGACATCGACGAGCGGGTCGAGTATCTGACCTTGTACTTCGGTGCCCCGGGGACTGCCCCCCAGGTGAGGGTGACGACGGTACCGGCGACCTCGGCAGCGGTGGGGGCCCCCGGGGCGGTGTAGTCGTAGGTCGCCGCCGAGGCCGTTACCGGCGGGGCGGCGAGCAGGGTCAAGCCCAACAACAGCGCGGTGAACAGGCTCACCAAGCGGTTTCCAGTAACGCGCGGCACGACAGCTCCTCGGGGGGGAACAGAACATCAGCAGTGGCCTGAGGCTACGAGAACCCGGCGGCCTTTGCCGATGTCAAGCTGAACACTCGCCTCAAATCCTAAACCAATTCTGAAACTTCTCATCCTTAGTTAAGGATTGGTCCAGGGAAGTTCGGGGCCGCTCAGGGGAGCCAGACCGTCGCGCGCACCATGTTGTGGTCGGAGGGAATGGTGCCGACGAACCGGCCCTGGGAATCGACGTCGACGACGGTCTCCCACTCGCTGACCCGCATCCTGGTCACGAAGATGTAGTCCAGGTAGGTCCCGTTGATGTACGGGAACCGGGCCGCGTTCCTGCGGAAGCCGTTGTAGGTGGAGTAGTTCGTGTTGATGCGTTTCTCCACGAACGCCCCCGGTGCGCTGTGGCGACTCCGGTAGGTGTTGCCCAGCGGATCGAGGTAGCCGTTGGACACCATCAGGTCGTAGGGCCGGTTGCCGCCCGGACTCCACTTGTAGCTGTTGAAGTCCCCCACCACGATCACCGGCAGGTCGCCGTTGGCGGTGGCCAGCTTCTTGAGTTTCGACACGACCACGCGGGTCTGGGCCACCCGCAGCGACGCGAATCCTCCCGGTTCCAGGTGGGTGTTGCCGAACAGGAATTTCTTGCCGGTCGACTTGTCCCGGAACACCGCCCAGGCGAGATACCGGTCCAGGTTCGCCTTGCCGGTGGTGGGCAGCTTGACCGACCCCTGCTTCACCAGGGTGACGGTCCGGGTGTTGTAGATGATCCGGTCTCCCAGGCTGGCACCCCGGTCCACCACGCGGCAGCGCCTGCTGGAGCGGGAGTTCGCGCAGTTGTACCGGAACGAGTTGGTGATCGCGTAGGGGGCGCCGAGCCCGTTCAGCAGGTCCTCGAACTGCGAGATCGACCGGCCGGGCAACTGCCCCTGGGATGCCTCCTGGACACCCAGGACGTCCGGTTCCTGGCTGCGGATGGTGCTGATCACCGCGGAGCGGCGACTGGCCCAGCTCTTCTCCCCGGGCTTGCGGCAGTTGTCGCACTTCACGTTGTAGCTGGCGACGCGCAACGGCATCGACTCGGGGGTGGTCACCGAAACGGGGTCCGACCAGGCGGTCACCGGCAGTCCGGCCGTGTCCACCGCCCGGGCGCTGACCTGGTACGTGCGGTCGCCCACCAGTTCCTCGAACTGGGTCTTCCGCCCGGTGACCGTCCGGGTCGCTCCGAGCTCCTTCGGGCCCTGCCGCAGCGAAACCTCGTAGCGGACTCCCTGGTCGACCTTCGCCCACTCCGCCGTGATCGACGTGGTGGTCGCGGCCAGGGTGACCACGGGCGCAGCCAGGGGGTACACCCGATCGCTCGTGGTGAACGAGGTGGTGCGACTCCACGCCGTGAGGGCGTCGGTGGCCGGGTCCCAGCTCGCGACCCTGAGGTGGTAGTCGGTGGCCGGCTCCAGCCCGGTGATCACGGTCATGGAGTCCTCACTCAGCACGCGCCGCGCAGAACTGAACGCCGGAGAGGTGTCGTAGTCGACGGCGTACCGTTCGGCGCCCTCGACCTCCCGCCAGGCGAGGATCGCGACCGTCGAGCGCTGGCTCACGCTGATCGTGCCGGGCGGGTCGACCGGGATACGGGTCGGACTGGCGCCGGCAGGGTCCCGCGGGCTCATGCCGAGAAGCAGGGCGACCGATGCGACCGCGACGAGGCGGCGCAGGGTCGCACGTGAACGCGTTCGCAAAACACCTCCCGGAACGCTCTGGCGTGACCATCGACCGGATCCGACCCCACTCCGCCGGTCCTGCCTGATCAGAGGGCCGAGGCCCAGCCAAGAATCTACCACGCGGCCCCGGCCCGGCCGAGGGGTCGGCCGGGCCCGGGCCGTCGGCCGAGGGCGCCGCCGGGGGGTGCTCCGGCCGCCTGCGCGGGTCCGCCTTTCGGCCCGATGGGCAGGGCGCGATGCCGCCGCTTCGGCCGTGGGAGGATGGCCCCCATGCGTTCCCTGCCGTCCCTCCTGAGTGATCGCGTCCTGGCCGCGGCCGGGATCGATCCCGAGCTGCGACCGGCCACCCGTCCGCAGTTCGGCCACTACCAGACCAACGTGGCGTTACGCCTGGCCAACGCCGAGGGTCGCCCGCCGCGCGAGGTCGCGGCACGCCTGGTGGAGCAGATCGACCTGGCCGACCTGTGCGAGCCGCTGGAGGTGGCCGGCCCCGGCTTCATCAACCTGCGGCTGCGCGCGGACGTCCTCGCCGCCGCCGCGACCCGGGCGCTCACCGAACCCGGTGCAGGAATCGGCAGGGCAGAGCAACCCCGGACGGTGGTGATCGACTACTCGTCCCCGAACGTGGCCAAGCAGATGCACGTCGGCCACCTGCGCTCGACGATCATCGGCGACTGCTTCACCCGGGTGCTGCGCGCCCGGGGCCACACGGTGATCCCGCAGAACCACATCGGTGACTGGGGCCGGCAGTTCGGCATGCTGGTCGAGCAGATCCTGGAGGAGGGGCTGGACGCCAGCACCCTCGAACTGCCTGCCGCCGAGGCGCTCTACCAGCGGGCCAATGCCCACCTGAAGGATTCCGAGGAGTTCGCTGCCAGGGCGCGTGACCGGGTGGTGTTGCTCCAGTCCGGCGATCCCGACACGCGGCGGGTCTGGCGGCAGCTGATCGAGGTCTCCCTGGCCGGCTTCAACGCCACCTACCGACGGATGAACGTCCTGCTCAGCGACAGCGACCTGGCCGGGGAGTCGATCTACAACGACGACCTCGCCGTGGTCGCCGCCGACCTGGCCGAGCGTGGCATCGCGGTCGTCGACGACGGTGCTCTGGCGGTGTTCACCGAAGGGTTCCCGGCGCCCGCGATCATCCGCAACGCCCAGGGCGGCTTCGGCTACACCTGCACCGACCTGGCCGCGATCCGGCACCGGGTCGGTGACCTCGGTGCCGACCGGATCATCTACGTGGTGGGGGCGCCCCAGGCGTACCACTTCGAGCAGGTGTTCACCGTCGCCCGAGCGGCCGGCTACCTGCCCGAGTCGGTCTCGGCGGAGTTCGTCGGGTTCGGCCAGGTGCTCGGCGCGGACGGGAAGAAGCTCTCCACCCGTGAGGGCACCGCGGTCACCCTGAACAGCCTGCTGGACGCGGCTGAGCAGGAGGCGGCACCGTCGATCGCCCTGGCCGCGATCAAGTACGCCGACCTGTCGAACGGGCTGCAGAAGGACTATGTCTTCGACGCCGAACGCATGGTGGCAACCACCGGCGACACGGGGCCGTACCTGCAGTACGCGCACGCCCGGGTGAACCAGATCCTGCGCAAGGCCGAGGCCGAGGGCTTCGCCCACGGCACGGTCACGGTGTTGGGTGAACCCGCGGAGCAGTCGCTCGCCCTGCTGCTGTCGCGGTTCGGCGAAGTGGCGGTGGACGTCTGCGAGACCCTTCAGCCGCACCGGCTGTGCGGCTACCTCTACGAGCTCGCCGGGGCCCTCAGCGGCTTCTACGAGCAGTGCCCGGTGCTGCGCAGCCGAGGGCGAGGTGCGGGCGTCCCGGCTCGCCCTGTGCGCCGCCACCCGTCGAGTCCTTGGCCATCGGTCTGGACCTGCTCGGTATCGAGGCGCCGGACCGGATGTGACCTCGCCTGCCCCTGTCGCCGGGTCGGCGTGTGCGGGCCCGGCGCGACGGCGGGCCGTGGGGCTCAGGCGTTACCTTCCGAGGCCCCGGCGGCGTCGCGGGCCAGCCACGCGGCACCGACGATGCCGGCGCGGTTGCGGAGTTCCGCCGGGACGATCGGTGTCTTGAGCGTCAGGTAGGGCAGGAACTGCCCGGACGCCTTGGAGACGCCCCCGCCGACCACCAGCAGGTCGGGCCAGAAGAGGGCCTCGACAACCTCGTAGTAACGCTGCAGCCGGGGCACGTACTCGTCGTAGGTGAGGCCGAGCTTCGTCCGCACCGACGCCGCCGCCTGGCTCTCCGCGTCGTGGCCGTCGATCTGGAGGTGGCCGAGCTCGGTGTTCGGCACCAGGACGCCACGGTAGATCAGGGCGCTGCCGATCCCGGTGCCCAGCGTGGTCACCAGCACCACCCCGTCGTTACCCTTCGCGGCGCCGTACTTGACCTCGGCGAGGCCGGCGGCGTCGGCGTCGTTGACCACCACGACGTCCCGACCCAGCCGCTCGGCGAAGATCTCCCGGGCGGGGGCGTCGATCCAGGACTTGTCGATGTTCGCCGCAGACCGGGAAACGCCGTGGGTCACGACGGCGGGGATGGTGATGCCGACCGGGCCGTCGCCCATCTGTTCGGCGAACCCCGCAACGATCCTCGCGACCACGTCGGCCACGTTGGCGGGGGTGGACGTCGCCGGGGTGGGAATCCGCACCCGCTCGGAGGCGAAGTTGCCGGTCTCGAGGTCGACCAGCGCCCCCTTGATCCCGGAGCCGCCGATGTCGATACCCAGCACGGGTTGGTTCTGCATGGCCACACCCTAGCCAGCGGCGGGTGGGGAGGCACCCGAATCCGGTCGATCCGGTTGCGGCTCCGGGTCGGCGCCGGGTGCGGGGGCAACGCCGGGGGTCGCTGCCGGGTGGGGCCGGGTGGCCTCGACGGGCGCGGGTGCCGGGGGAGCTGCGACAGGGCCAGGCAGCGGCTCGGAGAGGTCGACCGCCGGCCGACGATGGACCAGGTCCAGCAGCGTCGCCTGTGCCCGCATCACGTCGGCGGCGTCCAGACCGGACGCGTGGGGTGTCAGCTGGCCGCCGGCGGTGTGGAACTCGAGGTCGGCCAGGCCCAGGCGTCGTGACAGCCATCCCTGGGCGACCTGCAGGGACTGGGTCCGGGCGTGCGGTACCACCTGCCAGCGGCGGACCAGCCAGCCGTGCCGGGCGACCACGAGCGAGTCGTCGTGGCCCCACCGCAGGAACGGTTGCGCCAGCGGGTGCAACCAGCGGGCCCGCACCGGCGCCCCGTGCAGTTCGACGGCCTCGAAGTCGGCGCGCGGCCAGATGGCGCCCAGGGCGACCCGCACCTGTTCGATGCCGCCGGCCGGTAGCAGGATGGTCGACACCCCGGAGCTGTTCTCGTCGTCGGTGACCTGGCCCCAGCCGATCACCTCGAGGTCGACCCGGTACAACCCGAGCCGCCGCCACACCGGCGACTGGCTGATCTGTACCGCCTGCACCCTTCGCGGCGGCAGCGACTGGCTGGTGAGGCTGGTCAGTCCCCGGGAGATCCGCAGGCCGTGCTGGCGCCGGGACAGGGTGTAGTTGAACTGGCTGGTGACCCGGCGTCCGACGAAGCCGATCAGGGCGCTCGCGGTGGGCAGGGCGATCGCCAGCAGCAGCCACGGCTGGCCGAACGCCACGCCGGCCAGTGCCGCGAGCACCCCGGAGGCCATGATCAGCCCGAACTCGTGCGACGTGGCAGCGGCGAGCAGGAGCACCTGGGGCGGCACGGTGACCAGCACCTCGTCCTGGCTGCCGAGGTCGACCAGGACCGAGGTGGAGTCGGCGTGCTGGGCGGCTTCGGCGCGGTAGCCGCGGGCCCGGGCGAGCAGGTAGTCCCGCAGTGCGTAGGCCCGGGTCCTGGACAGGTAACGAAGCCGTGGACGCTCCTGGGAGCCGACGTCGATCTGGAGCTCGGCGAGGCCGAAGAGCCGGGCCGCGAACGGTTGCACCACGTCGATGGACTGCACCTTGTCGAACGCCACCCGTTGGGAGCGGCGGAAGATCGCGCCGGTGTCCACCCGCAGGACGTCGGCGTCGATCACGAACCGGGTGAAGCGCCAGGAGACGAAGCCCGCGGCAGCGCTGCCGAGGGCGAGCAGGGCGACGCCACCCAGGATGAACTCCAGCGGCGGCAGCGACCGGGGCTCACCGCCGTCGGGAAGCAGTTCGCGGCCGATCGCGAAGGCGAGCGCGAGCAGGACCACCCAGCCGCGGATGAACGGGGTCAGCGGGTGGGGGCGTTCGGTCACGCCGCCCGCCGCCGCTGACCCGGGTGCTGATGCTGGACCGGGTGCTGATGCCGGTGAGCCGTCTGGCACCGGGTCGCCTGGCGTGGCCTGGCCTGGGCTGTCGGGGATGGTCATAGGGGTAGGGCCTGCGCCTCACCGGCCGCGATCAGCCGGTCCCGGAGGCGGGCGGCTTCGTCCATGGGCAGGCCGGGGATCGCCGCGTTCGATTGCGCGCTCGCGGTGACCAGCTCCACCCGGGCGAGGCCCCAGGCGCGATCGATCGGCCCCGACTCGACGTTGACCGCGAGCATCCTGCCGTACGGGATGGCGGTCAGCTGGCGGCTCCACAGCCCCTGGGTGATCAGCAGGTCCTCGTCGCGCCAGGCGTAGCCGAAGCGTCTCACCCAGCGTCCGGCGCGGATGACCCGCCAGGTGGTCAGGGCCAGGCCGGCGATCCCGGCGGCGGCGGCCCACGCCCAGTCGAAGAACAGCCCGGTCGCCACGGTGGCTACCACTGTGCCGATCAGGCCGGCCACGAGGGCGCCCACCCGGCGGGCAGTGCCGTAACGGGCGGGCAGGCGCTGCCAGTCGGCGGCGGGGGTGAACAGGTCGCTCATGGCCTGACCCTAGCGCCGGCGACCGCGATCCTTCGGGTTGCGAACCTCGATGCCACCGAAGCCGCAGAACCCCTTGAGGGTCAGTCTGGGTGCGGACGGATCCGGCGGGGCGAGCCGGCCGACCTCGGCGCCGCCGAACACGGCGACGACCTGGCTGTCGACATCGGTGCCCGGCGGTACGGTCACCTCGATGCCGCCGAACAGGCAGAAGACGTTGAAGGTGAGCTCCCTGGCCTCGAAGGTGGCCTTGGTCAGGTCGAGCTGCACGCCCCCGAACACGGCCATCACCGAGGTGTTCCGGCGCACCCGCCAACTGTGCTTGCGGCTGACGCCGCCGAACACGGCGACGATCTGGTCGGCCACAACCGTGGCGGCGGATTCGTCGTAGCTCAGCAGCGGTCGGGCGGCGGGCCCGGTCGGGTTGACGAGGTCCCGGGTGAGGGGGACCAGGTCGTCGAAGGTTTCCGCGGATCGGGCGGACGAGGTGCGCTGGTCCCGCTCGGCGCGGGACAGCCGGCCCTCTGCCTCGGCGGCGGCGAGCAGGGAGATGACGTGGTCCCGGTCGACCTCGGTGACAGGAAGTTCACCGCCTGCGGCCGGGCCTACATCGCTGGGTTCGAGCGGGTTGGACATGCTTCGAACCTAGGCCCGCAGATGGGCACGCAGAAGGACTCGGGCGGGGTTTGGGGGTGTGGTCGGGGCGATCCCCGAGAGGTCCGGGTCGGCCGGGGGCGAGTTCAGGCGACGATCAGTCCGCGGTCCCTGGCGATGGACACCGCCACCAGCCGGTCGTGCACCCCCAGCTTGCCGTACACGTTGCTCAAGTGCTTGTGCACGGTCCGTGGGGAGAGGCCGAGCCGGGCCGCGATGGTGCGGGCCAGGAGACCCTCCGACAACAGTTGGAGCACCTCCACCTCTCGCGTGGTCAGGCTGAGCGCGCTCGCGGCCTCGGCCGCCGAGCGAGTGCGCTGGGCGTGCCGGCAGGCGTCCGACAGGTGGGGCATGAGGAGGTGGAGGGCTGCGTCGGCCTCCACGAACAGGGCCTGGGCGTCCGGGCCGAACCCGCCTCGCCGGGAGAGGGCGAGGACCCGGCCGCGCTCCTGGTTCAGGTGGCTCTCCAGATCGGGGCCGATGGTGACGATTTCGCCGAGGGCGGGGTGCTGGGCCAGGTGGAGGTTTCCGGGCGTGTGCCGGGCGCGGACGGCCACCTCGGCGAGGGCTGCCGCGTGCTGCTGGTCGGGCCAGACGGCGTGCAGCCGTACTCGGCGCCCGAGCTCGAGGCCGATCAGGGCGGCGCTCTCTGCGCCCGATGCCCTGGCAACGGTGCGGCACACCAGCTGCTCGGCCTGCTCGCCATCGTTGATCGCCGCCATGGCCTGCGCGATCATCTCCACGATGGTGATGGCCCGGTCTTCTCTGGTCACCCGCCTCGCTCCCCAGGATTGTGCCCGCCGGCTTGGCGCGGCCGGCCGTAGAAGCAGTCTGGCAGAGGTCCGGCCTTGACTGGGCGGGTTTCGCCGTAGTTGCAGCCGCGTCGGCCAGGCGCTCGGGGAAGTTCGCGGCAACCGCGGGCTATGGCTAGACTTCTGCTCGCTGCGCTCGCCTGGTGAGCGCCTGCGGATGTAGTTCAATGGTAGAACATCAGCTTCCCAAGCTGACAGTGCGGGTTCGATTCCCGTCATCCGCTCCAGTGAAAGGCCCTTGAGTCGGTTTGAGGTCAGGGCCTCGTCAGGCTGTCACCCAAAGCTGCATCAGTCCCCCGCGAGTTCGGCTCGGGTGGCATCCAAGGGCCACATAGTCGTTCGTCGGCGCTGACCGCGCGGATCGGGGCGCGCCGTTGAGCTTCGAGAGAAGCGTCCTGTTCCGCCGGTCGTAGTGCCAGAGGTCTCAGGAGTTCGCGATCAGTTGCTGGCTGCACGGTCGCCTGATCACCCCAGGGTCTGCCAGCCTCCTCTATGGGTCAAGCGCAATCCCCGGGATGGCTGAGTGAGCATCAGTGGTTCTGGTGCTCACCCAGCCCCCCGGATCGGACGGCCAGTTGGCTACTGGGCGAACTGTCCGGGTCGGACGTGCTTGACGCGGATGCCGAACTGCGCGTCGAACTCGACGAGCCGATCCGGGTCGAGGTCGAACAGGCTGGCTTCGTGGAGCCGACCGTCCTCTCTTGGGTTCCGTGCAGGGGCGAGTTCGACACCCATGAACGCGTCGAAATTGGCCCCTTGCGCCGTGCTCACTCCCATCAGGGCCGCGTTACGGAAGCCGAACCTGGCGTAGTAGCCCGGGTCGCCGTAGAGGAACACTTCGGCAAATCCCAGTCGGGCGCCTTCGGCGAGTCCGCGTTGCATCAGCTGCGTGCCGACTCCCTGGTGTTGTCGGGCTGGGCTGACCGCCAGGGGGCCGAGGTAGAGCACCTCATGCGTGCCTCCGTTGGGCCCGGTGACCTGGGCCAGGGTGCCGATCAAGCAGCCGACGATGTCATCGTCTTCGGCGATGAGCGCGAAGGCCAGATCGGGTGAGTCCCAGGCCTGATGGGCGAGCAGGTGCTCCACGCAGCCGGGCCGGTACAGGTCCCAGAATGCGTCGCGGATGAGTTCTTCGCATGGCCGCCGGTCGGAGTTCTGGCACGCGCGGATGATGATGTGGTTCACGATGATGTCCGTCTCTGGCGCAACTGTTCGGCGCCGACAGGTGTTTCGAGGCGGGGCTGTGCGTGGACACCAGGCGAGTCCTGGTCGCCCCCGGGCAGGCAGACATGGAGTCCGCCACCGTCACGTCCTCGGTGCGACCCCGACCATCATCGTGTGCTTCTCCATACGGCACGTAAGTTACCAGACCCACTGCGTCCAATGGGCGGTGCATTTGGGTTCCCCCTCGGGACAGCCCAGATCCCTACCCGGCAAACAAGACACCCTCAAGGTCGTGGGCGAGCGGCGCCGGCAGCGTCGTGGCGAACCATCGCCCCTGCTGTTTCACGGTGCCCTTCCTGGCTGCCTGGGTCCACTTCGCATCAGCTGTCAGAAGTGCATCCGGGCCCTCACACTCGCAGCGCTGGAGGAGCAACTCGATGTGGTTGTCGGCGTCCTGGGCCGGGGCTGCGGACAGACCGGCGGCTGATCCCCCGGCCAACGCCCCCACCAGCAGGGCCGCCTGATCGAGGGGAAGTTCGGCCTTCCTTGAGACGCTGTACCACTTGCCGCAGGTTTCGCAATACGGCGTGTCCCCGAGGGTCCCGGCGCTGTAGGCAGCCCCACCGGCCAGGACCAGCGCATCGAGCCCGATCACGGCGAACGAGACCCAATCGGGCACCCCCACGATCGTGTCGAGGATCCGCGAAGACTCCCGGACCTCGCCGTGGACAAGGAGCCCGGTAAGGGCGAGCGCGCCCCACGTTGCGACGCCGGCGAGCAGCCCACACGTGACGGCCGCGCCGATCCGCCGACACGGGGCCCGCTGGCCGGCCCGGACGACTGCGCTCCCGGCGATGGCACCCAGGATCATCGGGTAGCCGAACCCGGCGAACAGGAAGACGAGCCCGACGAGTGCCGCGCTCACCCCGGTCCCGACCAGGCCACTACCCCACAAGCCGCCGGTGACGAAGAGCGCGAACTGGCTGAGCCAGAAGGTCAGCCAGCCCCCCCAATAGCCGAAGGCGCCCACCGAGATCCCGCCAACCAGGGCCGCGGCGAGCATCAAACCCCAGGCGCGGCCCGGACAGACGCCGCTGAAGCGGTAAGGACGGACCCACGGGGCGCGGTACACATCAGGAAGCGGCAACTTCGGCATTCTGAGCCCCCTTGCTCACACCGTCCTACCTAGAATCCTACGCTTGTGCGGTCTTGAAAGCCCTGGCCCGGTCGAGGTTGGCTGTTGAGCTCTACGCCTGGGCGGATGCCAGAGAAGCTGCTGAAGACAAAGCCACGCACCTCCGCGAGGACGGGTGCAAACTGGAATTGGGACACTGCCGTGACGAGCGAAAGCGTCGGCACCCCGGGTTCCCTTCCCCTAGGAGGAGCGATGGCGGGTGTGGTCAGTCATCTGGGCAGTTGGGTGCGCCGCGGGGTCAGGGCGGTGGTGATCGTGGTCGCACTGGCCGGCTTCTCGGGGTGCAGCACACCGTTCGATCCGTATGTCGAGGAGTACTTCGATGGGGCAGGACTCACCGACGTCTCCGATGTTTCCAGCCCGTACCGGGTCGGCGGCCTGGTCGCGGTCGACCCCAAGGCCGGTGCTATCGACAGGCGGCTCCAGGACGCGCTTCCGCAAGACCTCCGGGCTGCCAACAACGAAGCGGTCGGCACCATCATCTGGATCCACTGGTGGGAGGAACCCGTGGGCGTCTACAAGGAATTCGGCAGCAGGCAGCGAGGGAGGGCGTACCAAGGCCATTGTGACGTTGCGGTAATCGACCGGGCAGCGTCGCTGATTGTGGCGCGGCGGACTTTCGATGCGCCCGTGCCGCCGGAGACGACTACATCCAGTGGCGACGTCCACACCGAGGTGGACGTCGCCGAGATCGTGCGCTACCTGGTTCGCCTGCCCGAAGAGGCCTCCCACACCCCGCTCACCCCGACAGCACCCGCGCTTGAGCCTGGTTCCAGCCTCACCATCACGCTCAGCGGGCCCGACTCGGGGACCTACTCCCGAACGGCCAAGGAGATCTACTGCTCGCACACCAAACGCGAGCCGCTTGACGAATGGTCTGTCACAACCATTACTGCGGCCGAGAACGACGAATCCCTGGGCGCCTTCATCTTCTCCGGGAGGCTGGGGTCGACTCCGGTCCAGTTGGGGTCCGGCACGACCGATCTTCAGGCGCTGGTCATCATCGGCCCGATCGGCGGTGGGCGACGATATGAGGCGTCGACGACGGCGGGCGGTTCCGGCACGTTCTCGCTGGACTATCGGGGGCGAAAGGCCACCGTGACCTTCGTCGGTGAGACGGCCTCAGGCGTGCGTATCGCTTGGACCGCGAGGTGCGTGAGCAAGTAGCCCGCCGGACGCCTGCAGCACGAGGTGGTCGAGACCGTTTTACCTCTCGCGTTACCCAGCCCGCCACAGCCAAACACTGCGAGCGCTACGGGCGCTTCGGGTCCTCCGTTTCCCCTAGTCGCAATGGCATTATGCATTCTCACACTCATGTGCGGGTGGTTTCCGTCGCTCCTCCGGAGGCCTAATCAAGCCATCCGGGCTGCTGGTTCGAAGGTCAGTGGTCGGTGGGTCATCGGTCATGCTCTTGGGTCGTCCGGGGCAGTGAGGGGTGGATGTTGCTGGCGCTGTCCGATCCGAAGGCAAAGCAGGTCAGCTGTCACGACCGTGAAGCAGGCGCAACCGTGCAAGGCGCGCCGGTGAGCTCGAACGGCTCGTCCGGTGGTCCCGGTCGAATCCGGCCCAGGATTGCGGCCACAGCAACCCGACCGGGGGTGTGCTCGTGGCCGTGCACGGGGCCCGCCGGGCCCGCCCCGGTGCACTAGCGTGGAACGGTGCCACGGCCACGGACTCGCTCGGACCTGCTCGCTGCTGGCGCAGGGGAGTTCGATCGGCTCCAGTCGATGCTGGAGGGGATCGACCCTGCCCTGGCTGCCGATGTCGGGTGGCAGGCGTGCATCGAGGACCGATCCCGCAACCCCCGGGACGTGGTCACCCACGTGCACGCCTGGCAGGTGATGGTTGCGCGGTGGTGTCGCGAGGGGGACCGAGGAGGCACCCCACAGGTCCCGGGGGGCGGCCATACCTGGCGGGAGATCCCGGCGATCAACGACGAGATCTGGGAGCGGTTCGCCACCACGTCCTACGACGCCGCGCGCAAGCTCCTCGCTGCCAGTCACGACGACGTCATGGGTCTGATCGAGGCGCACACGAACGAGCAGCTGTTCGGCCATGGCGTGTTTCCGTGGACCCGGACCTCCACCCTGGGTTCCTACTTCGTCTCCTGCACGTCGAGCCACTACGTCTGGGCGCGCAAGGTCCTGCGGACCATCCTCAGGTCGAGGTGATGCCGATGACCGCAGACGCAGCGGCGGCGAGTCTCGGGGTGTTGATCGCCTCCCAGCGACGGGATGGCACCTGGGGCCGGTCCGAGGTGGCAGCCGCACGGATCGTGCCGACCCATCTTCGCGGCGCGATCTCTGCAGGAGTCCGAGGTGGCCGGCGGCGAATGGGCGCTGGCGAGAGCGCTGGACTTCCTCACCGAGGTCGCTGTGGTCGAGGGCCGGGGCTCGATCGGCGGCACGCGCGACTCGGTTCTGTCCTGCTACACCGGCATGCTCGCCCAGCTGTTCCTTCGGAGCGGCCGGGTTCACGTCGCACGGCCGCTGGTGGAGTGGATCCAGCGCTACCAGCCCGTCGCCTTCGGCGATCGGACCTACCACCGTGCCTCCGCCGAGTGGGGCGAGTACCTCCGCCACCGCTACGGGGGATGCATGGCCGCGACCAGGTGTTTCCTCGGCCTCGTTCCCACGATGATGGCGCTGGCGACGGCGCGGCGGGCCGGCCTGGTCACCGACAGCAGCCCACAGGAGCCGGCCTTCCGCGACCTGCTCATCGAACGCAGGCTCATCTTCGGCAGGAGTGGTGAGATCATTCCGCTCGCTGGTCGCACGAAGGCCGATCCGGGTGGCACCCGTTGGCTGCTGCCCGCCTTTCCGCTCGACTCCGTCGTCGACCTGATCAGCCTCGTCCAGGTGGCTCGCGAGGTGGGGGTGCCCTGGGACGCCATGACCGAGGCGACGGACCTCATCACCTCGTGGAGGCTTCCCGGAGGCGGCTGGCCCATGCTGGGCAAGCGTCGCCTCGGGCATGCCTACCGTCCCGAGCCCGTCAACCGAGCGCGTCCCAGCGAGCTGATCACCCGCAGGGTGCAGGCCCTCCGGCTACCAGCAGCATCAGCCTGAGGCTCGTGGGCCAGCCTCACTGGCGCGGCCACCCACCAGCCACCGTACGAGGATCCGGGTGGACACGAAGGCCCAAGCCGAACAGGTCCGCTCCGTCCCGGTCGAGCGGATCGGTGCGGTGATCGCACGCCTACCTAACCACCGGATGGCCCAACTCGACGACGCGCTGCGGCCGCACCTCAGCAACTGGGTCGCGCCAGAGGCGGCATGCGCGCTCTGGCGATCGATGGGAGCAGCACAGTCCTCGGGCCGGAACTACCCGCCTTGCTTCATGCTGACCGCGACGCTCGTGGTGCCCTCGTTGCGGAACTCGTAGTCCGGCAGGCCCTTGAGCACCTTGGTCCAGGTGGCCTTGCCGTGGTCCTTGGCGGACTGACCGTGGTGCTGTCGCATGAAATTCGCGACGGCACTGACCCGGGCCCAGCCCTGCTTGTCGGCGTTCTTCGCGATCGCGTCCGCCAGCAGGTCAGAGAGTGCCGGCTGACGTTTGGGCTCGGCCTTAGGCTTGCCGGTGCTCGCGTCCGGCATCGGAACGAACACCGTGCAGGCGACCCGGAACGATTCGGCCGTGCTCGCGCGGCCGAAGCCAACAACCTTCGCGCCGCGCTCTCGCAGGAAGTGAGCCAACGGGGCGTAGTCGCTGTCGCTGGAGACCAAGGCGTACACGTCCGGCCGGACCGTGTGGTGGAGATCGACCGCGTCGATCACGAGCGCGAGGTCCGTGGCGTTCTTGCCCTTCACCGGATCGGACTGCTGGACGGGTCGGATCCCGCGGCGGGTCAACTCGGCGTCCCACGTCTTGAGGGTGGACTTGAACCAGTTCCCGTAGGCGCGACGGATAGTGACCTGCCCGTATTCGGCGACCGCTGCCAACACGTGGTCGAGGCTGCCCAACGCGGCGTTGTCGGCATCGATCAACACGGCAACATTCGGCGGGACTTCGGTCACACCTGCACCCTAGCCAAGTCCGCATCCAGAGGGTGTCGGTGCGCAGTACCTCCCCGACCGAATCGGTCTCGATGACCGCGCAGGACCGGATGGGCGCGTCGGGTCCATCCGGAAGGTCACCCTTGCCTACTCCTCGGCCTCCGGCAACACCTCCAGCGCGCTCGTCCCCGCGGACCGCCCTCGCGCACAGCGCGGCACGAGCGCGCGCACGGTCGCGCTGTGGGTCGATGTACGAACCAAGGTCGAGCCGCCTTGAGCATCCTCGATGTCGCCCACGACCTTCGTCTGCTTGATTCCCTCGGCCGTGGGGTCGTCCCACCTCATCGCTACTCCGTGTGCTGCGCCCTCGCCTCGATCGCGAGGTCCCGGCGATCTGCATCGGCGGTGCCAGCCGCGATGCTCGCCATCTCCACGGCCACAGGATGCGTCCGGGCGTCGTCAACGAGCGTCAGCCGATCCCCGGTCAGGGGCACGCCGTCCACCAGGATCCGGGCGACGCGTCGGGGGACCGCGCAGTCGGCTTGGATCGAGATGTCGTAGACGGCCTGCCCGAACCGGTACCGGATTTCGACCTGGCTCCATTCCGGTGGCAGGCAGGGATCGATCAGGAGCTGGCCGTCCTCGCGTCGCACTCCGAGGATCGCCTCCAGCCCGGCTCGGTACATCCAGCCGGCGGAGCCGGTGTACCAGGTCCAGCCGCCCCGGCCCACGTTCGGCTCCTCGGCGTACACGTCGGCGGCGACCACGTAGGGCTCAACCCGGTACTTCTCGGCCGCCTCCGGCGTCAGGGCGTGATTTGCCGGGTTCAGCTGTTCGAAGATCGCCGCGGCGCGATCCTCCCGGCCCAGTTCCGCCCAGGCGAATACCGACCAGAGCGCACCATGCGTGTACTGACCGCCGTTCTCGCGAACCCCTGGCGGGTAGGCGCGGACGTAGCCGGGATCCGGGGTTGAACTGTCGAAGGGCGGCGTGAACAGCCGGAGCAGACCCTCGTCGGCCATCAGCAGCTGTTCGTCGGCCTGTTCCATGGCCAGGGCCGCGCGCTTCGGGTCGGCGGCGCCGGAGAGCACCGCCCAGCTTTGCGCGATTCCGTCTATCCGGGCTTCGGATCGCGATGCGGAGCCCAGTGGGGTGCCGTCGTCGAAGTAGCCGCGCCGATACCAGGCCCCGTCCCAGCCGTGCGCTTCGATTGCAGTGACCAGCGACTCCCGTTCCGCTGCGCACCGCGCCGCGAACACAGCGTCGCCCCTGGCGCGGGCCAGCTCGCCGAACTCGGTCAGGGTCGCGGTGAGGAACCAGCCGAGCCAGACGCTTTCGCCCTCCCCGGCCACTCCGACCCGGTTCATGCCGTCGTTCCAGTCCCCGGTTCCGATCAGCGGCAGCCCGTGGCGCCCGCGCCTGAAGGCGTGCTGGAGGGCCAGCACGCAGTGGTCGTACAGCGTCGCAGTTCGCTCCGATTCGGCCGGACGGAAGAACCTCTCGAGTTCGTCCGTCCCGAGGAGGTCGCCTTCCAGGAAGGGGACCTGGACGTCGAGGATGCCGGCGTCGCCGGTAACGGTGATGTAGCGGCACACGGCGTGGGGGAGCCAGACGACATCGTCGCTGATCCGGGTGCGGATGCCGTCGCCGGTGGCGGGGAGCCACCAGTGCTGAACGTCGCCTTCGAGGAACTGGCGTCCGGCCGCGCGCAGGACGTGTTCGCGGGCCAGGCCCGGTTCAACCAGCGCCACGGTCATCGAGTCCTGTAGTTGGTCCCGGAAGCCGTAGGCGCCGGACGCCTGGTAGTAGCCCGAGCGCGCCAGCATCCGGCAGGCGAGGGTCTGATAGAGCAGCCAGCCGTTCATCATCACGTCGAAGGCGCTGCTGGGTGTCTTCACCCGCACCACCGAAAGCCTCCGTTCCCAGACCTTGCGGACGTCGTCGAGCACCGCTCTCGGATCCAGGTGCCGGTACCGGACCACCAGCTCGCGCACCTCGGCGACGTCATGGCCTGCCCCCATCACCACCAGCACCTCTGCTGTCGCCCCCGGCTCGAGCTCGATCCGCTGCTGCATCGCCACGCACGGGTCCAGTCCCGGGCCGACCCTGCCCGAGAGAGGCTCGCCGGTGAAGATCGCCAACGGCAACTCGGTGGCGCCGTGGGCGCCGAGGAACTCGCTCCGATCGCCGGTCCAGGAGTCCTGTCGGCCCGCCAGGTCGAAGAAGACCACCTGGTCGGGGAACTGCGTGCTCCAGGGATTCCGGGCCAGGACAGCGTGGGTTTGCGGGTCCACTTCGGTGATCAGATGGCGCGAAGTCTGGGCCCGGTCCATGCCCAGCACCAACTCGGCGTAGGAGGTGACCCCGAGGGTCCGCTTCTCCCCGGTCCGATTCCTGAGTACCAGGAGGGAGAGCTTGACCGGGTCGTCGAGGGCCACGAAGACGGTCTGATCCAGTTCGATCCCGTCCATGTCGTGGGTGAAGCGGCTGTAGCCGAATCCGTGGTGGGCGACGTGCCGTCCGCCGGCCACCGGTGAGGCTGTCGGCGAACTGATCCGTCCGGTCGTCTCGTCGCGCACGTAGATGGCCTCGGAGACCGGGGCCGATACCGGGTCGTTCCGCCAGGGCGTCAGCTGGTTGTCCCGGCTGTTGCGCCACCACGTGTAGCCTGCGCCCTCAGCGGTGGCGTGGAAGCCGAACTGCTCGTTTGCGACCACGTTCATCCACGGGCCCGGAGTGGCGCGGCCGCCGTCCAGCACGGTCACATACTCCCGCCCGTCCTGCGAGAAGCCGCCCAGGCCGTTGAACAGCAGGAGTTGCCCGGCAGGATCGGCGGCGTGCGCGCCGGCTTCGGGCGGGGTGATGTGTTCGATCGTGGGGGGCAACCCGACCGGGATGGGCCTGGCGAGCTGCGAGGCGAGGTCCCCCCGGCGCGCCACCAGCACCACCCCTGCCGCGGAGGTCAGGGCGGCGATCGTCCCCGGGTCGGTCTGGTCCCGCCTGACGACGACGATCCGACCGGGGGAATCCGGTAGCTGGCCCGTCGCCTGGGACCGTCCGGCAAGCGTCACCAACTCCTGCTGGAGGTTCTGGACGTAGGAGGTCGACTGCTCGTTCAAGAGCACCAGGTCCACGGCGAACCGCTTGAGGCGCCAGAACTCGAAGGCTTTGACGAGCTGGTGGGCGAGGCGGAGATCGGCGAGGTCATCGATCCGGGCCACGACCAGGGGTAGGTCTCCGGAGATCCCCAGGGGCCAGAGTGCCGACTGCGGACCCTTCTCCTCGAGCAGCGGTCGATCCACTGCCCGCATCGAGCGCTGCGGGAACACGACGTGTCCAGCGAGGTTCTGGAACTGGGCCGCCTCTTCCGGGGTGATCCCGAGGTGTCGCAGTTGGATCTGGCTCTGGGTCCAACTGAGCATGGTGACCCGTTCGTAGGCGCCCGTCGCGCGGTGCTGGTCCACCAGGCGCAGCACGTCCTCGCGGGTGGTGGCGACCACCGTCCAGTAGAAGAGGGTCACAGTGGTGCCTGGGGGAACCTCAACCTGCTGGCCGAGCGAGAACACCGGGTCGAGCACGTAGCCGGTGCTCCGAGAGGGCTGCACGCCGGCGTCGAATTGGCGGGGCGAGCGGGTGGAGCGGTTGCGTCCGATGAAGGCGAGCCGGTCGGTCTCGGGAACCGGTTCGCCCCTCGGGCGGCCGCCAGACGTCACGAGGTCGTCGGCAACGACGAAGTGGGCGGCCCAGACCTCAGGGTCCGAATCGGAGCGCCGCCGTCTGGTCGCCAGGAGGGTGGCGGAGCCCGGCAGGAACTCGGTATGGACGAACATCTTCGAGAACGCGGGATGCGCGGCATCATCCCGAGCGTCTGCCAGGACGAGTTCGGCGTAGGAAGTCACCGTGATCCGGCGATTGCGGCGGCCGTCGTTGCTCACGGTGACCTTGCGGACCACCGCGTCCGACTCCGGGGACAGGTGGTGCTCGACGGTGGTCCGGAGGCTGCCGTCGCGCCTGGAGTAACGCGCTCGGTCCTCGGCGAAGCGGACGACATAGGAGTCGGGAGTGGTGCGCACGGGTTCCGCGGTCGCCGACCAGAGCCGGTTGGTCTCGTCGTCGCGCAGATAGAGGTAGTCGCCGGTGTCCGCCGTGGTGAGATCCGGACGCCAGCGGGTGATGGCGAGGCCGTTCCATCTGAGCTGTCCGCCGCCGCTCGGGGTGAGGCTCAGGCTGAGTCTGCCGTTGGACATCAGCTGAAGGCCCGGTGAAGTTGCCCACACACCGGTCAGCGTCCGCTCAGCCGCCGGGACCACCGCCCGCAAGATGGGCGAGGGTTCGCCGTCTTCGAAGGTGGCGTGGGTGATCGGAACATCCCGCGGAGCCCGCTCCTGGAGCAGGAGTTGGGTTGCCCTGACGATCGGCTCCCGGTGAAACCGCGCGCGCATCAGGCCGTCGAGAAGGACGTTGTGGATGGCCACGATCGTCATTCCCTGGTGGTGGGCCATGAAGCTGCGGATGATCGCGAACTCCTGGTCCTCGGGGAGTCTGGACTTGGTGAAGTCGACAGCCTCGTAGAAGCCGTATCTGCCTCGGGCCCCGAGAGTGGCGAGGTGCTCGTAGTTGCTTGCCGCCGCGGCCGGCCGGACCATCGCGGCAAGCCCGGTCGCGTACGGCGCGATCACGAGGTTGTCGCCGAGCCGACGGACGATGCCGAGCCCGGGCACGCCGAAGGGCGAATACTGGTAGTTGTGGTCGGGGTCGCGGGCGTTGTAGCCGGACTCGGAGATGCCCCACGGCAGGCCTCGCTGGGCGCCGTACTCGATCTGCCGCCGCACGATCCGGCGGGCAGTGCTGCTGAGCAGGCTGGTGGCCGGCGTGAGCATGACCAGGGAAGGCATCAGGTATTCGAACATCGAACCTGACCAGGACAGCAGGGCCGCACCCCCGCCGGCCGCCGTCACCGGGCGTCCCAGTCGTGCCCAGTGCCGGGTCCCGACATCGCCCTTTGCGATGGCCGCATAGCTGGCCAGCCGGCACTCGGAGGCGAGCAGGTCGTAGCAGCTCCCGTCGAGCGTGCCCGCTTCGACCTGGAAGCCGACCGACAACAGCCCGCGTTGCCGGTCGAGGAGGAACGCGAAGTCCATGGCGGCGAACTCCCGCCTCGAGCGTTCCTCCACCCAGGCCAACCGCCCCCGGAGCGCGTCGATCCCCTCCGGGCCGAGTTCGAGGTCGCGTTCGAGCGAGGCCAGGTTGCGCCGCGTCTCGTCCACCCAGGCGCTCACCTCGGGGTGGGCGATGACGGTCCCGGCCAGTTCGGCCAGGGCGGCCTCCAGCGAAGTGGTGCCGCGACCTGGTTCGTCGAGCGGAGTGAGTCCGGCGGCGGTCTCCGCCGCGACCACGCCGGCCGTGACGGCGAGGAGGTGTTCGGCGGTGATGGTGTCGACGTCGAGTTCGGCGACCGACTGCCGGATCAGGGCGAGTCCGTCCGCGATGCCTTCGCCGTGGACGGTGTCCAGCCCCGGGTCATCCGCCCACTCGCGACACGTATTTGCCACGACCAGCAGGTGCCCGGCCAGATTGCCGCTGTCGACGCTGGAGACGTAGCGGGGCAGGAGCGGTTCCCGGGTTCGGGTGTCGTACCAGTTGAAGAGGTGGCCCCGATGGTGTTCGAGCGACTCCAGGCTGCGCAACGTTGCCTCGAGGCGGTCGACGGCGTCGGCGAGCCCGATCCAACCGAAGTCGCGGGCACTGATCACGGTGAGGAGGTACAGGCCGATGTTCGTCGGCGACGTCCGGTGGGCGACCACCGGCGCGGGGTCCTCCTGGAAGTTGTCGGGGGGCAGATCGTTCTCCTCGGCCGTCACGAACCGGTCGAAGAAGCTCCAGGTGCGGCGAGCGATCCCCCTCAGGTAGGCGAGTTCGGCCGGCGTGGCGGCCAGATCCAGAGCCTCGTAGTGGCGGCTGACCCGCCGGGCGACCAGCGGTGCCAGGAACCAGAGAACGGCCGGGACGGCAGCCAGAGCGAGCAGGGCTGGGCCGCGCGAGGCCCCGATCGCCAACGCTGCGACGGGTGCCAGGTAGCCACCGATCATGGAGCGTAGGTATCGCCCTCCCCCCGACGCGGCTTGCTTCTGGGCGGTCGCGGCCGTGGTCCACTCCAGGAGGTTCCGGTGGGTGACGATCATTCGCCACAGGGTTCTCACGATGGCGTCGACCATCATGGCCGCCTGATGACTCAGGAAAGTGAGGTCCAGTGCACCACGGGTGAGGCCAGCCTTCAGATCCGCGGCCAGTGATCTCAGCCGACTACTTGCGGTGATGCCGTCCTGGCGGCGCAGGGCAGAGGCAAGGAGGCGCCCGACGGCGAGAAGGAGGCGCATTAATGGCGGCAGGAAGAACGCTACCCCGACCAACAGGGTCCAGACCGCGACTGCGGGAGCCGGCAGGACGGCCAGGGCGAGGATGAGCCCCCACACCAGGAACACCGGTGACACGGAGCGACGCAGGTTGTCCAGCATCTTCCACACCCCAAGGGGACTCAAGCCCTCATGGCGGCGCAGGATCCACGGCAGGAGCTGCCAGTCGCCTCGCGTCCAGCGGTGGCTTCGTGCGGCCGCTGCCGCGTAGGAGGTCGGGTGATCCTCCACCACCTCGACATCGGTCACCAGGCCCGCGCGGGCGTAGTTCCCTTCCAGCAGGTCGTGGCTCAACACGGCGTTCTCCGGGATCCGGTCCCGCATGACGGTGGTGAGGGCGTCGATGTCGTAGATCCCCTTGCCGGCGAAGGACCCCTCGCGGAACAGGTCCTGGTAGACATCGGAGATCGTGAATGCGTAGGGATCCAGTCCCTGAAGGGTTGAGTAGACCTTCTGGAAGAAGGAGGTGTCCTCCTGGGGGGGCAGCGACGGGGTCACTCGCGGCTGGAGAATCGAATAGCCACGGACCAGGCGTCCCGAGGCAGGGTCGAATCGGGCCTGGTTGAGGCGATGGGCGAGCTTGCCGACGAGGCGTCGGGCCGCGGCGCGGGGCAGGACGGTGTCCGAATCCAGGGTGACGATGAAACGGAAGGGTCCCGGGGCACGGCCTTCGACCCTCGTGTAGCTCGTGTCCTTGGCACCGCGCAGTAGCCGGTTCAGCTCATCGAGTTTTCCGCGTTTGCGCTCCCAGCCCATCCAGACCCCCTCGACCGGGTTGAAGCGCCTGCTGCGGTGGAAGAGGAAGAACCGCTCCCCGTGGCGGGCGTTGAGGTCACCGATGCCTTCCCGGGCAAGCTTGAGCAGGCTTTCGTCGTCGTCTCGATGCTCCGTCGGGCTGTCCAGCCAGTCCGTGACTGCAGCGAAGTAGACCTCCCCGTCGTCGTTGGCGTGGAAGTGCACTTCCAGGGTGTCGAGGAGTTCAGCTATCCAGCCGGGCGTGCTGAGCATCGTCGGCACCACGACGAGCGTCCGCAGTTCGGGGGGGACGCCCGAACGAAGGGCGAGCCCGGGCAGGGTCGATGCCCGCATGATCCTGGTGACGCGATGATTGACCAGATCGAGCGCGAAATCAGTTGCCGGAATCGTGGCCAGGATCCCGAGCAGGAGGAGCCAGCCCGTTCCCACTCCGGCAGAAAGCGCGAAAACCGGCCAAAGGGTGAGGGCGAGCAGCACCCCGGCGGTGAGCGTGAGGACGCCGGCATAGCCGGCCAGGCCTGACCTCGGCAACGCCCTGCCCAGGCGTTCGGCTACCGGGGACCGGTAGCCCAACGAGTGTTCGAACAACTCCAGGCCGTCGTCCACCAGCCAGAACCCGACGTCCTGGCCGAGATCGTCGGGGGCCGTCCCGGCCCGCGCGAGGGCGGCTCTGGCCACATCGATCTCGTCCTGCCCGGACCCTCGCGCGAGCCGCTCGATCGCCGATCGGTACTGGTTGCGAGTGCCGAAGTCGAGGGCTGAATAGCCAGGGCTCGTTCGCAGCTCGGTCTCGATCAGGCTCACCGACTCCAGCCAGTCCTCCCAATTGGCGTCGGTGAGGGTTCGCAGGGACCTGAAGATGTTGTGCATGCTCACTGTCGCCTGAGCCTGGGCCTGGTGTTCCTGTTGGACGGCGCCCTCCGGGTCGAGCCCCAGTTCCAGCAATGCCCCCTGCGCCCAGGCGATGGCCGTTTCGGCGGGTTGCCCGGCCAGGCGGCGGAGCATCTGGACTGCGAACGACCTCCCCGGCCGGACCCGGTGTTGCGGGGGGATGGCCGCTTCCAGACCCGCCGGTGGCGAGCCGTCCAGGCCGAGGATCAGATTCGCCGCACTGTCCGCAGCGGAGCGCTGCCTGGCCGACTCCACGATCTGGTCCGACAGGCGCCTGGCATTCTCGATCAGGATGATGCGCAGCTGGATCGGCACGGCCCACAGCTCGCCGAGGGTCAGCGCCTTGCGGCTCTCATGGGCGCGAACGTAGCTGCCGAGCCGATCGGTGTCGACGTCGCTGTCGGTATGGGCGATGTAGCCCCACACAATCCCGAAGACCCTTGGGTGTCCTTCGAGGAATCCGGGCCCGAGCTTGGGCAACTGCCTGAAGTAGCCGCGAGGGAGATCCTGATTGACCTGACGGATGTTCTCCTCGACGGAATGGAAGTTGTCGACCAGCCATTCCGCGGCCGGGGTGATGGAGCGGCCCGCCGCAAGGTCGGCGAGGATCGACCGGTAACCGGCGACCAGGGCGCGGCCGTTCTGCTCGACCCGCTGCAGGAGTGACACCACCGGGGTCGAATCGCGGACCACGACCTGCACGTCGGCGAGGCTGACCGCGTGGCGCTGAAGTTGTTCGTCGCTGTAGAGCTCCGCACGAATACTCGCGCTGTCACCCCAGGGCTCAAGCAGGCGTCCGGGCCAGGGCCCTGCCCGCGAGGACTGTCTTTGGGACATCGGACCCCACCCCCCGAATGTAGGCGGGGTACACGCTCCAACGAACGCCATCCTGCGTCCGCCGGGCGAACACCCAACAGACCCACCCTACAGCGCGTTCCCGCCTGGGCCGGCGGTCGGCTATGCCGGCAGGACGTAGAAGTAGATGAGGAGGTAATGCAGGAGCGCCGCCAGAACCACCAACAGGTGCCACAGTTCGTGGAAGCCGAACACTCCGGGCCAGGGGTTCGGCCGCTCGATCACGAAGACCACGAAGCCCCCGGTGTAGATCGCACCCCCCGCCGCCATCAGGGCCAACGCACCCATCGGCATGCTCACCGCGACGCCCGCGAGCAGCACCGTCATCCAGCCGAGGGCGATGTAGAGGGTGTTCGTGACGTACTTCGGCACCTGGCGCCACAACGACCGCAGCACGATCCCCATCACGGCGATCACCCAGACCCCGCCGAACACCGTCCAGCCATACACGTTTCGGAACAGCACCAGCACCAGTGGCGTCACCGTGCCACCGATCAGGAAGAACACCGAGTCGTAGTCCAGGGTGCGGAGAATCTCGTTCACCCGAGGGCCCCTGTCGATGCCGTGATGCAGCGCGCTGGCCACAAAGAGCAGGACGAGGGACAGGCTGTAGATGCTGAATCCGACGATCTTCCATGGATCGCCCTGCGCGCTCGCCTGCGCGATGAGCAGGCCGCCCCCCACCAGGGCGAAACAGGCCCCAACCAGGTGGGAGGCGGCGTTGAACCGCTCGTCCGTCACATGGATGCTGCCGTCCCTGCTTCGGGGCTCTGTCTCCACTTACCCGCCTTCTCCGAGGGGCGCGTCCGCCTTCTCCGAGGGGCGCGCCGGCCGAACGCCCGGACCAGCGGACGACAGCGGCTCCGGCAGAGTCTATCGATCCTGCCGCCCGACCCGTCCTGCCTTCCTGGCGGCGCGCGCCCGCTGCTCGGTGTCAAGCGATTCGCTGAGCGGTGCTCCCCACCGAGGTAGGAGCATTGCTGATGGTCCTTGGGGCGGTTCCCGACGCCCCGCTAGGTTCGGATGATGAAGAGCACACTTGCCGGTTCGTTCCGCCCACCCGCGCGAGGCCTCCTCGCCGCCGCTGCGTTGGTGGCCCTCACCGCGTGCGGGGCGCCCACCGGGGCACCAACGGCAACCGGCGGCCCCGGCACCGCCGTCGGGAGTTCGCCGGCGGCCGGGGGCGACGCGACGACCGCCCAACCCGTCGAGGGCGCGGGAACGGCGACGGTCACCATGGCCGACGGGGCGGTCTACCAGTTCGCGATGACGACCTGCGACACGTCCGAGACGGTCCCCGACCAGATCCCGCTCACCAACGGGTACGACCTCGCCGGCGCCACCTCGGACGGCGAGTACGTCCTCACACTGGCCAGGCTCGGGTTCACCGCGGACGCTGCCGACGTGACGGTCGGCACGATCGCGGGCGACTTCGATGAGAACGGGCAGAACGAGGAGATGCTGTACAACGCCGTGGTCGCAGCTCTCGACCTCAGCGTCGACGGCCCACGGGTGTCGGGCACCGCCGAGTTCAAGGCGATCGGACCCACCCGGCCCCACGGCGACCAGACCACCGCCACCATCGACGTGAACTGCTGACCGGCGGCCTCGGCCGGCGATCCCCTACCGGGAGAGGGTTGAGACCCGCCCCCGCACGGCTGCCGTGACCCGACCGGGAACCCCGCGGTGGGCACCCGCTCGGAGAGGTGCCGGGGCAGCGGTGGCGGTCACCTCGCCAGCCAGCCACCGTCGACCACCACCGTGTGGCCGGTGATGTACCGCGCGGAGGGGCCGGCCAGGAAGACGATCGCTCCGCCCACGTCGGCGGGGGTGCCCCACCGTCCCGCCGGGATCCGGGAGCGGATGGCCAGCTCCCGCTCGGGGTCGCTCCGCAACGGGCCGGTGTTGTCGGTCGCGATGTAGCCGGGGGCCACGGCGTTCACGGTCACCTCATGCTCGGCCCACTCGTTCGCCAGCGCCTTGGTCATGCCGGCGAGGGCGTGCTTGCTGGCGGTGTAGGAGGCGACGTTCACCCCACCCTGGAACGACAGCAGGGACGCGGTGTTGATCACCGATCCCGCCCGGCGCGCGACCATCCCCCTCCCCACCACCTGGGCGAGGACGAAGGCCGAGTCCAGGTTGGTCGAGAGGACCCGCCGCCAGTCGGCGTAGCTCGTCTCCAGCACGGGCGCCCGGGAGATCATCCCGGCGTTGTTGACCAGGATGTCGATCCGGTGGTCGGCCACCAGCGCCTCGGCCGTGCTCCTGACGGCGTCCTGGTCCCCGAGGTCACAGCCGACGATGCCCACCTGCCCGCCGAGCGCCCGGCACGCCTGGGCCGTGCCGGCCAGGCTCGCCTCGGACCTGCCCCAGAGAACCACGTCTGCTCCGGCCCGGACCAGAGCCTCCGCTGCGGCCGCCCCGATTCCTCTGGCGGCACCGGTGACCAGGGCCGTCTGGCCGGCGAGCCCGAACATCGACTCGATCATCGCTGCCGCCCTCGGTGGCGCAGTGGTTTCGTCATCTCATTCATCCCCTTGCCGGCCCCTTCTCGGGGCCGTCTGCTGGTCCTGATCTTCTCCCGGCCACGTACCGGTGGGTCCGGGCTCGTCGCGGATCTGCCCGACCCTCAAGCGAAGACCTTGCGTTTGATCTCCTTGCCGGCGGCATCCTTCACGATCGAGACCCAGGTGCCATCCAGCGCGATGTCGCCATAGCGGAGGCTGTTGGTCGGCGAGAAGAGGAAGAGCTCGCTCCCCGTCCGGCTCGTGATGCGCACGCCCTGGCACCCCTCACCGTCGATCCTCTCTACGGAAACCCCCTCGCCGCCGAAGAAGTCGCGCGGCGCCAACACGTTCATGAACACCAGGTCCCGGCTCTTCTGCGAGCTCTGGACCTTCAAGGTCTTCAGGCTGATCCGGCGTTTGTCATCGGGTCGTTGCGGCGTCATGATCTCCTCGACGATCGTCTCGTCGACAGACCTGGACGAGTCCTCCGGGTGGACGGTGTGGATGTCCAGCACGCCCATGCCGTTCGTGATCTCGTACTGGTCCGGCCCGGTCTGTTGCGCGAACTGCTCGGACTGGATGCGCCAGGTGTACTCGTGGGCCAGGTCGCTGCGCAGATCGTCGACGATCACGAAGTAGCCGCGTTCGCTGTTGATCACGTGCCGGGCGTTTCGGGTCAGCCGCATCTCGGGGTAGTACATCCTGCTGGCTTCACCCACCACGTGGACGTACCCGTCGTCGCAGCTGAACGCTTCGACCTGCGCCACTGCCTCCCTGGGGACGTCGCGCCACACATTGTGGATGCCCTTGCAGTTCAGATCGAAGAGGACGGGATCGCTCAGATCGCCCTCTTCCCAGATCTTCTCGCCGACGCAGCCGGTGCCGTCCACCGTGATCAGGTTGTGGATCTCCGCTCTGGAGGTCCGGTTGAAGCCCTCGTCGATGACCAGCGCGGCTCGCGACCCTCTGCGACCCCCCGCTCACCACGATCCGCCAGCCGCTCCCCGAGCTGGCCCGGCTCGCGCTCCGGGAGGCGGTCGCCGAGCGTGACGACGAGACGGCCGGTGGCAGCTCCGTGACGCTGCGGCCCGAGCTCGTCGTACGGGGGTCCACCGGACGACCGGACGGCGCGCCGGACAGCGAACAGGTCGGGGACACGGGCGGGCCGAACGGCGCTCGCCCGACCGACAGGAGGGGGACCCGGGGATGAACACCACCAGTGTGCCGGAGGCCGCCACCGGGCTGGATGTCGTCACGTTCGGGGAGGTCATGGCCATGTTCGTGGCGGGCGAGCCGGGGCCTCTGGAGCGGGTCAAGGGCTGGACGCTCGCCCTGGCCGGCGCCGAGACGAACGTCGCCATCGGGCTCTCCCGGCTCGGCCACCGGGTCGGGTGGATCGGGCGGGTCGGGGCGGAACCCTTCGGCCGCTTCGCGGTCGCGGAGCTGACCGCGAGCGGGGTGGACACCTCGATGGTCAGCGTCGATCCCGAGGCGCGGACCGGCTTCGCGCTCAAGAGCCGGGCCGAGGGGGGCGATCCCCAGGTCGTCTACTACCGCAAGGGATCGGCAGGTTCCCGGCTGGAGGCCTCACCCGACTCCGACGCCTTCCTCGCCCGCGCCCGCCACGTCCACCTCACCGGGATCCCGCTGGCCCTGTCCGCGAGCACCCGGGCCTTCGCGTTCCGGGCCCTCGACGTCGCACGGGCCGCGGGGGCGACGATCTCGTTCGACCCCAACCTGCGGCCGAGCCTGTGGTCCGACCGCCAGGAGATGATCGAGGTCACCAACGCCTGTGCGGCCCGCGCCGACTGGGTCCTGCCGGGGCTGTCCGAGGCCACCGAGCTGACCGGGCTGACGACCGCCGACGAGGTCGCCGCGCACTACCTCGACGGCGGCGCGACGATGGTCGTGGTCAAGCAGGGCGGCCGCGGCGCGAGCCTGCACACGAAGGCCGGTTCCTGGACCCACGAGGTCTTCCCGGTGACGGTGGTCGACACCGTCGGCGCCGGGGACGGCTTCGCGACCGGGCTGATCAGCGCCATGCTCGACGGGCTCGCCCCCGCCGCAGCCCTCGAGCGGGCCATCGCGGTCGGGGCCTGCGCCGTGACCAGCTCGGGCGACAAGGACGGGCTCCCGGATCGCGACCAGCTCACCGCGTTCCTGGCGGCCGCGCGACCCCGGTAGCCGGGCGGGTCCCGTTGTCGGTCGGGGTCGCCTCGTCCCGCCGGCGCGCGGCGGGTGACCGCCCTGCCCGGCGGAATTGACAGCACTCGCCCCGGGCGGGATCATTCAAACGTGATTGATTCAAGAGTCGCTGAACCGGCGATGACGGGTGCCGCCCTGCTGGCCGCCGTGGCCGACCCGATCCGGTGGCAGCTCCTGCATGCGCTGGTCGGTCGGACGCGCTGCGTGTGCGACCTCCAGCCCGACCCGCCGATCCCGGGCAATCTGCTGAGCTATCACCTGAAGGTGCTCCGCGAGGCCGGCCTGATCGTGGGCACCCGCCGTGGGCGCTGGATCGATTACGCCCTTGCCGATTCGGCGCTGGAACGACTTCACGCCGCCCTTCCCGACCCGGCGACGGTGTCGCGGCAACTGGCGGTGGTTCGATGAGCACCGTCGCCCCAGCCGATTCACGACAAAGGTCGATCCGGCGTTGGGGCGGGCTGGTGCTCGCCGCCGCCGCCTGGTGGCTGCTGTACTCGGTCAACCAGCCGTTCTGGGACTGGCTGATCGGTGGCCTGTTCGGGCTGGACCTGACCTCCCGGCTGGGCAGCGGGGTGCACTTCTTCTTCTACGACACGGTGAAGATCGTCCTGCTCCTGGCGGGGATCATCTTCCTGGTGACCGTGGCGCGCTCGTTCATGAGCGTGGAACGCACCCGGGCCCTGCTCGGCGGCAAGCGGGAGGGCCTCGGCAACGTGCTGGCCGCCTCGCTCGGGGTGGTGACCCCGTTCTGCTCCTGCAGTGCGGTGCCCGCGTTCATCGGGTTCGTCGCCTCCGGGATCCCGCTCGGGGTGACGATGAGCTTCCTGATCGCCAGCCCGCTGGTCAACGAGGTCGCGATCGCCCTGCTGCTGGGCCTGTTCGGGATCGGCCCGACCCTGATGTACCTGTCCGCCGGCCTGGTGATCGCGATCGTCGCCGGCTTCGTGATCGGCCGGCTGAAGCTGGAACGCTGGGTCGAGCCGTTCGTGTTCGAGACCAGGCTGCGCGGCCAGGTGATCGACTCCACGGCCGGCCTGACCTGGGACGACCGGCTCCGGATGGGCGTCGAGGAGGTCGGCTCGATCCTGCGCAAGATCTGGCCCTACCTGCTGGTCGGCATCGGTCTGGGCGCGGCCATCCACGGCTGGGCACCGGAGGACTTCTTCGCCAGCTACGCCGGCGCCGACAACCCGTTCGCCGTCCTGATCGCCGTGCTGATCGGCGTCCCGTTGTACTCCAACGCCGCGGGCATCCTGCCCCTGGTGGACGCCCTGTACGCGAAGGGGCTGCCGATGGGCACCCTGCTGGCCTTCATGATGGCCACCGTCGCGCTCAGCCTGCCCGAGATGATCCTGCTCCGCCGGGTGCTCAAGCCCAAGCTGATCGCCGTCTTCGCCTCGGTCACCGCGCTGGGCATCGTCGCCGTCGGCTACCTGTTCAACGCCACCCTGTAAACCCCAACGAGAAGGAACTCCCGCATGAACATCAAGATCCTCGGCTCCGGCTGCGCCAACTGCGTCAACCTGGAGAAGGTGGCCAAGCAGGCCGCCGCGGAACTCGGCATCGAGGCCACCTTCGAGAAGGTCACCGACTACGCCGACATCGCCGCCTACAACATCATGCGCACCCCCGGCCTGGTCGTCGACGAGCAGGTGGTGCTTTCCGGCCGCGTCCCCACCGCCGCCCAGGTCAAGGAGCTCCTGACCCCACTCGTCGGCTGAGCGGGCCTGTCCGGGAAGGAGCCCCGATGGGAGAGCCGGCCGCCGAGCGGTTGTCGCCGGCGGATGCGTCCAACGTGGTCCTCGACGCGCAGGACCAGGTGAACACGTTCCTGCTCGCCGGGCTGTTCGGCCCGGGCGGCTTCGTCGGCGCGGACGGCGCGGTGGACCTCGGCAGGGTTCGAACCGTGCTCGCCGGCCGGCTCCGGGACCCGGAGCTGCGCCGGTTCGGCGAGCGGGTGTCCCGGCAGGGGCGGCACCTGGCCTGGGAGGCGTGCCCGCCGGATCTGGCCTGGCACGTCCGCGAGGTGGCTCCGGTGGCCGGCCGGGAAGGGCTCGCCGAGCGGTGCGCCTCCCTGATGACCGCACCCCTGCCCGCCGACCGCCCACTGTGGGAGATGCTGCTCGTGCCCGGTGCGGGGCCCGCCGGCCCGGGGCTGGTGTTCCGGGTGCACCACGCGGTCGCCGACGGGATGGACGGGGTGCGGCTCGCCCGACGGCTGTTCGACCCGGCAGGCGGGCCCGAACCCCTGCCGCGGCCGCCGGCCAGGCCCGCGCCTCCGGGGCCTCGACGGTCGCCGGTCCGTAGCCTGGCCCGGCTGGCCGCGATGCTGCGCCGCCCGGTCGGGCCGACGGTCCTGCTGGGACCGATCAGCTCCCGACGGGCGGTCGCTTTCGCCGACGTGGACCTGGCCGCGCTGGCCCGGGGTGGCCGGGCGGCGGGCGGCACCGTGAACGACGCCCTCCTCGCCGCCGTCGCCGGGGCCGCCGCCGTGGCGCTGCGGGCCTGCGGCGAGCGGCTGCCCGCGGCCCTCCCGGCGAGCGTCCCGGTCGCGCTGCCCGATCGTGGCGCCTCCGGCAACGCGGTCGGCGTCATGGTCGTCCCGCTGCCCGTCGGCGAGCCCGACGCCGCCGCGCGGGTCGCCCGGATCGCGCGGGTCACGGCCGAGGCGAAGCAGCAGGCGCGGGCGCAGGGAACCCTGGAGCTGACCCGCACCCGTTGGGGCTCGCGGCTGTTCGGCGCCCTGGCCCGGAGGCAACGGTTCATCGCCCTGTTCGTGACCAGCGTCCGCGGTCCGGAACAGCCACTCCGGCTGGCCGGGGCACCCCTGGTGGCCGCGTGGCCCCTGGCGCCCATCCAGGGCAACGTCCGGCTCGGCGTCGCCGCGTTCTCCTACGCGGGGCGCCTCGGCTGCGCGGTGCACCTGGGGACCGACGCCCTCGACCCCGCAGTGTTCGGCGGCTCCCTCGGTGACGAACTCGCCCGAATCGCCGACCCCGGCTGAGCGGGTCTTGACGCCGGGACGCGGCCGCGGGATCGTCGAAGCATGAGCGAGAACGAGCCGGTGCGACCCCGGATCCTGGTGGGTGTGGACGGATCGGCGGACGGGCTGCGGGCCGTCGCCTATGCGATGCGGGCGGCCGAGGTGGCCGACGCCCACGTGTGGGTGGTGCACGTGGTCGACGACACGGCCCCGGTGGCGGGGCTGTGGGAGTTGGTGTCGTCGGAGGAAGCGCTGCGGCAGGCCGGCGAGGCGTGCGTCGACCAGGCACAGGAGTACCTGGCCGCGGAGGGCTTCCCGGCCGGGCGGGTGACGGCCCAGGTGCGGATCGGCCGGCCCGGCGAGGTGCTTGCCGAGCTCAGTGCCGAGGCCGGGCTGCTGGTGGTCGGGCGCCGCTCGATGTCCGGTCTGGAGCGGCTGTTCGTGGGCTCCACCAGCCTGGCGACGGTCCTGGGGGCGCACTGCCCGGTGGTGGTGATCTCGGCGGCGTCCACCCCGCACGAGACCGGCGCGATGCGGACGGTCGCCGTCGGGGTCAACACCTGGCCGGTGCACGAGGCGGCGCTGGAATGGGCGGCCCGGGAAGCGGTCGCGCGGCAGGGCCGGCTGCGGGTGGTGCACGTCGTCCCGGAGAACCTGGAACTCGACCGCCCCGAACTCCTCGCCCAGGCGACCGCGGAGCTGGAGGGCCGGCTCGCGCCGCTGCGGGAGGCGTTCCCCGACCTGGTCGTGAACCTGGAACTGCTGCCCGGCGACGCCGCCGACCAGCTGGTCGAGGCCAGCCGCAGCGCTGACCTGCTGGTGCTGGGGCTCGCCGGCCCCGGCGCCGGTCCCCGCGGGGCGATCCGCGGCGTCCTGGCCCACGCGCACTGCCCGGTGGGAATCATCCGGTGACCGATCCCCCCGCGGGCCGGTGGCGGCGCGCGGGGGAGGTCTTCGCCGTCTTTCTCGGACTGGGGCTCACCTCGTTCGGCGGCCCGGCGGCCCACCTGGGCTACTTCCGTCGGTCCCTGGTGGTGCGCCGGGCCTGGCTCGGCGAGCACGCCTACGGTGACCTGGTCGCGCTGTGCCAGTTCCTGCCCGGGCCGGCGTCCAGCCAGGTGGCGATGGCGATCGGCCGGCGTCGTGCCGGCTGGCCCGGCCTGCTCGCTGCCTGGCTCGGGTTCACATGGCCGTCCGCCCTGCTGATGGCCGGCTTCGGCTACGGATGGACCGCTCTCGGCGGCAGCGCGGACGCGGGCTGGCTGCTCGGGCTGAAAGCGGCCGCGGTGGCGGTCGTGGCCGACGCTGTGCTCGGCATGGCCAGGGTCTTCACCCCCGACCTCCCGCGGGCGACCGTGGCCGCGGCGACCCTGGCCTGCGTGCTGCTCCTGCCCGCGCCGTGGACCCCGGTGGCCGCGATCGCGCTCGCCGGGTTGGTGGGTCTGGCCTGGCTGCGTCCGGAGCCCCCCGGGACCGCCGAAGAGCCGGTTGTCTCGGGCAGCCGGCGCGTGGGCGCCGCGCTGCTGATCGGATTCGCGGCGCTGCTGGTCGGCCTGCCACTGCTCGCTGCGGCGACGGGCGACCCGCTGCTGCGGCTGGCCGACGGCTTCTACCGTGCGGGCGCGCTCGTCTTCGGGGGCGGCCATGTGGTCCTGCCCCTGCTGGACGCCGCGACCGTGCAGCAGGGCCTGGTCCCGGCCGACGTGTTCCTGGCCGGGTACGGCGCGGCCCAGGCGGTGCCCGGGCCGTTGTTCAGCTTCGCGGCGTTCCTCGGGTTCGTCGCCGACACCCCGCCGAACGGTCCGGTCGGCGCGGTGGTCGCGCTGGCGGCACTGTTCCTGCCCGGTGCGCTGCTGGTCGCCGGGGTGCTGCCGTTCTGGGAGGGGCTACGCCGGTCCCGGGGCGCGCGGCGCACCCTCGCCGGGGTCAACGCCGCGGTGGTCGGCCTGCTCGCCGCCGCGCTGTACACCCCGGTGTTCACCTCCGGCGTCCGCGGGCCGGAAAGCCTCGCGGTTGCCGTGGCGGGCTTCGTCGCGCTGGCAGCGGGACGGTGCCCCGCCTGGGTTGTCGTGGCCGGCGCCGGGCTGGCCGGGGCCCTGCTGCTCTGACAGCGCCTTTCCCCGTATGGCATCCTCGACCGCATGGGACGCCCCGAACGCATCGATCCCACCGGCCCCGGCCAGGAGTCCGTCTGGGACTACCCGCGGCCGCCCGCGGTGCGCCCGACCGGGAAGCTGGTCGAGGTCGTGCTCGGCGACGTGGTCTGCTGCCGCACGGCCGACGCGGTGCAGGTGCTGGAGACGAGCCACCCACCGACCTGGTACCTGCCGCGGGCGGCCTTCGCGCCCGGGGCGCTGGTGCCGGCGGCCGGCTCCAGCTTCTGCGAGTGGAAGGGGGCCGCGCGCTACCTCGACCTGCACGGGGGCGGACGGATCGCCCCCGGGCCGCCTGGTACTACCCGCACCCGGCGCCGGGCTTCGAGGCGCTGCGTGACCGGGTTGCGGTCTACGCCGGCGCCGTCGACGCCTGCCTGGTCGACGGCCGACCGGTCACGCCCCAGCCCGGCGGGTTCTACGGCGGCTGGGTCACCCCCGACCTCACCGGACCGTTCAAGGGCGGGCCCGGCAGCCTGGGCTGGTGACCCCGGCCGGGCGGGTCCTCTAGCCTGTGAGCCACCCCAGCGGAAGGGACGTGATGGGCGACGCGCCGAACCGGCGCCGGGCCGTGAAGCCTGGCGAGGTCGACCTGCCGCGGGTCGAGCAGGATGGCACCGTGTGGCGGATCCGCTCCCTGGCCGTGGCCCGTCAGGTGCTGCGCGCCCGTGACCGCACCACCCAGGCCGGGTTCACCGCCGAGTGGATCCCGAAGGGCCGGCTCAAGCACCACCCGATCCTGATCTCCGACGGTCCGCTGCACGACGAGCAGCGCAGCAAGGTGGGCCGGTTCTTCGCGCCCTCGGTGGTCGCCGAGCGCTACACCGGACGGATGGAGGCCTGCGCGGACGCCCTCCTGGCCCGGGCCGATGCGGCCGGGGGCTGCCCGCTCGACGAGCTCGCCCTCAACTATTCGGTTGAGGTGACCGCGGAGGTGGTGGGCCTCACCGACTCGCCGGTGCAGAAGATGGCCCGCCGCCTGGTCACCTTCTTCAACCAGCCGCCCCTGGACATCACCAGGCCCGACCTGGGCAGGACGCCGTCGCAGTGGGCCCGCGCGGCGGTGAACGGTCTGGTGCCGATCGTCCGGTTCTACCTGGCCGACGTCCGCCCGGCGATCCGGACCCGGCGCCGCCGGCCGCGCACCGACGTGATCAGCCACCTGATCGCCGAGGGCTACACCAACACCGACATCCTGGTCGAGTGCGTCACCTACGGCACGGCGGGCATGGTGACCACCCGGGAGTTCATCCAGATGGCCTGCTGGCACCTGCTGCAGCACGACGCCCTGCGGGAGCGCTACCTGGCCGCGGGCCAGGCGGAGCGGTTCGCGATCCTGAACGAGGTGATCCGGCTCGAGCCGGTCGTGGGTCACCTGTACCGACGCGCCCGGTCCGACCTCGAGGTCGCCGAGGACGGCCGGTCCTGGACGATTCGTCCCGGTGACCTGGTGGACGTCTGCGTCCGGCCGGCCAACACCGACCCCGACGCCGTCGGGGCCGACCCGCTCGACCTGTGTCCGGGCCGTTCGCTGCCGTCCGGGGTGAACCAGGCCGCGCTCAGCTTCGGCGACGGCGCCCACAAGTGCCCGGGCCAGCCGCTGGCCCTGCTGGAGACCGACGTGCTCCTGACCCGCCTGCTGGCGCGCCGGCCGCGACTCGTCGGTGAACCGACGCTGGGCTGGGACAACCTGATCGAGGGTTACTGGTTGCGGGGTTTCGAGCTGGCGTTCGACCCGGAGTGAGCGGTCAGGCCGCGAAGCTGAACGCCTCGGTGTGCACCCGCCAGGGCGGGACGCCGGCGGCGGCCGCGTCGGCGAGCACACTGCCGGTGAAGCCGTCCGGGCCGCACACGTAGAGGTCGCCGGAGGCCACGTCCGGCACCAGGTCGGCGAGGGTGAGCTCCGGCTGGTCGGCGGGCACCCAGCGGTCCCCGGCCCGGTGGCCGACCAGCTCGATCAGCCGGGCCCCGCGGCGGCGGCACAGTTCGGCCACCTCGTCGGCCAGCACCAGACCGTCCGGGGTGGAGCCGCGCAGCACCACGGTCGCGGCTCCCGGCTCGAAGCGGGCCTCCTGGAGGATCGCCCGGAGGGGGGCGATGCCGGCGCCCGCCCCCACCAGGGTCAGCGTCGCACTCGTGCGGGCGGCGTCGGTGAACGTCCCGTAGGGGCCCTCGATCGCGACCAGGGTGCCGGGACGGACCTGGCGCAGGGCCACCGTCCCCGGGCCCAGCTCCCGGACCGTGATCCGCAACCGGCCCCGGGCCGGGGCCGCCGACACCGAGAACGGGTGCTGGTGCCACCACAACCCGGGGGCGAGGAACCGCCAGTGCAGGTACTGCCCGGCGCGCACCCCGAGCCGGTCGAGGTCGCCGACGGTGAACTCGACGTGGTAGGTGCCCGGGCCGGCCGGAGTCACCGATTCCACCCGGACCCGGTGCCGCAGGGTGGCCACGAGCGGAACCGCGAACCGGAAGACCAGCAGGGCCGCCCCGGTGGCGGCCAGCAGGGCGATCCAGTAGACGCGCTGCCAGGAGCCCTGGGCGAGCAGGCCGCTCATCGAGAACATGTGCGGGATCGACAGGCCCACCGCCAGGTAGCTGGCCAGGTGGATCACGTGCCAGGCCTCGTAGGGCAACCGCCGGCGGGCCGCGGCGATCGAGGAGACGGTCACGACCCCCAGGAGCAGGATGCCGGCGACGGCGAGGATCAGGTCGACGTCCTCGCCCCACATCAGCAGAATTCCTCGACGATCGACAGCCCGTCCATGATCGCGTAGCCGGCGATCACGGCCACGGCGTGGCCGAGGAGGCCGAGCACCACGGCATTGCCCAGCTGCGCGTGCAGCGAGGTCGCCAGGGGCTGGCCCAGGGTGCGGTCGACGGCCGGTATCCGGGCGGCGAGCAGCAGCATCAGCAGCAGGGCGCTGGTGGCGACCAGGCCGGCGATGATCCCGAGAGCGTTCACGGCCTCGCCCGGATTGGCGAACCGGCCCAGCCCGTCCTCGGCCAGGAACATCACCACCGGCATCGCCAGCACCAGCCAGCCCGCTGCCCGCACAGCCGTTGCGCGGGCCACGAGGCCCCAGGGACCCCGGCCCTGCCGGTCATGGTCCTGCGCGGGCCGGGCCGGCCGGGTGGCAGTCGTCGTCATGGCAACAGGCTGGCAGCCGATCCTGTGCGGGCACTGTGCGTCCGGTCAACGCCCGGTGTGAGCGCCGACCGGCCGGACTAGGGTGGCCCGGGTGAGCGCCCCGGACGTCCTGGCCACCTCCCGTGGCACCTACCATCCGCTGCTGGGCACGAACGTCGAGGTGCGGGTCACCGCCGGCGGGGACGCGGTGGCGCAGGCGATGGCCGTGGCCGCGGCTGCCGAGGGCGCCGTGGTGGCCGAGATGGAACGGCTGCAGGGGTTGTTCAGCGTCTATGACCGGGACAGCGAACTGTGCCGCTGGCGCAGCGGCCGGCTCGACCCCCCCTCGGCCGAGCTGGGCGAGGTCCTGGCCGCCGCGCAGCGCTGGTGGCAGGCCTCCGGTGGCGGCTTCCACCCCGCGGCCGGCGCCCTCCGGCGGCTGTGGTTGGAAGCCGGGGGCACCGTGGGAGAACGGTTATGCCGAGGTGAGCGCCCACCAGCACCATATCGGTTAGGCGGTGGGGGCCTGGATGCTCAGCGGCGTTCGGCGGATTGCTCGGCGGGCCAGCTTGCGGTCGGCCTTGTCACGACGTTCGTCGACTCGGTACTGACGGATCGCCTGGGGATGCACAGAAATGCATTACGGCACGTCACAATGGCGGAGCCTGACGAGCGAGGTGTCTTCGGCCGTGAATGATGCGCCATTACATAAGATGCCCCGCGCGGTACGAATTTGCGCAGTTGAAAAATATTTGTGGCCAAGACAGAATCGTTCATGTCACAGACCGCCGGGGCATCACCCTCGACTCGTTCATCCGGCGATATCGCAGGCCTCGTGCAGCAAGTCCGGGCAGGTGATGCGGCGGCGACCGAGTTGCTTTTTTCGGGTGCTGGCTCGTTTCTACGTATTGATCTTTGAGAAAGGGGGCTCCCTTCGTCCAAGCTGTAAGTCGTTTTTTGCACTCTACTTACAGACATCTCGGAAGGGAGTCCCCAATGTCGTCAGCGACGATCATGGAAGCGATCCTCACAAAAATCAAGACGGTTTTATCGGAGGCGGAGGAAGTGCTGGCAAGTGCGGTGACGCCGGAAGCGTCGGAAGAATTCAACCGACTGCTGGGGGAAGCGATGTCGGCGGGCTGCGCGCCGAGGGCCTGCAGACTTGGTTGGCGACGGCCGAAACGGACGCGGAGACCATCGAAGTGGAGGGGAAAACCCACCGCTACAAACTGGGCAGTGAGAAGGAATTCCTCACGCCGGGCGGGATGATCAGGCTGACGCGCCGCGTCTATCAGCCAGACGCTGGCGGCCAATGCCATGTTCCGCTCGACGCCGCCTGGGGCATGGAAAATCAGTTTGCCACGGTCGAGGTGCGTGATGCGGCGCTGTATGCCGTCGCCTTGGGCACGCCCCAGGAAGCCGAGTCGCTGCTGGCCAAGTGTTCCTTGTTCCAGCCTTCGGCAACGGCGATCAAGCGGATGGCAAAACAGATGGGCCAGTGGCTCGAAGAACATGAGGATCAGGTGCTCACGGAGATTCGCATCGCAGAGCCGGTCCCGGCAGAGACGCGCCAGTTCTCTGTGCCAGCCTGGACGGAGTCAACGTGCTGCTTTCCGAACCAGGCAAGAAGAAGGGGCGGCCGAACGAACGCCCCCACGAGGACGCCGCGAGAAACACCTTATCCCCGACCTCTTACAAGAACGCGGTGGTTGGCAGCGTCAGCTTCTACGGCGAAGTTCCCGCAGGAAAAATGTCGCCCCAGCGTCTGGCCAGCCGTTATGCGGCCCGCATGGAGCGAGGATCGCGCACCGACGCTCAAGGCAAAGTTCGAGCAGGAGCTGCAAGAAACCGAATCTCGTTTGAGTGATGACGTGGTCCGCATCGCGTTGTGCGATGGTGCTCGCGGTTTGTGGACCTATATTGACGACACCCCGCTGTACGACGACTACGAGAAACTGGTGGACTACCATCACGCGGCCGAACATCTCTCCAAAGCGGCGGAGGCGATTTTCGGCAAAGGTTCCCCCCAGGCCCAAAACTGGTACGACAAGTACTGCGCGAAGCTCAAAGGAGAAAACGGCCCGCCAAGCGGGTGTTGCGCTGCTTGGACTACCATCAGCGTACCGCCAAGCTCTCCAAGTCTCGCCGCGCGGCGCTCGACACGGAGCAGACGTTCTTCGCCCGCAATGCACACCGCATGGATTATGCCGACTTCCGCGAGAATGGTTGGCCCATCGGCAGCGGGCCGGTCGAAGCGGCTTGCAAGAGCGTTGTCAAAACACGCCTCTGCCGCAGCGGCATGCGCTGGTCCCGCGACGGCGGGCACCACATTCTCAGCCTACGCACCTACGTGAAATCCAACCGCTGGAACGCCATGTGGAAGCAATACAAACACATCGAGCAACCACGTTCCCCAGGCAACACTACGTAGAAACGAGCCTACACCCTAAACAATCGGAACCACGAACCACGGTAACGACCCCGGTTCGCAATCCACCCCTCGTGCGACAATGCTGTCGAGCACTTGCCGCACATAATCAAGCTTTGGAAGTTCCGCATGGCGCATACAAAATCTAGTATCGCCACTTTCAACATCTTCCGCTACTGGAATATCTGTACCCTTACAGCCCTGTTTTTCGCTATTTTTCACGGCCCAGACCCGTGAAACTTGGCTAAAAAACCTGGCTCAGCAACACACTAAGCCAACAGTGCCGGCGTTTCTCGCCGTGCAATTTGGCCTGCGGCATCGCGTTACTTCCGGCCGAGCATTTTTTGAATCTCGCGCGACGGCGCATGTTGGCGACGTCGGACGCCGTCAGGCCGCCGCGGCGGGCTTGCTGCACGCCGTGGCGCATCACGTCGAGGCCGCTCGGTGCTGTGGGCGTCGGTGCTGATGACGATCGGGATGCCGAGCCGCTTCGCGGCGGCGCAGTGGACGTCGTCCAGGTCGAGACGGGCCGGGTTGGCGTTGAGCTCCAGCAGCTTGCCGCGCCTCGCCGCTGTGATCAAGCACGGCTTCGAGATCGACGGCGTACGGTTCGCGGCGATCGATCAGCCGCCCGGTCGGGTGGGCGATGATCGCGACGTGCGGATTCTCGAGCGCGCCGAGGATCCGATCGGTGATCTGCTCGCGCGATTGCTTCTGTCCGTAGTGGACGCTGGCGATGACCCAGTCGGCTTCGGCCAGCACATCGTCCGGAGATCCATGCCGCCGGCTTCGAGGATGTCGCACTCGATGCCCTTGAGGATCGTCAAGTCGTCGAACTCGCGGTTGAGCCGATCGATTTCGTCCCACTGGGCGCGGAGTCGCGTCGGCATCGAGGCCGCGGGCCATGCTGAGACGCGTTGCGAATGGTCGGTGATCGCGATGTACTGGAGCCCGCGCTGATTGGCGGCCACGACCATCTCGCGAGCGTCGCCTTGCCGTCGCTGGCGGTGGTGTGCATGTGCAGGTCGCCGACCGAGATCAGTCAGCTCGATGAGCTTGCGGCAGTTCGCCGGCGGCCGCCCAGGCGAACTCCTGCCGCGCCTCGCGGATTTCCGGCGGAAACCACGGCAAATCCATGGCCGCGTAAACTTCCTCCTCCGTGCGGCCCGCCAGATAGTTCGGCGAATTGACGTCCGTAAACACAGGCGGCTCGCCTGTGTCCGCAGCAGGCGAGCCGCCTGCTGCTACGGGCACGCGAAACACGCCGTATTCGTTGATCCGCAGCCCGCGGTCTTTTGCCATGCCGCGAAGCACCACGTTATGGTCCTTGGAGCCGGTGAAGTATTGCAGCGCCGCGCCGAACGACTTGCTGGGCACCACACGCAGATCGATCTGCAGCCCGCGGCCAAGGCGGATCGACATCTTCGTGTCGCCGCGGCCGAGCACCGTGGCCAGCTCCTCGAACCGGGCGAGCTGGCTCATAACGTCGTTCGGATCGTCCGCGTCGACGAGCAAATCGAGATCGCCAATCGTCTCCCGGCCGCGGCGGTAGCTGCCAGCCACTTCCATCTGCCGAATGCCTTTCACCTGGCGCATGTGGGCGAGCAGCTCTTGGACGATTTCGTCGGCGTGGGCCCAGTACATCCGCTCTTGCGCCTTCGCCGCGGTGTCGATGCCGGCCAGGATTTTGTCCTGCGTCCTTCTTGCCGAAGCCTTTTAACGCCTGCACCTGGTCGGCCTCGCAAGCCGCACGCAGGGCATCGAGCGACGTGATGCCCAGTTCCTTGTGCAGCGCGGCCGCTTTCTTTGGGCCCATGCCGGGGATGCGGACCATCGCCAGCACGCCGCCGGGAATCGCCGAACGCAGTTCGTCGAGCATCGCGATCGAGCCGGTGTCGAGAACCTCGCCGATTTTTTGCGCCAGGTCCTTGCCGATGCCTTCGAAATCAGTCAATTCGCGCGTCGGATCGGCGGCGATTTTCGTCAGCGGTTCGGCCAGATCGTTGATTCGCCGTGCCGCGTTGCGATACGCACGCACGCGGAACGGGTTGGCATTCTGGAACTCGAGCAGGTCGGCGATCTCGTCGAAGAGCGCCGCCACGTCGCGGTTGTTCATGAAGCCATGATACGGGGCTGGGGACGGGGGGCCAGGGGCTGGGGCACTGGTGGCTGGGAGCTGGGAGGCTCAGAGTGGGACCATGCGAAATCCTCGGAAGGGGACAAAGGGGACAAGTTTAGTGTGTGCCTCTCTGCGAGATTCGAGTGCAACATCGCGCAGGCCGCATGAGCGCGGCACGGGCAGCGCAGCACGACCTTTGGCTAATGGCTGAAAGCTAATAGCTGACGGCTTCTTTCCGAGATTCCAAAGAGCGAACGCTGGAATGCAGCGTGGAGTTAGCATAGCGAATAGTGTACATATTTCAATATGATTTTTGGCCGGCGTCAATTTTTTTCACAGGAGAACGCAGAGGGAGCGGAGAAGGGTCGGGATCCGCGGCGCGGTTAAGACCGACTGGCTACGTTGCGTGTAAGAGACCGGACGATTTGCTTCGGTCGATGCGACCGAACGCGCTTGGCAGGCCTGGAAACGCCTAATCGTTTCAAAAACAGTGGGTTGATGACGTGTCTTACGAGCCGATGAGTTTTGGGACTCACTGGACGAGACCGCGCCAGCGTAGACATGCTGCGATGGCTGCAAGAATTAGTAGCAGCGCGCTGGCGCTCGGGGACCGGCGACGCCAGGACGCCGAAGTTGTTGCCGTGCAGGCGCTCCGTCCCATCGGACGGGCGGTTGAGGATGCGCACCGTCGGGTCGGCGAAAACCATCGTCGTCGAGCCCCCGCCGTCCAGGTTGATCGCGTCGCTGCACCCGTAATCGCTCTGCAGCATCTGCGCCACTTCGACGGTTGTCATGCCCATCGACCACCCGGTCTGGCGGCCGTCCACTGTCATCAGGAACAGCTTCGACTTGTCACCCGTGAGGCCCATCGCCGTTCGCGGATGGAGGTTCGTGTCCGTCGCTGTGATCACGTCGTTGATCAGGATGCCGTCGTACGTCCCAATGCCGTTGTAGAGCACCGCCCCCGTTGGACGCGACTGAAAATTCGCCTGGTTGATCGCGTAGGGGCGGATAAAGGTGGCGTTGTTGCTCTGGTCGACGTTGATGCCGCGCTCCTGGGGATCGCCTGTCCCCGACCACGTGGAAACGCCTACGCCTGCGGCGTACGCGAAATAGGTCAGGTCCGCGTAGTATTCTGTGCCGCCGCCGGCGTCGACGCCCGACCCGGCGGAGGTGTAAAAGGTCCCGTTGATTGCAATTTGCGCCCGGTCTGCTGCACGAACTCGGTCGTGCGCTGCCCGCGTGGTGTCGCCGGGCTTGGCTCCGTTGGACGGCGTGGTCACGAAACTGATGCCGGGCGCGTTCAGGTCGATCTCGACCACGTGAATGGCCAACTCGCGCGGTGATGTCTCGTAGCGCTCGTAATGAGTGATCCCTCTGAACGGGCGCGTGACCGTTGTCGCACCGCAGGCAAGCGATGTTATCGACGCCAGCACCGCAAACGTCGTCGCAGCCAGCACTCTCCTGCACATCGCTTTGCCCTCCGGGTCAGCTCAATATACGGCCCGGCCGCCTCGGCGCCTCGTACAACCCTTTAGTGTAGCAAACGCCGATGATGTTTGAGCGTCAGCGTGTGTATGGCGTAGCGTCTGTTGAGAAACGTTGGG